>CANJIV010000004.1 GCA_947474595.1 Solirubrobacterales bacterium
CCAATTGCTTCACCCGCCGACGCGAAGCCAGGCCGGTCACGGTATCGGCCAGTCTGGCCATAGCCCGTGACACGAGCGTAGATGCAGTTGGGGTTGCCAGCGAATACATCCTCGGGGCCTAAGCCCCAGCCCTCCATCGTTCCTGGTCTGAAGTTTTCTACGATGACATCGGCCGCCGCGCAGAGCTTTCTCGCCAGCGCTTGACCGCGCTCGGTCCGCAGGTTAAGTGTCGCTGAACGCTTGTTGCGTGCCACCACAGCCCACCACAGCGAATGATCATTGTGGCGCAGGCGCCCCCAGGCGCGCATCGGATCTCCGCTACCAGGAAGTTCCACCTTGATGACTTGGGCACCGAAATCGCCGAGCAGAGTACCCACATAGGGCCCAGCAATCAGCTGACCAAACTCGACCACGCGGATTCCCTGCAGTGGTCCGTCTCTCAGTGAATCGCCGACACCATTAGGCGCGGACATCGATCACCTCACTTAGAAACTCACGTGCGCCAATTATGTTCATCTGCCTTGTCGACTCAGCCAGCCCGTATTTCTGTTTAGCTAAGCGGGCGCGCAACGGTTCGCGGCGGCAAAAGAGGAACTGCCAGCGCCTTATAATCACTGCCTCGCCCAGAGAAGAACGACTAGGAGATCCAATGTCCGACGACACCGTCAAGTACCTACTCTCAGAGCGCGACATTCCGACCCATTGGGTCAACCTGCTTCCCGATCTCCCCGGTGAACCGCTGCCACCGCTGAGCCCAGCGACGCTGGAGCCAGCCGGACCGGCCGATCTCACACCGATCTTCCCGATGGGATTGATCGAGCAAGAGGTCTCAATGGAGCCTGAGATCGAAATCCCCGAGGAGGTCCGCGATGCCTACAAGATCTGGCGTCCAACGCCACTCTTTCGTGCGCGGCGACTAGAGAAGGCTCTCGATACGCCGGCCCACATCTACTACAAATACGAAGGCGGCTCGCCGGCGGGATCGCACAAGCCCAACACCGCCATCCCTCAGGCCTACGAGAACGCCAAGGCCGGGATCAAGAAGCTCTCGACCGAAACTGGAGCGGGCCAGTGGGGCTCGTCGCTAGCCTTCGCCTGCGGCATGTTCGGACTTGAGTGCGAGGTCTTCATGGTCGGTTCCAGCTACGACCAAAAGCCGTACCGTCGTTCGATGATGCAAAGTTGGGGAGCGACAGTTCATCGCTCGCCCAGCACGCTCACCGAAGCCGGCAACTCTCAAGCCTCACATCCGACAGGATCGCTGGGCATCGCGATTTCCGAGGCGGTTGAAGTTGCCGCCCAAGACCCAGATTGCAACTACGCGCTGGGCTCTGTTCTCAACCACGTGCTGCTACACCAGACGATCATCGGGCAGGAGGCGATTGCCCAGCTCGAGATGGCCGGCGAGTACCCTGATGTCGTCGTGGCTTGCGTTGGCGGCGGGTCGAACTTCGCCGGAATCACATTCCCATTCGTGCGGCGAAATCTGCGCGACGGCGAAAAGACTAGGTTCATCGCCGCAGAGCCTGCAGCATGCCCGACTCTGACAAAGGGCGTCTACCGCTATGACTATGGCGACACCGTTGGCATGACCCCACTAATGGCGATGTACACGCTTGGCCACGACTTCGTGCCACCACCGGTCCACGCAGGCGGACTGCGTTATCACGGCGACGCGCCGATGGTCTGTGGGCTAGTCAAGGCTGGACTAGTCGAGGCCAGGGCCTACAAGCAGAACGAGACTTTCGCGGCCGCGCTGCAGTTTGCTCGTTCAGAGGCAATCATCCCTGCGCCTGAGCCTGCGCACGCAATCCGCGCAGTAATAGAGGAGGCCGAAGCCGCCAAGCAGGCCGGCGAGGAGCGGGTGATCCTGTTCAATCTGTGTGGCCACGGCCACTTCGACCTGGCAGCCTACGACGCCTACCTTGCAGGCACACTCGAAGACCCCGAGTTCTCCCAGGCCGACATGGATGCGGCAGTAGCCAATCTCCCTGACGTCCCAATCCCAGCCTAGCCGTAGGTCGAAACCAAGGGCTTCTACGCGGCCTCTAGCGGTGCTTCTTGCGCTTGCGCTTGTTGGTTGAAGTCGGCGACGAGATGCCGTTGCTGGCTCCACCTTCACCATCACCTAAAGCTACCGGCGCTCCCGTAGGTGGATCGCCACTGCCAAGCGCCGGCTTAGCGCGCGCGCCAAATAAACCGCCGAGAAGCCCACCGGCTGGCGGAGCACTGCCGCTGGCGCCCCTCGCAGCCACCTGAGCTTCCATCTGCTGCTGGCGACCGGGCCACGGTTGGGCTAGGCCGCTCTCCCATGCCGGTACTGGCGTGGGCCAGCGGCCCAGCAGTAGGAATCCCAGCGCAATCAGCCAGAACGTCTGCACAATCGGAAGCGGGCCACCCAACGGAATCACGAGAAGCACTCCGGAGATCACGCCGAGCACGCCCATGAAGCGGGTCAGTAGGCCGATGCGCATCGCGCTGAGGCAGATCATCACAACGCCAAAGCCCATACCCAGCTGCCCGACTAGCTGAGCGGTCGAGGCGACTACAACCGGTGCGTCGCCTTGGGCCTGACTGGCGGCCGAATAACCAAAGACCCCGTCAGAGACGTAGGTCGAGGACTTAAAGATCAGCAAGGCATAGAGGATTATCTGACCAAGACAGACGAGAACAGAGCCGCCAACTACGCCCCATTTCGACGCAGGCGGGAACTCTGGCTTGCGCGCCTTAGTGGCGACCCAGAGGTAGTAAAGGGTTCCACCAACTGCGAGGGCCCCGATCCCGAGGATTACAACTGAGAGCATCAAAGCCAGACCGTGATCATCGATGTAGAGCAGCTGTCCGGCCTTGTTAAGAGGTTGGTCAGGCGCCAGCAGCAGCCTGACGATCACTCCAACCATCGGCAGTATGCCGCCGAGGAGCGCAGCGATGACAGCGGGCGTGCGCCAGCGCTTCTCCCACTGAAGTTGTTGGTCTATCGACACGGGCAACCCATCCTAGCGGCGGGCGGGCACAAGGCGGGCAACGGTGGCTCGTGGCCTAGCTTGCACGGAGGCTCAACGCGACCCAATAAGGGACAGGACAGCGCCGACGACGTCGTCTGACTCCTGCTCAAGAGCGGTCTCACCAAACAGCGGCGCCAGAGCCTTGGCTGCAGCGCGTTCGTGGGGAGCGGCTCGGGTCGTGCTGAGGATCAGCGTCGCGATATCTAGGCCACGCAGATCGCGCCTGACTATCTCCAGGGTTGCCAATCCGGCGTAGTCGGCGAAGAAGGCTGTAGGGGTCAAGGCGCCACGCGCGCATCGGACAGCGTCATATCCGCAATCTCGGAGATGGCCCTCGATCGCGGCGCTCGCACCGTCGTCGCGCATACGCTGCTCTAAAGCCAGCCGCTGAGCAGAGAGCGCCTCGGTGGCTTGATCGACAAACGCGAACACCGGAGGGTCGACTAACACCATGCCTGCCACAAGTTCACGGTGGCGCTGGGATAGGTCAAGGCAGATCAACGCTCCAAAGTCAAAACCACAAAGCACCACCGGCGCAACACCGACGGCCTCGATTAACGCAGCCAAATCCTCAGCCTGTTCCTGCACCGTAGTCGCCCCGTACGGCTGAGGCGAGCCACTGCCTCCGTAGCCCCTGCGGTCATAGGTCACCACACGGGCCCGCGATGCAAGAGGGGCCGCAATCGCCTGCCCGCCCTCCCCGCAGTCACCAACGCCGTGAACCAAGACCACGGTTGGCCCTGACCCTCGCTCCTGGTAGGCGATCTCGACTCCCGCGCCTTCGACTATTCGTGACATCTCCCAAAGCCTAGATGAGTCATCTGCCCACCACCCTGCGCGCGATCGCTACCATTAAGGAATGGACGAAGGATTCGGAGGACTTTTCGGCGACCCAGAGGAGCTTCAGCGCCGCATGGCTGAGTTCGCCGATCAGATGCAGGGCCAGCAGAAGCTCCAGTGGGCCGACAATGCAATCAAGCTCGCCGTTGACATGACAGTCGCAGCGATCAACCGCGCCAACATCCAAGGATCGACCGAGGAGCAGGCGGAGCAGATCCGCAAGGTCATGGCGATCGTCTTCCCCGAGGCCGTCACGCTCGTGCGTGAAGCGCGCCAAGGCCTGCAGTAGCCCGCGCGAGTTAGGGATCTCTACTCGCTAGAAGCCCCCGCGCGCCGCGGCGCGTGCTTGGGCGGCGTGCTCTTCTCGCTCGGCCGCCTCTCGCTCAGCATCCTGGGCCCGCGACTGCTTGCCCGCAGCGATGACCTCGCGGAATGAACGAAAGCGGAAGACGAAGATAATCGCGCCAAAGCCAACTGCGAGGCTAAAGGCGCCGATCGCAATCTGTTGGCCGACCGAGTAGGCGGCAACCGTTGCCGAGGTTGCTGTGGCAGAAAAAACCTGCACGATCAGTGCCTGCTGCACGCCGGCTCCACCGGGCGTAAACGGAACGATCGCCGCGATCGCATTGACGCCAAGCACAAGCAGGGTGTTGGTAACCGATCCGCCCACCCCGAAGGCATCTAGTAAGAACCAAAACGCAGCGAAACGAAAGAGCCACGCAACGAACTGAACGGCGAAGACCTCGCGTATAAATCGCGGGCGATCGCGCAGGATCACAACGCCCTGCTTGACGCGCTGCCAGAACGCCTTTACGCGGACCGAGAGCAGCGCGAACAGGCCTAGCAGAGCGACCATCGCTGCGGTCACCACGAACAGCGTGAAGCGAAGGTGAGATGCGAAGTAGGAGAGGTCAAAGGCCTGAAGCTTGGAGAAGTCCGGCGGCTTTGGAAAGACACCCTGAGAGAAGGCGAAAGAAAGGACAAAAACCGCCATCACTGCGTCAAAAACTGCCTCTACAAAGAAGCTCGAGCCGATCGCCGGATAGCTGGAGTTTGGAACTGTGCTGCGAACTAGGAACAACTTCATCACGTCGCCGCCCCGTGCCGGCACAACGTTGTTAAAGCCGTAAGCCGCCCAGTAGGCGCCCCAGATCTTCCAAAATGGGAAATTCTCCTGTGGATAGGCGGCCCGCAGAACGTTGTAGTAGGCGTAGGAGCGCGTGGAGATATAGATGCAAAAACACGACAGCCCGGCGATCAGTGAGAGCGGGTCTAGCGCGGCAAGGCTTGAGAAGAAGTCATCGACGGCGTTAAAGAACGAGCCGAAACTGCTTGCGAGCGGCGGTGCGGTCACGCTCGGAAGGGTACGCGAGCACCCACCGGTCGGCAGCGTTGAGCGTGCGTCAGCGTCAGATCACCCACGGCGCCGGCATCACGATGTCGCGGTTGAGGTCGGCGGCGACAGGCACGCCGGCCAGTGCCAGGGCATTATCAAACTCCTTAAGCAGCAGTTCCAAGACCCGTCTTGCGCCCTCCTCACCGCCCACAGTTAAGCCCCAGAGGATCGGCCGCCCGACTTGAACTGCCGCTGCTCCAATTGCTAGCGCCTTGAGGATGTCGCTACCACGGCGGATACCCCCATCGACGATCACGTCGATCTCACCACCGACCTCATCAACCACGCCCGCCAGCGCATCGGCTCCTGACAAGACGCCGTCTAGCTGGCGGCCTCCGTGGTTGGAGACGACGACTCCAGCCGCACCGTGCTCAACCGCTAGCCGCGCATCGGCTGGCTCTAGGATGCCCTTGACCAAAATCGGCAAGCCCGACTGCTGGGCCAGCGCCTCAACGTCACTCCAGGTCAAGCTGGGGTCGATCAGGCCAACCACCTCTGACATCGTTAGAAGCCCTGAGGCACCGGTTTGGCTGACGTGCGGCACGCCGGTCTCAAGATCGATGACGAAGCCAGTATGAAGGTCACGCTCACGGATCCCGAGTTCAGGCATATCCACGGTTAATACGATCGCCTCATACCCGCCAGCCACCGCGGCGTCGACCATCTGGGCCGTGACCCCGCGGTCCTTAAAGACGTAAAGCTGGAGCCAGCGGTTGGCGTCAGGTACCTTCTGGGCAAGCGTGGTGACGTCAGTTGTTGCCAGTGAAGAGAGACAGTAGGTCGCTTGTGCGCCCAACGCCGCGCGGGCCGTTGCCACCTCTCCCTCCGGCGTGGCCAGCTTGTGGAATGCCGTTGGGGCGACGATCAGAGGGTGCGCGCGTTGGCGTCCCAAGACCGTGGTTCTCATGTCGCGCTGGCTAACGTCGACCATAACGCGCGGCCGCAGAGCTATCCGCTGCCACGCAGCCACGTTATCGACAAGAGTGATCTCATCCCCGGCCCCTCCCGCGTAGTAGCCGAGCGAGCCGGCACTTAGGATCTCGGCTGCTTGGGCCTCAAACTGCCCGACTGTCAGTGGCAAAGTCATCGCGGCAAGACTATCGGCGCAGCTGGGTCCAAGGGAAATACGCTCAAACGAGCTCGGCGAGCGCCTTAAGAACGACCTCGTCATGCGTCTTGGGTGAGACCTTCGGGATGACTTGGGCGACCTTTCCGTCAGGCGCAACAATGAAGGTCGCCCGCGCAACTCCCATGTAAGACTTGCCATACATCGACTTCTCCACCCAAACCCCATATGACTCACAGACCAAGTGGTCCTGATCGCCCAATAGCGTGAAGCCTAGGTCGTACTTCTCGTCGAACTTTTTGATCTTCTTAGCGGGATCGGGAGAGATGCCTAAGACGGTGGCACCGATGGCCTTGTAGTCGGCGCGATGGTCACGTATTCCGCAGGCTTGAATCGTACATCCCGGAGTATCCGCTCTGGGATAGAAGTAGATAACGACGGGCCCTCCTGCCAGTGCCGATAGCGTCACCAAATTCTCATCCTGGTCGGGAAGAGTGAACTCTGGGGCCTTGGTACCGATAGTGATCACAGCGATCCTTTCCCGACTGCGCTAGGGGCCGAGATAATAGCGGCGAGGCTGTGTCGCAGCGTAGTGGTGGCGTCAACGATCGATACTCCCTGGTGGGCGCGCAAGCTCTCCCAAAATGGCCATTCGGCTACCGCCGTCATCCCCTCGTGCACGATCTGACGATCGCCTATCTGCAACGCCAGGAGTTCATTGGCAAAGATTCGTCCGATCTCGTCGTGTGTTGTCGAACGGAAGAACGCCAGCGCCCGATGGATCGCCGGCGAAAACGGCTCGGTCAAGATTGCGGCCCGGCGAACGGGAGTGACCTCTTCCCAGATCTTGGCCTGTTGGGCGGCCACCTCGTCAAGGCGGTGGGCAAGCGAGGCGTCGGCCGAAATAGAGCGAACCATCGTGGCGATATGGGCAAGCTGGTACTCACCGAGCGCTAACAGCAGCGCCTCTCGATCGACGAAGTGCTGGAAGATTGAACGCTCAGAGACACCAGCGCGCTGCGCGACCGCTTCGGTCGTCGGACGCAAGTCGCCCTCAATGACTAGAGCGCGCAACGCCTCCACGATCGATCGGCGCGTGCGCTGGCTTCGCAGTGTCCGACCATCGGGGCGGTTGCCATCTGGAGCCGCCACAGCGGCGGGTGGTTCGATATCGGACATTAAGTTACGTCGATTCTAAGACTTTTTGCAGAAAAGGTGCAATTTTACCCCCCAAGGCCAGTAGCCAAGCCAAAGCAAATCCTAATGTTGCGCTAATGCTCCCTTGAGGCTGGCCTTAGGAGTAGGAGAGAGGGTACGTACATGATCAATATTCTCATCACCACAACTACCAACAACCACGACATCGAATACCTATCAGCGGCCGCAGCCGAAGCTCACCCAGACGCAGTGACCGTCCTCTTAAACCCCGGCATCCCAGCCCAACAGTGGGGATGGGCAGATACTCCCCGTGAACGCGACTTGCGCGATCAGATGGCCTTCCTCTTGGCCCACGTGCAACGCGCAACGGGCGCCGCTGTGGCAGGCATAGTCGGCGATGAAGCAACCGTCGCACAGATGAAGTTCGACACCGTATTGCGTTCGCGCATGCTCGTAGCCGCATAGCTCAAAAGCGCAACAACCCGCGCCGCCGTTGCACATCACACCCACCACCGGGCCAGCTGACCTCGCGTCGCTGGTCCGGACTACGTCAGACGCCACTTCCCTCTATTGCGGCAAGATCGCGTGGTCGCAGCACAGCTAGTAGCTGACTTGCGCCGGACTCGATCCGAATCCCGACCACGCTGCCCTTCTTGACGTCGATGCGGCCACCGGTTAGGTCAAAGGCGGTCTGAGAGAAGTCTGGCTCGTGCCCGACCACGAGGATCCGGTCATCCACACCTTCGGTCTCGATTAGCTCCAGTGCCTCAGAGCGCCCAAATCCAGACGACAGGCCTGCGTAAACAACTGGCTCCCCACCGAGGGCCTCGCAGGCCAAGAGCGCCGTATTGAGTCCGCGGACCTTCGGGCTGGCGTAGACGGCCGAGAAAGTAAGGCCGATCGCAGCCAGCGCTACTCCGGCGCAGCGCGCCTGCTGTTCGCCACGCTCAGTCAGACAGCGATCTGAATCGTTGGCGCTGCCGTGTGGCTGTGCTTCGCCGTGGCGCAGCATCCAGAGTTGACGGGCTATTAGCGCACCGTATCGATCATCGTATCGCGGCAGAGTTGCCTTGAAACGTGCATGCGCGCTTGAGGTTATCAGTTGGCTCCAATACCCCGAAACGCAACGGCCCGCGGCAAGACATAAGTTTCTCTAATCAGAGCGATCCCAGAAACCCTCCGAGATCCGGCAGACTCAGATGTGCTGGGATTGGATATCAGCTTATGACGCCGGCGAAAAGCGACTCCCGAGCTGGTCTAATCGTAGACTTTGGCGGCGTCCTGACCACCAACGTCTTCGCCTCCTTCCGAGCATTCTGCGCCGCCGAGCAACTCGACCCGGACCTAATTCGTGACCGCTTCATGACGGATCCGAGCGCATTTGAGCTGCTAGATGGTCTCGAAACCGGCAGGCTTGCCGAGTCGGCTTTTGAAGCTCGCCTTGCCGCGCTGTTGGGTATCGAGGACCACGCCGCATTGATCGACCGCCTTTTTGAAGCGATTAGGCCCGACTTCGCAATGGTCGAGGCAGTCAGGCAGGCCAAGAGCCTTGGCGTCAAGACGGGCCTACTCTCTAACTCTTGGGGAGTGGGACGTATGTATGACCGCGCGCAGTTCCCTGAGCTATTTGTTGGCGTCGTGATCTCTGGGGAGATCGGCATCCGCAAGCCAGACCCTCGAATTTACGCGCTAGCCGCCGAGTCCGTCAACCTGCCGCCCCAAGAGTGCGTCTTCGTTGATGACCTAGTCCACAACCTCGAGCCAGCGCGAGCGCTGGGGATGATCGGCGTGCACCACATCAGCGCGGACCAGACAATCTACGAGCTTGAGGAGCTGCTGGGCGTGGTGCTCAGATAGCGGCTTGGAGACCACCCGTTGAGCCAGCGTCACTACCCGGCAGCGATCAGGATCACTCCAGCCATCGTCACCGCGATGCCAACTGCTTGGATCGCTCGTACTCGCTCGCCGATCACGACTCGAGCGAGAACCACCACCGTAATTGGATAGAGCGCCGATAGCACCGAAGCGACGCTTAGTAGGCCCGATGTGGTTGCCAGCGCAAAGCAGACTCCGCCCACAACTTCGAACACACCGACTCCAACAACGGTCCGCATATCGTTGCGGCTTAGCCGCAACGAGGCTCCGGTCACAACAACTATGCCTGCAACCATCAGTAGCTCCATCCCCCGGCCAGTGAACAGTGCCCACCAAACGCTGGCATCTGCCGAGGCGTCGACGCCGACGTAATTAATCCCAAGACAGATTGCAGCGAAGGCCGACAAGGCGATCGCCTTGCGCGCCTTGCGTGACTGCTCATTGTCCTCGCTAGCCTCCATTCCAGCCAGCCCGGCACCGCATGCAGCGGCAACGATGCCGATCAGCTGAAGCGCCTGTAGTTGGTCACCTGTCGCCACCCCAAAGATCACCGGAACTGCCACGCCAGTCGCCGATATCGGAGCGACGATGCTCATCGTTCCAGTCGCCATCGCACGGTAGAAGGCGGCTAGTCCGATAATCGCCAGGGGCGTCGTTACCGAAACCTGCCAAACCTCGCCGATGCCGGGAAAAGAGTCGCCGGAGATGACAAGGATTACTCCGATGGCGACCATTCCCAGCGTCTGGCTGATCAAGATGAGCACAAAAACGGGCACTCTGCGCGCAACTAGACCGCCCCAGAAGTCAGAGACACCCCAGCCGGCCGACGCGACCAGAGCGATAACTATCGTGAACAAGAGACCCTCGCCGCGCCTTTTTTAACCGCCCCGATCGGAGCGATCAATCGCGCTTGCCGCGACCATATAGGACGCTGATTAGCTTCCCAAGGGTCTTGGATTTGCGCACCGAGTTAGGGAAATGCTGGAGATCTTTTCGCGGAGCGATCCGCGGCACCATGATCGACTGAGACGCTGTGTACTTGCGGATCCCGCCAGCACCGTGGCGTGTCCCTAGTCCCGAGGCCTTCCACCCGCCCATCGGCAGCTCTAACGCTGCATAGTTGAGCTGGGCATCGTTGACACAGACCGCGCCAGCTTCGATGCGCCGCGCAATCTCCTCTCCTCTCGCCGTGTCCTTGGTGTAGACAGAAGCAGCCAGCCCATATGGAGAGTCGTTGGCCAATCTCACGGCCTCGTCGGCATCGGCAACCTTCATGATCGGCAGCGTTGGACCGAAGGTCTCTTCCATCATGCAGTCCATCGAGTGGTCGACGTCAACCAAGACGGTCGGCTCGTAGAAGCGGCCGCGTACTCCCTCGGCCTGCTTGCCGCCGGTCAGGACCCTGGCACCTTTAGCTACAGCGTCCTTGACGTGAGCGTCAATGGTGTCGAGTTGGGGCGGGAAGATGACGGCACCGACATCTCCTACACCAGGGCGATTTGCGCCCTCGCTCTGGCGTAGTCCTCGAACCTTGCTAGTCACCTTGGCGACGAACTCGTCGTAGACGGGGGCTTCGACGTAGAGGCGCTCGACGGAGATACAAACCTGTCCACCATTGTTCATCGAATAGTAGGTCGCGGCGTTAGCGGCACGTTCGAGGTCGGCGTCGGCTAAGACGATCATCGGATCCTTGCCACCAAGTTCGAGTGAGACAGGAGTTAGGGTCTCGGCGGCCTTTGCCATCACCTTCTTGCCCGTGCGAGTTGAACCGGTGAACATGATGAAATCGACTTGGCCGATCAGCGCTGCGCCGGTTGCGCCTGCGCCCGTGGCGACCTGAAAGACGTCTTTGGGACAGCCGCACTCGGTAAGCATCTCGGCCATCAAAAGCGAGGTCAGCGGCGTGATCTCTGACGGCTTGAGAATTACTGCGTTCCCCGCGGCCAATGCCGGTATACAGTCGCCAAAAGAGTTGGTCAGTGGAAAGTTCCACGGCCCGATTACGCCGACGACGCCGACGGGCGCATAGCGCAGGATTAGCTTGCGACCCTTGACGAACAACGACGAAGTCTTGACCTTCTCATCGGCGAGGTATTTCGGAGCCATCTTGGCCCAGAATCCGAACGAGGCTGCGCCATAACTGATCTCAGCTAGCTGAGCATCCTCGTAAGTCTTGCCCGTCTCAGAGACGATCGTCTCGATAATGCGAGCGCTGTTGTCGACGATCCACTTCTGAGCGCGAAGCAAGACGCGTGCGCGACCATCGAAACCGAGCGCCTCCCAGCCGGGCTGGGCTGCACGTGCACGTGCAACCATCTCGATTACCTCAGCGGGAGTGCGGTCAGGTACCGTCGCGACGATCTCCCCGGTCGCCGGATTTTCAACAGCAATCTCGCCGTGATCGCTAGCAGCAGAGCCATTCACAGCCGATGCTTTTGCTTGATCTCCCTTAACCTTGGCCATAACCAGAGTCCCTTGCCTTGCCGTCGGTTTCCAGCGGCCAAGCATAGCGACCTAAACGTCTGACCAGATGGCCCCGATCGGCGAACCGTTGTTCTAATGCGTCTGCGCGCGAAAGAGGGGGTGAGCTCCCTAGCCCTGAATATCTCAGGACAACTACGCACACCCCCCGTTTAACTACTCGGCTAGTTCAACTCGTTCGATTGCCGCTGGCTCGGTCGGACGATCGCTGCCGTCGGTCGGAATCGCCTCCAGCGCAACGACAACGTCGATGCCGTCAGTGACCTGGCCAAAGACCGTGTGCTTGCCGTCAAGCCACGGGCAGGCGTCGGCGGTGACGATAAAGAACTGTGAACCGTTGGTGTTCGGGCCAGCGTTAGCCATCGCCAGCGCGCCGCGCACAACCTTGTGGTCGTTGAACTCATCCTTGAAGGTGTAGCCGGGGCCGCCCGTGCCGGTCCCTTCGGGGCAGCCGCCTTGGATCATGAAGTCAGTGATGATGCGGTGGAACCCGAGTCCGTCGTAAAAACCATCGGCCGAGAGCTTACGAAAGTTCTCGACTGTCTCTGGAGCGTCTTGATCGAAGAGCTCGAAGGTGATTGGGCCGGCGCTTGTGTGCATGATTGCTTGGGACATTTGTCGCTCTCCTTGGCGTAGCAGGTGGTTTGGGTTTAAGACGTTATGACTTGGCTGCTTGCAAGCGAACAGTGTGACCGTTGATCGCGGTTCCGTCGATCGCTTTGATGACCGCATCGCACTCGGTAGTCGGCACCTCGACAAAGGCAAACTGCTCAAGAACCTTTACGTTGCGCACCGCCTCGCCCTGCAACTCGGTGGCCTTGGTGATCGCAGTGACGATCTGTGCCACGTCGATACCGGCCGCGCGACCACCGCTAATGATCAACTTTGCATACGGCTCTGAGGCGTTGCGCGAGAGTTGTGGCTTGGCGTGGCGCTTGGGGCGTTCCTCCACGGCAGCTGCAGCGACATGGGCGCCCTCGGTCCACGGAGACATGACCGTACTAGCGTGACGCTCGATCGCCTCGACGTCATGCTGTTGGCGAGGCTCGTAGAAGGTGATCGCGCGACCAGACCGTCCGACGCGGCCGGTTCGCCCGATCCGGTGTACATAAACGTCGGGCGAGTTTGGAACGTCAAAGTTAATGACGTGCGTGACGGTAGAGATGTCAAGTCCTCGAGCCGCGACGTCGGTCGCGACGAGAATTGGTAGCCGGCCGCTCTTAAAGGCGATCATCACACCGTCACGAGCACCTTGGCTCATGTCACCGTGCAGAGCCTTAACGTCGATACCTTTGTCGCGCATTGTGCGGTTGAGTTGGTCACAGCGGACCTTGGTTCGCACGAAAACAATCGCCTGCTTGGGACGTTCTGCCTTGAGCACCCGAAACAGCATCTCGTTCTTATCGGGCGCTTTGACCTCGATCGAGAACTGCTCAACGCTCTCGACGGTCAACTTCGGCGTCTTGACCTTGACGGTGACCGGATCGTAGAGGTAGGTCTCGGCAAGCCGGCGGATCTCGCTGGGCATCGTCGCTGAGAACAGCGCAGTCTGGCGCGAGCCAGGTGTCATCGAAAGAATCTTCTCGACGTCCTCGAGGAATCCGAGGTCGAGCATCTCGTCGGCTTCATCTAGCACCATAAAGCGACAGCTGGAGAGCATCAACGAATGGCGTGAGATGAGATCCAACACGCGACCAACGGTGCCGACGACGATCTGACCGCCGGCTCGTAACTGGGCCTGCTGGGTGCGGATTGGCGCACCACCAAAGACCGCGACTACGTCAATTCCCTTGCGTGAACCGTACGTGCGCAACGCTTGGGTCACCTGAATGCACAGCTCTCGCGTCGGAGTTAGTACCAGCGCCTGAACCTCACTGACATCAGGATCGACGTACTCGACCATCGGGAGACCGAAGGCGGCCGTCTTGCCGCTGCCGGTCTGAGCCTGGCCGATAACGTCGCGGCCTTCGAGCAGTGGGGGTATCCCTTGAAGCTGGATCGGGCTTGGCGACTCGTATCCGACGTCCTGAAGCGCTTGCAGTGTGGACTCTGAGAGGCCGAGGTCGGCAAATGAAGTCATCGGCCTTGAGCTTAGGGACTCCTAACCGCGGCCGCCCTGCGGTACGGACCAAATCTAAGTTTGGGCCAACCGAACGGCAGCGCCTGTGGACTCAATCTCGATGGCTGACAACGCAGTAAGCGACCAGTGGTCTAGGCTCCGACGCCAATGAGCTTGACAGTAGTCGGATCAATCGCCTTCGACGCAGTGCGCACACCCTTCGGCGAGCGCGAGCGGATGCTCGGCGGCTCTGCCGTTCACTTCTCGCTGGCCGCCTCGTTCTTTACTGATGTTCGCGTCGTCGGCCCGGTCGGCGAAGACTTCGGAGCCGACCACTATGAAGTGCTCGGCCGCCGCGGCGTGATCACCGAAGACATCGAAGAGATCTCCGGTGGAAAGACCTTCTTCTGGCGCGGTCACTATGAGTACGACTTAAATACCGCCCACACCGACGACACACAGCTCAACGTATTTGGCGACTTCTCTCCCAAGCTATCGGCCGCCTCGCGTGACTGCGACGTTCTCTTTCTCGCCAATATCCAGCCCGATCTACAACGGCAAGTACGCGATCAGTGCGCGGAGGCACGGTTTGTAGCGATGGACTCGATGAACCTCTGGATTGAGATCTCGCGTGACTCACTCAAACAGGCAATCGCAGGGGTCGACGCACTGCTCCTAAACGACGCCGAGCTACGGATGTTGACAAACGAGTCCAACCTGGTGCGTGCAGCCCGCCAAGTGATGAGTTGGGGGCCAACGATCGTCGTGGCCAAGCAAGGCGAGTACGGTGCGGCGCTATTTACTAAAGACACCTTCTTCGCCCTCCCAGCCTTTCCGCTCGACGAAGTCGCTGATCCGACGGGGGCCGGGGACTCGTTCGCTGGAGGATTCGTTGGCTACATAGCGGCCCATCCAGAGCAGCCACTCGAAGCAGACCTACTCAAGCGTGCGATGGCCCACGGAACTGCGCTGGCCTCCTACAACGTTCAGGAGTTCGGAACCGAACGCGTGGCGCGCCTAACTCCAGCCGAAATCACAAGCCGCGTGACCGACCTAGCCCAAATCACGGCGTTCGTCGACGTACCGCTATCTCTTCGCAGCTGACAGAACCCTGACCAGATAGCATTACGCTGCAGATGAGCTGGACATTTATATTTCTGATGGTGGGCCTCAAGATTCCTATCCTTGGGCTGCTCTACATCGTCTGGTGGGCGATCCGCTCTGGCAGCGAAGCCGTCCCACCCGCCAGCGCTGACGATGGTGGAACCAAGGACCGTCACCCCCGCCCACCACGCCCTCGCCGCCCTCGGCGTGGCCCTCATGCGGAGCCCGATCCAGCGTCACCGCGGCGCGTGAGGACAACGCTCGCTCGCTCGCGCTAAGCCGGTCTTTGTTGGATCGAAGCCAATCACGCGCACGGGGATTAGACTCCACCGCGATGACCCCACCCGTCTCCGTACTCTCCGATGCCACGATCATCGCTTTGGTCACCGAAGGCCGCATCCGGATTGATCCTTGGGACCCATCGCTCGTCCAACCGGCCAGCGTAGATCTCCGTCTAGGCGACTCCTTCCGCGTCTTTCACAACCACCGCACGTCGGCGATCGATCTGCGCGATCCACCGGTCAACCTGACCGAGGAGATCAAGATTGAAGCCGACGAGCCTTTCGTCATCCACCCGGGAGAGTTCGCTTTGGGGCGCACCTTGGAGTGGGTCGAGCTGCCAGATGACATCGTGGCCCGGATCGAGGGCAAGTCGAGCCTCGGGCGCCTCGGGCTGATCGTTCATGCAACGGCAGGGTTCTGTGACCCAGGCTGGCGCGGCACGCTGACGTTGGAGTTAGCCAATCTGACGCGGATACCGATCAAACTCTACGCTGGCCTAGCGATCGCCCAGCTCTCCTTCATGACCCTCGATGCTCCGGCCCAGAGGCCATACGGCCACGAGCAGCTCGGCAGCCACTACCAAGGCCAAGTCGAGGCCACCGAGAGCCGCTACGGAAATCCAGCGGGCGAGAGCCAAGGGGCAAAACGTCCGCGATGACGGCGTCAGCGCAACCGCCTAACGACGACGATCACGCGATCTCCTACCACCTGCTTGAGGCCGGAACGCCAGTCTTCTCAAGTGATGGCCACGAGATCGGCAGCGTTGATCGGGTATTGGAGAACGAACGCGAACAGATCTTTGACGGCATCGTGCTGCGGACCGCAAGTGGCGAGCGCTTCCTCGACGCCCCTGACATTCAACGGATCACGGCCACTCGGGTAACTGCGGCTCTCGACCTAGCCGATACAGCGACATTGCCCGCCTACCAACCAGGCCCGCCCTCCTTTGTTGCCAACACTTCAAAAGGGAGGCTCTCCCGCCTCTTTGGAGGGGGCTGGAAGCGTCAGCGATGACTAAGCGCCGCCAATCCGGTACAACCAAGCCGTGACGCAACCAAACAACTCACTAACCGTGACCGACAACCGGACCGGAACGACCTACGAGGTTCCGATCGAGGATGGCACGGTGCGCGCAACGGCATTTCGCCAGATGAAAGTCGACGAATCCGACTTTGGTCTGATGACCTACGACCCCGCGTTCATGAATACCGCGTCGTGTCGCAGCGCAATCACCTATCTCGATGGCGACAACGGAGTCTTGGAGTACCGCGGCTATCCGATCGAGACACTCGCCGAGCACTCGACCTACCTCGAGGTCGCCTACCTCCTCGTTCATGGTGATCTGCCCAACAGCGCTCAACTCGATGAGTGGACCCACCAGATCACGATCCACACCTTTGTCCACGAGAACATCAAGGCGTTCATGCAGGGTTTCCGCTATGACGCGCACCCGATGGGAATGCTGCTGGCCTCGGTCGGCGCTCTCTCAACCTTCTATCCCGATGCCACGCAGATCGAAGACCCGCATTCGCGCCACATCCAGACGATCCGCTTGATCGCCAAGATGCCGACTCTGGCAGCCTTCGCATTCCGCCACTGCCTCGGCCAGCCCTACAACTATCCAGACAACGACCTGCAATACCCGGGCAACTTCCTCGGAATGCTCTACAAGATGACCGAGCTTAAGTACGAGCCGGATCCGCGCATTGAGCGAGCGCTCGACATCCTCTTCATCCTCCACGCCGACCACGAGCAGAACTGCTCGACGACCGCGGTCCGCAGCGTCGGCTCCTCGCAAGTTGATCCCTACTCGGCCGTGGCGGCTGGAGTCGGAGCGCTCTACGGGCCTCTGCACGGAGGAGCCAACGAAGCGGTTCTGCGCATGCTTCAACGGATTGGCAGCCGCGAGGAAGTACCTGCCTTTATCGCTGGCGTAAAGGCAGGCAACGAGCGCCTAATGGGCTTTGGCCACCGCGTCTATAAGAACTACGATCCGCGCGCCCGGATAATCAAGAGCGCTTGTGATGACGTATTTGAGGTCACCGGAACCAGCCCATTACTTAACATCGCCACCGAGCTCGAGAAGATCGCTCTTGAAGATGAGTACTTCGTCTCGCGCAAGCTATATCCAAACGTCGACTTCTACTCCGGCCTGATCTACGAGGCCCTCGGGATGCCGATGGAGATGTTCCCTGTGATGTTTGCGATCCCGCGTACGAGCGGATGGATCGCCCAGTGGTTGGAGATGGTCAGCGATCCAGAGCAGAAGATCTCGCGGCCGCGCCAGATCTATACGGGCGAGCGCGGCCGCAGCTACGTACCGCTCGACCAGCGCTAGGAGACCGGGACGCCAAAGGGGGCGAAGATGGCTCACGCCTACAAACTCACGATCCGCCACGGGCCAAGGGTGCTGAGGTCTCGTCACCCCTGCGTCAACGAGGCGATATCTGCACTAGAGGGCGAACTTACAGCTCTGACGGCGGTCGCGCGGCGGCCGCGCATAGATCTCAAAGTCAGGCAGTTCGAGCCCGTCGCCCAGATCGTTGCCCGCGGCGAAATCTCTGGGCCAGGGCGCTTTTTCCCGACCATCCGTGCTGGTGTTGATCTGCGCGGCGATGGGTCGATAGAGGCCTACGTGGGCCGCATGAATCGGCGGCTGGTCCTCGAAGGACCGGGCGAGTCAGCCTACGCAGCGTTGGCTCGCGAGCTATCTCAAAGCGAGAGCGCGGCGCCGTAGCGCCGTAGCCACTGCTGATGCTGGGAACACTCTGGGCTACGCGACTCCAACAACGCCCAGAAGCGTGGCGAATGGTCACGGATCTCAAGGTGGCAGACCTCATGCCAAACGACAGCATCCAGCACCGCCGACGGGGCCAAGAGTAGGCGCCAGTTGAAGCTCATTGCACCGTCGGCGCCACAGCTTGCCCAGCGCGTCCGCTGGGCTCGGATCGTGAGGCTTGGATAGGACATCCCGACTGCAGCGCACGCCGCATCGAGCCGTGGAGCGATCTCAATCCGAGCTTGGCGACGATACCAACGCTCCAAGGCTGGTCGGTAGTCGCCATCTGGAACCAAGATCGTCTCTTGCCCTGCACGCCGGTGGACCCGCGTCCGGCCAGGTTCAGCGATCAGCGTGAGGCGCTCGTCTAGATAGGCAACCGAGCCCGGTGGCCCACGCAGCTCGGTGCGGGCGTGCTCGAGCTCGGCCAGACGACGCTCGATCCAAGGACGCAGCTCACGCACGGCGCTAGATGCTTCACGCTCTGACGCTGAGCGTGGCAGGACAACCTCGACGCCGGACGTGGCGTCGACCGTAACTCGCACGCGCCGAGCTCGATCGGAACGACGGATGCGGTAGGGGATTTCGGTGCCAGTCACGGCCCATCACCATACGCCGCGTGGCGGCGCGCAAGTGAGACCACCAAGCGCGCCCAATTGCTCCACAGGTACGGTTGTCGACATGGCTTACACGAAGGTTCCCCTCCCCTTAGGCGTCAGCCAACCTTTTGAGGTCTACCTAAACGCAGTCGCACAGACCGAAGGCGTTGACTACACGCTGAGCGCCACGGCCATTATCTTCCCCACTGCGCTGGCCAAAGAGGGCAAGCTTGGTTTCTGGCGCTGGTTCATGGGAGCCTGGGGTATCGGCAGCTACCGCCGCAACGATGTAGTCGACATCAGGTACCAGGCCAGCGGACAATCTCAAGTCGCCCACGATGTGGCATTTGAGCCACCTCCCGCTGACCACTAACTCAAAGTCGCCCAGCCCAGCGACTAAGCCGCGGGACCGCTGCGCTCGGCGAATGGTCGACCCGTCTCCCACGGGCGCATCGCCTGTAACGCGGCAAGTATCGCTCGGGTCGAGAGGGAGCGGTTGAGCGTGTAGAAGTGGATCCCCGGGGCGCCATTCGCCAGCAGCTGAGCGCACTGCATCGTCGCGTATGCGACGCCAAACTCGACCACCGCTTCGGGTCGATCTCCGATCAGTTCCAGCTGCTCGACTAGCGCCGCTGGCAAGGTCGCACCGCACATCGAGGTAAACCGTTTGATCTGCGCGACGTTTGTAATAGGCATGATCCCGGGCACGATCGCAACGTCGATGCCGGCTGCCCGCGCTGCGCCAACAAAGCGGAAGTAGGCATCGTTGTCGAAGAAGAGCTGAGAGATCAGCACGGTAACTCCGGCGTCGATCTTGAGGCGCAGAGTGGCCAGCTCGGACGCCATATCGTCTGATTCAGGGTGACACTCCGGATAACAAGCACCAGCGATACAGAGATCGTGGTTGGCGCCGACCAGTGCCGCAAGCTCGCTGCCGTGAGAGAGGCCACCGGGCGTAGCCACAAACTCACCCACCCCTTGCGGAGGATCTCCACGCAGCGCAAGGACGTTCTGCACTCCTGCGTCATGCATCTGACCTACGCAAGCGCGGAGCTCTTTGACCGTGGCGCCGACGCAAGTGAGGTGCGCCATCGCTTCAAGGTTGTGGCGATCACGTATGCGCGTGACGATCTCAATCGTCTTCTCTCTAGTCGACCCACCAGCGCCCCACGTCACCGAGACAAAAGTTGGCTCAAGTGCGCGCAGTGCCTCCAATGCCTCGTAGAGATTCTGCTCGCCCTCTTGACTCTTAGGCGGGAAGAACTCAAACGAGAAGCACGGCTCAGTGGCGGAGGCAATGGCCTCATCGATGCGCATTAGATTGATTCTACGAGGGCAGAGTGGCAGTCAGCTAGCGCCTGAGCTGCCCCCATCACGAGGCTCGCCACTGCCAGCCCTTGCCAGCCTCTGATAAGTCGGCGTCTCCCCCATCACGAACCGCGTCGCCGATCAGCGCGAGATGGTCGAGATAGGCCAACGTCTCCAGCATCCACCAAGCTCCGAGCGCGGCGTTGGCTGGCTCGCCGTAGACCTCAGGGACGATCTCTACAACCGTGCGCGAGCGCCGCGCGATTGCAGCCTGTACTTTGGCGATCCGCTCGGCCACGAGCGTCTGGTTGGCCACGACGTGAGCGTGCACATCTGTAAAGGAGCGGCCATGGCCGGGAATGCAGAGACGGGCATCAAGTCGATCGACGACCTCTAATGAGTTTAGGAACTCGCCGACCGGATCTGGGCTCCAGCCGTAGTCATAGAACGGCGCCACACGCCCAAGAAGGTGGTCGCCGGAGATCAGCAGTCGATGATCGGGCTCAAAAAAAGATACGTGCGAGGGAGCGTGACCTGGGGTCTCGTGCACCGACCAGGTTCCGACATCGGTTGCGATCTGCACGCCTGGAAGCAGCTGCTTATGGGGTAGCACTACCCCGGCTATTCCTGAACCCTGCCCCCTACGTGACTGAGCAAACTGCTCGAGCGGCTCCTGCGGCACGCCGCAGTGGCGCGCGATCTCAATTCGCATCTCCAAGGCCGCCTCGGGATCAGCAGCGTAGCTGGTCATATGCTCGTAGTTGGGGTGCATCCACAACTCACAGCCAGAACGTGCGATAACTTCCGCCGCCTGACCGTAGTGATCGGAGTGAGCGTGAGTGCAGACCAGAAGCTTGACCTGCTCAACGCTCAGATTGACCTGATCGAGAGCGCGCTCGAGCTGGAGGAAAGAGCCAGGCTCATGCATCCCACAGTCGACGAGCACGATCCCATCTCCAGCCGCCAGCGCCCAAGCGTTGCCGTGAGGGATGCCCGGCCAAGGAAGTGGCAGGCGCAAGCGCCAAACGCCTGGCAGTAGCCGCTCACCACGGCCTAGCTCTCGCTTGCGAGCAGGGGAGGACATCGCCACCCACGATACTCTCGATCTACACGGATACCGGGAGAGTGAGATGGCCGACGCTTTACCAAACCAGCCTTCGGGCTCACAGAAGTGGATGTTGACTGCCTCTAAGGCCAAGAAGCAGTTGCTAGAAAAGGCGCAAGCGAGCCCACCGCAGAGGATCGCCGACGGCGTCTGGCTGATCCGCGGCGGATTCCCCTCCAAGACGATGAACGTCTACCTGATTGAAGACGAGAGAGAGGTCACCATCTTTGACGCAGGCATCCACGCAATGGCGCCCGCGATCGCCGAGGCTGGCGCACGCATGGGTGGGATCCGCCGCGTCGTTCTCGGCCATAGCCACGCCGATCATCGAGGTAGCGCACCGGCCCTAGGTGCGCCGATCTACTGCCATCCAGCCGAGCGCGCTGATGCCGAGGGTGACGGGGGCGACCACTACTTCGATATCGCAAAGCTCCCTCCCCACGCGCGCTTCTTGATACCCCACCTCCTCCAAATGTGGGATGGCGGCCCTGTCGATATTGCTGGGACGGTCACGGAGGGAGATGAGATCGCCGGATTCCGCGTGGTCGAGATTCCAGGCCATGCGCCGGGGATGATCGCCTTGTGGCGCGAATCCGACCGCATGGCCTTGACCAGCGACTGCTTCTACACACTCAACCCGACCACGGGACTTAAAGGCCACCCTCGCCTACCTCACGCCGCCTTCAACCTCGACACCGAAGCGGCCCGCGCGAGCATCTCTAAGATTGCGGCCCTGGAGCCTGCCAGCGTCTGGCCCGGCCACGCTGATCCACTCACCAGCGACGTTCGTAGGCAGCTTGAAAAAGCCGCCGCGACGACCTGAGAAGGGCTAGTCGCGAGCATGGGCCGAAAGCAACGACGCCAGCAACGCATTGCTGCGCCGACCTCTGACTACAGCTCGGCCGAGGGCGACACCTTGACCCTGCGTGGATCGATGAGCCCAGCCACGAGGCAGGAGTACGCTGCGGTACGGACCGGCGAGCACGCGGCTCCGGCAGCCGTACGCGAAGACGTCTGGCAACGGGCCCGCGAGTTTCTCTTTGAGCGTCTAGCCGTCCGTTGGACGATCGCTGGCATGATGATCGACAATCAGAAACAACTACTAGCGCGTTACCGCATGGCATCGGCCAGCGAGCGCGACTGGATACACGGCGTCATGCGCGAGCACTGCGGCGAACACTTCCCCGACCTGGAGTCCCCTTAATGCATCCATCCCGGCGCACCAAGATCATCGCGACAATCGGCCCCGCCTCGCGTGATCCCGAGGTCCTAGTTCGCCTCGTAGAAGCTGGCATGGACGTCGCACGCCTGAACTTCTCCCACGGTAGCCTCGAAGAGCACGCCGAGACAGTCCAGCGCGTGCGTGAGGCCGCCTCTAGGGCTGGCCGCGCCGTCGCGGTCCTGCAAGACCTCCCCGGCCCCAAGCTGCGGATCGGTCCGCTACGCGGTGGCGCCGTCGAACTAAAGCCAGGCGACCGCGTAACGTTTGCCTGCGGACTCGAAGATGAAGGCGATGCTAGGCGGATGACCTTAGATTGGGCTGGCCTACCCCAGGCGGTCGCCCCGGGAGAGATCCTCTATCTAGCCGACGGGTCAGTGCGACTGCGCGTCGAAGCCGTTCGCCCCGACGCCTGCGAACTCGACGCCATGGTGGAGATCGGCGGCGGCGTTGCCTCGCGACACGGACTCAACATCCCGGGCGAGCTCAGCGACCTTCCGTCGGTTCCAGAAGAAGACTTAAAGCTTTTGGAGTTCGGCGAGTCGATCGGGGTCGACCTCGTCGCCTTGTCCTTCGTCCGTAGCGCTGATGACGTCGAAGAGGTCCGCCAGCACACTCGCCTGCCGCTGATCGCCAAGATCGAAAAGCCTCAAGCGGTCGTCAACGCTGAAGCAATCATCCGTGCATCGGACTGCGTGATGATCGCACGCGGCGATCTCGGGATCGAGCTTGATCTGGTGGAGGTTCCGATCGTCCAAAAGCAGGTCATTGCGCTCGCTGGTCTCCACGCCCGCCCATCGATTACTGCTACCCAGATGCTCGACTCGATGGTCTCGTCTTCGCGCCCGACGCGCGCCGAGGTAACCGACGTCGCCAATGCAATCCTCGATGGCACCGACGCCGTGATGCTCTCCCAGGAGACCGCTATCGGCTCATACCCGGTCGAGGCGGTGGAAACGATGGCAAGAATCGCGATCCGCACCGAACGTGAGGCGCCCTACGCTAAATGGAATGAACAGCGGGTCTCACGCGATGGCCGCGACCCTGCCTACACGATCGCCCACAGCGCCTGCCACGCCGCACGCGAGCTCAACCTCGATGCGCTGGTGATCCCTACGCTCTCCGGGCGCTCCGTCCGCTTGATCAGCGCCCACCGCCCCAACGTGCCGATCTACGCGCTCTCCCCGGGACGTGAAACGGTCCGGCGCTGCAGCCTGATGTGGGGCGTAGAGGCCGATTCGATGCGCCGCCACGAGGTCACCGAAGAGCTGATCGCAGACTGTGCCGTGCGGGCAGTGGAGCTCGGCTGGGCCAAGCGCGGCGACAGGATTGGAATAACGGCCGGGCTGCCGAGCGGCACCCCCGGCACAACTAACCTTTTTTCGATCCAGACGGTATGAGTGCGCGTGCCCCTTGGCAGCCCGCTTGACCAGCTGTCCAGCCAACAGTCGCGCTAAGCCTCGGCGTCGGCCACTACGGTGATTTTGGATCCGGCCACGATGTCGTCACGGCCGTCCGGCCAGCGCACCCACGCTTTATGGCCGCCGTCGTAGTCGTCACCAAGCAAGATCAAAGTAGCTGGCTCTCCCATCGCCAGGCAGCTGCCTGTTCCCTCGGGATCGAGACCACGCCAGATCCGGATGAAGCCGTTGTGCTCGAACTCGTCCCCAATCGTCGTCGGATAGGTGTGTCCTGGATGGACGACTGTGGCGGGATCAAGGGCCATCAGGACATCCATCACGGATGACTTAAGGTCGGAGTAGGAGGTACTGCCGGTTGCGCTCACTCCGCCGACCGAACCCTTAAAGAGCGTATCGCCGGTAAAGACATCACTGCCGTTGACAACGAACGCGAGCATCCCGTTCGTATGGCCAGGGGTATGGAGAGCCTCTATCTCAAGCCCACCGGCGACGATCACGTCGCCTGGGTTTAAATCACCGGTCACCTGCCCAACGTGCTCGCGCTCGCCAGGGTGGATCAGTACCGGCGTGGCCGGAAATCTCTCTAACACCTTGTCGAGCTCACTGACATGGTCGTAGTGGTGGTGGGTTAGGAGAATGTGAGAGAGCGTGTAGCCACCCGTGTCGATAGCGTTGAGCAGAGGCTCTACCGGACCGCCAGCGTCGATTAGGACGGCCGTTTCGCCCGGGTCATCGGCAACCAAATAGGTGTTAGAGAGAAACTGAGGGTCCATCGCGCGTTCAATGATCATGGGCTCGATCCTAGCCGAAGCTAAAACCCCGTCGCAGTGGTCGTTACTCTGGGGCCCATGGGATTCCTTCACACCTGTTACCGAATCACCGATATCGACCGTTCGGTTGCCTTCTACGAAACGCTTGGCTTTGTCGAGATCAGCCGAATGCCAATCCGCGAGGAAGCAATCAATGTCTTCATGAATATCCCCGGCGACGGCGACAAGCCCAAACTGGAACTCACATATAACTTTGGCGTCGACAGCTACGAGATGGGGACCGGCTACAACCACATCGCAATTGGTGCCGCCGATCTCGACGCGACACTCGTGCGCCTCGCCGACCAGGGAATCGAACCCGAGAAGCCGCCTTACAGAGTGCGTGAAGGTGGCAGTCGGCTCTGTTTCGTGCGCGATCCCGATGGCTACCGCATTGAGCTCATCGAGATGGCTCAGTAGGGGAAGGACGGCTCGCTTCGATGCCTGATCGCGTCCGTCGCACCGCGGTCATCGACCTCGGCTCTAACTCGTTCCGCCTTGTCGTCTTTAGCGACAGGCCCGGAGCTTGGTGGCGGCGCTCCGATGAAATCTACGAGGCGGTGCGAATCGGCGCGGGGATGACTGCCTCAGGCGAACTCCAGCCAGAAGCGACCGATCGAGCCCTCCACACAATCGAACACTACGCCCACTTCTGTCGCGCGTCGGGACTGACCGCATCCGATATTCGGGTAGTCGCCACCAGCGCTATCCGCGAAGCCACCAACCGAGCAGAGTTCCTCGAGCGCGCTGAGCAGATCAGTGGACTGCAGATCCGCGTCCTTTCGCGCGAGGACGAGGCTCGCTATGGCTATCTCGCAGCGATCAACTCGACGACGCTTGAGCGCGGCTGCGTCCTCGATCTAGGTGGCGGCAGTCTGCAACTCGTCGATGTCAGCGACCGCCAGGCTGTCGCGATGGACTCGTGGCGACTAGGGGCGATCCGCATGACCGAGCGCTTCCTAGCCGCCGAGGACCCTCCAAGTAAGAAGGCGCTGCGTGATCTGCGCGACCACGTTGCACGAAAGCTTGACTCTGCTCAGTGGCTTATGGAGAACGGGGAACGGTTGGTCGGTGTCGGGGGAACGGTCCGCAATCTTGCCGCGGCCGCTGAGTTTGAGGCGCGTCTACCTTCGTGGGGAGTTCAAGGGTTCGTAATGACACGCGCCGCACTCGACACGCTAGTCGACCAACTAGCGGCGCTGCCGGCATCTGAACGCGGTCGCCTACCTGGGATCAAGCCAGAGCGAGGCGACGTGATCCTCGCAGGGGCGATAGTCGTGCAGAGCGCTATGGAAGCCGGCGGCTTTGCCACACTCGAGGCCACCGAAGCAGGCCTACGAGAGGGGATCTTCTTCGAGCAGCACCTTACTGCGACCGACCCACCACTATTCCCGAATGTGCGCGAGGCCAGCGTGCGCAATCTAGCCGCTCAGTACCACTCCGATCCGCCCCACGTGAGCCACGTCGCACGCCTGGCACTGCAGATGTTCGATGCACTAGCCGCCGGCGGCCTGCACCCCGGCGACCACGCAGAACGCGAGCTGGTCTGGGCCGCAGCGATGCTCCACGACATCGGCGTCACCGTCGACTACGACGACCACCACAAGCACTCTCGCTACCTAATTCTCAACGCCGGTCTGCCCGGATTTACCCCGCGCGAAGTCGCACTGATCGGTCAGATGGCCCGCTACCACCGTAGGGGCTCGCCGCGCCTTGGAACTCTCGCCCCGCTGATGGCCGACGGCGACGAGCAAGTGTTGGCCCGAGGGGCAGCGTTACTGCGTATAGCCGAGCAGATCGAACGCTCACGCGACCAGCTTGTGCGGGAGGCGAAGGTAGAGATTCGAGTCGGCAAAGCTAACGCCAAGGCGCCTGTCGAGCTAACGCTCGTCGCTGACGAAGACGTCAGCGTCGCCCGTTGGGCCGCGGCTGGCCAGGTCGACATCTTTGAGGCTGCGTTCGGGCGCAGCTTGACGATCACCTGAGCTTCGCAGCGGCGAACGCCACAACCGATTACCGTCAACATCTCCGGCGCGGCAGCTCCAGCATGGGAACCGGCATAGCTCGTGTGGCAGATAGTCGTCAGCGTGGACAGGCGCTCACGCGGTTGCGCGAGCACTACCACGAGAGTTACTGGCCTACGGCAAGCCGCGATGCGACTGAAATCAAGCTCGCAAGGGTTCCAGATAATATTGGCGCCAAGGTCGCCCGATAAACGCATGAAGCCATAGAGGAGCAGGTCATAGATGAGCCAACAAAGTGAAATCGGAGTTACCGGACTCGCGGTCATGGGCGCCAATCTCGCCCGCAACATCGCTCGTAAGGGCATCCCCGTGGCGGTACACAACAGGACGCCTGCGCGAACCCAGCAAGTTATCGCCGACCACGGCAGTGAGGGATCTTTCACATCGACCGAAAGCCTTTCGGAGTTCGTCGACGCCCTCGAGCGCCCGCGGCGCATCATCATCATGGTCAAAGCTGGTGCTCCAGTAGACACCGTGATTGACGACCTCACGCCGCTACTTAGCAGTGGCGACATCCTGATCGACGCAGGTAATTCGCACTTTGCAGACACGAGACGCCGTGCGCAGGCTTGCGCCGAACGCGGCCTAGGATTCATCGGCACTGGCGTGTCGGGAGGCGAGGAGGGAGCACTACTGGGCCCGAGCATCATGCCTGGCGGCGACCGCGAATCCTACGCCTGCGTGGAAGAGATCTTTACCCGCATCTCCGCTCAGGTAGATGGCACTCCGTGCTGCGCCTACATCGGCGCCGACGGCGCTGGCCACTACGTGAAGATGGTCCACAACGGAATCGAATACGCCGACATCCAGCTGATCGCCGAGGCCTACGACCTTCTGCGTCACGGCGCCGGACTAGAAGTCCCCGCGATTGCTGGCATCTTCAATGAGTGGAACAGTGGCGACCTCGAATCCTTTCTGATCGAAATCACCGCCACGGTGCTTGCCAAGCAAGACGGCGAGACCGGCCTGCCGCTGGTCGACGTAATAGTCGACCAGGCAGAGCAAAAGGGCACGGGATGCTGGACGAGCCAGGACGCTCTCGAGTTGGGCGTTCCATTAACTGCCATCACCGAAGCCGTCTTCGCCCGCTCCCTCTCCGCCTTACGCGACCAACGTATCGCGGCTTCCAAGACCTTGGCTGGGCCTCGTCCGGGCTCCAGCGACCGTGCACAGGAAGCGCTCGTCGACGATGTTCGCAAGGCGCTCTATGCCAGCAAGGTGATCGCCTACGCGCAGGGCTTCGAGCAGATGACCGCCGCGTCACAAGCCTATGACTGGAACCTTGACATGGGATCGCTTGCGACTATCTGGCGGGGTGGCTGCATTATCCGGGCAGGCTTCCTCAACCGGATTCGCGATGCCTATGTTGAAAGCCCAGACACCACCAACCTGCTGATGGTGCCCTACTTTCGCGACGCTGTCGCCGAAGGCCAAGAGGCATGGCGGCGCGTCGTCTCTAACTCTGTCGAGCTCGGAATTCCTGTCCCAGCCTTCTCCTCATCGCTGGCCTACTACGACGGCTACCGACGCGAGCGGGGGCCGGCCAATCTGATCCAAGGCCTACGCGACTACTTCGGTGCCCATACATACCGACGCACCGACCGCGAAGGCTCCTTTCACACCCGCTGGAGCCAAGACGGCTCAGAGGTCAGAACAGACTAATCCGCTAGAGCACGTGGCCACGATCGCCATCGGTCGAAGCTTGGCCGTTCAAGGCGGTCGCGCTGGGGGGTCTGTATGCCCAACCCTGAATATCTCAGGGTAACTACGCACACCCCCCAAAAAAAACGGCCGTTGCTGACCTCCTAGGACCTAAGACGAGCGCGCCGATAAGCGACCGGCCGCGCAGTAGCTCTCACTCGAAATATCACGCTCATAGCGGGAATTCAAGGGCCACTAACTCTCAAAAGGGGGGTGAACCGGCGCCCCCGTAGCCCTCTGCCACCTACATTGCGCGACCAGTCACGGAGGACTACGCAGGTGAAGACAAGACGTCAGGCCAAGATGGCCGTCGCTCTGGCAGCACCACAAGTATTGCCCGACGCAACGCCCTTAGCCACCAACATATCTAGCGCTCGGCGCCACCCGCCCCTACTTTCCCAAGAGTGGGTGTTGGCCGCAATCGGAGAACATGCAGCGTCGCTGCTGAGGACCGCTCGGCGACACTCCCTCTGCAGCGATGACGCTCAAGATGCATACCAGCGAGCGATCGAAATCTTCCTGCGTCGCGCTCCCAGCTTAGAGCGAGCCACCGTCGTCGGATGGCTACATACCGTCGTCAAGCACGAAGCTCACACGGTTCGCGACGAGCGCCAACGTCTCTTACATCGCAGCGCCGACGATCTAGACCTTCAAGAGGCAAGCGATCTGCCGACGGCCGACGAACAAGTCGATCGCCTCGATCGACTCTCTTACGCTGCCGAGGCATTGCAGAGAATAAAACCTGCGGAACTGCGGGCCTTAGTACTGAAGGCCGAAGGGCATAGTTACGCTGAGATCGAGGCTATTTCAGGGTGGTCATACACCAAAGTCAACCGCCTCTTAAGCGAGGGTCGCCGCCGCCTCCTTGACCGCTACGCCGAGATCGAATCCGGCGCTGAATGTGCGCGCTGGTCGGCTGTTCTATCGGCGATGGCAGATGGTGAAGCATCTGCCAAAGAACTCATCGCGATCCGCCCGCACCTGCGCAGCTGTCGCGGATGCCAATCTACGTTGCGGGTCTACAGAACGGCCCCGGCTGACGTACAGCTGCTGATTCCAGTTGCCGGGCTGGGCCTCTTGGCCGCTGCCCCGGCGCGCGGCGGCGGGCTGATCGGTCGTATCTACGAACTCGTCGCAGGTGGGTTCTACGAGCGGGCAACCCTTTCGGCGGCTAAGCTCCAGGCTGGGCTTGAAGCCGCATCGGCCGGCAAGGTAGCGGCCGTCGCCGCCACCGCAGTGGTCGTTGTAGGCGGCGGTGCGGCTGTTATCCAACAGGTACCCCCGCCCGCAAATCAATCCCCCGCGGCCCGCACTGCCGTCGCTAAAACAGCACCGGCCCAAGCGACTGTGGTTGGCAGCATCGAGGCCAATAACTCGGCTGGACCGGTGGCTTCAGCAGCCGCGGCGCGCGCCAAGACAGTCGGGCCAGTCAAGGCATCGGCGGCCACCGTTAGCCCGGCCCAAGCCAGCGATCTGGCCGCCGCAACGGAGTTTGGCTTCGAGGGCACCAACGGTCATTCAAGCAGCCCGTCGGCAGCGACCTCGACCAAGGCCTCCAATCCGAAAGCCACCTCGAAGCCGGCCTCTAGTCCAGCCAAAGCCTTGCCGTCTACCCGACCGTCATCGCCCGACGCTAGCGGCGAGTTTGGCCCCTGAGCCACGAAAGAGAAACCTGATGTCGCGTCATTACTCACCACTCCTGCTTGCTCTACTGGCACTCGTCTGCTCAATAGCGACGCTGCCATCGACATCTGCCTTTGCTGGTAGCTACACCGTAATCTCATGCGGTGGAGCGAGCCCTTCTACCAACAATGCGTGGGCGCCTGGCGCCAACCAATATATGTCGGCCTACACCAACTGTCCCCAGCAAGGCTCCGGCAACGAAGCCACGACTGGAATCGTCACGCGTAACGTTGTCACTCCCTCTGCCAGTGGCTCTAGAGCTGGTTGGCTCGCAGGAGCAAGCCAGACCTTCACTGCTCCCGAGGGAACAGGCATCGGCCAGATCAACGCGACCACATCGCTGCGTCGTTATCCCTCTGGCTACTGGACGGTTGGTTTTGTCGGCTGGAGCGGAGATACGCTCGCAAACTTCTTTGGCGCATCTCTGCTGTGGGGAAACACTTCGGGAGATGGTGGTGGAGGTGCGTTTGAGTACAACGGCATCAACGCGAACTTCAATGCCGGCGGGCGCACGCGCGTGCGCCTCGACACTCGCTGCGGGGACATCGCTGGCTGCCTAACCGACTGGCTAGCGATCGACTCCTCGACCAACCGCTCCCACCAACGGGCCTACGCGACGATGACTAATGTCAGCGTCCAGGTGCTCGATAGCGTCCCTCCGTCGGTCACGGGTGGCGGCCCGGCATGGGGCTCAGGCTGGCAGCGCGCAACCAAGACCGTCCACGTAGACGCCTGGGACTCAACCGGGATCAAAGCCGTCTCAGCGACACTCGACGGCATTCCGATAGATACGCGCACCAGCACGTGCGACTTCACGCAGCGCGCACCCTGCCCCAACCGCTCCGACGACTTAGCTGTAGTAACCGCAGCAACCGCCGACGGGCCACACTCGCTCGCAGTCAACGCACTAGATACCGCCAACAATGTGCGGTCCTCGGCAGTCACCATCTACACCGACAACAGCCCTCCCGGGCGTCCGACCGCGATCGCTGTCGATGGCGGAGATGGATGGCGAGCGATGGACGAGTTCGCAGTTACGTGGAATAACCCCGGCGGGCAGGCTTCACCGATTGTGCGGGCAAACTATGAACTCTGCTCGGTAGCTAATCCAGCCTCTTGTGAGCGTGGCTTTCAAGATGGCGTTGGGATATCGCGCCTGTCGAAGCTCGCAGTCACAGAGGTCGGTGCCTATACCGTCAGGATTACCCTCCAAGACGAAGCCGGGAACTCTCTCGATGCACAGGCATCAGATCCCTGTGACCCTGCGCTTTGATGACACTATCCCCGCCGAGGCGGCCGTAGCAGAGCCGCAGGAGTGGCTTAACTCCGCAGATGCGGCCGCATTCGCAGTAACGGTCGCGCCCCAAACAGCAACTCCGGCTCCGCCATCGGGGATCGCTGGATACTCGATCACCACCGATGGAAGCACGCCCGACACAAGCATCGACCTGCCCGGGCCGACCCCACGGCTCACACCGCCTCGCCTCAGCGAAGGACTCACGACTGTGCGCGTCAGGGCGATCACCGGCGCCGCAGTAGCCGCAGATGAGATTGGATCGGCAACCATTCGGGTAGATAGACAAGCGCCATCTGTGGCTGTCGTCGACGGCCCAGATGCCAGCGTATGGCAACGCACGCCTGTAAAACTAGCCCTCAGCGGCACAGACCAAGAGGGACTATCCTCGCTCGAGGGCGAGCTACCCAGCCAGAAAGGGGGCTGGATCGCCTACGCCGTCGATGACGCGTCGCCGGTACAACAACGTGGCGCCACGGCCGACGTCACCGTCAGTGGTGACGGCGCTCACTCTGTCACTTACGCAGCGACCGACCGCGCCGGCAATATCTCAACCCAGCGCGTAGCAAACTTCCGCATCGACGCTACCCCTCCCGACACACTCGGGTTCGAGGCTCCCGATCCCGAGGATCCTCGCGAGATCTCGGCGATCGCAACCGACCTCACCTCAGGTATCGCTGACGGCGAGATCGAGATTCGTCTTGCCGGCACGCACATTTGGAAGCAGCTCGCGACGACTAGGGCCCACGGGCGTCTCCTCGCTCGTATCGATGACGATGGCCTAGCCAGAGGCATCTATCTACTGCGCGTGCGGGCCAGCGACGTCGCTGGCAACGAGAGAGTCACAGATCGACTGCTAAGTGGCAGCCACGCCGACGATGCCTTCGTTATCGACGTACCGATACGGCAGGAGAGTCGCCTAGTGGTGGACCTCCCCCGCCATCCAATCACCCGCCGCTCGTGCGAGGTCGTGATCGCAGAAGGACGAGCCGTTAACCGCTGCCGCTCGATCACAGTCGCCGCGCCTAAGTCAGGACCGGTAGAGCTTGCTTTCGGTGATCAAGGCGCACTGTCGGGCCAACTAATCACGACCAGCGGCGCGCCACTCAGCGCGGCCACAGTAGTCATCTCAGCCACGAACGCCAATCAAGGTGCAGTCGAACAGCGGCTCGCCTCGGTTCGCACCGACGCCGCCGGCCGGTTCAAGTTCAGCGCACCAGCCGGGCCGTCACGGACGATCACTGTCCGCTACGGCGGCTCTGATATGACGGGGACGTCTGCAGCCAAGATCCGCATCACGGTGCCAGCCAAACTGGCACTTTCGGTTGACCGTCGATCGGTCAATAACGGTAGCTCCATCACCTTCAAGGGACGGTTGATCGGGCAGCAACTCCCACTTACCGGGAAGTTAGTAACTCTGCAGGCCTTTTATCGCGGTAAGTGGCGTGCCTTCGCAACCACCCGCGCCACAGCCGCCGGAAAGTTCACCTACAGCTACCGCTTCGAAGCTACGCACGGACGAGTTACATACCGCTTTCGCGCCCAAGCCCAACCAGAGCCCAGCTACCCTTACGGACTAGGTAGCTCGCCAGAGGTTGCGGTCACCGTCACCGGCTGAGCAGCACTAAGGAAGCGTCAATCACCAAGTGCTGGGTTTGATTACGTAGTTCCATTCGCCGTGGAACTTGTCGCGGGTGAGGTTGACTGCAGCGATCGACGGGAAAATCTCACAACAACCCACCGAATTGCGCTAGTAGCCGCGACTCCGGGAGGAGCCGCCGGAGGTAGCGGCGCAGCGGCGCCCGATAGCGCCAGGAGCTCGTCCATCAGCCGAAATGGCCACGCAGCCTAGATATGCGCTCGGCGCGCTCGGCGCGCGCAGCCAGCGCGGCGTATAGGTCGACGGCGACGAAGCGCGTAGTCGAGCCGGGCGCAGACTGCGCGATAGCGTCCATATCTGCGCTAATGACCGTCGCAATCATTGCGTACCCGCCGCCTGAGACCGCGTCTCGATGCAACACGATCGGCTCAACTGCGCCAGGGATCTGAATCGACCCGATCGGGTACGGCGCGTCGACGATGTTCGACGGATCGCTCCCGGCGCCGAACGGCTGCTCGCGCTCGACCATGTCGAGTTGCGCACCTTTGTAGCGGAATCCGACCCGATCGGCGACCGGGGTTAGTGTCCAGGACGTCGCCAGGAAGGTCTGCCGACCGAGATCGGTTAGCAAGTGGTCATAGAGTCCCATCACGACACGGATTTCCAGCTCGCTGGGCAGATCTGGTCGTAGCGCCAGCGGCACGGTCCTCGTCGCCACCTTGCCCCGAACCGGTCCGATCGCCAGTTCGTCACCGGCCTGTAGGACGCGACCCTCGTGGCCTCCGAGCGCTCCGAGCGTGTAGGTCGAACGACTGCCGAGGACCTCGGGTACATCGATCCCGCCCGCCACCGCCAGACACATTCGCGCGCCGCGCTTAAGGTAGCCAAACGTAACCACGTCACCCGGTGCAACGACCACGGAGGTCCAGGCTGGCTGCGCCTGACCGTTGATCTGCAGCTCGATGTCAGCGCCGGTGGCCGCGACGACTGTTGACTCGGTGAAGTGCAGCTCGGGGCCCATGTAGGCGCACTCCAACGCGGCGGCGTCCGAGGAGTTGCCGACCAACAGGTTGGCGGCCAGGAGGGAGAATTGGTCGAGGGCTCCCGACGGCGGTACGCCGACGTGGTAGTAGCCGCGGCGCCCGAGGTCTTGGACGCTGGTCGCAAGTCCGGGCTTGATCACCTTAATCGGAATTGAGTATCTCCAGCAGTCGTTTGTTGTAGGCATCAGGATTCGCGGTGAACTGCTTCAGGTTAAAAGTCACAGGCTTACGCCGAATAGAGATCCGTCCCTGCTCGACCTCGCCCCGCAGCTCGTCGTAGCGCTCCCGGTCGATCGGCTCAAACTTCACGATGTCTCCCGGCTCAAAGAAGCAGACGAAGTCCTTGAAATCCGGCAGCTCTTGGCGCGGGTCGTAAATCGGCGTCGGCGTGATGCCGAACATCTGATAGCCGCCAGCGCCCCGCACGGAGTAGATGCAACCAAAGCAGCCGCCGTGGCCGATCGTCAACGCTGGAGTGTCGGTCCGTGGACGTACGTACTTGGGCACCTCCAGCTGGCGGTCGCGCGAGACCATCTGATAGAGAAACGGCAGCCCCGCGACGAAGCCGACCATCGACGCCATCCACGGCGCGCCGGAGTGGGCGTCGATGAAGCCCTGGACGTCATCGAAGCCGTTGATGCGCGCCGCGTACTCCAGGTCTGTGGCCTCAGGATCCTGATGGCGGTCGCGAAATCGCATCAGCGTCTCGTGCGTCCAAGGGTCGCCGTAGAGCACCGGAATCTCGACGATGCGGGTCTCGAACTCGAAGTCAGTCGCGTCGCCCACCTGCGCCTCGATCTCGCGCAGCAGAGCCTCAAGTCGGTCGGGCGCGAGCACGTCGGGATCGAACCGCACTTGATAGGAGGCGTTAGCGGGACAGATGTCAATCACACCCTCGGGGCGCCGCTCGCGCAGCGCGGTGACGACGGCCATCGAGCGAAAGTAGGCCTCAAGGCTCATCGCCTCGTCCATCTCCACGAAGAGGTGCTCATCACCACCCCAGCTATAGCGAGCGCTCGTCGTGCCTGCGGTGCTCACGCTCCTGCCCTCCCGTTCGCCGTCTCCTCCAGCCACCTCTCCAGCGTACCGGTGTTGAACTCAGCTGTGGCGAACCACTCTTGCGCGAGCAGCGTGACCAGCATCGCCTTGGTGGTCTTGACACCCTCCACGTCGAGCTCGTCCAGCGCCCGGCGCGCCCGCGCCAAGGCTATGTCGCGGTCTGGGGCCCAGACGATCACCTTGCCCAGCAGTGAGTCGTAAAACGGCGTGACCTCACCGCCCGCCTCCATCCACGTGTCTACACGGACCCACGGCCCGGCAGGCAAAACCACGCGGGTCAGCGGCCCGGGGCTGGGCATAAAGTCGTTGTCTGGGTCCTCGGCGTTAATGCGCAGCTCGATCGCGCACCCCCGTGGCGTGATATCTGATTGGCGCAGGCCCAGCGGCTCGCCGGCCGCAATGCGTAGCTGTTGGGCGATGATGTCGACACCGGTGATCGCCTCGGTGATCGGATGCTCGACTTGAATCCGCGTATTCATCTCGATGAAGAAGAAATCGCCGCTTGTAGCGTCCACGAGGAACTCCACCGTACCGGCGCTGCGGTAGCCGATTCGGTCGCAGAGGGCGATGGAGGCCTCGTGGATCCCGACCCGAGTCGCCTCGGCGAGCCTCGGTGCCGGCGTCTCCTCGAGCACCTTCTGGCGCCGCCGCTGGAGAGAGCACTCGCGTTCGTGCAGGTGGATCGTCCGCTTGCCGTCACCGAGCACCTGGACCTCTACGTGGCGAGCATCGGCAATCAACCGCTCGACATAAATCCGGCCGTCATTGAAGGCTCCGGATGCTTCGCGCGAGGCGGTCTTGTACTGGTCGTACAGGGTCGCCTCATCGTGCACAATCCGAATGCCTCGACCGCCGCCGCCGCCTGCCGCCTTGAGCGCTACCGGGTAGCCGATCTCGGCGGCCACGGCCGCCGCCTCGTCTGCGTCAGCGACCGCACCGTCACTGCCCGGGATCGTCGCCACACCGACGTCATCGGCTACTCCACGTGCACGCGCCTTGTCGCCCATCAACGCGATCTGCTCGGGCGTAGGCCCGACGTAACGAAGGCAGGCGTCCTCTACCGCCGTCGCGAAGTCGGCGCGCTCGGCGAGAAATCCGTAGCCCGGGTGCACACCATCGGCCGCGCTGGTGCGCGCGGCCTCGATGATCGCGTCTATATCGAGATAGGACCTACCCGCAGGCGGCGCGCCGATTAGTACGGCGGCGTCAGCCATGCGGACATGCGGCGCCTGGCGGTCGGCCTCACTGTATACCGACACGGCCTCAAGCCCGAGGTCGTGGACGGCACGGATAATGCGCACGGCGATCTCACCACGGTTGGCGACGAGAACCCGCTTCATGCGCCGTCGTCAACCACTGCGACAGGCTGCCCGGCAGCAACAAAGCCCTCGTTCTCAACGAGGAACCTTAAGACCGTGCCGCTGACCTGCGCATCGACGTGCTGAAAATTCTTCATAATTTCCACCACACCAATCGTCTCCCCGGCCACAACGGTGTCGCCCTCGCTCTTGAATGGGGCGCTTTCGGGGTCCGGGCTCCGGTAAAACGTTCCTGGAACGGGGGTCACTACTTCATGGTCTGCCATTGGCTCCTCATCGTCTCTGGGGTGGCTGGGCTTCACGTAGTGCCTTGCCCACGGCGCGAGCCAGATCCGGGGCGCCAGGCGTGTCGGAATGGATGCACAAACAGTCGGCGCGCATCGGTATCTCACGACCAGAGTGAGCAATGGCCACCCCATCAGAAAGCACGCGCACGACGTCTTCGTACACCTGCTGGGGGTCGTAGGCCACATGCCGGCGAGTGATCAGCAGCGAGCCATCGTCGGCGTACTCCAGATCGACGTAATACTCCGCCAGAAAATCGAGACCGCGAGCCGTATAGACCGACTCGTGCAGCGTCCCCGCCATTCCGACCACCGGGACGCCGAGGATCTCGGCAGCATCCGCAACGGCGTGGGCCGTAGCTTGGTCCTTGGCGGCGCGGCCGTAGAGGGCGCCATGCGGCTTGAGATGTGAGAGCGACATCTCCTGCTCGTCGAGAAAGGCCTTCAGTGCGCCCGCCTGGTAGAGGATCATCGCTGTCAGCTCATCGGCGTCCATGTCCATCCGCCGCCGTCCGAACCCTTGAAGGTCGGGGTACCCGGGGTGCGCACCGACCCCGACTCCGTGCTGCTTGGCCAGCGCGACCGTCTTACGCATGACCAGAGGATCACCCGCGTGAAAGCCGCAAGCGACGTTGGCCATCGAGATCAGCGGCATCAGCTGCTCGTCGTCACCGAGACTCCAGAGCCCGAAGCTCTCTCCCATGTCACAGTTAAGAACGACAGTCATAGGCTTTCACTCCCGATCGCGAGGCCGCTAGCGCTATTTATACATTCGCGACATCGTCGGAGGCTACGCGATTCGTCGAGGCCGCGCAGTAGAACTCCGTCAAATTTGAGCGCGTATGTCGACGTTAAGCCTGCCTCGCCTACCCCCGGCTTAAAGCTTGAGGAACAACGCTTGGGCGAGCGCGAAGTGCTCGATCTCGGCTGGATCGACGCTCTCATTGGGGGCATGGATCAGGCACTTGAGCTCCTCCACGCCGTAGAGCATGATCTCGGCGTCGGGAAAGATCTCGGCGAAGACGCTTATCAAGCTCCCCGGCCAGCGCCCGGTAGCGATCCCCGATCGCACGGTCAGCGATCACGCACCCAGAGTTCTACATTACCCAGTCCACTCCTCCTATATTGTCCCTTCACGCTTTCTAAGGCACGCCCCCCAACAGGGGATCTGACGGTCACTGCGTTTTACCGTCCACCCCTACCCCTATCGTCGCACTCGTCTGGTCCGTTTTAACCGAGGCGAGAGGCCGCAATGCCGTTGTGTTTTATCGAACCGCGTGATGCCATCCGCGTAATCGCTGAGTCCGTCGGGCGCGAGGCGCGCCGACAGATTCTTGGCGAGCTCGTGCGAGCCTGGGTAGATGAGATTCCCGAGCCAGAGCTCGAGACCCACTACGTCAAGGCGCTCAACGACCTCGACGAGCATGACCTATCGATGCTCGCTGCTTGGCACGCATCGCTGGAGGTCGGCCATCCGGTCGCCAACCGCGACTTCCTCGTAAACGCATTCTCTTCCTTAGGCGAGAACCGCCGCGAGGCCCTCAAGATCGCAGCCGGCTTTCGTGGTGAGGAGGCCTTTGAATCTGGGGTGACCGAAGAGCAGACCCTTAACACGGTCTTGCCGTGGCTCTCCCCCGAGCGAGCATCACAGTTGGCAGACGAATGCCTAGACCTCTACTGCTGGGATCGGCTCGGCTCCGAGAACTAATACGGACACCTTGTCTGTATCGTCGCCAGCATGAGTGAGGCTGGCGACCAAATCCAGAGTGCGCCGCGGTCGACTAGCCCAACTCGGAGTGGCTTGATTCTAGGCACGCTGATTCTTGTCGCCGCCGTCGCCAACTTGAACCTGATGGTGGCAAATGTCGCGCTGCCAGACATCGGCAAATCCTTCAGTGCCAGTCAGACCGAATTGAACCTAATCGCTGTCGCCTATTCATTGGGGTTGGCGGCCTCTGTCCTCTACCTAGGCGCCCTTGGCGACCGCTACGGACGCAAGCTAATGCTCATGCTCGGCATGGCAATCTCGATACCAGCGAGCCTAGTGGCCGCATTTGCTCCCAACTTTGAAGTGCTCTTTGCGGGACGCCTGATTGGCGGCATCGCCGCTGGTATGGCTTATCCAACGACCCTAGCCCTCATCGCCGCGCTCTGGTCTGGCCCTGCGCGCACGCGCTCGATAGCGTCCTGGTCGGCCTTCGGCGGAGCCATCAGCTCGCTTGGTCCGGTCGTCTCTGGTGGATTGCTAGAGCTAGCCGGGTGGTGGTCGGTTTTCGCAGTCACGACACCTCTTGCCCTGCTGGCGCTAATCGCCTCTTGGCGGCTCGTGCCAGCCCATGTGCACGAGACCAAAGACCCGGTAGACAACCTTGGAGGGGTCTTCTCGATCTTCCTGATTGGTGGCCTAGTTCTGGCGATTAACTTCGCCCCACTTCCAGGAGCCGCCACGGCTACAGTGATTTTTGCAGCGGTCGCGATCTTTGCAGGAGTGATCTTCATTCTGCGCCAACGAGCGGCGCGTTTCCCCCTCTATGACCTAAAGATCGCCGGACGTCGCCTCTTCTGGGTCGCTGCAGTAGGAGGAATCTGTGTCTTTGGCTCCTTGATGGGTGGCATCTTCGTCGCCACTATGTATATGGAGAATGTGCTCGGCTACTCGGCGCTAGAGGCCGGCTTAGCTTCCCTACCTGCGGGAGCGGCCCTGGTCTTGATCGCGCGACACTCGGCGTCATTAGTCGAAGCGCGAGGGTCACGATTCACGCTCCTACTGGGGTACGCATTCTGCCTAGCCGCCTTCTTGATGATGCTCTTAACTTGGGACGCCTCGACATCTTTTTGGGTGGTCGGGGTGACTGCGACAATGCTTGGTATCGGCGTCGGACTCGCTGGGACTCCTGCATCACGCGCCCTTACGGGATCGGTCCCGAGGATCCGCGCTGGAATGGCCTCGGCAACGGCCGATCTACAGCGCGACCTAGGCGGGGCCATCTTCCAATCGATCCTCGGCGCCCTGCTCACTGCAGGCTATGCAACCGCGATGGCTGCGGCAGTAGCGAGCTCACCCCAAGGAGCCAAGGTCCCAGCCGCAACCCTCTCCGAGCTGACCATGTCTTTTGGTGGCGCGCAGCAGACAGCGCAGCAGTATCCGCAGTTCGGCGACGCGATTATTACCGCAGCGAAGAGCTCATTCCTACATGGCGATCAGTGGGCCTTCGCTGCCGGGTGCTTAGTGATCATCTTTGGCGGCGCCCTAATCCTCTTCCTCTTCCCGGGCCATGACGGCGAACGCCGCCTGCTTGCCCAGTACGAGCTTGAAGACTCCGCTGCCAGCAGCGCCTAATCCCCGCCCGACAGCAAGCCTCAACGACCGCGACTTTCGGGCAAGCCGACTGTTAAAGCAATACAACGAATGGGGCGTGGATTACAGGCACAGAAGTGTCGCTTCGCGCGCCCTAGCTGTGCTACCGTCCGCGTATCAAGTGTGATGAGTGACTCTTTTTTTCCTTTACCCGAAACGGAGAAGTACAGATGACGTTTTCTACTAAGCGCTCACTAGCCCTCTATACAGCCGCGGCCCTGGCAATCACAATCTTTGCCGCTGCTCCCGCCGGCGCCCAGAGCGCAAGTGCGGCTGCATCTAAGTCCTACACGGTCAAAGCAACCGTCAAGCTAGGCAAAAACCTGACCTTGTTGCTGGTGGGCAAGTCCGGGCGTACTTTAGCGTCGGTAAAGCTGACATCTAACTCTCAGGCCGTAACCCTAAAGACCGCAAAGGTCTCTTCGATAGCTGGCGCCACGCTGCAGCTAATTAACGGCGCCAACACTAAGAGCAAGGGTGACTACTACGGCCCTGTGGAGCTTGGCTTCAAGGGCACCAAACGGACGTCTGCTACCCGCGTCTACCCCAGACTAAAAGCGTCATCATCGACAGCTATCGCACTCGGGACCATAACGGTGTTTAAGGTCACGGCTCAGCAGGGCTACGCCTCAGTAGCTGTTTCTTCTAAGGCCGCTGACAGTGCTACGAAGAGCCAAACAGTCGCCGTCAAAGGCAAGCCATCAGGCGTCGGAAGTTACGGTAAGGCGCCAACGCCTGGTGCGAGTAAGTCGCAGTCTCAGCCGCCTAACGGTCCGCCTAACGGTCCGCCTAACGGTCCGCCCAACGGTCCGCCCAACGGTGGTGGCGGTGGCGGTGTTGCAGAGGACAAGCTGCTCGGGGGCGACCTCGACAAGGACGGTCTCATTAACGCATTCGACGTTAACGACGACGGCGACAACCAGACCGACTCCTCCGACAGCAACACGCCAACGCCCAAGGTGACGGGGGACGAAAGCGGTGCCTGCGCCGCCGTGGACTTCAGGATCTTTACGAACTTCAAGGCCACCCAACCAGGGTTTGCTGGCACTATCAACGCATACGGAACAGGTCCGTTCCTGGCAACTAAGAGCGAGACGATTCCTGCGGCGCTGACCCGCACGATGAGCATGGTCTTCTCGCCGATCACGACGGTCTGTAACTCGGCGGTCACAAAGACAGAGCTAAAGGGAGTCGGAGTGCCTTACGCGCCGGCTGACTACGTTGAGCTTGGGAGCGTCTGCAACACCGGCGACTACCAGTGGACGATCGGCAACGGCAAAATGTGCGGTAACGCTGATTTCGCTACCGCCTACACGTTCTCAGCGACAGACCTGCCCTCGGGCACGGATACCTTCTCCATGCGGGTGACCACGGCTGACGCCAAGATCTACGAGTTCACCTCCAGCCCAGGGTTCGTCTTCGTAACTAATCCGATGGTTATCCGCTGGGCAGCGGGGGCAGGCTCAGGGACGATTGACTACGCCGACAACACACCTGGTCCAGACGGTCCAAGGGTCGACAGCCCGAACATCCCACTCGCTCAGGACGCAACACTTGAGGTAGAGCTTTACCGCCCTCAGCGCTTGGCGATCGACGGCGAGCCCGGGTTTGCCGAAGGTGCCTTTTACGATCTCGGCGGCTTCAAGTACTCGCCAGATCTGCCAGGCGGGGCTGGTAAGTGCGACGCTCTGTCAACCACGGACACAACGATGGCAATCGACACACTTAGCGACACCCTGACCAAGCCGACGATCACTTTGTCTTGGGCGATAGGCACTAAGTGCTACGGGATAGCTCCACGCAACGCCTCGTGGCCAAATGGCGAGATGACGGGTGGCATAGATATTCAAGTCGAACCCTCCGGCATCGGCGGCAACACTGCTCAGAAGCTCTTTATAGACGCCCTGTAGCCGCTTCCACTGTGAACGGTCTGAAACCCGCTGGCGGTAGACGCCAGCGGGTTTCAAGCAGGCGCTATGAGTTGCCTTTAGAGTCGTCGGATCAGGTCATAGCGACCGATGCCAGAGCGACCGTTCATCCGCCAGAGAAAGAATGCGCACTCCATGCGCAGCGCAGCCTGGGACTCTGGTGAGCCGAGATAGAGCGTCGTACCGCACAGCAGTAGCCCGCTCGCGCGTTGTGGCCTATCGCAGTCGTCTGTCTCCCATAGCTCTAAGGCCGCACGGCGTTGGCGGCCATCGCTGTCATAGCTAGTTGATAGACGGGGATCTTCGACGACAGCAGCGGCCGCGACCTCATCGGCGGCTTTGATTACCCACGCCGTCGTCGCCTCTTGAGCGTGGCCCACAGCCTCAGTCGAGCGGACCGCAGACAGCAAGACCGCGTCGTCGCCTGCGATCCACGCACCGACCGAGCGGGCCAATTGGATCTTTGTCCAGTCAGCCACCCCCCATGAGTGCCCCCGCTGACCGAGGCAGGCGATCTCATGCACCTCTGCGGCGACCGTGGCCTTACCGCTGACGCGGCAGATCTGTTCGTAGCCTTCTAGGCCACCACCACGGGCAATCTCGCTGTTCGGGCCAGCCTCGCATGGCTGAGTTGTTGCCTCAAGCTCAACGTCAAAGGAGACGCGCTCCCCGTTGAAGCTAACGCGCCAGGTCCTCAACGGCTCCACTGTCTCGAACCTGAGGCCGGCTACCTCAAGCTCAGACCACTCCTCTGAGTCGATAGCAATCTCGCCTTGAGCGAGAACCTCAGCGACGTCGCCGCCACTAAAGACAACAACGAGCACGGTGGCTAGCGCAGGCGCGGCTGGCGACACGCCATCGTGGGCCCTGGCGGCAGTAATGCTGATGCGCGCCGTGACAAAGATTGCGGCTTGCCCGTCACCGAACGCGACCTCTACTCCATCACTAAAACCTGGCTGGGTTAGCGATCGACGCTTCTCATCATCGGCTGCGATCATCGCGGCAGACTCGGAGTGTCGATCTCGACTGCTGTGCCTTCAACGTCGTATGGCTCGGGGCCAGGCCCGCGACGGCTTTTGCTAACTCCGGCCACAGTAACCGTGAGGTGAGCAAACAGAGTGCGACTCAAGGCAGTGCGCATGATTGCTCGCGTGGGCGGGAGGATCATCAGGATTGCGAGGATGTCAGTTATGAAGCCCGGCGTCAGCAGAAGTACGCCACCGAACATGATCAGCCCACCGTCGGCTACCTCGCGCGCCGGCACACGCCTCTCCTGTATTGCCTTGTTCAGGAGTATCCAAGCTCCGCGGCCCTGCGTGCGCAACAGCCAGACGCCAACCACTGCGTCGGCAACGAGCAAAGCGACTGTCGGCAGCACGCCGATCTGCGAGCCGACTTCGATAATCACGAAGATCTCGGCTATCGGCAGAACGATGAAAAGCATGAAAAGCGCGAGCGCCACCATGCCAACAGGTTACGCAGGTGACGGGCCGGCCATCCGTACGCTGGGCAGTCGGTGGACGCCCATCATCTCGATCAGCCTTAAGACTTGCGGCTGAGCGCCGTAGACGATAACCCGCTTGCCACGCTGGCGCAGCCGGCGGACGAGTGAGACAAGGTCGAGCATCAACGTGACGTCGGCGAAGCCGAGTTCCCGCAGATCCACAGTGAGATCGTGTTCGACCTTAAGTGCCCGGGAAAAGGCTCTGCGACGCAGGCTCTGCGACGCGGCTCCCTCATCCCCCGAACAGCTCAACAGCGAATCACTTTTATCGAACTTGACGATAGGGAAACCCTACACCAGGCGCCCGCTGGCTAGACTGCGGCGTATGGAAGAACCCACAACTGAGATCCCACGCGCCGACCAAGTAACAGAGGCGCTGACCAACGTCATCGATCCCGAGCTCGGACTTGACTTTGTCGAGCTTGGATTGGTCTACGACGTGGAGGTAGATGGTGGCTCGGTCACGGTCACCTTCACGCTGACCACTCCTGCCTGCCCGATCGGGCCTCAGGTGAGCGAACAGATGCAAGAGTTCGTCGGCGAGCTCGACTGGGTTGAAGAGGTCACCCCAAAGATGATCTTCACGCCGCCGTGGACTCCCGACAGGATGAGCGAAGACGCGAAGTTCGCGCTCGGCTTCTAACGCTTAAGAGCGCCGACGTTCAGGATCTTCCTGCTCTTGGCGCCCGCGCTTGGCTTGGCCTTAGCCTTAGCGCCTACCGTCTTGGTCTTGGTCTTGGTTGTTCTCTTAGTCTTGGCTAGGGACCTTTCCTTGGCCTCAACCTTCGCTTCGGCCGTCGCGATCACGCTCTCGGCCAGCTCTGCTGCTACCAATAGCTCCTGCCTTGCCTCGACGATTGCGTCGGCGAGGAAATCAAGGTCTGGCATCGCGTCGTAGTCGGCCAGAAGGCCGAAATTCAGCTGGCCGTTGTAGGACATGATCGCGATCGCCAACGCATGATTCTCGGGCAGAAAAGCGACTGGAAAGAGGTCTTTGAGTTCGCGGCCTAGGACATAGAGGGGAAACTGCGGCCCCGGCACGTTGGTGACGATCAGATTGAACAGCCTCGTCGAAAAGTTCAGCCGTGCGGCCTGGGCGAGCAGCGTCGGCGGCGCAAAGTTCTGCGCGCCAGCAATCACCTCGGCGCCAAGCGCCTGCTTGGACTCCTTCACTCCATCCATCGCCTGCTTGACGAAGCGCAACCGCGCAACTGGATCCTTGATGTAGACCGGCAACGGACCACGAACCGCGGCGATCTGGTTTCCAAGTTGATTGTGCTGATCGGCCGTCCGCGTGGAGACCGGCACTAGTCCACGCAGCTCCATCCCTTCGGTCCGCACGCCGCGCGAGTGAAGCCAACTAGCCAACGCCCCGCTGACCACAGCGAGCACGACATCATTTACGGTGCCGCCTAGCGCGTTCTTAATCCGCTTGTAGTCGTCAAGCTCATTGCGAACCACCGCGACCCGCCGGTGCGGGCCGATCTCAACGTTGAGCGGCGTCACGGGGGCAGGATTTAGGCCCTCCCAAACAACCTCCCCCACGCCCTCGACCGCCTCGCGCACGGCCCCGAGCGCCGCTGCTGGCTGCGTCATGCCGCGGGCTAGGCGCCCTACAACCTCAGCTCCAGCGCCTATCCATCCTCGAATGCCAGCCGCAACAAGCTCAGCAGAGGAGGGTTCAGCTCGTGCAATCCACTCCTCGCCGCCTTCTATCTTCCGCGGCTCGGAACTGAGATCGAAAAGGACTGTCGCTAGATCAACGCCCGATACGCCATCGATCAGAGCATGATGCGTCTTCGTAATTAAGGCGAAGCGATCGTCAGCCAGTCCCTCGACCAGCCACATCTCCCACAGCGGCTTAGAGCGGTCCAAGCGCTGGGAGAAGATCCTGCCCACCATGCTGAGTAGCTGGCCCTCGTCGCCTGGATCTGGCAGCGCGGTATGGCGGATGTGGTACTCGAGATTGAAGTTGGAATCGTCAACCCACATTGGGCGAGATGTTTCAAGCGGCGGGAAAACTAGCTTTTGTCTGTACCGTGGGACTAGGTGCAGTCGCGAGCGGATCTGATCGAGGAAGTCGTTGATCGGCGGCGCGGGACCCTCAAATGTGGTCATGGCACCGACATGCATATGCGAGGACTCGCCCTCGTTGTGGAGGAAGGAAGCGTCAACAGCAGTCAGTTGATCGAGGTGATTTTGTCCCATGATTTACCTCTCGGTGGCCCTAAATCAGATTTTTAAGACTATCGCGAGCCAGCAGTCTTAGTCCATCAAGCCAGAAAAACATCACGAACATGATCACTCGCCAATCAATACCCCTCCTCTGCGCCTTGGCTTGTGCTGTCGTCGTAGCACTGCCCGCAGCGGCGGATGCGAGTCCACTTGTCGTCGTCGATGGCGCTAAACAGACGGTCATCAACGACACCTTCTTGGCTCCGCCCACTGCCGACGATCTTGCGGCTCAACCCCCGCCCCCGGCACCCGCGCAAGCCAGCGACGGGAAGGTTATGGCCACCCTGCGGGCTGCACTAGAGCGCAGGTCCATCAATCAAGATGAGTACGACCACTGGCGCGAGATCTATATCAACGCATTGAACACGGCAACGGTCCTAAGCGGCCGCTGCCGCGGCCAGCTGGCTACCGTGATCTCTCAGCTCCAACGGATGGCTCGTGCAGGCGACCTGACGCCGTCACGGATGCCGATCCTCTTCCTCCAACTACAGCGAAACACCGAGTACTGGGCCAGCTCGCCCAATATCTCCAACGGCGGGCGTGTCAGCTTTGCTGGGGAGTTTGTGATCTGGCAGCACTACGCTGGCCAAGGCCTGCAGTTTCAACCGCTTGCCAACTGGGGTCGCGCGGCTGCCGTGGCCGAGTACTGCCGCAAGCTGGGGCCATACTGCATCAGCGTAAAACAGTCGCTTGCAAGTCGCATCGACACGTTGATCAGCCTCGCCTCAGTGCGCCACGGTTCGACGGCGTGGGAGTACTACTTCTCATTTGACGGCGGGGCACCGCCGTGGATGAGTGGCATGGCGCAAGGCACGGCGCTGCAGGCGCTGTCCGTCGGTGCACAGGTCCTTAATCAGGCCTTCTACCTACAGGTTGCTCGCACGGCCCTGCCATCTTTTAGTCAGCCGACGCCTTACGGTGTGGCCGTTGCAGCAGACGGCGGCCGCCACTATGCCCTTTACTCATTTGCCCCGAAGACCAAGGTTCTAAACGGCTTTCTTCAAGCAATCCTCGGTCTAAAAACGTTCGCCGCTGCAACTAAGGATCCGCTAGCAATCAAGCTCGCACGGCTGGGTGATCGTGCGGCCCGTCGTGAGACCCCGCGCTACGACACCGGCAAGTGGTCGCTCTACCAGCGCCCTGGCCGCGAGGAATCAACCACTAGTTACCACATCCTCGTCCGCGACTTCCTGCGTCGGATGTGTCGCCTTACCGGCGCCAAGGTCTACTGCCACACGGCAGCGCGCTTCACCTACTACCTGCGCAAGCGGGGGATCGCCGACAACGGCCCCGAGGCAGGAGGCACCGCTCCCGCAGCGCTAGGGGCGCCCACAGGGCCTCGCTGCGGAGCGTGAGACCGGGCGGGTTGCCGCCTTCCCACCGGACATCTTCAAGTTCTGGCTGGATAACAATCAACCCTTCCGCCTAGTCACCGGCCGAGCCCAACGACGTCGAGCCCGACTACACATCAAAGGGCCTTTCGGTGAGCACATCACATACTCACGCACGAGAAACCTACGGTCTATAAGATGCCGTTCTACATGCTCACTCACCCCCGCACATTAATCACGTTCTTGCTCGTCTTTGGCAGCTTTCTTATCCTTCCCGCTTTGTCTTTGGCTAGCGGGGCTACTGTTAAAGTCGCGGACAAGGGCGCTAGTTCGCGCCTTGAAGTTAAATTAAGCGGCTTCTCTGATCGTGGCTCTTGGCGAATCATTCGCGTAACGGTCACTTCACCTCAGAAGAAGGTCTTTTCTCTGGCGCGGTCCGGCAAGAGCTGGGTTTCTTCTTGGCAGAAGTCAATTGCTCATTTGCGGGGTGCAAAAGTAACGATAGTTGTTCGCCGCCTCAATCGAACCTCTTTTATCAGAACCATTAAAATCCCCTCTAAACCAATAGTACCAACACAAATTGAAGTGGATTCCCTAATCCCAAGTTGGTCATCAGGGATTACTGATTTCACGGTTGCTTGTGATGCACCAGTTCTTGTCCGGGCCAAGGGATCTGAGCCGCTGTCGATCGATGGCAGTCCTCCGCAGTCCGGTAGCTTCAGTAAAGAAGTTACTCTCACGCCTGGTCAATCCTTCAAAATGAGTGGAGTATCAGAGCAAACAGTTCGCTGTCGCCCGTCGGACCTGATGTTGCCCGAGATCGAAATTGATGGCCCACGCCAAGCTGCCTTCTACATGGTTGCTCCTACTATAGGCGATCCGGCATCGCCTTATTACATGATTTTCAACAATCAAGGAGTTCCGGTTTGGTGGCTAAAGGAGACAGATACTGCCGGCGTCGGCAATGACTTCAAACTAATCTCGTCAACTACAGTTGCCGCTGGGCATGGTTGGCTTTCGGCTAGTTATGATATCCGCAATCTCGACGGCAGTCTTGTCCATCAGGTGATGTCACCGACTGGTTATATAACTGATCGGCATGATATGCAGCCGACTCTTGATGGTGGCTTTTTAACAATGAGCTACGTACCGCGTGATTGCCCGTCCACTCCTGGAGATTGCGAGGATCTCTCACCTTGGGGAGGGCCAGCGGTAGTTAATGTTACTGACGGAGTTATCCAGAAACAGGACCGCAACGGCAATCTTGTTTGGACTTGGAATAGTCGCGATCATATTGATACCTCCGAAAGCGGCCCATGGATTCCTAACATCGCAAGACAACCGGACGATATTATCCATTTAAATTCAATGGAAGAGGACGGCGATGGCTTTGTTTTCTCTGCTCGTCACCTTGACGCTGTCTATCGTGTTGCTGATCCAGGAGGCGCCGGCAACATCGACTGGAAACTCGGGGGAACGACGACGCCAGAAAGCCTCACTTCTGTGGATAATCCTCTGAGTCCTAATGTCTTCGGCGGTCAGCATGATGCCCGCATCTTGGCTGACGGGACTTTGACAGTTCACAATAATGGTACGCGGCTCGGGTTTCAGCCTCGCGCGGATCATTACCGTATTGACACTACGGCGCGGACAGCAACTTTGCTCGATAGCCTCTCGGATGATCAGGTTCCCTCCTCAGGTTGCTGCGGCGGAGCTCGGCGACTACCTGCCGGTGGCTGGGCAGTCTCTTGGGGTATGAACAATATTGTCGGTGAATATGATGCTCAGGGGCATCGAGTGTTCGCTTTGCACTATCCGCTGGGAGCCTTCTCATATCGAGTAGTTCCGGTGCTTGCTGATGAATTGTCAGCAAGTGATTTGCGCCAAGGAATGGATGATCAGTTTCCTGGCCAATTTTAAATTAGGTTCGGCCCCCTGCTAGGGCCTGGGAGTAGTTGGCAGGCTGCTTCAAGGGGAGCTGAAAGCTAGGTGCGAGCGGGCTCACGGGTTAGAGGCACTCTCGGGAACGTCCAAGACGCGGCAGAAGGAGTAGCTGGCTTGGCCGCGGGAGCACGGGGTAGGTCCCTGAGCGCAAACAGAGCGCTGGGATCAGCACGGCATCGTCCGCTGCCGTTACTGCGACACCATGAGCAGACGATCAACTGCAGCGCAGAATTGCTGATTGGACGATGTGGCCAACCAGCGACCCTTACCTGGCTTTGGAAGACAGCTCACGCACCTCTGAACGGGCTCACCATCTGTGGCGACGCCGTTACCGGATTGGATCAGACACGCATGAGCTGCCTCCTAAACGCCGAGGCCGAGCCTGGCTGCCAAGCGCAGCTTGCTGGGCCTCGACAATCCTTACGGCAAAGTGGCGTTCAAGCTGGGAATCGGGCCGCTCAGGCCGTAGCCGCCAAGCTGACCTAGGCCCGCTCCGCGAAGTTAAGTTCCGCCAGCTGCCTCACCGGCCGCTGCCTTAACAGGCGGCCGCTTCAGGCACAGCCAGAACGCTGAGGCTTTCGCCTCTTGCCGTCTGTTCTGTCGCCTGTACAAGTGCGCCCGAGAGGATTCGAACCTCTGACCTTCGGTTCCGTAGACCGACGCTCTATCCAGCTGAGCTACGGGCGCAACGGGGGTGAGTGTACCTAGCCGCGAGTTAGCGGGCTAGGAGGGGTTAGGCCCAGGAGCCGATTGCGTGCGGCGGTGGTGAGCTTGCGCAGGTTCACGCTGACTACCCGAGTGGTACTCCCTTGGGTTATGCGCAGCGTCGCGCGCACGATCGTGCCGGCCGCGATTTGGCTAGCGAGGAAGCGGTCGATGCGGAAGTTCACGTTCGCCGTGCCCGCAGCAGAGATCCTCACGGTCCTGACGCTGTAGCCGCGGCTGGTCGATAGGCGCAGCGAGCCGATGCAGCGACCATCAGTCGAGCGGGCATGCATCTTGTTGCGACGGGCGGCCCCCGGCGACGACGCTGGCACACATCCGATCGCAAGGGTTGCGGTGCGGTCGACGACCGAGATCAGTGTGCTGATCGGCGTCAGAACTCCAGGGGTAATAACTGGAGCAGGCGTAGGAGCAGGCGTCGGGTCTGGAGTCGGGTCAGGCGTCGGGTCAGGAGTCGGATCTGGAGTCGGATCAGGCGTCGGGCTCTGCGCTGCAATGCCGATATAGAGCAGCCGGTTAGGAGACGCCGTACCGGGATCTGTGATGACGTCGGCGGTGGCCTTAGTAACCATCTTGGCGGCGATCGCTGCTGGAGTTGCCGTCGGTGCATCTGAGAGCAGCAGTGCGGCCGCACCGGCGACGTGCGGGGAGGCCATCGAGGTGCCTGAGATCGTATTAGTAGCCGTCGGCGAGGTGTTCCAAGAGGAAGTAATCGACGAGCCTGGGGCGAAGATATCTACGCAACTACCCCAGTTTGAGAAGGATGAGCGCTCGTCAGCGGAGGTGGTCGCACCGACTGTCAAGGCCTGTGGCGTAGAAGACGGCGACGCGTTGCAAGCGTCGACGTTCTCGTTTCCAGCAGCGACGGCGAAGACGACTCCGTCTGCCACTGCGGCAGCAGTCGCTGTGTTGAGTGCCTCAGAGTATCCGCCACCGAGGCTCATATTGGCTACGGCAGGCACTCCCGCGATGTGGTTGGCCGTAACCCAGTCGATACCGGCGATTACGCCGGAGACCGAGCCTGAGCCGCTACAGTCGAGCACGCGGACGGGGATGAGCGTTACGGCCGGCGCAATACCAGCGGTTGCTCCGCCAACGGTCCCTGCCACGTGAGTGCCGTGACCGTTGCAGTCATTGGTCCCCTCGCCGTCGGTGATCTCGGTATGTCCAGCGCTAATCCGTCCACCAAACTGGGCATGGTCGGCGCGTATGCCTGTGTCGATGATGTAGGCGTTAACACCGCTGCCGTTCTGGGTTGAGGTGATCCGCCCGTCAAGCGGTAGCGCGCGCTGATCTAAGCGATCTTGACCCCACGAGATAGTCGCGCTGTCGCGCGGGCCAGGAACGGGTGGTGGTGGCGGCGGGGTCGGAGCCGGCGTCGCTGTAAAGGTACCTGCGAGGGTCGTGGTGCCCGTCGTGTGGCTGTAGCCGTCGATCACGATCTTGTAGGTCGTCCCGGCGATGACTGCGAGCGAAACGCTGCTCCAACGGCCGCCGCTAGCATCGTCATTAGCAGCCTTGGCCGTAAGGCTAGAGACCGCCCCTCCAATGTAAACCGCCAGCAGGGTGTCGAAGCTACTGCCTTGGGTGCTAAGGGCTAGGATGCCGTCGGCGGGCGCCGTCCAGCTATACCAAGTCGATGCGCTCGAACCCACACCTGAGCCGATATGACTGGGCTCCCCAGTTTCATGGGTAGCGTTAACTGTTGAGCCAGTAGTGGCACCCAGGGATGTCAGGTTAATTAGCGAGCCGAAGTCATCATTGATGGGAGGCGTTGGAGCCGGAGCCGGCGGCGTTGGATCCGGCGTTGGAGGCGGAGTCGGCGCAGCCGCAGCGGTGAAGGTACCGCTGAGAGTCGTAGTGCCAGTGCTGCGGTTGTAGCCATCGATCGCGATCCGGTAGGTCCTACCAGCGGTCACCGCGAGAGTCACTGTGCTCTGGACAGTCCCGCCAGCATCATCGTTTCCTGCGACTGCGGTCAAGGTAGAAACCGAACTGCCCTCATAAACCGCTAGCAGGGTGTCGAAGCTACTGCCCTGGGTGGTGAGAGTTAACGTGCCGTCTACGGACGCTGTCCAGCCATACCAAGTCGACGCGCTCGAACCCATGACTGGGGCGACATGACTGGGTTCCCCAGTTTCATGGGTAGCGTTAACTGTTGAGCCAGTGGTGGCGCCCAGGGATGTCAAGTTAGTTGGCGAGCCGAAGTCATCATTGATGGGAGGGGTCGGAGCCGGAGTCGGCGGCGTTGGATCCGGTGTTGGATTCGGAGTATCAGCAGACCCCGTAAACAGGAGGCGGTCAGGAGAGCCTGCCCCTGGGCCGCTAACCACGCCGGTCGTTGCGGCCGAGGTTAGGGAGCTCGCAACTTGAGCGGGCGTTGCCGATGGGTTACCTGAAAGCAGTAGAGCTGCGGCACCAGCGACATGTGGCGAAGCCATCGACGTGCCAGAGATCGTGTTAGTAGCCATCGATGATGTGCTCCAAGCCGATGTGATCGACGAACCCGGGGCGAAGATATCTAGGCAGCTGCCGTAGTTCGAGTAGAGAGCGCGCCCGTCGGTTGATGTCGTCGCGCCAACCGTCAAAGCGTTAGGGGCCGAGGCTGGGGAAGAGCCGCAGGCATCTGCGCTTGAGTTGCCGGCGGCCACTGCAAATGTAATCCCGTCGGCGACCGCGTTCTCAGTGGCGGTGTTTAGCGCCAATGAGTATCCGCCGCCTAGGCTCATGTTGGCCACCGCTGGTACTCCAGCAACGTGGTTGGCTGTTGCCCAGTCGATACCGGCAATCACACCGGACGTATAGCCAGATCCGCTACAGCTCAGTACGCGGACGGCAACCAGCGAAACTTGGGGTGCAACTCCGTAGGTTGAGCCACCAACGGTTCCAGCGACGTGCGTGCCGTGGCCGTTACAGTCGTTGGTGTTCTGGCCATCGCCGATTGCGTCGTAGCCAACCGTGACGCGGCCGCCGAACTCACTGTGATCGGCGCGAATCCCTGTGTCGATGATGTAGGCGCTAACGCCAAAGCCGTTCTGACTTGTTGAAATCAGATTGTTGAGCGGGAGTAAGCGTTGATCAATGCGATCCTGTCCCCATGAGGCAGCTGCGCCGCTGCGGGGGCCAGCACCAAGCGCCTCTACCGGCTGATCGCGCTCGACTACAAGCACGTCCGATCGCGCCCTTAGGCGCGTAACATCGGTTGGATCGAGTGAGGCGACGAAGCCCTTGACCGCACTGCTGAAGACTGCCTGCACGTTATTGCCTAGGCTCTCCTCGGCTGTAACCTTCTGCGCCAAGCCAACGCCGGTGTTGTAAAGGACGATGTACTCCTGTGAGCCATCAGCTGTCGGTGCTTGAGCTACAGACGATGGATCAGAGGCCGACGAGATGACCGGATGATCGGGCGGCGAACTCTGCGCGGTCGCCGCGGCCGTCGAACCCGTCGCCGCTGCGAGCGAAATCGGGCCTACCGCCATCGCAAATACGCTGTCGGCAAAAGAGCTTCCTACAGCCGCGGCTGAAGGTTCGAGAAGGTCATTGATCGCCTTGACGGGCCGATCGCGCTCAACCAGCAGCACGCCGTCTTGAGCCTTTAGCCGAGCAACATCTGCCGCATCAAGTGAGGCAACAAACCCCTTGGCAGCGGTGCGAAAGACGTCTTGAACGTCATTACCGCGGCGCTCTTCGGCGGCAACCTTCTGCGTCAGCCCTGCGCCGCTGTCGTAGAGGACGATGTAGTCATGGGATGTACCGGCAGCTAGAGCTTGGCTAGGAACGAGGGCGACGATGGCGGCACCGACAAAGGCGGCCACCAGCACGGCCGAACGCCGTAACTCCCTAGCTCCAACAGCAGCCCTAGACTTCAAAAACATCCGTTCCCTTCAGATCTTCTAATTAAGGCTACCGCCTTTGGCAGAGCCCCGGGGCAGCACCCCGCATCCCCTACACCCCCATGACAACTGGGAACAGCCAAAGTTGCGGTCTAAATCGCAAACAAATTTGGGCCTGCCTCGGCCAGCGGTCCGACAGAGGTAGACTCCCGCCAGTCCGGAGAGGTGGCCGAGTGGCTGAAGGCACTCGCCTGCTAAGCGAGTAACGGGGGTAACTTCGTTCGCGGGTTCGAATCCCGCCCTCTCCGCTAGCGGTTGATTGCGACTCCTAGTTGCCTCGCGGCGACAGCTGTCGAAGGCCCGCGGACCAACCACTCGACGACCCCGTCACGATCGCACAGGACGACCGCAATCTGACTGGTGTCGGGCAGGCACAGACCCTTGCGAACGCGATCGACATCGGTGTAAACCGTGAGTGTGCGAGCGCGCGCCTTGGGGTCGGCGATCGCCGCCGCCATCCCACCGTCGATGAAGCCGCGAACCGGTGCCCAGCGACGAGAGATCGTCGGCACCTCGTAGGTGAACAAGTCACGGTTACCTCTCTCAAGCTCTGCAAACTGCTCCAACCAACTGTCGACATCCGACTGATGTCGACGCTGAAAAGCAACGGCGAGGAGGTTGCGTTCGCCTTCGAGCTCGCTTGGGAGGCGCAACCGTCGCCCGTCAAGCGAATGGGCCTCTACCGCAACAAGCATGGGCTTTGGTTCGCTCACTTCAAAGAGATTACGGGTGAGGCTCGATCTAAGCGCCATCTCGGCAAGCCCAACCAATCGAGCCGGCGCGCAGCCTGCAGTGGCTTGCTACCCTGAACTAGTGGGTCTCAAGCGAAAACGGCAGTCGGCAGTTACGGCCACCGTCGTGATGACATCACTGGTTGCGGCGTTGGCCACGTTGACCACGCCTGCCCAGGCTGCTGGCCTAACCATCGTTGCCCAGCGCACCGTCACCGGCCCGGGCGTGATGTCTGTGACGATCACCGCACATGGATGCAAGGGCGCACGGGGTGAGCCGGTCCACGCACTCGCACGCCTAACCGTTGATCGGCGGACAGTCAAATACCGACACCTAAAAGGCACCGAAAAGCTCGGCACGACGATCACTTCCGGGCCGCACAAGGTCGTACTCACACTTGAAAACCCCTCTCCCAGCAAAGCCCGATGCAGACGCTCCTTGCGCCTAATCTCGCTGAAGGTGACCAAGGGGCCAACTCCGCCAACTCCAGCCGCAAGCGCGTTTGCCTTCGCCCCCTACGTCGACACTTCCCTCTACCCGCAGTTCAAGCTCGCTCAGACGGCCCGCGACACCGGCGTGCGCTACTACTCATTGGCCTTCGTAGTGAGTGGGCCGAAAGGGTGTCAGGCGAGCTGGGGTGGAGTCACGACACTGGCTCAAGAGACCACAATCGCGTCCGAAATCAAAGCGCTGCGTGCGCTCGGAGGCGACGCCCTAGTCTCGTTCGGAGGCGCAGCTGGCACTGAACTTGCTGGTTCCTGTGACACCGCCACCGCCACTGCCGCCCAATACCAAGCGGTGATAGACAAGTACGGACTAACCCGAATCGACTTTGACATCGAGGGCGGCGCTGTGGCCGACCCAAGATCGGCTCTCCGACGTGCCCAGGCGATCACTCTGCTGCAGTCAAATGCCAGTGCGGCTGGAAAGCGCCTAGACGTCACCTTCACGCTGCCGGTCTTTCCCAGCGGCCTGACTGCCGATGGGATCAAGGTAATGCGCTCAACGATAAGCGCGGGCGTCAGGGTCACTGCGGTCAACGGCATGGCGATGGACTACGGCAGTTGGGCGGCGCCTAATCCGGTCGGCCATATGGGCGACTACGCGATCGACGTAGCCAATGGCCTCAAGCGGCAACTTCACTCGCTTTACCCATCGCTCACCGATCGGTCCTTGTGGAAGATGGTTGGTGTGACTCCGATGATCGGCGTCAACGACGTCGCAAGTGAGATCTTCTTGATCTCTGATGCCCATAAGCTCGTCAGCTTCGCCAAGATCAAACACCTCAATATGCTGTCGATGTGGTCTGGCGGGCGTGACAAACAGTGCTCGGGCGGTGCCAAGCAGTGGGCCGACGCAACATGCTCGAGCATCGTGCAACGGCCCTTTGAGTTCACCCAGGCGTTTATCGCCTACACCGGCTAGCCGGGGGCTGGCGACCCCGCGCCCCAGTCCGAGTAAAAGCTAAAGTCCATCGTTGCGCACTAGAAAAAGCAGCAGAGAGCGCGCGGGCGAGCAACCAGCAAACCAGTCAAGGAGCAGCACAACATGTCATGGGATTTCTCAACTGAACCGGAGTTTCAGGCACAGCTGGATTGGATGCGGGAGTTTGTGAAAGAGGAAATCTGGCCGCTGGAGACGCTCCTCGATGAGATTGGCCACGAAGGGCTAGTTAAGGCGATGGTGCCGCTACAGGAGCAAGTTAGGCAGCGCGGGCTGTGGGCGGCACACCTCGACCACGAGCTCGGCGGCCAGGGCTTTGGCCAAGTCAAGCTCGGACTAATGCACGAGATTCTCGGTAGCTCCCCGATTGCACCCTTCGCCTTTGGCAACCAGGCGCCCGACTCGGGCAACTCAGAGATCCTCGCTATGGCCGGTTCGCCCGAGCAGAAGGACCGCTACCTCCACCCGCTACTAGCGGGAGACCTGAAATCGGCGTTCTCGATGACAGAGCCCGAAACAGCTGGCTCAGACCCTACGCTGCTGCGCTCAACTGCCGTCAAGGACGGCGACGACTACGTCATCAACGGCCACAAGTGGTACTCGACAAACGCCTCGATCGCAGACTTCCTAATCGTAATGGCGGTCACTGACCCTGAAGCTCGCTCCTATCAACGTGCATCAATGTTCGTAGTCGATGTCAACACTCCCGGAGTCGAAATCGTGCGTGACGTCGCAACGATGGAACATCCATCTGAGAGCTACGGCCTCTACGGTAATCACGCAGAGATCGTCTACCGCGACGTTCGCATTCCCAAGCAGGCCCTGCTTGGGGCGGAGGGATCCGGGTTCTTAATCGCTCAGCAGCGCCTCTATCCCGGGCGTATCCACCACTGCATGCGCTGGTTGGGGGTTTCGCGCAGGGCCTTTGACATGCTCTGTGAACGAGCTCTGACGCGAGAATCTCACGGCTCTCTTCTGGCAGAGAAACAGACGATTCAGAACTGGATCGCCGACTCAACTGCGCAGATGCAGGCCGCGCGTCTGATGACGCTACATGCCGCATGGAAGATGGATACAGAGGGAGTCGCCGCCGCTCGCCAAGACATTTCGCTGATTAAGTTCTTCGGCGCTCAGGTGCTTCACGATGTTGTCGACCGTGCGCTGCAGACACACGGCTCGCTGGGCTACTCCACGGATATGCCACTCGAGGCGATGTACCGTGCTGCTCGTGGCGCGCGCTTCTACGACGGCCCCGACGAGGTCCACCGCCAATCGGTTGCGCGCCAAGTGCTTCGCGGATACTCAGCCCCCGACGACGGCGTTCCTAGCGACCACATCCCGACGCGGCGAATTGCGGCTCGTGAACGATTTGCCGACCTGTTGGAGGCGGTGACCTCAAACGACTGAGGATCTGCCATCGGTTGAGCACCCGGACAGCCGCGGTGGTCTATCTGTAAGGCTGCTGATCTTTGCCCTTGTTCTGCAGTTGCTGTTGGCTGGTGGGTTGATCTACTTCGCGATCAACGGCTTCCCGGGGTTTGGTCCCAGTGGCAACTCTGATGCCCACGCCGCAGCCCCCACCACGCCCACCCCTACCGTCAACCGCTTTGATTCGGCCCGCGCATTTGCCCTCCTAAAGTCACAGGTCGCCATGGGCCAGCGCGAAGCCGGGTCGCCAACTTCACGCAAGCTGGGGCTGCGCCTGAGGGGCCTCCTACCCAACGGCCGCTTTGAAACAGTCCCTGGCGGCCTACGAAACGTGGTCGGGACTCTGCCAGGGACTCTGCCTGCGATCGTGATCGGCGCCCACTACGACAGCGAAGCGCTACCGGTCGGCTTCGTCGGCGCCAATGACAGCGCGGCCGGAACGGCTGCCGTAGTAGAGGTCGCGCGCGCGCTGTCTCGCTATCGCCGGCATGGTGGACCACAGCTGCGCTTTGTCTTATTCGACGGCGAGGAGGAGCCAGCTGGCTCTAAGGATTCCTTCGCTGACGGCCTGCGTGGAAGTCGAGCCTATGTCCTAGCCCACCCCGGACAGGTCAAGGAGATGATCCTGCTCGACTACGTCGCTAACAAGGGGCTCTCGATTCCACGTGAGCTGCAATCCGACGTCAAGCTTTGGGGCAATCTCCGGGCGGCGGCGGCTCGGGTAGGCGTCGCTAGCGTCTTTCCAAATAGCACTCAAGGTGGAGTCTGGGACGACCACACAGCCTTCGCCGATGCGGGCATCCCTGCGATCGACCTAATCGACTTCAGCTATCAGTACCGCGATACGCTCCAAGACACCGTAGACAAAGTCTGTGCGAGCAGCCTCGACACAGTCGGGGAGACCGTCGTTGAACTGATCCGGCGTCGATGAAATCCTCCCGCAAAGCGATCTACAGACAACTACGTCCGTACACTCAGTAGCGATGGCGCCCTCCCCTACAAAGATCCTTCTGGCCGCGCCGCGTGGGTACTGCGCCGGAGTTGACCGTGCAGTACAGACCGTCGAGCATGCGCTTTCCCTCTACGGCGCTCCGGTCTACGTGCGCAAGGAGATCGTTCACAACAAGCACGTCGTTGAGGAGCTACGCGGCCGTGGGGCTATCTTCGTCGAAGAAGAGACCGAGGTGCCCAAGGGCGCCACCGTCGTCTTTTCAGCTCACGGCGTTGCGCCCAGCGTGCACGAGAACGCTGCCGCGCGCAACCTCTTCGCAATCGACGCTACCTGCCCGCTCGTCACCAAGGTCCACGTCGAGGCCAAGAAGTTCGCCCTCGAGGGCTACACGATCGTGCTGATCGGCCATGCCGGCCATGAGGAGGTTGAAGGGACGATGGGAGAGGCGCCGGACCACATCGTCCTGATCGAAACCGAAGAAGACGTCGAGCGCCTTGAAGTTGAGGATCCCGAGAAGCTCGCCTACATCTCTCAGACAACACTCTCGGTCGATGAGACCCGTGCGATCATCAACAAGCTCAGGGCCAAGTTCCCGGCGATGATTGGGCCGCGCACAGACGACATCTGTTACGCCACAACCAACCGCCAAGCCGCCGTCAAGCAGATGGCCGTTCACTGCGACCTAGTGTTGGTGATCGGATCTCGCAACTCCTCAAACTCAAACCGCCTTGTTGAGGTCGCCCGCGAGCATGGCGCCGCATCGCACTTGATCGATAACAGCACGCAGGTGCTCGACGAGTGGCTTGAAGGGGTCGGCGTATTAGGGATCACCTCCGGAGCAAGCGCGCCCGAAGGCCTCGTACTTGATCTAGTTGAGTTCTTCCGTGCCCGAGGTACGACGCAGGTCGAGGAGTTCGAGGTCATCAAGGAAGACGTGCGCTTCATGCTCCCTAAGACGATCCGCCAGGCCCTCGCTGCGCAGTCCGCATGAAGCGGGGCCGGGAGCGCCCGATCGTCTTCCTACTGAGCTAAGCCGGGCGTGAAGCAGACCGCCTCACAGACAACCCCATCACCGATCTCGAGCTCAAGCGTGCCTGCTGTATGTACGGGATGCTCGATTAGGGCATAACAGCCAGGGTGAGTCACCGAAATCTCGCGTCCGGCGACGCGCACCACCCCCTCACCGTCTAAGACCGCCCACACTCCGCCAGCTTCATAGGGGCCGCTATAGGGCCCAGCGACGTCTTCGCTCTGAGCGACTATCAAAGACCCTGGCTCATCCGCTGGCGTCAACATCGCCATCGGCTCCTGCTCAACTCCGAGAAGGGATTGGATCGCTAGCTCGGTCTCGGCGTAATCGCCCTCGCCGTAGTGAAAGTCCACGAGCACACCCTTGTGGTCCCACAGGTAGCGCGCTGGCCAGCCAGCGTTCTCATAGAGATCCCAGACGATTAGATCGAGATCGATCGCAACGGGGTACTCAATACCTAGCCTTGCGCACGCCGCACGCACGCTCTGCTCGGTAGAAGAAGCCTCAAAGCCCGATGCGTGGACGCCGATAACCCGTAGCCCTTTAAGTTCGTAACGCCGGTGAAACTCGCGCATGTAGGGCAACGTACGCAGTGAGTTAACGCGACAAAAGTCCCAAAACTCCAGCAACACCGGTTGACCGGCCTGCTGGTCGATGTGTCCCTGGGCACCGTCTACCCACGGCAACTGAGGCGGGAATGGCGGAGCGATAATCGTGTCAACAGTGGGGCGCACAGGCCGGGCGAGGCTAGCGGATGTGCGAGCGAGACCGACGGCTCGCGCTCACACCTTCAGCGACCGGCACGTACAGCCGCCGCGATCGTGCGCCCTGCCAAGGCCACGGCCATCGTCGACTGGCCGGGCACAACGCTGTCGCCAACCATCCAGATACCAGGGCCAATTCGAGGTGGAAAAGGGAGCGGTGGCGGGGTGCCTGCAAGGGCCGGGAAGCCGCCGACACGACCACCAGCGCGCCCGGCAAACTCAACCCAAGTTTCGGGAGTCGCGGTGATCACATTCGTCGCACTGGGTAGGTGGGGTGCCAACAGCTCCAACACCGCCGCCTGCGAGGCTGCCTTGAGATCGTTGTAAGCACTGCCGCGACCAGGCCACTGGTCGCGGCGAGAGTGCACTGAGACCGTAGCCGGACGTAGCCCCTGCGGTGTCTGGCGCTCTTCTGCTGCAATCGAAACAAAGACGCTTTGACGATCGCCGAGCACCGAACCGACCGGCGATTCAATCTGTATGAAACGCCCCATCTCAGGAAGATCATCAGCCGGTAGGGTGATGTAGAGGCACAGCGCCCCCCAGACCTGCCGCTGAGCCGCTAAGCGGCGCTCGTGGCGGGCAGGCAGCTGCCCTAGTAGGCGACGCGCATCCCACGGGGTGACGTTGAGGACGACAGCATCAGTCGCGAGGCGCCGACCCGATGCGAGTGTGACTAGGCGTCGCTCGACAGTAACCGCCTCGTCAGTGACCAGCTCACCACCAAGCTCCTTAAAGCGGCGGCCCAGTGCCTCTGCCAACGACCCCATCCCACCCTTTAGCACGGCCGTGCCGCGGTGAGGCAAGACGAGAGCCAGCGCAGCGTATAACGACATCGCCTCGCTGGCCGGAGCCTGTGCGGTGATCAGTAGTTGGAGGTCGCAGAAGCGGTGGAACGCTCCCCCATCAAGGCCATGGCGGCTCAGTAGGTCAACTAAGGGTCGCGCGATCATCGGCGCTAGCCGAGCCGCCTTGCGCGGTGACGTCGAGGTCATAATCCGTGCCCAGTCCTCGACACGTGTGGGCGGCAAAGGCGGGCGACGCAGCGCGGCCTCCAAGACGATATCTGATGCCATTTCGCACTCCTCCCAAAACCCTTCAATGCGAGGACCGAAGACGGCAGCGGCTTCCGCAAGCCAGCGGGCACGATCAACCCAACGGTTCACCGCAAAGCCCTCGCCGTGAACCTCCCACGCGCTAGGAGGAGTGTGGTGAGGCAGCTCCACCTCCAAATCAGCAAGCACACCGCCGAGCAGGCCTGGATGATCAAGGCCGAAGCAGAGCGTCGCGCCGGCGTCGTATGCGACTCCGGCTAGATTGAAGGTCGTCGCGCAGCCTCCGAGATGGCGGCGTTCGACTAAAACGACCTTGATTCCGAAGCGCGCTAGCTCGCAAGCCGCCGTGAGGCCTCCGATGCCAGCGCCGACGATCACGACATGGCGCGGACCGCGACGGTTGGTGTTTGACGTAATCGAACCCACCGTGACATCATTCGCAGTATCAACGAGTAGAGATCACTTCGATCGCCTAGCTCGGTCGGACCATCCAACCGTTAGAGGAGACAAAAATGCGTAAGTTCGCAATCGCAGCAGCAATCGCAGCATTACCACTCATGTTGGCAGCGCCAGCGCTCGCGGCGCCGACTTCAACCTTCAAGCTGGGCGTAGTCCCGAACAAAGCCAGCAAGACCGCTGTTCTCACGACATCACTGACCTACGCAGACACCCAGGGTAACGACGTCTTGGTCGTTCCACTTCAGTTCACCGACATCACCCTGCCTAAGGGCTTCGTGTTCGACACAGCCTTCCTCAATAACAAGGCAAACCAGTGTGATTCCAAGAAGGTCCAACAGGTGACCAAGGACCCAACCAAGGACTGTCCAAAATCCAGCCTTTTGGGCTTCGGTGGCGCAGGCTTCGTTGCAGTAGCGGGCACCACACAGATACCCGCAAACACAGTGAAGATCGACAAGCCGGGTGCACCAAGCGCAAACAAGGGCGTACTTGTCTACAACGCGAAGGTCCGTAGCGACGTCAATGCGACACCCGAAGACTCAAACCATGTCGCGCCGCAGTGCAAGGACAAGCCGACGTTCTTCATCTTCTCCAATGCAATCGTGCCGATCCAAGACCAGCGGGTGTTCCCCGGCTGCTTCGTAACCGTTGCTGGTAGGTCCGTAATCCGTGTGCCAATCTACAAGATTTTGGTAGCCGGCCTGATGGTCTCGGTCGTGAAGTTTGAAACGACAATTAAGGGCGTCAAGACGGGCACCTGCCCGACTGGTGGCTGGAAGTCCTCCGCTACGACCACATTCCGTGACAGTCTCGGCAATCCCGGTACCGTCAAGTACACGGCCAACAGCGCAGCAACTCGCTGCACCAAGTAGGCAGTAGTAGAAGCAAAGTTTGTAAAGCGGGGTGGCTCTTGGCCACCCCGCTTTCTGCTTTCATCACTCAAACCGATGGCGCCCAGCATCCGTATCCCATTCGCCGCCCTAGCACTCTTTTTTGCACTCATCGCAGCGGCGGCGCCCGCAAGCGCGGCGCCTAAGTTCAGCGTTCGCCTCAGCGATAACTCCCTAGCACTTTCGCTGGTCACTAACGCGCCGGCCACGGGGGGTCTGGCGAATGTCTCGCGGATTGCGATCACACTTGCCCCTGGCATCCGGCTCGGCTCGGTTGGAAAAACCTGTGCGCGCGCGACCGTGGAGCGCGCGCCACTGAAGTGTCCAGCCGCATCCAAGATCGGCCTCGGAAAGGCAAGGTGGGCAGCCTACAACCGGTACGTGCCAAAGATCGCCCAACGCATCGACCCGACTTCACTGATCACGGCTTTCAACGGTATCGATGGGGAAGTGCTCCTCGCCCTCCCAGTCACCAGACCACTCCCTGAGACGATCTTGCTGTCGGGCCGAGTAGAGCGCACCGGCAATATCAGCCGCCTAGTTATCACGGTCCCGATGACCTTGATCGCTGGATATGACTTCACGCCGGCCTACTTAGAGCTGCAGCTTGGCGGCCCCGGCGCTGCCGGGTATGTCAGCCGCAGCGGCAACTGCCCAACGGCGGGCCGGCCGTTCACCGTTGAGCTTCGCTACCGCGCCAATGCCGAAGGCGCCTGGCCGCGACCGCAGCAGGCTGTGGCGAAAGCAGCCTGCTAAATAGCCCGAGCCAGCAGCAGCGAGGTCACGGCTGTTGTGTAGATTCAAGCGATGACTCGAGCTAGCCGAATTACGCTGCTCGTCGTCGTCGCCGCAGTAGCGGCGCTTTTCTTCGGACCGGAGGCGATCGCCCACGGTATAGCCGGTCGCACTGATCTACCAATACCGCGCTGGCTCTTCGGCTGGGCCGCCGCGTTGGTCTTGGTAGTTTCGTTTGTCGCCTTGGCGATGCTCTGGCCCAAGCCGCGCCTTGAAGCCGCCCGCCGACGACGCCTAGTGCGGATTCCAGCAGCGGTTGACCCGATCTGCGCAGTGATCGGAGTCGCTCTCTTCACCGTCGTTGTCTACGCAGGATTAGCCGGAACACAGAGCGCGGTGGCTAACATCGCGCCGCGCTTCATCTACATCTTCTTCTGGGTAGGGCTCGTGGTCGCCAGCGTAGCTTTCGGAGACCTATTCCGACTTTTTAACCCTTGGCGCGCGATCGCTAGGGCCGTCGCCTGGGGGATAAGACGCATCTCCCCTGACGGCCTGCCAAGGCCGATCGCCTACCCGGAACGCTTGGGCCGCTGGCCTGCGGTCGTGGGACTCTTTGCCTTCGCTTGGATCGAACTGGTCTTGCCAAGTCAAGATCGCACAATGCCATCCACGCTGTCGACTTTAGCGCTCGTATATGCGGCGGTGCAGTTCATTGGCATGAGCGTTTATGGGATAGAGCGCTGGACCCAGCGCGGCGATGGTTTTTCAGTCTACTTCGGCCTGTTCGCTGCACTCTCAATCTTCGAACGGCGCGAATCGACGCTCTACCTGCGACCGCCACTAGTTGGAGCAACGAGCCTCAAACGGCTCCCGGGGACCGCAGCACTGCTCTCGGTGATGATTGGAGCGACCGCATTTGATGGCGCATCAGAGGGCGAGTTGTGGCGTAGCGTAGGCCCGAAGCTGCAGGAGTTTTTTGTCGCTCGTGGGGCCGGATTAGAGGTCGGCCTAGAGCTTGCGTACACAGTCGGACTCTTGCTGATGATCTTGCTTATTGCAGGCATCTACCGCATCGGTGTCTACGGAATCCACACAATCAGCCGCGACCGCTCAATGTCTGACCTCTCGGCACTCTTTGTGCACACGCTAATTCCGATCGCCGCCGCCTACGTCATAGCCCACTACTTCTCACTCCTAGTCTTCGAGAGCCAAGCGGCCTCCTTCTTGATCTCTGATCCCTTAGGAGACGGGTCAAACTACTTTGGCACCGCAGATAGCACGATTGACTACTCCATCCTTTCCCCAAGCGCGATCTGGTGCACCCAGGTCGCCATCTTGGTCACAGGACACATCAGCGGACTGATTCTTGCTCACGACCGCGCCCTAAAGGTCTTTGCCGACCCGAAGCTTGCAATCCGTTCGCAATACTGGATGTTGGTAGTAATGGTCGGCTTCACCTCACTTGGCCTCTGGCTACTTTCGGCGTCTAACCAATGACCTTTATCTTCGCCCACACCGGTCACTGGATCACATCGTTGATCTATGCTGCCCCCGTTGTGCTGTTAGTCGCACTGCTGGTCGCAGACCACATGCGCAACCGCCGGCGCGATAAGGCAAAGGTGGGCAGCGCCGCCGACCCCGTCGAGGCTCAAGCCGAGCCAGCTAAAGCCCAAAAACCTCACAACCCCGCTTGAGGGTATCGACGAGAGCATCTACGTCTGCGGGCATCGAGTAGGGGCCAAAACTTGCCCGCGCCGTCGCTGGCACGCCTAGGCGACGCATCAGCGGCATCGCGCAGTGGTGCCCGGCGCGGATACAAACGTTGTCGCGGTTGGCAAGTTCGGCGATGTCGTGGGGGTGAATCCCTTCAATCTCAAAGGAGATAACCCCACCGCGGAGATCGGCGCCCGGGGGACCGATCAACCGTAGGCCGTCAACCTCAGTTAGTCGCCCGAGCGCGTAGCCGGTCAAATCGAGCTCGTGGGCGCGAACGCGGTCCATCCCTATCTCCGCCAAGTAGTCGATCGCTGCGCCAAGGCCGACCGCCTCGGCGATCATCGAAGTGCCGGCCTCAAACTTCCACGGCAACTCATTCCAAGTCGAATGCTCCCAATCAACGGTGCTGATCATGTCCCCGCCAGCGAGGAACGGCCGCATCGACTCTAGGATCTCCCGGCGACCATGCAGGACTCCAATACCGGTCGGCCCTAACGCCTTGTGTCCTGTCCAGACGTAGAAGTCTGCCCCGATAGCGGCTACGTCAACGGCAAGCGCGGGAACGCCCTGCGAGCCGTCCACGAGCGACACAGCTCCAGCTGCGCGTACTCTGGCGGCGATCTCGGCGACAGGATTGATCGTCCCCAACACATTCGAGATGTGTGTGAACGCGGCGAGCTTTACGCGCCCGGTGCTTAACTCGGCGTCGAGTTGGTCGAGGCTAAGTAGGCCGTCGTCACCAACCTCGAGATAGCGCAACTGCGCACCGACCTCCTCGGCGAGTATCTGCCACGCCACGATGTTGGAGTGATGCTCCATCTGGGTTAGGAGCACGGTGTCGCCAGGGCCGACGTTGCCGCGGCCCCAGGCGTAAGCGACGAGATTGATTGCCTCGGTCGCGTTGCGAGTAAATATCGTCGTCGCCGTCTCGGCACCCATGAATGCGGCGATGCGCTCGCGGGCACCCTCAAATAGCTCGGTCGCCTCTTGGGCCAGCGTGTATACACCGCGGTGGATGTTGGCGTTGTGGCAGCGGTAGTAGTTGTCAATCGCAGCGATCACTACTTCAGGCTTCTGGGAAGTCGACGCTGAATCGAGGTAGACGATCGGGCGACCGCCGATCTCACGGGCGAGAATCGGAAAGTCCGCGCGGATGTCGAGTTCGCCGCTCAAGCCAGCTTCCATGCCAATATCCTACTCATCTGATCGGGTATGAGCACACCTGCCCGCGCGGCAAGCCTCACCCGCTACACTTTCTAAACAAGAAAGCCGACCAAGATTCAGGAGTATTGAATGAGCCCTACGGGTGCAGAGGTGATCAGCAGGATCAAGGCCCAGATCGAAGAGACCGATCCAGGCGACGTCAATGCAGCCCTCTCGGCCGGTGACCGCAGCGCGCCGATCCTCATCGACGTGCGTGAGACCGAGGAGTTTGAGGCAGGACACCTTCCCGGCGCTCTCCACGTCCCGCGTAGCTACCTTGAGTCGCGCATCGAAGGCACAGTCCCCGACCGCTCGGCTCGGATCGTTCTTTACTGCGCATCGGGGATCCGCTCAGCGTTAGCCGCCCACACGCTCTCAGAGTTGTTGGGGTATGAGGATGTCGCGTCGATGACCGGCGGGATCACTTTGTGGAAAGACCGTGGCTATGAGGTCGACGTCCCACGCGCCATGACCCGCGAACAGCGCGATCGCTACTCCCGCCACCTCCTGCTCCCAGAGGTTGGCTCGGTCGGCCAGCAGAAGCTACTCGACGCCAAAGTTCTACTGCTCGGCGCCGGCGGCCTCGGCTCCCCCGCCGCCCTCTACCTCGCAGCCGCAGGCGTCGGCACGCTGGGAATCGTTGACAACGACGTCGTCGATCTCTCAAACCTCCAGCGCCAAGTCATTCACACCACCAGCCGCGTCGGCCTGCCCAAGGTTGACTCAGCCGAAGAGACGATCCACGCGCTTAACTCCGACGTGAACGTCGTCAAATACGACACGCGCATCGACGCCACCAACATCATGGAGATCATCCCGGGCTATGACGTCATCGTCGACGGGCTAGACAACTTCCCCACGCGCTACCTACTCAACGACGCCTCCGTGCGCCTGCAGATTCCCGTTGTCTCGGCCTCAATCCTAGGCTTTGACGGCCAGATATCGGTCTTTTCGCCATATGTCGGCCCCTGCTACCGCTGCCTCTACTCAGAGCCGCCGCCAGCCGATCTCGCGCCCTCCTGCGGAGCTAATGGCGTACTCGGCGTGCTCCCAGGCACGATGGGGCTGCTCCAAGCGACGGAGGTCATTAAGTTAATTCTTGGCGAGGGCGAGCCGCTGATTGGTCGGTTACTGCTCTATGAAGCGCTAAGCACAACCTTCACTGAACTCAAGATCCGTCGCGACCCAGAGTGCCCAATATGCTCGCGACCGCCCGACGCCATTACCGACGCAGAGATGGGCGTCTTCCCCGACTACGAAGCGTTCTGCGCCGCGGCCGGTTAGTCTCCAACCCTTATGGCGACCATCCGCATCCCCCCCGTGCTGCGCTCTTCGACTGACGGCGAACGAGAAGTTGAGGCTGACGGGTCCCACGTAGGCGAGGTTCTACGTTCCTTAGTAGCGGCCCACCCACAGACAGAGACGCAGCTCTTCGACGGCGACGGCGAACTCAACCGCTACGTCAACGTCTACCTAAACGACGAAGACGTCCGCGTGCTCGAAGGCCTTGACACCCCAGTGGGCGAGAGCGACAGCATTGTTATTTTGCCGGCTATGGCCGGCGGCTGTCAGTAGTTGAGTACCCAACTCCAACCGCGCTACACTTTTTATAGTTATGCCAGAGTCATATCTTGATAACAAGCCCTGTGGTGGCCGCTACGGCGACATCGTGGCAGCGATCGGCAATACGCCGCTCGTAGAGTTAAAACGCCTGTCACCGAAGCCCGGCGTGCGTATCTGGGCCAAACTTGAGTCCCAAAACCCCACCGGTTCGGTTAAGGACCGTGTCGCGCGCGCGATGATTGAGGACGCTGAGGAGAAGGGCCTTATCCGGCCTGGCCAGATGATCCTCGAACCGACCTCGGGCAATACGGGCATCTCACTCGCGATGATCTGCCACCGCAAGGGATATCAGCTCAAGGTCGTAATGCCTGACAACGTGACACCCGAGCGTACTCAGCTACTGAAGATGTACGGCGCAGAAATTGTTTACAGCGAAGGGTCTAAGGGCTCTAACGGCGCAGTTGAAATGGCTCTTGAGATGGCCGAACGAGACGCGTCTTACTACATGCCTTACCAGTACGGCAATCCCGCCAATCCACTCGCCCACTACAACGGCACGGCACTTGAAATCCTCGAGGAGCTCGATGAGGTCAGCGCCTTTGTTGCAGGATTAGGAACTGGCGGCACGCTGATGGGCAACGGTCGGCGACTCAAGGAGGAGCTTGGCGACGCAGTCAAGATCGTCGCCGCCGAGCCGATGCAGGGCGAGCCCGTTCAAGGCCTGCGGTCGCTGGAGGATGGCTTTATTCCGCCGATTATCGACATCTCGCTGCTTGATCGCAAGATCTTCGTTACCAACCGCGATGCGATCATCTGGACGCGGCGCCTGCTTGACGAGGAAGGCATCTTCGCGGGCGTCTCCTCTGGCGCAATCGCATCTATCGCTGTCAGAATCGCCAATGAGATGGAGGAGGGAAACATCGTCTTCATCGTCTGCGACGACGGTTGGAAGTACTTCTCCTCTGGTATCTACACACTGCCCGTCGACGAGGTAAAGAATCTCGACTCGACGATCTGGTGGTAGCTAGTCACCGCCACGTCGCCTGCCCACTGCGACCAAGAGGACCGAAGAAGCGCTACCGTTAATGCTCTACGAGGGAGTCAAGCCTGATGCCAAATATTGGACCGATGGAATTAGTGATCGTGCTCGTGATAGCACTCTTGGTGCTGGGGCCAAAGAAGCTGCCAGAGGTTGGGCGTTCGATCGGCAAGGGAATGCGTGAGTTCAAGGATTCGATTAGCGGCGTCTCAGACGATGACGACGATCCGTCGCTCAAATCAGAACACAAGTCCTGAGATAGGCATCAGGATGCGCGCTAGCGCCCTGCTAGCCTCGCCATGAGTATGCGAATAGGACGAGATCTTTACGACGACATCGTCGCCCATGCGCGCGAAGAAGCCCCCGACGAATGCTGCGGAATGATCGCCACGCGTGATGGCGTCGCAGTCGCCGTGCACCGCGCCGAGAACGCTGCCCACAGCCCCCTGCGTTATGAGATCAACCCCAAGGATCAGTATCGAATCGAGCTAGCCATTGACGATGCCGGGCTTGATCTCGGTGCGATCTACCACTCACACACACGCAGCGACCCCTATCCATCGCAGACCGATATCAACCTTGCATTCCACCCCGATGCGCTCTACGTGATCGTCGGTGTCGCCACGCAAGAGACCGTGATGCGAGCTTTCAAAATCGTTCAACGCAAAGTCTCAGAGGTCACACTCGAGATCTACGAGTGACGGCTCCTCAAACGCCCAAGATCAAGGCTCAGTACGCCAGCGGCGACCTAGTGCGCGTTGCCGGTGGCCGTAACCAGGCAGAAGCGGAGTTCATTCAAGGCTTGTTGCTCGAAGAGGGTGTGCCGAGCCTGCTGCGCCGTACGCGAGGCTTCGATGTGCCCGACTTCCTCGCCGCCGGGCCACGCGACGTGCTCGTTCCAGCCTCTGGCGCGCAAGCGGCGCGCGACGTGCTGCTTGAGTCCGCAATCGAGCCATCTCCCCTAGGCGGAGATGATGCCGGAACGCCACCTTTGACTCTGCTGCTGGCAATCCTGGCCGGCACCGGAGCGCTGGCACTGATCATCTGGGTCGCAACCCAACTCGGTGCTACTGGCTAGCGAGTCGGGAGAGGTGAGCTCGCCAGACGCCTTCGGTATCCCCAAGACTGCGGCCACTAAAGGCCTTACTCAAGGCTGCATCGGAGCCTCCAGCGGCCAGCGGGAGAGTCGCCAGACTAATCGCTGCACGCTTGCCCTGTTCGCTCACCAGCAGATCAAAGACACTACCCCCAAGTAACGGGGCGTCACGCATTGCAGGCGGAAATCTAGGCGCGGAGCCATCTCGCAACCGCCGAGCTATCGCTGGGCGCACATGGTCAATCTGTCCGGAGAAGTACTGCGCAGCTCCGTGCGCCAGCCACCCCCACCGCAGCTGCTGGCGAAAGCTCGCCGGGGTAAAAGGCGGCGGCAGATCGGGATTGTTAGCGCCAATTGTGAGATGGGCGTATAGCGCCGCAGGTGCCAGCTTTAGCATCTCTTTTGACCCTTGAACGCTCGAGGCACGTCGGCGTAATGCCGCGGGCGAGAGGACGTGCAATTCGCTGCGTGTAAACCAGCCCACAAGGTAGCGCCGACCGGATGGGGCGGTCGCCCGGCGAGCCAGTGGTAAGTAAGGCTGCGCGAGAGACAGAGCGAACATCGATGCGTGAATGACAACCGTAATGTCTCCCTCAACCGGGCGCGCAAAAACTCCCTCTAAGCGGGTGCGTGCGGAGTCAAGCACGCCGAGAACCTCGACCGCGCCCTCCTGGTCATTGGACTCGTGGCGCGCCTTGAACCCATTTGACACTGTCTCAACCCAAGCCATCGTCTCAGTCTGACGCCTTAAGACGTGCGGTGGCTAACTCGCCATCGCCAAGTGACCCCAAGGCGAGGCAAATGTGGTTAAACGAGAGCTGGAATGCGTCCGCTAATGATCGCCGAGATCTCCTCGGCGGCGCGGTCGAACTCGTCGTCAGAGAGGACGGGAGTCCCCTCGAACGGAAGGTCGCGTTGAAGCTCTAGCCATGAACGAGATCCGCCGTATTCGTCACGGACTTTGACGGTTACCGGCCGCGGGATGCGGTAGGTACGCAGCAAGAGCACGTGGAGCGGATGACGCCGCTTCCAAGCTAGGCGCTTCTCGGCGTAGTCAGGGGTCCATACGTAGTAAGGCGATAGCGCGTCGACCGTGCGCATGTCGGTCACCGTAAAGGAGTGTGCGACCTCAGCCCAAGCGCGGATTCGGACTCGATCAGGCTGGAAAATTCCGCCGTCGACAGCCCAATCTTGGACCACCGGCTCACCCTCTGCCCAGACGCCCTCTTCCAATGCGCGGCGCAACTCCGGGCGGTGGGACTGGCGGATCAGATCGATACGCTGGTGATCGAAGGTCGGGTAGAGAAAGAAGCGATCGTGCTCAAGCTCGAAGTGCTTATCGGGCTCGCCGCTGCCGCCCTTTCTCAGGGTTAGAAGCTGCTCGCCTTCGGCTAGGGCGCGTACAGTGACGGCCCACTCTTTAAATGCAATTGGCATGGGATTCCAGAGGGTGGATTACGAGAACAGGGCCGCACGCAATATTTACTTCTACGGTGCCCGGGCCTTTATTGTACGACATATATTTCAAAACGCATAATGTCCCTGCAAAACTGGCTATTTTATGCGCAATTTATGCGCTCTTATAGGGGTCTCGAGATGTACGTCTAGGGAGAAGTGGCGCCAGCGTCCGCTTACGCACGCAGCCGATCCAAACGCCAATGCCGTAAGCGGTGTCGTCAACCAGAGATGCTGCTGTCCAGCGGATCAGATCCACGGGCGGGCGCGTCATCAGCCACTGCGACACCGGTGATAGCAAGAGAAGTGCTGCCGCAGGCCGGCGTAGGCGACCGTGCCCCAGCGCGCAGATCAGTGCTGGGCCAGCAAGCATCGTGGACGAGCGTCCCAGCAGTGCCGCGGTCCGCGCCGTACTTCTAGTTGACCAAAACAGTGCAGTCGATGGCCCAACCCCCGTCGCACGAAGGCGATGGAATAAACGCAGCGCGTAGAGTCCGCTTAAGGTAAGCGCTAGGCGTCTCTTGCCTGCAATGGCAGCCAAAGCGGTGACTGTTGGCCACGGCGCTAGGACCACAGGAGCCAGGCGTCCCGGGTGACGATCGGAGAGCGGCGCGGAAGAAGTTCCGTAGCGGAGACGGCGCTCCAAGAGGTCGCGCCAACTAGCCGGCTCGTTGTGGCCAACTGTTACCTTCGGCTCGTAGCGCACTCGCCAACCCGCATCGCTCAGGCGCCAGATGGCGTCAACGTCTTCGCCGTAACGCAGCCCCTCGTCGAACCCCCCTGCCAGCGCACTAAGGCGAACGAGTAGCGCAGCGGTTGGTACGTAGGCAACGGGCCGGCCCGGCCCGACTTCTGCCTCCACGCTTCCCATATCCAGCGGCGAGCGTGCTTGGGCATAGCGTTCGCGCAGCGACTGCTTATTGGCGCTCGATCTACACGCACTTATCCGTGGCGCGACCGCTGCCACAAGCGGGTCGGCGAAGTGTGGCATTAGGCGTTGAATCCAACTCGCACCCGGCACGCAGTCGCTGTCGATGAATGCCACGAACTCGGTTTCAACAGTTGCCAGACCACTGTTGCGGGCCGCGGCGGGACCGCCGTTGACCGACCGCCTAAGCAACTGGGCACGGTGGCGATCACAGACCGCTGAGACCGCATCTGGATCGGCAGAGCCATCGTCAACGACGACCACCGGGTGGTCCTGCCCGAGTACAGCCAAAAGGCCCTCGAGAAGATCTGCGCGGTCGCGAACCGCGACGATAATCGTGATGTCAATTGGTCCCCGAGTCGCTGGTGGTCGTGGGTGGGCTATTCCAGCATCCACGAGGCGGCGGGCGAGCCCACGCATAGCAGGCGTGGCAATCGGTGGTTGTGTATCTGGTGTCGCGTTAAGTAGAGCGTTGAGCGAATCGCGTCCGGCCCTACTTAAGGTGATGACCCGGCCCGTAGTTCCACTGGCCAGCACCCGGCCATCACAGTGACGGCGTACCTTGGCATCAAGGACAAGTCCAAACCCTTGTGGCAGAGGCTCGCTGCTCACACCAACGGCACCCAAGTGGCAAGGAGTTCGTCTAGTTCGAGCCCGGCAATCTCGAGCAGATCGCGCCCTTCTTCAGCAGTGGCGCCGACCGGGTCGCCGAGAACCCCGTTCTCACTGACGGCGCGCACGCCGCCTGCCCGCAGCTGTGGCAAGAGTTCCGCGATAGGTGTTATCGCGCCTCTTTGGGCCTTCTCCATCCGGACATGCGTTGGCGCGATCGCCAGCATTATCGAAGTCTCGACGCGACCCGCGTGAGCGTCTCCATGCCAGCGAGGAGCCCAGGCGCGAACATCGCGACCCTCACTCCTAAGAGTCGCCACTGCCCGGCTTAACGGCTCCGCATTGCCTCCATGCGCGCAAACAAGGAGCACGCGTTCGAAGCTGGCCGCTGCCGACCGACACAGCTCCACGAGCACGAGCTCGATTGCCTCTTGTCCTATTGAGAGCGTGCCGGCGAAGGCAGCGTGCTCGCCGCTGGCCCCGTAGCTCATTGCGGGCCCAACGACTACCTGCTCACAACGGGCCGCCAGTGCCTCAACTAATGCGTTAGCGATGTCGGTATCAGTCGAAAGCGGCAGGTGGGGACCGTGCTGCTCGGTTGCCCCTAGAGCAATCGTCAGGACCTTATCTTCTGCGACTAGCAGTGCCACCTCGGGCCACGCTCGGTCGCCTAGCGCGTTCAACTATCGACTCCATCCCTCTTGGCACCCAGCTCTCGCGCAAACCCTGGCGCAATCACAAGGTCATCGGGGCTGAGCTCGTCAATGCTGGAGTGACCAAGCACTAGCAGTGCCGAATCGATTCCACTGCGCAGGATGTCAAGTACGTTCTCGACGCCCGCCTGCCCTTCGGCGGCTAGGCCCCAGAGATAAGCGCGGCCGATCATGACTGCTCGCGCGCCGAGTGCGAGTGCCTTGACAACATCGCTACCGCGGCGAATTCCACCGTCAAACACGATCTCAACCTCGCTCCCAACTGCCGCAGCGATCGCTGGCAAGGCCCTGATCGAGGCCGGTGTCCCGTCGAGGTTGTTGCCGCCATGGTTAGAGACTGAAATCGCTGAGACTCCAACATCCTGCGCCCGCCGGGCGTCATCTACGCGCATGACACCTTTAAGCATGAACGGCCCATCCCACTGCTCGCGCAGCCAGGCTAGGTCTTCCCAAGATGGTGGTGGCGTCATCATCCACTGGCCGTAGGCGCCAAAGAACGTAGGGCCAGCCTCGCCCTTGGGGCCCATGTTTGGAGCCCTCAAGTCAGGCAAGCTCCCACTAGCTACGAAACCGGCCAGCCAACGCGGGTGGCGAATGCCTTCGGGAGCAAAGCGCAGCATCGTTTTCCAGTCGAGTTGCTCGGGAATCGTCGGACTGCCCCAGTCACGGCTGTGGGAGAACGACCAGTCCAAGGTAACGATCAGCCCTGCTGCTCCGGCGCTACGCGCACGCTCGATGCGCGCAAGGATCTCATCCCGCGTACCACACCAGTAGAGCTGGAAAAACGTCTTTGGATTAGCACCAACAACCTCCTCAACGGACTTGCTAGCAAAAGAACTAAGGCCCATCGCCGTACCCCGGGCCAAGGCGGCCCGCGCCACAGCCAGCTCGCCGTCGGGATGCACAGCCTGTACGCCAGTCGGGGAGATAAACACGGGCAGCGAAAGCTCCTGGCCCATCGCCGTCGTCGTGAGATTGCGCTCGCCGGAGTGGCCTGCGACGTGCGGTGCGAAGCCAAGCTCGTCAAAGGCGGCGAGGTTGTCGCGGTAGGTAAAGCCCTTCTCGCAGCCGGCTAGAAGCGCCCCATACACCGACGCCGGGAGGCGCTTCTCGGCGCGGCGCTGAGCCTCGGCAACCGACTCAAACCATGTACCCATTACTCCTGCTGCTCTTGTGCGAACCCAGCTAGCGGACTCTCGTCGCAGGCACGATCAGGACGCGACTGGATTACCGGGAGCGTAATCAAACTGGGGCGGCGCTCTAGCTTACGGCGGGGCTGATTCTTGGAGTGATCGGGTGAGGACTTTGGCGGCGCTTGGTCGCCGCGAGCAGCCAGCAACAACTCGCCATGGCCAAGAACACACTCAGGATCTGGTCCATCGAGTGGAAGGCCTGTGAAGAACTTCGCAGCCATGCAGCCGCCCCGACACGAGTCGAAGTGCTGACAGCTGTTGCAGGCACCGCCGGTCTGGGGTGAGCGTAGTTCGCGGAAGAGCTCAGAGTCGCGCCAGACAGTTTTAAACCCACCGGGCGAGCGCACGTTGCCAGCGTGGAAGGACTCATGGATAGCAAACGGACACGCATATACGTCACCCACAGGGTCGATTAGACATACCACGCGCCCAGCTCCGCATAGGTTTAGGCCGGGCAGGGATTCGCCAAACGCCGCGAGGTGGAAGAAGGAGTCGCCCGTCAACACATCCTCTCCGTGGGCCATTAGCCAGTCATAGAGTTGCTTTTGCTGCTCAGGCAAGGGGTGGAGCTCATCCCATACATCGGCACCTCGACCAGATGGACGGAGCCGGGTCAGTCGCAGTTGAGCGCCGTAGCGGTCGGCAATTGCCTTGAAGTCATCAAGCTGGGCGATATTTTGGCGCGTGCAGACCACCGAGAGCTTAAAACCAGAGAATCCGGCATCCCGCAGATGGCCCATGGCAGCAATTGCTGTGTCATATGAACCCGGGCCGCGCACGTGATCGTTGACCTGCGCCGTGGCGCCATCGAGTGAGATCTGAACATCGACGTAGTCGCTAGCCGCAATCCGTCTTGCGACCTCGCAATCGATGCGACTTCCGTTGGTCGAAAACTTGACACCCACCTTGTGGGCGGTGGCGTAGTCAACTAATTCCCAGAAGTCCTTGCGCACTGTTGGTTCGCCGCCGCCGATGTTTACGTAGAAGACCTGCATCCGCTCGAGCTCGTCGATGACTGCCTTGCACTCTTGAGTTGACAGCTCATTTGGATCGCGCCTACCCGAGCTTGAGAGGCAGTGAACGCAAGCCAGATTACAAGCGTAAGTCAGTTCCCAGGTTAGGCAGATCGGAGCATCTAACCCCTCTTGAAAGCGGTCCACGAGCTTGCCAACCGGCCGCGGAGCATCTACTACGCTCATGACGCCTCCCTCTCAATGATCATTTCGGATGTCGCCAACGTGGCGAGTGCTTGTATATAAGTAGAGATCTGTTCATCCCCGACCCCAGCTGCCTCACACGCAGCGCGCGCGGTCCCATGATCGGCCAGTGACTCGACTAAATCGCGCAGAGCGGGGCTCTTCAAAAACGAAAGTCGGCGCGTTCCGAAGTGATAGGCGAGGGCGCCAAAGGACTCCGGGCGTAGCGCTACCTGTGGATGTAGCTGCCAAGCACGGTCAAGGTCAAAGTCGGCTTTGGTACCAGCGCTCGGTCGCGCTGTGGTGGCGAGGGGCATCTTGGGGCGCCTAGTAGACGCCGCACATGCCGTCAATGGAGACGTCCTCGACTAGCAGATCGGCCTCCACTAGCGCCGAGCCTTCCAGCGGTGGGTTAGCGTTGGTGGACGTAGCTGCGCAGTCAGGCAAAACCTCAGTGGCCGCAGACGTCTGGGCAGTTTGCTCAAGCATAAGAACCTCTCCTCATAAACGTTGATGTGCGAGAGTGAATCATTACAGCACCGAGTGCCAAATGGAAGCCCCGTCTGACTATGAGTTCTGATCACCTCCCCCGCGAACCCCTTGCGCTCGGCCGTCCGCGCGGCACTACCCATGCCGAGGTCGAGCGTGTCGCGCTCAGACTGTTCGCACGCAACGGCTTCGAAGAGACCACGATGGCCGACATCGCCGAAGCGCTGGGCGTCGGGCGGCGATCCCTGTTTCGCTACTTCCCATCTAAGAACGACATTGTTTGGGGAGACTTCGACTACGTGCTTGACCGCTTGGAAGGGCTACTCGAAGCTACGCCACCCGATGTTGAGATCATGCGGGGGCTAACAGACGCGATCGTAGAGTCCAACCGCTATGGACTCGACCAGCTGCCCGAGCTGCGAATCCGGATGATGTTGATCACTTCGGTGCCCGCATTACAGGCCCACTCAATGCTGCGCTACGAGGCTTGGTGCCAGGTGGTCGCGAAGTTCGTCGCCCGCCGCCGCGGCGAAGAACCAACAGACCTAATCCCCCAGACAATCGGGCGCGCGATGCTAGGCACTTCGATGGCCGCCTTCGTGCACTGGGTCGGTAATCCCGATGAGGACCTCGGCACAAACCTTGAGGCGGCCTTTGGCGTCTTTGGCGACAGCACTGACTTAAACCGACTTGGCCCTGCTAGCTAGAGCCGTCTCGCTAATTGCTTTTCTAGCGCCTCGATCACAGCGATGAAGTCAGCGTCACCGAACCCCAATCCCGCTGCTGCATCCAAGAGCGACCGAGTGTTCCCGGCTGCGGGGAACTCGATCTGAGCCTCGGCGGCGACATCTAGTGCGAGGTCGACGTCTTTGAGCATATGGTGGAGCTTGAAGAAGGTTGTGTAGTCGTGGTCGATCATCGGCTTGGCTTTGAGCGTGGCTATCACCGAGCCACCCGATCCAGCGCAGATCACCTCGGCTAGAGCGTCAATGTTTAGATCAGCAGCACGCCCCACCAGCAGGGCTTGGGCCAATACGACGGCGTTGGTCGCAGCCACGGCGTTGCTGAGTACCTTCATGGCCTGTCCGTATCCAAGCGGCCCGCAGTGAAACAGTCGCGTGCCCATTACTTCCAAGAGCGGCCTTGCTCGCTTCAGGTCCTTATCGCTGCCTCCGACCATGATCGTCAACGTGCCGTCTTGGGCCTTTGGCGACGAACCCGTGACGGGGGCATCAAGAAACGCGATCTCATGGCCACTTAGCTCTGCTCCGATCTTGCGTGTCGCATCAGGGCCGATCGTCGACATGTCAATACAGAGCATGCCGGGGCGCGCGCCGTGGACTGCGCCGTTAGCTCCAAGCAAAACATCGTGAACCTGACTGCCGTCTACTACTACTGTGATCAGCACGTCGCTGGCGGCTGCGACCTCGGCCGGATCGCGGGCAACGGTGGCGCCATGTTCTTGGGCCCAAGCTTTCGCCGTAGCTGTGGTGCGATTCCAAACAGTCACCTCATATCCTCCCCGGCAGAGGTTGGCCGCCATCCGCGAGCCCATGATCCCTAGCCCAATAAACCCAACGCGCTCAGCCACGATCAAACTGGCGGCCGGTGGCCCCCGTCTCTCTGGCTCTTAATTGGCAGCCGCGCACTGCGATCGAGCCTACCGATCCCCTTAGACGTCAGCTTGGCGCCAGCGGCCTAACGGGAATTTAAGCTCGGACATCTCGACCAGTTAATCGACACGTCAGACGTTTAGCGCTCCTGTCAGTTGCTAATGCCTGGGGCAAGATGAGCCGTGTGGGAGCCCGAGAGCCCTCCGTCAATTTGCGCTCTATGCAGGTAAATCCTCATAACTTGAGGTCTGGCACGGCGGTCGCCATGCGGCCGCAAAAAAGTTGACTTGACTTCATACCTGCCGTGCGCAGATAATCGGCCGTCAGGTGTCAGCGCCGGTGAAACACGGCGAATTAAAGTGAAGTAAGGACTCGGTCGAAGCGACCGCGTTCGCTGTTCATAAAACAGTTCGCAGTTATCCAATCAACACCGAGGAGGAGTCTCAGTGTCTTTTAAATCTCAAGGGTCGAGCCAACGTGGCCCGCGCTCATCAATCCGAGCGACCGCGCTTTGTTCGTTAGCGGTTCTGTCTACGGCAATTGTGCTGTCGGCATGCGGATCAAGCAGCAGTACGTCTAGCACCAGCAGCAGCACCCCGGCCAAGGTAGACACTTCTGCCGCGTCAACTACGGCAACTGATGCCAAGTCGACACTGCTGCCTGTCCCAGCACTATCGGCCTCGGCGCTGGATGCCGCAATTGTTGAAGCGTTCGGAGGCCCGATTCCGGCAACCGATCTTGACCCCGTCACAACTAACGCCCTTAATGTCGCTGGCACCCCAGCTACACCAGAGCAGATTGCGCTGGTCAATAAGTGCGTGAAGGAAGCAACCTGTGAGACCGGCCATGGCGAGATCAAGGTCGGCATCCTAGATCCAAGCGGTTCGATCAACCCGTGGCACGCACAAGCTCGTGGCGCGCAGACGCTGCAGGCAATCAAGTACCCACAAGTGAAATCAGTCACTTACGTCGACGGTCAAGCTGATCTAGCGAAGACAATCGCGGCGTACCGTGGCCTTATCAGCCAGAAGGTAGACATCATCACCGGCGTCTTTGACCAAGGCGATGCCCTCCTTCCGACTACCAAGTTGGCTGCTGCGGCCGGCATCATCGTGGTGCCGTACTCAAATGTCATGCCGAAGGCAACTGGCACAGGCGACATCGCAGTCGATGTAGCCGCGGACCTCTGCGGGTACGGAACTACCCTCGGTACGCTCGCTGCTAAGGGGCACACATCCGGAAAGGTCGCGCTTTATTCGGGACCTCCCGGTAACCCGTTCGGTGGAACATGGGGACCATGCGCAGAGAAGGCGATCAAGGCAGCTGGCCTAACGTCATCGATGGGCAGCACAGCCTGGACCCCACAAGGAGAAGCTCAAGCAGCCGCTGCACTAGCTGCCAACCCGGGTGACACAGTCGCGGCCGTATACGACTACCTGCCCGATGGTTTCTTCCAGAAGGCCATCGCACTCGGCAAGGAGCCGCTGCATCAGGTAGGCGGCAGCGCCGCGTACTCGACGGTGGCACTTTACAAGCAGCTCAAGGCCAAGTACCCGGACTGGGTGTTCGACGTATCTGAGAGCCAGCTGTTCTTCCCATCGATCGCCATGACAGCGGCGCTCGAGAAGAAGCTTGGCGGAGATGTACCTCTGCACATCATCCCGCCACAGACGGTGTTGACGATGGAGAACTACATTCCGTACTACGACTCACATCCTGGACTACCGCCAGCTGCGCAGTTCAGCACGATGTTGCCGTCCGAAATCCTACAGACCATTCTGGGCAAGTAACCAGAGCGGACTAGGACAAAAAAGTAAGTAGGCAGATGAGCGCAAGCGACGAAGTTGCACTGGACCTCGAGGGCGTCAGCAAGACGTTCCTCGGGGTCCGGGCGCTCACTGACGCCGGCATTGTCTGCCGCCGCGGCGAGGTCCATGCCCTAGTCGGCGAGAATGGGGCTGGCAAGTCAACGCTAATTAAAGTTGCCAGCGGAGCCCTCCTGCCCGACAGTGGCACGGTGCACATCGGCGGGGTGCGGCTTGAGCATGCCTCACCTGTAACGGCCCGGCGTCTCGGGCTTCTCACTGCGTATCAGGACACTTCGCTCGTAACTTCGATGACTGTTGCCGAGAACATGGTGCTCTCCGAGTACGGTGTTCGCCGTATGGGCATCCGGCTGCGGCGTGAGTCAGCGGCGAAGATCTTGGCTCCTTTCGACCTCCCCTTCGGACCAGGCGAGCTGGTCTCATCGCTTAGCCCCGCCTCACGCCAGCTACTCGAGGTGGCTAGGGCCATGGCCCACCACCCAAAGGTCTTGCTGCTCGACGAGCCCACCGCGGCCCTCGATGCTGAAAATATCCAGAGGTTGGAAGCGCTCATCGCTTCATCGCTCGACGAAGGTGCCGCGATCTTGTACATCAGCCATAGGCTTGATGAGGTCCAGCGGATAGCCGCTCGTCTAACCGTCATACGAGACGGAAAGATTCAAGGCACCTACGGGCGAGGTGAATGGTCAACCGACGACAGCACGGCTGTCGACGACATCGTCGCGCTAATGGTCGGCGCACGAACCGATCTCGCATTCCCAGCCAAGCCCGGCATACCAGACGATGCGCCCGAAGTCTTGCGTGCCACCGAATTCCGTGGTCCGCGTTTTGGCCCAGTGAATTTACACGTTAAAGCTGGTGAAATTGTCGGGATAGCTGGCGCCGACGGCAACGGCCAGCGCCAACTGGTTCGCTCCCTCGTGGGCCTACTGCACGGCGCCGGCGAAGTAGAAGTCGCAGGAAAAATTGCTGACATCCACTCGCCTGCGGCAGCAATCGCCAACGGAATCACATTTGTCAGCGGCGATCGAGTCGCTGAGTCTGCATTCCGTGACCTAAGTGTTATGGAGAACAGCACCATTTCATTAGGCCAAGAGCTCGGTCCAGTAGGCCTTGTGATGCGCACGCGCCAACGGCGACTGTTCCGAGATGCGGCGACTAGCCTTTCTACTGTCTTTGCCTCGCCCGACCAGCCAATGGCTCAACTTTCAGGCGGCAATCAGCAGAAAGCGGTGCTCTCGCGAGCGATCTTGCGCCCAACGCCCCTCCTTGTAGTAGACGAGCCAACACAGGGCGTAGACGCACGCGCCCGACTCGAGATATATAGAGCGCTACGCCGCCAAGCCGATGATGGCGCGGCGATAATTGTGAACTCCTCAGAGTCCTCGGAGCTCGAAGGTCTTTGTGACCGGGTCTATGTGTTTTCTCGCGGAACGGTCGTCAAGGAACTGACCGGAGATGGTGTCCACGAGTCCGCGATCGTAGACGCCTTTGTAAACGTCAAACGAGAGCCGACAAGCAGTGAAATCGCCGCGGAGCAAGAGACATCTTTCGCTGCCAGTCACCCAATACGGCGAATGGCTCGCTCTCCCTGGACGCCGATGCTATTCGTAGTTCTGCTGACCCTGCTACTCGCCGTATATACAGCTACGCGCTCGGATGTCTTTTTTGGCTCATCCAATCTCAGTAGCCTCTTCGTCTTGATGCTGCCGCTAGCCGCGGTTGCCTTCGGGCAGCAGTTTGCGCTGCTGACGGCCGGATTCGACATCTCCGTGGGATCTGCAATGAGCTTGGTCGTGGTGGTTGCATCGTTCTGGGTCACCAGCGATGGCTTCGGAAGCGTGCTAATTGGCATCATTGGCTGCCTGTTTGTAGGCGTGACGATCGGCCTGCTCAACGGCTTCATCGTGAGAGTCATCGGGATCAATGCGATCGTGGCTACGATTGCGACGTTTGGCATGATCCACGGTGTAGCGATTCTTCTGCGTCCAGCTCCAGACGGAGCCGTAAGTTTCGGACTAACAGAGACCCTTAACACTCAGATTGGCTTCATGCCGATCGCGCTTATTGTCATCGTTGGATTTGCAATAGCAGCCGAGATATGGATGCGAGCTACGACATCCGGCCTGCGTTGGCGTGCAGCCGGCCTCGACGAAGAGGCCAGTCGCCGCACCGGGCTACCTGTGCAGCGGATCAAGATCTCTGCATACGTGATGTGCTCTCTGTTGGCCGCAGTCGCTGGCCTCCTGCTCGCAGTTCAAGTCGGAGTTGGCGACAACAATGTGGGTGCAGGCTTCGCTCTGCCGTCGTTTACCGCTTGCTTCCTCGGAGGCGCAGCGCTCACAGGTGGCCGTGGCTCTTTCATCGGCGTAATGATTGGCGCTCTCTTCCTCAGCCTCTTGACCAACGCGGTGCCACTGGTTGACCTACCGGTAGCGACTATCCAAGTAGCCACAGGTGTTCTCACGATCGTTGCCGTTATCGCATATGCCTACAGCGGCAAGGGAAACCTTGATGGGCGGCGTAAGCGACCTCGTCCAGGCGGGCCACAGGCTGGCACGGCAGAACCAAGAGAATCACTAGAGGCGCGAATCAAAAGCCAACAATCACCGGCCGACATTGGCCAAGGGGCCTAAGTTCATGTCAACGCTACCCCTACAAGATCCGTCGTCACTCCCTATTCCCGACGGACAGCCATCCACCAAGCGCCAGGCCGCCTTTTTACGCGATGCCGTATACCGCTTCCCGGCGCGCTATCGAGTCGTCTGGCTTGCGCTCGTATTCATCATAATTCTCTGCCTAGTAGCAGCGCCCGCGGCGTTCCATACCGATTCAATCCGGTTCATCCTTGCAATAGCCGGCGTGCTAGCGATCGCTTCAACCGGCCAGCTGTTGGTCGTCATGCTCGGTGGCATCGACCTATCGGTTCCCGCGATCATGACCTTTGCGGGTGCGATCGTCGTCCACCAGTCAGAAAGTCAGAACGGCAAGCTAGTCGAGGCTATCGTCGTAGCCATTGTGATCGCTTTAGTTATCGGCCTTGTTAACGGACTCTTGGTCGCAGTCGTCAAACTAAATGCGCTGATCGTGACGCTTGCGATGGCCGGCGTTGTATTCGGGGTCAGCCTGCTGTGGGTTGGGTCAAACTACTCCTCGACTGGCACCGTCCCCGAGACTCTGGGCGATTTTGCTAACAGCAACCTTGGGCCAATCAGCATTATTGCTTTCATCGGCATCGGCGTAATCGTGATCATCGCCCTGCTACTGCGCTCGACTAGGACCGGCCGTTCTTATGTTGCCTCTGGCACGAATCCCGCCGCCGCGCGCGTGATCGGCATCCGTGTCATCGCATACGAGGTCGGCGGGTATGTAGCCGCAGCAGGGCTATACGCGATCGCCGGAATTTTGCTCGCTGGACTCCTGCGCAATCCCAACGAAACTCTGGGGGCCCCCTACCAACTGCAAACGATCATCGCGGTGGCCCTTGCTGGCGCAGCCCTTGGCGGCGGTCCCGCGAGCGTTGTGGGCACTTGGGTCGCATGTCTCTTCCTTGGCTTCGTAACTCAGTTCCTCACGCTGAAGGGCTACTCCGGTGGCGTTAGTGAACTCGTCAATGGAGCACTACTGCTAATCGCTGTGATGCTAGTGACGGTTGGATCTCGAGTTCGCTCTGCAGTCCGCTTTCTGCATCGACGCACTAATGCGGCGAGCCGCGAAGCACCCTCCGCATCATCGCCGTAGCAAACACCTCGTAATGCCATCGATATGAAGGGGTCTAAATGAGCGACTTAGAAGGCAAAGTAGCGCTAATTACCGGCGCAGGACGTGGTCAGGGCGAAGCAGAAGCACGGCTATTCGCCTCCCGCGGTGCGCGCGTCCTACTGACGGATATTCTCGACGATGAAGGTCAAGCTGTCGCTGATTCGATAGGCGATGCGGCGCACTTCCTACATCACGATATATCTGATCCTGCGCATTGGCTGGATGCCGTTAGGACTGCGAAATCTCTGTTTGGCGGCCTTGACGTGCTCGTCAACAATGCCGGCATCTACTGGGTCGCATCTATTCAAGATGAAACAGCAGAAGGGTTTGAGCGCATCCTTAAAGTCAATCTCGTCGGAGCGTTTCTTGGCATCCAGGCAGCCACGGGAGAGCTAAAGGCTCGGGGTGGTGGATCGATCATCAACATCTCCTCAACGGCGGGGGCTATTGGCTATCCAGGCCACGCTGCCTATGGTGCATCTAAGTGGGGTCTGCGAGGACTCACAAGGGTTGCCGCGCTTGAACTTAGCGACGACCGTATCCGCGTTAACTGCGTCTTGCCAGGGGCGGTAGATACGGCGATGGCTGCGGTGAACGGGATTGAAGCAGGCGAAGGTAAGTTGCCATCTGTCCCCTTGCGTCGCGTCGGTGGTGCAGAAGAGATCGCTGAAGTCGTCGCGTTCCTCGCATCAGACGGTGCTAGTTACGTGACCGGATCTGAATACATCGTGGACGGGGGAGCGACGGCCGGCCTTACGCTCCCCGTTAACTAAGGAGCCGCCATGCCTTTAGACGAAGACGCAAGACAACTCATAGCTGGCTTGGAAGCTGCATTCCCGGCCATAGGAGTAGACGTTACCGATGCGGCACAAGCGCGCCGCATCTTGTCTGAACAGCCCGCTTTGGAGATTGCACCCGTACCAGTTGGGCGCATCGAAGAGCGGATGATCTCAGGCCAGCACGAGGACGTGCCTGCACGGATCTACTGGCCCGACGGCCGCGATGGACCAGAGGGAGCTCCACTGCCGCTGATCGCATTTTTCCACGGTGGCGGCTTTGCGCTCTGCGACCTAGATACTCACGATGCAGTCTGCCGCAACCTCACCAACATGGTTGACGCAATCGTCGTATCGGTTGACTATCGACTTGCTCCTGAAGCCCCTTTCCCTGGTGGAGTCGAAGACTGCTTTGCCGCGACCGAATGGACCCACAAACATGCATCAGAGCTCGGTGGCGATCCCGCGCGTATTGCCGTAGTAGGAGACAGTTCAGGCGGCAACTACGCTGCAGTAGTAGCGATGATGGCTCGCGACCGCAGTGGGCCACCGATCGCCTTTCAGTATCTGATTTACCCAGTCACGGATTACAGCTTTGACTCGGCATCGTACGTCGAAAATGGGCAAGGCTACTTCACCACTACGACACACCTGCGCTGGTATTGGGAGCAATATATCGGTACCGACGAGGTCGCTGGGAGCGATCCGTATGCATCGCCGCTTCGCGCCGACGACCTCAGCGGCCTCCCGCCAGCCCGCATAATCACGGCCGAGTTTGACCCCCTGCGCGATGAGGGCGAGGCCTACGCCGCGCGCCTCTCTGAAGCTGGCGTCAACACAACGGTACGGCGATTTGACGGCATGTTCCACGGCTTCTTCACCTTCTCGGCCTTTTTCCCGCCCGGGCAGCAGGCCAATGAAGAAGAGTTTGCCGTGCTAAAGCAACACTTATCCGCGCCTTAGCGCTCAGACCTCTTATCCACTTGCGTCACACCACACCACCGAGGAGCGAACATGAAGTTTTCAGTAATTTTTGAAGCCCAGATGGACGACATCAGTCGCGAGAATGAGCAACAAGTTATCCATGACTGCGTTGAGCAGGCTGTCTACGCAGAGAAGATGGGCTTCGACAGAATATGGGCGGTGGAGCACCACGCACTTAAGTACTACGCCCATATGAGTGCCTCTGAAATCTTTTTGTCTTTCGTCGCTGCTCGCACAGAGTCGATCCGAATCGGCCACGGCGTGATCTGCCTCCCATTCAACTTCAATCACCCGGTCCGGGTAGCCGAGCGTACGGCGATGCTCGACATCCTTTCCAAGGGTCGCCTTGACGTTGGGGCCGGGCGGGGGGCAACTGTTCAAGAGATGGCCCTGTATGGAGTCGACGTCGACCGCACCTACCAAGAGATGGAAGAGTCGCTTCGGATCATTAGCAATATTTGGACACATGACCCATTTCGATGGGAAAGTGACCTAATTGACATCATTCCTCCAGAGGGTGGCGAGTTTACGGTTGTCCCGCGACCCGTACAGAAACCTCACCCTCCCCTCTTCATGGCATGCACCCACAAGGCTACCCTCACGATGGCGGCCGACTGGGGAGTAGGAGCGCTGGTTCTTGGCTTCGGCGGGCCTTCAGAGATGGAGAAGTTGCATACTTTTTACCGTGAGGCGATCGCCGCACGCAGCGAAGAGACCCTCGTCTCACCTGGTGTTTCGAATGACTTCTTTGGAGCGCTCTGTCCCACGATCACGCTCGACGACAGAGACCTAGCAATTAAGCTTGGTATCCGCGCCCAGCGTTTCTTCGCCCAAGCCATCGCTCACTGGTACGGTGGCGGTGCCCTTCCAGACGCCATCATCCGTGATGACGCAGACGAAGTGGCCGACATCAAAGAAGCCGAGGAATACTTCATCGCTCGGTTGCACGAGATGGAAATCCCTGTCGACGAAGCAGTTTCTGGCGGCTATAACCCCAACCAAGCGTACGGAAATGCCGACGACGCGATCGCTCACGTGGAACTTCTAAAAGCGGTTGGCGTTGATGAAGTCATGTGCCTGATACAGATGGGCACAATCCCTCAGGAGTTGGCAATGGAGACGATGCGCCAATGGGGAGAAAAGGTGATTCCTCACTTCCGCGCACAGGATGAGATGGAAGTTAGTGTTAGCGGCGCAGGCGTCAACAAGTAGAGGGGACTGACATGGCAATCCATCTCGATCTAACGGGTAAAACGGCGATTTGTACAGGAGCCACGTCAGGTATCGGCAGGGCCGTGGCTATCGAGCTAGCCAAAGCTGGCGCCAGCGTGATCGCGGTCGGGCGCGACGAAAAGCGTCTCGCGGAAGTGGCGAGTGAGATCGCAGCGGGTGGTGGCAAGGTCTTCCCAACGCAGATCGACTTGATCGACAGTGGCGCACCAAGCGCAATTGTTGCAGCCGCGTTAGAGCACACCGGCAGCGTCGACATCTTGGCGAGCTGCGCAGGGATCTATGAGTCTGCCGCAGTTGGTCAGGAGGGAACAGACACAATTGGCGTACTAGACAGACAGTGGGAACTCAATACCCGAGCACCGTTCCGGCTAGCAGAGGCAGTCGTACCTCACCTCAAAGCGGGTAGCTCGGTGGTCTTCATCAGCTCCACCATGGCTCGCTTTGGTATCGGTTGGGGCGCTGGCTACTCCATGAGCAAGGCGGCGTTAGAGGCCTTGATGCGCGTTATGGCAGTTGAGCTCGGGCCAAGCGGCATTCGAGTGAATGCCATCTCGCCTGGCTGGATCATCACGCCCATGAATGAGCAGGCGCGCGCGGATCCAGCAATCGAACGGTTCGCTATTGCGGCCACGCCTCTCAGCAGGCTGGGTACTCCTGAAGAGATCGCATCGGTTGTTGTTTTCTTGGCATCCGAAGCCGCGACCTATATTCATGGCACAGTCATTTGCGCCGAGGGCGGATACCCCGCTCTACCAATGGGGATGCTCCAGGACGCCTAGCCCAGGGCGTATTGGACAAGCTAGGGCGACACTCTCAGCACTGGTCTCCCCGCCGTAGGGGCGAGACCAGCGCCGTCCCTTTGAGAGCTAGGCGGTTCCCACGGTTTCCTTAGCCGCGGCCTTCCCGGCCAGGTAGCCGAAGGTGAGCGCCGGGCCGATTGTCGCGCCACCAGCCCAATATGCTTTACCGGACGGAGATGCCACACAGTTTCCTGCACCATAAAGACCGGGAATCGGCTTGCCAGCAGAGTCCAAGACTCGTCCCGTCGGATCGGTGATTGGTCCACCTTTTGAGTCCAACATTCCTGGTGCGATGATCGTCGCGTAGTAAGGACCGTTATCGGCGAACGGGTGCATAGTCGGCGACTCGGGATTGCGCACCTCGCCGTGAAACGAGTTGAAGAACGTCTCGATTGGCATCTCGCCGCGGCTAAAATCTTCATCTTTGCCTGCACGAGCTTGCTTGTTATATCGAGCGATCGTTTCGGGCAGCCTCACACCAAAGTCTTCGTCTAGGTAAAACCCTCCCGTATGCGGAGCCAGCGTGGCCAATCTTTCGCCTAATGCTGCCGTTAGCTCTGTGAGCGTTTCGCCACGAATTATGTGTGCGTTGTCCCCACCATCTGGAGCGATCGGATTACCCGGGAGATCACTCTCGTACGCATCTTGACACGGCTGGTCCCAAACCATAAAGAGCAGCAGGTTGCGATATTCGGCCCGCTGAGCGTCCCACTCCCAGTGAACCAAAGTCTGCTCGTTATATTGGAGCTTCTCATTGGCGGCGCGAATACCGAGTCGGTTGACCTCGATCATGCTGTCGCCTGTCGCCTGGAACGTCATCTCTAGGTCTGAATCGTTGCGCAGCGCTCGCTCGAGTACGGCTGGCGACATCCATGGGTAAGCAGTGGCACGGGAGGGAATTCCTAACGCAGTTGCGATGCGCAGAAAATCGCCAGTGCTTCCTGGCGCGGCGCATGACCCAAAGATCGGACCAGCCAGCAGCTCTCGCCGAAGTTCGCGATCTTGGCCGAACCCGCCGGAAGCGAATATCACTGCGCTGCGCGCTGTAAATACCGAGACTTCGCCCTCGTGGCGCACCGAAAGGCCGACCGCCCGACCTCGCTCGTCAAGCAACAGCTGCTCCACCGCATGATCGACCAGCGTCACCACACCAGATTGCAGCGCGGCAGCCGAGAGCTGGGCAACCATGTCGATGCCGTTACCCATCTCGCCATCGGGAGTCACAGGGATAAAGACTCGTCCTGACGGCGCCTGATTCTCTGGAAGCTGGGCAAAGTAGTCTGGGAAGTCCTTGGCATGCATACTTTTGAGTGCTCCGGCCGCAGCCAAAGCTTCGGCCACGTCGGCTGCATGGTCATAAAATGCCGATATCAGCGCGTGCTCCCACTCTTGAAGTCCGAGGTGGGGATCGGATGGGTCGTATGCCTCTGGCCTACTTAGTCTGGCCATATAACGCAAAGCATCCTCGCGGGGATCGGCAATCCCCAGCGCTCGCATCTCAGCATTGTTGGGGATCCAGTACCACCCGCCTGATTTCCTGGTGGTGCCGCCAACGATCGGGCATTTCTCGACAACTAGTACCTCTGCGCCCTCGCCTGCTGCCGCTATCGCTGCTGCGTAGCCGGCAGCTCCAGAACCAACAACGATTACGTCCGCACTTCTGTCCATCTCTTCATCCTCCTAAGGGCGTGTTTCTTATGTTCATACTCACACATCACCAAGGCGATGTCCACCTGTGACAGAAGACCACGTAAACCCGGCTAAACGCTCTAAACCGCTTCTTCTATGTTCCCCCTCGTGCTTACCTAAACGCTGACTCCACTCGCTAATTGGTTCATCCAACCGAGCTTGTTTTACACCCAGTCCCACTCCACCTGGGCTCATCACCATCACCCGGCGGTCGCATCTAGGTCATAGGCGCTGAATCCCTGATGACTTGCCAAACTTTGTCACCCATAGACTAGGCATCGCAGTGGATAGGTATTAGGGTACGCAAAGCCTGATTACCGCGGTAACTTTTAGCAAATCAGAGCTATCAGCTTTTCGTGACCACAAAACTGGAGTAGATAGATGGGTCAACTAGATGGCCAAGTAGCATTCATTACCGGAGCGGCTGGCGGCTTGGGTCGAGCACACGCATTGCGGCTTGCCGAAGAAGGCGCGGACATCATCGGGCTCGACATCGGTCTTCAGCTCGAGGATGTCCCATACGAAATGCCTCAGGTTGACCGCCTTCACGAGACTATTGCGATGGTTGAAGGACTTGGACGCCGAGGACTCTCTGTCGTGGCAGACATCCGCAATACAGCGTCCATCGAGGCCGCCGTTAAGCGTGGGGTTGAAGCTTTCGGCCGACTCGATGTAGTCGTCGCCAACGCTGGTATCTGGTCGTTGGGTGGTGACCTATGGGAAATCCCTGAAGACCGATTCATCGAAATGATCGACATCAACTTGACCTCTCAGTGGCGCACAGTCAAAGCTGCCGTCCCCGCCATGCTTGAACTAGGTAACGGTGGATCGATCATCTTCATCGCATCTACCAACGGCATCCGGGCAGTCCCAGGCAATGGGCACTACACAGCTGCCAAGCACGGAGTAATCGGCCTGATGAAAACGCTCGCCCAAGAGCTAGGGGAACGCGGTATTCGGGTGAACGCCGTCTGCCCCACCGGGGTGAACACCAAAATGCTGATCAACGACGAGATGTTCAAGCTCTTTCGCCCCGACCTCGAAAGCCCAGAGTTCTCAGATGCGGAGGCTGGCCTGCGTGGCCTAAACCTAATTCCCGTTTCCACTGTCGAGCCCGTAGATGTTAGTAACGCAGTGCTCTGGTTGGCCTCTGACCAAAGTCGCATGCTGACTGGTTCAGTAATTCCAGTAGACGCTGGAAACCTCGCAAAGTAATGCTTGCTGCTTCCCCTATTAATTGGAGTTAGATGAGTACTAAGAATAAAATGAAAACGGTCCTAGTGACCGGTGGTGGAGCGGGCATGGGCCAATCGATGGTCAGGCGCTTTCACGAAGAGGGCTATCAAGTTGCCGCCTTAGAGGTAGTGCCGACCCGCCTAGCTGAGACTCTCGGAGAGTTTGGTGACAGCGACCGCATCTTCGGTGTTGTCGGCGATGTCTCTGACCCAGATGACGTCACTCGGGCCGTCAACGACACGCTCGAACGTTTCGGCAGCATAGATGTTGTCTGTAATAACGCTGGCATTCTCGGCGAAGGCTTAGCCGGAGAGATGACGCTTGAGACCTGGCATCGCGTGATCGGGGTGAATCTCACGGGAGTATTTTTGATGTGCCGTGCCGCGATCCCGCACATGGTGGCCCAGGGTAAAGGTGTGTTTGTCAACACCGCCTCATCCTCTGCGTTCGTTGGCGGCGGCGGCGATATTGCCTACACAGCGTCAAAGCACGGTGTCGTTGGCATTACACGCGCGATCGCGATCGAATACGCCAAGCAGGGAATCAGGGCTAACGCTCTGTGCCCCGGGGCGACGGCGACACCTATGACTGCTTCTTACCGCGGCCCAAACGGCGGCCCTTACGACGAGTTCATCGCGGCGACACCTGCGGGTCGGTGGGCACAGCCAGAAGAGATGGCCGAGCTGGCTCTATTTATGGCTAGCGATGCGGCTGATTTCGTGCACGGCGCTGCGTGGTGCATCGACGGCGGCTGGACAGCGTTGTGAGGATGATCAATTTCACAAACCAGTCTCGTCCCGCCTGCCGGGATTCAGCAGGCGAGCACGGCGGGAGCTAGCAATGCCGGACACCCCTCTCCCTACTGGCCCCTGAACACTTAACAACACATAATCTGCACTGAAAGGCACACATGCGCGTTGGAATCTATATGGACCTCAGAAACCCACCGAAATGGCAGCGACCATGGAAGGGCTTTTACGAAACGGCCCTCGAACAGGTTGTCGAGGCAGAGCGACTCGGAATTGCGTCTGCATGGTTTTCAGAACATCACTTCTGGGAGGATGGCTATCTCCCCCAGCCAATGACCTTTGCGGCCGCCGCGGCAGCGCGCACAAAGCGCATACGCATTGGCGTTGGAGTAGTACTTGCGCCGTTGCGACCAGCCGCAGATATCGCCGAGCAGGCTGCGGTCATAGATCTGATCAGCGATGGACGGTTTGAGCTTGGCCTTGGGGCTGGATACGTAATCCCGGAATTTAAGGGCTACGGCGTGACGCCTGAAGGTCGGTTTGAAGCTATGGAACATCGAGCCGTGGAGATCCGTCGCTTGTGGGAAGAAGGCATCGTTACCCCCGCACCGCTACAGGAACGGCTACCGATTTGGATTGGAGGTACTGGCCTACGCTCGGCCCGCATCGCTGGTCGCACTGGTGAGGGGCTCCTATGGCCAGGCGGAGACAGTCTGCCGGCCTATCGCGAGGCGCTCAAGGGCGCGGGCCACGACCCAGATTCGGCAAGGATGGGTGGGCTCGTTCAGATGGTTATTGCAGACGATCCAGAGGCTGCGTGGCCTAGAATCGCCCCACATCTGACCTATCAGTGGCAAACCTACGGGTACTATGGCGGGCTGGATACGGTTGCGCCAGGAATGGCGCTCTTGCCAGATCTCAACCCCGACTCCCTGCGATCGGGCGAATCGGTGCTGCTGGCACCAAACTTTGATGTTGTAACCCCCGACGAGGCAATTCGCCGCCTCACCGAGTGGATGACCGATCTCCCGATTGCTCATGTGCTCATGTGGTCATCGATCGCTGGCATGCCCGACGATCTAGTCATGCGTCATATCGAGTTGCTGAGCACGAAGGTAACCCCAGCTCTGCGCAACGTTGGGCTTCCAACGATTGATGCTCCTTGAGCACGCTGGAGCGGCCTAATAGCTTTTCTGAGTACCGCCGTTATTGAGATCACCCAACCATCAACAGCAAATATTGGAGTTAATGAGATGCCCGCAGACAACAATTTGGATGCCGCTATTCCGCCAAGCGAATGGATCGCTCTTCATGATGTGGTCATGAAGTACGCACAAGCGATCGACACAAAGGATTGGGACCTATTTCGCACTGTATTTGTTGACGATATTCAATTAACCTATGGAGAGCCATGGGGGCCCTTCGACGGAATTGATGAAGTCGTATCGTTTGTTGATCCATTTCACGCTCCCCTAGATGGCAGTCGGCACAGCACGACCAACTTTCAAGTCCTTGCTTACGACGGGAGCACAGCAATAACTCGCTGCAGTGTCGACGCCCTTCTGGTCAAGGCCGATCATCCCGACGGGCCATTCCTACGAGTCATCGGTGTCTACGTAGATGATTTCGTCCGGCAACCAGACGGGTGGCGTATAAAGAATCGTGAGTTCACAAGACTTTGGGACGAAGGCAACCCCAACGTTGCCTTTTACGAATGGTCGCGCCCGGAGCAATAGATTCTAAGTTGCGGAGAGCGTCGGCCATTCATCGCGTAAGGCGCGACGAAGTAGCTTGCCCGTCGGGTTTCGAGGCAACGCTCCTTCGTAAAACCGGACGTACTTAGGCACCTTGTATCCAGCGAGGCTCTCGCGGCAGTGAGCAGTAATGTCTTGCTCGCTGACGGCAGCGCCTTCGCGGAGAACAACAATAGCCCCCACGGCTTCGCCCCAGGTGCGGTCAGGGACTCCGATAATTGCAGCTTCGTTGACGTGAGGATGGCTCAAAATTACCTGCTCGATTTCACTTGGGAAGACGTTCTCGCCGCCCGTGACTATCTTGTCGTCTTTGCGGTCGACGAGGAACAGATACCCGTCTTCGTTGCGGTAGGCAAGGTCGCCCGTATGCATCCAGCCACCGCGGAGAGCCTCCTTGGTAACCGTCGGCTGTTGCCAGTAGCCGCTCATTAAGGCTGGTCCGCGCGCCAACACCTCTCCGGTCACGCCAGGGCCGACATCGTTGTCGTTCTCGTCGACGATGCGCGAGCTCGAGAGGGAGCTGCTGCGACCAACCGATGCGAGTAACTCTGGCGATCGGTCTGGATCGTGCTCATGTGGCGAGAGAAAGGAGATACCCATCGACTCCGTACTGCCATAACCGTTAACAAATTTGCACCCAAGCTTGTCTAATGCGTTGCGTAGGAGCGCTGGAGGCATGGGTGCCGCTCCGTACAGCACGCACTGAAGTGAGCTGTTCCCACGATCTCCCCAACTATCAAGAACCATCTGAATCATCGACGGAACTAGCTGACAGTGCGTGGCCTTAGTTCGATCCAGAGTGGCCAAAAATCCAGCGGTGTCGAACTTCCTCATTTGCACGTGTGTGCCACCTAGGTAGGTGAAGGAGTAGCCGACCTGTGAACCGACGTGAAATAGTGGAGTTGAGGCTAGAAAAACTGCCTCTGGGTACGCCCCAATCTCGTGGCCCATAGCCATCGTCCCATGATGAACCGAGCGATTTGAGAGCATCACACCTTTTGCTCGCGCAGTCGTTCCACTTGTGTAGCTGATGTGGCAAATGTCCTCCGGTGGATAGCCGGCTGGCACCGCCATTGCTTCGGCTGAGGCGAGCATCAGCTCATAGGACTGCCCAGAGTCATCAACGCCGCCGAGTCGGAGCACCTGCGTAACAGGCAGCCGCGTGGCCAGCTCCTCAAAATCCGAGCCTACGATGAGAATTTCCGGCGCGCAGTCCTCGAGAATCAGCGCTAACTCTTTCTCGGCAAGGCGATAGTTGAGCGGCACCAAGATCATTCCGGCCCGTTGGACACCCACACGAACTTCCAAAAACGCGCGTTCGTTTAGGGCCAGAATCGCAACACGGTCGCCCTTCTTGAGCCCCCGTTTGTCAAGCGCTCCAGCGAGTCGCGAGGCACGATCAGATAGCTCAGCAAACGTGAGGGCATCTCCATCGACGTCGACAGCGACTTTGTCCGGATAACGAAGGCTGGACATCCCAATTAAGTCCGGAACCAAGGACCCCGCAAGGTTGTAATCGACGTGTAAGTTCATTTCTAATATCTTCGCAGGTAGCTCCGGCTACAGCAGAGCGGTTCGCAAGCACGCTGGAGAAATTGTTTAGGCCAACCGATCTGCTGCGTGACGCAGCATTCGCAATCGGTTATGGTCGCGGTTAGTTAAATCTAGTCACTTTGAGAGGAATGGAAAGAGTGCAAAACATCCGCAGAGTCATCACTGGTATTGACGAGAACGGGCGGTCTGTATTTGTCGCCGACGAGATCCTTGAGGCAAAGGTCCCACCTACCCTTGGTGGCAATCAGATTTTTGACTTATTCGGCAGCGATGCCGTGCCGATTGTTCCTAATGATGGAACGGTCGAGCAGGGCTTACGGTTCTTCCCGACTCTGCCAGAGGGCTATCGCTTCATCATCTTTACCTACCCCCCCGAGTCGGAGATAACAGTCCCTGAAGATCCGGCAGCAGCCTGGGCCGAGACCGAGCGCTTAACCCCCGGCATGGGCGATGCCGTATCGGATTCCGGAGGCATGCACTACACCGCGACGATTGACCTCGAGTACGTGATCGCAGGCGAGTTCACGCTGACCCTCGACGACGGAGTGAGCAAGGTGCTCAAGGCCGGCGACTCGTTGATCCAGTGTGGAGCCAAGCACGCTTGGGCCAATAAGAGCGACAGCCCAGCAACCCTACTGCTCGTGTTTGTCGGAGCAAAACAAGACGAAAGTCGATTCGGCACATACGCACTCGACCACTGATGCGGTCGGGCCACTACGCCGAGGAGGGCTCGTTCGACTTAGCCTAACCTTTGTTCCCAGGCCTCAAGAATGGGATCTCGGGTACCACGCACTGTGACGACAGGGTAAGCAGCCAGCCAACAGCACTAGCCACGTCTTCAGCGCTGATCATCTGCTCTGGAGCGGTGTGTCCATGCTGGTCAGAGGTCATCTCGGTTGCAACCCTTCCGGGACACAGTGCGGTGGACTTAATCCCAGCGTCGCCAAGGTCGAGATTCATCGCACGTGTGAGGCCAACAATCGCCGCCTTTGTCGTTGCATACATCGCCATCAGCGGTTCGGGGCGTATCGCTGTGACTGATGCCGTATTGACTACTAGTGCGTTCCCGTGCTTTGCGCCAGCAACCCGAAGCAGTGGCAGCGCAGCCCGATACCCAAGGATCACCGCCCGAAGATTGACCGCGAGCTGGAGGTCGATATGTTTTACTGAAACTGCATCCAGCTCACCTGGAACCCCCATCCCCGCGTTGTTCACAAGGACGTCAAGGCGCCCGAATCGCTCCTCGTGCCGCGCAACAACCTTGACGGCGGCCTCCTCATCGGCCATGTTCAAAGCAATATCTTCAACAATGAAATTCTCTGCGCGAAGGCGATCGGCGGCGAGGCTCAGCCGATCCTGTCGCCGTGAGGTGACTGTTAGCGCGTAGCCGTTACGCCCGAGTTCACGCGCGATTGCGAATCCGATCCCAGAAGATGCACCCGTGATAATTGCTGACTTCATTATCGACCGGTGAACTCTGGTGGCCGGCGTTGAGCGAAGGCGGCAAGCCCTTCCCTGAGGTCCACAGAGGCAAGAATCTCGGGTAGGCGTCGATCGGTCTCGGCTTGCGCCCCTGCTGTCGCACCATCGCACTGCAGCCGAAAGATCTCTCTCACTGCTCTGATCGCCAATGGCCCGTTACTCGCAATTTCCCCAGCTAGTTGCGCAGCAGCATTTGCTAGCTCGTCGTCGGCAACCACATCACTTATGAGGCCGATCTTTAACGCCTCGTCGGCGTCAATGATCTCGCCCGTGACGAGTAGCCGCAAAGCGGCCGCCTTTGGCACGAGGTTCATCAGTCGCGAAGTGCCGCCACCGCCGGGGATGAGACCGATACGTACCTCGGGAAACCCGACCTTGGCGCTCTTGCTGGCAATCCGCACAGTAGCCCCGAGAGCAAGCTCAAACCCGCCTCCCAAAGCGTGTCCTTGGAGGGCTGCGATTGATGGTGTTGGGAGTCGCTCGAGTACATCAACGGCCTTCAGAAGGGCGCAATTTTGAGCGATCGTCTGATCGACGGTTTGCCGGCGCACAGCCTCGAGGTCGCCGCCCGCGCTAAAGGACCGTCCGGCGCCAGTGAGGATCAGGCAGCGAACGTCGCGGTTTGACGCGAGCTTCTCAAAAGCCAGTGTCAACTCCTTGAGCGTTTCGGTATCCAACGCATTGCGCTGCTCTGGGCGGGTTATCTCGACATGGCCAATCTGGCCGTCTATCCATGAGCTGACGATCATTGGTAATCTGACGTCAGTATATGACGGTCAACAAGATCACTCAACTCGAGCGCCTGCCGGAACTTGTACCGGAAGGTGCAGTGGTTGCATTTGGCGGCGGCTGGTTCGCTAACCACCCCATGGCTGCCGTGCGCGAACTCGTGCGCTCGCGACGCGATGACGTGCACGCTCTGGCGCTGCTTGGATCAATTGACGTCGACTTGATGGTCGGAGCGGGGCTTCTTAGCCATCTAACTTTCTCGATGGTCACGCTCGAGGCAATGGGCCTGGCTCAGAACTTTCGCCGGGCTGTACAGTCGGGCGCACTGCCTATAACCGAGATCCCCGCGCTCTCACTGCAGGTCGCCCTCGAAGCGGGCGCACAAGCTGTCCCTTTCTTGCCCCTGCGCGGTCCCCTTGGGTCGGACTTGGTAGCGAGTAACCCAGATTTCTTTGGCACGGCAACCACGAGCTTCAGCGATGACGAAGTCATGATTGTTCGAGCAATCAGGCCAGACGTCGCAATTGTCCATGCCCTCCGCTGTGATCGCCTTGGCAATGCACAGTTTGATGGAACCTTTTCACAGGACCCAGAGATCTCGGCCGCGTCGGACACGGTAATTGTGACCTGCGAGGAAATCGTCGACAGCACGATTATTTCTGAGAGCGCCCACCTAACAAAGATTCCGGGATTCCTCGTCGATCATGTAATTGAGGCTCCATTTGGCGCCCACCCGTGCTCTCATGTACCACGGTATGCCCAGGATGCATGGGAGATCTTGGACTACCAAAAGGCAGCAATTGCCGGCGGCGAAGTTTTCGACGCATATGTAGACCGCATCCGCGAAGAGTCCGAGAGCGCTTACCGTGAGCGTGTGCTTGGTGGTGGCCGGGATAAAGTTCTAGCCGCACTAGCTGAAGTCGGACCAACCCTTGAGGCTTCACAGAATGGCTGACCGCTACGAAGTCCACGAGCTGATGGTCTGCCGGATCGCCATGGAGATGACCGAGGAGGGCGACTACGTCACGATCCTCGGCTCATTCACACCACTTGCTTACTCCGCCTACATGCTCGCAAAACTTACTCATGCCCCTGACGCATGGTTGGTTGGGTACAACGCGATTGGCATGCCGCCCGTGGAGTTGAGCTTCACTGGCTCCGAAGCTGCCGCGTATCGCGGCTCATTAGCGCGCAACTCTTTCACTCCTAATGGGCACCTAGTACACCTCGGAACTCACGGGCTCCTTGAGTGCGTGTCATCGGCCCAGATGGATGGCGATGGGTCAATCAATCTCTCGGTGATCGGCGACTACGACAAGCCTAAGGTACGCCTACCGGGTGGTGCGGGCGCGCCGGAAGTTGTTCAAAACTATCGCAAGGTCGTGGCTTACTTCTCTAAGCACGACTCACGGACTCTGTGTGAGAAGGTCGACTTCGCGACAGGGCGCCGGACGCCAATCTCCCGCGATCGCCGCGATGCCGCTGACCTAGCAACCGGTGGGCCAATTACTATCATCACGCCGCTGGCGGTTCTAACTAAAGATGACGACGATCGCCCATTTAAGATCGAATCGGTACACCCTGGAGTATCCGTCGACGAAGTCGTAGCCAACACAGGATTTGCACTTGATGTATCTACCGATGTGCCAACGACCGCAAAGCCGAGCGATGAGCAGGTCGCTCTCCTGAGAAACAAGATAGACCCTTTCGGGACGGTCCGCTTCGACTTCTTATCGGGCGATGAACGCCTTACGTACCTAGAAGATGTTCTTGCCCAAGAGTGGGCGCGCGCCGAAGCTCATCTAGCCCTTTAGGCTGTCGCCGCAAGCTCTGTCCTCAGGAGATCAACGCGTCAGCAAGCCGGCGCCATTCAGGCATCGGCATCTCGCCCTGCCGACCAGAGATCACCTGCAGTGTTACGTGATTGGCCCCGGCCTCGCGATGCTCTGCAACACGAGCGACGACCTCATCCTCGCCACCCCAGCAAACAACCGCATCGACCAGCCGATCGCTACCACCATTTTCCAAGTCTTCTTGGGTAAAGCCGAATCGCAAAAGATTATTGGTGTAGTTGGGAAGCCCAAGGTAGATCTCCATATGCCCCCGAGCAATCTCACGAGCTCGCTGGGGATCTTGCTCGAGGACGACGGCTTGTTCCGGGGCAAGCATTGCTTTTGGTCCCAATATTTCCCTAGCAAATCGGGTGTGGGAGGGAGTGACGAAGTACGGGTGCGATCCAAGCGAACGATCCCGCGCTAGCTCAAGCATCCGCGGGCCTAGAGCCGCCAGGATGCGATTGTCGGAGAGGTCTTCATCGCACGCCTTATCGAGGGCGTCAAGGTACGTAGTCATCGCCGTGAGCGGCTTGGCCATCTGTTCCTTGGCGTCATCATCAACAAACTTGATATGGCTAATACCTAGGCCAAGCAAGAAGCGGTCGGAGTAATCAACCAGCAAGCGTTGAAAATCTACTGCTGTGGTCTGAGCATCCTGTGCCCAGATGCTCAGGATGCCAGTCGCAATGATCGCCTTAGATGTAGCCTCGAGAAGTTCTGCGGAAGCGTCAATCAGTGGCTTGCCCGTGTCGATCCCACCAGGGATCCAGATCGCATTGAACCCCAACTCGTCGAGCTCAGCCGCGGCACTAATAACCGCTGAGCGGTCGCGCATAAAACGCAACTCCCCACTCCAAATACCGACACCCTCGAGAGCCTTCATGACTGAGGCCTCAGGATCGGCTCCCACGGCAACAGGATGCAGCTACGTCGGGAGGCAAAACGCCATCCGTCGGCAGTTTTACGGTACGTATCTTCGTAGTAACCGCGCGCCTGATTTTCGTGACCGCCACGACGTGTTATGCCCATGGCGTGATAGTAGACGGTTCCTACTCCGGTGTCTGCGGTCACATCGATGCGGTGGTTAGACGTAATGTGCATGACATGAGAAAGGGCGCGTTCCTCCTTCTCAAAAAACTCACGAATCTTCTCGACTCCGTCATAGCGCTCAAGTCCTGCTGGAGCCATGTCGAAGAAAGCGTCAGTTGCAAACAGGGACATCAGTTCATCGATGCGAAAAGTGTCGTTATAGAGAGCGTAATCATGGGTTAGGCGGACGATGTCCTCTACGTCGGTCATCGCCCGCAGCCCGATTACCTAGGCCAGGAGAGAAACTACATCTGGAACCAGCTGAACCGTGCTATCAGGACGCTCCATCGATCCGCCACAGTTGTTGCGCAGCTCGGGAAGAATCTCCTCGCCGAAGAATTGAATCTGCTCTTCCACCGACTCAGGGCTAGTTCCACCCGATTCAAACCACATGTTGACCATGAAGTCTCCATCGGGGTAAGCCGTCTCCTTGAGGCCCATGAGCTTCTCAATCACGTGCTCTTTGCTGCCAACGATCAACATGCCCTGCTCTTCGAGAATCTCTGCCGTTACATCAACATCCATACGCGGCGTCTCGCCGGGCTCTGCGAGGATTGCCGTGAAGCCAAATGGCTTATAGAAATCCCATTGGAACAGCTGAGACTCTCTTGCGAGGTCTGCGTTGCAGTGGCTAAGAGATGGATCAACGATGTGTATGACACGGCCGGAGCTCACGCCACGGTGCTTGTTTGAATCCCAGCCGCTCTTGAACTCGCCACCATTAGGCCACCCAGAGGCAGCAGTCTGCTCCATGTAAATATCAATCTTTGGCTTCAGTGCACGGTCACTCTCAAAGATGAAGTTGCCGTTCAAGCCCTGCGACGCAGCCCAACGAATAGTCCGCTCACTGTTGAGTGGCTCCCAGAGAGGCGGATGAGGCTTCTGGAAGGGCTGTGGCAGCACCGAAAGCTGCTTCAGCGTGGTCCCCGAAGCGCTGATGGGAGGTCCCATCATCGAATACTGGTCAGCGGGGGCGATGTTGAAGACATCATTTACATCGGGACCCGCGCCGCCTTCTTCAAAGAAAGCAATGCTTTGAGCGTGATTCCACTTTACATAGCTCGGAGGCAAATTAAAGAATTCCCCTTGATGGGAGAAGCTCTCCTCGGTCCATGCCTTAATGAGAATCTCATACGCCTCTAGATGGAAAGAGCGGTTGCGTTCTTGGTCTTGAACTGTCGACCCATATGTCTTGCCAAATGTCTCGGCTTCACGAGACTGATATCCGCGCCCAAGTCCGACCTCAACTCGTCCGCCGCTGAGATTGTCGAGGATCGCGATCTGCTCTGCCAGCCGAAGTGGGTGGTGAAACGAAACGATATTTGCGAGCTGGCCAATTCGGATGCGATTGGTTAATGCCGCAATTGCAGTGCCAACCTGAATCGGGTTTGAGCTGAGCTCGGCTCCTTCGGTTCCAAAGTGATGCTCGGTAAGCCAGTAGTAATCAAACCCAACCCGCTCCGCCAAGACAGCCCGCCTAACCTGGGCCGCTGAGACGCGTTGTGCGGCAGCATGCACATCAGCGAGTGTCCCGTCGACGACGCGTTGACCTGATGGAGTCTTGTGAAACGGAAGGTCGACTGACCCACCATCGAAAATGCCTACTTCGATCATACCCTGACACCCTCCCCCTAATGGTTGGAACCGATTGTTACCTGACGAATGATTATCTAGCTAGCTGGGCGCGGTGTCAAGTCGTATCTTGGTGATCGGCGACCGCCGTGGTCCTACCCAGCTCAGAGGCCGCGAGACCAAGTAGCCTCACGCTTGAATACCTAGGAAGGAGCCGTACCGTCCATGTTCGATCCCTTAGCCGATACAGCGGCATCCCCGGAGCAGCGTCAGGTGCGCGCGACCTTGCGCGCATTCTTTGAGCGCGAGGCCCCAATCGCAAGGATCGCCGAACTTGACTCAACCGAGACCTATCCGGCGGAGATACTCACTGGGATGGCTGAACTTGGCCTATGGGGGATAGCCGTAGACGAGGCCTACGGCGGATCTCCTGTAGATGCTCGGACCCGCTGCATCGTTATCGAAGAGATCCAGCGCGCAGGAGCATGCTTGGGCTACGCGTTCATACCTACAGCCCTCTTTTGCGCGGAGGCAATCGGCCGATTCGGCACTGATAACCAACGCCAGCAACACTTGCCTGCACTTGCCGCTGGCAATTTACGGATGGCGATGGCATTAAGTGAGCCCGACTGCGGATCAGATCTTATGGGCCTGGCGACCCGTGGAATACCCGAGGGCGATGGCCTCATAATCCGCGGCCAGAAGACCTTCACCACCGGCGCCGACGCCGCCGACCAGATACTTACTTTGGTGCGAACCACAGAAGGTGCGACTCCCCGCCACGCACTGACCTTTGTGCTCATACCCAGATCGCATCCCGGAGTTGATGTCAAGCCATTAAAGAAGCTCGCTGGGCAGGCAACGCACACGTGCGAGGTCTTCTTCGACGACGTGTTGGTGGGGCCGGAGGCTATCGTCGGCGAGATTAACAACGGCGCCGCAATCGTCATGGATCTGCTCGATGCCGACCGGGTGTATACGGCAGCCCAGAGCCTCGGAATCGCTCAAGGTGCCTTTGATATCGCACGCGCCTACGCGCTACAACGGAGTCAGTTCGGAACTCAGATCATCAACCACCAAGCCGTCGGGCACATGCTGGCCGATATGGCGATCCAGATAGCTGGCGCTCGTGCGCTCACTGAGGCAGCGGCTGATCGACTCGATCGCGGGCTCCCATGCCGATCTGAGTCTGCCGTTGCGAAGATAGTCGCATCAGAGGCTGGCACGCAATGCGCCCTACATGGCATGCAAATACTCGGTGGATACTCCTACATGGTTGAGTATGGAATGGAGCGCTACTACCGAGAGGCCAAAGTGCAGGAGATCTTTGGCGGGACAAATCAAATCCTGCGCAACGTCCTAGTGCGCGACCTTGGAGGCGGGCGCTAGATGCCCCGCGAGGGCTCGATAACTTCTGCTGCGTAGCGCTCTAGCGCCGCTCGCCTCTCGTCGCTCGTCAGCCCTCCATACCGCTGAACATAGAGTCCAAAGGGATCTGCGTGTACAGAAGTTACGCCCATCTCCGCCATGCTTGCGATCTTGTCAGGCGTACGAATTCCGGCAGCCGAGGCCACATAGTCAAACGGCCTGCTGATGCCGTTCTCAGCTCGGATCGCTCCAATCGTCTCAAGATGCCTTGCCGTTTCGTGACGACTACTAAGCGGAGGAAGGATCCCATCGGCTAATAGGGCCGCACGGCGGATGGCTGGCTTGGCGTCTCCACCGACGTAGATTGGAATCGGCAGAGGCGGCGGCGGGCGCATCGTAACCTCGGGGAAGGAGATGAAGCGACCGTTATGGCTGACGCTCTCCCCCGTCCACAGACTGCGTAGTACCTCGATCGCCTCATCGCTACGTGGCCCCCGTTCGTCGAAGTTGAAACCAAGGATCTCGAACTCCTCGCGAAGCCAGCCAGCCCCAACTCCTAGGATGAAGCGCCCCGGATGCAGTGCGGCAACTGTCGATGCCGCCTTTGCTACGAGCAGAGGATCGCGCATCGGTAGGACAAAAATCCCCGTAAGCACAGTCAGGTTCGTCGTGCTGGCTAGTAGCGTCGCCGCCGCTACCATCGGGTCTAGCCACTCGCAAGACACATCCCAAGGAGCCCGGCCAGTATCTGGGTCCGGTTCGTAGGGGTAGCTCGTCTTCGAATTGTGTGGATGCACGACATGGTCAGGGATTGTGATCCCATGAAAGCCGAGGCTCTCTGCCTCACGTGCTACGGCAACGATCTGGTCGGCTGGAATATAGGTTCCATACAGATAAAACTTCATAGTGCATCCTCCTCGGCGAGAGCCTGCAGTTTCTGCAATGAAACCTTGCCCGAGCTGTCGACTGGTAGATCGGCGATGAAGATCACCGTCCGTGGCACCTTATAGATCGGCTGCTGATCTTTGAGCCAAGCTAGTAAGTCATCCCGACTAACCGCGGGTTGATTTCTAGGGACAACGAACGCGACCAACCGATTCGTCCACGTTGGATCTGGTACTGCGACGACAGCCGCCTGCGCAACCCCTTCATGGGCGCGCAGCGCAGCGGCCACTTCGTCTGTCGATACGCGATTGCCTCCAACCTTGAGGATGCTTGACGCCCTACCTGTGATGTAAAGGTAGCCTTCCTCGTCGAGCCGTCCTAGGTCGCCGGTGCGATACCAATCACCAACCGGCTCCTGCCCTAAATAGCCAATAAAAAGATCTGGACCCGTAACTAAGACTTCCCCTTCGTCGCCGATGGCCACTTCCTCTTCGCTTTCGATCTCGGCGATCCGTACCTGCCGAAATGGAATCGTGCGGCCAACCGTTCCGGGCCTAGCTGCAATCTCTTCAAATGTCGCTTCCGTGGGACGAGGGAGTTCAGTCATGCCATATGCGCAGTAGACACGACCCTCAAAGCGTTCGAGCAAGACCTCGGCAGTCTGCTCATCAAGTTTTTCTCCACCAGTCATCAACGCCCGTAAGCCTCGCCAGCCGGGGCCGTCGAGTCCGCCATGCTCCCGAGCCAGCCGCAGCATTGTTGGCACGAGATAGACGCTGGATATGTCGCGTTCAGAAAGAAAGTCGTCGACGCAATCGCGGGTAAACGGAGCGAAGACGACAGTTGCTCGCGCAAGCAGAGAGCCCATCACTAGAGAGTGAAATGGCGCCCCCGCGTAGGGTACGCAGAGCCAGTGTCGATCGCCTGGGCCGATAGGGAAACTTGCGAGGCGCAGGCACATAGCTGCGTGAAGGTCGGCGTGACGGGAGCGCAGGACAAGTTTCGGCATCCCAGTTGAACCAGATGTCAACAAGATAGAGCCTACGCTTTGCGGCGAGACCTCCGTCAGCGCACTAGGGTCACCACCGATTAGATCCTGGTAGGAGATGCTCTCTACGCCTTCAACGGCTCGACCGATAATGGTCGTGACATTCGCTTGGCGCGTAACCTCGCGCAAGATTGGTTCTGGCTGCTTCGGATCGATTAGCATCGCCGCGCGACCGGCTGCCACCGCACCCAGAACCGCGACCGTATGGGCGATCGGGTCGGCCTCACTGACAGCAACGACGCCAGCACTTTCGCCTAGGACGCCAGCGGCGCAAAGCATGGCTTCGGCCAACTCTTTGATAGTTAGTCGATCTTCACCGTGCTCAAGCGCCACCCAGTCCGCCTGGGACGGGGCTGCTAGATATGAGATTAGTTCTGCCCAGTCCTGCGGAGCCACGTCCTCGTCACCTCCAAACCGGAATACAAGATAAGCTGCCGTCAGATTATGTCTTCTGAACCGACTTCGCCACTAGTCCCGCCAGAAGTGATCCTCGTCGATCACCATGATGGCGTAGCCGTGATAACTCTCAATCGTCCCGATGCGCTCAACGCATTTAACCGATCCCTATTTGTGGCAGTACGCGAGGCGCTTAACTCTGCCGCCGCTGATCCGGACGTTCGATGCGTAGTCCTAACCGGCACGGGCCGGGCATTTACTGCAGGGTCAGACATATCTGACGACCCCGACTCAAAGCCAGACCCATCGGAGCAAGATCCGTATGACGCTTTCATCGAATGTGTTGAAGAGTTTCCTAAGCCATTAGTTGCAGCAGTCAATGGCCTGGCTATCGGGATTGGAACTACGATGCTTGGCCACTGCGAGCTGGTATTGGCAGGAGCGTCAGCACGATTCCGCATGCCATTTACCTCATTGGGCCTAGTCCCCGAGGCTGGCAGCACATCAACAATTCCCGCCCTGATGGGCCGCCAGCAAGCCGTGTACGCCTTGCTGACCTCGAGCTGGATCTCTGCGGAACAAGCCGCGGCCACCGGTCTCGTCTGGCGCCTGACATCCGACGAGGACCTCCTGACCGTGACGTTAGAAGCCTGCGCTGAGATAGCAGCACAGCCGCTTGAATCTCTCCTAAGCACAAAGCGACTCCTGCTCGAAGAACGCTTGCCGGCGGCCCGTGCTGCGCGAAATCGCGAAGAGCCTGAATTCCGTCGACTAACTAAGCGCCCTGCACACATCGAGGCACTCGCCGCCTTCCGCGATCGCAGGCCGCCAGACTTTCGGAACCTTGCCGAGTGAAACAGGCGCGAGACAGTGCTCCAGCTGAGCGCGCCCTCTTCTACACGCCGGAGTCAGTCGCAATTGACTACGAGAGGGACCTAGGAGACCCGGGCAGCTACCCCCATACTCGCGGCACGCGGCCACCAAACACGAGGCGCGAAACAGAGGGCCACGATTTTCTTGTGCGCGAACTCTCCGGCGAGGGACCGCCGTCTCGCTCGAACGAACAGTTCCACTACCTGCTCGAACACGGGGCTACTGGGCTTGATGTTATTGGTGACACCCCAACCCAATGTTTCATGGATCCCGATCATCCCTACGCGCAGCACGCGGTGGGCAACCAAGGCGTATCGATTTGCCGTGGTTCTGATTTCGTTGCGCTCTATGAAGGGATCCCGCTTGACCGGGTCAGCTGTGACCACTCGCTGCCAGGCGGCTTCGCAGCAGCCGGTCTCTTCCTAGCAGCAGAGACCCACGGCCACCTCCCTGAGCTACTAAGGGGGTCCGCGATCCTGCCGCCACTTTTCGCCGAAGACACCGGCTACTCGTCGAATTTGCCTATTGAGCTTCACATGCGCCTAGCCACCGACTCAATTGAGTTTTGCTCGGAGCGGATGCCTAAGTTTCATGCGTTTGTCGAAGACACCTACTACATCTCTGACGGTAGCGTGGGCATCGTCGATGAGATGGCGCTCGGGTTCGTGGAACTCCGTGAGGTTGTGCGCCGCCTAGTTGCTCGCGGACTTGACGTAGATCTCTTCGCGCCACGCATTGCACTGCTAGTCAACTGCAGGATGGACTTCTTCGCAGAGATCGCAAAGATTCGGGCATCACGGCGAATCTACGCCAGAATGATGCGCGACGAATTCGGAGCCAAAGACCCCCGCTCTCTAGCGATCAACGTGGCCGCCCATACGTCCGGGGCGACAATGACATCCCGCCAGATCGGCAACAACATCGCGCGAGGGGCGATCCAATCGGTCGCTTTGTATCTGGCCGGCGTTCGAGCAATGGAAATTTCCGCCTTTGATGAAGCGATTCGTACACCCTCGCGCGAAGCCCACATCGTCGGGCTAGGGACCCAACACGTAGTCCAACTGGAGTCCGGCATAGCGGATGTTTCTGATCCGCTCGGAGGATCTTGGTATGTCGAGTCGCTAACCGATGAAATTGAAACCAAGATCACTGACCGCATCGCTGAGATCGAGGCGTTGGGCGACGTTGTTGAGCTCGCTGAGAACGGCTACTTTAGGGCCATCTTCACAGAAGCTATGGTCGACCGTTCGCGCGAAGTGGTTGACGGCACGAGGCCAGTAGTTGGTGTCAACATCAACGAGATTCCGCCGGAACGCGACACACTCCTACGCGACCTACTCGAGAACCGTATTGCGCCGTGCTATGACCGCATTGAAGAGATTGCGGCGTGGAGAGCCAGTCGTGACATGGGGCCAGTAGTTACCGCCCTAGATAACCTCGAAAGGCTCTGTCGTGATGGATCGAACATCATGCCGGGAATCGTCGAGGCGATGAGAAGCGAAGCCTCGATGGGCGAATCTATTGGCGTGCTGCGGGAATGCTACGGCCGCCCATATGACCCAATGGGGTGCGTGGAGCGGCCGCGATGACGCCTACAACTCGGCTGCGAGTGCTCATTACCGTTCTTGGACTTGATCAACACGAGGCTGGCGCCTTGGCCGTCTCCCGCCTGCTGCGCGACGGCGGCGCAGAGGTAATCTACGCTGGCCGGTTCCAGCTCCCAGAAACAATTGCGACGACCGCGATCGATGAAGACGTCGATGTCGTTGGTATCAGTGCGCACTCCTGGGAGGTGTTGCACTACGCCGAAGAGCTGGCACTTAGGCTCGGGCAGGCAGACCCTCCGATTCCGATTGTTGTCGGCGGTTCAGTAATCACGGCAGCTGACCAAGTTGAAATCCTAAGCAAAGGAATCGACGCAACCGTATTACCGACTGCTCCTGAAGAGGAAATCATTGCCACCTTCTACCGCCTAGCCGAGGCCCGCCGCCCTAGGTTATGAACACCACCTTGGCAACGAAACTGCAGGGATATTTCGACCATGCAGCTCACGCCGCCCCAAGGATCAGGGACCTGCTCCCGCTATATGCAGAACAGCTAGGCGGCCAGTTCTTATATGGCGGAGAGAACACCCGCGTTGGCTACAGGGGAGTGGTCCTGAGCTATGCAAACGGGGGAAAGGTTGAACTCCTAGAGCCACTACCTGGGTCGCACTTTCTCGACAGCTTCTTTGCCAACCATCCCTTCGGCGGGCTCCACCACCTGACCTTTCGGGTATTCGACATCCAAGCCTCAGTCGTGAGTGCGCAAGAGGCAGGATTCGAGATTGTCGGCTTGAACTCAGACAACCTCGAATGGCAAGAGGCATTTGTACACCCGCGGTCAGGCCATGGCGTGCTGGTCCAGCTAGTGCAAGCTGCTGCTAACTACCCACGCAACGAGCCCGGCGAGACATTGGAGACCGTCCTAGCCGGCGCAAGCTAGCTGCGCCATTACTACCTAGAGCCCTAGTCCTCGACCGACGATTTCCCACATGATCTCTGTCGACCCACCGTAGATACGTTGCACTCGCGCATCGCGCCACTGCCGCGAAATCTCATACTCATTCATATATCCGTAACCGCCGTGAAGCTGGAGGCATCGGTCGACGACGCGCCACTGTAGCTCGGTCGTCAACGCCTTCAACCCAGCCGCTTCGACTGGATCGAGCTCTTCGGTGACCTCAGCCTCAATGCAGCGGTCAAGGTAGGCGCGCGCTGACCGCAGCTCCGTAGCCATCAAGGCTAACGCGTGGCGATTGACCTGAAATGTTCCAATTGGCTGGCCAAAAGCCTTCCGGTCTTTTACGTATTCAAGGGTTATCTCCAACGCAAACTCGGCGCCAGATATCGCAGCAAGGGCCACCGAAAGGCGTTCGCGGCCGAGGTTGTGCATGAGGTTGCGTAATCCCGCACCCTCTTCCCCGATCAGATTGGCTACGGGGACCCGGACGTCGCTAAAAAATAGCTCGGCCGTATCTTGATTACCGCGGCCGATCTTCGATAGCTTGCGCCCGCGCTCGAAGCCTTCCATGCCCGCCTCGACCATTAGCAAGCTGAAAGCCGCACTGGCCCTAGCATCGTCGGACGTACGTGCGGCGACCACAACAAGGTCGGCCTGTGAGCCTGAGCTGATGAAGGTCTTCGATCCGTTTAGGACGTAGTGATCTCCGTCACGACGGGCCTCCGTCGCGATCCCCCGTAGATCTGATCCCGTTCCAGGCTCACTCATTGCGATCGCCGCGACAAGCTCCCCCGAAGTAAAGCCGGGCAACCAGCGCGCTTGTTGCTCAGCGTTGGCTAGTCCCGTGAGGTACGGACAGAGCACATCGTTCTGGAGCATGAAGTGATCGGGGATTAGTCCAAGTCGACATGTCTCTTCGATCAAGACCGCATTGAAGCGATAGTCGGAGATCCCGAGACCGCCAAATTCTTCAGGAGCCTCGAAGCCCACAAAGCCTTGTGCGGCCGCTTTGCGCCAGAATGCCCTGTCGAGCATTCCGTCGCTCTCCCACTGGTCGTGGTTCTGGGCTGCCTCGCGCTTGAGGAATCCCCGGACGGATTGCCGGAAGTCATCGTGTTCTGCTGTGAAGATGTTTCGTTTCATTACAATCTGACGTCAGCTTATCGAGTCCACGACAAACATCCAACCAGCCACGACGCGCTCGACGCTCCTACAGGCAGGGCGGAGCATGTTCGACGAGCGCGGCTACTCAGGCGCACGCTTGACAGATATATCAGCACGAGCCGGTTTGACTACGGGTGCGTTCTACCGCCACTTCTCAAGCAAGAGCGACTTCTTCGCCGCGCTATTCACCGAATACGGCCAAGATTTGATCTGCGCACTCGATGCTGCATCCTCGTTAAGTATGCAGATCGAGGGATGGCTACTCGCGGCCCGTCAGCACCGTGGCGTAGTGCGCGCGACACAAGAGGTCGCTCGGATCGGTACCGGCGAAGACAAGCTGCGCAGCCAACTGCGCGCCCAATGCGCACTGCTGCTTTCTAAGCACATGGAAGAACTTGTAGATCCGAGCATGGTCTCCATGTCATCAGAACTAGTGGCCGACGTAGTGGCGCAATACGCGTTGATTGAGTCCGCAGGATGGGTTCCGATGCGCGAAGCGCAGGCAGTCGCCACTGAACTTGATTGCCTGATCCGACGCGGACTCTACGGACCATGACGCCGATTGCATCTCAAGCGCGCTGGAGCCCAGCCGCTGGCCGGTCTCTCGCGTCCTCTAGTCGTGGTCGTCGGACGCGCGACAAGGTCCTTGAGTCGGCGATTGTCGTCTTTGGTGAGCGTGGGTTTAAGGCGTCAACGGTTCTCGACATTGCTAACCATGCAGGGACTGCATCCGGCACGGTCTACCAATACTTCGAAGACAAGAACGATCTCTTTCGTTGTCTGCTGCAGGACCTCACCGACCGGCTTTATCAAGAGACCCGCATGCCAGTGGACACCAATGGCCGGCTTGTAGCTCGAGAAAGTGTTCTCGCGTATCTACGTCTGTACCGCGATCACGCATCGATCTTCCGTGCATGGTGGGAACTTCTCGAGCCCAGGACTGAATTCACAGAGAGCTGGCTCGCTTTGCACAATCGATCCGTCGGGCAGATGGTTGCGGTGATCAACGATGGCAAGAAGTGGGGAGCGATTCGACAGAGCCTGAATCCTGAGATCACCGCCGAGCTGATCGTCGCGGCCTTCGAACGCCCGGTCTACGTGAAAGATGTCCTTGGCTGGAGCAATGAGATCACCGACGAGGAGCTTGCAGGGCTGATTAGCCAGCTCCTAGAGGAAGGCTTTGCCGCTCCCATCTAGGGGCCAATCTTTAGGCACTTCAACCAGCCAAATAAAAAAAACCCCGCTTACTGGAGTGACCTGATAATCTCGCGTCAGGTCATGATTAGGCACACACCGTGAACAAGGTAATTGCTCTCGAAGAGCTCTCATCATTTGTCGCCCCCGGGGACTCCTTGGGCATCGGTGGCGCTTGGATGGCGAGCCACCCCATGGCGGCAGTACGGCAGCTGATGCGCGATGGTATCGGCGACCTTCATGTAATCGGATCGCTCAGCTCAATCGACGTCGATCAGCTGATAGGCGCGGGACTTGTGCGCGAGTTGACCTTCTCCATGGTGTCTCTAGAGGCCTACGGACTTGCCCCGCATTTCCGCAAAGCAGTTCAAGACGGCACGCTGATAATTAATGAAATCAGTGGAGTGGCAATTAATGTGGGCCTCGACGCAGGTGCTCGTAATTTGCCTTACCTACCTATGCGCGACATCGGTGCCTCTCAGCTGCCAGAGGTAACACCAGATGCTTTTGCCGAAATTACCTGTCCTTTTACGGGTGAGCGCTTGCTAGCCATTAGGGCGATCGTGCCCGATGTAGCAATCATCCACGTACTTCGGGCTGACGCCGCGGGTAATTGCCAGGTAGAAGGGCCAATGGCTTGTGATCCCGAACTGGCTAGGGCCGCTGGTCGCGTTGTCGTAACGTGCGAGGAGATTGTCGAGACCGAGGTAATCGCGAGGAATCCAGCCACTACTCACATTCCTGGATTTCTTGTTGACGCGGTCATTGAAGCGCCTTTTGGAGCCCACCCAACTACCCATATCCCGCGTTACGGATTTGATGCCTGGGCGGTTATGGAGTACGCGGATGCCTGCGCCGATGGGCTCGCCGATACGCATATCGCCCAGCTGGCATCCGAATCTGAAGCCGCCTACCGAGAGCGCGTCCTGAGCGCCGACAAGCGGGCGGTCCTAACAACCATCGCCCGCAACCCAAAGACTCTAGAAACGCAGGGCACATGAGCGACTATCGGATCGAAGAGTTGATGGTCTGCCGGATCGCCTCCGAGGTAGACGACTCCGGGGTAACCGTTCTCGGCTCCTTCACTCCGCTCGCCTATGCGGCCTACATGCTGGCCAAACTAACCCACGCACAAGATGCCTACTTGGTTGGCTTTAACGCCATCGGCATGCCAGCCGTCGAACTCAACCTTACTGGCGTAGAGGCAGCTATTTACAGCGGCGCTCTCGCTTACTGGAGCTTCGGCCCAACCACACAAACTGTTCACTTGGGCAAGCGTGGACTTGTTGAATGCGTATCGCCCGCCCAGATTGACGGGTCTGGAGCGTTCAACCTAGCCTGTATCGGTGACTACAACAATCCCAAAGTGCGCATGCCAGGCGGTGCCGGATCGCCCGAAGTTATGCAGCATTACGAGCGAATTCTCGTTTACTTCGGCCGCCACGACAAACGCACACTTGTTGACAAGGTCGATTTTCGTACCGGGCAGCGCTACCCCCTCGAAGCTAGTGCTCGACTGGAGCGTGGCTTACTGGCCGGCGCAATCCGAGTCATCACACCGCTGGCCGTGCTAGTTAAGGATGATGATGCTAAGCCGTTTCGTATCGAGACCCTCAATCCTGGCGTCGACGTAACTGAGGTCATTGAGAACACAGGATTTGAGCTTGAGGTACCGACCAACATAGGTACCACCGCCGAACCAACTCCCGAGCAAATCAAACTTCTGCGAGATCGCATCGATCCCTACGCCACGATCAAGTTCGACTTTCTCGATGCCCAATCTCGCAAAGATATGTTGCGCGATCTCCTTCAGGGCGAATGGGATCGTGCGCTCGCCACCTCGCGTGAGAATGTTGGCGCGTGAACGAGCACCGCGATCGCACAAATTGCAAGTAACCACTGCCATCGAACCAGACTGATCCTGAGTTCAGCGAACCAGTCTGATACCGCTAGGAAAGAGGGATAAGCATGATTACCGTCAAGCCAGAACGATGGGATCGAGTTGTCGATGTAGTTGTGATGGGCAGCGGAGCTGCCGGCCTTAGCGCCGCCACCACAGCACACGATGCCGGCGCCGATGTCCTTGTCCTTGAAAAGGCTTCCATGATCGGCGGCACAGCAGGCGTATCTGGTGGCATCATTTGGGCGCCCCTGAACCGCCATGCAGCGGCAGCTGGCATCCAAGACTCGCGCGAAGAAGCCCTGCTATATGTACGCCGCCTGACCCTCGGTCGCGAGCCCGACCCCGCGCTCGTGGAGGTATTTATCGATAACGCCCATAAGGCGCTCGATTACTTAGAGGACAACACGCCTCTGGACCTAATGCTGTCGCTTGCCTTCACCGACTACTACGCAGATTTTCCTGGTGCCAAGAAGGAAGGTGGTCGCTCCCTTGAGCCTAAGCCTTTCAACGCCCGCGCAGAACTTGGCGAATGGGCCCCTAAGCTCAGAAAGAGTCCGCACCTAGCTCCCCTCACCATGGAGGAAGGCGCCCAGGTATTGCATGGCGGAGAACTGCCAGCTGACTTGGTAGAGCAGCGGGAGGCCGAAGATATCCGCGTGCTCGGACCAGGCCTCGTTAGTGCACTCTTCAAGGGATTGCTCGACCGCAACGTCCCTGTCGAGACGGAGTCTCCCGTCGATGAGCTCGTAGTCGTCGATGGAGTAGTCATCGGAGTCCGCACTCGGGGCGAATCGCCCGAACTTATTGGCGCTAGGCGTGGTGTTGTACTTGCCTGCGGCGGCTTTGAGTGGAACGCAGCGATGGTCCGCTCGTTCATCGGCGAGCCTATTGTCCCGATGAGTCCGCCCCATAACGAGGGCGATGGTCATCGCATGGCCATGGAGGCTGGCGCTGAACTAGGCAACATGACCTCCTATTGGGGGCAGCCTGCCATCTACGACCCAACTGTCGAATTCGAAGGCCGTCCGATGATCCAGATGGGTGGATCACGAGCATTTCCCGGAATGATTATTGTTAACCACCATGGGAAACGCTTCGTTAATGAAGCGTCTAGCTACCAAGATTTCCCCAAGGTAGTCGACGCATTTGATCCGATTACCGCTGAGTATCCCAATGAAAAACACTGGCTCATCTTCGATGCCAGCGTGAAGAGCGCCGCAACAATTATTCCGTCGCTTCCTGGTAGCGCTCCCGCCCCCGACTGGATCAAGCGCGCGGACTCGATTCACGCTCTCGCTGATCAAGTCGGGATCGATCCGAAAGGACTAGAAGAGACTGTCAGGCTCTGGAATCAGGCCGTGGCCGACGGCGACGACCAAGACTTCCATCGCGGCACTCTTTGGTTCGAAGCATTCATGACTGGGGGGCCTGACAAGGGCACATGCCTAGCCCCAATCGTAACGGGACCCTTCTATGCCGTTCCTATGGTCCACGGTGCGCTCGGCACCAACGGCGGCTCGCGCATCGACGCCGACGGCAGAGTGTTGAGCATGCGTGGAGGAGTCATCGATGGCCTTTACGCAGCCGGCAACGCGTCGGCCAACGTGATGGGCTCGTCGTACCCAGGAGGCGGCGCTACCTTAGGGCCAGCGCTGACCTTCGGATACCTCGCTGGGCGGCACGTGGGGGGCCGCAACTCACGCGACATCGGAGACGAGGCGGTCCTGAGTAATTCGTCCAGTGCATAGGCGCGTGATTGCACGCTGGCCTCAGGCGAGATCGGCTCGTCACAGTCCACGACAATTGTGTCGGCCTCTTGATCCCAATCAACCACTAACCAATATGGTCGCTAGCGGCGTACGCCTAGAACTGCACACTTCCAGAGAGTTATGGAGATCCACCTTGGCCCGTATTCCAGTGGCACCAACTCAAGCAGCCAGAGTATTTCCCAACGGTCGCGCTTGCGCGTGCCAATTGAGAGCTAGGTGAGGCATCAGTGATCTTACGACTTGCCCATGTCGAGATTACCGTCGACGATCTCGCCCAAGCTCGAGCTTTTTACATAGATATCCTCGGCTTCGTCGAGCACTGCGGCGACGACTCTACGTGCTATCTGAGGGCCGCGGATGAGTTCGATGCGTGGTCTCTTAAGATAACTTCTGGCGCTGGGGGCGGCCTCGTTCACTCCGGTTTCCGGGTCTCTGATCCAGCCGACCTAGACAGTCTCCAAGCGATTCATGACTCCCTAGGCCTTGCTACCAAACGTATTCCCAGCGGCGTCGAGCCCGGCCAAGGAGAAGCGTTACGGGTGCTCACCGCAGAGGGCCACCGAGTGGAATTTTTTCACGATTTCGATGAGATTGACCTTTATCCCGGAGGGCGGCTCCGTCTTCCACCTAGAGGCGGCAGTGGCATCCGTGGCGTACCCCCCAGTCGCATTGACCACGTCAGCATGCGAGTTCCAGATGTACCGGCGGCCCTCATCTACTGGACAGAGCAGCTTGAATTTAGCGCTGCTGAAATATGGCTAGAGGATGACAATGTGACGCCGAAGGTGGCATGGGTCCGACGGGCACCGTTTTCTCACGATGTCGCATTAGGAAAACATCCCGAAGCCGTCTTTCATCATTTTGCATATGCAGTCAACGATGGGACTGCGCTGCTGAGAGCAGCCGATCTGCTCGGTGACGCCGGGCTGCAAGGGTCAATCGAGTGGGGGCCCAGTCGCCACGGAGCCACCAATGCATTGGCGATGTACGTTCACGACCCTGCCGGCAACCGACTTGAGCTCTACACCGGTGACTATCAGCGCGACCTCGACCGTCCAACACTGCGCTGGCGTGCAGTTGACTACGAAAGCCAAGGGCATTCGTGGTGGGGCAACGGCCCACCCGAGACTTTCGGCCAGACCCAACCGCTAGTAGGAGACTGGCTGGTCAAGTGAGTCGGTCAGCGCCTTCTATCTGGCCGGAGCTAGTCGATCTGTCCTTCTCCCAGCGGTTTGTGGATGCGGGTGGCGTGCGAACGCGGGTTGTCGAGGCTGGAGATGGCCCACCTCTGATCCTGCTGCACGGCACCGGAGGTCACTTAGAGGCCTACCTTCGTAATTTGCGGTACTTGAGTCAGTACTTTCGTGTCATCGCCTACGACATGATCGGCCATGGCTTCAGCGATAAGCCCGACCGTCCTTACACGATCGATTCCTACTGCGACCATCTGTCTGACTTAATGGACGCCCTAGAAATTGATCGAGCCCACCTGTCGGGCGAGTCACTCGGCGGCTGGGTTGCCGCCTGGTTTGCCAAGGAGCAGAGCGCGCGCGTGGACCGGCTCGTACTGACAACGCCTGGCAACGTACTCAGCAAGCCACAGACGATGTTGCGTATCAAAGAAAGCACAATGAAAGCTGTCAGCGAGGCTTCGCCGGAGACCGTCCGGAGTCGCCTTGAGTGGCTGTTTGCGCCCGCCACCAAGCACATGGTTTCTGACGAATTAGTCTCGATACGCCTAGCTATATATACGCTCCCGGGAGCCGAGCAGGCGATGCGCAACGTCTTGGTACTGCAAGACCCCGAGACTCGCACTAAATATGCTTGGGATTCAGAGTGGACTAGCCGTATCACTGCTCCAACGCTGATCATCTGGACCTCTGACGATCCGACTGGGGACTATGAAGAGGGCCAACTTCTACAGAAGTGGATCCCCGGCTCGCTGCTCACCAACATCGAAGAGGCAGGCCACTGGCCTCAGTGGGAACGCCCCGAGGAGTTCCACCGTCTACATGTAGAGTTCTTGGCGACCGCAAAGTGCTAACCCTGTTTGACAATCCCGACTCATCAAACGCGCTGAAAGTGCGGTTTCTTTTGGCTGAGCTTGGGCTTGAATACAAGCGGGAAACTATTCCATTGGCTTACCCGCGTCCTGATGCATACATGGCAATCAATCCGCTCGGTGGCATCCCCACTCTTGAAGATGACGGCTACGTCCTCGCCGAATCACAGACGATTCTTCGTTACTTGGCGACCCGCGAGGGAAGTGAAGACCTTTACCCGACAGACCCCCAAGAACGTGGCCGCATCGATGAGTTTCTCGACCGGTTCGCCACCCGCCTACGACCTCCGTTCTTTCGCCGTGAGGCTGTAATGCTTGGGTGGTCTCTTGAGCGCGGTTTTTCCCCCGATGATTGCGACCCGGAGAAGGCGCCAGCGATCGAGCTAGAGATCGCGGCCAACACAGCGTTATTAGACAAACTCGTAGGTGAGGGCGGCTGTGTTCTCGGCCGCTTCACGATCGCAGACTGCGCGCTGGCTCCGGTTCTCCACCGTGCCCAACTCACTGGCTACGCTCTTGATAAATATCCAAGATTGCAAGCTCTCACAGACCAGATTCTGTCGCGACCAGCATGGGCCGCCGCCGAGCCAGGGTGCTAGCTCTGATCGACTAGCGAAAGCGCGACGTCGATGATCATGTCTTCTTGGCCGCCAACATAGCCTCGACGACCAACCTCGAGCAGGATCTCATGGGCTGAGACACCGTAGCGCTCGGCTGCACGCTCAGCATGGATCAGGAAGCTCGAATACGCACCAGCGTAGCCAAGGATGATCGAGCTGCGATCCATCGTTGGAATGCGCGTTATAAAGGGCGCTACGACCTCTTCGGCCGCGGCCAAGATTTGGAGCAGGTCGATGCCAGTTTGGATACCCAGGCGATCGAATACAGCCGCTAGAACTTCCGTCGGCGAATTGCCTGCCCCGGCACCCAACGCTCGCGTAGAACCATCAATCTGACGGGCCCCAGCTCGGTAGGCGAGCACTGAATTAGCGACGCCCATCGCGAGGTTATTGTGACCGTGGTATCCAACCTCAGCGCTACCGCCAACCTCAGCCACGAGTGCCTCTACACGCTCTATCGCATCGTCGAGGATTAGTGCCCCGGCCGAGTCGACAACATAGGGACACTGGCAGCCAGCGTCCACCATGATGCGGGCCTGCTTAGCAAGCACCTCAGGTGAAGCCATGTGGCTGAGCATGAGGAAGCCGACCGTCTCAAGGCCCATCTCGCGGGCTGCGCCAAAGTGTTCAATTGAAACGTCCGCCTCGGTGCAGTGGGTAGCGACCCGAACTATCTGGGCCCCGGCCGCCTCTGCCCGCTTCATGTCCTCAACGGTACCTACTCCCGGGACAAGTAAGACAGCTATGCGGGCCTGTCGCGCCTCATCCGCCGCAGCGGCAATCAACGTAAGTTCATCTGTGGCGGAAAAGCCATAATTAAAAGTCGACCCACCAATTCCATCGCCATGGGCAACTTCGATAACTGGCACCCCTGCATCATCGAGCGCTCGCACAGTGTCGCGCACCTGCCGCTCGGTGAATTGGTGCGACATAGCGTGACTTCCATCGCGCAAAGTAGTGTCAGTGATTCGGACGTCTGGTGTCATTTTTCCCCCTGCAGTCTCGCCGCGGCGAACCGCTCAGCTACAGCGCAAGCGGCTGCCGTCATGATGTCAAGATTGCCAGCGTGGCGGGGGAGAAAATCTCCTGCCCCTTCAACGCTGAGAAGCACGGTTACGCGGCCACGACCACCCCAATCTGGCCGCGGATCGTCGAATTGAGGCTCCGCCACCATGCGGTAGCCAGGAACGTACTGCGCCACCCTTTCTACTTGGTCGTAGATCGATGCGGAGATCGCAGCATGATCTGCGTCTGGTTCGATAGCGGCCATTACGGTGTTACGCATCGTGATTGGTGGGTCAGCTGGATTAATCACGATAATTGCCCGTCCTCGCACTGCTCCACCGACCTCTTCAACTCCCCGTGCGGTCGTCTGTGTGAACTCATCTATGTTCGCGCGAGTTCCAGGACCAGCTGAATCAGAGGATACCGACGCGACAATCTCCCCATATGACACGGGCGTGACGCGGCTAATCGCCGCGACAATTGGAATGGTCGCCTGCCCACCACACGAGATCAAGCTAACGTTTGGCGTGTCGAGGTGATCGTCGATATTGACCACCGGCACAACCGGGGGGCCTAGTGCGGCTGGCGTGAGATCGATCGCTTGGATACCAGCCTCCCGATATCGCGGAGCGTTGGCGTGGTGCGCATACGCTGATGTAGCTTCAAAAACGATCTGCGGCAGCTCTGCTTGAGATAACAGCCAGTCCACCCCATCCGAGCTTGTCTCAATACCCAACTCGCGTGCCCTCATGAGCCCGGTCGAGGCTGGATCCACACCTACCATCCAACGTAGATCCAGATCTTTACTGCGCATAAGCTTAAGTGCCAGATCTGTGCCGATATTGCCGGATCCGACGATTGCGACAGGAATAGTTGTCTCAGGCATTATTTTCCTTACCTAACTACCGTTGAACTCTGGCTCACGCTTCTCTTGGAAAGCAGCAAGCGCCTCCTCAAAATCTCGTGTGCGAGTTGACAGTATCTGTGTTCTGTTCTCTAATTCAATGGCTGCTCGCAGCGACGGTGCGTCAACATTTGTGGCGAGAACCTGCTTTGTCATACGGACTGCAAATGGAGAGTTGCGGGCTATCTCAGCTGCCAGATCTATCGCGGCCTCAACGAGCCCATCGGCAGGCACTACCCGGTTAACCAGACCGCGTCGCTCGCCTTCCTCGGCGCCGATGAAACGTCCGGTCATCATCAGCTCGGAGGCCAAGCCAAGCCCGACCACACGAGGCAGCCAGTACGAAGACCCTAGATCGCAGCCGGAGAACCCAATACGCACGTTAGCCATATTAAAACGTGCTTCCGGGGCCGCGAGCCTCATATCTGAGGCCAGAGAGAAGACCAGGCCTGCGCCCGACGCAGCGCCGTTGACTGCGGCGATGATCGGTTGTGGAACCTCCGCCAAGTGGGCACACATCCGTCCAAAGTTTTCCTGTAAATCATAGGCGTGAACCGTGTTTGTTTGGTCGAGAGAGTTGGGGTCCTTGATGTCAAGGCCAGCACAGAATGCCCTGCCAGCGCCAGTGAGTACAACCGCGCGCACCTCGTTGTGCTTACCGAGCCACCGGAAGCACTCTTCGAGCTCTTCAACCATCTGCCAGTTGACTGCATTGAGGCGCTCAGGCCGATCGAGTGTGAGTATTTTCACGCCTGGACCAGCATCCTCGAAACGGATCGTCGTGGACACGCTTGTTAACTCCAATTCTAAGTTGTGATTTGGACTGTCAGGGAACCGGCATTTGGGCTTGCAACGACGAACAGATCTCCCGCTGCGGCTGGCACAGCCTTGCCAAACGAGCCCGATAGAACAATGTCTCCAGCTTTAATTTCAATCCCTAGGCCGCTGAGCTTGTTCGCCAGCCATGCAACTGCGGTTAGTGGCGATCCAAGTACTGCGGCACCAGTCTCTGCCACGGATGTTTGACCGTTCAGCGTTAAAGAAAAACTTCGCGCGGCGAGATCGGAGTGCAGAAGCATTTCGGACCACTCTCCACAAACGATTGCGCCATACGATGCATTGTCGGCAACTGTATCTACCAGCTTGATTCTCCAACCCTGAATTCGGCTGTCGACTATCTCTATTGATAGCGCTGCAGCATCAGCGGCCGCTAAGACGTCAGCCTCGGTGATGTTGGGGCCTTGAAGACCTCGTCCCATTAGGAACGCGACCTCTCCTTCGACTCGAGGCTGAATGAACAACCCTGCCGAAACATCTGCGCCGCCACTAGACCCGTCAATGTGCCTTGAGCCCCAGAGATCTCCGTAGTCTGGTTCGCCAACGCCCATCTGCTGCTGCATCCCGGGGCTGGTGAGGCCTATCTTTCGGCCGATCGTCACCTCCCCCTCCGCAGCACGAAGATCTGCCCAAGCCTGCTGCACGGCATATGCCTGTTCAACATTCTCAATGGCGGAGCTCTCACTAAAGGGCTCGATCGCAATACGCGTATTCCATGCAGCATGAAGCTGTGCCGCAAGGGGAGCCGGGTCGAAGCCTGACGGGTTAGACATCACACTCCAACTTGAATAATGGCCAGTTGGCCAGTCGAATTATGACTTGTGCCTATGCGGAACACTGACGTCAGGTTATCGTAGTTAGCGGGGAGCGTTGTATTTAGACCTCAACCCGCAGTGTCCACTAAAAACTCGTAATAACGAGAGAGGAAAACTGAGATGCACGCTAAGGCTATGGGTATACATCACACTGGAATCACAGTGAGGGACATCAAGGCATCACTAGAGTGGTACAAGACCATGTTCGGGTTCGAGCCATCGGTCCACGTGGGCGCTGAAGAGCCGCTACCAGCTGCCATCGGGGAAGCTTTGGGGGTGCCCGGCGCGCGAGTGGAATATGCATTCATGCCGGTCGGCAGCGATGGCGCCCAGATTGAGCTTCTCCAGTATCACTATCCCGCTGGAGAGGACTTTTCTCTGAGTAACAATGATGTTGGTGCTGCGCACGTCTGCGTACGCATCGACGACTGTCTGGCGCAGTACGAACATATGAAAGCCAACGGTGCCCGTTTCCGACACCCTCCGATCGAGCTCGATGGAGATTTCGAGGGGGTCGCCTTCGCTTACGCCATGGATCCCGACGGCATTCAGATAGAGATTTGGCAGCAGCCTTAAAAAGCTGCGAGCCACGCACCCACCAACCAGCCCCGAGCAGTCGACTTAGATCCGTTATGCGTGGGCCGCGATAGCGCGGCCTCGCGTCGGACTCTTAGTCCCCAGGTTCTCCCTACGCAGCGACTGGCACTTCGTGGACGAGGCCGTCCTCGGTCTCGGCAAGATGCTGGTGAGATGGACAGTAGCCGTTGTGGGCGAGAGGGATTCGCTGACATGGCGTACCGCGGCGCGTGGTTGCCCGACAGCTTGGTGCCTCTCCGTTTACGTCATAGCCCCCTGCAGGCGCTTGGGCTGCCCAAGCATCGGCGATAGCCATGTAGTGCTGCACCACAAGCCAGACCCGATATTGAGCACAGACTGGAAAGTAACAACGGATGTTGTGGAACAGCGTGCGCGCGGGACGCGCGAAGTAACGGCGATCGGTGGTCAGGCGCTCAACGGCGCTCTCGCAAGCGTGGAGCACGTGCTCCTGGTTGCTCTCCCCATCGCAAGCATTGCCCGAAATAATTGTCGGCGACAACTCTCGGTAGATGGCGCGGCTTATCTGATACATCTCTATCCTCCTTGGTCGACTGCGACCCCCACGACGAGTGTGCCCTCTGCTTGTGAAGTCACCGCGAACGTCGTATTAAGCGAGCGTTAAGCTCGAACTCGGGACCGGAGATGCCAGCCAGCGGCGGCCCCAAGCTTTAATCGGCCTACGACCAGCGCTCGAGCACTGGAGCGACGCCATCCCTGATGACCGTGTGGTGGTAGTCCAGCTTCGAATTGGTCTCGGGAAAATCGGTGCGCCGGTGAGCTCCTCGGCTCTCATTGCGGGCCAGCGCAGATTGGGCGACCAGTCGCGCCAGCGGGTGCGGGTCACTTAGCAAGGGCTCAAGGCTTAATTGATCGCGGACGAGGCCGGCGCCGCGCCAGAGGGCCGTACGACTCTCCCAGCTTGGAGGACCCACACCACCGTCTACTGGTACTGGGCGCGCACCACGATGGGCAGACGGCTCTTCCATCGCAGCTACCGCTGCGCGCTTGCCGAAAACGATGCACTCACTAAGAGAGTTAGATGCCAGCCGATTAGCGCCATGGAGGCCAGTGCAGGCACACTCACCCACTGCGTACAGACCAGGAACAGTCGTGTGTCCGTCTAGGCCGGCCTGCGTTCCGCCCATGAGATAGTGGGCCGCGGGAGCGACCGGTACTAATTCGCTCTCGGGATCGATGCCGACCGCGCGCAGAGCGGCGACAACATTAGGGAATCTGGCCGAATCGACGTCACGCATATCTAAACCGACGCTGGCAGCCCCGCTAGCTTCGAGCTCGAACCCGATTGCCCTGGCCACCTCGTCGCGGGGCGCGAGCTCATCGACGAAACGCTCCCCAGCGGCGTTGTGCAGAGTCGCCCCTTCGCCACGAATCGCCTCGGTGATCAGAAAGCCATCCGAACGGTCGGGATTAACCAGTGCCGTGGGATGGAACTGCATTAGCTCGAGATCAGCAAGAGCCGCTCCCGCACGCATTGCCAGCAGCATCCCGCTTCCAAAGGCGCCTGGCGGATTTGTCGTACGTGACCACATCGCCGCAGCTCCCCCGGTCGCCAAAATGACCGCACGAGCAGCCACGGCGCGTCCGTCGTCGCAGATTAGGCCCACACACCGACCATCGGTGACCCAGAGCTCGGCCGCGCGGCGGCGCTCCAGCACCTCTATCGCCGGCTCTAGCGCCACCAGCGACGAAAGATCGCGGCTAACCCTGCGACCGGTTGCGCTCCCTCCCGCGTGCACGACGCGGCGCACCGAGTGGCCTCCCTCGAGCCCGAGCGCCAGGCGGCCGAAACGGTCAGCGTCGAAGTTGACGCCAAGCGATACGAGCTCGCGTACCCGATCTGGAGCGTCTTGGCAGAGTGCTTGGGCCGCTGATTGACGAACCAATCCGCGTCCAGCAGCGACCGTATCGGCGACGTGTTTACCCGGTGAGTCGTCTATCGCCAGCGCGGCGGCGAGTCCTCCCTGGGCCCAATAACTTGCTGTCGCTGCAAGTGGCGTCGCCGAAATTAGAGCGACCCGCCCGCCGAGCCGAGCAGCCGTAAGGGCCGTAAAAAGCCCAGCGGCACCAGCGCCAATTACGGCAATGTCGACTTCGCTGTCGAGCGGATGGACCATAGAGATTGGTCTACGGTATCCGGATGGCCCTCGCTCACTATTACTCGCACCCCTCTTCGCACGACCACGACACTGGTGATCACCCCGAATGCATCGAGCGGTTAGTCGCTATCGAATCCGAGCTCCAGCGACGTGATTGGCTTGGCTACAAGCGAATCGACGCCCCGCCCGCGACCCGCGAAGCGCTGCTGGCCGTCCATTCGTCAGAGCATGTGGATCGTATTCACGACATTGGAAAGAGTGGTGGTGCGGTCGATCCAGACACCGTGATGAGCCAGGGATCCCTAGCGGCGGCACTCCACGCCGCGGGCGGTGGTGTCGCCCTTGTCGACGCCCTCTTGTCGGGTGACGCTCGCGCCGGGTTCGTCGGCGCTCGTCCGCCCGGACACCACGCCGACCGAGACCACGCGATGGGCTTCTGCCTCTTTAACAACGTCGCCGTAGCAGCACATCACGCCCTCGACGCCCACCTACTAAAGCGTGTCTTGATCTTGGACTGGGACGTTCACCACGGCAACGGAACCAACGACATCTTCGCGTCGAGCAAAGAGGTCTTATTCATCTCTATCCACCAGTCACCGCTCTATCCAGGCAGCGGGCCTGCAGATGACGTCGGCAGTGGGGCTGGCGCCGGATACACCGTCAACGTACCTGTTGCAAAGGGATCTGGCGATGAGATCTTCGTCTCGCATGTCGAACATCTCGTCGGCTCGATTGCGCGCCAGTACCGACCACAGCTGATTCTGGTCTCCGCTGGCTACGACGCCCACCGCGACGACCCCTTGGCGTCGTGCGCAGTGACTGAGGGTGGATATGCGGCTATGACTACCGCCGTTCGCCGCATCTCCACTGAGATTGAGGCTCCCGTCGGGATGTTCCTTGAGGGTGGGTATGACCTAGACGCACTCACACGCTCGGTGGTTGCCACGCTGGAGTGCCTAGCGGTCGAGCACGAAGAGTCGATGCAGGCCCTTTCAAAGCTTCATCCCTCGACCGCCAACGCGGCCGCAGCCCTTACGCCTTGGTGGCCTAGGCTGGCGGAGTTGCCGGTGCCTTGATCTCCTGCACGAAGCCGTCATAACCCTTTGCCGCTAGCTGATCGGCGCTCGCCTGCGCCTGCGCCTTCGTGTCAAAGCGGCCAGCGTAGGTTTGGTAGAGGCCGCCTGGCCCGTCCTTGTACTCCCTGCCGTTGATCACTCCGGTTGTCGTCACCCCCGCCTTGAAAAGCTGGGCAGCTAATCGATCTGCCCCGGACTGGTTATTAGTCGTGACAACGATGACCGTGTAGGCCTCGACTCCAGCGGGCCAAGCTTCGGGGCCAGTTGGCAGCGGGGCTGAGAGTGGTGCGCTTGGCGTCACTTCCTCGACATCTGGCACAGTCGCAACGGCGGTGACCGCTGCCGGAGCCGGGTCGCCGCTGATCGCAGAGCTCTCTGATCCGCGGGCGACAAAGACGACTACAGCGACGAGAACGGCGACTAAGGCAAGTGCTCCGCCACCGAAGCCAATCGATACCTGCCGGCGTCGAGTTTCCACCGTTGGGACAGGATCACTCGCCCGCGCAGGTGAAGTGATCGGCTGGATTAGCTTAGGGTGGTGCCCGTTGGTGGCCGACAGTACGTGCCCGTTGGTCTGCGCTGGTGCCACGACTTGGGCGTTAGCGGTGAGAACGTCGGCGCCGCACTCTAGGCACCACTCCTGACTTGGCAGCAATTTGGCCGCGCAGGTTAAGCAAGCCAGCACAACCGGGAGATCTCCTAGCTGCGCCTCGCAGTCACGCCGCCTACGCTCGGTCGTTAGCAGCAAGTCGAGCTTTGTGATGACGAGTTCATCGCGACGTTGGCCAAGGCGGTGAAGATCAAAGACCAGCCCGCCGAGATCTAAGAGCTGCGCGTCGCGCTCACGGCGAACCTGCGCCAAGCGCTCGCGGGCGCCTTGCTCGTCGTCGGATGAGTCGTGAACTGCCGTAGCGACGCTGTCACTGCGCTGAATCGTCACAACCTAAGGGTAGCCCCGGCGCAGGCGGCAGAGCAGCATTCCCCCTGACACCAATAACAACCTTGGAGGCTGGTTTCATGGGATATCGATTGATGGGTCGCCTGCACGCAACGTTTGTCGGCGTAGGTCGTCGTCAGGAAGGGCAAGGAACTGTCGAGTACGTCGCATTAATCCTGCTCGTCGCAGTCGTCTTGGCCGGAGTCGTTGCAGCGACTAAAAAGTCCAGTATCGGCGCCAACGCGATCGGCGAGACGATCATCAAAAAGCTCAAGCTGGCGCTGGACTCAGTTAAGTAATCGTGACCATCGCCACAAACCACGAGTGATCGAACAGCGTAGCGGCGATAAGCTCGCACGGTGGTCGAGAATTCGCAACACCTCAGCAGCGATCCGATTGGAGTCTTTGACTCCGGAGTCGGAGGTCTCACGGTGCTCCACGAACTACTCGTGGCGTTGCCGCACGAAGACTTCGTCTACTTAGGAGATACGGCCAGATTCCCTTATGGGACGCGGTCGCCAGATGAACTGCTGGCCTTCTCGCTCGAGATAACTGATCTCTTACTCGCCGAGAAGGCCAAGCTGATCGTTGTCGCCTGTAACTCCGCGACGGCAGCGGCCCTTGAACACTTAGAGGCCCATGTGGCCACTGTGGCGCCAGGGGTTGATGTCATCGGCGTAGTGATGCCTGAGTCTCAGCTGGCTGTAGAAGCGACCCACAACGGCAGGATCGGACTTTTGGCTACGCCGGCAACAGTGGCCAGCGACGCCTACACTCGCGCAGTGAAGGCCTGCGACCCACACGTCAAGCTCTTCAGCGTGCCTTGCCCGGACCTAGCACCGATAATCCAAGGTGGATTTCCTTTTGACCAGCGCGTCGTAGATACGGTGCGCTCCTACTGCGAGCCGCTGCGAGCGGCGGAGGTTGACACTGTGATTCTCGGATGCACCCACTATCCACTCGTACGGCCGATGCTCCAGCGCTCCCTGGGCCGCGACACTAAGCTGATCACCTCTGGCGCTGCTGCTGCTGCCCGAGTAGAACGAGCGCTCACGGTTCGTGGCCTCGAAAATCATCAAACTGACGAGGGTGACTACCGTTTCCTCTGCACAGGCGACGTCGAGTCATTCCGCTCGTTGGGCACCAACTTTCTCCAGATGCCGTTGGGTAACGTCGCTCACGTCGAGGTTGTCGAGTCCGGAGCGCGACCATGAGCACCATTAACCGACTCCACGGGCGTGCCGCCGACGCCTTGCGACCAACAACTATTGAACCTGGCTTCGTAGCGACTGCTACAGGGTCGGCCCTGATCACTGCTGGGATCACGCGAGTCATCTGCACGGCTTCGGTTCAAGAGAGCGTGCCGCGCTGGATGATGGGCTCCGGCCGTGGCTGGGTCACAGCCGAGTACGGGATGCTCCCCGCCTCGACCGGAGATCGCAAGCAACGCGACATCACTAAGGGGCGAGCCGATGGCCGCACGGTAGAGATCCAGCGGCTAATTGGTCGCTCGCTACGCGGCGTGGTTGACTTTGACGCGCTGGGGGAGCGCACAATCTACGTCGACTGCGACGTCCTCCAAGCCGACGGCGGCACACGCTGTGCTTCGATCACTGGTGGCTTCGTCGCCCTCGCCCTCGCCTGCGCCAAGATCCAAGAAGATGGTCGCCTTACTAAGTCTCCACTGAAGGGCTCGGTGGCGGCCGTCTCCTGCGGCATGGTCGACGGAAGCGCCCTGCTTGATCTCGACTACCCCGAGGACAGTTCGGCCGAGGTAGACGCCAACGTGGTTATGACTGGGGATGGCGGTCTCGTCGAAGTTCAAGCCACGGCAGAGCGCACGCCGCTGTCGCGAGCCAACCTAGACGACCTTCTCGCACTCGCAGGTGATGGGATCCAAGCGCTGCGCGTGCTGCAGGCCGAGGCCTTGGGCGTTAAGCCTTGAGGCTCGTGCTCGCCTCACGTAACGACCACAAGCGCCTCGAATTCGCGCGCTTGATGACGGGCTATGTAATCGATCCGCTTGTTGATGAAGTTGAGCTCCCGCCTGAGACCGGTGCAACCTTCGCCGCCAATGCATTGGTCAAGGCTCAAGCCGCCGCCGAAGCTACCGGCGCGGCTTCGATCGCCGACGATTCAGGGATCGAAGCTGACGCGCTAGGCGGTGGGCCTGGCATACGCTCGGCACGTTTTGCTGGGGAGAACGCCACAGACGCCGAGAACCTTGCCAAGTTTCGACGAGAGGTACCTGCCGGGAGTGCGATCGCCTATGTCTGTGCGCTGGCTTTCGTTGATCCCGTAGCCAAAACAACACACGTAGTCGAGGGCCGTTGCCACGGGACAATGTCGAGCGACCCGCTAGGACAAAACGGCTTTGGCTATGACCCAATCTTCATCTTCAACGGTCAGCAAGACCGGCGTACGATGGCCCAGTTGAGCGACAGCGAAAAGGATGCCGTCAGCCACCGCGCAGAAGCAGTAAAAGATCTGATGAGATGGCTGACCAGCTGACATCGAGGCCGGCGCTAACCGGCGCTAACCCGCGCAAGACCAGAGCGGCTGCGATCTCGATCGCCTCGAACACGATGCTGATTCTGCTCAAGATCGCCGCTGGTGCGATTACCGGCTCGGTAGCGATCATCAGCGAAGCGATGCACTCCGGAATCGACCTTCTGGCGTCTGTGATCGCCTATCTCTCGGTTCGCAAGGCCGACGTGCCAGCCGACGACCTCCACCCTTACGGGCACCAGAAAGTCGAGAACCTAGCGGCGGCAATTGAGGGCATGCTGATCCTCGTAGGCGCCAGCGTAATCATCTACGAATCGATCCTGCGGCTGATCAACCCTGAACCAGTGGAATCGATCGGCCTTGGTATAGCTGTCATCGCTTTTTCTATGGTTGCCAACGTTGTGGTCTCAACCTTCTTACACATGCGCGCACGAGAGACGGAGTCTGCGGCGCTCCAAGGTGACGCATCGCATCTACGTACCGATGCCGTCACCTCTGGCGGCGTGCTGGTCGGACTCGCTTTGGTACAGATCACAGGAGCGGAGTGGATCGATCCGGTTGTGGCCCTGCTGGTGGCCGGCGCCATCATCACGGCAGGCGTGAGAATCCTCGCTCGGTCTTCGCGCGTCTTAGTCGATGAGACGCTTCCAGATGAGGAGCTCGGGGCGATCCGCGAGGAAGTCATAGCTTTCGGGCCACGCGGCGTGGCTGGATTTCACAAACTCCGAGCGCGCCGAGCCGGAGCGTCGCGTTACGTTGACCTACACGTTCAGTTTAGGGCGCCGACAACACTTGAGTCCGCCCACGAGACAGCCCATGCGCTTCAAGACGCGATCCACGGACGCCTCCGTAACGCTGACGTACTGATCCACATTGAGCCAGAAGACCGGGTCAAGCCCGGTACAGAAATACCGGCCCAAACGCCACACTTAAGTGATCAGCCGCCTACTTGAGATTGATCGCCGCGGCTGCTGCGACGGCCAGCGTGACCCCGCCGTAGCCCTGATAGTCAGAGATGAACAGCAGCACCGCGCCGACTAGGCACGCGATTACTACGGTGAGCCATGCGATCCGGACAAGAGACACGTCGCGTATTCTCGCCCAGATGATCACCGAACGCACACTCGCCTTGATATCGCCACTCCAGAGGCGGGTCTAATGACCCCAAAACTCACGCCTGAGATGGCCCTAGAGCACCTGCGCGCACTCTCGATCGATATTCGTGAGGGCGTGATCCTTAGCGCTACGGGAGTGGTTCTAGCTGGCAGTCACGCACTCGCCGGCCCAGCGCGCAACCTTCTCGCGGCAGCCTCCGACTACAAGCAAGTCGAGGTACGGACCCAGCGAGGCTACGTCTTCGGAGCACGCTCGATCGATCACGCACTGGCTGTCGTTACGCGGCGGAGCGCTCTACCCGCGACCATCTTCTATGACCTAACGACAGTCCTAGAACAGCTCGGCGGACCTAGGCCCAGCACCGCAACACGTGCGGTTCCGCGATGACCGACAGGTGGTCGATTCAGCGGATTAGTGGCGCAATTGATGGCGCTGGACGGACACTCCGTCGTGCCTTCGCCGATCGCGAGAATCGCGTTCGACTCTACGATGAACACGGCCACGCAGCCACGCTTGATATTGCCGACGAGCCGGCGCGAACGGTTCTTGAGGAGGCTACTGCGATGATCGACGTTGTCGACTCCGCTGGGCCCAAGCCGATCCGCGCGCAGGGTCGTGGAACCGACCCCCAGTAGGAGTCAAGCCAGAGATCTCAAGCGTGAACTGACTCTCCAGAGCAGCCTTTGTGCGGCCGACAAAACTTTCAACGATTCGGTTCTCTTCGCTTCTAACGGCGATACCGGGGCTAATACGTCCGCGTCCGTTGTTAGCTTCTCCGTCATTGCCCAACGTAAAAGGAGGATTCAGTGACGAAGTCTGAGTTTGTCGACAATGTCCACGAGAAGATGGGCGGCAGCAAAAAGGACGCTGAGGCTGCGGTTGACGCAGTCATGGAAACGATCACCGATGCGCTTAAGCGCGGCAGTGACGTAGCACTGACGGGGTTCGGCAAGTTCCACGTCGCTCACCGCAACGCACGTGAAGGAAAGCACCCGCGCACCGGGGCTCCGCTCCACATTCCAGCCACCAAGGTTCCGCGCTTCACGGCCGGCGCCAAGCTCAAGACAGCAGTCAAGGGCTAACTAATTCCCAACACGGGTGCGGTGTCCAAACGGACATCGCACCCGTGCTAGTTGGTAGTTCACCAGCCGCGAGTATGATTGGCACCGCATGCAAAGCCGAATTCCTGGGCGTATTTTCGCTCCCCTAGCTTTGATAGCAGTGGCTCTGGCGGTGGTGTTATTGGTCTCTATGACCAGCGGCTCGCAGAAATCTTCGCCTGCTGCGGCGACGACCGCGCCCAAGCAGCAGACAACGGTCAAGAGTGTCGCTTCGCCGACTGGAAAAACCAAGGTCTACGTGGTTAGAAAAGGCGACCTGCTGTCAACCATCGCCGAGAAGCTTGGCATGACGGTTGCACAGATCGAAGCACTTAATCCTGATCTAGACCCACAGACGCTGATCCCTGGGCAGAGCATCAAGATAGGTCCGTGAGCAGGATCGTGGGTAGTGGCGGCGGCGCGATCGCCCGTCGCGTAGTCCTGATAAGTGGACTCTTGCTCATGGCTCCATCAGCGTCGGCGCTCGCTGCGGCTGTCCCCAAAATCGACGCTGACGCCGCGATTGTCCTCGAGGCATCTACCGGCCAAGTCGCCTACGCAAAGCGGCCGAACCAGCGGCTGGCGATCGCCAGCACGACGAAGCTAATGACCGCATTACTAACGCTTGAGCGCGGCGGCCTAAACGATCTCTTCACCGCTTCGGCATACAAGGGAGAGGCAGACGAATCGAAGTTAGGCTTGGCGGCTGGCGAACAGATGACGGTCGCCGATCTGCTTCGTTCGCTGCTGCTGGTTAGCGCCAACGATGGTGCGATCGACCTGGCTAGCGGGGTGTCGGGGTCGGTGTCTGCATTCGTAGCTGCGATGAACGCACGAGCGCACCAGCTCGGACTGCGCAACACCAACTACGCCAACCCAATCGGGCTAGACGATCCGGCGAACTACTCAACGGCTGCCGACCTCGCCAAGCTCGCAATCATCTTGCGGCGCAATCCGCTGTTCCGCAAGATTGTTGATCAGGAGAGCATCCGCCTGCAGAGTGGGAAACAGTCACGCAAAATCACTAACACCAACGACCTACTCGGCGTTTGGCCCGCAGTAAACGGCGTCAAGACCGGCCACACGGATGCCGCGGGATATGTGTTGGTAGGTTCGGCCACACAAAATGGAATCACCGTCGTCAGTGTGGTCTTGGGTGACCCCAGCAAGGCAGCTCGCGACGCCGACACGCTCGCGCTGCTGCACTATGGGCTCTCGCAGTTTCGCAATGTAACCCCAGTTCAGCGCGGAGATCACCTTGCTACAACCAAGGTTAAGTACCGCAACGAAGAGAAGATCGCGCTAATCGCTAGCGCATCGGTTCACCGCGTAGTTCGCCGTGGTGCCAAGGTGGCGGTCTCGGTGATTGGAGTACCAGAGCAGCTTCAAGGCCCGCTGGCGGCCCGGACTCAGGAGGCAACGGTGGTAATTAGCATCTCCGGGCGGGTGACCGCGCGCGTCGCCCTATTAACAGCTTCGGCTGTTCCCGCTATCGGAATCGGCGAACGGACGCTAGGCTTCCTGCTCAAGCCAGCGCCTCTGGCTGTTATCGCCGTAGTTCTAATTGGGCTTGTCATGCTTGTGCGCTTAATACGTAACCGCAGACGGCGTCAGAAGGCCAGCGAAAGTCAACTAACTTGATCATCACCGTCACCCTTAACGCAGCAATCGATAGGACTCTGTCGGTGCCTAACCTTAGGCTCGGCCGCCGCCATCGCAGCATTGAACAGACGACCTTGCCCGGCGGCAAAGGCGTCAATATCGCCCGGGCCCTCAAGCGCTTGGGCCGACCAGTGATCGCCACAGGGTTCGCAGGCGGGCCAACCGGGACCCGTATTGTCGAAGCTCTCACGGGGGAGTCGATCCTTAATGACTTCGTCCGTATCGCGGAGGAGTCGCGCACGAACATGTCTGTCTTGGACCCGACCAACGGGCAGCAGACCGAAATCAACGAACGTGGCCCCAACGTCACCCCACAGGAGGTGGAGCTCTTCGTTGACAAGCTGCTGTACTTAGCTCAGGGCGCACGGATGTGTGTCTTTGCAGGCAGCTTGCCCCACGGCGTAGAGCCGGACCTCTACGCCCGTCTGATTCGTGAGCTTCACAAGATGGGCGTTCACTCGCTAATCGACAGCGACGGCGACCCACTTCAACACGCCGTGCGTGCTGGCCCAGAGGTTGTCTCCCCTAACGCTCAAGAGGCAGAAGAGCTCGTTGACCACGAGTTCAATGACGATGACGACCGCGTCCTCGGCGTACATAAATTAGCCCAAATGGGAGCACGTGAGGCGATCATGACCGTCGCTGACGGCTGCTTCGCGCGAGTTCTTGAGAGCGGCTCGCCAGCCGTCTACCGTGTCAGCATCAAGCCGCAAGAGGCGCGCGCGGCCGTTGGCTCAGGGGACGCCTTTCTCGCCGGATACGCTGCCGCCCGCTACGTCGGCAAGGAGCCACTCGACTGCCTTAAATACGGCGTCGCATGTGGTGCTGAATCTACCCAACACTTCGGCGCTGGGGTAATTGAGCCGCACGCCGTCGAGCGCATCCTCGCCGACGTCGAGACGGTCAAGTTGGAGCTTCCGGTTAACGCCTCCTAACAACGGCTTCGCGTACCGCCTAGTCCCCTGCCTCACAATCACCGTTTTCCACGCTAAATAAGAATGAACCTCATTCTCTGATAGATTGAGCGCCATCATGCTGGAGCCGTTCACCCTCCCCTTTGTTCAGCGCGCCCTGATTGAGGTCCTTATCTTGGCTGTCGGAGCTGGACTGCTAGGCACTTGGATCGTGCTGCGTGGGATCGCCTTCTACGCCCACGGCGTTGGCACTGCCTCCTTCCCAGGGCTCGTACTTGCGGAGGGGCTTGGGTTTGCGGCAGCACTCGGCGCACTCGGCACGGCGGGCATCTTTGCGATCGGCGTGACTGCTCTACACGGCCGGCGGCGTACCGGATATGACAGCCTCACTGCGTTGGTCTTGGTTGGCTGTCTTGCAATCGGAGTAATCCTCGCCAGCGACGTCTTCAGATCGGGCGCGAGCATCGAAACGCTCTTATTTGGAAGCCTGCTGCTGATCTCATGGCAGGATGTCGCAATCGCAGCAGCAGCAACGGTCTGTGCTGTGGCGGGATCTCTCGTACTGGGCCATAGGTGGATGGCGGCGGGCTTTGACCCCGAGAGCGCCACCGCCCTAGGACTACGCTCCAAGGTCCCTGAATTCGTGCTGCTGGCCCTGATCGCGCTCGCCACCGTCTCGGCGCTGTCTGCCGTCGGCGCGCTACTGGCCACGGCGCTCTTCGTTGTGCCTGCCGCAACCACGCGCCTCTGGACGTCACGTATGCGCTCATGGCAGATCTCGACGGTAGCGCTGGTAGCAGTCGAGGCGACGGCTGGACTGTGGCTCTCTGTCAAGACCGACGCTCCTCCAGGGGCGACGATCGGCGTCCTTGCTGGCGTCGTATTCGCCGCGGCAGCGTTGACCCGTGCGCTGCCCAATCAGCTTCGACGCCACGCTCCGGTCGCCGCGAGCCTCGCGCTCCTAGCTATCGTCGGTATTGGCTGCGGTAGCAGCGATGCAGGGTCCAACGCTGCAGCCAGTGGCTCCGCTGCGCCGATTGTTGTGGTCGCGGCCACAACTCAGATCGGCGATCTCGTCACTGTGGTGGGAGGCAGCGAAGTCAAGGCCTCGACAATTCTCAAGCCCAATAGCGATCCCCACGACTACGAGCCGCGGCCCAGCGACGTCCAGGCTACAGCCGACGCCAAGCTAGTTTTTGTCAACGGCGACAACCTCGACGCCTGGATGGAAAAGATCGTCAACGAGTCTGGAAGCGACGCTAAGACCATCGACCTAAGTCTCGGCTTGCCCGTCAAGCTACCAGGTGAATCTGAGGGCGCCGGAGCATCGAAATTCGATCCCCATTGGTGGCACGACCCGACGAACGCCGAAGCGGCCGTCTTGGAGATTCGCGATTCGTTGGTGGCTGTGGATCCGAGTGCTAAATCTTCATTTGACGCCAACGCAGATGCCTATCTGAGAAAGCTCGCGGTGCTTAAAGCCAGTATCACGGCCTGCATCGAGAAGATCCCCAGCGCCGATCGCAAACTAGTTACCGACCACGACGCTTTTAACTACTTCGCCACTGCGTTTGGGATCGAGTTGATCGGAGCGATAATCCCCTCCCAAGCTACCCAAGCTGCACCGTCGGCCGGTGACTTGGCCCAGCTCAGCAAGCTAATCGAGTCCGAAAACGTCAAAGCCGTCTTCCCGGAGAGCTCACTTAGTCCCAAGCTCGCCGACGCGATCGCTCAACAGACCGGGGCCACGTCTAAGTACACCCTCTACGCCGACACACTTGGGGCCGCTGGGTCGACCGCGACCACCTACTTAACAATGATGGCCGCCAACGCCGATGCAGTCGTGCGTGGACTAAGCGGTGGGCGCCAGAGCTGTTCGATTGCGGGGCTTTGAGGTGGCGCGAGGCGCAAGAGAGAGTGTGGAGAAGCCGACCGGCGGCGGGGCATCCGTAGCAACCGAGCCTGCACCGCTCGCGTTTACACGTGACCTCAGCGTTGGATACGGCGGACCAGCTGTCATCGTCGACGTGACTTTCAATATCTCACCAGGTGACCGCATCGGTCTCCTAGGGCCCAACGGCGGGGGCAAGTCGACGCTGCTGCGCGCGCTACTTGGAGACCTCGCGCCATCTGGCGGCGTGATCAACATAGACGCCAGCGTGGCGGCGCTCCCCCAGACCGAGCGCTCACGCCTCGACTACCCCGTCAGCGCGCTCGATGTTGCGCTAATGGGAACGCTCTCACGGCTGCCTTGGTGGCGTCGGCCGGGTCGTGCAGAGCGCCGCCAAGCCTTAGATGCGCTCGCCACCGTTGGGCTTGGAGACCTTGCCTTGCGTACGTTCGGCGAACTCTCCGGCGGCCAGCGCCAACGGGTTCTGATCGCCCGCGCGCTAGTCCAAGATGCGCGACTGCTGCTGCTCGACGAGCCGTTCTCCGGCCTCGATGCTCAAACCAGCGAACGCCTTATGACCTTGCTCGACGAACTAGCTAGTCAGGGGTGTGGGGTTATCGTGGCCACTCACGACGTCGAGCAGGTCCAGCGCTGGGACCTTGTGCTGTGCCTAAATCACCACCAGATCGCTTTTGGCCCCCCAGCGACGACCTTGACAAGCAAGGTTCTCGAAGCAACTTACGGTGGCTCAATCGTTACCGTCCCGGGCGACGGCGACGGCCCGTCACGCGTCATCCTCCCTCCACACCACCACGACCATGGCTGATGGCATCCACGTCGCCGCCGCTCTAGGTTGGCTAACTGATCCTTGGAGCCAGCCGATCATGGTGCGGGCCTTTGTAGAGGTAGCGCTTCTGGGCGTAGTGGGCGGCGCCCTAGGCTGCTGGATCGTCTTCTACGAGCTCTCCTACGGGGCAGAATCTCTTGCTCATTCGATCTTCCCCGGCCTCGTTATAGCGGCACTACTTGGACTTCCTCTACTGCTCGGCGGAGCCTTAGGAGTTCTTGTTGCTGCAGTTGCGGTATTCCTCGCCGGGCGGATTGAGAAGATCGGCCGAGACACAGCGGTCGCCGTCGTCGTAACGTCACTGTTTGCTTTGGGCGTCCTGCTCGCGCTCTCACCCGACTCTCCTCCTGGAATCAGCGGCCTCCTCTTCGGAGACATTCTCGGTGTTACCGATAGCGATCTCGCGATGGCCGCAGTACTAGCGATAGTCGTCCTCGTCACACTGCGCCTGCTGCATGGACGACTGCTTGCTGTTGGGTTTGATAGATCCAGCGCCAAGGGCTTGGGCATCTCGGCGACCATTGTCGACCTCGTCTTGCTGATGCTGCTTGCGCTGGCAATTCTCGTTGCGGTTCAAGGACTAGGCAACCTGCTTGTAGTCGCAGTGCTCGTCGGACCATCGGCAACAGCGCGGTTACTAACCAATCGAATCAGCTCGATGATGGCAGTAGCGGTGGCAGTAGCCGTCGCCTCGGGCATCGGCGGTCTCTACCTCTCCTACTACGCAAAGATCGCAACAGGGGCATCGATTGCTGGCGTTATGGTCGCTGTATACCTGCTTGTGGCACTGATTAGTGGACTGCGAAATAGATCTGCCATGACCCCCAATTCGGCAACCACCTAAGCGCTTGCCAGACGCCTTATGACGGACTCATATCCCACCTAGGAAGCTATCTCTAGCTAGAGATCGCAACCGGCGCCGCATTCGATCACTTATACCTCGTACCCTGTAAGGGTAGATCCACGCGAAAGGACCCGCATGAGCAGTCGCAGCAAGCAGCAAGAGGAGGCTCGTGCCAAGCGCGAAGCTGACGAGAAGAACCGCCAGCACTCCGACAAGCGCCGTCAGCGACTCTGGCTGCTTGGTGGAACTGCACTCGTAGCGGTTGTTGTCGTAGTCGCTCTCGTGCTGGTCTCAAGTGGTGGAAAGAGTGGGGGTGGCGACTCGTCAAAGATCCAGGGCGCCACTGACATCGAAGCGATGCTCAAAGGCGTCCCCCAGCAAGGCCAAGCACTCGGTGAGACGACGGCCGCGGTCACGCTGGTCGAATACGCCGACCTCCAGTGTCCTTTCTGCAAGGAGTTTGCCGACAACGTTTTGCCTCACCTAGTCCAGGATTACGTCCGCGCCGGCAAGCTGCGGATCGTCTTGGAGCCTTTGACGTTCATCGGCCCCGACTCCGAGCGCGCGGCGCGGATGTCTCTAGCCTCAGGACAGCAGGGCAAGCTATGGAACTACAGCGAGCTGTTCTACCGCAATCAGGGCGAGGAGAAGACCGGCTATGCCGACGATGCCTTCCTGAGAAGCATTGGCAAAGCAATTCCTGGCTTGGATTACAACAAAGCAATGGCCTCTATGGGCGATGCGTCCATTACAAAGGCTCTTGCTGGCGCTGCCGCCGAAGCCCAGCGGGCCGGATTCAACTCGACTCCATCGTTTGAGATCGGCTTGACCGGAAAGGCTGCCAAGCCACTCTCCATCTCTAAGTTGGAGCCCGACCAGTTCAGCGCCGAGATAGACAAGCTGCTCGGAGGCAAGTGAGCGACAGTCTTCTAGGCCGGGTTATCGCAGGTGTCGCTACGCTCGGGGTAGCGGTTGCTGGCTACCTCGTCTATGTCCACTACGCTGGCATTGCCCCCGTCTGCACAACGGGCGGCTGCGAGAAGGTTCAGGCCTCTGCCTACGCGGAGCTGCTCGGCATACCGGTCGCCCTACTGGGACTGGTCGGCTACATAGCGATCTTGGGGTCACTAGCAGTAAGAGGAGAGTCAGGGCGGATGATTGGTGCCGGCCTAGCCTTGATCGGCTTCGGGTTCAGTGCCTACCTGACATACCTTGAACTCTTCAAGATCAACGCGATCTGCCAGTGGTGCGTTGGTAGCGCCGTACTGATGACACTCCTGCTGATACTGACTTGGTGGAGGGCGATCCGCGCTTGACCGCAGCCATTCCGCGCTGCCCGAAAGGCTTTTAGGCAGCCGCGAGGAATCATATTTCCGCACATTGCGGGCATTTGGCGGAGAGAATGTCGTGGACTGCGCTGATAGGATCAGGCAGGTACGAATGCCGTTCGTGGGCTTCTAATAGCTCGCGTTCGCTTGTTCGAACACCTGCCCTAGCAGGGATTCCCGTCCTCCTCGACGCTTAGGATTTTGTCATGGAAGTAGAGATTGGTCGCGGTAAAAAAGGCCGGCGCGCCTACGGGTTCGATGACATCGCGATCGTTCCCTCACGTCGCACGCGCGACCCAGACGACGTTGATATCAGCTGGACTCTGGGGCCCTACCGCTTCGAACTCCCCCTACTTGCCTCGGCAATGGATGGGGTTGTTTCACCTAAAACTGCCGGAGCGATCGGCCGCCTTGGAGGACTAGCAGTCCTGAACTTGGAAGGTGTCTTCACACGCTATGAGGATGCCGAACAGCAGCTTGAGCGCATCGCGACATTGCCCAAGGATGTTGCAACCCGCGAGATGCAGGAGATCTACTCCGAGCCAGTCAAGCCGGAGCTAATCGCTGCGCGGATAGCCGAGATCAAGGCTGAAGGCGTTGTCGTTGCCGCGTCACTCACCCCACAGCGGGTAAATCAGTACTACGAGCTAGCCTTGGAGGCTGGCCTCGACATCCTCGTGATCCAAGGAACAGTCGTCTCGGCCGAGCATGTCTCTGAAAGCTCCGAGCCGCTGAACCTAAAAGAGTTCATCAGCGAGCTGCCGATCCCGGTTCTCGCGGGAGGCTGCGCGAGTTACCACACCGGGCTACACCTCATGCGCACGGGCGCTGCTGGCGTTCTGGTCGGAGTAGGCCCAGGTGCCGCATGTACGACACGTGGCGTCTTGGGTATTGGCGTTCCGCAAGCCACGGCGATCGCAGATGTCGCGGCCGCACGGGCTCAGCACATGCTCGAAACTGGTGACTACGCCCGGGTTATCGCCGACGGCGGGATGCGCACCGGTGGCGACATCGCCAAGGCGATCGCCTGCGGTGCCGATGCAGTGATGATCGGTTCGCCACTAGCCCGCGCCTACGAGGCCCCAGGCCATGGCTACCACTGGGGCATGGCCACCTTCCACCCCACCCTGCCCCGTGGTGCGCGTGTTGCCACGACCCAGAACGGCACGCTCGAAGAGATCGTCACCGGTCCCGCACGCGAGAACGACGGCACGTTTAACTTGATGGGTGGCCTACGCACATCTATGGCGACTTGCGGATATAAGGACATGGCCGAGTTCAATCGTGCCGAGCTGATGGTCGCTCCATCGCTTCAAACCGAGGGCAAACAGCTCCAGCGCGACCAGCAGGTCGGGATGGGCTCCAGCGGTAAGGCGGCGGTCCTCGTCAATGAGTGAGGCCGCGACCGAAGAGGTCGTCGTGCTGGACTTCGGCGGGCAGTATTCGCAGTTGATCGCTCGCCGTGTCCGTGAGCTCGGCGTCTTCTCCGAGCTACTCCCCCATCATGTTGGTCCAACGGAGGTCGCTAAACGCAAACCTAAGGCCCTGATCCTCTCCGGCGGCCCGGCGTCGGTCTACGCCCCAGATGCGCCGCAGCTTGACCCCGGCCTACTGGAACTAGGGATACCGATCCTGGGAATCTGTTACGGGATGCAGCTACTTGCGCGCGAGCTCGGGGGCCGCGTAGAGAGTGCTGAGATCGGCGAGTTCGGCCGCTCTGCCCTGACGATCATCGAGCCGGGACGGCTGCTCGCAGGGTTCCCGACCGAACAGAGCTGCTGGATGTCGCACCGCGACACTGTCTACGCCGCGCCGCCCGGCTTCACAGCCCTAGCCTCCTCGACGGCATCCCCGGTGGCTGCACTAGAGGACACCGATCGCAACATCTACGGCATTCAATTTCACCCCGAGGTTGTCCACACTCCCTACGGACAACAGATCCTTGAGCGTTTCTTGACCGAGATCGCCGGCTGTGAACGCACGTGGAGCGCGGCATCTATCGTCGATGATCAGATCGCAAAGATCCGAGCGCAAGTTGGCGATGGTCACGTTATCTGCGGGCTCTCGGGTGGCGTTGACTCTTCGGTGGCCGCCCTCTTGGTCCACAGAGCGATCGGCGACCAACTGACCTGCGTCTTCGTCGACCATGGATTGATGCGCAAGGGCGAAGGAGCCCAAGTTATCTCTGCATTCCGTGACACCTTCAAGGTCCCGCTCGTCGCGGTCGACGCCGAGGATCGGTTTCTTGCTCGTTTGAAGGGCCAGACTGACCCAGAGACCAAGCGAAAGATCATCGGCGCAGAGTTCATCCGCGTCTTTGAGGAGGAGGCCGAGAAGCTCGATGGGGCCAAATTCCTTGTCCAAGGGACGCTCTACTCCGACGTAATTGAGTCCGGTGGAGGCACAGGTGCGGCAACGATTAAGTCACACCACAACGTCGGCGGCTTACCAGATGACCTTGAGTTTGATCTCGTAGAGCCGCTGCGAGCTCTCTTCAAAGATGAGGTCAGGGCCGTCGGAGCGCAGCTTGGGCTGCCCGATCGGCTTGTTTGGCGCCAACCGTTCCCCGGGCCCGGTCTGGCTATCCGTATCGTCGGCGGCGAGGCGACAAAGGAGAGGCTAGAGACCCTCCGCGAGGCCGACGCGATCCTCCAAGACGAGATCCGCAAGGCCGATCTCTACCGCGACCTCTGGCAGTCATTCTGCGTTCTGCCTGATATCCGCACCGTCGGGGTCCAAGGCGACGAGCGCACCTACGGCAACGTCGTAGTGATTCGCGCTGTGACCAGCGATGACGCGATGACGGCAGACTGGGCGCGACTGCCCTACGACCTGCTTGAACAGATCGCCTCGCGGATGATCAACGAGATCCGAGAGGTCAATCGCGTGGTGCTCGATATCACCAGCAAGCCACCCGGCACGATTGAGTGGGAGTAACGCCTGAAGGTCGATTCGGGCAGCTAGGCCACGGCGGCCTAGCTGAGACCGTCCCAAGCTTTTAAGCTTGGAAGCGGGTCAAATGCCCGACTGTCGTCGTACCAGTTGCCACCGTGGTGTAACTCTAGGTGCAAGTGACACGCGGTCGAGGAGCCTGTACTGCCGACGAATCCGATTAGCTGGCCAGTCCAGACGATCTCGCCTAGTTTCGGCAACGGGGTGTCGCGCATGTGGTAGTAGACGTAGATCACGTCAGTGCCTAAGCCGTCGATGACAACGGTGTTACCACCGCCACCGTTCTCCATATCCGAGGCGATTACCTTGCCGCCCCTAGCTGCCACCAGCGGGGTCCCGCACGGCGAGAGGACATCTTGGCCTCCGTGGTTGCGTCCGCCGCCAAAGCTGTTGGTAAACGTGCCGTAGTCATGAGGACCACGCACGGGAAAGATATGTTGGAGAAATCTAAAGCTCAGTTTTGGCGAAGCCGCCGAATCAGTTGCACGGGCGGCCTTGACCCCACCGGTCCCCTGATCTCCAGTAGGTGCCGCAGGGGGGGTCAGTTGATCGCCAGCGACAACACGAAAGCGGTATTGGCCGTCCGGCGCTACGGCGCCGCGCTGATCCCTACCGTTCCATGTAACGGTCCTTGTAACGCCCGGCTCTACAACGCCCGGCTGCCACGTCCTCACCAGCTCGCCACTCTTGACTCTCACCAAGCCAACGCTCAACTTTGCTGGGGCGCCAGGCTGTAAGAGATAGGTGAGCACAGCCTTGTTCTTGCCGCCAAAGAGGACCGTCTTGGTCGATATCCTGGCCTCAACCGCGCCACTTCCAGAAGCAGGCGGCGGTTTACGGTCGATCGTTAGTGTGAGCTTGTCGGTGCTAAAGAGTCCATCGCTATTGGCGGCCACGATCGGGCCAGAGCGCGCATTGGTCGGCACGAACACGGTCAGAGTGACGTTGGACCGGGTGCCAGCGCTCGTAGGTGTCCTCACAGAAGCGGTGACGTCGTCGATCGCAGATGAGCCGCCAGTGAAAGTAATCGTCTTGACAGTCGCGAGTTCGGCCCCCGTGATCCGCACCAAACTGCCAGGACGGGCAACGTCGATGCCCGCGCAGCCGCGCAGGCACTCGACCGCGCTCAGCGCTGGCGGGAGGGATGAAAGCGTCCCTCCTGTACCGGTGGCCGCACCAGAGTCAGCCGGCAAAGAGAGCGCGACGGCGCATGAGGTAGCGGCGATCAAGCTAAATGACAAGCTGCGACGCCAGACGAAATCCGCGATCACCTATAAACCTCCACATTTGTCTGCCTACGAGGTGAGCTGACGGGCTCGCGCAGTTGCGTCTGCGCTACCAGGCTCTTGGCCCGGATTCGCCCCTAGGTCACACAGCGCGACCCGATGGTTCCCCCGTTCCAGCCATCCCTTGCGGTCGGGACAGCCAGACTCGGCAAGCTTTGAATCAGAGACGAAAGGATACCAGCAGACCCCGTCGGCTCACTTGCCCTATGATTCGCCACCGCCGCGCGAGAACCAGCGTGGCATTTTTTCGCTATGAAATACGCATCCGTCGCCTCCAAAACCTACGTCGCAACTCCGACCGACCGTGATCGGGCGTGGGTCGTCGTGGATGCAGAGGGTAAAACCCTAGGTCGCTTGGCAACTCAGCTGGCCGACATCCTGCGCGGCAAGCACAAGCCGACCTATACGCCACACATCGATACGGGTGACTTCGTGGTGGTAATCAACGCCGAAAAGATCTCTGTTACGGGCAAGAAGCGCGCAGAGAAGCGCTACTACCGCCACTCCGGCTATCCCGGTGGCCTACGCTCGCGGACACTCGCCGAGATGCTCGAACGTCGCCCCGAAGAGGTCATCCGTCTTGCAGTTAAGGGGATGGTCCCGCGGACCCGCCTCGGCCGTCAGCAGCTAACAAAACTTAAGGTTTACGCAGGGCCCGAGCACCCGCACACCGCCCAGAAGCCCGCAACGCTGGAGATCACCACCTGATGGCCGAAGAGTCAACCACGCCCGAGCAGCCCGACGCAGCTGAAGAAGCGATAGTCGAAGCGATTGTTGAAGAAGCGATAGTCGAAGCGATTGTTGAAGAAGCGATAGTCGAAGCGATCGTTGAAGAAGCGATAGTCGAAGCAATCGTCGAAGAAACGATCGAAGAGGCCGAGGCTCCGCGCGTCAAGCCCGCTATTCCTGGCGCCGATCTCGAGGTTGACCTCGTTGCAGAGGGCGCCGATCCACTTGCTAGAGGTGGCCGCGAGGCAGGCGAGCGTGGATACGACGAGAGCGTCGATGATTCAGATTCAGATTCAGAAGGAGTAGTTCAAGAGCCCGAAGCTGCCCCTCAAGCTGTAATTGACCTCGCCGCTGGGGCGCGCTACCGAGCCACCGGCAAGCGTAAGACTGCCGTGGCACGCGTAATTCTCAAACCCGGCACGGGCGTCTACATCGTCAACGGCAAAGACCTAGATACCTACTTCCCCCGCGACGTACTCCAACGCACCATCCGTCAGCCCCTTGAGACGGTCGGCTACGAGGATCGCATGGACGTAGTTGCCACGCTTCACGGCGGCGGCGTATCGGCCCAGGCAGACGCGCTGCGCCACGGTGTGTCAAAGGCCCTACTAGAGGCCGATCCAAACCTTCGCGGAGATCTCAAACGACGCGGGTTCCTAACCCGCGATGCTCGTGTCAAGGAACGTAAGAAGGCCGGCCTCAAGAAGGCCCGTAAGCGTCCGCAGTTCTCCAAGCGCTAGGCCCTACGACGTGACACGCAACCTGTTCGGCACCGACGGCGTCCGTGGTGTTGCTGGCGAGGTCGTAACGGCTGAGCTCGCTATGGGCCTAGCGCGAGCGGCTACCAGCCTCTGCGAGAGCGGCCGTCCGCGTGTTCTGGTGATCCGCGACACCCGCGAATCAGGAGAGATGCTGGAAGCCGCGATCGCCGCCGGAGTGGCTGCGCAGGGTGGTGAGGCCCTGCTAGGGGGCGTCTTGCCAACTCCCGCGGCCCCTCTTCTGCTCTCACGCTACGGCTTTGACCTCGCTGTGGTGCTCTCGGCCTCCCACAATCCCTTCTACGACAACGGCATTAAGTTCTTCGGTGCCGACGGCGACAAGCTCTCCGACGCTACCGAGGCCTTGATCGAGGGCCAGCTAGCCGCTGGTCCCTCTCAGCAGCGCGAAATCGGACGAATCAGTGACCTCCACGGCGGCCTAGAGGACTATTTGCGCGAGCTTCACGAGCGCTTTGGCGACCTTGACCTCAGCGGCAAACGCGTCCTCTTGGACTGTGCCAACGGTGCGACATACCTCGCTGGGCCAGCGATCTTCAAGCGCCTTGGCGCCACCGTGGAGACAATCGCCGACAGCCCCGACGGGCGCAATATCAACGACAACTGTGGCTCTACCCACATTGAAACTCTCGCCGCCGGGGTGATCGCGGGCGGCCATGACATCGGCTTTGCCTTCGACGGCGACGGCGACCGCCTACTTGCAGTTGATCGCACTGGAGCAGTCGTAGACGGCGACGAGCTCCTAGCCTTGGCTGCCGTACACCTAAATAGATCTGGACGTCTGAGCGGCGGCGGCGTCGCGGTTACCGTGATGACCAACTTCGGCTTCCATAAGGCTATGGCCGAGGCCGACATTGAAGTCGCCACAACTCAGGTCGGTGACCGCTATGTGCTTGAGGCGCTACGCGAGCGCGGCTGGACGCTTGGCGGCGAGCAGTCGGGCCACATCATCGAACTTGGCTTTGCCCCATCGGGTGATGGCATAGCTAGCGCGCTGCTCACACTTGAAGCCCTAGCCGGCGGCGACCTAGCAAGCCGAGGAGGGATGCAAAAGCTGCCTCAACGGCTAGTTAATGTTCGCGTTAGTGATCTCGGCGCACTCGCGCAAGATCTAGTTGTTGAGCAAGCCATCTCGGAGGAGTCTCTTGCACTCCAAGGGCGCGGCCGCGTTTTGATCCGGCCTAGCGGTACAGAGCCGCTCGTGCGCGTCATGGTTGAGGCTCCTACAGAGGAAGAGACCGACGCTGTCTGCGAACGCCTCGTGGCGATCGTGGAGTCACGGCTAGGTTAATCAGCCAGCCTAGATAGGTCCGCGACAACCGCGCCGGGCCTCGGCCCAGCTAGAATCATTGACTCCGTCCGCATCCGCGAAACGGGGGCACCGCCGTTCGCGGGCCTCATCGGTCATCAGGAGATACGCCTTATGTGTGGCATCGTCGGCTACATCGGAAGTCGGCCAGTGCAGGAACTCCTGCTCTGCGGGCTCGAAAAACTTGAATACCGTGGCTACGACAGCGCTGGCATCTCGATGGTTAACCAGGGAGAGGTCGACTCCGTACGTGCAGTGGGGAACCTAAGTGCGCTGCGTGCGGCGATCGATGCTCGCTCTCAAGGCGACGGCGAGCAGTCGTTTGCCACGACACCTGAAGCAGCAACGATCGGGATCGGCCACACCCGCTGGGCCACCCACGGCCGCGTCAATGAAGAGAACGCTCACCCCCACTACGACAACGCTGACCGCGTGCACATCGTTCTAAATGGCATCGTCGAGAACTACGTATCGCTGCGTGATCGGCTCAGAGACGAAGGCTCCGTATTCACCTCAGAGACAGATGCCGAAGTTGTCGCGCATCTAGTTTCGGCCCACAACAAGGGCGACCTACGTGAAGCCGTTCGAGCTGCATACAGCGAACTTAAAGGCCACTACGCCTTCGTCGCCATCAGCGCCGACCAACCCGACGTCATGGTCGGAGCACGCAAAGAGTGCCCGCTGATCGTCGGACGCGGCGACGGTGAGCAGTTCCTCGCCTCTGCAATTCCAGCCTTCCTCAACGAAACGCGCAAAGTGCAGTTCATTGAGAACGGTGAGATTGTCATCCTGACTCGTGATGGAGTCGAGTTCATGGATGGCGATGGAGTGGCCATCGAGCGTGAGATAGTCGAGATCGACTGGGATGAAGAGACCGCCGAGAAGGGTGGGTATGAGACCTTCATGCTCAAGGAGATCAACGAGCAGGCCGACGCCCTCGCCGACACCGTCGCCGATCGCACGGCCCGAGGCGACGGAGTCGACCTCGGCGACCTCGGCGCGATTGACGACGAAGTGCTGCGGACGGCTAAGCGCGTGATCATCGTCGCCTGCGGCACCTCGCACCACGCTGGCCTTGTCGGGCGCTATGCGATCGAGGAGTGGGCGCGCGTACCTGTTGAGATTGACCATGCCAGCGAATACCGCTACCGCAACCCCGTCGTGGGTCCAGGTGACCTCGTCGTCGGGATCACGCAATCGGGCGAGACGGCCGACACGCTGGCCGCAATGCGCCTAGCCCGTGACCGTGGCGCAACCGTTCTGGCCGTGACCAACATGATGGGCTCCCAAGCCACGCGGGATGCTGACGGCACACTCTTCACACGAGCAGGACTTGAGATCGGCGTGGCAGCAACTAAGACCTTCGTCTGCCAAGTGGCCGTGATGTACCTACTGGGCCTACGCATGGCTGAACTACGCGGCACACTCACGCCGGAGCGGCTAGCCGAGCTAGTCACTGGGATCAAACACTTCCCCCACCTAGTTGACGAGCTACTTCAATCAGCAGAGGCCGACTCACTTGTCGTCGCAGAGGAGTTCTGGGAAGAGAACTTCTTCCTCTACCTCGGCCGTCACGTTGGGATGCCCGTAGCTCTGGAGGGCGCGCTCAAGCTCAAAGAGATCTCCTACATTGCAACCGACGCCTACGCCGCTGGGGAGATGAAACACGGCCCAATCGCCTTACTTGACGAGCGCACTCCGGTGGTCGTCATCTGCACCGAGTCACCGGTACTGGACAAGGTGATCTCCAACGTCCAAGAGGTGCGTGCACGCGGCGCGCACGTTATAGCCGTGGCAACGGTTGGCAATACCGAGATCGGCGAGCACGCTGACGTCGTTCTCTGGGTGCCTGCAACCGACTGGATGCTCCAGCCACTACTGGCCGTGATTCCCCTCCAACTGCTGGCCTACCACATCGCTGTTAAGCGCGGACTGAACGTTGATCAGCCACGCAACCTCGCAAAGACCGTCACGGTTGAGTGAGGTCGGACCTGTGCGGCGGTAGCATCGACCAATGGCTCCCACCCGTATAGGCATCGATTTGCTCGAGATTGAACGCCTCGAAGGTGCTTTGGCGCGCCGACCTGGGCTCGCGCTGAGGCTCTTCACAGCCTCCGAGCGCAGCTACGCGCAGGGCCGTCCGCGACCCGCCCAGCATCTTGCGGCGCGTTTCTGTGCCAAGGAGGCAGTGGCCAAAGCTTTGGGCTTAGATGCATGGAGCTGGCAGGACGTCGAGGTCGTCCATGGGCCGACCGGCGCCCCCGAGGTCAAATTGGGCGGTGCAGCCGCTCGCCGTGCCAACGAGCTTGACGTCGAAGTGACGATCTCACTAACCCACACGCGACTCACTGCTGGCGCAGTTGCGGTGGCGTCGTGAGCCTCCCTAACTGGCTTACCGCTTTGCCAGACGCCACCCAGATGCGCGCAACCGACAGTTGGGCGATCACGACCCGTGGGGTCGCTTCACTGGATCTAATGGAACGCGCCGGGGCAGGCCTAGCCGCTCTAACCGCCGAGCTCGTGCCGTCGGGGCGCATCGTCGTGGTCTGCGGAGGTGGAAATAATGGTGGTGATGGGATCGTCGCTGCGCGACTGCTGCGAGCCGCCGGTCGCGAGGTTGATGTGCTGTTGACCTGCCCTGTCGAAGAGTTGAGCGGTGACCCTGGTGTCAACCTGTCCAGACTCACCGGCCCGCCGGTAGCGCCTTGGGTCTCCTCGGCAGCGCTAGAGGGTGCAGCTGGAGTCATAGACGCAGTCTTGGGGACCGGCTTTAGTGGCCCGCCACGAGAGCCCGCCCTTGGTGCGATCCGGGCAATCAACGGCTGCTCAGCCGTGGTCGTCTGTGCCGATGTCCCTAGTGGTGTTGACGCTTCGACGGGAGAAGTGGCACAGGAGGCCGTGCGCGCAACCGCAACCGCAACCTTCCACGCCGCCAAGCCGGGGCTGTGGATATATCCCGGCAAGGCTCATGCCGGCACCGTTCGGGTGATCGAGATCGGAATCCCAGACGGCGCGCCCGGTGACGCCAACGCCGGCCTACTCAACAAGACCGTTCTCGACCTGATCCCGCGTCGCTCAAGCAGCTCTACGAAATTCAGCGAAGGCTCTCTGATGGTGGTTGGAGGCTCCTCTGGTCTCACGGGAGCACCGTTGATGGTGGTCGCCGCTGCCCAGCGCACGGGCGCCGGATATGTCACAGCGGCCGTACCACAGTCACTGGCGCCGATCTTCGCTGCTCGCCTTCTTGAGGCGATGTCGCGTGTACTTCCTGATGCTGCGGGTGGGTTCACTCCCGATGGCGTAGCGCCACTCACGCGTATGGCAGAAGAGGTCGACGCAGTCGTGCTCGGGCCCGGCATAGGTCGCAGTAACGGTGCCAGCCAGTTTGCCCGCGGCGCCGCTAGCGCAGTGCCAGCGCCGATGGTCCTCGATGCCGATGGCTTAAATGCCCACGCTGGACGCCTCGAGCTGATCGCCGATCGTGACTGGCCAACCGTGCTTACGCCTCACGCTGGAGAGCTTGCGCGCCTGCTCGCGATCACCCCAGCAGAGGTCCAAGCAAAGCGTCTAGCGCACGTCCGCGCGGCCGCGGCAGCGGCAGATGCGGTGGTGCTGCTCAAAGGCGACGACACCCTGATCGCAAGCCCCAACGGTCGCGTCGCGATTAGCGCCAGCGGCACCCCGGCCCTAGCAACTGCTGGCTCCGGTGACGTCTTATCCGGAGTGATCGGAGCGCTACTGGCGAAGGGTATGGCACCATTTGCCGCGGCCTGCGCAGGCGCTGTACTCCACGCCGAGGCTGGCCGCATAGCCGGCGAGGAGCACGGCGTGGACTCGGTAATCGCCAGCGATGTGATCGCTGCGCTAGGCGCCGCGCGCCGGCGATGAGCACCCTGGCAACCGCCACCGTAGACCTTGTCGCCTTTAGCGATAACGTCGCGACAGTTCAGCGCTGCCTCACGGGTGGAGCCCAACTTTGCGCGGTGGTTAAGGCCAACGCCTACGGACACCAAACGCTGCCTTGCGCCAAGGCGGCCTTGGCCGCCGGAGCAACCTGGCTGGCTGTCAGCAGTGCCGCTGAAGCCGCCTATCTCCGTTCCAACGGGATAGCCGCCCCGATTCTCGTGATGGGCGCCATTAGCGCAGAAGAGCTCACCATAGCCTTAGAGGCACAAGCCGATGTTGTGGCATGGAGCGAGCCGTTCGTGGAGGCGATTGCACGCACCGGACTCCCGGCCAGAGTCCATCTCAAATTTGACTCCGGGATGGGTCGCTTTGGCACGCGAGACGCCCAAGAGTTAGCTCGGGTAGCGGCGGCGGTCACCGCGACTGCCGAACTCGAACTGGTCGCAGTCATGACCCACTTCGCCACTGCCGATGACCTCGAAGACCCCTTCTTCTCAGAACAGCTCACCCGCTTTACTCGGCTCGCTAAAGAGCTGAAAGCTTCCTACCCAGAGATCTTCTTACATGCTGCAAACAGCGCGGCCACACTGCGGCAACCTGACTCCCACTTTGACATGGTGCGCTGCGGTATCGCTCTCTATGGAATGGATCCCTACGGCAAGGATCCCTACGCTCACAAACTTAAGCCCGTGCTTGAACTGCACTCCTACGTCGCCTCGATCAAGCCGACTGCAGCGGGGGAGAGCGCAGGCTACGGCCGCCGCTTCGTTGCCACCGAGGCAACCAACATCGCCACGGTGCCGATCGGCTACGGCGACGGCTTCCGTCGTGCTCTGAGCAACAACTCACAGGTCTTGATTGGGGGCCAACGCTATCGGGTCGTCGGATCAGTAAGCATGGACTCGATTACGATCGATCTTGGCGCTCAGCCAACTGTCACTACCGGCCAGAGGGTTACTTTGATCGGGCGCGATGGCGACCAGCAGATTCTTGCTGAGGAGATGGCGCAGTGGCTGGGGTCGATCAACTACGAGGTCACTACCGGACTACTGCCGCGGATTCCTAGAATCGAGCTGCCCTCCGAGGAGCAGCGATGAACGTCGCGCTAGATGCTGTCCAGAGGGCGCTAGGTACAACCGAAGCCTGGATCGTTGGAGGAGTACTGCGCGATGAGCTGCTCGAACGCGAGACCACCGACCTAGACCTAGTTGTTGCAACAGACCCTGGGACTGCTGCGCGGGCCCTAGCTAAAGAGGCGAAGGCGACCGCCTTTGCTCTTTCGCAGACCTTCGGTGCCTGGCGAGTCGTAGCGCGTGATGGGTCGTGGCACGCCGACATCTCTGCGCTTGTCGGCGATGACATCGTGGCCGACCTCGGCCAGAGGGACTTCACGATCAACGCGATGGCTCGCCGCCTTGGCGACGAAACTCTGATCGATCCTTGGGCGGGACGCGCGGACCTCGCTGCCGGCAGGCTGCGCATGGTCTCTCCCGCTGCCTTCGCCGCAGATCCTCTACGCACCTTGCGTCTAGCTCGATTCGCCTGTGAGCTTGACTTCGCTGTAGACCCCGAAACTGTTACTGCGGCCCGCAGCCACGCTGCCAAGATCGTCGACGTGGCCCAAGAACGCGTATTTAGCGAGTTGCGTCGGATCATAATTTCGCCGCGAGTTCTAGATGGACTGGCGACGATGGACAACCTCGCCCTGACTGCCCCCGTCCTACCTGAGCTAGCAGCCCTGCGCGGCGTAGAACAAAACGCCTACCACCACCTCGACGTCCACGACCACACGCTCGCGGTCTTAGGCGCCCTAATAGAGATCGAGAATGACCCCGAACCACTCTTTGGCCAACTAGCCCCGGCGTTGTCAGCGGTGCTATCCCAGCCGCTCGCCGATGACCTCAGCCGCGCACAGGCGCTGCGCTTTGGAGCCTTGCTGCACGACGCAGCCAAACCCGAGACGCGCTCCGTCACTGACGAGGGGAGGATCACCTTCTACCACCACGACCGCATTGGCGCCGATCTAGCTCGCTCCACGCTCACCCGGCTTAAGGCCAGCGAACGGCTACGTGCCTACGTTGCAGCGCTCACTCTCTACCACCTTCACCTTGGCTTCCTCGTTCATGAGCGGCCACTCACGTTGCGCGCGATCTACGGCTATCTCGATACGTGCGAGCCGGTTGAGGTTGACGTCACCGTCCTCTCGGTAGCCGACCGCTTGGCAACACGCGGGCGAAAGGCCGACGAGGCGATCGCCAAGCATCTAGAGCTTGCGAGAGAGATGATGGCCCCGGCCCTGCGGTGGAAGAGCGACGGTCGACCACCTGCGCTGCTGCGTGGCGATGAGTTGGCCGAAGCCTGCGATCTACCGCCCGGACCGATCGTCGGCGAGATCCTCGCTGAACTAGCCAAGGCCCGCTACGCCGGCGAGATCTCTACTCGTGACGATGCTCTGAGACTCGCCGCGGACCTCGCTGCTCAATCTAAGCCAACAACGTCGTAATGACCGCAGCCTAGGGGCTGCTGCGCCGCAATCACCGCAGCACAGCAGCCTAAGCCAAGATGTCCAGGCCTACTTCGCGGTCAGCGTCAGAACGCAGGGCAGCTTGGTCACAGCGTCGGTTATTGGCTTCCCGTCAGGGCCCTTGGCCCGCACGGTCAGCTTCTTGCTTGTGACTTCAACTTGCCCGTATGAGAACGTCGTTGTATTGGCACAAGCCATCCCAGGCCCGCCCGGCGGAGCCGCCTTCATGAAGACGCTAGTTATCAGTGCTCCTGCTCCGGGGTTAGCCGTGGCTAGGTTAATCTCCAAGCCGAAGTTAGCCGTGGCCACTGGCCCAGTCACAAACTCACTAAAGCTTGAGTCACGCGGCGTAGGCAGCGTCTCATAGCGAACGTTGTTGACAAAGGTGGCGTGCGTATCGGTGGTCAAGAAGACGACGTTCTTTACGTTCTTGTCGATGAACGCGATCAGCTTCTGGCGCTCGGCGGCATACCCCTCCCAGCGGTCATATGGCAACGAGTAGAACTGTTGGATCGGCTTCTCGTTCATTACGACCTTCCACTTCGCCTTCGAGGCTTTGACCGCCTTAGTAAAGGCCGCGTACTGACGTTTACCAAGCATCGTGCGTGTAGCACTATTGATCCTGTCTAGACAGGCCTGAGAGACCGCTGCGGCTAGCGACGGAATAATTAGACTAAAGAGCCCCCGCGTCGCGGCTGGCCCGGTCGGAGCGAGATCGGGAGCATTGCTGATCGGGTTGTTGCAGGTGCCGCCGTCGGATGCCTTCGCGCTGCGGAAGGTGATCTCGTCAAGCATGAACACCTCAACGTTCTTGCCCCAGCGGAAGCTGCGATAGAGGCCGTTACTAGCGCTCCAAGTCGCGGGCTGGTAGCTGAGGAAAGCAGCGACTGAATCCTTGTAGAGCTTGGCCGAAGTCTTACCCTCGCCGGTGAAATCGTTGATGAATTCGTGGTCGTCAAAGTGGTTGTAGACGGCGCTAGAGGAGCGCAGCTTCAGCAGCGGCGGGCGCACGATGTTCATCTTGTACTTCTCCCACTTAGCTGCGGTCGAAAGCGCGATCGGTGCACAGGGCACGCCCGCGCACAAGACCTCTGTGTCGGAGTAGATCGTGTCGCCAAAGTTAAAGTTGAAGTCGTTGCCCTCGGCAGCCATCTTTCCGTAGATCTCGAACTTATTCCAATACGGCTTACCTGATCCGTCAGTCTTAGGCTTGCTCGTAGACTGCGGCTGTGCGTCTGTATCGCCCGAGTAGGCGAAGGAGACGGGCACGTCGGCGGTATCGGCGGGAGCGGTCTCAAAAGTTCCCGTCGCGCTCACGACCACCGTATGGCTCGTACCCTTAGCGAAGCGGTAGTAGTAGCGCGTGGCGGGCTTCAAACCGGTCACCTTGATCGTCAGCGTGTAGTCACTAGCAGCGCTCGGCGACCCGTTGTACTCGGTGGCACCAGTGAAGTTTGACTTGAGCGCGACCTGCAATGTCACTCGTCCGGCGCTACCTGGACGCGACCACAACAGAGCCGAGCTCGAGGAGACCTCTGCGGCCGTAACTCCGTACTGAAAGGGTTTTGTTGTTGAGGCGCCCGCCGCAGAGGATCCCGCAATCAGAAGTGCGCCTGTGGTCAGGGCGATGGCGAGCATTGCGCTGCGCTTGGGAGAGCTTGTGATGTTTGACATAGGCGAAACATAGCGCGCTGAGGCCGGACGTGTGGCAGATAAACCTAAAGATTTATGGTTTGGGCCGATACCAGCCCTTCACGCCAAGCAGTTAGCGCTGCCTTGGCGATCGCTAGATCCTGGATCGCAAGCCCGGTTGAATCAAAGAGAGTGACCGCCTCGGGAGTTGGGCGGCCCGTAGCCACGCCAGCGAGAACCGCCCCGAGATCAGTGACCTGTTCGCGGCCCACTAACCCGGCCTCGACAGCCCCTGTCAGCTCTCCCCCGTGGACCGCCTGGGTCCACTCATCGCAAAACAGCACGCACGCCGCAACAGCCTCAGCTGTCGCTTCAGCCTTGCCTGGACCATCGGCTCCGAGCATGTTTAGATGAGCACCTTGGTGCAGGTCGCCTACGCCGATCACAGGTTCGTGGCCGGGAGTCACCGCGCAGATAATCTCTTGCGCTAAGGCCTCGTCGCGCGTACCGGGCCTAAAACCCATCTCTCTAGCTAGAGCGGCGGCGGCCTCGGGGCGAGGATCGTGGCAGACGCCTGGCTTATAACCGGCGGCAATCAGGCACCTTGCCGCCCACGCTCCGTGTAATCCGCAGCCGACGATGCCCACCGTTTGGGCGTCGCTACGGGCCAGGGCCTGTGTAGCCACCGCAGCTACGGCTCCGGTCCGCAGCGCAGTCACCGAACGTGCGTCGAGCAACATCAGTGGCACTCCAGTGGCTGCGTCTGAAAGGCAGATCACCCCACTTACGGTTGGCAGTTGTACTGCCGGATTCCCGGGAAACGATGTAACCCACTTAAGTAAGGCCAGCCCGTCGCCGAGCGCAGGCATCGCACGAAAGTCTCCGTTGGGCGGGCTTAAGAGGTAGACCTTAGGTGGCATCTGCCACTCGCCGCGGTAGTGGCGAATAAAGGCGTCTCGGACTTGTTCGATCGCCGCGCTGGGATCGACGGCGGCCAGAACAGCATCGTGATCTAAGACTGGGATAGCAGACACTAGGCCGTCCACGATACCCTCGCACCGATGAGTCGTCAGCCAAAACTTGAATTTGTCACCCCGACAGCCACTCCCGAGGAGGCTGCGGCGATCGTTGCGGCGATCGCGCAGTTCCGCATCGACACCGCACCCGCGCCGCTGCCGTCGAGCTCACAGCTGGCGCGCGATCCGTGGCAAAGGGCAGCGCTACTAGAGGGCACCGGCCGCGAACCAGACGCTCCTTCCCCGTGGGGCGATCCCCACCCGTGGAGCTAAGGCCGACTCCCCACAAAGCCCAACCAAGGCTTTAATACCTAAACTTGGTCGGGATTTGGTAGTTTACTTAAGCGCGTCGCTTTTCCGGGTGCGCTTTACCTATGACTACCACCATCCCAGACCTCGAGAGCGGCTCTGCCAAGGACGTCCTGGCCTTCGCTGTCGAACACCACCACCCATCCTTGGCACTGGCCTGCTCATTCCAGAAGGAAGAGGCTGTGATGCTCGACTTACTGATGGCGATCGAGCCATCGGCGCGCGTATTTGCGTTGGATACAAGCGTCCTCTTTCCCCAGACCTACGCAACCTGGGAGCTGGTGGAGAAGCGTTATGGGATCAAGGTCGAGGTCTTTGAGGGACCGTCGCTGGCCGAGCAGGCCACTACCCACGGCGACGAGCTTTGGGCACGTGATCCCCAGGCCTGCTGCGCGATCCGCAAGGTAGAGCCGTTGGGTCGCGCCCTGAGTGGTCTCGACGCTTGGATCACCGGCCTGCGCCGCGAACAGTCGCCCACACGAGCCAACGCGCGCAAGGTCGAGTGGGACCAAGCCCACGACCTCTGGAAGTTCAACCCCCTTGCCGACTGGACTGAGGAGCAGGTCTGGGAGTACATCGCGGCTAACGATCTCCCCTACAACCCACTTCACGACGAGGGCTACTCCTCTATCGGCTGCACTCACTGCACACAGCCCGGCTCTGGCCGCGAAGGTCGCTGGGCTGGCAACGATAAGACCGAGTGCGGCCTACACATCGACGCTCCACAAACTCAATAACTACTGCCACCGAACCCAGACCACGCCAAAAGGACCAACAGAAACCCTCATGGAACCATCCACCACCCAGCCCGTGCCCAAGCCCAACGGCCGCGGATCGCTCGCTAACCCAGAGGTAATTGAGAACGTCCCCGGACGCGTGATCCCGATCCTCGAGCACGAGTTCGACGACTTCACCTCCGAAGCTGCGACCTTTTTAGACGGCGGTACCCCAGAGGTGGAGTTCATCGGCTTTCGTCTTAAGCAGGGCGTCTATGGACAACGTCAGGCCGACGTGCAGATGTGCAGGATCAAGCTTCCATTCGGCGGAGTCACGCCAGAGCAGATGGAGGCGCTCGCCGACGCCGTAGCGACATACGCACCGCTGGGCAAAGGCCATATCACCACGCGCCAGAACGTCCAGATTCACCATGTCCCGCTAATGCAGATGGCCGAGCTGCTGCGCGATATTGCGCCCAGTGGCCTCTCGACGCGCGAAGGCTGCGGCAATACCGTGCGCAACGTGACCGGCGACCCATGGGCCGGAGTGTGCGAGGGAGAGCTCTTTGACCCGACCCCTTACGTCGGAGCTTTTGTGCGCTATTTCGTGCGCAACGATGTCTGTCAGCTGATGCCGCGAAAGATCAAGACGGCGTTCACTGCTACCGATGAAGACGTAGCTATCACTGGCATCCATGACCTTGGCTTCATCCCCCGCGTGCGCGAGATTGACGGTCAGCAGGTGCGTGGCTTTGAGTTTCGCGTCGGTGGCGGCACTTCGATCATGCCCCGTATTGCGCCAACGATCTTTGACTTCCTAGGCGCAGACGACGGTGAGTACCTACGGGTCACCGAAGCCGCGTTGAGAATCTTCGATCGCCAGGACTGGCTGCGCAAGAATCGCGCGCGGGCTCGGATCAAGGTGCTGGTAGATAAGGTCGGTCCAGAGGCTTTCCGCGAGATGGTTATCGAGGAACTCAAGGGCGATTGGGTTACCCAGCGCGACTACACGCTCGACCCGCTGCTCTTCGTCTACGACGAGGCCGAACATCTCAGCGATCCTGAGTCTTCGGCTACGGCTTCATCAGCCCCATCCAGCCCTGACGGCGACGACGCAGATTTCAAACGTTGGGTTAAAGCAAACGTCGCCCCACAACGTCAGGCCGGATTCTCTACTGCGACGGTTCGGATCGTTCGTGGTGACCTAACGCCAGATCAGTTCCGTGGCCTGGCAGTGATCATGCGCGACTTCTCCAGTGGCTACGCGCGCACCACGGTGCAGCAGAACCTCGTGCTGCGTTGGGTCCGCGACGAGACTCTCTACGACGTCTGGCAGCGGCTATCGGAGATCGGCCTAGGCGAAGCTGGGGCAAATCAGATCGTCGACGTTGTTAGCTGCCCAGGCACTGACAGTTGCAAGCTCGGGATCACCAGCTCGATGGGCCTAAACGCCGCCGTAGCTGAGCGGGTTACGTCGATGGCAATCGAGGACGAGCTAACCAAGCTTGTGCACATCAAGATGAGCGGCTGCCCCAATGGTTGCAGCCAACACCACATTGCCAATATCGGCTTCTACGGTGCCTCGATCAAAGTCGGTACAAAGACGATCCCGGCATACGTAGCCCACCTAGCCGGCACCTATGAGGGCGGCGAGGTGGCGTACGGAACGCGACTGAAGGTGCGTCTACCTGCCAAACGGGTGCCCGACGCCGTCGAGCGTTGGCTGCGCTTCTATGAGTCCGATCGCGTCGAAGCAGAGCTATTTAACGACTTCGTCGAGCGTGTTGGCACGACTGCCTTTGAGGATCTCGTCCGCGACCTCGCACTGCCGGTCGAGTTCGGCCTAGAAACAATGAATATGTTCATCGACTGGAACCGGAAGGTGCCATTTGAGGTAATCCGCGGCGAGGGCGAGTGCGCGGTCTAAGGGCCGCAGCTGCGTTGACCTAGTGGATCCCCTACTCATACTCTTCGGCTTCGGCGTCGGCGTTCTGGTTGGAACGACCGGGATGGGCGGCGGCTCGCTGATGACGCCGCTGCTGATTCTCGTCTTCGGGATCAAGCCGGTCGTCGCGATTGGAACCGACCTCGCCTACGGCGCCGTGACTAAGACCGTCGGGGGCTGGCGTCACGTACGCAAGGGAACCGTGGACTTTGGGATCGCTGGCTGGCTGGCGGTCGGGTCGATCCCCGGTGCGATCTGCGGCGTAATTGTCTTAGATCAACTGCGCACTGCTTATGGAGAAAAGTTCGACACGATCGTCTTAGTGGCGATCGCTGCGGCGCTGCTGTTCACCGGTACGGCCGTGCTGATTCGTGCGCTCTTTCTGCCCAAGCTCGTCCAACGCGAGCGTGACACTGTCAAGCTTGACGTTCGCCACAAGGTCGCCGCTGTGGTGATTGGTGTGAGCGTTGGATTCGTCTTGGGCGTAACTTCGGCTGGCAGCGGTGCGCTGATCGCGATCGGCCTGATCCTTGCCTTTAAACTGACGCCCCACCGAGTAGTGGGTACAGACGTCTTTCATGCGGCGATCTTGTTGTGGGTGGCTGGCGCGGCCCACTTCATCTCGGGCAACGTCGACCTTGCCCTAGCCGCCAACATTTTGATTGGTTCGGTACCGGGCGTCTGGATCGGAGCGAATATCTCCACGAAACTATCGAGCGATGGGCTACGTCCAGTCTTGGGAATTGTCTTGCTAGCTGGCGGACTGGGACTACTTTCTAAGGCTGGGGCGAACATTCCAGCCTTCGCACTGATCGGCGTCCCACTCTCGCTAGCCGTCATTGCCTACGTCCTACACCAGATCCGCGTCCGCACAGGCACTCTCCCCGGCGCTCCGCGACTGCCGGCCTCTGAGCAAGGATGAGCGCCCCTCGCTCACACCTCGACTCACTCGAGGCCGAGGCCGTTCACATCATGCGTGAGGTCGCAGCCGAACTAGAGCGACCGGTCCTGCTCTTCTCCGGCGGCAAAGATTCAATAGTGCTACTGCGTCTAGCTGAGAAGGCCTTTCGACCGGCCGGCTTTCCCTTCCCGGTGATGCACATCGATACCGGTCATAACTTTCCTGAAGTGATCGAGTTCCGTGACCGCCGTGTTGCCGAGATAGGTGAGCGACTGATTGTCGCTTCGGTGCAGCAGTCAATCGACAGCGGCCGCGTCGTCGAGGAGACCGGCCCGCGCGCCTCGCGTAACCGCCTGCAGACCACAACCCTGCTCGACGCGATCGCCGAGCACCGCTTCGACGCAGCGTTCGGGGGTGCGCGTCGTGATGAGGAACGTGCACGCGCCAAGGAGCGGATCTTCTCCTTCCGCGATGACTTCGGCCAGTGGGATCCTCGCGCCCAACGTCCAGAGCTCTGGAGCCTCTATAACGGTCGCGTGCGTCGTGGCGAACACGTACGGGTCTTCCCGATCTCTAACTGGACAGAGCTCGACGTCTGGGAGTACATCGAGCGCGAAGAGCTCGAGATACCATCGATTTACTACGCCCACGAACGCGAAGTCTTCGCGCGCGATGGGATGCTCTACGCGGCGTCGGAGTTCGTCTCTTTGGCCGACGATGAGCAGCCGTTTACGACGTCGGTGCGCTACCGAACGGTGGGCGATATGAGCTGCACCGGAGCCGTGCGTAGTGGCGCAAGGACATTGACTTCTGTTGTGACCGAGATTGCCGCCACCACGATCACCGAACGTGGCGAGACCCGCGCCGACGATCGCGTCTCAGAGGCCGCGATGGAAGATCGCAAGCGAGAGGGTTACTTCTAATGGCTGAGCTGCTGCGCTTTGCCACCTGCGGATCGGTTGACGACGGCAAAAGCACGTTGATTGGCCGCCTGCTCTACGACTCAAAGCAGATCCTGGCCGACCAGCTGCAACACGTCGAAGATGTCTCTCAGCGTCGCGGAGATGGCTCCTTGGACCTCGCCCTGCTGACCGACGGGCTGCGCGCCGAGCGCGAGCAAGGGATCACTATCGACGTTGCCTATCGGGCTTTCGCGACCGCGCGCCGACGTTTCATCATCGCCGACTGCCCAGGCCACGAGCAGTACACGCGCAACATGGTCACTGGCTCCTCGACCGCCGACCTCTCGATCGTCTTGATCGACGCTCGCAACGGCGTCGTCGCCCAGTCGCGCCGCCACGCTTCGATCGCATCCCTACTGCGGATCCCACATCTTGTTGTCTGTGTCAACAAGATGGATCTTGTCGACTGGGACGAGAGCGCATTTGATGCGGTGGTAGCGCAGTTCGCAGAGGTCGCCCAGCGGCTAGAGATTCCCGATGTGACCTTCATAGCCATCTCGGCAAGGCTTGGTGACAACGTAGTCGAGCGCTCTGAGCGGATGCCGTGGTATGACGGGCCAACGCTCCTGACCCACCTTGAAGAGGTAGAGATCGCGTCTGAACAAAGTCTCGCGCCAGCACGTTTCCCAGTCCAGTGGGTTATCCGGCCCCAAGATGCTGACCATCCCGACTACCGCGGATACGCTGGCCGTGTCGCAGGCGGATCGCTAGCCCTCGGCGACGACGTCGTGATCCTGCCATCGGGTCGCAGCAGTCGTGTGGCTGGCATCGACACGCTCGATGGCGATCTCGACCGCGCTAGTGCGCCGATGTCAGTGACGGTGCTGCTCGAAGACGACATAGACGTCGCTCGCGGCGACATGATCGTGACAGGCGAAGAGCTGCCGCTTGTCACAAGTCAACTCAGAGCAAGAATCTGCTGGATGGCTCAGAGCCCCCTGCGTGTGGGTGACCGCTACGTGATCAAACACACGACGCGGTCTGTGCGCGCTGTCGTTGACGGCGTGGAGGATCGCCTCGACATCGAGACACTGCGCTCCGACCAGAGCGCTGAGGAGCTACTCCTAAACGACATCGGCGCCGTCTCGCTGCGCCTCAGCGGGCCGCTGGTCGTAGATCCCTACTCATCAAACCGCGAGACGGGCTCCTTCATCCTGATCGACGAGTCCTCAAATGACACCGTCGCAGCAGGGATGATCCTGGGCTGAGCGGCCGGGCCGGGTGCGGGGGCCGGGGCCGGGTGCGGGGGCCGGGGCCGGGTGCGGGTGCGGGGGCCGGGGCCGGGTGCGGGGGCCGGGGCCGGGCCGGGTGCGGGAGCGAGCGCAGCGATAGGCGTCGCGCCACGCGCTGACTGATTCGAAAGAGGCCTACCCCTGCTCCATCTTCAGCGAATCTGCCTAAGGGGCCGAGAGCGAGGCTCGATGATCGCTGACATGCACCTCTCTCCAGATATAAATCATCGATCGCAAGTCCCTATCAAGCGCTCGTCTACGTTTTGTACCGTGGGCGTGCTGTTTGTCGCAGTCGTGTGCGCGGGACCGAAGGCCGTCGACGTTGTGTACCCATGGCGTGCGCTTTGTTGACGTTGAGGGCGACCGTTCGGCGCGTCGTTCGGCGCGTCGTTCGGCGCGGTTGGGCCTGATCTAAATCCCTACCACCAACGAACTACGCCCGCAAGATCAGGCGGTGGCTCGACTAGCCACGTCCCAGCACGGACTTGTGACCAGCCGACAGCTAGCGGCGATCGGGGTGACATACCGCTCGATCGGCTATCAGATAGCGGCAGGGCGTCTGCATCCAGTGCACCGTGGGGTCTATCTCGTCGGGCATCGGGCTGCGCCTCACAACAGCCGCTTCAGGGCCGCCGTCCTCGCGGTGGGAGCCGATGCGCTACTCAGCCATCGTTGTGCGGGAGCCCTCTGGGGACTGATCGATTCGCCGAGGGGACCGGTTGATGTCACCGTGGTCGGTCGGCGCCCTCGTAAGCGTGACGGCATCCATCTCCACCGCGTCGGGCATCTCGATCGACAAGATGTCGACGAGCGAGACGGCATCGCCGTCACCGCTCCAGCGCGCACCGTGCTCGATCTCGCCACCACTGCCTCCTCCGCCACGATCGAACGGGCTGCGGCCCAAGCACGGATCCTCGGATTGATAACAACCCAGTCCCTACTCGCGGCGATGCAACTGGCGCCACAACATCGCGCAATCCCGAAATTGCAGGAGCTGCTTGCACGGGCAAACGAACCCGCCTTCACTCGTTCGATCGCAGAACGCAAGATGCTCGACCTCTTGCGCAGCGCGCGGATTGGCCCGACCGCCACCAACGTGCTGGTCAACGGGCATGAGGCTGATTTTTTCTGGCGTGAGGAGCGCCTTATCGTCGAGGTAGACGGCTATCGCTATCACGGATCTCGGGAAGCGTTTGAGCGTGATCGCAAGCGCGATGGGGCTTACGTCGCCGCGGGATATCGAGTGCTGAGAGTCACCTGGCGACAGCTTGTTGAGGAGCCGGCTGCGGTGGTCGCAACGGTCGCGGCAGCAGTCGCCCAACGCACTGCCTAAGGCCAACTATCCGACCGCGCGACGTCGCATGCAACCCAGTGAAGCCCTGCATAAGCCGGAGCTCTTCGTGGCCCAACCGACCAGCCACAAGGCCAAACCAAAGGCCCGGCGGCGCTACGCCCTTCCTACCGGTTTGACCCGCCAAAGATCTGGAGGAAGAAGAGAAAGACGTTGAAGATATCGAGAAAGATCGACGCGGCAAGCGGTATCGCCGACTGCTGTCCGGCTCGCTTAAGGCGGTTAAAGTCGAACATTGTGTAGGCGGCAAAGATGCCTAGCCCGAGGATCGAATAGATCAGCTGGCCGCCGGGAATGTTGATGAAGATCATCACGATCCCAAAGCCGATCAGGGCCAAGAGCATCCAGAACAGCCCGCGCGCCCAGCCAGAGAGGTCTCGACGTGTTGCGTAGCCGTAGCTGCCAAAAGCACCAATAAATAGGGCTGTGGCGGCGGCCGACTGATAGACGACCGTTGGATTGGTCTGCAGGTAGACGTTGACGACGGGGCCGATTGCCATTCCCAACAACAAGCCGAGGGCGAAGAGAAAGACCAGCGCCAACCCATGCGAACGCTTGACTGCGACGTTAAGCCCGACGATAGCGCCGATCGCCGCGATGAAGAAGAACAGGTAGCCGCCGCTGCCCATGTCGCGGGTGATGTATACGCCCAGCGCCGCAAAGGCGACCGTAATCGCCACAAGGCCCATGACATTACCCAGCAACGCAGCCGAACGTGACTTTTCAGCTATCGAGCCGGTAAGCCCCAGAGACTCTCTAGACGCCGGTCCGATCGGTCCTTGCATTGACATTGGTGACTTCAGGGCTCCCTTCGCGCAACAGTTCAGCGCGGATATATGGTGATCGCTCAACGCTCAGAATACCTCAGCTGGCGACCTCGGATAATGTTGCGCCTCGCTTATGTTCTCCAAGGTCCTAGTCGCCAATCGAGGCGAGATAGCAGTTCGCATCATTCGCGCCCTAGAAGAGATGGGCATTGCGAGCGTCGCTGTCTACTCTGAGATCGACCGCGAGGCCCCGCATGTCTCTCGTGCCGACGAGGCCTACCTGATCGGACCTGGGCCAGCAGCAGAGAGCTACCTAGTCGTTGAAAAGATCATTAATGCTGCGCGCGAGTCCGGAGCCGACGCTATCCATCCCGGCTACGGCTTCCTTGCCGAGAACGCCGATTTCGCCCGCGCCTGCGATGAGGCCGGCATCGTCTTCATCGGCCCGCCTGCGAGTGCGATCGACGCGATGGGATCAAAGACTGCCGCGCGCGACCTAATGGCCAAGGCCGGCGTACCGATCGTCCCAGGCACGACCGAGCCGGTCGCCACGGTCGAAGATGCCCGCGTTGTGATCGCCGAGACGGTCGGCTATCCGGTCGCTATCAAGGCCGCTGGCGGTGGCGGTGGCAAGGGCTTCCGTGTCGCCCTCACCGAGGAAGACCTCCAAGAGGCATTCGAAGGCGCCGCTCGCGAGGGTGAAAAGTTCTTCTCCGACGCCACGGTCTACGTCGAACGCTACCTTCCAGATCCCCGTCACGTCGAGGTCCAGATCCTTGCCGACAGCCACGGCACAGTGATCCATCTCGGCGAGCGTGACTGCTCAGTCCAGCGTCGCCATCAGAAGCTGATCGAGGAGTCTCCAGCGCCCGCCGTCAACGACGCTCTGCGCGCCCATATCGGCAAGATCGCCACCGACGCCGCAGCTGCCGTCAACTACGTAGGAGCCGGAACCGTCGAAGGCCTACTCCAAGATGGTGAGTACTTCTTCCTCGAGATGAACACCCGCGTCCAAGTTGAGCACTGCGTGACTGAGATGACAACGGGCATCGACATTGTCAAGGAGGGAATCCGCGCTGCTGCGGGCGAACGGCTGTCGGTAACTCAAGGCGACGTCGTACTGCGGGGCCATGCGATCGAATGTCGCATCAACGCCGAGGACGCCTCAAAGAACTTCGCTCCCGCACCAGGACGGATCGGCTCCTACCGTGAGCCAGCAGGTCCGGGCGTGAGAGTCGACTCGGGCGTCGGCCCCGGCTCTGAGGTCTCTCCGATGTATGACCCGATGGTCGCCAAGTTGATCGTCTGGGACGTCGACCGCGAACAGGCAACCAGTCGGATGCTGCGCGCCTTGTCGGAGTATGAGATCACTGACTTAAAGACGCTTATCCCCTTCCACACCGCACTGCTGGCTACCAAGCAGTGGGCTCAGGCTGAGACCTGTCGCGACCTAGTCGAGGACCGCGAATGGCTCAAAGCACTGGCCTTCCCCAAGGTCGAGCTATCCGCTAATGGCGATGGCGACGGCCAGGATAAGGTTGAGCAGGAGTACACAGTCGAGGTCTCCGGTCGCCGCTTTGATGTCACCGTGATTGGCGCCGCCCCGGCCGCTAGCGCCTTCCCGGCCGCTGGCCAAGCGGGCGCCACAAAGACAAAGCGCAGCGAGCGCGCTTCGAGCGGCGGTGGCGGTGGCGGCGATGCACTTCCAGCTCCGCTACAGGGAACCGTGCTCAAGGTTGTAGTCGCGGTGGGAGCGGTAGTCGAAGAGGGCGCTCTGATCTGCGTGATAGAGGCGATGAAGATGGAGAATGAGATCACCGCCCACAAGGCTGGAACCGTCACCGAGCTAGTGGTAGCCGTCGGTGCTTCGGTAGCTGCTGGCGACCTTCTCGCAACGATTACCAACCCGGAGTAGGGCACCTTCGCAGTGGCGTCAGAACCCCTCTGCTCAACTCTAGAGATCGACGGACAATGACGCCGCGGACTTGGATCGCCCAGCTTCACGAGGTCACAAGCGTCGCCGACCTGCTGATCGCTTTTCGCAACTCAAGCGGACGCGACTGGCCATCAGACAACGCTTTTCTTGCCGCCGTAGAGCGCCTGATCGAGCGCACCGACACCGAGTTTCTGCTTGGGGCCCCCGCCGGGGACGGGCCAGCCGCTGGCGTCTGTCAGCTGCGTTTTCGCCCCAGCATCTGGACCGCCAGCGACGACTGCTGGCTTGAAGACCTGTTCGTCGCCCAGGACGCCCGTCGCGGTGGAGTTGGTAGTGGGCTGGTTCAGGCGGCACTCGACCGCGCACAAGCTCGTGGCTGTCGTCGCGTTGAACTCGACACCAGCGAGGACAACGCTGCTGCGATAGCGCTCTATCAGCGGTTTGGCTTCTCCGGCACATCTAAGGGCAGCGGGCACCGCGACCTCTTTATGGGCGTGCGGCTAGACCACGACGATTAGCCCACAACCCGCGCCACGTTCTGTGCGTGAATCTTGCGCTGAGCGCCGGTAGTGCGCCCGTCGGGCAACGCCGCCGCGCTGCCACTCTCAAGCAGGGCTTCTAAATAGGCGACGTCAGCGTCGAGAATCTCAAGCGCGGCCTCGCTTTGCTGCGGTGCGCCGTGGCCCGCTACGACCATCTTGGATGCCTCGACTAGGCGCCTCAGCCGGGCCAACGTAGCGAGATAGGCGCCAACGTCTCCTCCGGCCCCGATCCATGGGATCTCAACTGGCGAGAGGTAGTCACCACACACCAAGACCTGCGCCCACGGTATGAGGTAAGCCGTGCCATCGGCGGTATGTCCATCGGCGGGATGGCACTCGAGTTCGCCATCACCCAGAGCGCAAAATCCCGGGACAGGCAGGGCCTGTACGCCAGGGAGCGACAGCGGTCGTGGTCGCTGGACGTAGTGCTCCTCGTCAAAGGCCCGCAGCTCTCGTTGAGCAGCGCCAGGCTCGGCTGTTAGCCGCGCGGCCGTCGTCTCACCGCAGCCCAGTGGTGCGTCGGGGAAGGCGTAGCGACCGAGCAAGTGGTCCCAGTCGGCATGGGTGACCAACAGCCCCTTAAGGGATCCCAGCTGGGCCTGCTCCATAACTACCGGCAAGGCTTCAAGCTCGTCTGGCAAGACAGGAGAGTCGATCAGAAATGCCTCGTCGCCACTGCGCACGAAGGTGCAATTAGTCTGCCAGATGCGACTGGTGACAACGACTACGTCCGGATGCAGCCCGACGGCACGCACGATCTATCGTGCTAGACGCCGGAGGCGCTCACGCCGCTCCGAGCAGCTTGCCGGCCTCGCGCAGTGTCGTGACCTCAGCGGTCGGCGGCTTCTGGCCTGACTGCAGCGTCTCCTTCTTGCGATTGACCCAGATCACTGGAATCCGCTTTTTGAGGCATGGCTCGACATCGTGGTAGTAGCTGGCCCCGATATGGACCCAGGTGCGCTTATTGCCTCTACGGCGTTCGCACTCGTTGAAGTGCCTTGGATCTGGCTTGTATGACCGAACCTGCTGAGCAGTTACGACCAGATCGAAGTCGGCGCGTAGGTGGCGGCGCGTCTGGCCCAGCAGCTTGTCATCGATGTTGGAGAGCAGGCCGGTCTCAAACTTCTTGGCAAAACGGTCGAGCTGAGCGTTTGTCTCGCGAAACGGAGTCCAGCGCGCTACTGAATCGGGCAGGAACCCTGAACGTGACGGCTCAAGCGCCCATCCGAGCTCATCAGCAACCCGGACCGCGGTCTGACGCAGAACTTCGGCGTAAAGCTCATAGGAGCCAGCCTCGATCTCGCGCTCAACTGCGCTGAAGCGTGTAATCAGCTCCTCACGATTGATCGTAAATCCGTCGCGAGCGGCCTCCTTGACGAAAGCCTCATAAATCCCGGTCTCCCAATCAATCAGGCTGCCGTATACGTCAAAGGTGACGAGAGTGACGTTTTTAGGTAATGACATGTGTTGATACCTGATCTTCGAGGTTGGAGGGTGTCCATTATGCCCTGAACTGGCCAATCCACGCTGTCACCCCACCCAATCGACCGGTGGCCTACTTAGACGCACAGAGCGATCGGCGCGCCGATCCAATATGGTCAGACCCCGCATGGATCTACTTGAATATCAAGGCAAGCAGCTATTCGCTCGCCACGGCGTTGCCGTCCCCTCGGGTCTACCGGCCACGACAGTTGCTGAGGCCGTGGACGCTGCCGATAAGATCGGATACCCCTGCGTTGTTAAGGCCCAAGTGCAGGTCGGCGGGCGCGGGAAGGCTGGCGGCATCAAGGTCGCCCAAGATCGCCAAGAGGCCCAGCTGCACTCCCAAGCAATCCTTGGGATGGACATCAAGGGCCACACCGTGCACGAGATCTGGGTTGAGGCCGCCTCAGATATCGCCTCCGAGTACTACGCCTCGATCGTCTTTGACCGCTCAGCCAAAGCGCCGCTAGTCATGCTCTCGACTCAGGGAGGCATGGACATCGAAGAGGTCGCCGAGCGCGACCCGAATGCGATCGCCAAGCTACACGTCGACCCGCTGCTGGGATTCCAAGAGTTCCATGGACGTCGCCTAGCGTTCGAGGCCGGAGTTGACGAAGACGTCGTCCGTCCAATCGCAGCGATCCTCGCGCGTCTCTACGAGGCCTTCGTCGCCGAGGAGGCGATGCTCGTTGAGGTCAACCCGCTGATCATTACGGGCGACCGTGATGTCTGGGCACTAGATGCCAAGGTCACGCTCGACGACAACGCCCTCTACCGCCATCCCGAAAACGCCGCTCTGCGTAATCCCGGCAACGAGGATCCCCAAGAGCAGATGGCTCACGAGCGGGGACTGACCTTCGTCAAGCTCGACGGTGACATCGGGATCTTGGGTAATGGGGCCGGCTTAGTGATGTCAACCATAGACGTCGTCTCCCAGGCTGGTGGCAGCCCTGCAAACTTCCTTGACGCCGGCGGCGGATCCAAGGCCGAGGCAATCACCAGCGCAGTTGAAGTGATCCTTGCCAATCCCAACGTAAAGGCAGTTCTGTTCAACATCTTTGGTGGCATCACACGTTGCGACGAGGTCGCTAAGGGCCTGATCGAAGCCTTCGCCCAGATCAACCCGATCGTTCCCTTTGTCGTGCGCCTGGATGGCACCAACGACGTTGAAGGCCGGCGGCTGCTAGCCGAAGCCAATCTTCCAAACGTCCACGCCCAAGACACAATGCTCGGAGCAGCCCAGAAGGTCGTCGAGCTTGCCCAAGGAGTCGCGTCATGAGCGTCTTGGTTGGTAAGGACACTCGTCTTTGCGTCTCTGGCATCACTGGCCGCGAAGGCACCTTCCACGCGCTCAACAACCGTAATTACGGCACCAATGTCGTGGCTGGCGTCACTCCTGGCAAGGGTGGCCAAGACGTCGAGGGCATCCCTGTATTTGACACCTTTCACGCCGCGGTAGCTGACAGTGGCGCCAACACGGCGATGATCTTCGTCCCACCACGCTTCGCAGCCGACTCGATCCTCGAGGCACAGGACGCCGGCATTGAGCTGATCATCGCGATCACTGAGGGGATCCCGGCCCACGATGAACTGCGCGTCTTTAACCATCTCTCTCACCAGTCAGGCGTTCGCCTAATAGGTCCCAACTGTCCGGGAATCCTCTCTCCTGGCAAGGCCAACGTTGGAATCATTCCGGCCTCCTTCTTCAAGGAGGGCAACGTTGGCGTGGTCTCGCGCTCAGGGACCCTGACCTACCAGATCGGCAACGAACTAGCACGCGCAGGCTTCGGCAACTCTTCGATCGTGGGCATCGGCGGAGACCCAGTTCCAGGCTCTAGCTTCATCGACATCATCGCGCTCTTCGAGGCAGATCCTGAGACTGAGTTGATCGTAATGTCGGGCGAGATCGGCGGCTCGGCAGAAGAGGAGGCCGCGGAGTACATCGCCGCCAACGTGACCAAGCCAGTCGTCGCCTACATCGCTGGCTTCACAGCCCCTCCCGGAAAAACGATGGGCCATGCTGGTGCGATCGTCTCGGGCACAGCGGGTACTGCCGTCGCAAAAGCTGAAGCACTTGAAGCGAAGGGGGTGCGTGTCGGCCGCACGCCCACAGAGACTGCCGAGATCGCCGCTCAGATTCTCAGCGCCTGAGTGGTTATGGCTGATTCTGGCCCAATCTCATTCGCTCGTGGCGCTCCGTCTTATGACATCGTCAACGTCGAAGGCCTGCGCTCGGCAACTCGGGCAGCGGCCGAAGGAGAGCTGAAGTGGGCAACGCCCTACGGCTCTGCCGCTGGCTTTGAGCCTCTGCGAGAGTGGATCGCGACCCGCCACGGCGTAGATCCCACCCGCGTCCTAGTCACCAACGGGTCAATGCAAGCAGACGCCTTCCTCTTCGCAGAGCTCGTTTCACCAGGGACCGACGTAGTTATCGAAAGCCCAACCTATGACCGCACGCTGCTTGGCCTGCGCGAATGCGGCGCCACGCTACACGCCGTGGATCTAGAGTCCGATGGCATCAACATCGAAGCTCTACGCTCGTTAATTGAAGACGGTGGCGTGCGGCCCGCTCTAGCCCATATCCTCCCCACCTTCCACAACCCGGCCGGATGCACGCTTTCGCTTGCTAAGCGCGTGGCATTGCTCGAGATTGCCGCCGAGTACGGCATCACCGTCTTTGAAGACGACCCCTACATCGACATCCGCTTCACGGGTGAGCCACTTCCGCGCCTGCTCGACCTCGACAAGTCTGGCAGCGTCGTCTACGCCTCGTCTTTTTCCAAGACCGTCTGCCCCGGCATCCGGGTCGGATACCTTGTCGCGCCCCAAGAGCTAGCCGCGGCGATCACGACCCGTGCCCTAAATACCTATATCTCACCGAGCATGCTCGCCCAGGCCGTCGTATATGAGTTCTGCGCCTCGGGAGAGTTCGAGCGCTCAGTTGCGACGGTTAAGGCCGCCCTAGCCGAGCGTGTCGCAGTGCTCTCGGCTTCGCTGCGAGAGCGTCTGCCTGAGGCAGCGTTCGTCGAGCCCGAGGGCGGCTACTTTCTCTGGGTCGAATTCCCCCAGGCAATAGACAGCTTGCACCTAACGGCGGCAGCCAAAGAACGTGGCGTGATCGTGACGCCTGGTACTGAGTTCACCGTTGATGGTGGCAAGCACGCAGTCCGAATCGCGTACTCAGGTGTTGGCGCTAGCGAGATCGACGAAGGCGTGGCGAGACTCGCCGACGCCTACCACTCACTCGCCCAGTAGCCGTTGGGAGACTTCAGCGGCCGTAACGCTCAAGTCCGAGCACAAGGTGCTCAGGCAGAGCAGTACGCGCTGGTGGCGAGGGATCAGCGACGACCGAAACCGTCTCGGCGACACTTGGTGTAACGACGCACCGCCTTCCTGCCAACTCAACGATCACATCACCTTCGTCGCTGCGCTCGACGACAACTCCCTCTAACTCCGGTTCAATGCCAGCGGCCTTGAGGTAGTGCAAGAGGTCCTCGGCCTCATTCTCAAAGCGCAAGATACGCACACTCGCACCGACTTCTACATCGGCCAGCGGTACGCCCTCGATCCGCTGGCCGACCTTGATCGGGTGGCCATGCGGACAGGTCTCAGCATCGCCCACTGCAGCGCGAACGTATGACTCAAAACGTGGAGACATCGCATGTTCGAGGTTTTCCGCCTCCTCGTGAACGTCATCCCACGGAACACCTACGACATCTGTTAAAAACCGTTCGATTAGCCGATGGCGGCTGACGATCTCTTCGGCCTGTGCAAGCCCAGTGTCGGTGAAGGAGATGACCTTATCTTCGCCGCGCGTGATGTAGCCGTCACGCTCGAGACGACCGACCATCTCGTGGACCGTCGGAGCAGAGAGCTGCATGGCGCGAGCGACGTTTGCTGCAGTCATAGCGAGACCCGCCTCATAGAGCCAGAAGATCGTCTGGAGATACTCCTCCTCGGCATCTGTCGCGTGCTCATTACTCATGGCGTTATCTTATCGTGTCGGCGGGGCTAGGTCTGCCATGCGCCGAACGGACCACAGGCCATCAGGGACGAAGCATCGCCTTGATCGACCGCCGCTCGTCCATCGCTGCATAGGCCTCGGGGATCTCCTCTAGGGGCAGCTCGAGGTCGAAGACTTGGCCGGGGTCGATTGTCTTGTCTAGTACGTCAGGGAGCAGCTCCTCGATGTACTGACGCACGGGTGCAACTCCGCCAACAATTGCAACGTTGCGCATGAAGATCCTGCGGATCGGCAGCTCAGAGTCGCCGTATGGGGCCCCGACATAGCCGACACGGCCGCCGGGACGAGTGGTGTCAATCGCTTGATCCATCGCCTCCTTAGTACCCACACACTCCAAGACTGAATCCGCGCCCACACCACCCAGCATCTCGTTGACGATCTTGACTCCTTCCCTACCGCGCTCGGCGACAACGTCCGTAGCACCAAAGCGACGCCCTAGTTCTTGGCGGTCTGCGTGGCGCGACATCAAAATAATCTGCTCGGCGCCGAGTCGCTTTGCCGCGATAACGGCGCTCAAGCCAACCGCTCCGTCTCCGACGACGACCACCGTGGAGCCTGGCTCTACGCCGGCACCAAGCGCTGCGTGATGCCCTGTGCCCATCACATCCGAAAGCGTCAGCAGGCTTGCGATCATCGACTCATCGGGCATCTCAGGCAACGCCACAAGCGTGCCATCGGCAAGTGGAGAGCGCACCCACTGACCCTGCCCACCGTCGACTGGTAGACCGCCGTGCGAGGTCCCCCAGAACGCTCCCTGCTCACATGAAGTGTGAACGCCATGACGGCAGTGCACACAGCTGCCGTCACTGATCGCGAAAGGGGCGATCACAAAGTCGCCGACCTTAATGGTGGCGACGTCACTTCCGATCTCCTCTACGACGCCGACAAGCTCGTGTCCGATCCGTCTTGGCACTGTTGTCTCTGTAAAGCCACGGTAGGGCCAGAGATCCGACCCGCAGACGCATGTGGCAACGACGCGAACGATAGCGTCGGTCGAGTTGACAATGGTTGGGTCTGGCACAGTCTCGACGCGGATATCGCGCGGACCGTGGATCAAGGTAGCTCTCATTCCTAGGAGCCTAACCGAGCGCTGCGGTTACCGGGGTATCTCTGTTTCTCACCGTAGCTGACGATCGTGAGAAGATCTCAGGTTCGTGTCGACAAAATCCACCACGAGGGCGGCCGTGAAGCGACCGGCGATCCTCGTCGCTCCCGATAAGTTCAAGCAGACATTTCGGGCACGAGAGGTAGCTGCGGCGGTCGGTCGCGGTTTAGAGAGCGGTGGATGGGAGATAGATCTCTGCCCTGTGGCAGACGGTGGTGATGGCACGATGGAGACGTTATTGCTGGCGCTGGGTGGCCAGACCAGTGGAGTCGAAGTCCACGGCCCACTCGGGACGACCGTCAAAGCTGGGTTCGCCCTTCTCGAGGACGGTGCCACAGCGGTTGTCGAGGTCGCGGCTGCCAGCGGACTCGCTTTAGTGGCAGAGCATGAGAGAGACAGTGAAGCAGCGTCAAGCGGCGGCACCGGCGAGCTAATCGTCGCCGCTGCGACCGCGGGAGCGCAGGTGATTTTGGTAGCCGCAGGCGGTAGCGCTACCACTGACGGCGGCCGCGGTGCGATCGAAGCGATCGCTGCTGCAGGCGGCATCGGTGATGCGCGCCTAGTTGTGCTGGCCGACGTCAACACGCCCTTCGAGCATGCTGCAGAGCTCTTCGCGCCCCAGAAGGGCGCCGACGCTGCGGCAGTCCGGCGACTCTCTAAGCGCCTAGACACGCTTGCCACCACCCTTGCACGCGACCCTCGCGGCGTCGCCATGACCGGGGCAGCGGGCGGCTTAGCTGGTGGGTTGTGGGCGGCCTTTGATGCCCGTATCGAGTCAGGCGCTGCGTTTGTTCTCAAAGCGCTGGACTTTGACATCCGTATGCGTGAAGCGCGCGCGGTGGTTGTTGGCGAGGGCGCAATCGACAAGCAGTCCCTGCACGGCAAGGTATTGGGAGAGATCGCCACACGCGCGCGCCAAGCCGGAGTGCCGTGCCATGCGGTGGTAGGGCGTGACGATCTCGACGCATTCGACAAACGCATTCTTGACCTCCAACACGTCATCGAGGCCACCACACTCGATGAACTAGAGGCCGCTGGCCTTCGCCTCGCGGCCCTCCTCTAATACGCTCGACATATATGGCTGACCGCAAACTCCCATCACTCTCAATTCCAACACCCGGACAGAAGCGCGCGGTGGTGGTTGGCGCTGGTTCGTTTGGAACCGCCGTAGCGGTATTGCTGGCACGCGGCGGCATGCGGACAACTCTGCTGACGCGCACCGCAGAGCAAGCGCTGCTGCTACAAGAAGACCGCGAGAATCGACGCTATCTGCCGGGTATCCAGCTGCCTCGCGAGCTGCGCATCGATACCGCAACGGTCGGCTTAGCTCGCACCGAGTTCGTCTTCCTGGCCGTCCCGTCTAAGAGCCTTGACACCGTAATCGCCGGGCTAGCTTCTGCAGGCCTGTCACAGCGCACCGCAGTGGTATCGCTCGCTAAAGGATTGGTGGCGCCCGACGGCACGCCACCAACAGTCCTACTGAGATCCCAGCTCGATCCTTCTCGCGTGGCCTGCGTCGGTGGTCCAACCCACGCCCATGAGATGGTCGCCGAAGGCGCCGCTCTAGTTGCCGCCTCCAGCGACGAAACGCTCGCCAACACACTCGCACAAGCCTTTAATCGCGCCGGTGTCGTCTGCGAACAGTCAAATGACCCGGTGGGAGTGGAGATGGCTGGCACGGCAAAGAATGCGGCTGCGTTAGCTGCTGGAGCTACGGAGGGCCAGGGCTTAAACGCCGCCGGCGCTGCTGCTGGCCATATCTTCGCCGAGGTCTGGCGCTATACCGAGGCTCAAGGAGGCCGCGCGGAGTCCTTCATCGGCCTCGCCGGGATCGGTGATCTAGTCGCCACCGCGCTAGCGCCCAATAGCCGCAACCGCCGCGCAGGAGAGCTGCTGGCCGCGGGCGTGTCAGGCAGTGATATTCCTGCTCAGATCGGCCAAGCCGTTGAAGCGCTGGAGTCCGTCCCACTGCTGGCTACAGCCCTACGCCGCTCAGGCGTCGAAGCGCCCGTGACAGCCGCACTGGCACGTTTGATCTCGGGAGAGCTTCCTCTCAGCGACTGGGTCGCACTGGTTCGCACTACAGTTCCGCCACCAGCACGTTGGGGTTCGGTCCGACGCGGATTTTGGAGCCGTGACCGCAGGCGCTAACAGAGAGCGTTTCGCTAGTCACCTATCGCCAGCGTCGTCACTACCGCCTCATAGACCCCGGCCCCGTTGCGCTCTTCGGTCACGCGGACGTTGTCCATGCTCGCCGCCAAAGCTCCCAGCGCCGGCTCCTTCTCAACGGCATTGCGCATTAGCCAGAAAGTGCCGACGACTGCAGCTGCCCCTAGGTCCTCGCGTGAATCACCTGCGGCTATGACCTCATCGCGCGCGTAGCCGCGAATCTGCATATGACGAGCGACCGCCCGGGCCTTAGAGGCACCGCGCGGCACCAGATGATAGGCCCGAGCTGACTCTATCCCCACGAGCGTGTCGGAGTGGCGGTGGATCGCACCGTTGTCGACTAAGCGCAAGTGGTCGATTCCTTCAGCCTCCAATAGAGCGTCTACCTCATCGACATCAACAAGGCCTCGGAAGAGGTGAGAGACCTCACGATCGAGATGCCACGGATCGTGATATTCAAGCCTGCCGACGTAGCGATCGAGCAGCATCTGGGGGGCCCCGGTGCTCGAAATCTGATCGTGAATGCTCAGCTCTCCCGGCTCAATGCCATCGGTCAACCACTCGCATTCGCCGTCGATCTCTAAGGCTGAGCCAGCCTCGAAGATAAAGGCCGTCATGCCGAGTAGACGAGCATCTTCAAAGACTTGAGCGCGACGGCGGCCGGAGAAGATCACAACTTCGGCCCCGGCCCGATCGCAGGCCTGCAACGCCCTAACTCCCAGCAGAGAGAAGATGCCCTCCTCATCGTGGAGCAGTGATGCACCGCGGCCAAGCAAGGTACCGTCGAGATCGACGTAAAGACAGCGCAGGGTCATGGTAGAAGGAGTTTAGGGCCTACCGGCGGCCTCCCGAGCATCCGGAACCTAGCGTGGTCGAGATCAGCCCGACCAGGCGACCTGAGCTAAAGGGGCTTTACGTTAAGAGTCGCAAGCGGTGGGCGCTCGACTAAGTCGATTGCGTGAGCAGTTAGGCCACCGGTCGTGCCCATCAGCAAGTCACCTGGCTCTACGCCGACCAGTCGCCCCTCACGCTCTAGCCGTTCAGTAACGACTTGAAGGACCGCGTAGGCCATCGGCACCAGCGCGTCTAAGGTCTGGTGCACATTTATGCGCTCGTCGAAATCGACCTGGGCGATCCTATTGAGACCGATCTTGCGGTAGGTGTCGATCAACATCGCGATCTCGACCGCATAGCCGGTCGAGAACGGGATACTTTCAAGGAAATCTCTGCGCGCCGCGATCTCGCCGGAGAGCGGCTGTCCGATCCCAGCAAGCTCTGGGTAGAAGATCGCCAACAGAGGACGAGCGCAGAGCTGGGATACGCGCCCACCGCCGTCGGGCACATTGATATCCCCGACGGTGAAGGGACGGCGGAAGGTTGCCTTGACGAAATCGATCCCCTTCTCGCAGACCAGCGGCCCGGCTAGTCCGCAGACAAATCGATCTGAGAATCCGGTTGTATCTCCGTCTACGAAACAGATGACGTCGCCATCGAGGACCGTCAGCGACCGCCACATCGCGTCGCCCTTTCCTAACACCGGCCCTTGGTCGGGCAGGAGATCGTCATCGCTGTGGACCTCTGCCCCTGCTGCTGCGGCTAAATCGCCCGTGCCATCACTTGACGCACCATCCATCACGACGACCTGATCGATCACTCCGGCGCCCTTGAGCGCCACCAATGACTCGACAATAGCTGTGATCGTTGACGCACAGTTACGAGCAGGGACGCAGACCGAAATAGTCGAATCGCGCTCGGCTGCGAGACGACCAGGCGGATAGGCGCCATGGTGGAGTGAACGGGTCTGTATCCAGCGCTGTGCAGGGGTCATATTCTTAAGTACGCAGCTAGCGGCCTGACGTACTATGCCAATCCTGAAGTTTTCAATCGACCGTCGCTGCTAGAGGTCGCTTTTTTGGCTGTTTGACTAGTTTTTCGACGGTCGTATTAGGACGACTAATCCCCTACGCGCGCCGCGCGACTCTACTTAGCAAGAGTAACGATGATAACGCCAGCCACGATGACTAAAGCGCCCACAACGCGACCAACCGTAAGTGCTTCCGAGAGGAATACTGCCGCCATCACGAGTGTTACCGCAGGATAGGCGGATGAGACCGCTATGACCTTGCCAGCGTCGCCTAAGCCGAGCGAAAAGTAGAACAGCATCAAACCCCCGATCGCTAGTGCTGCTGAGGCGATCGCCCATCCGCTACCGGCAGTTAAGCGCAGATGCGTCTGCCCCATGATGAGCAGAACGGGAACGACTAAAAGATAGCCGATGCCCGACCATAGGATGAGATCCGGCCAGCTCAGAGTCCGTAGCGCTAGTTTGCTCGTTATTCCAAGTGCTGCCACCGCGAGCACATAAACTAGAGTTGGTATTAACCAAGACAATCCACGAAGCCTACCTCCACCTCCACCACAATGCGAGCCAACAGGTTGGCCGATAAGTCAATTTCTTGGGCTTCTAGATTCGGTCCCGTCCCCGTAGCATGGACTCAGCAATGTCATCGACTGCCAAGACACAGCCGTGGGACGAACTACTCGCAGCCGGAGCTCAAGACGACCGACTTGTGCACCGTTCGCTAGAGGGCGCGAGACGTGCGGTCATCGAGCCGATGCCCGCCGACCTTCACCCAGATCTCGTAGCAGCCCTTGCCCGCAGCGGAATCGACAATCTCTACCGTCACCAAGCTCACGCCCTACAGGCCGCGACGGCCGGGCCGATGATCGTCACGACAGGCACCGCCTCTGGCAAATCGCTGTGTTTTAACCTGCCGACGCTCGACGTTCTGTGCAGCGATGCCAAGGCTCGCGCGATCTACCTGTATCCAACCAAAGCGCTCGCCCAAGACCAAGCGCGAGCGCTCAACGCCCTCGGACTCCCAAATCTGCGTCCAGCGATCTACGACGGCGACACACCACGGGGGGATCGGGGTTCGATCCGCAAGCGCGCCAACATCGTTCTCACTAACCCCGACATGCTCCACGTCGGCATCCTGCCAAACCACCAAGCCTGGGCAGACTTCTTCGCCAATCTTGCTGTTGTGGTGATCGACGAAGCGCACGTCTACCGTGGAGTATTCGGCTCCCACGTTGCCAACGTCTTGCGGCGCCTGCGCAGGATCGCCAACGCTTATGGGACCGATCCACGGTTTCTGCTGGCTAGCGCGACGATCGCCAACCCACTCGATCTCGCCCAAAGGCTGACCGGCTTGGAGGAGATAACTCTTATAGACGAGGACGGTTCGCCGGGAGCTGCGCGGCGGATCGCAATCTGGAATCCACCGCTGCTCGATGAGGCGCTGGGGACCCGTGGCTCTCCTTTGGTCGAGGCGGCCAACATGATCGCCGACCTAGTAATTGCCGGAGCGCGAACGATCTGCTTTATGAAGTCGCGCAAGGCGGTTGAGCTGATCGCACGCTTTGCCACAGAGCGCCTCGAGGAGCTCGCGCCTGAGCTCGTCGACCAGATCGCCCCATATCGCGCGGGCTATACCTCCCAACAACGCCGTGAGCTAGAGCGCCGCCTGACCGAGGGCGAGCTGATGGCTGTCATCACGACCAACGCCCTGGAGCTGGGCATTGACATCGGAGCGCTCGACGCCGCGATCTGCGTGACCTTCCCTGGGACCGTAGCGAGCCTGCGCCAGATGTGGGGAAGGGCCGGGAGGCGAGGACGCGGGCTAGCCGTCTATATCGCGGGCGACGACGCCTTAGACCAGTTCTTTTGCCGCCACCCTGACGAATTCTTAGCTCGCCCGGTGGAGGCAGCGATCCTAGACTGTGAGTCTGAGCAGATTCACTTAAGCCACCTACGCTGCGCTGCTCATGAGGGCCCTTTGAGCGAGGCCGACTCGGCAATCCTTGGGCCCCGCTGGCGGACTTATGCAGACCGCTTGGTATCTAGTGGCGACCTGCGTATACGAGGCCAGACCTACTGGCCAGCAAGGCCTCAAGATTTCCCAGCGGCCGAGGTCTCTCTGCGCTCTGCGTCGGCCCAGGCCTTCACCGTGCTCGACTGTGATTCCGGGGAAGTGATCGGAACGATCGAATTGGCGCGTGCCTTCTCGACCGCTCACGTCGGCGCCATTTACCTGCACCTCGGTCGCTCCTATGAGGTCATCGAGCTAGACATCGACGGTCGCCGCGTCATTGTTAAGTCCTTCCTCGGCGACTACTACACCCAACCCAAGCAGGACACCCAGACCTACATTGAAAGCCTGCTAGACCAGCGCGAGACGATGGGCGTCAAGCTGTCATTTGGTGTCGTGGTGGTCAGTGAGCAAGTGCTTGGATATCAGCGCAAGAAAATCTCTGACCACGACTCCTTGGAGTTCATCGGCCTCGACCTCCCCGAGACAGAGTTCTCCACTCAGGCGCTCTGGTATGAGCTCCCAGAGGGCGTCCTGTCAGCGGAGTTTCCGGTCGAGGAGATGCTTGGATCGCTACACGCCGTCGAACACTCTCAGATCGCCGTGCTGCCTCTGCTAGCAATGTGCGACCGCTGGGATATCGGCGGCCTGTCGACTAATCAGCACCCTCAGACAGGCGGTCCGACGATCTTCATCTACGACGGCCACCCCGGAGGCGTCGGGATCACGCGTCAGGGTTTTGACCGCTTCGAGGCCCTTACGGGCGATGCGCTGCGCTTGATCGCCGAATGCAGCTGTCGTAGCGGCTGTCCGTCGTGTATCCAGTCGCCCAAGTGCGGCAACCTTAACGAGCCGCTAAGCAAGGCGGGCGCGCGCGAGCTGATGACACGGATGGTGGAGCGGTAGTAATCGAAGCCTGAGTTAAGCGGGCGCGTCTTTGGGCTTTAGGTCCACGTCGGCCATCGTAAGACGCCCGAACTGTCCGCGGAAGTAGGCCAGCGGCGCACCGGGCCGCGCAGTGGCCTCGTGTACCTCGGCGATAAAAACGATGTGCGTGCCGGCGGTGACCTGTTCGGTGACATCGCAGACCAAATGGGCAAGGGCATCAACGATTAGTGGCTGGCCGTGAGCGCCGAAGTCGATCTCTACGCCGTCGAACTTATCCTCCCCTTTGCTGGCAAACCGCTGGGCGTGGTGGTGGTGGTCCTCGCCCAAGACATTCACCGCAAAGGCGCCTGACTGCTTAATTGCCTTCCCCGTTGCGGATTCAACGTTCATACAGATGAGCAGCATCGGGGGGTCCAGCGAAAGAGAGCTAACAGCGCTGGCCGTTGTCCCTTGTGGCTTTCCGTCGACGCTGGTCGTAACTACCGTGACACCACTGGCGAAAGAGCCGATGACGTCGCGGAACTCTTCGGAGGAGAGCTTATTGTCCTTTGCCGTAGTCGGATTTTCGGGGGTCATCTTTGTGCGACGATCGGATTTGAGAGCAGTCCCACTCCGGGGATATCTACCTCAATAAGGTCACCGTCTTTAAGGAACAGTGGCGGCTCGCGAACAAATCCGACTCCGGCCGGGGTTCCTGTGGCGATGATATCTCCAGGCTCAAGCGTCATTGAACGCGAGAGGAAGGCGATCACCTCAGCGACGGGGTGGATCATCTGCGTCGCGCTGGCGTGTTGAACGATCTCGCCATTGAGCCGCGTTGTGAGCTCTAGCTGCTGAACGTCGGCGATCTCGTCCATCAACACTAGTGTGGGGCCACAAGGCGCGAACGTATCGACCGCCTTCCCGACTGTCCACTGTGGCGTCTGCATCTGCAGGTCACGGGCACTTACGTCGTTAAAGGCCATCACTCCTGCAACATGACCAATCGCATCCGCGACACCCACGCCCCGGCACCGTTTACCGATCACTACAGCAATCTCGCCCTCATAATCAGCCTCTTTGGTGGCGCTCGGAATAACCACCGCAGCCCCAGGGCCGATCAAGGAGTTACGAAACTTCGCGAATATCGTCGGCGCTGGAGGGGCTTCAAAGTCAGCCTCTACTGCGTGCTCTAGGTAGTTGAGACCGACGCAGAGAATCTTGTCGGGATCCGGGACTGGTGGCCCAATCGTTAGATCGTTGATGGTGCCGACTGCCTTGCCGACTGCCTGTTGGGCATCTTGGGCGAGTTGGGCGAGTGCCCCCGGAGATGCCGTAATCAATCTGCGAACCGACCATGGAGCCTGAGATAGCTCAGCCTGCAGATCACTTCCTGCGATAGCTTCGACATCGATAACGGCATCGCCTACAACAACACCTGGGCGCCACGATCCATCCTGAGCACCGTCTTGGCGATAGCTAACAAGGCGCATTAGAGAGCCCTCGTTTCAGCAAACAGCCCACGCGCAGCGTTGGTAAGAACCTCACAACCATCAGCTTCCACCGCGACCACATCCTCGATCCGGGTTCCAGCAACGCCTTCTTTTAGCAAACAGGGTTCGATAGTAATCACCTCTCCCACTCGAAGCGGGGTATCGTCGTAGTAGTAGTCGGGCATGTCATGAACATCTAATCCTATCCCGTGGCCTAGGAGTTCTATCTTGTGGTCTTGAACTCCCTCCTGGCGTGCAACGGCGACAGCGACAGCGTTTAGCTCACGTGCGGTGATCCCCGCGCGCACAGCCTTGACTACCTCTCGGTTCATTAGCAAAGTCGCTGCGTGTAGGTGGGCGAGCTCCGGCGTTAGATCATCAGGTTCACCAGCGAAGCGCATCCGTGCAATGTCGCCAGCGTAGCCATCAAAGCGCGGCAGGACGTCCAAGAGCACCCACTCGCCACGCTCGATGACTTTCTCTCTGGTTGGGAGCGAACTACCCGATGCGCTGTTGGCGCCAGCCGAGATAATCGACCCACCAGCGCTCTCAAAGTCTCCAAGTCGCCGCAACATCTCCTCCGCGACAAGACCAACCTCATACTCAGTGACCCCTGGGGCTACAGCATCCATGCCAGCGATCACCGCCGCGTCAGCGATACGCTCTGAGCGCCGAATACGCTCAAGCTCGGCTGGGCTCTTGACGGCCCGCACATCCGAAATCAGCAACGTAGGCACGAACTCCGTGTCGGGTGCGCCAGCCTGCAGGGCCAGATAGTCGTGCGCTGGAAAGATATGCCAATTATCTATCCCAACACGGCGTAGCTTCTGGGCGCCAATCGCTCGGCCGAGATCCTTGCCTAGGCCTGTAGATCCGGCGACATCGGCATACTCAGACATCTCTTGGGCTCGAACCACATCCCATAGAGCGTCGGTCCGCAGGAACGGCGTGCCAGCGAGTGGAATCAATGCCGCGCACGATCCAAACATGTAGTAACCATCGTCGAGCGTATGTTGGTGGCCAGCGAAGCGGGTGTAGTAGGAGGTCAGATATCGGACGTTTGCTGTGATCTTTGCGTTGGAGTAGGCGATCACACCGTCGAGCCCCTGCGCCTCGGCGCTAGCCCGAACAGCAGCCGTCCGGGCTAAATACTCGTTCGCCGTTACCGGGTCAATTGGCCATAGATTTAAGTCGCTACCCATCACATGCGCTCCGTAAGGAGATGCCTGCTGGACTGTTAGCAGCGACGCCAGCCCTCATCAGAGCATCGCTCTTCCGCCACTTACGTCCAACGTGACTCCAGTAATCCAGCGAGCCGAATCAGAGGCGAGAAATAGCGTGGCGCTGGCGCAGTCTTCAGGGGTTCCCAGCCGCCCTAGTGGCGACAATCCAGCGGTCATTGAGAGGGCCTCTTCGTCCATTATCCGCTCGACCCTTTCGGTGCTTATAGTGCCGGGCGCAACTGCGTTGACGCGAACCCCATAGGGGCCTAGCTCAATCGCAGAGTGGCGGGTCAGCATTACGACACCGGCCTTAGCAGCCGCGTATGAAGCTGTGACGAGCTTGTCTAGAACTCTGCCCGAAATTGATGCCATCGTCACGATCGAACCCCTACGGCGCTCCATCATTCCCGGCAGAAACTCTGACATCGTTAAATATGTCGATGTCAGATTTGCCTCGACTACCTCACGCCACTCTTCCACGGGCGTCTCCCAGATCGGGCTGAATGCACTGAAACCACCCGCGAACGGAATTAAGATGTCGGTCGGCCCAAAAGCCTTTTCGGTTTCGATCCGTACGCGGTGCAGATCATCGGCAGACGTTGCGTCGCCAGTCAGGCCAACGGCATCACCGCCGACCTCAAGTAGCTGGGCCACCGACTCTTGGAGGGTCGCCATCGAGCGGGCGACTACAACCACCTTGACCTGATTAGCGACAAGCATTCGGCATACCGCAGCGCCGATCCCTTGGGAGCCGCCAGTTACAACCGCCACCTTCCCTGCGAGGTCGGGATAGTTTGGAACCGGAAAGGCGCCGTCGTCAATCACCGCGCGGCCTGCGGATTGACCGGCCTATCTGCCGGCTCCCCTCGCAGGCTACGCGCTATCTCTTGCGCCGCTCGTCGCTGAAGCTCTTCGGTGGCCTCAACTGAGTGAAAGGCCATGTGGGGAGTGACCACGGCATGCGGATGAGTGCGAAGCGGATGCCCTGCAGGTAGAGGCTCAGGGTCGGTGACGTCTAGGGCAACGCCCGACAACGTCCCGTCATCCAGCGCAGCCACGACATCATCGAGATCTACCAACCCGCCGCGTGAGGTGTTGATCAAGATCGGTGATGCTTTCATCATCGCGATCGTTTCGGCGCGGATTAGCTTTGAGTTCTCTGCTGTCATCGGGACGTGCAGCGAAACGATGTCTGCCGCTTCGAGGGCCTCTTCCAATGAGTCAACGACCGTCACGCCGGGAACCTCTCCAGCTTTTACAAATGGGTCATAGCCCACAACTTCGATTCCGAACGCTTGGGCGCGCTGTGCGACGCGACGGCCGATCCCACCGAGCCCCAGAATCGTCAAACGGCGATCGGCGACCCTGCGAACGGCTGCGTGGTCAATCTCCCAGCCGCCTTGAGCCACTCCACGGGCTGCCGCAAACACAGCTCGGACGCTGCCCAGCAGGAGGGCCATGGTGTGATCGGCGACCTCATCGAAGCAGTAGTCGGGAACATTAGTGACGACTATTCCAGCGCGAGTCGCTGCTTCAATATCGATGTTGTCGTAGCCGATGCCATAACGAGCGATGATCTTCGCGCCACCGGCCGCTGCGGCTTCGATGACAGATGCTGGTATCGAAGCAAAGCAGACCAGCATTCCATCGATATCGGCTGATTGAGCTATGAGTGCTTCGGCCGATTGATCTGAAGCGATAATCAGCTCTACGCCGAGCGGGTCGAGAACGGCCCGCTCGGGTTCAAAGCCGCCAAAGACGGAATCGGTAATCAGCACTCTCGGTGACATCGTCAACCTCAGCCTTCCGCGGCTAGGAGAGAGCTTCGTCGTAGAACGGATGCTTTGTAAAGAGGACTGGGCCGTCCTTGGTGACGAGCAGGTTCTCCTCAAGGCGGACGGTCTGCTCCAATCCTGGGTGACCGGCAAAGGTCTCACAGGCGAAGTACATGTTCTCCTGCAATTCGACTGGATAGTCAAGCGAGTAGGCGCGCGAGATCCACATGCCCTCGTATAGCGAGAGGCCGATCGAATGCGCAAACTGCTGGAGCGTGACGGTTCCAAACTCATCGTCGGCGTAGGTGGGCAGCTTGCTTGCAACGTCGGCTGTTGTGTTACCAGCCTTCATCATCTCGATCGCTGCGTACATCGACTCATAACACTCTTTGTAAAGGTCTTTCTCCTTCGGAGTCAGCGGCGAATCGACCTTGAAGCAGCGCACGAAGTCGACAAAGTAGCCGCCCGGCCCGATCGCATTCTGATCGACGATCACCAAGTCGCCTTGGCGGATCACCTTATCGGTGTGCCAGCGGCGATAGGGGCTGGTATTACCACCAGAGGCGACGATGATGTCGTAGACGAAGTCAAAGCCGTTCTCATAGAGATACTCGTTGACCTTGGCGGTGATTGTGCTCTCCTTGACGCCAGGCTTAAGCCACTCGTTCTCTATCTTCCAAAACGATGTGTCGCCGATTGCGCTAGAGATCTTTAGGCACTCAAGCTCATCGGGGGTCTTGATCACACGAGCACCTGACATCACCGGCCAAGCGCTGACGAGCTTGACTCCGGCGCGCTCAAAGGCGGCGTAGGCGGAGGGGTCGGCGATGTCGATGCCGATCTTCTCATCCTTGACACCGTTCTCGGCTAGAACATCGACAATCGACTGAACCATCTTGTCGGCCATCATCTGCTCGGCCGTCTCGGCCCACTTCCAAGTGATCGCGGGGCGGATATTGCCGTTTAGCCATGGTGCATCGATCTTTGCGCACTCTAGGTCTGAGCCGGCAGTTTCAAAGAGCACCGGCTCGCCGCCGCGTGGCAAGACGCAGTAGCGGATAAAGATGTTGTTTTTCCAGTTGCCCTGAAAGACGCTCGTGATGTAGCGCACGTTTTCGCCGGCGAAACAGATGACTGCCCCGAGATCGTGCTCTTCCATCTTCATCCGAGCGCGTGCGAGGCGGTCCTTACGCATGCGGTCAAAGTCGACCCGAGCCTGCCAGTCAGTCGATGTCGTGCTGTAGACGCGCCGTGGGTCGTGCTCGTGGGGCTTGCCCAGGAAACTTAAGTCCATGCCTTTGCCGGCGGGCGTCAGTGTGTGGTCTGGAACGTTGGAACTGGAAGCTTGCATGACTCTCCTGATCGGCGGTTGGGAGGCCATCTCGGCGAGATCGGCTCTCTAGCTCGGTCGAACCTACAGTTTGTTAGCGCTACTGTCAAGACGAAAGTGGGACTAACAAGGACTACCCTCTGTCGGGTAGATCAACAACGATCCGTCCTGCGAGATCGCCCGAAGCCAATGCAGCTAGCCCCTCATTGACTTCGTCAAAAGCAAAGCGCCTCGCTATCGGTGGCTTTACCGCGCCACTCTCAACGGCGCGAAGCGCGGCTCGTGCATCTTCTCGGCTTCCGAGCCGGGAGCCTAAGACCGTTATCTCTTGTAGGACCAAGCGGGCGGAGTCCAGGCCGTATTCAACCCCCGGCTGATATCCGCAGCAGACGATCCGGCCTCCTGAGCGCACGGCCGCAACCGCTGCCTCAAAGCCTGCGCGAGTGCCTGATGTATCCAGCACAAGGTCTACGCCTCCATCAGACCAATCCGCCAACCGATAAATCTCATCAGGGCCGAGTGCCACCTGGGCGCCAAGTTCACACGCTAATAATCGGCGATCCGCGCGTGTATCGAGGGCAGCAACTTCTGCTCCGAGATGGCGAGCAATCTGAACGCCGTTAAGTCCTAGTCCGCCAGCGCCGACGACTAGCACGCGCTCTCCGCTAGCCACTGCCCCTCGCTTTTTGAGCGCATGCCATGGAGTCGTAACCGCGTCCATAGCGACAGCCGCCGCCGCATGCCCGATGCTGGCATCAAATGGCAGAACATTTTCCCCGCGAACCGCGACGTATGTCGCTAATCCACCATCCTGCTCAAATCCAAGGCGCCGCGAACTGCGGCAGAGCTCTGACTCGTCGCGCGCGCACGAACCGCACGCGCCGCACGGGGTGTAGAAGTAGCAGGCAACGTCAGTCCCAGCTGGCAGGTCCCCGTAGTCGTTTACTAACTGCCCAGCGATCTCGTGCCCAGTCACCATCGGCAGCGGGGTGTCTTCGCCGAATGCTCCGCTATTAATTTTGAGGTCTGTCCCGCAGAGTCCCACCGCATGGACGGCCACTAAAACCTCGTCGTGACCGACGACTGGATCAGCGATATCGCGCAGAGCCAACGGACGACCAAACTGCTCTAGAACCGCAGCGCGCATTAACTTTTCTCGAGCGCGACGGGCTCCTGCTCTGGCGTTGTTACCTTCGCAGCGCGGACGCTTCGCCACCAACCAAATAGGTCGGGCGCCGAGATGATCGTGACAATGAATAACAGGCCGCCGGTAATCAGGTCTGAGATGTAATCCGGCGTGGCCATCAGCCCGAACAGTTCATTGAGAAGCGCCAGCGTAAATGCTCCAGCTGCAATTCCTAGCGCGCTGCCACGGCCGCCAGCGAGCGCTACGCCACCGAGCAGAACTGCAGTGATGGCGAAGATCAGAGGCCCAAATCCTAGATCGGGAATGGCCGTTGCCAAGCTGTAGCCCAAAAGCGACCCACCAAGAGCGGCCAGCATCGCCGAGGCAACAAAACAGCCAACCAGGAGCGGGTCAGCACGTACGCCGGCGATGCGCGTTGCTCGCCGCTCCCCCCCCATCGCGCGGAGATTGCGCCCAAGGACGGTGTAGCGAAGAACCAAGAAGACAATCGCGAAGATCGCAATCGTGATCAGACTCCTGATTGAGAAAAAGGAGAGAATCGGATCGTCAAGACTGATTCCGACATTGACATTTTTGTAAGGGACGCTCGCGTTGCCGCCAATAATGTTGACTAGGCCTAAAACCGTCAAGTAGCCGCCCAGTGTCACGGTCATCGAGTTAATGCGCAACTTGGCCACTATCAGCCCTTGAACAAGACCGATAAGACCGGCGGCAGCGACCGCCAATACAACCCCGAGAACGGGACTACTGGTCCCCGTTTGCACCGCAACCATCGCACCGAGCGAATACATCGCCAAAACGGAAAGGTCAAACTCACCGGCAATCACCGTGATGCCAAGTGCTAGCGCTAACAGCGACAGCGCAGACCAGTCTTGGAAAGCGTTGTAAACGTTAAAGTCGGTCGGCGAGGTGCCTTTGAGGGCTGGGATGACGAAGAACATCACGACCATCGCCACGAGCAGCAACACCGGCATGATACCCAGCGCCCTCGCGCGCCTTCCTTGACGTGGACTTTGCTGAACCTCGGTCATGCTCGGTCCTCGCGGGCATTGAGCTGGACAATCACGACTACAAAGAGCACCAGCAATCCCTTGACCATGATTTGAATGCCAGTGCTATAGCCGCGCAGCAGGAGCATGTCAGAGATGGCAGCGATGATTAGGGCGCCAAAGAGCGCACGCGTCACAGATCCTCGACCTCCGGTAACCGCACTACCGCCAACAAGCGCTGCCGCGATCGCATCGAATGTGAACGTGCCCCCGACCAGAAGGGTCGCATTCTGGTTGAAGGCTCCAAGCAGCATCCCAGCTAGCGCCGCACAGGCTCCAGCGATAGCAAATGCTCCCGTAATGATTAGCGTGACACGCAGCCCGGCGGCCGTGGCGGCTTGGCGGTTCTCGCCGACGAGATAGACCTCTTTGCCAAACCGGGTGCGGCGCATCACCAGCTCGCAGATAATTACCAGCACCACTAGTACATACACCGGAAATGCGATGCCAAGCGGAGTCGACGTCATAAAATCAAAGCTCTTGTCGCCCGCGGGCGGGAAGATGCTAGACCCATCTGTAAGCCAGGCAGCGACCCCTGCTTGTAACGCCCCGGCCCCAATCGTGACAATGATCGGATTGGCGCCTATGGCCCCGATCACAAGGCCTTGCACCGCGCAGGCAGCGGTCCCGACTCCAAGCGTAATCAGAATCGCTGGAACTAGTCCAAGTTTGAGGGCCCAGAGAAAAGTTATTGCACCGACCGAAACCGTCGTACCAAGCGAAAGCGAAAATAGGTTCCCGCTGAGCATAATGACCGTCATCCCGACTGCGACGATGCCGACAAAACCAGTTGCCACAAGGATCGCCCGGATATTCTGGATCGAAGTGAAGCTGTCGGTCGTAACAGCGCCGAAGATGAAAAAAGCTATAAGAACTCCCGCCACAGCGCGCCCGATTAGCTGGCGCCGGCTACCGGTGTAGATAGCGGCGAGCGGCCGAATAGCAGTACTGTCGGGGGTGCTCATGCAACCGCCTTGGCATCACTGTCACGGTGAGTGATCTCAGCCAGTGCGCTAGCAGCAGTGACCTCCGACCGCTGTCTGGTAGACACAACCTGACCGCCAAACATCGTCACGATGATGTCAGAGAGGTCGAGGATCTCCGTTAGCTCAGTCGATGCGAATATCACGGCGTGACCGGCCGCTGCCGCGCGGCGAATTAAGTTGTGAATCTCCGCTCGACCACCTACGTCTACGCCACGGGTCGGCTCATCGAGGATCAAGAGTTCAGTGCCTTTGCGATCTAGACACCGCCCAAGGAAGACCTTCTGCTGGTTTCCGCCACTGAGTTCAACTACTGCCGAGCGCAGGCGAGAAGGGTCGATGCCAGCTACCTCGGCAAGCTCTTTTGCTGTCCTAGCAGCAGCTCGGGGCTGCATAATTCCAGCCTGACTGAGGTCCCCAAGCCGTGTTGCAATCAGGTTGTCCGAGACAGACCGATTGAGGAATAAGCCATCCCCCTTACGATCGCCGGAGATGTAGGAAACCCCGGAAGCTAACGCACCACGCGGGGTGTTGATACGGACCTTTTTGCCAGCGATGGATACGTCTCCTGCGGCCTGTGGAACGAGTCCTCCTAACGCGCGCAGCACCTCGCTGGCGCCGCATCCAACCTGACCGGCGATGCCCATTATCTGGCCGCCTTCAAGCTGTAGATCTACTCCGGTGACGCGTGGAGGTACCTGCAGAGAGGACACCGTCACGATCTTTCCGCTCGATGGTCGCAACTCGCTCGTATCAGCGTCAACGACCGACCCAACCATCATCTCGATCAGTGTTGGGCGATCCACTTCAGCGATTGGCTTCGTCGCGACCAACTCGCCATCGCGTAGAACCGTCACGACATTACAAAGGGATAGAACCTCTCCAAGACGGTGGGAGACAAAGACGATGCTTGCGCCCTCTGCTGCAACATCTCGTACAGCATTAAAGACAAAGGCTATCTCGGTGTCGCTTAGCGTCGCTGTGGGTTCGTCAAGGATCAGAAGTCCAGCCTCGCGGCCAAGGCCCCGTGCGATTTCCACAAGTTGGCGTTCGCCGATCGAAAGCAGCTCAACTGGCGTCGACGGGGAGATATGGCCTAGGCCAACACGTCCCAGCAACTGTTTAACACGAGGTCGAGCACGCCCAGGCCGCGTGATAAAGCTAGCCCCAGCGCGACCAAGGTCGATATTCTCTGCGACCGTGAGCTGCGGCACGAGGCTTAGCTCTTGATCGACCAGTGCGATGCCAGCAGCTTGAGCGTCGAGTGGGTTACGGAAAGAGATCGGCTCACCGTTGATCTCCAGAACGCCTTCGTCGGGCTGCTCTACGCCGGAAAGAATCTTTACGAGAGTGCTCTTGCCTGCGCCATTGTGGCCGCAGAGTGCATGGACCTCACCATCGCGGAGCTCTAGCGAGACACCGCGTAGCGCGGCCACAGGGCCGTAGGACTTCACAAGTGTTTGTACTTGGAGTTTCATTTATAGCCGTCTCTAGCCGAGCAGGGGTGATGCTGACCGTACCCTATGGCACGGCCAGCATTTTCACCACTTAACCGCTAGGCCAAAGAGCAAACTTCCCCGAACTCGCCGAGTGTGTCTGCCGTTACGCGACCTTCTTCTTTTTGGTTGAGCGCTTCGATCTTCTTCCCTGCGAGGAAGTCGATTATTAGCGGGAATACGAATTCACCCTCGACGCTAGGCGCCTGAGTGGCCGTTCCGTACTGCTCACCAGCCTTAATCGCATCGATGCCGACCTTGAAGCAGTTGCTTCCGGTGACAATCAATCCCTTGTTCTTAACACCAAGCGGGAGGTTTGCCTGCTTGGCTGATTGAATGATGCCAGCGGCCATGTAGTCGGCCATTCCGTAAGCACCTTGGATACCACCTTGGTTGGCGTACTTAGCGAACAGCTGCTGAGCGATCTTCGCCGACTTAACCTGATCCCAGCTGCCGTCCTCAGTGGCGACGAGCTTGAACGTCGGGTTCTTGGCGAGAACCTCATTGAATGCCTCCATGCGGTCCTTGGCAGTATTCGTGCCAGCGGTTCCGGTGATAGCAATCAAGTTGCCGCCCGTCTTACCTTCAGCCTTGATTCCCTCGATCAGGTTCTCGGCTGCGTACTGTCCGAGTTGCTTCTGGTTTGCAAGGATCGACGACGTTAGGTTGGGGATGCTTCCGTCTGCTGCACGTCCGTTGAGGTTGAATATCGGCACCCCAGCAGCCTTGGCTTGCGTTACCGCAGGCACGATCGAGTTGTCGTCAGATGCAACGACGAGAACTGCGTCAGGCTTTGCAGCAATCGCTTGCTTCAGGTTCTGCACCTGAACATTTGGATCGAATCCGTCCTCAAGATAAGTAACGTCAACGCCAGCTGCCTTGAGTCCGTCGATGATTGTGTGGTTGTAGATCTTGCACCACGGGTTTTGATCGAAGCAAGAAACGAGAACTACCTTCTTGCCCTTGACGTCGGCGACGGCTGCTGTCGTCTCAGCCGGTGCAGCCGTATCGACCTTTGCCGGGGTCGTTGAACTGCTCGAGTCGCTGCCGCAACCGGCAGCAACGCCAACGACGGCGAAGGCTGCGACTACCGCAGCTATGCGCCCCTTGCTTTGTAACGTCTTACTGATCCTCATGTGACTCCTCTCCTTTGCCCGGCAGGATTGCTGGGCAGGTTACTTATTGATGATGAAAGAGCATCGTTATTGCGCGGTGTATCCACCGTCCACTAGCAGGGCGTGACCTGTCACATACGACGAGTCGTCGCTCATTAGGAATAGGGCTGCGGCAGCCTGCTCCTTGGGATCTCCGAGGCGACCCAAGGGGTGACGATCTGTCAACCAGGCCCGTGTGCCTTCGGGGTCGCCCGTGGCATCCATCCAATCCTGAAGAAACGGCGTCTCGGTCCCGCCTGGGCACAGTGCATTAACCCGAATCTGATCTGGCGCCAATTCCAGCGCCAGCGACTTGCTGATGCTGATCGCAGCAGCCTTAGTCATCGCGTAGAGAACCGACCCACCAGCGCCAACGACGCCAAAGGTTGATCCGAGGTTGATGATTGATCCGCCGCCAGCGGCACGCAGGTGTGGAATCGTGGCTCGTGAGACGAGGAACATACTCGTAACGTTCGTCGCCATCGTTGCGTTCCACAGACCGAGGTCGAAATCCTCGAGCGGGCCGGCAGGAGCTACTCCGGCGTTGTTTACGACTCCATCGATGCGGCCGTTTTCAGCGACCACCTCAGCGACCCAGCGGGCCACGTCGTTCTCGTCGGATACATCGCATTGATAGAAGGTCGCTCGGCCACTCTCTTGCGCGAGCTCCGCGGCTAGCCGCTCGCCACGCTCAACGTCGCGACCACAGAAGGCCACGAGCGCACCCTCTTGCGAAAATAGTCGGGTGATAGCTTCGCCGATGCCGCGACTTCCTCCGGTTACGAGTACGACCTTATCCTTGAGCCTCATTACTAGTTCCCCTCTATTGACAGGTTATCGGCTTTAACAAAAGTAGGTAAGAAAGTTCTTAACTGAACGTCGAAAAGGCCCTCGTGGGAGAGCTTCAAGAAGGGCAGCTCTCCGCAAACGGCCGTAAATGCAAGATTGTGAAATGGCGCCTCCATATTGCAGCCGAGCTGGCGGGCTTTCTCATAGAGATCTTCCATGGCTGCGATAAACTTATCTGCTGGGGCGTCGGACATCAATCCGCAGAGGTCCATTGAAACCGTTGTCACCTGATCGCCGTCAACGACAACAAAGCCACCACCAACGTCGACAAGCGCATTCGCTGCGACCGCCAGCGCGTCGTCATCTACCCCTGCAACAAGGACGTTGTGGTACATCGGGTTATACGTAGTGCCGATCGCGCCGCGGGTGATGCCATAGCCCTGCAAAAACGCCACAGCAGGAGGATCGTCGGTGCCATAGCGGTCAAACATCGCGAGCTTGATCACATCCTGGGATGGATCGCTCGTTACAACGCCGTCGCGAACGGGAAGCTCGATGTGGCGCTCGTCAGAGACGAGGGTGTCGCCCCCGATCACCCGCACCAGCGCCGTGGCTGTCGCCCCCGGCGCCTTGACAGTGATAGAGGCTGCCGTCGCGGGGGCGTGGAGTTTGACCGTATCTCGCAGAAAAGCTGGATAGACGGGCCTGCGAAGGTCGGCGACCACCTCACCGTCCTTGACCACTAACTGCCCCTTCGCAACCACCGAGCGGACGTTGAACGCATCAAGATCTTCGACGACCAAGACATCGGCCTGGCGCCCAGGCGCGAGGCTTCCCATCTTGTGATCTACGCGGTAGTAGCGAGCAGCGTTGACTGTCGCCATCTGCACCGCGGCCACGGCGTCAACCCCACCGAGTACGGCGAGTCGGATGCTCTGATCGATGTGGCCGACCCTAACTGCCTCGACGGGATCTAGAACGTCGGCGCAAAACATGAAGTTGTGCGGACTTGCGCCATGCTCAGTGATCGCTTTCTGCAGTTCGACTTGGTTGCGAGCGACAACCGACTCGCGCATCGAAACCATCATTCCTGCTCGAATCCGGGCCAAGGCCTCTTCGGCTGTGGTCGCCTCATGATCGGCGGTCACCCCCATCGCGGCGTAGGCGCTTAAGTCGTTACCGGTGAGGCCGGCACCATGTCCCATCACGACCTGCCCTTCGCTTAGCGTGCGTGCAAGCAAGGCGCGAACCACAGGGTCCTTCTCGGTCATCGGGATCAGCGGCGGCTCCTCAAGGCCGACACACCCTTCCCATCCGCTGACCTCTTCTAGATCGGCGCCACTGAGGCTATTTGGTGCTCCCGGAAGACCGAGTTCAAGATTCTGGAGGTAGCCGAGAATCGGTACTTGGACAAGCACAGTTATCGGCGTGCGCCGCAGCTCGTCGATGAAGAAGCGAACGGCATCGAGGCCGCGGATCTGACCGCCTCCGTACATCGCTTCTGGGAGCGCCGTCGTCCCACGCAATAAGAGAATTCGGGCGAGCTCAGTGGGGTTGAGATTGGACTCATAGAGGTGCATGTGCGTCTCTATGAGTCCGGGAGTCAGATATGCACCAGCTACGTCATGAACGGTGGTGCTAGGGCCGATCAAGGAATCGATCTCGCCGCAGGCGACAATTACGTCTCCAGTTATGGCCACTCCTCCAGCACTAATACTCCCGCTCCAGACATCCACCACCTGTCCGTTTACGAGCGCAACATCAGCACTTCGATGCCCAATGAGCACTTCGAGGGCGTCGATCCTGGCGTGCATTGCATCGTTAATAGGCTTACTCATTATCGCCCCCGGCCGATGCTGCTTGGATTGCTCGCCGATCGGCCACGCTTTTCGTTAGCGACAATAACAAACCATTAGTGACGCTGTCAAGCATCCCGCCTAGCGCCATCCCGTCCGAGGTGACGACATGCGATTGGCGTCCTAAATTCCTCGAGGATAGGGCGGTAAGTGAATGTAGTGTGCTCGGTAGCATTGCTAACGAGCAGCTCCCGCATGTCCGGCAGTAAGAGACGCCTTGGAGAGACCAAAAAGCTCTTCGGCGGCCTGTACATCCGCAACCTCGCGCTCAACAGCGGCGGACAGATGCACAAGGCGCTCAATCAGCTGCGCATTAGAGGTGGCCGGTACGCCGCGACGCAGCATCAGGGTGTCTTCCATGCCGGTGCGAGCATTACCGCCCATCGCCAAGCCGATCGCGGTCATCGCCAAGTTGGCGCGACCGATCGCAATCACCTGCCAAATCGCGTCGGGTGGAAGCTGCTCTACGAGGTGTAGGAGGTTGCGAGCGTTAGCGCCCATTCCGCCCTTGACGCCGAGCACAAGCGAACAGGTCACAGGAGATTCGATCAGGCCTTCAGAGATCAGCGCTAAAGCGAGCTCAACGTGGCCGCTGTCGTAGAGCTCAAGCTCGGGTCTAATCCCTAGCTCGGCCATCCGCGTCGCCAGACGACGGACGCCGTCTGGGGGATTGCTGAACTCTCCTGCACCGAAAGACATCGAGCCGACATTGAGCGTGGCCATACGAGGCCGCACCTCTATTAGGGCCATGCGCTCTTCATAGGGGACACCGAGACCGACCCCCGTGGAGAGTTGAATGATCGCTGGGCATGCCTCCTCTACAAGGGCCACCGTCCGCCGAGCGATATCGAGGTCGGCTGTTGGTCGGCCGTCGGAGTCACGCAGGTGAATGTGAACTACCGCTGCACCAGCCTCATATGCCCCTCGCGCCGAAGCGGCGATCTCTTCTGGTGTGGTGGGAAGGTGCGGGTTATCGGCCTTGGTGGCGATCGGTCCCGTCAGTGCGGCTGTAATTACGACCTGATCACTGGCCACAACACGAACTGGATCAACACCTTCTGCCATATCAGACGAAGGCAACAACGCGTGACCATCCAGCGCTGGCTTTCTCTACCTTGATTGGGAAACAGGCGACCTTGAAGCCAAAGGGCCTAGGTACCTCGCGAAGGTTTACGAGCTTTTCTATCTGGCAGTACTCCTGTTCGAGTCCTGCGAAATGAGCCTCCCAGATGACGCTTCCATCCCCGGTCTCTTTGAACTCGGCCGCCATATCTTCGAACTTACGGTCAAAGCCATACATGTCGACGCCGATGACTTTGATTCCTTGCGAGACCAGCCAGAGAGTTGACGCCCTCGTCATACCAGGCTGTTCGAAGTACGCAGGCGAGCCGAGGTCAACGTCACGGCCACACATAATCATCACGATATCTAGCGGCTTGAGCGTGTAACCAATCAAGTCGAGCGCCGATTCAAGATCGACTATTTCAATCTTCTCACCGTTCTTCTTGTGACGCAGATCGAGGATCACACCGTCGGAGAAAAACCACTCCAACGGACACTCCTCGATCGTCTTAGCTGGCTTTCCGCCCGACTGCGGCCCGTAGTGAAACGGTGCGTCTACGTGGGTGCCGCAGTGCGTGATCGCCGTAACCTCTTCAAACGCTGGCCCTAGGCCGCCAGACGCCACAAGGTCTTCAGGGGATGCGCCGAACGTGTTGCGTACCCACTCGACTCCCTCTACCTCGTGACGAATCCGCTCAATGCTCGGCTTCCAGGGCTCGTGGGCTGCTTGATGCTCGATGCCCGTGCTGAGGTCAACCATGCGGGTAAACGAAATGGTTTGCTCAGATGGCACCGTCTCTGTGCTTGACACTCTCTGCTCCAGTATTAATGGGACCGTCCATCTGCCCAACAGCCGAGTTGGGCAGATGGACGAATCCGAATGTTCTGAGTACTAAGCGGGCTGCTAGGCAGGAACTGGCGTCTTAGAGCTGAGCCCGAACTCTGGGCAGACCTCATTGGCGAACAGCTCGATCTGACGGAGGCCCTCATCCTTGGGAATCATTCCCCAATGGAAGAGCCAGACTAGGTAGTCGATCGGCAGTACCTCAAGGAACTCCTCGATCTGACGCTTAACGTCATCGACGGTACCTGCGATCAGCAGGCCGCTGTTGACCAGCCGCTCCGTGAGGTGCTCGCCCGGCTTGGGCACAGGGCCCTCTTCGCCGACGAGACGTGAGCCCTCCATGAAGCCAAACTGCTCGTACCAGCCACGCCATACGGGCTCTTCATAGAGCTCAACCTGGCGACGCAACTCGGCCTTCCAGGTGTCCTCGGGAGTGCCGTTCTCGAAGATGTAGAAGGTGCGGCAGACGCCGATTCCTTCGCCAAATTTCGGGTTGCGACCGGCGCCGATTGCGGCCTCTTGATAGATATCAATGAGGGCCTTGAGGTTCTCTATTGGCCCTGCGAGGATCGTCGGAGTCACGTCCTCTTCTCCGCACCACTTCAGCGTTGCTGGGCTAGCCCCGAACGCCTGGAATAGCTGAGGGTGAGGCAGCGTGTATGGCTTAGGTACGGCCGAGACTCCCTTGATCGTGCCGTGCTCGTCGACCTCTCCCGGAACGCCGTACTTACCTGTGATCGTCGCAGCAGGCGGCCAGTTGGGAATGCCTTCCTTTGGATAAGGAATTTGATAGGTCGGACCGTCATATGTGAGCAGATCTTCAGTCCAAGCCTTCTTCATGATCTTGAAGTTCTCGCTGAACAGCAACCGGTTGCTCTGGTCAGCGTCTCCGCCATCAGAGTTTGTCGACCCAACGCCAAAGCGCTGGCCAAGGATGTTCTGCCAACGGGCTTGGTATCCGCGCGCCATGCCAACAAAGAAGCGACCTTTGAGCATGTGATCGGCGACTGCGATCTCTTCGGCCAAGCGGATCGGGTCGTGGGCTGGCAAAACGAGACCGAGCTGCCCATGCCGCAGACGCTTGGTGTAGTGGCCAAGGAAGACGTTAAGCAGAATTGGCGCCGGAGATATTTCCAGTCCCTCGGAGTGCATGTGGTGCTCGACGTGAGTGATGCCCCAATAACCGAGATCATCCGCGGCTTGGCAGAGTTCAATCATGCCCTCAAGCATGTTTTGGTAGGCATCGTTATTACGACCGATCGGCCGCAAGGCCTCCATCTCGGCTTCGGCACCAAGAGCTGGGTAGCACTGCAGGATTACTTCTGGCATCTCTTCTCCTCTGATCAATCGGCTGGCTTTAGAATTTTCGCTTGCTGGCGAGTGCGCTAAACAGACCCACGCATCCCACAATGGTCAGTAATTGTATACCGCATACAATCCATGTCAAGGTAAATTTAATCTGAGCTCACGGTGGTCCGTAGCCGCTTACTTTTGGGCTAAATGGCCGCTGACGGGCACTGCGTATACAGTGTCGCGAGCAATGACTCTCAAAATTGGCCCGGACAAAAAACTCAACCGTGAAAATGCCAGTGCGGCGGCCGCAGCAAGCATCCGTGAAGCGATCATCGCTGGGCAGCTGAGGCCGGGACAGCGACTCAAGGAAGGTGACCTCGCCGAGGCGCTGGGGATCAGCCGCACGCCGATTCGCGAAGCACTGATGCTACTCCAAGTCGATGGACTGATCACGACCCTCCCAAGGCGGGGTTCGGTCGTGCGTGCCTTTGAAGCTTCCGAGCTCGCCGACATGCTCCAGCTGCGTATAGCTCTCGAGGATTTCGCTGCTCGGCAGGCCTGCGAACGCCGGACCAGCGCCGACCTTGTGGCCCTCGAGGAGAGCATCGTGCGCCTAGATGCCTTCGACGTTACAACTACGAAGGTGCTTGATATCTGGCGTGAAAACGTCGTATTCCATATCGCCATCGCTGAGGCTGGCCATGCCCTCAAGCTCGTGGAGTTCATGCGTAGCCTCTTTGATCTGCCGGCCGCTTATCACCCGATCTTTTCGTATACGAAAGAAAATAAAGACCTTTTTGTTTCCCAGCATCGCCGCATCGCCGCCGCGCTGTCGGCGCGAGACGGCGAAAGTGCTGCGCAACTTACCCGCGACCATGTGCTCGAGGCACGGGGACTTGCCTTAGAAGCACCCTCCACGAGTTCTAGTGTGGCGAACGGCGCGGCCACCGGTAGCAGGGCACCAGAACTGCGACTGGTAGCGCTACCGCTGCCCTAGATCGCAGTCCAACCGCCGTCGACGGGGATTGCGGCTCCGGTTATGAAGCTAGCCTCGTCGCTTGCCAACATCCGGGCCATCGCAACGACCTCTTCGGGGCGGCCGACGCGCTTAGTGAGGTGTCCTTGCTCAAATCCACGCCACACCTCTGCGGCCTCCTCCTCGCTCAGTTTGCTAACAAAGGCTCGCGGCATCGGCGTATCGATCACACCCGGGCAGATGGCGTTGACGCGGATCTTTGGTGCCAGGTCGATCGCGCACCCCTTCGTGAACATCAGCACCCCACCCTTAGCAGCGCAATAGGCGGCCATAAACTCGAAACCAACTATTCCACCGGTGGAGGAGACATTAATAATTGACCCTGTGTCCATCAGCGGAGCGAGGAAGCGGGTCATCAAAAAAGTTCCTTTGAGGCTGACATCTTGGACCCGGTCCCACTCCTCCTCACTCGTCTCTAGAATCGGCTTACCAAGCACAATCCCAGCGTTGTTGTAGAGGACGTCGAGTCCACCGAAGCGCTCTTGGACTTGGCTTGCCAGCTCCTGCACCGCGGCTGAACTAGATACATCAACGCGCTGGAAGGCGAAGTCGTGACCGGCGGCGGTGAGGCGTTCGGCCAGCGCGTTTCCTGCCTCTTCATCGATGTCGACTCCGATTACGCGGGCGCCTTCGGAGCAGAAGATCTCGCAGGCCACCTGGCCCATACCGCCGGCCGCCCCACTGATGACTGTCCGTTTTGCTTCAAGTGAACCCATCACGAATCTCCTTGGTCTTAGCGTCTTAGTTTGTTTGCGTCGGTGTCGCTGCTGGTGGTCCCGGGGTCAGGCTTGGACCGGAGCATCGCGGACGTTCTTGCGACGATTAGGCTCAGGAGCGGTGATCGTGTTACGCAGGATTCCGATGCCGTCAACCTCTAGCTCGACGACGTCGCCGACCTGAAGCCAGCGATCAAGTTCAAGGCCGCAGCCCCGGGCGATTGTGCCGCTAGCAATCACGTCTCCTGGCTGAAGGATCTGCTCCGCCGAGAGGTGGGCGATAACTTCAGGGAAGCTAAAGCGCATCGCACCGAGCGTGCCGTCTGACCACACTTCACCGTTGATACGGGCGACCATTCTAGTTGAGATCGGGTCGAGTTCATCGGGCGTAGCGAGGCAGGGACCAATCGATGTAGCGAAGTCTTTGCCGAGCCCGGGGCCGAGCCCTACCTTGAGCTCACGCATCTGGATATCACGAGCGCTCCAGTCGTTGAAAATCGTGTATCCAGCGATGCACTCCTGAGCCTCTTCGACCGAAACGGCGTCGACCGTGCGCCCGATTACAGCCGCAAGTTCTAGCTCGAAGTCGAGCTTCTGCGTGTAGCAAGGCCAACGAATAGGATCCTCGGGGCCGAAGACAGTATCGGCGTTAACCTTCCAGTAGACAGGGATTTCATACCACTCGGCTGGTACCTCTTTGAAGGAGCCGCGAACGTGCTCCTCGACCAGCATAAAGTCGCGGATTGAGTTTGGGCGAGGCAGTGGCGAGCAGATCCGAACATCGCCCGCAGCAGCTGTCGCCACTGCGGCCTCAAGGCCGTGGCTGAGGGCGCGCTCGGCGCTCTTGATCGCGGGTGCTCCTTGGCGCAGAAACTCGATCATGTCATCGGGCATGGCCGTAGGCGATTGTCCTTTGCCCTCCTTCTCTTGCAGGTCTATCGAGGCACGGCGCAGATCTACGATCAGCGATCCATCAGAGCTCAGGGCACCGATGGTCGTCGTCTCGCTACCAGCGGGGAAAAAGGTGACTAAGCGCACTGCGGATCCAATCGTAGTTGTGGCAGGAATTGAAGATCGTATTCGTTGCTGGCATACAATATGTTGTGAGCAGGAATGTCAAGCGCAAGCCCCACCCGATGAGCACTTCGGTGCACGCTAAGGCGCCACCACGGGCTGGCGGCGGCGACAGCCCGCCTGACGCGGCCGCGACGAGTCAGCTGACGGGACCCGGCCGTATTGATCGGCCGGCCATTACCGGACTGTTTTTTGGCCACATGGCCGCCGACTTTATCCAAGGAGCCGTACCAGCGTTAATCGTCTTCTTCCAGCCGATGTTTGGCCTCTCCTACCTAGAAGCAGCGGCAATTGTGCTCGCGGCGACCGTCAGTTCGTCGCTGGCACAGCCGTTATTTGGCCTCTGGTCAGACCGCCGTGAAGCGCTCTGGTTGCTGCCTGTCGGGCTCGTTGTAGGCGGCGTTGGACTTTCACTTGCGATTATTGCGCCGACGTTTCCGCTCCTACTTCTGGCCGTTTTCGTATCAGCGACTGGCGTCGGAGCATTCCACCCCGAGGCAGCCAAATACGCAGGGTATGCTGGTGCTGGGCAGATCGGGCGCAGCGTCAGTGTCTTCTCTCTCGGCGGCAATATTGGCCTAGCGCTGGGGCCGATAGCAGCATCGATTTTGGTCCTTGGCTTCGGTCTCGATTCAGCGATCCTCTTAGGCGTGCCGCCGCTGGTTATCGCCTTTATCCTCCACCGTCAACGTCACCACTTTGCAACCCTAAGGCCGGCTCCCCGCAGTGCGGGCTCCGCTCGTCCAGCGACCCAGAACGGAGCTCTCATCCTGCTGCTTGCGGTAGTCGCCCTGCGGAGCCTTGCGTTTTACGGACTCTTCACTTTCGTTCCCTTGTGGGAAATCAGTCTCGGTAGGAGTGCCGACTATGCGACGCTGTTGCTGTCGCTGATCCTCACTGCAGGAGCTTTTGGGACAATTATCTGCGGCTACTTCGCCGACCGTATCGGCGGCCAGCGCGTGCTGCTATTTGCACTAGCCGCAACGGGCCCGTTGATCGCCGTCTACGTCTTAGCCGGCGGAGTTCTCGGCGCGGCTGCGGTAATCCTTGCGGGCGCGATGACTGTCGGTACCTTCACCATCACAACCTCATTGAGCCAGCAGTACATGCCAGGTCGCGTCGCTATGGCCGCGGGACTTTCAATGGGCTTCTCGATCGGGCTTGGAGGCGTAGCGGCAATTGCTCTCGGCAGCGTTGCCGACACCTTCAGCCTGTACTCGGCACTAATCGTCGTAGCTGTTGGCGCCGTGCTGGCGGCAGTACTGGCCGTGGCTCTTCCTGCCGCCCGCAGTATCACCAACCCGCGTCACCCGGACGTGTCGTCGCCGCTGCCCGAAGTGTCGTAGTCGTGGAGGATCACAGTGACCGCGTGCGCAGCCTCTTGCGTGTTGTTGCAGTAGCGATGTGGCATTGAGGATGGGAATTGGATGCTGTCGCCAGCATTTAGCTCAAAGCTCTCAAAACCAACGTCAATCACAATTTGGCCACTAAGCATTAGGACCATCTCTGTGCCGGGGTGGCGGTATGGATTGGCGTTTGACTGTGCTCCGGGAGCGTAGACAAGCTCAAGAAACTCAGCGTAGGGAAGCGTCTCAGGAGTCAGTCGCTCCCAGCGCACACCACCCTCGATATCAAGGGCCTCGCGGCCGTCGGCTCTGACAACGTAACGACTGCCGGAGCCGTCGCTATCGCTGGGAACGGTGCTAGCGCTCGCTGAACCTAGGCCCTTCTGGTGATTGACGAGGCCCTGAGAGTCGCGCTGCGCTGCAGCACTGCGATCGAAGAGAGCGTCAACGGCCACCCCAAGCGCCTCAGCAATCGAGAACAGCGTCGCGACAGATGGACGCGACTGCCCTCGCTCTATCTGACTTATGAGGCTGGGCGTAACGCCCGTTGCGCGGGCAAGTTCAGTAACCCGCATTCCACGGGCGCTGCGTATTGCTGCGAGATTTGCACCGATGCCGTCGGCAGCAGACTGGCCTTCTTGCTTAGTGGACTGCGCCGTTTGACCGCCGTCCGGATCAGATCCACTAGGAAGCGTGGTGATTTTTTGGTCGTGTTTAGCGATTTTTGATCCTAAATTCTGCGTCTGCGCCTAGATGAAGAGTTGACAACTCCCTCATCCCCAGATCCGCTTTGAGGCCAGCGCTGCACCCTCGGTAAGGCATTTGAGCTTCGCCCAGCCAACGTCCTTGGCGATAAATTCATAGCTTGCAAAAGTCCCCATCCCACAGTCGGTGCCTGCTATGACCCTACTCGGATCTCCGACCGCTTGAGCCACTGCTTGGATGCGGTTAGCCACAACCTCGGGGTGCTCGAGATAGTTGGTCGTGACGTCTATCACGCCGGGAATAAGCAGCATCCCTTGCGGGAGCGGGTTGTCGCGAAAGGCGACACTCTCGTGCTCGTGGCGGGGGTTGCCCAGAGGGATGCTCAGCGCGCCCACGTTGGCCTGATAGAGAATTGGTAATAGCTCAGAGACGGGAACATCGTCCTGGTGAGGTCCCTGCCAGTTGCCATAGCAGACATGTAGTCGCACACGCTCTGCTGGCACATCAGCGAGCGCTAGGTTCATCGCGTCGATATTGATCTGGACACGTTCGAGGAAGTCGGCTACCGAGTGGTCGCCGTACATAATTACCCGCTCCATCGCAAGATCGGGCGCATCTAACTGAAGAATGTGTCCTTGGGAGACTATGTAGTCGTACTCCTTCTTCATCTGCTCAGCAACCCCAAAAACGTACTCACGATCATTGCGGTACGCCTGATTGCTGGGATCGAGCAGCATCGTCGTAGTAATGACACCGGGCGAAGCTGCCGAGACGAACGACTCCGTAAACTCACCTTCACGCTTTTTTAGCGCTAGGTCAAAGGCTGCGACGTCAGTACGGATGCCGTCAAGGGAGTCCTCGTAATGGATAGCCTCCTGGGCGAGAGCCGTATCCCATACCTTTGCGAGGTCTTCGGCAACGCCGATCTGCCGTGCGGCGAAGTCCGCGTAGTCAGGAAACTTCTGAGTGTCGAGCGGCGTCTTTCGCATCCCCTGACCGCCGAATCCGGTCATACGTTCGGTCACGTAAGTTGAGAACCCTACCTTGGGCACTTCACCATCGTTAATGATGTCCAGGCCAGCATCGATCTGCTTGTCGATTACGAGGTGTAGTGCCCGATCGAGCTCACGGTCAAGGTCGGCTTGGTCGAAGGGCTTCTTCTTTTCGCGCGCCACCAAGAGCGAGGAAAGCTCGGTCGTCCTGGGCAAACTCCCCGTGTGTGTGGTCAGGATGCGATCTACGCTGGCTCTCACGTTGCTCTCCTCGATGCGATTTCGACGTATCCCTATCAGGTACGCCCACAGTGGCTTCTTTAGCGCTACTAATAGACACTATTCGATTAGCGCTACTACTTCCCAGAGACCCCTACTGATGTGCCCCAGAGTCAGGCCCCAAAGTTCGCCGACGCAACGCGCTCAGTCCAATGCGCGCACGAGACGTACGCCGACCAAGGCTGCGGCTCCAGCGATCACGGCTGTGGCGAGGCGTCCGCGCATCGGAATATCCGGTTCGGCGGCGGTAGCTATGAGGTCTACGGTGTCGCAGATAACTCCTAAAGCAAGCCAGCGCTTGACCGGGTCGTCTTGGCGCAGACCGGCCATAACTCCGGCCCCGAGGGCGAGATCGCGTACGCCTAGGGCTCGGGCTAGAACTCGCGTGCCGGGACGGTCGCCGTCGGGCCCTACCCAGCGGCCGCCGATCACCTGCGGGAGTGCGAGTAGGCCGACGCCAACGCCGATGCGACCAGCGGCCAAGAGCTTGGCGATGGTTCGTTCATCGAGCGTCATCAGGGCGCCAGCGTCTTTAGCGTGTCGAGGATCTGGTCGGTGTCTAGGTGTTGCTCGTCCCTGACGATCTCGCCGTCTGCGAGGAAGAGGACGCGGTCGGCGATCGCAGCAGCCTGGGCTTCATGAGTAACCATGACCACGGTCTGTCCGAACTCATCGACTGCTCGGCGCAGCAGATTGAGGACCTCCTGAGAGGCCCGTGAATCCAAGTTCCCGGTTGGCTCGTCTGCGAATACGACGGCGGGGCGCGACAGCAGCGACCTCGCGACCGCTACGCGCTGTTGCTGGCCGCCGGAGAGTTCTGCGGGCCGGTGCGTGCGTCGATCGGCTAGGTCGACTGCGTCGATCAGCTTCGCCAGCCACTCACGGTCAGGCTTAATCCCGGCGATCGAGAGTGGCAGGGTGATGTTCTCCTCCGCCGTCAGCACGGGCAGCAGATTAAAGGACTGGAAGATGAAGCCGATCTTGTCGCGGCGCAGGCGTGTCAGCGCGGAATCAGAGAGCTCATCAATCCGCGTGCCGTCGATTGCGACGCTGCCAGCAGTCGGCGTATCGAGGCCAGCGAGGATGTGCATCAGCGTCGATTTACCCGACCCCGACGGACCCATAATCGCCGTGAAGGTGCCGGGAGCAAACTTGACCGACACTCCACGCAGCGCGTGGATCGCTGCGTCGCCTCTGCCATAAGTCTTCGTGACGCCCTCGCCGCTGACGACGGGGGTTACGGCCGCGCCACCGGCAGTGCCAGCGGGGCCCGAGATAGCGCCGTGGTCAGGCACTCTGGCAATCGACTTGCTCGACGACCGAGGATGAAAAGCGGAGTTCTTTTGCTGCCATCACCCACAAGGTTAGCGACCTCATTGAGCGCATGGGCAGCTCGCGGGTTGGCAACGATCGCACCGGAGATACGCCCGCGGCCCTCCGTCGCTAGCATCGCGGTAAGGCGAGATAGCTCAGCTGGTAGAGCACACGACTGAAAATCGTGGTGTCCCGGGTTCGAGTCCCGGTCTCGCCATTAAGAATTCGTAGGCCAGTAGATCGACAACCTTGGCAGGAGCCGACGCAGGTGGCGGCCTAAAATTGCCACCCGCTCGGCCTAAAACCTAAATGTCCGATCGTTAGTCGTGCCGACGACGCTGCCCTTCTTCGGGGTGATCGATACCAGCCAGGTGCCTCTGGTCAGCGTGATCGTGCAGCGCTCCTTCTTGGCTCTGTTGATTGTGGTGCTCTTGCAGAGGCCTCTGCGAGTCGCCTTGGGGCCCTTGGCAGTGATCGCATAGGAGACGCCGCTTACAGGAGTGACCGTTGCGTTCACCGAGGCGGTCTTCTGGATCGATGACCAGGTCACTGTTGGCCGTGTCGGCTTGGGGATCTTGGTAAATATGGCGCCGACCAAATGGGCTTGACTCATCTTGACCTTGCAGGCGCCGCTTGCGCTACAGGCGCCGCTCCAGCGAGTGAATGTCGAGTCCGAGCTTGCTTTGGCGGTTAGGGCTACGGTCGTGTCGGCGGCGAACCCTTGCCTGCAGTCACGGCCACAGTTGATGCCGGCAGGCGAGGAGACGACTGTGCCGGTGCCGCTGCCACCCTTAATGATTGAGAGGTAGTTGGGTTTGGGCAGCGCGGCGAAGTGAGCGACCACGAAGACCGTCTGACTCATCAAGACCGTGCAGGCTGGGCCGAGGCTACAGCTGGCGCCGACAGTTGATGACGATGTCCACCCCGTGAATCGTGAATCGTTAGCGGGTGTAGCTGCGAGTGTCACCGCAGTGCCAGCTGAGAAGTTCTGCTGACAGTCGGCGCCGCAGTTGATCCCGCCCGGGGCAGAGTTGACAGTTCCCTCGCCACTGCCGCTTCTACTGACCGAGAGGGCTCTGGGATTAGCCAAAACAGTCACTGCGTTGCTGATCGCGGCGGTCTGATTGAACATCGGCCAGTAGGTCGGATTGGCAAGGCAGCTCAGCTCACGGTCGATCTGAGCCGCGGTCGGCGCGTAAGTGACCGAAGTCGCCCCAGTTATCGGTGATCCGTCCAGGAGCCACTGGTAGGCCAGCGAAGCGATTGTCCACGTCGGTCCGCTTACTCGTGGCAACGCAAGACACGAGCTCGGTAGCCCGACCTGACCGCTGCCAGCCAGCGTAGCGGTCAGCGGTGGGCCTACCCCACTTGTGATCTTGGAGACGGCGTTGGCGTCGGTATCAGTGAACCAGAGGCTTCCATCTGGTCCGACTGTGATCTGGTCCGGTCCTTGGGAGCCAGGGATTGTTCGTGCGCTGAACTCGGTGACCGTGCCGGCTGGAGTTATGCGTCCAATCTTGGCACCGCTTGACTCGGTAAACCAGAGGTTCGCGTCGGGACCTGTCGTTATCCCTTCCAGAAAGGCCGCTGGCGAGATCCCAAAGCTGAACTCTGACACTAGGCCGGACTGGGTGATCCGGCCGATCTTGTTGCCGCCGGATTCGGTGAACCAGAGGTTGGCATCGGGCCCGGTAGTGATTGAAAAGGGGATAGCGCCAGCAGTGATACCGGCGGCGTAGAGGGTGACGGCGCCGCTGGGCGTAATCCGGCCGATCTGATCGCTAGAAAGAGCGAACCAGAGGTTGCCGTCTGGTCCGGCTGTGATCTGTTGGGGAGCGTCCCCCGGGGCGACGCTGAACTCGCTGACCACCCCGTCGGGGGTTATCCGCGCAACCTTATCGATGGCAGTTTCGGTGAACCAGAGGTTCCCGTCGGGGCCCGTCGTAATCCCGAACGGATAAGCGCCAGGCGTGATACCCGCGCTGAACTCGGTGACGGTTCCGCGCGGCGTGATCCGCGCGACCCTCCCGAGCCCAGATTCAGTGAACCAGAGATTTGCGTCGGGGCCAGCAGTAATCATCGTGGGAGCGGCGCCTGAAGTTATCCCTGCGCTGAACTCAGTAATTGACCCCGCTGGCGTTATCCGACCGATTCGATCGAGACCGCCTTCGCTAAACCAGAGGTTGCCGTCTGGACCGGCTGTGATTCCATCCGGGTAAGCGTTTGCGCTGATCCCTGCGCTGTACTTGGTCACAACGCCAGCAACTGATGCTGCGGCTCGGGACGCTTGGGTTGCCAGCAGGGCCAACGCGCAGAGGGTGACAGCAGCCAAGATCGACAGCCGTTGGGCGCGCGTCCCAGCAAAGTTATCTGTCGCCATCAGGCGACGCTACACGACCAGCGCATGCTTCACACGGCCTTGGCAGATCATCTCGCTGTCAGCGAGACCGCCAGCTAGTTTTGCGTGCCACCCATTCCACGCATGCGATCGCGAATTGCGGGATCGATAACTTGGGAGAAACGCACCACAGTCACCGTGTCAGTCAGTGCGACCTTGCGCCCGTATATCTGCTCAAGGGAGGTAACGAGCTCTTCGGTGCGGCGAAACTCGGGGTTGTCGTGCTCGATATCACGAGGCGAGAGCTTGTTGATCGGCTTGACCTCGACCTGATCGATGACGGCCTCAAAGATGCGCTCACGTGGTGAGTACTTGTAGCCGATAGTCACCAATACGAGCTCATTCTTGCGGTAACTGTGCGACTTATCACCGAGCCTGATCGTCGCCGTCTTGCGGCCCCTGCGTAGCTGGTCGGCGAAAATTGCCGAATAGAAGTTCAGTACCTGCACGCGCCTCAGCCTACCGATCGAGATCGATTCTAGTCAGCGCACGACCGACCATTTCACGCTCGCCAGGATGCGACAGCGCCGTTAGGGCTTCATCGAGAGCCATCCAACGCACCTGCTCGACCTCGTGGTCGTGGTCGGCGAAATCTCCGACTTTGTAATCGAAGAGAAAGAACGTCACGCTCTTGAGGATTCGTCTCCCTTTGCGCTGATACCAGTAGCGAACATCGCCGAGAGACTCGACGAGCTCGCCGCTAACACCGGTCTCCTCACGCACCTCGCGCGTCGCAGCCTGCTCGAGGGTCTCTCCCTCCTCAGGGTGGCCTTTGGGCAGACAGAGCAGTACCTCGCCGCCAGCTCCTCGGCGAGTCGGCACGATCACGACAACGTCACGACCACGCACCATCACACCGCCTGCGGAGAACTCCCCCGGACTGCCGTCAAGCGGTTCATCATCGAGATGACTTACGTCCACCTGATGCTCCCGTCTCTGATTAAGCGGCCCTTAGACCAGAGCATCAAATAGCCGGGGGTCGTTTGAAATTACACCTGTTACACCTAGGCGTTCGAGGCTCTGAATGCGCGCCAGATCGTCGACCGTCCAAACGTAGAGGTCACCGCCGGCCCGATTAACGGCCCGAACTAGCTTCGGGGTGACCAATCGCCAGTGGGCCATAATCGCGTCGCAGCGGCCCTCACTGATCTCGCGGTATGCGCGTCGCGGCAGTAATGCGCGGTAGACAAAAAGTCCGATCAAGGCCGGGGCGATCGTCAGCGCAGAGCTTGTGTAGTCCTTGCGCACGTGGGGGACACTCAGCCCGAGCCGCACATTTGGTTCGATCTCGCGAATACGCGCGAGACTCTCTGGATACATCGTCGAGATCAGTGAACGGTGAACGAGGTCATAGCGGCGTAGCGCCTCCACGACGCGGTCCTCGTAGCCCGGGAGTTTGAGATCGACGTCGAGCTCGACATTGGCGAAAGCGTCGGAGGCAAAGTGGGCTAGACCATCGTCGAGGCTAGGAGAGTCCGCAACGCTGGCAACGGTGTAGTCGTGGGCAAGGATCAGTGGCACCTGCATCCGATCGGCGTGCGGGTCGGTCGGCAAGATGTCGAACTCGATCATGTCTACATCGTGGGCTAATGCCGCGTCAAAACTTGCCAAAGTGTTGCCTGGAGCGATGTGATCTGCGCCCTTATGGCCAACCCGGCGCATCTTCGGGCCTGCCGGAGCCCGTCCTATCGCTGTCACTGGGGGCCGGATGGTCGAGTTGTCCAAGAGACCACCGGCACGTCGATCAGCGTTGGCTGATCGAATTTTGTCGTCGTGGCCTTCATCTCTTGGAGGTTAGCTGGGAACGCCGATCGACTGATTACAGGCGCTTGGAGCCTCACGTTGGAAAGGCGAGATCTCTGGCTTGGCGCATCACACCGTCGAGCATTGGCTCTGTCAATCGCTTTGTAAAGGTGTTCTGTTGCGAAGGGTGGTAGGTGCCCAGCAGCGTCAAACCACCAATCTCTGCTCTTGCGCCGTGAGCAAAGCGCGGTCGAGGTCGGGGCAGTGTCGCGCCGCGTGAGCGAAGCAGAGCAAGCGCCGCATCCCATGCAAAGCCGCCGAGGCAGACGACCACGCGCACCTCGCACAGCAAAGCTAGCTCACGTTCGGCGAAGGCCAAACAGCTGTCGCGCTCGGCGGTAGTCGGACGGTTCGCCGGCGGCGCGCAGCGGACTGCGGCCGTGACCCAAGCGCCGCTGAGTTCGAGGCCGTCCTTCCGTGATTGCGAATCGGGCTGGTTTGCAAATCCTGTGCGCCACAGCGAGCCAAAGAGCCAATCTCCAGACCGGTCGCCGGTGAACATCCGCCCGGTTCGGTTAGCACCGTGAGCCGCAGGAGCAAGTCCTAAAATCAACACTCGAGCGCCCGGATCGCCGAAGCCAGGTACAGGTCGCCCCCAGTACTGCTGATCGGCGTAGGCCGCCCGACGTTCAACAGCCACCTGCTCACGCCATCTGACCAGACGCTCACAACTCCTACAGCCGACGATCTCGCGCTCGAGGTCGGCGAGCAGAGCGTTGGACTGGGTGAGGCCATCGCCATCGGCTGGCTTGGCATATCTGGCCATCAGTAGGGCAGCCTAGGGCTCGCGATAACGTCTAGCGAAGGCTCTTGCCGTACTGGCGCTCGTAGTACTCGCGATAGTCGCCGGATCTCACCGGCTCCCACCACCATCCGTTTTCGCGATACCAGGTCACGGTCTGCTCTAGCCCCTGAGCGAAACGGACCGACGGCTCCCAGCCAAGTGCTCTGACCTTGTCACTAGAGAGTGAGTAGCGACGGTCGTGGCCGGGGCGGTCAGTGACGTACTCCATAAGTGAACTGTCGCGGCCGGTAAGTTCGATGATCCGCTCGACTACTTCGAGGTTTGGACACTCGTCGGGGCCGCCGGCGTTGTATACCTCGCCCGGCGTACCGTGCTCAAGCACGTGGCCGATAGCGCGAGAGAAATCCTCGACGAAGATCCAGTTACGCACCTGCTGTCCATCCCCATATATCGGCAGAGAGTCTCCGGCCAGAGCGTTGAGAATCATCAGCGGGATCAACTTCTCCGGGTACTGGTAGGGACCGTAGTTGTTAGAACCGCGACAGATCACTGCCTCTAGTCCGAACGTGTGGAAGTAGCTCTGGACGAGCAGGTCGGCGCCAGTCTTGGTCGCGCTATAGGGCGATGATGGGGCTAGCGGAGAGAGCTCGGTAAAGGAGCCCTTCTCGATTGAGCCATAGACCTCGTCCGTTGACACTTGGAGATAGCGCAAGCCATGCTTGCGGGCTGCCTCTAGCAGCGTGTAGGTTCCCTTTCCGTTAGTTGTAACGAAGGCGTCTGGCTCCGCAATCGAGCGGTCTACGTGAGTCTCGGCGGCGAAGTTGACGATCGCCTCGCAGCCCGTTATCGCACCAGCGACAGCCGCGCTGTCTTCGATCGCGCCGTGGATGAATGAGAAGCCGGGCGTATCGCGGATTTCGTGAAAGTTGTCCTCACGCCCGGCATAGGTGAGTTTGTCGAGAACGACTACCTCATCGCCGTGCTCAAGTAGACGTTGACGGGTGAAGGTTGAACCGATGAACCCGGCCCCACCGCAGACCAATAGCTTCATCTCTGTGCTCCGTTCGTTGTATTCGTCTGTGTCGTCTGACGCTGAACAAGATATTGCCCAAGGCTTTCGCGCCACGAGCCCAACGTAATTCCGTCCTCGCGCTGACTGCCCAATACGCTCCACGCCGGTCGTTGGGCCGGCCGTAGAAAGGCTTTGCTTGTGGTCTCTTTGAGATCGCAGTCGATCTCAGCGCGATCAAAGATCTCACTGGCGAACTCAAACCACGAACATGGGTCCGATCCAGCCGCGTGAAGCACTCCACTCGTGCCGCGTTCAGCTACCGAAATCAGAGCCTCGGCTAGATCTAGCGTCCACGTCGGGCAGCCGATCTGGTCACCCACGACGCTCACTTCGTCGCGCTCCCCGCCAAGACGCAGCATCGTCTCTACGAAGTTGCTTCCGCCGAGGCCAAAGAGCCAAGCAGTGCGCACGATCGTGTGGCGTTCTCCGATCGCTGCAACGGCCAGCTCGCCGGCGAGCTTCGTGCGGCCATAGGCGCCGATCGGAGCGGTCGCATCGGACTCGAGATAAGGGGTGCTCTTGGAGCCATCAAAGACGTAATCAGTGGAGACGTGAACGACCGCGGCCCCAGCGAGTGCGGCGGCGCTGGCAACGTTACCGGCCCCCGTGGCGTTGACAGCAAATGCCGCAGCCTCTTGGCTCTCGGCTCCGTCGACATCGGTCCACGCGGCGCAGTTGATCACCACATCTCCACTAGCCTGAGCCAGAGCGACAGTGGTTGCGGCGAGATCAGTGATGTCGAGATCTGCTCGAGACAGCGCCGTTACGTCGTGACCGCGAGCGGTAGCTGACGACACGACGTCACGACCTAGCATCCCCGTGGCGCCTGTCACCACAACGCGCATTAGGGGATCCAGACCTCGCTGTTGTCGCCGATCATGAAGCGATAAGCCCGCGGCTGACCGTCGTCGCGACCGATCATGACGTTCTTACCAAGCAGAGAGCCTTGCATCCGGCGCTCGAGGCCGACCACAGAGGAGTCCGCCAGCAAGATGGAGTTCTCGATTTCGGCGTTCTGGATCCGACAGCGATCGCCGACCGCGCTGTACGGCCCGATATAGCAGTCGACTAGATCGGCGCCAGCGCCGATGATCGCCGGCCCGCGGACGGTTGAGCGCTCGAGCCTAGCGCCGGCCTCGATCACCACGCGACCCTCAGTGTGAGAGTCGATCAACTCACCCTCAATGCGCTCGGTGATCGTGTCTAAGACCAGCCGATTAGCCTCCAGCATGTCGTCGAGGCGACCGGTGTCCTTCCACCATCCGCGCACGATATGCGGCTCCACCCGCTTACCTTGATCGACTAGATATTGGATCGCATCGGTAATTTCGAGTTCACCTCGCTCGGAGGGCTTGATGGCGCGAGTCGCTGCGTGAATCGGCGGCGTGAACATGTAGACGCCAACCAGCGCAAGGTCGGTTGCGGGCTTGGCGGGCTTCTCAACTAGCCGCTGGACCGCGCCGTCGCGCAGCTCCGCAACGCCGTAGTTCTGTGGATCGGGAACTGGTGTTAGCAGGATCAAGGCGTCGGGCGAGCTTGTACGGAAGGCCTCAACAAGGTCGCTGATGCCGCCTTGGAGCAGGTTGTCGCCGAGGTACATCACGAACGGGGAGTCGCCCAAGAATGGCTCGGCCGTCAGCACGGCATGAGCGAGTCCTAGTGGCTCAGCTTGATCGATGTAGGTGATCGAGACACCAAAACGGGCGCCGTCGCCGACCGCCTCGCGGATCTCATTGCCGGTCTCAGGAGCGACGATGATTCCGATCTCTGCGATGCCCGATTCGGCCATCGCTTCGATGCCGTAGAAAAGCACTGGCTTGTTGGCTACCGGGACGAGCTGCTTTGCGCTCGTGTGAGTTATCGGCCGCAGCCGAGTCCCTTTGCCACCGGAGAGAATCAGTCCTTTTAGATCACGCATATTGGCGCAGCGTATAGGCGCGACGGGGTCCTCGGCGGCCGACGTCAGTAGACGCCCGCGAGCTTGCGGTGATCCCAGGTCGCGATCGACCGTGCAATGAACCTCATCCCGACCCGCTTGGTCGCCTGCTTGGCGATCATTTCACGGACCTGGGGAGCTAGCTCACCGACGCTATCTGGCGTGTAGCGGCCGAAGATCTCCAAGCCCAACTCAGTAATCACATCAACATCACGGACCACTTCGACGTCTGCCTTGATCATCACTCCGCGCAGCTCTTGATACTCCTCACCGGCCTCTACTTGCACCGTCGCCCGCGGATCGCGATCTAGGTTCTTGATCTTCTGCGATACGCCGTAAGTCCAGGCCCAGATCTCGCCATCGCGAACCACATACCAGAGCGGCATCAAGTGGGGGAAGCCGTCGGGCCCATTAGTGGCACAGATGACCGTGCGCTGCTCGGCCAGAAAAGCTGCAACCTCGTCGTCACTCATTTTGATCTGGTCTCGGCGGCTCATCGACGTGTTGCTTTTAATCCTCTGGCCGCTTTCAGTACGGCCTTACGGGCCTTTGCAGGTTCAAGCACGATCGCATCGCCGGCCTCTTTCAAGACTTCGCGTACGAGCCAATCGGTGCCTGCAAATCGGAACTCGACGATCATTGCGCCGTCAGCGAGCTCCTCGACGACGGCCTTCTCCTCGCGGACCCAGCGGGCGCGCTCGGGCGATATCCAGACGCGCGCTACCTCCGAAGCTGGCACCTCACCGGTGCGCGGCCAGCCGTCGATGTCGGCGGCGGGGACAACCTCGGGGCGTGGCTCGAACCGTTCCTCAAGGGCAGTGGCCTTTTTAATGCGATCCAAGCGGAAGTGACGCACACTGTCTTTGGCTGGATCAAAGCTGGCTACATACCAGCCTTCGAGCCCGTTCATCAGCGCATATGGCTCAATTACACGCTTAGAAAACTCATCTTCGTTGGCCTTGTAGTACTCGATTTCAAGCACGTGACGGTCGGCGATCGCTCTCGAAATGAGCGCTGCCATCTCAGGGTCATCGCCTGCCGCTGTGGCGACCTGCAGGCCAGTCTCAACAGGGTCCTCTCCTAATGCCGCGACTATCTTGTCTCGGGCCGAATCCAGCGAGCCATGAGGGAAGTGCGGTCCAATCAGATCGATCGCGGCAACCAGTGCCTTGGCCTCGATCGGCAACAGTCGCGCCGGTCGAGCAAGCGAGTCGCTGTAGGCATCGTTATCAACCTCGATCTCGCCGTCGGCAGTGATGTCGGCGTAGAGAATGTAGGAGCCGGCACCGAAGTTAACGACGTTGAGCACGCCGACGTCCTCGCCAAGTTCCTGCTCTGAGATCTGGAGGCGCTCACAGAGCTCAACGACCTGCAGACGGCGCCCTTCGCGACCAGCCTCGATCAGAATGCTTGCCAGAGTCACCAGGCGAGCGAAGCGCTCGGGACGGATGACAGCGTCGCGTTTGCCGTTTGTCTCAGGCTCCGGCAGTGATGGCTCTACTGCGCGGGGGGAGGTCGCAGGCTCCAATGAAGGCGTGGTCTTGTGGCGCTCAATCAGGAGACCGACCCTCTCTTTGAGTTCATCTACTAACTCAGGCGGACTGATCACGCGAGCGTTCTCACCTAGCCGCAGCGCCCACGAGGCGAGCTGACGGGCGTTGGCGTACTCGGTCTTAAAGATCTGGTTATTGCCATCTGGGGCAGCGGTAAATGTGCCGTAGCGACCGAAGTGGCGCTCAACCTGCCAGGCGATCCGATCGGCTACCCAGACCTCCGCCTCGCCGATCGGCTCACCGAGCTGCCAGTCAGCGCGGTTGGCGTATAGCCGTGGATTGAAGTCAGTGGGCCTAGTGAAATCGTGCTCAGCCTTTGTTGCATAAGCGACCTTGGCGCGCATCCTTGAAAGCCGAAAGACGCGTACTGCCTCGCGCTCGTGTGAGCGGCCAACGAGGTAGAACTGTCCCCCCTGAAAGAGCAGCTGATAGGGATCCACCTTGCGCTTTCCCCACTCGCCACGGTCCATCGTGAAGTACTCAAAGGTGATCGTCTTGCGACGGGTGATGGCGGTATCCACCTTGACTAGGCGCTGAGAGAGATCGTGGCCACCGGCTGATGCCGTGATGCCAAGCGCCACGGCCTGTTGGTGGGGCGCGCGCATCGGGCTGGGAAGGCCCCAGGTGATTTGCTGCAGCGCGAGGCGCAACGGCTCGGCGTAGGCGAACTCACCATCGAGCAGCGAGAGGGCTGTCTGGAGTGCCGCTAGCTCGGAGTCGGTGAACTTGACCGGGGGGAGGAAGAAGTTCTCCGGCGGCAGCGTGTAGTTCTCCTGCTCGGCAAGTCCATCTGAAGGCCGTTCGACAGAGAGGCTGATCCCCAGTGACTCAAGCTCAGCGCGGTCGGCGTAGAAACGGCGCGCGAAGGCGTCTTCGTTCATCGTGCTGTAGCCCTCTACCGAACTGCGGATCTCGGGTGCCGTAACAGGCCGGCGCTCGGCCATTAGGTACGAAATCAGCGACAGCTGACGGATGAGCTTCTCTGTGTCCTTCGCCATGCGGGTCCAAAGAGAATAGAAGGCAAGACACTACCGCTGCGGTCAAGGAGAGTGTTTCGCCCCGCAGTTTGCGGGTTTTCAGGCGACTTGGCGGTCGCCAAAGAACGCTCCGCCACCAATCGTGCGATCAAATCGCGACCACTGGGCACCCTCGGCCAGTTCCTTTTCAAGGCGATCGAAGGAGCCCAAACGGCCGCCGAGGTTGTCGATCATGTGCACGAGCGTGGCCTCTCGCGTCGATGGCAGGACGGGGCTACCGTGTTCAAGCTGACCGTGATGGGAGAGGATTATGTGTAGCAGCGCCTGAGCGGTCTCTGGGCCGAACCCGTTGATCTCCTCAATCTCGCGACGGATGCGGTAGTAGCCCAGTGGGATCTCGCCTTGGAGACGACCAGCGTCGGTGAGGTCGATGTTCTGGGGATCCTGCGTGTAGGCCTCAAGCTTTCCGATGTCGTGGAGCAACGCGCCGGTGAGCGCTAGGTCACGGTTGATGCCGGGAAAGGTCGCGCTGATCGCAGCGACACAGTCGGCGACCTGGAGCGAATGATCGAGCAGGCCGTGGCGGTAGGCGTGGTGGTTGAACTTGGCAGCCGGTGCGTCACGAAATTGGGGCCAGATGTCGGAGTCCTCACCGAGGATGCGATTGAGCAGGTCGGCCAGCGAAGGATCTTGAACCGAGGCGATGAGTTCGCGCAGACCGGCGACCATCTCGTCCAGCGCTCGAGTCGGGCCGTCAAGCAGATCCTCCAGCGCGTATTGGGAGGGATCAGCGATCTCGATCTCGGCGATCGTAAGTTGTGGACCGTAAGGCTCTTTGACCGCGTAGCGCCCGGTCACGCGGGCCACGGTTCCAGCCACGAAGAGTTCAGCTAGCTCCGATGTTCCATCCCACATCACCCCGGCAACAGCGCCCGTACGGTCGGCCAAGACCATCTTTAGGAACTCATCCCCATCCTTCTTGCGGCGCACCTCGATCTCGCGCACAAGCAGGATTTGGTCTACCGATTGACCACTTTGTAGCTCCCGTACGAACATGGGATCGAAGATAGAGACGGCTGCGGACGGGTCGCGCCGCGGCCGTGGTTAGCTGCGGGAAGTCTTCGCGTTGGGGTTGGGCGCCAAGCTATCTTGGCGCGTCAACGCTTCTGCGCCAAACGGCAATCTGGACAACTTCCCCGCAGGACAACGTCATGGCCAGCGACCTCGTAGTCGAGCTGCTTGGCGAGGCTGTAAATCGCGGCTTCGAGGCCATCGTCTTCAAATGGCGTCACGCAGCCGCAGTGGTCGCAGACGAGATGGTGGTGGTGGTGGCCGTTGGGATAGGCAGGCTCATAGCGAACGGTTCCCTCGCCTGAGTCGAGTCGGCCAAGCAGTCCTAGTTCATCCAACACCTCCAACGCACGGTAGACGCTCGCCAGCCCGACGCTGCTTCCCTGCTCACGCAAGCGATCTGCAATTTCGCGAGCACTGAGACAGCAGTCCTGCCTAGCCAGCAGATCTACAACGGCCAGTCGCGCGGCGCCACTTCGGTAACCGGCCCGAGTAAGTGCGGCCCTCGCGTGCTCGTCCCACGCAGTGGCGCCAGGGTGGGAGTCGTGCGTGTGGCTGTGTGCGCTCATCTTCGGGTGATTGTAGAGGGCTACCCACCGTTCGCCACCAGCCTTCTCTTCTGAAGAGTGGCGCCCGGATGAGTGTTTTGTGGGGGGGTGTGTGTACTTACCCTGAGATATTCAGGGTTTGGGAGCACACCCCCTGCGGGGCGGAGGTTCAACCGATCGCCTCTCCTGACTCCTGAGGCTGCGATGATCTGCGGATGCCGAACATCGGACCTCTCGAGATCGCGATAGTCGTTTTTATTATCTTCCTGATCTTGGGCCCACGGGGGATCAGGCGGATGGGTGGCCGTGCTGGAAAGCGGCTCAAACAGACAGGCGACGCGGCATTGGAAGCCGGCCAAGATGCCAAGCAGTCATTTGCCCAAGAGTCGACCGGCGAGGGCACGGCAGCTCAAGTCGGAAGAGCGGCGCGAACTGCCGGTGAAGGGGCGGTTGATGCCGGACGCGGACTGCGCGCAGGGCTGACCGCTGAAGAGGGTGCTGAACTCTCCGACGAAGGCGTCGGAGCAAAGGCTCAAAAGCTCGGGGAGCGCGTTCGAAGCGCTGGCGACGCCGTCGTTGAAGAGGGCCGTGGACTGCGTTCGGGACTTACAGATGGGGACCCCGACCCAACCGACCCGAAAGCCGACGGCGACGCGCCGCCGGCCGCGTAACCAGCCGCTCCTTAGAACCTGGCCCTGCCGACTACCCGATCTGCAGCAGGTCGACCACGAAGACGAGCGTCTCGTTGGGCTTGATCGGCCCTTGCCCCTGCTCTCCGTAGCCAAGATCGGGCGGGATCACGAGCATGCGACGTCCGCCAACCTTCATGCCAGCTACGCCCTGATCCCAGCCAGCAATAACCTCCTGCGCGCCTAGCGTAAAGACGAATGGTTCGCCACGCGGAAAGGAAGAGTCAAAGGTCTTCTGGTCGCTAAAAGCGGCGCCGACATAGTTAACTGAAACGCTGTCGCCGTCCTTAGCAACGGGACCGGTGCCGATCTTTAAGTCCTTGATCACCAACGTCTTGGGAGCGGCGCCAGTCGGGAAGGGGATCGCAGGATCGGGAGCCGGAGCGCTGGTTGTGGGAGTCGGAGCCGCGGCTGGATCGGGGGTGCTAGTCGCTGCCTCAGTTGTGTCAACGGCCACGGTGTCGGCTGGCGTAGTTGATGAGTCTGTCGAGGCCAGGTCGCTGGAGCTACTGCCACAAGCGGTTAACGCGAGGGCTGCAAGGGTGGCTGTGAGGACTGCGAAGTTTCTTAGGTTCATCGTTGAAACCTTACTTTGGGATCGCCGGCCCTGCGCCGACGCCGGCCGCGACCAACAGTTCATAGGACTCCACCAGTGCCTGTTTGGCGGCACGTGGCAGCCGTTTGATCCTCGCCTCTTCGCGCCGTGCCGCAGTGGCGTCGACCATCGGCAGAGCGGCGGCAAGAGCGACCGGAAGGTGACTGGCCGTATATCGCCCGCCACGGCCGGCCGCATGCTCAGCGACGCGGCGTGCCACGTCAGTCGTCCAACCGGTGTAAAGCGAACCATCGCCGCAGCGAAGTAGGTAGACCCAAGCGTCAGGAGAGGTCGTCATCACTGCTGAGAGCGTACGCCGCCACGGCTTGCGAACTCGAAACTGACACCAGTCAGCTCTTGAGAGACCTCCCACAGGCTGCTTGCTGATGCTTGGTCGTTGGCACCAGCGCTGCAACCAACGAGCTTGGGGTGGCCGCGCATTTCACCCGGGCCACTGGGGCCAATGTAGGAGCCTCCGGGGAGATCGGCCACCGTAGCCGCGTAAAGAGTCGGCAGTGCACCAGCGTCAGCGCTCTGGGCTACCACTCGGTTGAGCACTTTCATAGTGGCGACCTCAAGCGAGTTAGACGGGCCAGCCGACTGGAGATTGGTCGCTGCATAGCCGGGGTGAGCGGCGACCGCCTTTAGCGTTAGTCCAGCAGCCCTTGCCCTGCGATCGAGCTCGAAGGTGAAGAGCAGGTTTGCCAGCTTGGACTGCCCATAGGCCGACCAGCGCTTATAGGAGCGCTCGCTCTGGAGATCATCAAGGCGGATCTTGCCGATCCGATGAGCGCCGCTGCTAACCGTCACTACCCGTGACGACGAGCGGGCGTTTAGTGAGCCAAGAAGCAGGCCAGTCAACGCAAAGTGGCCTAGGTGGTTGGTGCCGATCTGCATCTCAAAACCATCCACTGTGGTGCTTCGCGGCGGAGCCATTATGCCCGCATTGTTAATCAGCAGATCGAGCCCATCGTGCTCATCGATGAAAGCGGCGGCGAACTCGCGTACCGATCCGAGATCGGCGAGATCAAGGCGGGCGACAGTGACCTTGGCTGCGGGGACCGTAGTGCGAATCTCACGCTCGGCGCTCGCGCCCTTCTCCGTATTACGGCAGGCGAGGATAACTTGGGCACCGGCACGCGACAGCTCGCGCGCTGCGATCAAGCCGATCCCACTGTTGGCTCCGGTTACTACTGCTAGGCGGCCATCTTGGGAGGCAATATCGGCGGTGGTCCACTTCTGTGACATCTGCGAGGCCTCCCGGTAGCGTAACCGTCAGTAAGTGTCGTCAAGGACGGTAGCTGACTAGAAGCCAACACCGTCACTGATGCGGTTGAGAGGACTCGAACCTCCACGGGGTTGCCCCCACAGGCACCTGAAGCCTGCGCGTCTACCAATTCCGCCACAACCGCTCGATCCGCGACGATAGCGCACCGGCCGCAGAGTGCTCATACCGGTGCCTCGTTGCCTCCTAGCTGCCTCTGAAGCCGTCTGCTTGGTACCGTCTATAGCCGTTGGCGCGCCGCTATCGTCCAGGGGACTAGGACGCCGCCCTCTCACGGCGGAAACCGGGGTTCGAATCCCCGTAGCGGTATTTGAAGTACCTCGACCCAACACTCACAGCTTGAGGAGTGGGTCGTGGCTCTTCCCGGAGCTGAATATCCGTGCTAGGTTCGCTGCATGCGCACTGAAGTCGTCGGCACAATTCTCCCCCGCCTCGAGGTCTACCTAGAGCCCGGCGAGTCAATCATCTCTGAAGCTGGTGAGGCCGCTTGGCTAGATCACCACATCACCGTACGCACCGCTGCCACAGGGA
>CANJIV010000005.1 GCA_947474595.1 Solirubrobacterales bacterium
ATACCCGACCCGCTCGACACGTGCGCCGGGTTAGCGCGCCCGGCCTGCCGTCCCGATCTCTGCTGTTGCCACTTTGTTGCCACCCCCGCATCTGAGCGCGACGGGCGAGCTCTCGATCGCTTGATTCTCAGTCTTTACGGTATGCCGGAGGAGGGACTCGAACCCCCGACACGCGGATTATGATTCCGCTGCTCTAACCAGCTGAGCTACTCCGGCGCCAAGCGATCGTAGCGAACGACCAGAGTAGGGCACGCCTTGGTTGTAGGTAATTACCCTTTCGACGGCATTCGGCAGTAGCGTGTCGGCGATCATGCTCGACAGCCACGCCCAACAGCTCCGGCTTCGCAGCGGTGCATTCTTCTCGAGTTTTGACCGATTCACCATCCCGCCGCTGTTAGTTCCCATCCACCAGGCTTTCGATGTTCCTTTAGGAACAGCTGCGCTTGTCGCAAGCTTCTACTTCGTCGCCTACGGGGTCAGTCAACCGTTTTGGGGAGCACTGGCTGATCGCTTCGGGCGTGTCCCCGTTATTCGGGCTTCAATTGTTGCCGGAGGCATCTGTTGCGTGATCGCCGCGCTAGCGCCTACTTTCTTGATTCTGCTACTGGCACGAACCTTCGGCGGCATCTGCTGTGCGGCCTTGGTGCCAACCGTCGTGACCTACGTAGGCGACACCGTGCCTGTACAAAAGCGCCAACACGCGCTCACTCTTACGATCGCCTCGTCTTCGGCTGGTGCAGCGATTGGCACACTAAGCGCTGGAGTATGCGTCCAGCTGTTGAACTGGCGCCTAGCCTTCGCTGTTTCGGCCGTGCTGGCGATCATCGTCTCGATCTATGTCGCCAATCTTCCCGAACCTCACCGCATACGCTCAGAGCATTCATTTCTGCGCCAAGCAGCCACTGCGGTGCGTCGGCCATGGGTATTGGTGGTGCTCGGGATCGCCCTGGTGGAAGGGGTGATCATCCTCGGATCGCTGACATTTATCTCAGCCTCACTACAGGACCAAGGAGTCAGTGCCGCGATTGCCGGCAGTGCCGCCGCTGGCTTTGGAATCGCCAATGTCTGCTGCGTTCCAGTCGTCATCCGAGCGATTAAGCGCTTTGCGTCACCATGGTTGATAACCGCTGGTGGTGTGCTGGCTGCCGCAGGATTGCTCGCCGCAGCGGTCGACCCGCTAGTAATCACCGCCTTAGCTGCGGCGATGGCTCTTGGTGCAGGATTCGGGTTCTTCCATCCCGTGATGCAGCTCTGGGCTACGCAGGTCTACCCAGAGGCACGGGCGGTGACCGTCGCATCATTCGCTGGGGCCCTCTTTATCGGCGGTGCGATCGCCAGCGCCGGCGCAGCGCCGTTGGCCGATGCCCGAGAGTTCGGCACCATTTTCATTGCGGCTGCGGCCTGCGCTATAGCGCTAGCGACTGGCGGAGCCTGGCTGCGCGCACGGTACCTGCGTAGCGTTCATCCCTTAACCCCACTCGCCGGGGAAGAAGTTGCCGCGCCACTGTGAGTCGCGGCCATGGTCGCCACCTCTTTGGGCTGGCTAACCAGCTTCTTGGTCGGCTGGTGCGCGCGTCCAGAGTGGTTGGTAGCGCCCTGTTGCCCGGTTGATAATTAGCCCCAAGGCAGTCGAGATCAGAACAGCAGCAGCAATCGCCACCCAATCGTTCCACGAATCCAACGTCCCCAGAGCGATCAACATCACCGTCGCCAGTGCGGGAACGTGCAAAAGCCGCAGCGTGGTCAATGCGGCTACGCAGACGACCATCGCAACCAGTAGCGCTGCCAGACGGGTCCACGAGATGGCTTCGAAGGAGCCGTGTACGTCGACTAGGCCGAAGATGACAAGCGCCCCGATGCCAGACAAGATGGCAACAAAGTGGGCGCCCACTACGTTGCGTGGGTAGGCCTCCTTCGAGAGGGGGAAGGCGAAGATGATAAATAGCGTGGCTCCAAGCGGGGGCAAGACGAGGCCCTCGTGGGTCAATACTGAAGCCACCCCAAGTACGGCCGTTGCGAAGGTCACCGTGATGACTATGTAGGTCTTACTCGACCGGTACGGCAGTGAAATGTCTGAGATGTAGGTGCGCGGGATCGACTTCACCGAAGTGAGGGTATAGACCATCCACCACTGGTGCTTAGATTCTCTGTGGGCTCAACCATGTATGAGGCCAACGAGTGGCGCCAAAATGGCTGTCGCCGTAATTAAAGAACCCAGGAGCCATAAAGATGAGTAGCGCACGCAGCCAAGCTGCCCCGATCAACATGATGGGAGTCCTCGCCGACGGCCTTGATGTCTACAAGCGAGCTTTCACCACCATTTGGGCGGTCACGCTGATCTTTGTCGTCCCGGTCGGAGTGATCGGTTATTTCAGTACGAACTCGGTCATCCTCCGGGTCATTTACGCCGTGGCTTCGATCATCATCTACCTCTACATAACTGGCTTCTTGATCAAGATCGTGCAAGAAGTTCGGCTCGTTGGGCAGGCGCCGATTGCTTCGATTGGGACGCTCCTGTCAGCGATCACACCGCGGCTATGGCCCCTCTTCTTGCTCGGCATTGTGGTTTCGCTAGGCGTCTATATCGGCTTGATTTTCCTCGTAATACCGGGGGTGATTCTCCTAATCATCTGGAGCGTAGCCGTGCAGGCGCTGATAATCGAGAAGTGTGGCGTATGGTCAGCGATAAACCGAAGCGTCGCCTTAACCAGAGGTAACCGACTAAGGATTCTTTGGCTGGCCGTAATTCTGCTGTTGATCTATCTCGTGCTGGTTCTTATCTGTGGAATGCTTGCATCGGTCGCCTCGATAGTTGGCCTAATTGCCTTCATCTTGCTTGGCGTACTGCTCTATCCCTATGCAGCAGTCATCACCACGGTCCTTTACTACGACCTGCTTGAGGCACACGGCGAAGCTGGCAGATAGGTGTCGCAAGTGACGCTGATCTCAGTTCCCAATATCTCTGAAGGAAGAGATCTTGGCGCTGTGTCAGCCGTTGGGGCTGGTTTTGAGGAGGGCGGAGTTCGACTGCTCGATACACACTCTGACCCCGACCACAATCGCAGCGTATTTACGCTTGCTGGTGAGCCAGGAGATCTGGCCCAAGCGGTGTTAGCCGGGGTGCGCATCGCGCTCACGAGCTTAGACCTCGCCGAGAGCGATGGGGTCCACCCGCACGTGGGCGTCGTCGATGTGATCCCAGTTATCTATCTTGACCAGAGCCAACGTGGAAGCGCCTGTGTCGAGGCGCTCGTGATCGCCGACAGCGTTGGCCGCGAAGGTCTGCCAGTTTTTCTCTACGGAGAGCTGGCCGGCGGTCGCACAAGAGCCGAGCTTCGCCGAGGTGGAGCGCCCGAACTCGCTAGGCGGGTCTCGGCTGGGGACATCTATCCAGATTTTGGCCCGCAGTCAGTAGGCCTCCACCAAGGAGCCGTCCTTGTCGCGGCGCGGCCGCCGCTACTAGCCTTCAATCTTCAACTAGAGCCCCCAGCGACCCTAGAACAGGCCCGCGAGATAGCAGCGGCGATACGGGAATCAGGGTCCGAGGGACTTCCAGGGGTGCGTGCCTTGGGCTTAACGTTAGAGCGAGCCGGAGTCATTCAGGTCTCCACAAACATTGAGAATCATCACTTGGTCTCTCTAGCAATGGTGATCGCCGCGGTGCGATCACATGCCCAAGTAAGAACCGTCGAAATTGTCGGATTAGTCCCCGCTCAAGCTCTAGAGGATTTTCCCTCAGACATTGTGATTGCCAACTTTGACCCCAACCGCAGGACGCTCGAAGAAGTACTTAAGGCCCCGACACTCTAGGATCACAGGCCATGGCCCCGACAAAGCGCAAGCGTCGTTCCAAGCACCGCGGCAACGCGGCAGGCTTAGTAGAGACACGTGGCCGCACAGGCCGCAAGCCGGAACCGAGCGAGAAAAAGAAGTCAACCACGGCTGACCGACGCGAAGTACGCCAGGCTAAGCCGCCAACATGGCGTAGCGCAGCAACTCGTGCGCTGTTTGCGACCGTCATCTTCTTTGCAATCATCCTCTTGGCTTTCGGCCAGAAGCTTGGTCCCGCAATCGCACTCGCAGGGTTGATGCTGGTGATCTACATACCGCTTGGCTACTTCACCGACCTTGCGCTTCACCGCCGCTTTAAGCGCAAGCAGGCCGTCGCCGCCAATAAGCCCAGCAAGCCCTCCGGCCCGCCAGCGGACTGAAGGCGGCACGAAGATGGACGTTCGGATGTTCACAGTGGGGCAAGTACAAGAGAACTGCTTCATCTTTAGCCATGACGGTGACCCTAGGGCACTCGTTATAGATCCCGGTGAAGAGGCTCCCCGCCTGCTGGCTGCGATTGATGAGCTCGGGCTCACGGTCGAGGCGATTCTTCTTACCCATACCCACTTCGACCACATCGGAGCAGTTGCTCCGGTAGCGCACGCGACGGGCGCCGAGGTCTACTGCCCAGCCCTTGAGGTCGCAGTTCTGGCCGACATCATGGCCTACGTTCCATGGGATGGCTTTGGGCCATATGAAAGCTACGAGGCCGACCACACGGTTTCTGGCGGCGAGCGGCTCAGCCTCGCCGGATTTGAGATAGACGTGATCTTCACACCCGGCCACAGCGTGGGCCACGTGGCTTATTCGATCGCCGATCAAAACGCCCTGTTCTCCGGCGACGTGCTGTTTGAGGGTTCGGTTGGAAGGACAGATCTACCCGGCGGAAGCTGGGAGATCCTCTCTGCATCGATTGCCACGCTCCTTGACACCCTTCCAGATGAAACCGTCGTGCACCCTGGGCACATGGGGATCACGACTCTTGGCAAAGAGCGTGCGACCAACCCGTTCCTGCTCGACATCGTCTCAGCGCGGTGAGCGGTCGCATCCAAGCCCCGCGCGGAACCTTTGACGTTCTGCCAGCCCAAGCGTCAGAACGGGCCGAGGTAGAGGCCGTCGCGCGCCGAGTTCTCGAGCGGGCTGGATATGGACGCATAGAGACACCAACCTTTGAGGCCACCGAGCTTTTTTCTCGCGGGGTGGGGGAGTCCACTGATGTTGTCCAGAAGGAGATGTACAGCTTTCACGACGGCGGCTTTACCCTGCGCCCAGAGGGGACAGCGCCAGTCTGTCGGGCATATGTCGAGCACGGCATGCACAAGCTGCCCCAACCGGTGCGCCTCTGGTACCTGTCGACTTTTTTCAGGCACGAAGCGCCACAAGCTGGGCGGTTTCGCCAGTTCTGGCAGGTCGGAGCAGAGGCGTTGGGATCCGACGATCCGGCGATCGACGCCGAGTCGATCCTGCTACTCGCAGAGCTTTTAGAAGAGATAGGTGCCCGTGGCCTGCGCCTTCGACTCGCGAGCCTCGGGACGCCAGAGACCCGCCTCTCCTATCGCGCAGAGCTAGCGGCCTATCTGCGCTCGCACGAAGAGCAGCTATCTCCTGAAGTGCGGGCCAGAATTGCGCTAAACCCGCTGCGAGCATTCGATAGCGACGATCCCGGAACACAGGCCGTTATGGCCAACGCGCCCTTGCTAATCGACAGGCTCACTGCCTCCGATGCTGAGCACTTTCAAGAAGTTCGCGATCTCCTTGACGACTGCGATCTTGTCTACGACGTCGATCCCACACTGGTCCGCGGCCTTGACTACTACTCGCGCACGGTCTTTGAGTTCACCAGCAGTGAGCTGGGCGCTCAGTCTGGAGTTGGCGGGGGCGGACGCTACGACGGCCTCGTGGAGATGATTGGCGGGCCGCCGACCCCTGGATGTGGATGGGCGGCGGGCGTCGAACGAATTCTTCTTGCTTCAGATCATCCCGCAGTCGCTCCGCCACCAGTTGACCTCTTTGTTGCCTATAGCGACACCAAATATCGCCGTCCTGCCTTCTCTATTGCCGCTGAAGCAAGGCGAGCGCGCCTAGCTGCTCAGGTTGAGCTAGCCGGGCGGTCTCTCAAAGGGCAGCTCAAACAGGCTGATCGCATCGGGGCACGCTTCGTAGCAATTGTCAGCGAAGACGGAACGCTGCTCAAAGATATGGAAAGCGGCGAACAAACTCTGGTGCAAGGCTCCGTCGTTGCCATGGTCCTACGCGGCCGAGGAGGAGCAGGGCTATGAGTCCTCCCCGAGCCAACGCCTATAGAGATAGATGGTGTGGCGCCGTCGACGCCTCCTGTGAGGGCGAGCAGGTGCGCGTCGCAGGCTGGGTTCACCGCCGCCGCGATCACGGCGGCCTTATCTTTATCGACCTGCGAGATAAGAGCGGCCTACTCCAACTTGTTTTTCATCCAGACCGCTTTGGAGAGGCACATGAGCAGGCTCATTCATTGCGCTCAGAGGACGTCATCTCAGTAAGTGGTGAGGTAGCACGTCGTCTAAGCGAGAACATCAACCCAAATATTGCGACCGGCCAAATTGAGATCGTTGTTAGTGAGTGTCGCCAGCTGGCCGATGCGCAGACCCCGCCGTTTCAGGTTGACGACGACGGGCCAGTAGACGAGCTTCTACGTCTACGCCACCGCGTAATTGACCTACGCCGCCAAGGGCTGCGCGATGCGCTGATCTTGCGCCACGAAGTTGTGCGCACAATGCGCGAAGAGCTCAATGCCCGCGGGTTCTTAGAGGTCGAGACACCAATCTTGACTCGCTCTACCCCTGAGGGCGCGCGGGATTTCCTTGTCGCATCGCGGCTAACCCCCGGAGCGTTTTACGCCTTGCCGCAGTCACCCCAACTCTTTAAGCAGCTGCTGGTGATGGGCGGGATCGAGCGTTACTTCCAAATTGCTCGCTGCTTCCGCGACGAAGACCTGCGAGCCGACCGCCAGCCCGAGTTCACTCAGCTCGACATCGAGTTGGCCTTCGTTGAAGAGGAGGATGTAATCGAGTTAACAGAGGCCGTGATGGCATCCGTCTTTGTTGCGGCAGAGGCCAAGGGCATCGCTTCGCCACCGTGGCCGAGGCTCAGCTACGACGAGGCGATCGCCCGATTCGGTAGCGACCGGCCCGACATGCGCTTTGGGCTTGAGATAGTTGACCTTGGGGCCGCTGTTGCTGGGAGTCAATTCCAAGTGTTTTCACGCGCTCTTGAAGGCGATGGCACCGTGCGAGCGATCAACGCCGGCCAACGCGAGCTGGCCCGTAAAGATCTCGACATCCTCACCGAACAAGCTCAACGCAACGGGGCTAAGGGTCTGGTCTGGGCTTTTGTGCAAGAAGACGGCTCCCTACGTTCGCCGATCGCCAAGTTTCTGTCCGATCAGATCGTTGAAGCGATTAAAGATGCGCTCGGCGCGGCTCCTGGAGATCTGCTCTTTGCCGTCGCCGATGCTCCGGAAGTAGCAGCTAGCGTGCTAGGCGAGCTTCGTCTTGAGCTTTCGCGTCGGTTTGAGCTCACCGCAGGTGCCCAACACCAGCTTCTGTGGGTCACAGATTTTCCGATGTTTGACTGGAATGAAGATGAAAAGCGATGGGATGCCCTACACCACCCGTTCACCTCACCCACTGGCTCATTCGACGATCCAGCGAGGCTGCGCTCGCGTGCCTACGACCTCGTCTTTGATGGCACCGAGATCGGCGGCGGCTCTATCCGCATAAACCAGCGTGAGGTACAAGCGCAAGTGTTGGAGTTACTGGGAATGGATGGGGACGAGGCACAGTCGCGGTTTGGCTTCCTTCTGGATGCTCTTCAGTACGGAGCTCCACCGCACGGCGGCATCGCTCTCGGGGTCGACCGCATAGTCGCTCTGCTGGCAGGGCGAGAGTCGATCCGCGATGTGATCGCCTTCCCGAAGACCGCTAGTGGTTCAGACCCGTTAACAGGCGCCCCCGCGCCAGTCAGCCCGCGCCAGCTCAAAGAGCTTGGGCTCAAGACAGAGGCGCTTGCCACGCCGGCACCAAAGACAGATCAACCTAGCTGACCCTAACGAGTAGTGGCGGCCTGTCGGTAGAGGGCCAGCTCGTCGAGATGATCCTCGGCTTCACTAATCAGACGGTCAAAAGAGCTCTTATCGTTAGGCCTGCCGCGATCGATTCCAACGGCGATCACGCCACTCTGCTGAGCCGCCTCCAGGCGGGCGCCAAGCCCATCTAGTGAAGCCAACGAAAGCTCGGTTATAAGGTCCTGATGGGCAGTTGGCAGGGTAGCTGCCTGATCTTCGGAGCCCTCATCGCATGAGACCGCTATTTCGGCAGCGGCCCGCAGGCTGGCATTGATCTGGACCGCGTGTTCGTAATGGAGCAGGTGGTTTCCGGGCTCGTGCCCCAACTCCTCCACCAGTGTCGTAGCTTTGAGGCTAGCTGCCAACAACAGAGCCTGGGACTGCTCAAGCTGGCTGCGATCGCGGCCAATAATTGAGGAGCAATATGCGCGCAAGGCCGCTATTAGATTCGCGATCCCAGCACAGGCATATGTCGAGGTGCGAGTTGGAGATATCTGGCTAGCGATAATCACCAGCACTCCGGCCACAAGGGTCTGAAAGACCCTTGTTTCGAGTGGCGCGGAATTGATATCTAGGACCGCCATTAGCCACAGCGTCACGCCGACCGTGCAGATCGTGTAGTTGGCGACGAGAAAGAGGCAGCAGACCATCGCCCCGGTCGCAAACATCACTATCTCAAGAGACACGCTCGCGCCGATCAGATCTATTACTAGTAGCGCGATAATTACGCCAAATAAGGTCCCAAGTACGCGCTGGGTTACCCGTGCTGTAGTACTGGCAAAGTCGGATCTAGCAACCCACGCAACCGTGAGCGGAATCCAGAATGAGTGAGGCAGTCCATCAAACTCAGAGATCGTGGTGGCTATAACCATCAGAGCTGAAATGCGAAGCGCGTGGCGAGTGAACAGTGAGTTGGGGTCACGCCTGTGCAACAGAGCAGCAACCGGCTCAAGCGGAGCGCTCAATCGCCGTGAGAACTTACAGCGGCGACCGATCGGCCACTGCCCTTGGACCAGATCGCTGAGCTTGCCCGCCGCTGTCTCGATCCGTGAAAGCGCCTTTAGGCTCCGTGGTGCAAGCCCAGCCCTGCAAGATCTGGCAGCTACGTCGAAGGCTTCGCGCTTCACCTCGATTCTCCGGCGCGCGAGAGGGATCTCGAGTGCCGAGGCGAGCGCCAACAACAAGTCACTAGCAGCACACTTGAGCTCGCCAACCCTCTCTTGTTGGCCCGGATCGCGCTCATCGCGTGCACCGTTTAGCGCAAGGAAGCCCAAGCGCATGGCGTGAGCCTCGCTGAGCAGTCCATCCAGCCAGACAAGCGTCTCGCCGTAGCAGCCGCTGGCTTGTAGGCGGCCGCGAGCAGCACCGAGCTTAGCTGCGACGTTTGTCCCGTCGATACCGCCGACCTTCCCTCGCAGAGCAAACGATTGCGCGCGCAACGCAACCACCACATCCGTTCTAAGGCCGCCGATCCTGCCCGTTAGCATCGGAATGATCACCGCCGATGCCATCGCAATTGCCCCAATAAACACCTTCAACACCAGTGGCCCCCCATCACTGATCGCCGTGGGGGTTCCCGAGAAGACCGCGAACGTAACCAACGCAACAACGCCCGCCAAGGCCGCACGTGGTCCGGCGAGGCCGATGTACCCACAGAAAGCAGCGAAAATACCTGCCATGACGATGTGGGCCAGAGTGTTGCTCGAGACGACTACCCCAATCAGTGTTGCGCTTGTGACAAGTAGGACCGCAATCAACACTCCCCTGGCGCGCTCATCGAACTCTCCGCGCTGATCAGCAAAGCCGACAAATAGTGTCCCGATCGCTAGTGGGAGGGCTCCTGAAGGCCCATCCATCGCGATACCAATCGCTACCGCGGTCGTAGCGACGATAGTTATCCGCAGCGGCCCGATCCAGCGAACAGCTGGCCAGTCGGTCGTGATTGCGGCCTTTAGTACCCGTTTGACTAAGTGCATCTCAGGCACGGCTGGCACGATACCTAAAGTAACCGCCAAAGTTAACGGCGGCCGAGCGTCTGGCCTAAGGGAATCTCATAGGCCACTGCGGGTAAGTTGGAGGAGGCCGGGCCGCCGCGCAGTGGCGACCTCGACGGACTTCCCGAGGCAGCCTGTGTTGCCAAACTAGTCGCTCGGAGCTTATCCCAGGCCACTGGCTTGGGAGTGAAGCGCTTTAGCGCGGCCCACGTCTTGTCGCCGATACCTCCCGAGACAGGGAGGCTGTGAGTAAGCTGAAATGACCGCACTGCCGCACGAGTCGAGGACGCGAAGATGCCATCAACCTTTATCTGCGCCCCTGCTGCGACCAAGAGCATCTGCGCCCAAACGACTTGGTCGCCCTTGAAGCCAATACTCAACGACGGAGATCCACTCTTGATCGTTCCCGCAGTGATAGGTAGATCGGCGCCCAAGGTCTTCCAGCCGATCTTGGTCGTGTTGGTCCAATCCCACCAGCTAATTCCAGCGGCCTGATAAGCCCCACCGTATTTGCGAAAACTTGTTAGCTCTCCAACCCTAGGACCGTCGTAAGTCTGGCCGATCGGAAGAATTGGGCTCTTATAGATCGAGTTGTCGCGATAGGCGTGCTCATAGACAGCGCTAACGGTCGTTCCAATCGCCTTCCAGTACATCTGGGGGAGGTTGTACTGAGCCCCGCCTGGAGCTAAGAAGACCGAGTACGGAAAGCTGGGGTGGTAGTCAACGTAGGGGAAAGCAGCCAACCCGATCGGATAGCTAGGACCGACCAACCTACGCAGCTCTCGCATGTAGATGGAGGCGGCGACGTAGTGCTTTTCAAACTCGACCTCAGCGTCGATAATGAAGCAGTCGGCGCCTTGGGCTTTAGCGTAAGCGCTGGCAGCCGCCTCGGTCAGCGGATAGCGCCCGTAGACGTAGTGCCAACCACAGACCTTAAGGCCACCCGCGTGGAATGCCGCGACCATCTCTTTAGTGAACTGACTCCACGTCCCGGTGCCGTCGGCGCTCTTGATGAAGAGCGTCGTGATCTTAGACGCCTTGGCTTGGGCGATAATCTTGGCGATATTGCCGCCGTGTGCGCGAGGGATCTGCCATATCCACATCCCGTTGCCCCGCAGCGCAGCTGGAATCTCCTCGGTTGCTGGGCCCGGTTTAGTGGGGGTGGTGGTGGAGTCAGGAGGCGCTGGCGTCTGAGTTGGGTCCTGCGTGGAGGGAGTGGTGCCTCCAGTTGTCGCGTTGCCCACAAGCGAGCGATACTGGATCCCCGAGCTTGCCCAAGCAGTCGAAGCCGTGGTCGCCCACAGCCCAAGACAGAGTAGGACGAGAGATAGAGATGCGCGTAAAGGTTGCGAGCGTGACATTGGTAGTTGAAGTACTCCTACTACTCGGGAATTAGCGGACAACGACAGTCAAGGCCCGAAGCCGGCCTAGCCTCAGTAGTGCCTAATGACTGGCTTCGACTCCAATTGCCGTTTTCCTAGTGACGGCGGGCGACTCTCACCCTCTTGCTTGTGCGTTATGTCGCATGGCTACGCACAGAACACCGTCTCATCAGTGTAAACAGATCTCTGTGGCGAAGGTTGCGGTTCAAGCGCAGAGGTCGTCTTTTATAAGGCTAGCTCTAAACTCGAGTCCGATGACAGCACTTGGCTTAGACGAGCACCTAAACGCTCCAGTCAGACGCGGACACACGCCTGCAGGCGGGTTTTCTGCCGGAGCAGGCGGGGGAGCCTGTGGAGACCTTCTACGAATAACCGTCGCTGTCGAGGGCGACCGAGTTAGCGACGCGGGATTTGACGCGTCCGGATGTGGAACAGCGATCGCGGCTGGAAGCGCGGCTGTTGCCCTGGCAGTTGGACAGCCGATCCTCGAAGTCGCACGGATCGGTTCGGCCGCCTTGGCAGCTGAACTAGGTGGTCTCAGCGTCGGCAAGCTACACGCTAGCGATCTCGCCGCCGATGCTCTGGCACGAGCGCTGGGGGCAGCCGTGGCGGCAAATGCCTCCTGCCAACCGACGGCCGGGCGCGCGCTTGTGGCTATGAGCGGAGGCGTCGATAGTGCGGTTGCCGCCCTACTTACCTCCCAGACTGCCTCCGTGGATCCAGTCGCGGTCACACTCGAACTCTGGGCAGACCCCGAAAACGACGGTGAAAGTAGCTGTTGCTCAGCGCAGGCCGTACGCACCGCAAGGGCACTTGCCCACCGGATGGGCCTGGCCCACATCACCCTTGACCTGAGAGATCAATTTCGCTCAGGAGTTGTCGAGCCCTTTATCGCCGACCACGCGAACGGACTCACGCCTAACCCATGCGTGCGTTGCAACGGCCACGTGCGCTTAGACGCGATGCTTGAGCTAGGCGAGCGACTAGGCGCCCAGACGCTCGTGACCGGCCACTATGCGCGCACGGCCCTAAGTCAAGATGGGGGCACTCTCCTTCGTCTTGCTGCTGACCCGAACAAGGATCAGGCCTACATGCTTGCTGCTGTTTCACCGACGACACTCACAAAGCTTCGGTTCCCATTAGGAGACCTAACCAAGCCTGAGGTCCGAGCGATCGCCGCAGAGGCCGATCTTCCCGTGGCCCAGACTCCCGACTCCCAAGACCTATGCTTCCTAGCCGGAACTGATCGCGCCTCGTTTCTTGCTCGCCACGGCAGCGTGAGAGAGCGCCCAGGCGAGATCCTCGACCGCAGCGGTCGGGTTCTGGGTCGCCACCGCGGCCACCACAACTTCACCGTCGGCCAGCGCAAGGGGCTTGGCCTTGGGGGTGGGGAGCCGCTCTACGTCTTAAGCACCGACGCCCGAACCAATCGCGTCGTAGTGGGAGAGAGGGCGGCGCTTAGGACTTTCGCAGTCGAAGTTCGGGCGGCGACGCTACACGCCGACAGCGACCAGGTTGACGCCGTCAAGCTGCGCTACCGCGCGGCCCCACTGTCGTGTCGGATCACATCAAACGCTTCTGCCGGCCGCCACGCCCGGCTAACACTTGAACTCTCTGACCCCACAGATGGCGCTGCGCCAGGCCAGGCGGCCGTTCTACTTTGCGGAGATCGAGTGATCGGCCACGCGACGATCACCCTCAGTACCCAATCGCACGTAAACTCAGCCGCTAGATGACCTCCGACGAGATCCGCTCCACATTTATCGACTTCTTTGTCGAGCACGAGCACAAGCTGCTCTCTTCAGCTCCGCTGGTGCCTCAACATCACGACCCTTCCGTCTTGCTGACTACCGCCGGAATGCACCCCTTAAAGCCGTACTTCCAAGAGCTTGCCACCCCTCCGGCCAAGCGGCTGACGAGCTGCCAGAAGTGCTTCCGCACAACTGATATTGAAAACGTCGGAGCGACCGCCCGACACTTGACCTTCTTTGAGATGCTCGGGAACTTCTCGCTGGGTGATTACTTTAAACACGAGGCCGTCGAGTTCGCGTGGGAGTTAGCTACGCAGGGGTTCGGGTTCGCGGCTGGCGATATCTGGGTGACCGTCCACAAGGGAGATGATGCTCTGGGATTGGGACCTGACGAAGAGGCGATTGCGGCATGGCACTCAGTTGGAGTTCCAGACAGCCGGATTGTCCTGCTCGGCAGCGACGATAACTTTTGGCAAGCTGGTCCGACTGGTCCATCTGGGCCCTGCTCGGAGCTCTACCTTGACCGCGGCGAAGGGTTCGGTGGACCACAAGACCGTCCTGGCGATGACACCGAGCGGTTCCTAGAGTTCTGGAACTTGGTCTTCATGCAGTTCGATCAAGGACCACCCGGCACCCTAACGGCGCTTCCAAATAAAAATATCGACACAGGCATGGGTCTCAATCGGATGGCGGCGATCCTCCAAGATGTCCCATCAGTATTCGAGACCGATCAATTTCGTCCACTGATTGACTTAGGCCAAGAGCTATCCGGTCGTCAGTACGGCAGCAGCGATGAGACGACGCGTGCCTTGCGAATCTTGGCCGACCACTCGCGCGCGATGGCATTCTTAGTAGCTGACGGCGTCGTTCCGTCTAACGAAGAGCGTGGATATATCTTGCGGCGCCTGATGCGGCGCGCTATCGGCCAAGGGCGGGTACTTGGCTTAGATCCAGGCTATCTCCCACGTTATGCCGACGTTGTAACCGAGATTATGGGCGCCGCTTACCCCGAGCTAGTAGAGCAACGCGCTCCAATCCAGAAGTGGTTAGCCAGCGAAGAGGAGGGGTTCGGACGAACGCTTGAACACGGGATCAAATTGCTCGACGAACTGATCGACCGCGCTCAAGCCGAGGGGCGGTCATCGATTGCTGCAAGCGACGCCTTCGCGCTGCACGACACCTTCGGCTTTCCCTTTGACCTAACGCGGGAGATGCTGGGTGACGTTGGTCTTGAGGTAGACGCACAGGGGTTTGAGGACTTGATGGAAGCCCAGCGCACGCGCGCACGCGCAGGGGTTAGCTCATCGGCCGGAAAAGGCGATGACCGCCAAGCCCTGCGTGAGTTTGCATCCGCGGCCGGATTCGTCACCGAGTTCACTGGTTACGCAAGAACAGAGCAAACCACCACGGTTGGCGCAATCGAAGAGATCGACGGACGGTTAGTTGCCAAGCTGGTTGAGTCGCCCTTCTACGCTGCTGGCGGTGGTCAGATATCCGACGTCGGCTTTGTAGTCTCAGAGGATGGCCTCACCAGCGCCCGAGTCCAAGAGGTTGTTCGCCTAGAGGATGACCAGGCGCTATCTCTCTCGCTGGAAGAAGGCGAGTTGACAGAGGGCCAAAGAGTGATCGCACGAGTCGACCCAAGTGAGCGTCGCGCGACGATCGCCAACCACACCGCCACGCACCTCCTCCACGCCGCCCTACGAGAGCAGGTCGGGACTCACGTTCGCCAAGCCGGCTCCTACGTTGGGCCCGACAAGCTGCGCTTTGACTTCACTCACGGCCAAAGCCTTACTCCCACAGAACTCAAGATGGTCGAGGACCAAGTCAACGGGTGGATCCTGGAGAATGCCGCTGTACGCGCCATTGTAACGACGATATCCGAGGCCAAAAGACTAGGAGCGATGGCACTCTTTGGCGAGAAATATGGCGATATCGTGCGCATGGTGGAGGTCGGGGACGGCTCCCACTCGCGCGAGCTGTGCGGGGGGATACACGTATCTTCAACCGCCGAGATCGGCCTCTTCACGCTCGTCTCTGAAAGCTCCAGCGGCGCCAACGTACGCAGAATCGAAGCGATCACGGGGCCGGTGGCTATCCGGCGGGCAAGAGATCTCGATCGCATCGTCTCAGAGCTTGTCGCCCAGATGCGTGTCACGCCCGATGAGATCCCTCAAGCCGTGCGCCAGCGCGACGACAAGATCAAAGACCTTGAGCGCGAGGCCCGCAGCGACGAGTCGAGTACGAAATCTTCTCTCGACCTTGATGCTCTTGTCGCTAAGGCAACCTCTGATAACGACGCCGTGGTTTTAGCTGAAGTTGTTGGCGTTGCAGACGATAAGCAGCTGCTGGTCGTCCTAGACCAGGTCAAGGGACGCATCGGAGATTCGGTAATAGTCTTGGGTTGTGCTGTGGGCGACCGCGTCGCGTTCGTGGCGAGTGTTGCGCCATCGCTGGTGCAGCGCGGCGTAAAAGCTGGAGAAGTGGTCAGAGTCGCAGCCGAGATTGCTGGAGGTGGGGGCGGTGGCCGAGACACGATGGCCCGCGCCGGGGGTAGCGATCCAAGCAAGCTAGATGAAGCGATCGCTGCTGCCCGTGCTGCGGTCCAACGAGCGCTTTCGACCTAGGCGATGGCGATCACAGTGCGTGTCTTAGCCCTTGACTACGGCAGCGCGCGTTGTGGCTGTGCGATCAGCGATCCGACCGGGACACTGGCCTCTCCGATCGATCCGGTGCTGGCCCCCGCAACGCGAAAAGGGATGACCCGGCTTGAAGCCCTAGTACGCGAACGCGAAGTCGGGCGCATAGTGATCGGGCTGCCATTGAGCCTCAGCGGCCTTGACAGCCAACAGACCCAAGAGACCAGAGAGTTCGCCGACCGTCTCCGTGCGAGACTGCGAAACGTGCCGGTAGATCTCTATGACGAACGCCTCACGACTCGAGTAGCCCAGCGCCTTGGTGGGCGAGCAAGCGAGGACTCTCGGGCTGCGGCAGTCCTTCTGGAAGAGTGGCTCGCGCTGCACGCCGGCGACCATTAAAAAGAGTTCTAACCCCCCTTACAAGAGGGGTATCTGACTGCTTCTATTTGAAGATTCCTGCCGATACCGGCTCTGATGGGTAGGATTTAATCGTTGGTCGGGTGCGGGGTATCCTCGTCGCGTCCCTTCAATGCTGGCGGTCCGCAAGGCCGCCATTGACATAACAATGGGAATCTTCGACCGAACACCAGACTCTGACTCGAGCCGTTCAGCGCAAGAGCGCGAACGCGCCCGGATCGAACGCGAGGCCAGACGGGCCGGGATCGATCCACCTCAGGACCCTCAAGCACCACAAGAACCACAAGAGCCTCAGGACCCACAAGAACCACAAGAACCACAAGAACCACAAGAGCCTCAAGAGCCTCAACCTCAAGAGGACGAGGCCATTCCTGAGGCCATACCTCTCGCCAATCCCTCCGCCAACGCTCCGATCGAAGAGCAGTTCGTAGAAGAAGAGCAGTTCGTAGAGGAAGAGCAGTTCGTAGAGGAAGAGCAGTTCGTAGAGGTCCACGATGAGTGGGAGGACGACCCCGAATGGGTTGAGCCAGAACTGCCACCTCTGCCGCCCCCACCAAAACACCGCGGGCGAGCACACAGGGCACCTGTGACGGCTAAATCGGGCGGTAGAACACGGAAGTACATCGCTCGGATCGCCGCTGTGGGTGCGCTGATCTTAGTAATTGGAGGGCTCTGGTTTGCCAACGAGCTCTTCCAGCCGTTTAAGAGCGACAGCCCATCTAGCTCAACGGTCACCGTTAAAGTTGCGCGCGGCTCCTCCGTAGACGCCGTCGCAAATCAGTTAGCCAGCCAAGGTGTCATCTCCTCAGCGTTCTTCTTCAAGCTTCGCGCCAAGATCTCAGGCAAGCAAGAGGAGTTCAAGCCTGGGGTCTACCAACTGCCAACCGACATGAGCTACGACGCCGCCATCACCGCTCTTTCTAAGGGCCCACCTCCAGCCAAGACAGAGAAGTACACAATTACCGAAGGGCGCACACGCCAGCAGGTCAACCGCCTACTCAAGAAGACAGACCTCAAAGGCAGCTACCTAGCTGCGACTCGCACCTCGAAAATCCTGACGCCTCAACAGTACGGTGCTCCCAAGAGAATCAAGAATCTCGAAGGCTTCCTCTTCCCCGCGACCTACGACATTCGGGTCGGCGCGACAGTACAAGCGCTCGTTGATCAGCAGCTTGTGACCTTCAAAAACCGTTTCTCCAAGATTGACCTTGCCAAGGCCAAAAAGAAGAATCTAACGGGATTTGACATCGTCACGATCGCCTCCATGATCGAAGAAGAGGTCACAGTAGATTCAGAGCGCCCGCTGGTCGCTGCGGTCATATACAACCGACTAAAAGCTGGCATGACGCTAGGGATAGACGCGACGGTTCGCTTTGCGGTCAATAACTACGACCAACCACTGAAGGTATCCGAGCTTGAGACTGATTCGCCCTACAACACGCGAAAGTTTCCCGGACTACCGCCGGGTCCGATTAGTAGCCCTGGCGAGGCCTCTCTCTACGCGGCCGCCAATCCCGCGAAGGTGAGCTACCTCTACTACGTCGTTAAGCCAGGTACCTGCTACCACCAATCCTTCTCGACAACCAATGAACAGTTCCAGCGCGATGTCGCAGCCTACGACGCTGCTCGAGCTAAAGCCGGCGGCAAGTCACCCGTGAAGTGCCCATGAAGCGATCTAGCTGATGGCGCGCGCTGGGGTCCTAGGCTGGCCGGTATCCCACAGTCGCTCTCCTGCCATGCACGAAGCCGCATACCGCCATCTAGGGCTTAGCGACTGGTCCTACCAGCGCCTTCCAGTTCCGCCGCCCCTATTTCCCGAAACCGTACGGGCGCTGCCGGGTTCGCGCTTCGTCGGAGTAAACGTGACGATTCCACACAAAGAGGCGGCACTCGCAATCGCTGATAGCGCTACGCCCGCAGCACTCGCAATCGGTGCCGCTAACTCCCTAGCCTTCGCCTCGGATGGCTCAATCCAAGCCGATAACACCGACGCACCCGGACTGATAGCTGCTCTACCGCGCTCCCCGGAGGGTCAGACGGCCTTAATCCTTGGCGCTGGAGGAAGCGCCAGGGCTGTCCTATGGGCCCTGCTGAGCGCTGGAGCCGCGCAGGTGCACGTCTGGAATCGCACTCCAACGCGAGCCCGGGAGATTTGCGATGCGATAGGTGGGGGAGAGCCCACTAGCGCAGCCCATCCAGCTGACCTGCTCATCAACTGCACTGCTGCAGGCCTTAGCGACCAGGCCTCAACTTTTAACGAACTCCCTATCGGCCCCAGCGACCTCGGTGATTACGGCTGCGTCGTAGACCTCATGTACAGGGATGGCAGTGGGCGCACTGCGCTTCTAAGCGCAGCAGACGCAGCAGGTACAAAGACGGTGGATGGGATCGAGATACTCGTCCAGCAGGGCGCCATATCGCTATCGGCGTGGACTGGCCTAGCGGCTCCTATCGGGGTAATGCTGTCAGCGGCTCGCGAACTTACCTAGAGCTCCGACGGCCACTAGACCGTCACCCAACACGGCGAGGGACCCTAAGAGCGCTTGCCCGCTTTGACTGCTGCCGGACTACGACGGGCACTCGTCCTGCTGCGCGCTAGAGCGACGCCAGTCGCGGCCAATGCCATCCCTAGAGCAGCACCGGTCACGCTTAAGACAATTACCGCACTCGTCGGGTCGGCGAGGTTCAGTAGATCCTGACTCCACGGAAGCATCACAGCAAAGGCTGCAAAGGCGATAAGTACAAAGGCCAGTGCGCCCACGATATATCGCCGTTCACGCCGACGGCCGAGGACAATCTCGCTAACTAAGTAAAGAATGATCGCGACTGCGGTGGTTAGGCCGACCGTACGAGCCTCTGCGTTAGATAGGCCGATCGCGTGGACGGCTTCTAGATAGGTGAAGAGAAGCGCAGCCGACGCAATACCGAAGGCGAATGGAAGTGCGGTTAGAAGCGCCGGAAGTAGCTTGGTAGCGGCTGCGCTTAATACCTTCGATAGCTGCTTAGAAGGCTGCGGTGCGGATTCGACAGCGCGAGCATCTGTGACGGCGCGCCACTCAACATAGCGTCGTACGCCTTCGCGGAAGGTAGTTGTCGCGGTCCAGCTGAGCTCGGCCTCTGCGCGCGCTCCACTGACTTCGACGCCAACATAGTCGGCGGTCCGCGCACCGGTGCTTTCGATCGGCACGTCGGCTACTAGATCCTGAACGATCTCAGCGATCTCTAGGATCGTCGTGGACTCGTCGCTAACAAGGTTGTAGATCCTGTTGACGGCCACAGGGTCGAGCGCCGCTACACATCCGTCTGCGAGATCTTCCACATAGACGAAACGCCGTGACTGAGCTCCGCCTCCGGCGACAGTCAGCGGATCACCAGCAAGTGCCTTGTTGACGAATGCTGGAATAACGGCAGCTTCACGGGCGCGCGGGCCGTAGGGAATACCAAAGCGCAAGATCGTGTGGTCGAGGCCGTAGAGCTCGCCGTAGCTGCGGCAGTACATCTCGCCTGCAAGCTTGGAAGCCGTGTATAGATGGTTTGGAACCCCGAGCGCTGAATCTTCGTCGACCCGCTGCCCAGACTCGCCCGTGTAGACCCAGATCGTGCTCGCGTAGATAACCCGATCAACCTCGGCGCGCCTGGCAGCTTCGAGGACAGTAACCGTCCCGCGGGCGTTGCATGCTTCAGAGTCAAGCGGCGCCTTAACTACCTCGTTAACGTCTGCGGCCGCGGCTAGATGCATCACCGCATCACAGCCTTGCATCGCTGCCTCTAAAGCGTCGACGTCGTCGAGTTCGCCGATCACGCTAGCGACCGTGTCGTCGTGCCAACGCGGCGCCAAGCGATCAAAGATCACTGGCGTGTGCCCGGCTTCGCTTAGCTTGTCAACCACATGAGAGCCGATGAACCCAGAACCGCCGGTCACTAGGACCTTGAGTGATTTCTGCTCTATTGCTTGCCCCGAGCCAGAGTCCGACGCAAGAGTTGGTGAAGTTTGTGCCATAGGGGTGAGCGTCAGCGTTAGGCCGCAAGACTAGGACGGCCGCTGATGCAGCACGAACTCTACAGCCTGATCGGACGGAAAGTGGTGATCTTGGGAAATCTTGCCAGCCAGTCTTGTAATTTCTCGCCCCGTTTGCTCTTCAATCTTATGAAAACACTGAGGGTTCTAACGGCATCTGATCGGGCTCGAAGCGTGCAACCAGCCCCTTGGGGGTCACTATCTCACCCCGCTCTGCCAGTCCCAAGCTGGTCGCGATCCAACTCAGCACGTCACTCTCCGACCTTCCTAAGAGCGCCAGGTCAGAGAGGGTCACCGAGCCATGGCGCTTGGCCAGCCGATTGCCATCTGCGCCGAGCACGAGTGGAATATGCGCGTATAGCGGAGTTTCGTAACCCAGTAGGCGCGCTACCAGCAACTGACGTGCGGTCGTATCTAGAAGGTCGGCCCCTCGCACCACCTCGCCGATCTCTTGGTCGCTGTCGTCAACCACGACGGCAAGGTTGTAGGCCGGCGTTTGATCTGCACGCCAAAGCACGAAGTCATCGACGGCTGTGCTGACCTCGCCGCAGTATCGATCCTCGAAAGTTATTTCCTCGCCACGGGCGTCTAAGCGCAGGGCGTTCGGACGCTCTGAACGTTGAAGGTGGGCTCGTTGACTAGTAGTCAACTCTCGGCATGTCCCCGCATAGGCCCCCTCAGGTAACGGGCCATGCGGGGCCGAGCTGGCTGCGCGGACCTCGGCCCGAGTACACCAACATGGATAGACCCTGCCGTCGGCGACAAGGCGGTCGAGTGCGTCGCGGTAGAGCTCTGTGCGCTGTGACTGCCTAACTACCTCGCCGTCCCAGTCAAGCCCAATCCGAGCGAGATCATCAATCTGGGAGGCCTCGTACCGCGAACTACAGCGCTCCCGGTCGAGGTCTTCTATCCGCAGAGTGAACCGTGCCTGGTCGTGGCGCGCAAAGAGCCAAGCCGCGAGGGCTGTGCGGAGGTTGCCAACGTGCAACGGAGCGGATGGGCTGGGGGCAAAACGACCGTCGGGCACCGTCCAACCATTCCATACTGCGGCGACATAAGACTTAGAACGCTCCAAATACAACGTTCTTCGCGACTTTTTGCCCACGCTCTCTCCAACGCCAACCCAGCAGACCTAACTTCAATCGCACCGATGTCGCCTCACTCGACGCTCATCTCTACTCGACTGGCTAATAGCGCGAAGCTTGCTATTAGTCGCCCGGCTCGTCACTCGTTCTTCGAACCAGTTGCGTTCAGCTTGGCTTGCGCAGCTCTCGTAATTGCTGGCCTCGACGCAGACCTTCTCTCTAAATTTATCTTCATAGCGACCCTGATTGTTGTCTCGATTGTGGACCTCAACCAGCGAATAATTCCTAACCGGATGCTTGCCCCTGCTGCCCTCGCTGGGGTAGTCATCCTCGCGATCGGATCCGGGGATCAGCTTCCCGCTGGCCTTGTCGGCGCTCTGGGCGCGGGCGGATTCCTCTTGCTAGTAGCCGTGGGTGCCCCGGGGGCGATGGGTATGGGCGACGTCAAGCTAGCTGCAGTGATGGGCCTTTATCTTGGGCCTGCGGTGGCTCCAGCCCTGCTCATTGCCCTGATAGCGGCGTCCGCGTTTGGATTGGCTGTGATGTTCAGAAACGGAATCAAACGGGGCCGCAAAGCGACGATTGCGTTTGGCCCGTTTCTATCTGCCGGTGCAGTTCTGGCGCTGTTTATCGGGCAAGGGATCGTCGCCTGGTACCTCTAGCATCTCCACCGAAATGAATCCGACCCTCCAGATAACACCGGCCGCCGTAAGAGGAAGCCGTCATAAGCGGCCAGCGCCCCGTACTCTGTGGCACTTATGTCTATGCGTCTAATAACAGCGGGAGAGTCCCACGGACCCGGTCTCACCTGCATCGTTGAAGGACTTCCAGCGGGACTCGAACTCTCTCAGGAAGAGCTCAACCGCGATATGGCCCGACGCCAACTCGGCCACGGCCGTGGCGGGCGTATGAAGATTGAGACCGACACGGCGCAGGTCACCGCTGGCATCCGCCACGGCCGCACTCTCGGGGGTCCGATCGCCCTTCAAGTCGCCAACCGCGACTACGCCAACTGGGAGGAGAGGATGAACCCATGGCCGGTCGAGGCTGACGTCCCCGAGGTTCATCTCCCTCGCCCCGGACACGCAGACCTCGTAGGCACGATGAAGTTCGCCACCTCCGACGTGCGCAACATCCTTGAACGCGCCAGCGCACGCGAGACTGCAGCTCGTGTCGCCGGCGGGGCCTTGGCAAAGATTTTCCTTCAAGCGCTCGGCGTCCAGATCTTTTCCCACGTGATTCAGATCACGGGAGTACGCGCCCCCCAGCGATCAGACTTAACGGCCGCTGACTTCGCTGATATCGACGCCTCACCTGTGCGTTGTTTAGATCCGGAGACCAGCACCGCAATGGTCGCTGAGATCAACCGGCTGCGCAAAGCCAATGAGTCACTCGGTGGAGTTTTTGAAGTTCGCACCTTCGGGCTTACCCCAGGACTAGGCTCGCACGTCTCCTGGGAAGAGCGCCTCGATGGACGCCTAGGCCAGGCGATCCTCTCGATCCAAGCGATGAAAGGTGTTGGAATCGGCGAAGGGTTCGAACTCGCTGCCAAGCCAGGCTCCCAAGCCCATGACGAGATCTTCTACAGCCCCGAACGCGGCTACTACCGCGAGACAAACCGCTGCGGCGGGCTCGAAGGCGGGATGACCACTGGACAGCCGCTGGTAATAAGCGCGGCTATGAAGCCCCTACCTACGCTCACTAAGCCCTTGCGCTCAGTTGACATCTCAACGCGAGAGCCCGCAGCGGCGCTACGAGAGAGAACGGACTCCACGACGGTTCCTGCCGCAGCGATCGTTGGAGAGGCAATGGTGGCGTTCGTACTTGCCGACGCCTACAGAACGAAGTTCGGCGGCGACCACATAGACGACGTGCGTGAGGCCCTAAGAGCCTACGAAGAGCGGATCGGGTGGAAGCGCTGAAGCCCAGCGGGGCAGTTGTCTTTATCGGCTTTATGGGAGCGGGAAAGTCGACCGCAATAAGAACCGCTGCTGCTAGTGGATTAGCAACCATCGACACCGACGAGCGCATGGTTCAAGCGCTCGGCATGACGATTGCGGAGTTCTTCGAGCGCCACGGCGAGGCAGCCTTTCGCGAGCGAGAAGAGATCGTTGTCTGCGACCTCCTCGATGCTGTTGACGGGGGGGCGGTTGCGCTTGGGGGAGGCAGCATCCTCTCGCCAAAGGTACGGACCGCGCTAGCTCGCCATACGGTGGTCGCGCTCGAGGTCGGGGTTGAGACAGCCTGGATCCGTGCGGCAGGACATGACCGGCCGCTGGCTTCAAACAGAGCCGAATTCGAGGCCACCTACGCCGAACGTAGCGGGCTCTACTCAGCGCTAGCCCAAGCCGTTCTCCCAGAGGGCTCCGTCGTGGCATCTGCCCTCCAATCAATCTTGGCGCTGCGCCTGGCCCCAGAGCACACCCGCTTGCTGTGGGCGACGACGACGTCAAGCGCCTATCCGGTTTTCATCGCCAACGACCTGCTCGCATCTGACTTCTGGCCTGTCCACGGCAGACGCTTTGTTGTTACCGACGGCACTGTCGCAAGCCTCTATCCACAGATCCTGATCCCATCAATGGGCAGCGCCACAGTGATGCCTGGGGAGCAGAGCAAAACCATCGCGCACGCCGAAATCGTCTGGACCGAGATGGTGCGAGCGATGGTCACTCGCTCAGATCATGTGGCTGCGATCGGAGGGGGCGTCGTTGGCGATCTGGGGGGATTTTGTGCGGCCACCTATCAACGCGGCATCCCCGTTGTCCAAGTTCCCACGACGATCGTCTCTCAAGTTGACTCTGCATATGGCGGCAAGACTGGCGTGGACTTGGCCGAGGCCAAGAACTACGTCGGCGCCTACCACCAGCCAGCCGCTGTGCTTGTCGACCCGTCCCTGCTGGAAACCTTGTCGGGCGCCGAATACTCTGCCGGCTTCGTAGAGGTGATCAAGACCGCCTTGATCTCTGGCGGACAGCTATGGGAGCGCGTACGGTCGGGGGCACCGCTCGACCAAGAGATGATCTTCGACTGTGCACACACGAAACTCGCGATCGTTGCCCACGACGAACGCGACGATGGCCGCCGCCAAGTCTTAAATCTTGGCCACACAGTCGGCCACGCGATCGAAACCGTCACTGGCTACGCGAGCTACCGCCACGGAGAGGCCGTCGGCCTGGGCCTTCTGGCCGCCCTGCGCCTATCTGGCCAAGACGGTCTACGCAGCGAAGTTGAGGCGCTGCTTGTCGCCAATGACCTACCCGTGCGACTAGAGGACGTTGATGTTGATGACGTCGTACTAGCTACCACTCACGATAAGAAACGTCTTGGTGAAGGATCAACCCCCTTCGTATTAGTTGACTCTGCGGGCGCCGTAGAGCCTGGACGCAACGTGGCGCCCGACGCGATTCGCGCCGCAGTGGAAGAGTTGACGCTCTGATGGGCAATCGCAACCGCATCGCAGTCCTCCATGGGGTCAACCTTGACCAGCTAGCCGTGCGTCCTAGTGAGCACTACGGCCAACTGTCCTTCGACGAACTCGAGCGCCAAATCGGCGAGTACGCCTCAGAGCTCGGACTACAGTGCCGCTTCTTCCAGACCAACCACGAAGGCGAGTTTGTCGAGCACCTCCACAGCCTGGCTGGGATGGCCGACGCGATCATCCTTAACCCGGGGGCTTGGACCCACTATGCATGGTCACTTCACGATGCGCTCGAGCTGACCGGCCTACCTGCAGTTGAAGTTCATCTCTCAGACGTCTCCAAGCGCGAAGAGTGGCGACAGCTCTCGGTTATCTCTGACGTTTGCATCGCGACCGTGAGCGGGAAGGGAGTGCAGGGCTACCGTGAAGCCTTGTCTCTACTGCGCGCCCAACTAGGCCAATGAGTAAAGCCGACAGGCCCGATCGTCTCGCCCGAAGCGCTAGCGAGGACGGGCTCGACCTGCTCCTAATTACCGACCTCACCGACCTGCGCTGGCTAACTGGCTTCAACGGTAGCTCTGGATTAGCAGTAGTCGGCGCAGACCGACGGACTTTCATCACAGACTTTCGATACGTCACCCAGGCCAGCGAACAGGTGACCGAATTTGATTGTGAGTGCTGCAAGCTAGAGCTATTTGACGCCCTCCCGCCTGTCATAGCCAGCGGATCTAGGATTGGCTTTGACGAGAGCCAAATCACAGTCAAGGCCCAGCAACGACTTGTTGAACTCCTCCCGACCTGCGAGCTAGTAGCGGCCGGCGATCTCGTCAAGCAGCTACGCGCAGTTAAAGACAGCGGCGAGATCAAAGCGATCGCTGCAGCGGCAGTCCTAGCCGACGCTGCCTTTCAAGCAACCATAGGAGAGGGCCTAGTAGGACGGACCGAGCGAGCGGTCGCGCTTGAGCTCGAACATAGGATGCGAATGATGGGCGCCCAGCGTCCTAGCTTTGACTCAATCGTTGCCGCCGGAGCGCACGCGGCGCTTCCGCACGCTCAGCCAAGAGACAAAGAGATCCCGGCTGATGTTCTCGTCGTGATCGACTGGGGAGCTGAACTCGACGGCTACTGTTCGGATTCAACGCGCACCGTAGCCACAGGTGCTATCTCTGACTCCGCTCGCGATGTCTACGAGCTTGTGCTCTCTGCACAGATGGCGTCATTGGATGCAGTGGCAGCAGGGATCGGCGGCCGAGAGATCGATTCGGTGGCCCGCGACCTAATCACGGCTGGCGGTCATGGCGATCACTTCGGTCACGGATTAGGACACGGCGTAGGGATGGAGGTTCACGAGGGGCCACGTCTAAGCAGCTCCTCGCAAGCCACGCTCGTGGCTGGCAATGTCGTCACGGTTGAGCCTGGCATCTATCTGCCAGGAGAACTCGGAGTCCGGATAGAGGATCTGGTGGTAGTCACCGCCGACTCAAACCAGCGCCTCAATACGCTCAGCAAGGACCTCCTAACCGTCGCCTAATTATCGCTCGGCGACCACTGCCTGATCTAGAACTCGACGATCAACTTGTGGCCGGGGCTGTTGGCTTGGGACTCCCAGACGGCTGGCAGCTCGTCGAGGCTCGCACGCTTGACGGCGACCGTGAGATCCCCGCGCGCGCTGTGGGCGACAATCTCGTTATATGCCTCACGCAGTAGCCCCGAATCAGCGGCGAGGTTGGTGTGTCCAATAATCGTCAACATCCGCCCGCGTATCGTTCCCGATCCAAGCAGCGCTGTCGGCCCTGCGGATTGGCCGATCTGCACCAGCCGGCCGCCAAAGGCCATCGCTTCGACAGCCGCCGCGGCGGGCTCTCCCCAAAGTGGATCAATCACGACGTCATAGCCTGGGCCCGCCGCCGCTTCAATCAAGGCTTCTTGCCACCGATCGCTGCCGATAACAACGCACGCATCGGCGCCTAATCTGGCTGCCAGCTCAAGACCTTGCTCGCTTCGTGCCGCTGCGACCACCCGACCAGCGCCCAGGAGCCGCGCGGCTTGAATTGCGACCTGACCGACGACTCCACCGGCCCCAAGCACGAGAACCGTCTCGCCTTCGCGTGTCTGGGCGCGACGGGTAAGCGCCAGCCATGCGGCAGAACCCGCAATTCCACAAGCGATCGCTTGGGCGGGCTCAATCCCTTCGGGTAGGGATACCAGCGCGTCTTGCTCGACGAGCACACGCTGGCCAAACGCTCCGAATGGTGCGACCGCAGAGTTGAAGTAAGCAAGTCGGCCATCCCCGAGACGTGCGACACCCTCGCGACCCACTACGTAGGGAAGGGTCGGTGAGCCCGCGTAAAAAGAGCCTGAGGCGATCGACCGATCGACTGGATTCATTCCGGCCGCGACGACCTCCAGTACAACCTGCCCTTGAGCTGCTTCCTCGGGGGCGTCAAAGTCCCCGACCACTGGGGTCGTTGCGTACTGGTGTAAGACGGCAGCGCGCATGTCGGTTTGAAGATATCCGCTATCCATACGCTGCGGCAGTTAAAGCTCGCAACTGGGGCGCCGGCCCTTAGGCCCCAGATAGGATCATCCGATCAAGCTGGCTTGCACCAACACCAAGTTCTTGCTCGCTGTGGTCCTTGTGTGCATCCTCGCAGCTCCAATAACAGCTGCAACCCCGGCAGAAGCTTCGCGCTGCCCGATAGGGGCGCAGGGCCTAGTAAAAATGACCGCCCATTGGACATGGATTACAGAAGTCGGAGACCAATACTCGCGCGTCGTAGCCACCGCGTCGGCTAGGCGCGGGTGGATTCGGCTTGTGCGAACACGCACTGGCCTCTCGGCGCTGGTAACACAGGCGAACCTGACCCCTAGGCGACCGACTTCCCTCGGAGGATGGCGTTCGATGAGTCGTCCCTCCGGAACCCAAGCCCTATCTCTCCCGACAGGGAGCCTGATGTCGATACCCCTCGCGGTACGTCAAAGCTCTAATCGGGTCATCTTCTCGTGGCTGCCAGCCGCGATGCCGTCTGTGATTGCCAGATACGCCTTACCAGAGACCTATGCCCAGCTGCGCTCCAGCGCATCACTACCTTTGGCCACGGTCTGCGAGGGAGCATTCGATCTGCGAATGAGGCGACACACAACCCTCTACGCCCCTGGCCTGCGCTCCACCCTAAAGCTGACCCTCGTCGCCGACTTAACGATCACTCGGCGCTAGGAAGCGGGGCCGCTCTTGGCTCGCCTATCGGCGGCGGCGCGCTCGGCAGACCGCGATCGAAGCGACGCCGGTGGGTCCTTGGCATATGAACGAGCTAGCCCGTTCATCAGTGCCTGGGTCTGTGCGGTAGAGAGCTGTGCGCTGGGATGTAGGGGCTTGTACTTCCAGTCCGGCATCTCGCCACTCGAGATTTGCTTTAGAACGCGCTGAATGTCTGGCTGTGGCTGATCCCACTGTGAGACGTTAAACCGCGCCCGTCCATCTTCAACGTCACGGGCGACTAGCCAAGAAACTGGGGCCACGTTGGTGTACCACGGCCACTTCGTCAGATTGCTGTGACAGTCTCCGCAGGCACCAGTGAAAAGCTCTTGAGTGGTTGCGGTGTCGAACTTGAGCGCTCGGGTGACCGGCGGGTTGGCGTGAGCGCGGCCGTATGGAACTGCTTGGGCTAAGAGAAACAACCCTAAGGCCCCAAGCACAGTGAAGGCAATAATCCGGCGCGCACCGTATCTGTTCCAAGCCCCTTTGATGGATACGAGGTTAGACGACCCGGCGGCTACCTCGTAAGAGTCCCTGGCTTAGAAGGAGTTGTTCGTTGGGAATAAACCGTGAGCTTCACAGTTCAGCCTACCCGTCTGCACGTGGTCTCACACCACAAGCAGCAGCCCCAGCGCGGCCATTGCCAAGATCGATCCAACGAGACCCACTGTCGCGAGCCCCCAGCTGTCGCGGGAGCCGAATGCATCGGGTAAGAGATCAAGCACAACCAGCGCCAACATAGCCCCAGCCGCAAAGCCCAGCGACCAAGGGAGAAGTACTGAGACCTCTTCAACCAAGACGAAAGCGACGACTGCTCCGATGGGCTGGGGAACGCTGGTACCCACGGCGGCCCAGAACTGCTGCTTGCCAGAAAACCCTGCCTGAGCCATCGGAATCGCAGTCGCCGTCCCTTCGGGAATGTTCTGTATCGCAATAGCGATGAAGACGAACAGCCCGATAGCCCCGTCGGCTGACCAAGACGAGCCTAAGGCAAACCCCTCCGGGAGGCTGTGCACGAAAAGAACGATAAAAATCAGGGCCGAGCGCCGCGTATCCACGCCACTGTGTTGTCCTATTTGAATATCGTGCCCACCCATCAGACGCCGGCCTGCAATCAAAAAGGCCACTCCAAGGGCGCCACCTAGGATGAGCGGGAGCCACTGCTCTTTGTCGATCGGCTCGACAAGCAAGCCGATAGAAGCTGCGGCCATAACCCCCGCGGCGACCCCCCAAAGCAACGGGCGCCAGCGTTGAGTTCTAACCGTCCCTAGCCAGACAACTGGAAGAGCTCCAACGCCCGTCGCTAACGCTGTAACGCACGCGAGCAAGAAGACCTCAAGTAGCCCCATGACTCCAGAGTACGCAAACGACCGCCTTACTAGAATCCGCGGCAGGCGCCACTAGTTTGATTTACGGTGGCGTTATGCGATCAATTGCCACACTTCTTTTCTCATCACTACTAGCAGTTGCTCTGCTTACGGGCTCGGCAGACGCGCAGACCGCCAAGGGTTGCGTCATCAAGCATCACGCCGCTTGCCAGCACGCGAACCTCCACCACAAAGATCTTCATCACGCCAACCTCCATCACGCCAACCTCCATCACGCCAACCTCCATCACGCCAACCTTCGCGGCGCCAACCTACATCACGCGACCCTCAATCACGCCGACCTCCAACGCGCCGACCTTCGCGGGGCGATTCTTCATCACGCCGTAATCCATCACGCCAAGATGAGGTACGTAGACCTCCGTGGCGCAGACCTTAGATACGCTGATCTCAGGAGCGTTGACCTACGGCACGCAGACCTTCGAGGCGCAAATCTCAAGGGCGCGAAACTTCATAACTATCAACGTGCGCAGAAAGCCGTTGTCTACACCGATTGCACAACTTACACGAACTGTAGAACGCCTCGTTGCACGCCAAACTGCTCCGGCGCGAAACTAGACAACTCCGACTTGCGGGGCTCAACGCTCGAGTACGCGGATCTGAGTAATGCGTCGATAACTTTTTCCGACCTCAGCGGCTCGGACCTGACGTATACGAAACTCTATAAAACCATCGTGTACGGAAGCAACCTAACCGACACAGACTTGTCCTACGCGAAGCTCACGTATGCGGACTTAGACCTCGCGGATCTAACCCGGGCGACTCTCGTGTCTACGGACCTCACTAACGCCTCGATGTGGATGACCACTTTGACGGCAACCTACTTCTACAACACAATTTGCCAAAACGGCCTGTACACGCTTCCGAAGCTCAACACTCCTTACGGAGTCGCACTGCCGACCTGTCCGTCGTTATAAGCGGCGTAGCTGCGATCTTCGCGCGGCTGCGACCCGATCATTACGAATTCGCTGTTGGCTGCTCACCCCGAGTCTCGCTACCCCCACGGTCATAGGCCCCTAGCTTTCTACGCGTTAGCGGCTAACCAATACGTCCATCGATACCGACTAACTTATTTAGGTTCTGTCCTGCACATTGAGCCGCTGGCAGACCGTGGGACCTGGACTGCAGGCCGGTCCCGCTGACGCAGCGCAGATGTCGAGTGGAGCGGGTACGGTTGACCGATGGGTTCATTTGCGAAGGTTTCCTGTCTGTCACTTCTAACGGTCGCGCTGCTGGCGGGTTCGGCTCAGGCGCGCACCGTTAAAGGCTGCGTAATCAAAGCTAAGACGAACTGCGTTGGTAAGAATCTCAGCCGCCAGAATCTGCGCGGTGCTGTGTTAAATCACAGCGTGCTGCATCACATCAACCTACGCAACGCGAACCTACGCGGAGCTGACCTGCGCTACGCCGATCTACGCAAAGCTGACCTACGCGGAGCTGATCTGCGCGGAGCGAAGCTACGCGGCGCAAAGCTTCAGTACTACACCGCACCAAAGAAAAGGGGGGTGCGCGCATCGCAAACTCCTCTCTGCCCACAAAACAGTTGCATTGGCGCGAACCTGAACAACGCGAACCTGAACAGCGCGAACCTGTTCGGCGCGAACCTGAGCGGCGCGAGCCTGATCAAAGCGAGCCTGAGCGGCGCGTTTCTGGCCTACGCGAACCTGAGCCGCGCGAACCTGACCGGCGCATGGCTGGTCAACGCGATTCTGGCCGGCGCGGACCTGTCCTCGTCGACTCTGACCGGCGCGACTTTGGCCGGCGCGATGGGCTGTTCCACGGCCACGCCCACCGGAATCCTCAACGGCCTAGGCTGCTACAACTAGCACCAACACCGCAACGCCCCCGAGCCGTACCCACTTGCGACAAGTAGCTGTTCCAACTAGCACCAACATCCCGAGCGGCTAGTGGTTTCGTCCCTACCCCCTTGCCAATGTGAGGGAATTACCCAAGGGGTCGTCCGAGCGATAGCCGCGACCTAGCCGAGTATCTCTAACCTCCTCGTTAGATGATCTCCACTAACCAACTCACGTAGGTTCTGTCAAGCACATTGAATTGCAGATGGTGCGATGTCATACCCGCGCGGAACGCGACCCAAAACGGTATCGTTAGAACCATGCGCGCGTCTCTGAAGGTCCTGACAGTTTCTGCTGCGGCGTTTCTATCTGTTGTTAGCCCTGCTTTGGCTGTCGGTGGCGCAGCCCCTGCTGCTGTGCCAAAGCACGTTGATCCGAAAGATTTCTCTATCGAGCTGGCTGTCAAATCGGCAACGTGGGTGAAACAAGCCGGAAGTTTGGATCTTTACACGCTCACTCTCACGGGTGTCCCACAATTTTCAACGGTTCGAACCGCTTGGCCTTCGAAGAAGACAACTAAGGACCGGTTCGCGGTGAAGTATCTCCGAGCTTATTGGTTTTACGGTGAGCGTACCGGCCAGTTCACCTCCGGTGGCAAGGCTGCCGACGGGCCGCTCGCGGTGATCACGACGGCTGGGTCTAACCGTGTTGTGTTAGCGAAGCTGCACAAACTGAAAAGCAGCTCGGCCAGCAAATTTGTTTTTAGCGCGCGAGTACTACCGGACACGGCGCTTGCGCGCAAAGTGATCAGGAAGATCGCCGGAACGTACTCCCTTAAAGATCGCGTTAACCTCATCACCGCGTTGAATACGCCGGGCGGGCCTATCGCCCAGCCTCGCCTCATTATCGACATGCCCAAGCGCGCTGCGCTCCCAGCGAAGGCAAAGGCCAGCGGCCAGATCGGCCGATCAAACCCAATCGCGCACGCCTCGATGAACTGCTACGGCACTACATCCTCATATCTAGCGGCATGCGCACAAGGCAACATCGGGCCATCGAGCGATAATGGCACAGCGGATGCGGATTCGTGCCCGGGTTTGACGGGCTTCAATAACGTATACACGCAGATATGGAGTAACCAATCCATTTATTGGTACTACCAAGGGATTGGGATCGTCACCTCGCAATTTTTGAGCGCGGGATTCAATACGGACGACGGCTGGGCTTGCACCATCCCTGGGGAGAGTGGGGGTAACCCTCCTTTGATCCAGGGTCCGAGTCAGTGGGACATTGGGTGGGGTTATCAATCGGGAGACGATTACGGGATCGACAGTAACGCGGTCACGTATATCGCTAGTTCGCGGTGCAGCGCGTTCATCGCGGCTTGGGCCTCCAGCGGCTCTTGCTACTAGCACCTACCCCGCAACACCCCTGCCGCGGCCGCTGCGCGTCATAACTACACTTACCCTGATGTACCCGTCCATCGTTTTCGGCTCTGTCTTCTTCATTTCGACCCCCCTGTCAATGTGTACGTAAATACTAACCAGCTAAAAAATGGCAACCACATCGAAGTCGACGGCACCGTCTATAAGGTCGTCGAGTTTCAGCACGTCAAGCCCGGCAAGGGTCCTGCCTTTGTGCGCACCAAGCTGCGACGCACCTCTGACGGCAACGTGATTGACAAAACCTTTCGCGCTGGCGAAAAGTTCCGCTCGGTGCGGACGCAGTCGCGCAAGATGCAGTTCCTATACGCAGACGGCACCGACGCCCACTTCATGGACACGGAGTCATTTGAACAGACAGCGATCCCAGAGGCCACTTTCGCTGAAGCGCTGAAGTGGACCAAGCCTAGTGATGAGGTCGACGTTCTCTACATAGACGACGCTCCGGCCGACATCCAACTTCCCAGCGCCGTGGACCTCAAGGTAACCGAGACCGAACCCGGACTGCGCGGAGACACAGCCTCGGGCGGTGGCGAAAAGCCCGCAACGCTCGAGACCGGCGCGATTATCCGGGTTCCCTTGTTTGTCGACATCGGCCAGATGGTTCGTGTCGACACACGCACGGGCGAATACGTCAGTCGCGCGTAGCTAGAGCGTCCGGCCGCTTAAGCACAACGGGCCAAGCGGGGTAGAAGGTCGCACCCCTCCAACGCCAAAGCGGTTGTGCGGAACGCAAAGAAAGCCGGCGTGTTATCGACGGCCCCGGAAGTTTTGAGCCAGCGCAAGCCTGCGTAGTCGAATGGATGATCGGTGCTGATGTACTCGGTCATCCAAGTCTCCCAATAGATTCGCTGTATCCCCAGTGCGTTGCGATTTGCCGCCAGTAGAGCAAGAGACTGCTTAATCCTGGCCACTTGGCCAGCGACTGTTGTCTCGAAGCCGAACTTAATTCCAATCGCATCCTTGGAGGCTGGCCACCCGAACTCGGTAACGATGATCGGCCGCTTAGAGTCACCGAAGGCTTTACTGACTGCGCGCACTCGCCTTGCGGTCTCAATCAGATTGGACGGCTCAAGCGTGTACGGATGGATAGCTATGGCATCAAAGAGCCCCGCGCCGTTAGCACGGTAGATCTTTGCGAGCTCCTCCCATGACCGGTTAGAGAGTCCACAGAGAACAATCCGGGCCGACGGGTCGGCGCGTTTTATGACCGCCCGAGATTCGCGCAGCAGACGTACATAGCCAGGCGCAAATGGCTGGCTAGGCCACCATCCTTTTATGTGCGGCTCATTCCAGATCTGCCAGTCGCGGATCGGCAGCTTTCTAATTTTAGGGTGCTCTTGCCAGAGGGTTCCCTGTGGGCCATATCTGCCCACAAGGGCGCCCATGAAAGCAGCGTAGTCCCGGGCGCTCGCCACAGAGTCGGGCGCCGCTCGCCCACTGCTCCAAGCCCAGAATGGCGTGCCGATGACAAACGGAAGCACGGTCAGTCCAGCAGCGCTAGCCGCCTTGATCTGGCGATCAGTGGCGCGGAAGTCAGTTGGTATTCCATTGACGAGCGTTAGACGACCGAGAAGCTCATTCGGTATCTCGCCAGCCGTGCGATACGGCTGCATTGCAGCCCAGTTAAACGGCATTCGCAGAGATTCCACACCGCTGCGTCGCATGACCCCCAACTCGCGGCTGAGCGGGAATCCGGGTTCTAACAGCGGAGGACTTGTCGTGACTCCGATGAAACCGGCGGGGACCGGATTTGTAGCCGCGCGAGCCGGCTGCGGGCCAACCGTGGCAGCCACTCCACCAGCCAATACCGCAGCCGCGACGGCAAGGGTTGAGATCCGTCGGATCGCTCGAGAACGCGCAAACATGTCAGCGAGGCTAGCATCGGTCATATGCCGCTCACGCCACACGACCTTCACGCTAGTAGCTCTCACACCACCTGATGCGTCGAACTGACCAACGTCGAGCTGCAGTTTTCGCCCTCTACCAACACGATCTGACCGGCCAACCGCTCGCCGAAATGCTCCCGCGTGACAGCTTGGCCTTCACGCGAGCGCTAGCTGAGGCCACGATCAAACACCAAGATGAGATTGACGAACTCATCAAACAACACTCCACTGGCTGGACTTTGGACCGTATCGCTCCTCTTGAGCGTTCGATTCTCAGGGTTGCCTTGCTGGAGATGCTCCACGGGGACGAGATCCCGGGCGAGACTCCGATTCCCGTAGAGGGAGCGATTGACGAGGCCGTTGAGACTGCTAAGAAGTTTTGCGGTAGCGATGCTCCAGGCTTCGTAAATGGCATTCTCGGCGCGGTTCTTGACAGTGTGCGCGACAATTCGATACCAACATGACCGATCTCAACACCCTCTCTGAAATGACCGAACGCCTAAGAGTGGCTGCCGGCGGACTGCGCGAGGCCGACATCACTGCCGAGCGTGCGGCTCAACTAGTTGATGAGTGCGCTCGCTTGGCCTTAGAAGCGGCCGCTGAACTAGAGCGCCAAGCCCGCGATGTTGGGGAGCAGCCAGCAGCGCAAGAGTCACTCCTGTCAGGCCAAGACCGACTGCTATAGGCGACGTGAAGGCCTCGGGCTAGATGCCCTACCCAGAAGTACTGCGCGATCAAGTCGATCGCTATCTCGCCGACATGCGATTCTCGAGCGAGCCGGCAACAGCCGGACTTGAAGAGGCGATGCGGTACTCACTGCTAGCTGGCGGTAAACGGATCCGACCCGTACTCGCGCTCGCGACTGCCTCGGCGATAGGGATCGACCCCGTTTCGGTATTACCGCTAGCGGCCGCCCTGGAGTTGATCCACACCTACTCGCTCATCCATGACGACCTCCCAGCGATGGACGATGACGACTTGCGCCGAGGACGACCCACCTGCCACAAGGCCTATGGAGAAGACGTAGCCATTTTGGCTGGAGATGGACTCTACGCAGAAGCCTTTCACCATCTACTTAAAAGCCAAGCCGGCGACCCAGCGCTGATCCTCGCCTGCGCGGCCCAGCTCGCAAGCGCCACTGGCGTCTCAGGCATGGTCGGTGGTCAATATCTTGACGTCGGCGACAGGGGAGACGCCGGGGACGCTGGGATTAGGAGAATCCACGAACTTAAGACCGGCCGTCTGATCGGAGCTTCGGTCGGTTGCGTACTAATACTGGCCGGAAGTCCGCAACCTGCCACACTCGCCTTTCACGAATTCGCAGCAGAACTTGGCGTGCTCTTCCAAATTGTTGATGACATCCTCGATGTAACCGGGTCCGAAACCGACCTAGGGAAGCCCCATGGCAGTGACGAACGCCAAGGTACGCGGACATACGTAAGTGAGTTTGGACTCGATGGCGCGCGCGACCTCGCGACCAGATCCCACGCTGCAGCAATCGCTGCGCTTGAGAGCATCGAGGCCCCCAGTGTCGAAGTAGATCGTGCCAAAGGGCTGCGAGACATCGCCGACTTCGTCTGGACTAGGACCTCATGACCCAATCGCGACTGCTAGATCAGATAGACCGACCCCAAGACCTACACGGGCTCACCGAAGACCAACTCACGCAGGTAGCCCAAGAGGTCCGCGAGATGATCATCGACACGATCGGAGAGATCGGCGGCCACTTTGGTGCCAACCTCGGTACCTGTGAGATTGCCGTAGCTCTTCACTCGCTGCTGGACTCACCGCGCGACAAGATTCTCTGGGACGTCGGCCATCAGGCCTATCCACACAAGATTCTTACCGGGCGCCGTGATCGGCTCCAGACAATCCGCACCTACGGCGGCCTCGCGCCATTCTGTGCTCGCGAGGAGTCTGAGCACGACATCATGGGAGCCGGCCACGCATCGACTTCAATCGGTTACGGGGTTGGCATCAAGGAGGCAATGCGTCACGGTCACGGCGCCGACGGCAAGGTCGTCGCAGTAATCGGCGACGGAGCGATGACCGGCGGGGTGGCTTTCGAAGCGATCCATCTAGCCGGAGGGCTCGGGACCCCGATGGTCGTGGTCCTAAACGACAACGGGATGTCAATCTCACCCAACGTTGGAGCGCTTTCGCGCTACTTCAACCGCATCCGCATGAACCCACGGCTCTACCGAGCGCGCGAGGGAGTAGAGGGAGGCTTGACGAAGCTCCCGGCAGGCCTAGGGGCGGCCTTTGAACGGTTAGGCCCACAGCTGAAGGAGTCGATTAAGGCATTCACAAATCCCGGCCTTTGGTGGGAGGAGCTTGACTGGGCCTACATGGGCGTCGTGGACGGCCATAGTGTCCACGCTCTGCGTGAGGCCCTAAGTGAGGCCCTTGCAGCCAACCGTCCGGTCGTCGTACACGTCGCAACCGTGAAGGGGAAGGGGTTTGCCCCAGCCGAATACGGCGATCTTGAGGGCATGGAGACATGGCACGCAGCAAAGCCAAACTCAATCGCCAACGGTAGCGCCGTCCTCCCAGGGGAGACAAAGATCCCCGCAGTCAAGCCGCCTCCGCAGTACACAACCGTCTTTGGCAACGCCCTAGTCGCTGAGTGCAAGCGCGATTCGCGGATCGTCGGGATCACGGCTGCGATGAACTCCGGCACGGGGCTAAACCTGCTCCAGCGAGCGATGCCTGAGCGCTACTTTGACGTTGGTATCGCTGAGCAGGAAGCGATCCTCTTCGCCGCCGGCCTTGCACTGGAAGGCGCCAAGCCCGTCGCCGCTATCTACTCGACCTTTCTCCAGCGCGCCTATGACCAGATCGTTCACGACATCGCGCTACAGAGCCTCAACGTTGTCTTCGCTATGGACCGAGCAGGCTTAGTCGGAGATGACGGGCCAACCCACCACGGCATCTTTGACATCGCTTATTTACGGCCCTTGCCGAATATGGTTCTGATGGCACCCCGCGACGAGGCGATGCTCGTAAATATGTTGCGCACGGCCGTTCTCTATGACGCCGGTCCGATCGCCTTGCGCTATCCGCGCGGGGAAGGCGAGGGAGTACCCCTCCCAGAGACGCCTACAGCGATCGAGATTGGAACAGGAGAGATCCTGCGCGAAGGAGAACGCGTGGCAATCATCGCCTACGGTACCGGCGTGGCCAAAGCCCTCGCAGCGGCCGACCTACTCGCCCAGAGCGGCGTCTTAGTCACAGTCGCCGACGCTCGCTTCGCCAAGCCGATAGACGCTGCCTTGATGGCAAGGCTTGCCACCGACCACGACCTCCTAGTGACCGTCGAGGAAGGCGTTTTACAAGGAGGCTTTGGCTCGGCTGTCTGGGAGACGCTCAACGATGGAGGGATCGTAGGGCCGATTCTGCGGATCGGACTGCCTGACCGCTACGTCACGCACGGCAAGCCCGCACTGCTCCACGAGGAGACTGGCTTTACGGCCCAGAGAATCGCCGAGCGCATTCGAGCAGCTATCAGTGACCCTCGTTCGGCGCTTACAGGCGCCTGATTAAAGCCTAGGCGCGGTCCACCTAGCGGCGGTTTGGGCCCAGCGCCTTCACCACAATGGCGCGCAGCGTACGCCTCTCGCTATCGCTGAGGTTCGACCAACGAGCCTTCGAGTTCTTGAGGATCGCCACGACCTCCTGACGCTCGTCTTCAGAGAGCCGACTCCAACGCTTTGTGCCCTCGCGACCGACTTGAACCGAGATCGCAATGACCATCTGCCACGGTAGATCTCGGGCGCTCTTGAGCTCTTTTGTGGTTGGGATACGCACGGTTACTAGCGATGGTAGCTACCGTTCACGGTGATGACGAAGGTACGGATCGATACTTTGCTGACCCAACGCGGCGTTTACTCGTCGCGAAGTCGTGCTGCGGCATCAGTAATTGCGGGCGAAGTTATGGTCGGGCGCGACCGTCGTCGCATCGATAAACCGGGGCAAATGGTCTCTGACAGCATTGAGATCGCAGTCGCAGATGTACCGGCGTTCGTCTCTCGGGGTGGAATCAAGCTCACTAATGCCCTACGACAGACCGGCCTTCCAGTTACCGGACGTAACGCCCTTGATGTCGGCGCCTCCACGGGCGGCTTCACTGACTGCCTGCTACAACAAGGCGCCGCTCATGTTGTGGCCGTGGACGTCGCCTACGGCGAACTTGATTGGGGGCTCAGAAACGACCCGCGCGTAACTGTGCTCGAACGTACCAATGCCCGCGAGCTCAAGGCCGAGCAACTTCCCTATAAGCCTGACCTGATCGTCGGCGATGTCTCGTTTATTTCGATGTCGAAGATTCTGCCGGCCCTATTAGGCTGCGCCGCTGCGCGGTTTGATGCTCTCGTCCTCTGCAAGCCACAGTTCGAAGTCGGTCGCGAGCGCGTGGGGAAGGGGGGAGTCGTGCGCGACGCCGAGACCCGTCGTGATGCCCTGCGCACAGTTGCCGCAGTAGCGATCGGTCTAGGAGCAAGCGTCGCGGGCTTTGCCTCCTCACAGCTCCCGGGACCCAAAGGCAACCTTGAGACCTTCGTCTGGTTGGCCGAACGCGGGCGAGCGGGCCTGGGCGATATCGAATCAGCGCTAAGAGAGGTTGAGCCATGAGCACGCGTAGCGCAACGGTTTTCACGCATCGGCGGGCTCGTGAAGCTCAGGCCGGATTGGCTCAGCTTCGTAAAGCTGCCGCAGCAGCTGGCGTGTCGCTGCGCTTTGACGAAGAGGAGACCAAGCGCCATGGGCTGACTTCTGAGCCAGGTGTTGTGATCAACGCACCAGTTATTGCCGACGTTGATCTCTGCATAGTGATGGGCGGAGATGGCACGATTCTTCACGCACTGCGCAGCTATGCAGCAACTGGTGTGCCTGTCTTCGCGATTAACTACGGCGACGTCGGCTTCCTGGCAACCGAAGACGCTGAGAACTTGGATTCGGCACTGACGAGGGCCTTTAACGGTGAATTCGAAGTGCTATCTCTGCCTGGGATCGAGATCCAGGGCCAAGGCAAGACGTTGGTCGCGATCAACGACATCTCACTCCACCGTCAGCAGGGGCTGCGAGTCGCGCACCTCTCATACGCGGTGAGTGACGACGAAGTAGGCAGCGTCCGCTGTGATGGCCTAGTTATTGCGACTCCGGCTGGCTCGACTGGGTACAACCTAGCCAACGGAGGGCCAGTTATGGCATGGGGTGTAGGCGGCTTTGTGGTCTCATTTATTGCCCCTCACTCGCTAACGGCGCGACCGCTCGTAGTAGCTCCGCGTGACGTACTGACTGTCGCTAACCGCTCAATTGATGAGCCGATTGACGTAGCGATCGATGGCCGTCCGGTTTGGGAACTTGAGCCAGGCCAGTCAATCCAAGCACGGTTTATTCCCAAGCAGGGCACCCTTGCCCGAATTGCGGGAACGAGTTTCTACCATCGACTTCACGAGCGCTTTGGGCGGATGTCTCAGTAGGCAAGAGGTGGCTTTCGCGCCTACCGCTTGAGCAGGCCAAATCTGAAGACGAGCTTGTCGGCGTTGGGCAAGATAATCCACGTGAGGTAGCCGGCCCAGTTGCCGACAACCACAGCAATCGGAATTGAGATCAGAAAGGCTGAGATCGCCATCATCGTCCCTAGTCGCCTAGCCAGCCGATCTTGAGGGTCCTCTGGTTGGCGCAGTAGCCCCGCCCGCCCAGCGTGCTCGTTGAGCACCGCGAAGGCCAAGACCAGAAGCGCCAGAGTGCCTGCGTAAAAGGCAAAACCAGTGAGGCCACCATAAAGGCCGAGAATCTCTGTCGGATAGGGCAGAAATGCCACCGTCGCCAAGAAGCAAAGATTCATCACTAAAAAACGTGCATCTACGCGCCCTAGCCCGCCGCAGAATCGATGGTGGCGTATCCACGCCGCCCCGATTACAGCGAAACTGATCAGGTAGGAGGTTAGCTCTGATCTACGGTCAAGTAGATGGTTCCAAAGGTCAGCGTTTGACGGGTGAGTCAGCTCGGGGACGCTGATGCTCAGGACTAGGAGCGTGAGCGCGAAGGCAAATATCCCGTCGCTAAGTGAGATCGTGCGGTCGAGGTCGAACTCCTGATCGCGCTGGATCTCGTGTTCGGTTTCAACCTCCACGTGCGGTGATTATTCTCGAGCCTTCGGACGCCCAAGCCGCGGGGAGGGGTCGATTGCGAGGGCCGCGGGCTACCTCTAACTAATTTCGGCGGTGGGCCTGTTCGCACAAGACAAGGCGCTATTTCCAACCCATCTCTGACACAAAGCCCTCCATCTGTCGGGTGGCGCTGGTAAACCGTGGTACGTGCTTCGCGAACTACGAGTTGAGAATCTTCTATTGATAGAGCAGGCGCAGCTAAGGCTGGCGCCTGGTCTCAACGTCCTAACGGGCGAGACCGGTGCCGGTAAAACGGTTCTAGCCCACGCACTAGACCTCCTTCTTGGTGGGAAGGCAAAGCAATCAATAGTTCGACCTGGTGCCGCCGAGGCCTATGTGGAAGGAGTCTTCGATCTTCCAGACCAGCTACGCGACGAACTCGCCGACCGCTTAGCCCCTGACGCGACAGAGCTCATTCTGGCGCGGCGAGTAACCGCCGAAGGTCGAACCAAGGCATACCTCAACGGCCGCTCGGCGACAGTAGCCGACCTCTCAACTATCGGCGGATCATTGATCGCTTTTTACGGCCAACATGAGCACCGTAAGTTGACCCTAGCGTCAGCACAGCTTGAGATCCTTGACGACGCATGTGGACCAGAGCAACGTGACCGACGCGCCCTTTTTGGAACTCAATGGAGCGCGCTACGAGCAATCGAAGACTCTCTGATAGCTCTACGTGAGAGCGCCAGCACGCGAGAGCGAGACCTAGGTCTTCTTGACTATGAGTTAGCGGAGATTGATGAGGTTAGCCCCAGCGAAGACGAGGAGACATCGCTCGGCGCCGAGCGCGACAGGCTGCGCAACCTCGACGGACTACGACGCGCCGCCCAAGTGGGGGTTGAGGCACTGCTCGGTGATTCTGGCGCCACGAGTGTTACGACACTCCTAGCTACGGCCGCCAGCGAAGCTGAGGCTGTCGTCGGCGCTGATTCGCGCCTCGACGAGCTGGCGGCGCGTCTGGTTGCCGCACGATATGAAGCCGAAGATATCGGCGCAGACCTACGTCGCTACGGAGAGGAGATCGAGGCTGTCCCAGGGCGCCTCGAAGAGGTGCAAGAGCGGCTGGCCTCGATCGAGAGTCTCAAGCGTAAGCACGGGGGCTCGGTGGCCTCGGTGCTCGAGCATGCGCGGGTTTGTCGCGAGCGTCGCGACGTACTAAGTGGGGCAGAGATCGCCTTGGGCTCGGCTAGCGCCGAGCTAGAGGCAGCCGCTTCAGAGCTCGAAATCACGGCCAAGCTACTAACCGACGCTCGCAGATCCGCTGCGCCAATTCTCGCTCAGGGCGTACGCGAACGTCTTGCAGAGCTCGCGATGCAAAGCGCTCAGTTTGAAGTCGCTCTAATCCCGCGCAGTGAACGCGGTCCAAGTGGCGACGAGAGTGTCGAGTTCCGCATCGCCCCCAACCCCGGCGTTCCTGCCGGGCCACTTCGGGAGGTCGGCTCCGGCGGGGAGCTGTCGCGTGTGATGTTGGCGCTGACGGGGGTGGCGGCTGACGCAGGCGGCTCGCGCTCGGATGCATCCCTACTCGTCTTCGATGAGATCGATGCTGGCATCGGTGGGCACACAGCCCGCGCGGTCGGCGAACGCTTGCGCTCGCTATCGAGTGGACGTCAACTCCTCTGTATTACCCACCTGCCCCAAGTAGCGTCGCTGGCTGAACGCCACTTTAGGATCGCTAAAGACACCACGCAGTCGCTGGCGACGGCGACCGTTGAGACCCTCAACAAGGCCGAGTTGGTTAGTGAGTTGGTGAGGATGCTCGGCGCGGACGAAACAGACCGCGCCGCGCGTCTCCACGCTCAAGAACTTCTCAAGGCCGCATGACGCACTAAACTCGTCGCGTGGCCTCTCGGACTAATCCCGAGGATGCGGCGATGACCGACGTTGCCCCAGCTGGCGAGGTCAGTGGCATTGCTCGTCTGGGGAAACGGACTAAGCATCTCGTCAAGCGGCTAAAGCCGGGGGACGTAGCGATCATCGACCACCTCGACCTTGACCGTGTCTCTGGCGAAGACCTCGTAGGCTGCGGCGTGACGGCCGTGATCAACTGCCAGCCGTCATCGGGTGGCAGCTATCCCAACGCCGGGCCCTTGCTGCTCATTGAGGCCGGGATCGTCTTGGTTGATGTTCCTGACGACGCGATCTTTAAGATCTTGCGGGACGGCGATGCTGTTTCAGTGCGCGGAGGCGACATCCTACGCAACGGCCAAGTAATCGCCTCCGGGGAGGCCCAGGACCCCGCGGTAGTACGTGCTCAAAACGACCAACGGCGCCAAGATATCGGAGAGGCGCTAGAAGCCTTCGCACAGAACACCGTCGAACACATGGTCCAAGAGCGCGACTTCCTTGCTGGCCGTTTTGACTTGCCACAGTTCACGACCGATTTCCGCGATCAAGCGGCCCTAGTCGTCGTCCGCGGAGTAGACCACCAGCGGGATATTAAGGCCCTGCGCTCTTACATCCGAGATGTGAAGCCCGTGCTCGTGGGGGTTGACGGTGGCGCGAATGCTCTTATTGAACAGGGCTTTAAGCCCGACATGATCGTCGGCGACATGGACTCGGCATCAGAGTCAACACTGCGGTGTGGAGCCGAACTAGTCGTGCATGCGTACACCGACGGCAGAGCGCCTGGGCGTGAGCTTCTAGACCAACTCGGGCTGCCGTACAAAACAGTGCGAGCACCGGCAACCAGCGAAGACGTTGCGATGTTAATTGCAGCCGAAAAGGGTGCGACTCTGATCGTTGCTGTCGGCTCACACTTCAACCTCGTTGAGTTCCTTGACAAGGCGCGCCGGGGAATGTCGTCGACTTTTCTGACACGGCTGCGAATCGGCGAAATCCTCGTTGACGCCAAAGGCGTTAGCCGTCTTTACCGTCCCCGCCCAGGAGTAGCCCCGTTAATGCTCGTGATCGGAACAGGGCTGCTGACCCTCTTCGCTGTGATCTGGACGACGCCCGGATTACACGATCTAGCCGAACTGATGTGGCTCAAGCTGCGCGTACTTCTCGGCCTGGGCGTCTAATCTCTCCAACGGGTACAACCCAAAAAACAATCACCTTGACCATAAAATATGTTTGACTTCCGCTACCACGCCCTCTCTATCGCATCGATCTTCCTAGCCCTGACGATCGGTCTGCTGCTTGGTATTGCTGTGGGAGACGCCGGATTGGTCTCTAGCGCCGGCAACGATGTACGCAAGTCGCTGCGTGCCGACGTCGATCAAGCTCGAGGAGACAGCGCGCGTCTGCGCACTGAGCTACGCCAGAGAGAACGCTTCGAGACCGACCTTTACCCCCTGCTCGTGGGCGATCGACTTACCGGACGTAGAGTTGCGCTGATAGGGCTTGGCGGCCTCGACGACGGGACAATCCGCTATGTCCGTGAGGCGCTCCAGGACAGCGGCGGGCGTCTCGCCGGTGTTGCTGTCATCCGCCAACCCATTCCTGCGGCGGCAGTCCCACTTGAAGTCGCCCTGCCGGGAGTTGGTGGATCGACTACTACGCCTACTACGCCTACTACGCCTACGACCCCTACGACCCCCGCGACGCCGACGACTCCGACCACTCCCGCAAAGCCGCCACCGGCCCCTATCCTGAGTGATGTAGAACTGGCCGAAAGTTTCGGCGAACAGGTCGGCGAAGCCCTGATCAGCGGCGGCCCACTGCTACTAAAAGCCCAGAGAGACCTATTGGAATCCTCCAGCGGCGCGAGGAGTGGCTTTGATGCCGTGATCATCGTTCGCCAGCCATACAAGGGCGAAGCGACCCAGATAGCCATAACCGACGCCTTCGATGATGGTCTCCTGATTGGATTGACTGCAATCGGAACCCCTGTTGTGGGTGTCGAGCAGACGACAACCAAGCCAACTCAAATCCCGTGGTACACCGCACACAAACTCGCTAGCGTTGACAACATTGACCAGTTCCCAGGTCGCGTGGCCCTAGTCTTCACGCTCGGTGGCGCGAGCGGAGCCTACGGAGTCAAGAGCACCGCTCAAGGTCTCCTGCCCAAGGCAGCTGGCGGCTAGTTGCTAAAGACCAACCTTGCCGTGGTGGTCGTCAGCTAGGGTGCTTGAGTGCCCGCGCTCGCCTTCATCGTCGCCGTAGTCGTAGCGATAGCCCTTGCAGCACCTCTCCTGCGGACCTTGGCCGAGAATGGCCTAGTTCACGAGAACTACCGCAAAGCGATTCTCCCTTTCCCCGGGGGAGTCGTGATTGTCGTGGCTGCCTTGGTGACACTCGTTCCACTTTCCCTGCTTGACGAGCTTGCAGACGACGACTTCCTTTCGCCTCAGCTGACACACATCACTGTCTACGTCTTAGGTATGGCCTTCTTAGGGTTTCTCGATGACATGCTCGGAGGCGAGCCGCGCGGCTGGCGCGGCCACGGGGCTGCTGTGGCTGGGGGCGGGATCAGCACCGGAGCGCTAAAAGCCATCGGTGCCCTTGGTCTTGCCTGCTTTGCCCTCTCTAACCAAGGCCTCACAACGACCCAATACATCTGCGGTGTAGCGCTCTTAATCCTCACCACCAACCTCTTTAACCTCTTAGACCTGCGCCCCGGGAGAACGGGCAAAGCATTTGTGATCGTTGGAGCCGGCCTGACGGTTGGATCACTTGACCTTGCGCCCTTATGGGTGTTAGGGATTTTCGCCGGGCCGATCCTCGTCCTTGCCGTAGGCGATCTGCGTGAGCGCACGATGTTAGGCGACACCGGCTCGAACCTGATCGGGGCGTTGGTTGGATTCTGGTTGGTCTTGACGCTCTCTCCCACAGGCCAACTAATAGCGCTTGCTGTTGTCTTGATTATCACGGTCTATGGCGAGTTCCGGTCGATCTCTGCGTTGATAGAACGGACTCCGCTGCTGCGACAGCTAGACTCGTTGGGGAGGCCCAACCATCCCAATGCCTGAATCAGCGCGAACCGGAAGTAGTTTCAGCGGCGACTGTCGTTATGTCTTCGTGACCGGCGGAGTCGTCTCGTCGTTGGGTAAAGGCATCGCAGCCTCTTCGATCGGACGTCTACTCGTCGCGCGCGGACTCAAGGTCGGACTGCTCAAGCTAGACCCCTACATCAACGTCGATCCCGGCACAATGTCGCCCTATCAACACGGCGAAGTCTTCGTCACTGAAGATGGCGCCGAGACTGATCTGGACCTCGGTCACTACGAACGGTTTACTGATGCCAACGCGACGCGCGGGTCTAACGTCACCGCCGGAGGGATCTACAACTCAGTGATCCGGCGTGAGCGCAGGGGCGACTATCTCGGGGGGACTGTCCAGGTAGTCCCACACATAACTGACGAGATCAAGCACCGCATTCTCCTAGTAGCCGAATCTTCAGATGTTGATGTTGTGATCGTCGAGATTGGCGGCACGGTCGGCGATATTGAATCACTTCCGTTCCTTGAGGCAATCAGGCAATTTCCGGTCGATGTCGGGCGACGCAACTGTATGTACATCCACCTGACTCTCGTGCCCTACATAAGCCACGCTGGCGAACTAAAGACAAAGCCAACCCAACACTCGGTCAACGAACTCCGTCGTATCGGCATCGCCCCGGACATGCTGATCTGTCGCTCTGAGAGCTCGCTTTCAACCGAGATTCGGCGCAAAATTGCACTCTTTGCGAGCCTGCCAGAAGAGGCAATAGTTTCCGGTCGCGACGTCGACAACATCTACAAGATTCCGCTCGTCTACCACGCAGAGGGCGTCGACCGCTTAATTCTCGACCACTTTGGGATAGATACCAGCACGCCCCCGGATCTCGCTGGCTGGGAGGAGATAACGCGAAGCGCTCGCGAGGCTACTCAAACGGTTCGCATTGCCCTAGTCGGCAAGTACGTCCAACTTGAAGATGCCTACCTATCGGTCACCGAATCGCTAAGGCATGCCGGCTTCCAGCACAACTGTCGAATCGAGGTTGACTGGGTTAACTCCGAGACCCTCACGGCCCAAGAGGCTAATTCCAGACTCTCCCAAGCCGACGGTATTCTGATTCCGGGCGGCTTCGGTGGTCGGGGAATCGAGGGGATGATCGAGGCTGCTCGAGTTTCTCGTGAGCTCGAAATTCCATATCTCGGGATCTGTCTCGGAATGCAAATCGCCGTGGCTGAGTTTGCGCGCAATGTCGCAGGCATGGATGGAGCCAACTCAACTGAGTTCGATCTAGAGACTCCCTACCCAGTCATCGATCTGCTTCCTGAGCAGAAAGAGGTCGCCGACATGGGGGGGACGATGCGCTTGGGCGCAGACCCCGTCAAGGTCCACGAAGAGACAGTCGCGGCAACGATCTATAACGAACCAGTGATCTATGAGCGCCATCGCCACCGCTATGAGGTCAACAATCTCTTGCGTAGGCGCTTAGAGGACAGCGGGCTCGTGATCTCGGGCACCTCTCCCGACGACCGTCTCGTCGAGATCGTGGAGCTTCCTGAGCATCCCTTCTATGTGGCCTCCCAGTTCCACCCAGAATTCAAATCCCGCCCGGAACGGCCAGCGCCACTCTTTAGGGAGTTCGTCCGTGCCGCCCAATTGCGCGCCAGCGATCGTGAGCCAGACGCCCAGGCCTCCGCGTCGCGCAGTGGATTTGATGGCGACACAGCCGCTGGGGCGCCTAGCTCATCTCCCGAGTCGTGACCGTGATTGACGTCGGTCGATCTGACGCTATTTCGATCCGCTGATGCTCAAGCTTCGACTTGGAGTAGTCGTCGACGCCGGTCCCGAGACCGACGGGTTTCAACGACTGGCGGTTGAGGTAGCAGCCCAGCAGCGCCAAGCCTTGGCCGACACGAAACTAGTTGGGCGATGCGCAGTGGGGGATGAGGTCGTGGTTAACACAGAGGCCCAAGACCTAGGCTTGGGATCGGGCGGCTTCGATCTTGTCCACGTAAATCTCACACGCGGTCTAGATGGAGAGGGCCTTCCTGGCGCTCACGTGATGAAGCTCAACTACACCAGCCTTCAACACGCCGTTATCCCAGTTGAAGGCGAGGGACTAAAGGTGCCCCTAAACGCTCCCGTAGGGGTTTTTGGCCTGCACGGACAGTTAGCTCCAGTGGCCTGGGCGTTCGGACAAGCGACCGGCTCTAAGGGCAGGATGGGCTACATACAAACGACAGGTGGCGCCCTCTCTGGAGGGTTCTCAATGGTCGTCGGCCAGCTACGCCAGCTCGACCTTCTAGCTGGCCACCTAACTGCAGGCCAAGCCTTCGGCGGTGAGGGTGAGGCGATCACAACGATCGGCGCAATCCACCACGCAATCGTTGATTTGGGATGGGATGTGGCGCTCTGTGGACCCGGACCCGGGATCTTAGGATCAGCCTCCACCTTGGGCCACGGAGGGATGATCGCGCTCGACAGCGTCCATGCCGCGCTCTCTTTGGGGGCTCCGACACTTCTCGTAGCGCGTATGTCCAGCGGCGACCCGCGCCCTCGCCACCACGGCCTTTCACACCACACCCAGAGCGTTCTTGACCTCGCCTTAGCCCCGGTAACTGTCGCGCTCGCCCAAGGCTTTGAAGCCACCCTCCCAGATCGTCACTCCAAGGAGGTCGTTACCGTTGACCTCGCTGGCTACGAAGCCAGCGGCCTGCCTGCCACGACTATGGGGCGCACGATCGTCGAGGACCCGGCGTTCTTCAGCGCCGCCCTCGCTGCCGGAGTAGTGCTTGGAGACCTGGCCACAAGCGGCCAGTAGAGCCCTGCAGAGCCTGAACGGGGCCTTGCAGCGCTAGGAGAACCCAGCGGCGATCCGAAACTAATAGGACCTATGCCAACGGCACTGAACTCCCGTGGCGGACTTGTCGAAGCTCCCCAAAGCCCTCGGGGGCGGATCTTCACCGAGTTTGTTCTCGACTTCTTGGCCTATCTCGAGCTTGAGAGAGGCCTGTCTCGCAACACTCTCGACGCGTACCGCAACGACCTCTCCCAGTTCGGCCAATATCTGACCAACCACGACCTCGACGTCCTGAAGGTGACCCACTCACAGCTCGCATCCTTCGTTAGCACCCTCTCTGATGGCGATCGAGATCGGCCTGGGGTTAGCGGCGCTACCGTCGCGCGCAAGGTCGCCTGCCTACGCTCCTTCTACCGTCACCTTCGACGCGAGGAACTCCTCGCTCACGATCCAACAGCAGACCTGCGCTCGCCAAAAAAGAGCCGCAAGCTTCCCCAAGTGCTCAACCGCCCAGAGGTAACAGCCTTGCTAATGCAGCCGTCCGGGACAGAGCCGCAAGCGCTTCGCGATCGGGCACTACTGGAGCTAATGTATGCCTGCGGCCTGCGCGCATCAGAGGCGATCGGGCTCGAGGTGAGCGACGTTGATCTTGAGATCGGAGTCCTCAAGACGCGCGGGAAGGGCAATAAGGAGCGCATCGTGCCGGTCGGTCGCCAAGCGGTCTCTGCTGTCGCCGTCTACCTCCAACGCGGCCGCCCTCAGCTGGTCGGTCTCAAGGTCCAAAGTCACCTCTTCGTCAACCTGAGAGGGTCTGGTCTTACCCGCCAAGGCCTGTACAAGATTATTCAGGGTCACGCTAGGAGCGCAGGACTAGAAGACAAGATGAGTCCTCACACGCTTCGCCATACATTCGCCACCCACCTACTAGCGGGCGGCTGCGACCTTCGAGCAGTACAAGAGATGCTCGGACATGCAGATATCGCCACCACCCAGATTTACACACATCTTTCAGCTGAGCGCCTCAAAGACGTCTACTTCAAAGCCCATCCGCGAGCCTCCGGCTCCGGGTAGGCGCTCGCCCCAGCTTGCCATACTCGTCAGTGTGCCTGAACTACCTGAGGTCGAGACTATCCGTCGTCAGCTGGCCCCAAAGCTAGAGGGCCGCACCCTAGAGTCACTAGAGATATTAGATCCGCGCTGGTGCTCGCCTCTGTCGACATCAGAGACCGCCAACGCAGTGATCGGTCGCCGCATCACAACCCTCTCGCGGCGAGGCAAGTACTTCATTGTTGAGCTCTCAGACGAGGTATTCCTAATCGTCCATCTACGGATGACTGGGACGCTGCTGTATGACCCAGTGCTACCAGTCCCACACTCTCGCGTTCGCTTCACCCTCGACGACGGGAATGTCCTGCTCTTTGTCGATCCGAGAAGATTCGGTACCGGCCAGCTCGTCTTTGGTCTGCGCTCGCTCGAGGACTTCTTTAAACGCCGTCTTGGAGTGGAGCCATTTGATCGGGGCTTCACCCAAGAGCACCTCCGTGCGATCACCGATACCTCCCGCTCGCCGATCAAGCCGTTCTTGCTTGACCAACACCGCATAGCTGGGATCGGGAACATCTACGCCGATGAGGCTCTATTTCGGGCGCGCATTCATCCGCTGCGCCCGGCCAACCGCTTAACTTTCTCTCAAGTCAGGGTGCTCCACCAAGCGGTCATCGACTCGTTGCAAGCTGGGATCGACGCCAACGGGGCCACGATCGACGACTTCCGTGGGATAGACGGCGCTCGCGGCTCGTTTCAGAACGAGTTTCTGATTCACAGGCGAGAGGGCCAGCCGTGTCTTGAGTGTGCAACAACGGTGATCAAGATGACCGTTGGAGGCCGCGGGACCTACGTCTGCGAGAGCTGCCAAACGCGGCCGCGTGCTAAGCGTCTGAGTCCGCGAGCAGCTCGCTGAGTCGACCAGAGCTATCGGCCGCTGCGAGAGCGTCGTATCCACCGATCGTGCGGTCGTCAATCATGATCTGGGGGAAGGTCATGAGTCCGGTCAGAGCCACCAAAGCGGCCCGACCGTCCGGGTCGCTTGCCAGATTGATCTCTTCGTATGGAATTCCGCGCGCATCCAGCAGCGCCTTTGCGCGCGAGCAGTAAGGACACGGATGGGTCGTATAGACGGTGACTGAACTCATGAACTCAAAAGATAGCAACGCCAGGCGCGGGTGCTCTGCACCGAAAGGCGCTACGTAGATGGCTGGCACACTTAAGACCGAAGCGATAGTCCTGCGCTCCTTGCGCTACTCAGAGGCAGATCGCATCCTCCACGTCTACACCCCTTCGCTTGGACGTCTCGGAGCGATCGCCAAAGGAGTAAGAAAGAGCAATAGTCGCTTCGGAGGAAGATTAGAGCCGTTTTTTCGCCTCCATCTCGTTCTCTACGAAGGGCGCGGTGAGCTATTTACGGTCACCGGCGCCGAGACCATCAGTGGATACCCACGCCTGCGCGAACATGCCGCAACACTCGATAGCGCTGCCCGTGCCTGCGATGCGGTCAGCAGGCTCTTTGAGGCCGGCGACGCTAACCCCGCCGTTTACAACCTGCTGACCAGCCAGCTTGCGCTTCTGGATTCGACGCCAGAGATGGCCACTCACGCAAATCAGCTTGCCTTTCGACTCAAACTACTCCTCGCATCCGGACACGCACCTCATCTTGCTGCCTGCGCCAGCTGCGGCGAACACGAGGGGTTAACCGGGTACTCGGGTGCCGCCGGAGGGGTTGTCTGCTCCTCCTGCGAAGCGTCTTCGTTCTCCTTTGACCAGGAGGCCCACGCGTTTCTCACTCAGGCGCTCGCCCTACCCTTAGCCCAGACACCTCAAGCCTCGCAGCGAGCACTCAGTCAGGCCGAGCGCGCAATCTCAGAGACACTTGAGCACCATGCCCAGGTCCGCTGGCGCCCCGCTGTGATTCGCTAGTGCTTGGCGGATAGGATCCGACCGTGAGCAAAGATTGGCAGCTGGAGATCAAGGGGCTAACTCCTTTCGTCTATGACTTCTCTCAAGGTTCGCGCGAGATGCGCGACCTGCTCGGCGGAAAGGGAGCAAACGTCGCGGAGATGACGCGCCTCTTAGGTGCCGAACGCGTGCCGGCGGGCTTCACGATCACCACCGAAGCCTGCGTCGCCTACCTCGAGACCAACAACGAGCCCGCCACCCTCAGCGCCCAGGTCGCCGAAGCCCTAGCTCGACTCGAAACCCTCGCCGGCAAGCGGCTTGGCGATCGAGATGATCCACTTCTTGTCTCTGTTCGATCAGGCGCACGAGATTCGATGCCGGGAATGATGGACACCGTTCTAAACCTTGGCCTCAACGACAAGTCCGTAGAAGGGCTAGCCAAAGCGACCGGCAACCCCCGGTTCGCTTGGGACTCATATAGGCGCTTCGTACAGATGTTCGCCAACGTCGTGCGGGGCGTTGCTAGCGAGGCTCTTGAGGAGCAGATTGCAGCGGTCAAGAAGGCAAGGGGGGTGGCCCTAGACACAGATCTTGATGTTGAGGCTCTGCGCGAGCTGACATCAAGGTTCATGACCCTCTACCGAGAGCAGACCGGGCAAGAGTTTCCCCAGGAGCCAGGCGACCAACTAGCCCAGTCAATCCGCGCCGTCTTTGACTCTTGGATGGGCGAGCGCGCGATCGCATATCGCAGAATCAATCGCATCCCCGACGACTGGGGGACCGCGGTCAACGTTCAGCAGATGGTCTTTGGGAACAAGGGGCTCACCTCCGGTTCAGGCGTCGCCTTCTCGCGCGATGAAATCACCGGCGAGCCACGGCCGTCTGGTGACTTCCTTTTAAACGCCCAGGGCGAGGATGTTGTCTCCGGCGCGCGTACTCCGCAAGATCTCTCCAAGCTTGCCACCCTGATGCCCGCTGCTTACGCCCAGTTGACCGACATCCTCGCGCTCCTAGAGAGCCACTACATGGATATGCAGGACACCGAGTTCACCATTGAAGAGGGCCGCCTCTACATGCTTCAAACACGCAGCGCAAAGAGGCCTGCCCAAGCAGCGGTGCGCTTTGGGGTCGACGCCGTCTCTGAGGGCCTACTAACCAAGGCTCAAGCGCTTCTCACAATCGATGCATCGACACTTGACACCATGCTGCACAACACGATCGACCCACAGGCGACGTTTACCGTCTTAACGAGTGGCGTGGCCGCCTCACCCGGCGCTGCTCAGGGGAAGATTGTCTTTGACAGCCACAGCGCAATCGCAGCAGGTGAGGCTGGCCGCTCGGTGATCTTGGTGAGGCCCTTTACTGAGGCCGACGACGTCGCCGGGTTTCACGCCGCCAAAGGAATCCTCACAAGTGAGGGCGGCAAGGCCTCCCACGCTGCTTTGGTAGCCCGAGGGATGGGTCGGCCCTGCGTCTGCGGGGCTGGTGGGATTGAAGTTGACCTTGCTACAAAGACGGCTCGTGTGGGCGACGTGGTCTTGGCCGAGGGCGATGAGATTACGATCAATGGAACAACCGGCGAGGTAATCGCAGGCGTTGTCGCTCTAGTCTCCCCCGAGCCAAACCCGAGCTTTCTCACCGTCTTGGAGTGGGCAGACGATCTGCGCAGACTTGGCGTGCGAGCCAATGCTGATACGCCCGATGACGCAATCAGGGCCAGGGAGTATGGGGCAGAGGGGATAGGACTGTGTCGAACAGAGCACATGTTCATGGCAGCCGACCGCCAGCCGAAGATGCGCGCGATGATTCTCGCCGACAACGAGACTCAACGACGCGACGCGCTGGCCGAGTTACGCCCCCTTCAACAGCAAGATTTTGAAGGGCTTTTCGAGGCCATGGCCGGACTGCCAGTGACTATCCGCCTATTAGATCCGCCCTTACATGAGTTTCTTCCCAAGCTATTTGAGTTAAAAGTTGCCGCCGAGCGTGCGCGCCTTACGGGGGAGGGCGACATTGAAGAGATCCAACGCCTCCTCGACCGTGTTGAGGTATTAAATGAAGTCAATCCGATGATCGGCACGCGCGGCTGTCGGTTGGGGATATTGCACCCCGAAATCTATGAGATGCAGGTCGAGGCGATCGCGATGGCAACAGTCGCAGTACGCGATCGCACCGGTGAAGCGCCGCACCTAGAGGTCATGATCCCACTCGTTAACTACGAGCAAGAGATCGAAATGATGCGCGAACTCGTTGTTAGGGTCGCCCACGACAATGGACTTGAGCTCGGCCCAGATTTTATCGTCGGGACGATGATCGAGCTTCCCCGCGCCTGCTTAGTAGCCGAGAAGATCGCCGACCACGCCGACTTCTTTTCGTTCGGCACCAACGACCTGACTCAAACCACACTGGGATTCTCCCGCGACGACATCGAGAGCAGCATCCTGGCGCGTTATATCGACCGCAAAATAGTCGACCGCTCCCCTTTTGAAACCCTCGATCCTGCGGTAGGGGAACTAATCAAGATGGCGGGCTGGAATGGGCGGTCAGTCAAACACGACCTCAAGCTCGGTGTCTGTGGAGCACATGGTGGCGACCCTGATTCGATCGCCTTCTTTGACGCCAACGGCCTCGACTACGTCTCGTGCCCACCTATAGATGTTCCCGTCGCTCGTATCGCAGCCGCACAGGCCGCTATTCGGCGCTCATTGGAGTGACCTTGCCTACCCTTATTTGCACGCGGTGGCAGAATCGTTGAGATGGAGCCACTGCTGACCCACCCGACCGGCACTGTGGCCGAAGCCTTCGCCCAACGCGCGATCGCCCAGGAGGCCACTAGGCTTTCGCCGCTTGCGACCCCATCCTACCCAGCGATTCGGGTCGCCCAAGAGCCAGAGTGCGGGCTGCGCACGCCCTTTCAGCGAGACCGCGACCGGATCGTGCACTCTAAGAGCTTCCGTCGGCTCAAACACAAGACACAAGTCTTCATCGCTCCAGCCGGAGACCACTACCGCACACGACTAACCCACACTCTTGAGGTAGCGGGAATCTCGCGAACCGTAGCGCGCGCCTTAGATCTCAATGAAGACCTAACCGAAGCTATCGGCCTCGGTCATGACCTCGGCCATCCACCGTTTGGTCACATCGGAGAGGCCGTTCTTGACAGCTGCCTGCGTGAGCGATTCGAAACTGGATTTCGCCACTACGAGCAGTCGCTGAGGATCGTCGAGGTGCTCGAGCGCGATGGGCGCGGCCTGAACCTGACAGAACAGGTTCGAGACGGCATCGCCTGCCACTCTGGACGCTCTCCTGCCCCGTCTACCCTAGAGGGAGCGATCGTCCGCCTAGTCGACCGTATTGCTTACATCAACCACGACATCGACGACGCTGTGCGCGCCGGCGTGATTACCCGTGCAGACCTGCCCGCTAGGGAGATAGCAGTCCTAGGCAGCAGCGGTACCGACCGCATCGACGTCCTCGTTCACGACCTAGTCGAGCACTCCTCGATTGCCGAAGCGATCGTGCAAGGCCCCGAGATAGGCGCGGCGATGGACGAGCTGCGTAGCTGGATGTTTGAACACGTCTACTTAGGGCCAGAGGCGATCCGCGAGCACGCTCGTGTGGCCACGCTGCTGCGTTCTCTCTTTGACCACTACTGCGACCACCCTGAAGATCTTCCAGTACTAGCGTCGCCTGACCCAGGCGCCGAACTAGACATCGCCCAACGTGTGAGTGACCACCTGTCCGGGATGACCGATCGCTACTGCATCAGGGTTTTCGAAGAGCTAACGATCCCGCGGTCATTGGACTGATGGCTCGCTACACCGCCGACTCCAAGGAGCGAGTACGCGACGCGGTCGACATGGTGGCATTAGTCTCTGTCCGCAGCGAACTGCGGCGGGCCGGACCGTCCTCCTACCAAGGCCTCTGCCCGTTCCACGAAGAGCGTTCGCCATCCTTCGGCATAGACCCAGCTAAGAAGGTCTACTACTGCTTCGGCTGTGGTGCAAGCGGTGATGTCTTTACCTATGCGATGGAAACCGAAGGACTCGACTTCGTCGCCGCCATGGAGTGGCTAGCCGACCGCTTCAGCATCACGTTAGAAGTTGAGGCAGAAGACGAAGGTGCCGCCGAGCGGCGCAAAGGGCGTGAGCGACTCCTTGAGCTGCTTGACCGCACGGCCACCTTCTACAGCCGCTTCCTTTGGGACTCCTCCGAGGCCGCCGACGCCCGGACCTATCTTGCAGGGCGTGGACTCACTCAAGAGACGCTGCAGACCTTCCGTGTTGGTTATGCACCGAGTGCCTGGGACACAGTGCTTCTGGCCTCCCGTCGTAACGGTTTTAGCGAGCTTGAGCTAGTCGCGGCCGGGCTTGCTTCACGTAATAAGGAACGTGGCAGCGCCTACGATCGTTTCCGCGGGCGGATCATGTTTCCTCTGGCCGACTTGCGCGGGCGAACCCTTGGATTCGGTGCCCGCGCGATGCGCGACAGCCAGCAGCCTAAGTACCTCAACTCAAGTGACGGAGAGGTCTACCACAAGGGCCGACAGCTATTCGCCGCTGACCTCGCGCGGGCGGCCTCGGCTAAGGCGGGACGGACCGTTCTTGTCGAGGGCTACACGGATGTCCTGGCGCTCCATCAAGCGGGGCTCCATAACACCGTAGGACTTATGGGCACCGCTCTCACCTCCGAGCAAGCAGGAGCGCTGGCGCGGCTTGCTCCAATCGTGGACCTCGCGCTCGATGCTGACGCAGCGGGGAAAGATGCGATGCTGCGCGCCGCTCGCGTCGCTGCCGGCCAGCGCCTAGAGCTAAGAGTGGTTGCAATGCCGGCCGGGACCGATCCTGCTGAGCTTGTGGCTAGCGAGGGAGCAGAAGCGGTCCGCGCGCGCGTCGAGGCAGCGGTCCCATTCGCCAGCTTTCAAGTCCAACGAATCCTCGAGACGGCGAACCTCTCCAACGGAGAGGGACGCGACATCGCTTATAACGATCTCCGAAACGTGCTTTCAGGGGTGCCACCGAGTCCAAGCAGGGACGACCTCGTCCGTTTGGTGGCTGGAAGGTTGACACTCTCCGAGCAGCTCGTATCGCTGCTGGTCGCCCCACCGACCGATCCTCGGCCAACGCCAACCAGTGACTCACAAACTGCCAATAAGCTGCCTCCACGTGCTGCCGTCGTTCTCGACCGTCGCCAGCAGACCGAGCGTAACTTTCTTGCTCTCTGCATCGCACTCCCTGAAGCTGGCCGCGACGCCCTACGTAGTGTAGACCTCGATCAGCACTTCACATCAGAGCTGACCCGCCGAGGCGCAGCACACCTACGAGAGCATCTCACCGACCCTGCCGACCACGTCGCGCCCGACGACACCGAGATGACGGGGTTGATTGCCGAACTTTCGGTCCGCGGCAGCCGCGAACTGGCAAGCCCAGATACGCTGGCGGTCGAACTACTGCAACTCGAAATGGCTCGCATCGAACGCGAGATCGCTTCGGCTCGGTCTTCAGGGCGCCTCGACATCGCGACGCTCGCCGCAGAGCTCAACACTGTCAAAGCCGAGTTCGGCGACGCGGTCGAGCGGGCAACATCAACTAGGGCCGGGCAGTAGCCGCAAAAGGCCCAACGACCGTCGTGTCGTAGGATGGGCGAGGCCGCTATATCGGGCCAGCGCTAAATGATCCGGGGTAGCTCAATGGCAGAGCGAACGACTGTTAATCGTTAGGTTGTGGGTTCGAGTCCCACCCCCGGAGCTCTGCGTCGCCCCTCGGGTGAACCGTCAACTACTCTTTTAGCTGCCAACTAACTCAAGGCCTGACGTGACCTTCGACCCACTCACAGACACGGTCTCCGGCCACTACCAGCGCTGGATGTACCCCGAACCGATCTTCGACCTGCCAGCTTGGCTGGAGACCGACTGGCAGTGGTTTGACCCCAGCCATTCGCATCGGATGTTTTGGCCACAGCGGGAAGAAGTCTCTGAGTTAGACATTCTCGTTGCCGGGTGCGGGACCAACCAGGGTGCCGTGCTTGCCTATACCAACCCGAGCGCACGCGTTATGGCAGTCGACGTGAGCGAGCCGGGGCTAGGTCACCACGAGCATCTCAAGCGCAAGTACGCATTAGAGAATCTGGAGCTGGCCCTCTTTCCGATCGAAGAGCTTAAATCACTGAGCCGCGACTTCGATCTCGTCGTGTCGACTGGCGTGCTCCACCACATGGCAGACCCTGTCACAGGAATGACGGCGCTGGCCAACTGCCTGCGCTCCGATGGCGTGGCGGCAATCATGCTCTACGCGCGCAACGGACGCAGCGGCCTTGAAATGCTTCAGGGAGCATTTAGGGAGGTCGGACTCAGCGATGACCACGCTTCGGTAGAGATGGTCAAAGAGGCTCTCTCGCTACTGCCGCACGACCACCCAATTCAGAGCTACCTCGAAAGTGCCCCTGACCTTCAATTTGACGCTGGCTTGGTTGACACATTCCTGCATGTACGCGAACGCAGCTACACAGTCGATGAGTGTCGTGCGCTCGTCGCGTCTGGGGGACTGGTCTTCAACGACTGGTTCCTCAAGAGGCCCTACTACCCACCGGTCTCTGCCGGCAGCGCATTCGAGTCTTCAGTAGCGGCGCTGCCCGTGGAGCGCCAGTGGGCGGTGATGGAGGCCATCAATGCTCGCAACGCATGCCACTTCTTTACGGCTTGCCGTAGCGAACGCGTGGAGTCGACCTACAGGATCGACTTCACGACGACCGCGTTCCTCGACTACGTCCCGTCGCTGCGATACCGCTGCGAGATCAGCGGCGCCCAGATCTCCTGCCCCGGCTGGAGCCAAACGCTCGATCACAGCGAGCTTGCGCTGTTGCAAGCGATGGATGGGCGGCGCACGATTGGCGAGATAGTCACAGAGACCTCCACGGGTGAGTGGTTCGCCCAGATAGACGTAGCGGTTCAGCGAGAGTACGCACAAGATCTATTTCGCTCGCTCTGGCAGAAGGATGTTCTTGCGATCGGGCTGGGCTCAGACTAGGCCGGCTGACCTTATTGGCCACAGTGATCCTCTCAGCGGTTCCACGGACTGCCTCCGCTGCGGTCATGTCATTAGGACCCAGCAAAGCAGTTAGCTACCAGATCCTCCTTAGTACGACGCGCCCGACATCCAACGCTGCAAGGGGTGCGGCTTTAGATCAGCTTAACCCTGATTACAACGGCGGCGACGTGACGACTGCCCCACGAGGCGCCGTATATAAGTTGCTATGCACTCTTCGTGGAGCCGACCGCGCCGCGTGATCACAGGGTCCGAGAACGCTGAGACTCAAGACTCTTTTCACCCCTCAAGGAAGGGCGACAACCACGCGGACGCAGGTAATTATGGTCAGTCGCGCACGACGTGGGTTGAGCAGATGAAGTCTTGGCCAGCTCGATTCTCGCGGTCCCAGAGCGGCCACAGGTAGGCAGCAAACACCAAAATGGTGCCGCCAACAAGCGTCATCGAATTGCCGATGCCCGAGAGGACCGCATAAAGCACCACCATTACGCCGAACTGTCGCAACACCGCCGACCAGTAGCCGATTGCGACGCCACTGTTGTTTACGACGCGGATCCCAAGCATCTGCATTCCCCACGTACGACCGTTGTTTGGGCCTCGGCGAGCCATCGTCAGTGGTTGATAGGTGATGCCAACCAAGACAATCCCGCCGACCAAGATGAGTGCTCCAAGGACAACTGCGGCTGAATCATCTGCACTGACGCCAACTAGGTTGTTGTCGACGATATCGATTGCCTGCCAGTCAATCCCGGCAACCAACACGGCGCAGCCGATAACGAAGGGGAGCAGGAACGCTAGTGAGATCAGCCCGTCGATCAAGTAAGCCCCAAACCGTGGCCACCATGAGGCGAGCACTCTTGCCCTCCCGCCTATTAGGACCGTTGCGCCGCCGCCGGGTTGCTTTTGAACTTCGGGCGAAAGCGGCGGTAGCGATACCCCAAGAGTGTGAGAGTCAGCCGCCTCTTCGGTCCAAGTGCTGCCGTCCCACCACCGCAAGTCGCGCTGGCCGCGAGGGTCTAGATACCACCCCGGCACCGGAGGGTTTTTCTCGGCAGTCATCCAACAATGCTAGAGCAGTTGCGGGCGCCTTCCTACGACTAGGTTCAGTCGGGGGGGCTCTCTGATACTTTCGCCACTGTGCCCAACATGGACAAACGTCAACGCGGCCAGATCAGTGGTACGGCCCTCTCTCTCTTGGCAGCGGTACTCATCCTGCCTGGCTGCGGAGCGGTCGACCAGGTCGAAACTCAAGTCAACCGAGCTGTCGCAGATGTCGCCAACGTCGTCATTGTCGGCCAGCTGCGCGACGCCCTTAAACGGAGCGGAATCGACATCAAGAGCGGACCAAACTGCGCCGACAACCCCAGCGGCAAGAAGGACAGCACGATAGACATCGTCTGCACCGGCAAAACAAGCGACGGCAAGGCGATCAACGGACACTTTAAGGCCGTCATCGATGGAAGCAACTGCTCGGGGTTGATCTCACTCAAAGTTGGTGCCAAGGAGATTCTTGGCGGCCAATCCTTTAACCCCTGCCGCTCGCTTTAGGTCACCTAGCCGCCAACTGCTCCACAAGGTCGGCGGCCTTGGCAGGACCATCGTGGTTGCTAGACCACCGGGCAAGCTCCTCTACCCGCTCGTGGATTCGATGGTCCCAGAGCGCCCGGGCCACAGCGAGACGTAGGGCGCTCGCAGTGGTGAACCTGCGCGGAACACGAACGCCAACACCGGCCCAGTCAACACGAGCGGCGTTCTCATTCATATCCCCAGCTGCGGGCACGGCTACCACCGCACAACCTGAGGCGAGCGCCCTGACCACCGTGCCGTGCCCGGCGTGGCAGACGACCGCGTCACACAATGGCATCGTCTTGGCGTAGGAGAGCCATTCGACAAGACGGGTATTTGCGGGCACAGCGATCTCTTCGTTTAAAGGCCTGCGATTCCAAGTCGCGATCACGCGGATCGGGAGGTCTCCTAATCCTGCCAGTGACGCCTTGAGCAGTCGGTGGTCGAGATCCTGAGACGTAGATGGCGCCACCAGAACGAGCGGTGCGTCGCCGGGCGGAAGGCTCACTTCCCCGAAGGGTGGCTCCCACAGCAACGGTCCCACGACGTGCTCATGGGCCATCCACTCACGGGGATACTCAAGTTGTGGGAGTGTTGCCACCAGCACAAGCTCCGAGCTCTGCCCGCCGTGATAGCGCTGCAGTGGCGCTAGACCAAGGCGCCTGCGACTCTCATTAAGTTCATCGCGACCCAGCCGAAGGCCACGATCTATGACCCCAGAGATCGCCCTCCACCCGGCGCGTCCAAACGGCGTCCGTGGCAGGCGCGCGCCGAGCGAGTAAGGGGGAAACCCTTGCGGGCTACTTGGCTGTACGTGCGGAATCAAGGTCGCCACGGGCACGCCACAGATTTCGCCTGCTAGCGCTGGAGCGAGTGTGAGGATGTCTGCCACGACAACCTCTGGCCTAGTAGCTTCGACCACGGGAACCGTCTCACGGGCAGCACGCACGACCGCTTCGTAAGGCTTTAGCGGCCGGCCACGCGTCGGGAAGACGTCGTACTCAGGCGCCGCGACAAAGTCCATCCCGGCCGCCTCAACTGGCTCGCGCCAGCGCGACCACGTCTGAAGCGTTACGGCATGACCTCGCCTCGAAAGCTCGGTGCCTAGGGCAATCATCGGAAAGGCATGGCCCGGATCGCCGAAGGCGCCCAGCAGTAATCTCTTTGGGGCTATCTCATTGCCTTCCCGGCACCCAACTAGTTCCCTAGGACCGAACCGGGCGTCTCGGCGCTATAAGACCTCGCCGGGCCGTTCGAAGATGATCTCGGGAATCAGGCATCCTGGTGAAAGCTTGAGCAGGTACCGAACCGCTTCGGATATATCTTGGGGCTGGATCATGGCCTCGGCATCGACGGTGTCCTTCACGAAGTCCGTCATCGCTGTATTAACGAACGCTGGGCAAAGCGCACAGGACCTAATCCCTTCGCCCGCGAGTTCCCGGTTCATCGCTTCGGTAAATCCCACGACCGCGAACTTCGTAGCCGAGTAAACCGACAGCCATGCTTGGCCGCGTTTCCCTGTGATCGAGGCCGTGTTGACCACAAGCGCACTTTGGTGTTCGGCCCCTGCCGCTCGCAGCATTTCAACGCACTCGCGGTAGAAAATAACGATCGAGCGAATATTTACATCGAGCACCATGTCGAGTTGCTTGGTTGGAATCTCGCCTACCGGGAGACCGAACCCCATTCCCGCGTTATTGACAAGAACATCGAGGCGGCCGTAGCGCTCACGGTGTGCGGAGACAACCGCTTTGATGTCGTCCTCAGACCTCATGTCGGCTGGAACCTCTACCACCTCGGCACCCATTGCACGGAGCTCTTTCGCGGCTGGCGCGAGATTCTCTGGCCGCCGTGAAGCGACGGTCAGCGCGTATCCCTCTTCGGCCAACATGCCGGCTATCGCTCGCCCGATCCCCGTCGATGCTCCTGTAACAATCGCTGCTCGTTGAGCCATCTACGCAAAGCCTCCCCTTGTGGTCTAGGTCACAGTAACGCCGCACGACAGACGCTAATCCTTGTATCCAATCACGCACCGCTGCAACTTACCTGCGCGGGTAAGAACGCCAGACCCCCAGAGCGCCTAAGTGATGATCCCCATAGGGTCGGTAGCTAGTTGTTTTATCCCCTACTCAGCGAAGCGACGGGCGGCCCCTTATCCTTGCAGGCCACTGTGCGACACAATCGCAGCGACGGGCCGGTAGCTCAGCTGGTTAGAGCGGTGGACTCATAATCCATAAGACGAAGGTTCGAATCCTTCCCGGCCCATGATTTGACCCAATTTATTCACCTGCGGTCCTACCCTTCCCCTAGACTGAGGCCCATGCAGCAACTACACAGGGGGGGCAGATGACCACCCCCGGCGAGCGCCAGCAAGCCCAGCGCGAAGAAAAGCTCGCTCAGATCGAGGAGCAGGTCGAAGAGGGTCAGCTCGTGATCCGCCAGATGACAGATGCTGAGCGCAAAAAGTTTGGCCCACCAAAGCCACGCCAAGAGAAGCCCGGGCGCCGCGGGCGTCCCTAACCGCAAGATAACTTTGCCCGCCCCGACTGCACCTGCGGACATAGTCCGCATGTCGCTGCCTAGCCCGTTCGCAATCGGGGACATCAACGCCTACTTACTCCTAGGCGACTGCGTGACCTTGGTAGATACCGGTCCACGCAGCAAAGACACTAGGCAAGCTTTAGAACAAGGCCTTGCCGACAACGGCTTATCGATCTCAGATATCGATCTTGTCGTCCTCACCCATCAGCACTACGACCATGTCGGCTTAGCGGGCGAGATATGGGAGCGGTCGGGAGCCCAGGTAGGCGCGATAGGACCGTTGGCATCATTCATGGCAGACCTCAACACATCTATGGACATCGACGACGCATATGCGAGCGCGATGATGGTCCGTCACGGCTGCGATCCAGAGATCAGCGCATCTCTCAGAGAGATGCTCGGAGCCTTCCGACGCTTCGCGACAGACGTTGAAGTAGAAGTCAGTTTCAAAGATCAAGACCGCGTACGAATGGGTTCCCGTGATTTCGTGGTCTTGACACGACCAGGACACAGTCCGACGGACACAATTTTCTATGATCCCAGCGACCGGACTCTGCTCGCTGGAGACCACCTTCTCCAACATGTCTCCTCAAACCCAATAGCCCACGCTCCCGTCGGGATAACCGACCCCGCCGCAGTTGCCTGCTCTCCAGATAGACCGCGCGCGCTAATGACTTATCTCGACTCGTTACGCGACACCCAGGCGATGGATGTCGAAGTAGTTCTCCCGGGACACGGCGTCCCCTTCACTGGTCACGCGGCGCTCATAGATCAACGCGAAGAGATGCACGCACGACGCGCGCAGAAGATTCTGTCCCAGATTAACGGCAAGCGAACGGCGAGCGATATAGCAGCGAAACTGTGGAAGCGTCTACCGATCAGTCAGACCTACCTAGCCCTCTCTGAAACACTCGGCCATATCGACATTCTCGTAGACCAAGGAGTAGTGGGGCATTCGGTCGACGACGGCGTAGTCCGCTGGCACACCACCGATTGATAGTCGCAAGCAACCTCAGGCGGTGCCGACTCCTGCGTTACACTTTGACGTTGTATGTCACAACGTCTGCCTGATATAGATGACGACCAGGCGCTCCTAGATGCAGCGCGTGACGCCATCATGGACTTTGGGGTCAGGCGCACGACACTGACCGACGTCGCCCGTCGCGCTGGAGTTAGCCGGATGACGATCTATCGGCGACACTCCGATATCGCATCGATCATCTCCGATCTTATGACGCGAGACTTCGGCGCAGCGATCGCCCAAGCGGCCAAGCTAGCCAAAGGCCACAGTGGCCGCGAGAGACTCCTCGACGAGGTTCTACTTTCGGTTGAAGCCTTAATCGCCAGTCCGTTATTCCAGCGCATTCTTGACGTCGATCCTGAGCTGGTCCTTCCGTACTTAACCGTGCGCAGGGGAGCGATCCAGCAGTTGGCGATTATCCGGCTGATCGAGATGGTTGTGCAAGGTCAAGCCGACGGCTCTATTCGGTCGGCAGATCCCAAGCTAATGGCCCAGGCCATCGAGCTCTCCTTGCGCGGCTACGTCGGTGCGTCACGATCTGACTCTCCAAAAACGGTCCGTGATCTTGGCGCCGAGTTTAAGGCGATGCTCGATGGCTATCTGACACCAGCACCTCAGAAGGCCACAGCGCAAGCTGACGACCAAGCGATGGTCAACAGATGAGGCGCCGCCATTTAGGTACGGGCGCAATTGCGCCAGCTACTGCCTCTAGTTCGCTTAACGTTGGCCGACGCTCCCGCGACCTTGAGGCATTAGCCGGGGGAGAGGTCGTCGACGTACTCGTGATCGGTGGCGGCATAACTGGCGTTGGCGTTGCGCTTGACGCAGCTACGCGTGGCCTCACTGTGGCCCTAGTAGAACGTCGAGACTTAGCTAACGGAACGAGTCGATGGTCTTCAAAGATGGTCCACGGCGGCCTTCGCTATCTAGCACAGGGCCAGCCGCGGGTTGCGTGGGAGTCTGCTGTAGAGCGAGCGATCTTGATCGATACGACTGCGCCCCATTTAGTTCGACCGCTACCGGGAATCATTCCGCTCACGACGATGGTCTCCAAACGGATGGGCGCCGGCATATCTCTTGTAATGCACACCGCCGACGGCCTTCGGGCTGCGGCGGGCACTTCTCGCAAGGTGCTCCCGCTCGCGCGCCACATCGAGGCCGAAGAGGCCGGGGTGTTGGTCCCAGCGACCGTAGGTGTTGCCATGCGAGGGGCGCTGCTGAGCTGGGATGGCCAGCTCGAAGACGATGCGCGCCTTGTGATTGGGGTCGCTCGAACTGCCGCCTCTTACGGCGCCCGCGTGATCACTTACGCGACCGTTACCGGGGTCGACCAAGGTGGCGCCGACATCGTCGATGAGATATCGGGCGAGAGGTTACGTGTAAGGGCAAGAAACGTCGTCAACGCTACGGGGGTCTGGGCCGGCGGGCTAGCGCCCCAAGTAAGGCTGAGGCCAAGCCGCGGTAGCCACCTTCTGCTGCGGGCCAAAACATTTGGCGACCCACGGGCGGCCCTGACCGTTCCGGTTGACTCAAGCGGTAAGCGATTTGCGTCGGCGATCCCCTTCCCCGATGGCCTAGTCCAGCTCGGCCTAACCGATGATCCAGCTGACGTCGAGATCAGCGACGAGCCGGTAGTCCCTGACGTCGATCGTGACTTCCTGCTCCACGCGATCGGCTCCGCGACCAACCGTGTGCTGACTGCTGACGATGTCATCGGGGGCTTCTGCGGCTTCCGACCTCTGCTTGACGGAGATGGCTCTAGCACCTCCGACCTATCTCGTCGTCACGCCGTGATCGAAGACAGGCGCACGGGACTGGTAACGATTGTGGGAGGGAAGTTGACCACCTACCGACGGATGGCCCAAGACACCGTCGACCGTCTAGCCAGCCGCAGCGGTGTGAGCTGTGGTCCGTGTCTGACCGCCCTCCTGCCGCTAGTTGGCGCCCAGCCACGTAACTCCGTTGCCCCGGCGCATATACCCGAACGACTAGTCCGTCGATACGGATCAGAGGCTGAGGTCGTGGCGGCAATGACTACCGCGGGAGCAGATCAATTACAGCCGATCACCCCAGAGGTCAACGTTAGCGCCGCCGAGCTGCTTTTCGGGATCGAACACGAACTAGCGATCTCTGCTGAGGACCTGATCGACCGCCGCTGCCGGGTTGGGCTGCTTGAGGTCAACCGAGCCGCCGCGCTTATTCAGGCGCGTTCACTCCTCGATCGAGCCGCAAAGGCAGACCCCAACAGCCGACCACCCGACATTCGTGAGGGGGCCTGAGCAGGAAGCCCGGTCGGATCGTCGAACTCCTCGCAGGCAATGAAGCGATCGACAACCACACTGCCCTCACCACCTACCGGTCAGGGCCATCAAACCTTGTCGGCCTACATTCAGGACCGTTTCGACGAGTTCTCGCGCTCGCAGAAGGACGTCGCCCAGTACATCGTTGACCATCTAGACGAGGCAGCATTCCAGACGGCTGAGTCGTTAGCGCGCAGAGCTAACACCTCAAGCTCAACCGTTGTCCGCTTCGCTCAAGCCCTCGGCTTTGAGGGCTTTCCTGAGCTTCAGCAGGCCGCTCGCGAGGAGTACCGCCGTGCCCTCCCGACTACTCACGCTGGCTCCGGATCACTGACCCCCTTATTTTCTCTTGACCAAAACGAATTCGAAGCAGCGGTCGGCGCAGATCACGTCAACGTTGAGGAGACCGCCCGCAAGGTCTCGCGCACAGAGGTCGAAGCAGCAATCGAGTCGATCGTAGGAGCTTCAAAGATCGTGATCGCCGGCACCGACCAGATGGCCTTCTTCGCCAGCTATCTGCGCCACCTACTCGCACTGCTCGACATCCGCGCCGAGATCGTCGCCTCGCCGTCACAAGAAGCACTCGGGCGCCTGAGCCGTATCGACGAAGAGACGCTTGTAATTGGCCTATCAGCAGGGCGTCCTCATCCGTTGATCGTGCGCACAATGAAGCTCGCCCGCCACCGCAAATCTCGTTCAATCGCGATCGTTGACGCCACTCTTTCTGAGGTCGCCAAATTGGCACAAGTAAGGCTCTATTACTCCTCAAACAGTCCTACTTTCGTCCGCTCTCATACAGCCCTGCTTAGCGTTATTCAGGCGCTCGCAGATGGTGTTTACGCTCGTGATGCCGCCAATCACGACGATCGCATCAAGGCGTACCGCCTTAAATAATCAGCCACCCTCGCCGAAAACTCTAAGCGGCGCTAGTCCACTTGGTAGACTGCTTGGCATGCGTGATCAAGCAACATTCCGCGTCAAGGCAGGACTGGCCGAGATGCTCAAGGGCGGCGTGATCATGGACGTGGTCACCCCTGAAGAGGCACAGATCGCCGAAGCGGCTGGAGCGTGTGCGGTGATGGCGCTTGAGCGCGTCCCCTCTGATATCCGCAGAGACGGCGGCGTGGCACGGATGTCTGATCCCGAGATGATCCGAGCTATCCAGGAGACCGTGACGATCCCGGTGATGGCAAAGGCTCGCATCGGACACTTCGCAGAAGCCCAAGTCCTTGAAGCCCTTGAAGTCGACTACATAGATGAGTCCGAAGTTCTCACCCCTGCTGACGAGGCAAATCACATCGACAAGTGGGCCTACAAAATCCCCTTCGTCTGTGGCGCTACTAACCTCGGGGAGGCCTTGAGAAGGGTCGGCGAAGGTGCCGCAATGATCCGCTCAAAAGGAGAGGCTGGCACCGGAGACATCGTTGAGGCGGTGCGCCACATGCGAATGATCAACTCAGAGATCCGCAGCCTCCACGGCATGGATGAAGCACAGCTGGCGACCGCCGCTAAGAATCTCCAAGCGCCCTTAGATCTAGTCCGTGGAGTAGCCAAAGACGGGCGGCTTCCAGTCGTCTTGTTCTGCGCCGGCGGGATCGCTACGCCGGCCGATGCCTCTTTAATGATGCAACTGGGTGCCGAAGGGGTTTTCGTTGGCTCGGGAATCTTTAAGTCAGATGACCCTGAACGACGAGGACGCGCGATCGTCGAGGCAACGACCCACTTCCGCGACGCAGCACGAGTTGCCGCAGCTTCCGAGGGGATCGGCGCCGCAATGGCCTCTCTCGAGGCCAGCAAGCTAGCTCCGTCAGAGTTGCTAGCCCAACGCGGCTGGTAGGCACCATGAGTCCCCTTGTTGGTGTGCTCGCCCTTCAGGGCGATTTCGCCGCACATACGGCCATCTTGGAGGCGCTCGGCGCAGAGGTGCGAGAGATCAGAGTGCCAGGCGATTTGACCGGGATCGATGGGCTGGTGATCCCGGGCGGTGAGTCAACAACGATGACCTTGGGCGTCGAGAGGGAGGGTCTCGGCGACCCACTGCGCTCATTTGCGAAAGAGGGCAAGCCTCTGCTTGGGACTTGTGCGGGGATGATCATGGTCGACCGTGATCACCTGGCAATCATGGACATCCGGGCAGCTCGCAACGCTTTTGGGCGCCAAGTCAACTCCTTTGAGCAAGACCTCGACTTCGATGGGATTCAAGGCGGTCCCCTGCGCGCGGTCTTCATCCGAGCACCATGGATCGCTGAGCACGGGCCGGCCGTTGAGATCCTTGCCGAGGTAGACGGTCACGCGGTAGCCGCCCGAGAGGCAAACGTGCTGGTTGTCTCATTCCATCCAGAGATCAGCGGAGAGCCGAGAGTTCACGAGCTATTTCTAGAGATGATCACAGCTCACGCGAGCTAAGTTTCATCAAGAGCTCGTCGACTTGGCTGGCCGTGCGCCCCCAAGTCAGCCCCACGCAGCGCGCACTGCCCGCAGCAACGAGCGCGCGGCGGGCATCCTCATCAAAGGTGGCCCGTAAGACGGCGGCGGTGATCGCCTCTTGATCGTCTGGATCAACGAGGATCGCGGCGCCAGCACACGCCTCCGCAAGGCCGCCCCGATCGGAGGCAACAACCGGGACGCCAGCGGCCATCGCCTCAACAACAGGAAGGCCAAATCCCTCGTGCTTAGATGGCATTACGAAACTTCTAGCGCCTGCATAGAGGCCAGGCAGGAGCACATCTGGCACGTATCCCAAAGCCAGCACACCCCCCAGATCGCCTTCGGCGCGCAGGTAAGAGCGGCCTTGGCCCGCGACAACCAGATCGACTCCATCTTGAGCCAAAACCTTAGCGGTGGCAGTCAAGGCGGCTAAGTTCTTGCGCTCACTCATCGTCGCCACCGTAAGGACATAGGGCCGCTTAAGGCCCAGGGCCCGGCGAGAGCCTTCAACGTCGGCCTGGGGCGAGAAGGCAGCGTCGACTCCGCCTTGGATCACTGAGATACGTTCATAGTCAACTCCAAGTCGTGCCACTAGCTCATTGCGTGAGAACTCTGACACCGTGATCACCGCTACCGCGCCGCGCGCCAGACGGGGCAGAATCCTTTTCTGCCACGCGACATAGGCGCTCGAATACCACTCCGGGTGAGTGAGAGCAACGGCATCATGGATCACGATCACGTTGCGCGACCATGCCAGCGGGGCCAGGTTTGCCGGGGAGATAATCAGAGAGGCCTTCAATCTGGCGCTCTCGACTGGCAGTACGACCTGCTCCCAAATTTGTCCTGCGCTGTAGGCGAGCCTTGCCGGAGGGCGAGCCACGCGATAGGCCTCTGGGCGCAAGAGTGGTAGGCGCTGAGTCAGTTCACGAGCCCAGCGCTCGACCCCGCCGAGATCACGACGGACCTGCGCGCGCGCGTTGATCACCGTGGGCCCGCCGTTAACACCACCACGAGAGGTCCACCCGTGTCGGGCCATCTTCAGTCCCTAATCAGTGCAAGGACTTCGTCGCGGCGGCGCTGCATATCTTCAACGGAGACAAGTGACTCAAGACAGAGCCTCAAAAGCGGCTCGGTGTTGGATTTGCGGACGTTAAAGTGCCAGTCGTCGTAATCAACCGACAGTCCGTCGAGTTCGGTTAAGCGTGCGTCACTGTAGCGAGCCTTGATTTGGGCCATCCGTCGATCTGGATCGTCGACTTCAGAGTTAATCTCGCCGGAGATGAAGTAGCGCTCACGTAGAGGAGCGATCAGCTCAGACATCGTCTTACCTTGTTCAGACAACAACTCCAGCATCAGTAGAGCCGGAATCGTGCCCGAGTCAGCGCAGTAGAAGTCGCGGAAGTAGTAGTGACCTGAGACTTCACCCCCGTAAACGGCTCCCTCTTCACGCATTCTGGTCTTAAAGAAGGCGTGACCAACCCGATTCATAAGGGCTTTGCCGCCCGCCGCAGCGACAGTATCGGCAACGGCGCGGCTGGCTCGCACGTCATAGAGAACGGTGCTCTGCGGCTGCTTAGCGAGGATAGATTCGGCCATAAAGGCGGTTAAGAAATCGCCATCTACAAAGGCTCCCTTCTCATCAATGAAAAAGCAGCGGTCGGCGTCACCGTCCCAAGCAATTCCTAGATCGGCTTTGCTCTCCACAACCTTAGCCATGATGAACTCACGGTTCTCAGGCAACATTGGGTTGGGCTCGTGACCTGGAAAGGATCCGTCAGGAGTGAAGTACGCCTTAACGAGATCGAGGCCTAGCCCCTCAAGGATTGGCCCGACCATCGGGCCTGCCATGCCGTTGCCTCCGTCGACAACGACTCGTAGCGGACGCACGACCGTGGGGTCAATAAACGTAAGCGCGGCGCTGCGAAACTCCTCGCCGACGTCGACGGACTCAACCGTTCCTCCGCCCGGAGGCGATCCCAGTCCTGCGACGATCAGCTCTCGGATCTCCTGGATCCCGGCCTCACCCGAGAGCGCAACCGCGCCACGTCTTACGAGCTTGGCGCCAGTGTAGGCCTTGGGGTTGTGCGAAGCGGTGCACATTAAGCCCCCGTCTAGATCACGTGATCCAACTACGTAATAGAGCATCTCTGTGCCGACCATCCCTACGTCAAGCACCGCTGCACCTTCAGCCACCATTCCCGCTGCATAGCGGCCTGCTAGCTCGGGGGCAGTAAGGCGCATGTCGCGGCCGAGGCCCAAGCGCAGAGAGGTCGCCGGCTTGCTCTCCAGATCGGCGATTACACGGACAAAAGCGCGACCTATCTGTTCGGCTAGATCCCCATCGATCTGCTCACCGTAGAGTCCGCGAATGTCGTAGGCCTTAAAAATCTCTTGGGAAATTTGTGCCACACCGTTAATCCTACGGCGATCGCTTATGCGAGCGCGCTTCATTTGGGCTCTAGTGCCATCGGCGGTGCAAAGCTGGGTTGAGCGAGACGGTCGCACCGACGAGAGTGACCGCGAGTGTTCTAGACTGCCTAGCCATGTCAGGCCACTCAAAATGGGCATCAATCAAGCACAAGAAGGCAGTCGTTGATGCCCGTCGCGGCCAAGCGTTCACCAAGCTCGCCCGGGCAATAAGTGTCGCGGCTCGGGAGGGGGGAGGCGATCCTGAGACCAACGCTGCGCTCGCCAACGCCGTCCAAAAAGCGCGCGATGCCTCGATGCCAAAGGACAACATCGAACGGGCAATCGTCAAAGGAACTGGCGCTGGCGGCGACGGTGCCGCGATTGAGACAATTCTTTATGAGGGATATGGGCCAGGTGGCGTGGCGCTTCTGATCGAAGCAATGACCGAGAATCGCAACCGGACTGGCGCCGATGTACGTCATCTACTGACAAAACACGGTGGAGCGCTCGGTGAGCCCGGATCGGTCGGCTATCTGTTTGACAAGCGTGGCGTGATCGTGATCGACGGCTCCGGATACACCGAAGAGGACCTACTAGTGGCCATCGATGCAGGGGCCTTGGACATTGTGCTCGATGATGACGTCTTTGAAATAGTCACCGAGCCCGTCGACCTACGCACCGTTCGAGCGGCCCTAGAGGCGGCAGACGTAACAATTCTCTCGGCCGACATCGTGCAGCAGCCCAGCGTACGAGTCCCGCTGGAAGAAGAAGACGCGATCAAGCTAATACGCCTCGTTGATGCGCTAGAAGAGAACGACGACGTCAATGAGGTTCACGCGAATTTCGACGTCGATCCCGAGGTCTTAGAGCGGATCCTCGCCTAAAGCTCGGGAGGCATCCGGTAGTCGGCGCAGAATGGGCTAGAGATGATTGTGCTTGGCATCGACCCTGGGACCGCGAATACCGGCTACGGCGTGGTTCAAAAGGAAGGGTCGCGGCTAATCGCACTCGACGGGGGTGTTATCGCGACCAAGTCTGACGTTGAGCCAGAAATTCGCCTCGTCACTATCTTCGACCGACTTGTTGAGTTATTTGACCAATACCGACCTGAGGTACTAGCGATCGAAGATCTCTACTTCGGAGCAAACGTCCGCAGCGCCTTTGCGGTGGGTCAGGCCCGAGGCGTGGCACTCCTAGCCGCTGGACAGCGAGGCACGCCCTGCCACTCCTACACTCCCCAGCAGATCAAATCTGCGGTTTGTGGAAGCGGCAACGCCGATAAAGACCAGGTTCAACGAATGGTCGCTCAGCTACTTGGCTTGGACTCTCCACCCAAGCCTGACCACGCCGCAGACGCTCTCGCTGTTGCTATCTGCGAGATCAACCGTGCGCCTTACGCCCAAGCTGTAAACCGCGGGCTCGCAGCAGCAATCGCCAAGGCAACCGCGGCATGATCGCTCTAGTCCAAGGCGAGGTTGCCATTCGACGCCAAGACCACGTCATCGTTGTCTGTAGTGGCGTTGGATACCGCCTTGCTGTCTCTAGCCAGACCCTGCTCGACATTCCCACAGATGGCATGACGGTCGTTCTTCACGCCCATCTTGTCGTGCGCGATGATGCGCTCTCGCTCTACGGGTTCTCCACCGAAGAGGAGCGCGACCTCTTCCTCAAACTAGTCGAAGTCCAGGGAGTCGGCCCTAAGGTGGCCCTGGGCATTCTGTCGGGAGGTAGTGTGGCCGAACTCACCTCGGCATTAGCCTCCGGAGACGCCGCCCGCTTTCAGGCTGTACCGGGCATCGGCAAGCGCATCGCCGAACGGATCATTGTCGAACTACGCGACAAGGTCGGCTCCTCCCAACCAGGCCAACTCGGCGGCGCCGGTCAGAGCCAAGAGCCGCGGATTCTTGCCCGCGATGGCCTCGTCGGTCTCGGCTACACGCTGCCTGAAGCCGAATCGCTGCTCCAAGGGGCCCCCGCCCAGATCACCACCACTGAAGACCTCATAGCCCATGCGCTTAAGGCCGCGCGGCGGTGAGCATAGATGGCTGACCCAGAGAGAATTCAGACCCCGACAACGCTGCCCGAAGATGACTTCGAGCGATCCCTGCGGCCCCAAGGCTTAGATGATTTTGTCGGCCAAGATGCCGTTAAGGCCCAACTCGCCGTCTCGCTTGAAGCTGCTGTCGCGCGAGAAGAGGCCCTCGACCACGTTCTACTCGCCGGCCCACCGGGTTTGGGCAAGACATCACTTGCCCAAATCATCGCTGCCGAACTAGGAGCACCCTTCATTCAGACGGCCGGACCGGCGCTAGAGCGCAAGGGCGACGTTGCCGCATTCCTTACAGCCCTAGAGCCGGGCAGCGTCTTCTTCGTCGATGAGATCCATCGGCTCCCACGGGCCTTAGAAGAGACCTTCTATCCAGCCATGGAAGACCGACGCCTTCCGATAACAGTGGGACAGGGGGCGGGCGCAAGGGTCGTTACCCTCGATCTCCCGCCGTTTACGTTAATTGGAGCGACCACGCGTGCCGGTCTTCTAACGACTCCTCTCCGCGACCGCTTTGGGATCCAACACCGGCTCGACCCCTACAGCGAACTAGAGCTCGGCCAGATCGTTCGGCGCTCGGCCAGGATTCTTGGCGTCGACATCGATGACGGCGGCGCCCACGCAATATCTGCGAGAAGTCGCGGAACGCCGCGTGTGGCCAACAGACTCCTCAAACGCGTCCGTGACTTCGCCGAAGTCAGAGCAGCCGGGCATATCTCAAGCGACGTCGCCGATGCCGCCTTGGATCTCCTTGAAGTCGACCACCAAGGCCTAGACCGTCTTGACCGCGCGATCCTCTTGGTTATCTGTGAGAAGTTCGGTGGAGGACCTGTTGGCCTCTCCACATTGGCGATCGGAGTGGGGGAGGAACAGGATACGATTGAAGACGTCTACGAGCCCTACCTCCTCCAGATGGGACTCATTCAACGTACGCCGCGTGGCCGCGTGGCCACCGTACGCGCCTGGGAACATCTAGGCCTAGCGCCACCACCGTCGGCCCTGGGCCTTTTTTAGACCTCCACACTCTGGCAAACAGGCAGCGGCGTCGCTGCTGGATCATGGCAGGGGCATCCTTTCGTATCCTTTAGGTTATGGCCCACCTATTCATCTGTCCCAGCTGCGGACATCGCAGTAGCGCTACCGATCGGACGGCTGGATTTCGGCGCGAAGCCAAGGGCTGTGACCGCTGCGGCTTTGGCTTCCTCTTCGAGCTCCTCGACGACTACTACCCAGCTCCCAATGCAGCCTTTTTCGTCTGCGATCAACAGGCGCGCTTAATCGGCTGCGGCCGTGGCTCTCGCGAACTTACGGGACTCAAGGAGGAGAATGTGATCGGCAGACCCGTGAGCGATGTCCTTGGACTTGACTTCGAAGGCGGAGAAGATCAAGTAGCACTCGCACTCGAGTGGGGCGTGCGCGTACTAGACAAGCCAGTCAGGGTGAATGCAGAGGGCGATATTCCTGCCGCAGCGGTAGCCGATCTCTTTCCAGCCTACGACGAAGACGGCGGCCTGCTGGTCGTCCTAACCCCAAAGGGCTAACGGGCGCCGCGCCGCCACTAGCCTCGCCCGGGTACCCTCTAGCGCTCTGATGCAATCTCGCCGCCGTAACCTTTTCATCCTCCTGCTAGTCGTCGGCCTTCTCGCCGCGTCCCTGGCCGTCATCGCGACGATGCCTACGCGCCTCGGCCTCGACCTAAAAGGAGGCGTCGAGCTTGTCTACCAAGCCAAACCGACGCCCCAACAGCCCACTGTCACTCCAGAGGCCGTCGACCGTTCCCTAGAGATCATGCGCGAGCGCGTCGATGCGTTGGGCGTTTCAGAGCCAGAGATTCAACGGTCAGGTAGTGATCAGATATCCGTTGGGCTGCCTGACGTGCAAAACGCACAGCGAGCGATCTCTCAGGTCGGCAAGGTCGCTCAGCTCTTTTTCTATGACTGGGAAGCAAACGTAGTTGGCCCTGACGGAAAGACCGATCCGACCAACCCAGAGGTCACCGGTGGCCCATCGGCTGGCCAAGCCGGGGCGATCCCCCTTTATGACGCAGTACTAAGGGCAGCAAAGCGTCCGCCCAAAGAGAGCTCAACAAACACGTCCGGCGCCCAGTACTACCTCGTAGACAAGGCCCAGAGGAAGGTACTTGCTGGCCCTGAAGATACCCAAATTGGCCTAACCGACGCCGTTGGCGGAACGCTTCCCGCCGGCTCAGAGGTTGTCAAGATCAACCGCGGGACGACGATTGTCCAGGCAGAACAAAACCCCGGGGCGGTCAAGACGGCACCGCTCTACTTCGTTCTTAACGACACTCCGGCGCTATCTGGCACCGAAGTTGAAAATCCCAAGCAAGGGTTTAATAACGGAGCAGCCGGATCAGGAGCCCCTAACGTCACATTCGAGTTCAGCGACAAGGGTCAGAAGGCCTGGCAAACAGTTACCCGCGAAATCGCTCAACGGGGGCAGAGTCAGCAGGTGCCGGGAACCTCACCACGCGACTCATTCCAACACTTCGCCGCGGTCCTCGACGGCAAGCTGATCACGGTCCCATTTATCGACTACACGCAGAACCCCGACGGCATCGACGGTAGAACGGGCGCGAGCATCGAGGGCGGCTTCACGATCACCACAGCCCAAGACCTCGCCAAGCTGCTCCAGATCGGAGCACTGCCAGTCAAGCTTGAGCTGATCTCTCAGTCGCAGGTGTCAGCCACCCTGGGTCAACAGGCACTTGACTCAGGATTGGTCGCTGGCGCCGCGGGATTCTTGATTGTCGCTCTCTTCTTGCTGATCTTCTACCGCGTGCTCGGCATCATCGCCGTAGTCGCCCTAGCGATCTACGCGATCTACTTCTTCGCGCTAATCAAGCTGATCCCGATCACGATGACGCTACCTGGGATCGCCGGTTTGATCTTGACGATCGGGGTTGCTGCCGACGCCAATATCGTCGTCTTTGAACGAATAAAGGAGGAGGCCCGTGCCGGCGCCTCTATCCCACGCGCAATTTCGGTCGGTTACAAGAAGGGCTTCACGGCGATCATCGACGCCAACGTCGTCACACTGATGACCGCCTTCATCCTCTTCATTCTCGCTACGGCTGGTGTTAAGGGCTTCGCCTTCACGCTAGGAATTGGCGTGATCGTCTCGATGTTTACCGCTGTCGTCGCTACTCAAGCGATATTGGGAACGATGGGATCGACGCGGGTGCTGGCGAGCCGTTCCGCCCTCGGGGCGGCAAAGAAACGTAAGCCGATCACATTCGACTTCATGGGCGCCTCGCGATGGTTCTTCTCTATGTCTGGAGTGATCCTGCTTATTGGGGCCTTGGCTATCGGAGGCAAAGGACTTAACTTCGGCATCGATTTCGAGTCAGGCACGCGAATCCGCACGACGTTAACTACCCCGACAAACGAGGACGGCGTTCGCGCAGTGATGTCGGCTGCCGGATACAACGACGCCAAGATTCAGCGAATCACCGAGAACGGCAACAACAACACCTTCCAGATCTCCACAGCAACCTTGCAGCCGACGAAGGTACAGAGCGTCCGCAACGACCTCGATAAGAAATTCGGGGTGGGAGAAGACTTCTCCAATACCTCGGTAGGACCGACGTTTGGCCAGACGGTTGCGCGCAGCGCACTGATCGCGATCATCGCATCGCTTGTCGTGATCTCTCTCTACATAGCAATCCGGTTTGAGTGGAAATACGCGGTACCGGTGCTAATTGCGTTGATGCACGACCTCTTGATAACCGCTGGTGTCTACTCACTGACCGGCCGAGAGTTAACGACAGCCACAGTTGCTGCGCTATTAACCATCTTGGGTTACTCGCTCTACGACACGATCATCGTCTTTGACCGAATACGCGAGAACGTGCCTCGAATGCCGCGTGCGGCCTTTACGCAGATCGTCAACCGCTCGATGAGCGAGGTGATCGTGCGATCGCTAGCGACTAGCTTCTCGACTGGTTTACCGATCCTGGCCTTGCTGATTTTCGGTGGCCCAACACTTCAAGATTTCGCTTTCGCGCTGCTCGTCGGAACGATCTCGGGCACCTACTCGTCAATCTTCATCGCCTCCCCAGTCCTCTCACACTGGAAGGGACGAGAGGCGATCTACAAGCAACGTACTGAGCGCATTAAGTCAGAGAACAACGGAATCGTTCCCGCCTATGCGGTCGCTACGGCCGGAGCCCCAGTCGACGTGGCGCCGCCCGAAGCCAAGGCTCGCAGTACACGCCGGCTAACTACGCCGGACTCTCCCGACCAAGTCTCACGTGCTGAGTTCGACGAGATGGTTGCTGACCTCGGAGACCGCCCAGCGGCCAATCAGCCAACCCCCACGCCAGCACCCAAACAAGCCCTTCCACCAACGCCCACCACTACAGGCTCGGCCAGCGACGATCAACTTGACGCGAGCGCGCAAGATAACGTCGACGCGGCGGGCAAGTCAGCCAAGAACAAGACAACGCGCAACCGCCGTCACGGGAGGAATCGCTAACACCATGGGTCTACTCGCTTGGGCGATGATGGGACTAGCCATCTGGCACTTCACAATCTTCTTGCCCGACCGCTGCTGGGGAGGAATAGTTGGCGCTTTCCTTGGCGCCCTCTTCGGTTCAATTCTCTTCGGCTTGATCATCAACGGCTTCACCGTGCCAGGGCAGGAAGACACCCATCTACTCACTGCCATCGAGGCTATCCCTGGCGCATTGATCGGTATCGCACTTGTCTACGCCGAAGGCGTCCGCCGCGAGCGCTCGACGCCAGCTTAAGTCCAGTCAGCGCACCTAGATGACCACGCGCTCACCATGGCGCATTAAATGCCGCAGCTTGCGCATTAAGCGACCACAGCGCAGGCTTGGCGTCCCGCTTCGCGGGTAGATTGAGTGTCGTGGAGCAAACCTTAATAGCGCCTGTCGCTGATCCAGCTGCGGCCACTGGAGAGCCACCACGTCTATCAATAGCCCCATATAGCGTCTCTGCCGCCGACGCCATCTCAGTCGAGCTGGGTATCTCGCACAACCTCGCCCAGGTACTTGTGCGCCGCGGATACACAACACCAGCCGACGCTCAGGCGTGGCTAGCGGCCGACGAGCAACATAGCCCAGACCTCTTTGATGGGATCGGCGACGCCGTTGCCCTCGTCCTCACGCACGTCGCCGCGGGGAGCCAGATCACCATCCATGGCGACTACGACGTTGATGGTGTCTGCTCAACGGCGATCATGGTGAGGTCACTACAGCGCCTAGGCGCGACTGTCGACTGGTTTCTGCCTAGTCGCACCCAAGACGGCTACGGTCTCTCACTGCCGACTGTCGATCGCCTGGCCAAGCGCGGGACCCGCCTCTTAATCACTGTCGACTGCGCAATCACTGCCGTGGAGGAGGTCGCTGCAGCACGCTCTGCGGGCATCGACGTCCTTGTCACCGACCACCACGCACCACGCGCCGACGGCCTGCTGCCCGACGCGCTGATATTCCATCCAGCACTCTGTGGCTACCCATGTCCGCAGCTGTGTGCCGCCAGCGTGGCACTGAAGCTAGCCGAGGCGCTCGAGAGCCGAAGCGCCCCCACTGATGGACCCGGCTGGATCGAAGACCTCGACCTAGCAGCACTGGCGACCGTGGCCGACTGCGTACCGCTGATCGGAGAGAATCGACGGATCGTCGCAGAGGGCTTGTGCGCGATCAGCTCTACGGCGAAACTCGGCCTCAAAGCGCTAATGCGAGTTGCCCAAGTAGACCCAAGCGCGCTCGACGCGCGCGCAATCGGCTTCCGCCTTGCACCCCGCCTCAACGCCGCCGGGCGCCTGTATCGGGCAGACGCTGGGCTTGAGCTGCTGATGACCCAAGACTCAGACCGCGCATCCGCAATAGCGACCGAGCTCGACCGCTTAAATGCCGAGCGGCGCGATGTCGAGACACGCATTCGCTTCGAAGCTGAGACTCAGGCTCGCGCCCTTGGGCCGAGAATGAGTTATGTCTTAGCCGCACAAGGATGGCACCCCGGCGTGATCGGGATCGTTGCTTCGCGGATCGCTGAGCTCTACAACCGTCCGACCATCATGATCGCCCTCGACGGTGAGCAAGGCACTTGCTCGGGTCGCTCGATAGCTAACTTTGATCTGCTGGAGGGTCTGCGCGCCGGCTCCGAGCATCTGATCCGACACGGCGGCCACCGCGCCGCCGCTGGGGCGACCATTGCCAGCGATCAAGTGGAGTCCTTTCGCGAAGCCTTCGAGGCCTATGCCCTAGCGAACCTCTCTGCTGAAGACCTGATCGGATACGAGAGAGTCGATGCGGTCGTCGGTGGCGGCGTCCTTGGGATGGAGTTCGCCCAAGAGCTAACGAGGCTGGCGCCCTACGGAATAGACAACCCTGAGCCCACGCTGCTGATCCGGGGCGCAACGCTGCATGACCCGAGGGCGATGGGGGAGGGCAAACACCTGCGCTTTGCTCTGCACTCCGACCAATTTAGTGCTCGCGCAGTCGCATTTGGAGTAGCGGGGGGGAAGCTGCCGGTGGCCGCAGGCGATCCGGCTGACGTGACCGTCAGGCTCGACATCAACCACTGGAACGGCTCGGTCGAGCCACAGCTGATCTTGGGTTCAGCTCGACCGAGTAATCCCACCGCAATCAATACCTTTAGCGCCGAGCTCGAAGCAGACTATCTAGCGGTCGCCTTCGCCGAACTCGACGCCATCCTCGAGAGCAGACCTGAGCCCGCTGACCGCCCAAAGCGCAAGGTCGTCGACCGTAGGGGGGGCGGAGTCACCGGCGTCATCGCCGATCTGGTGGCTGCTGGAGATTCACTACTAGCTGTCTGCCACGACACCGCCAACTCCCTTGTCGATCTCAGCGGCCACATCGGGGGCTTCACGCTTTGCTCCTATGCCTTCCTCGAAACCGACCAGAGCGTCGCGGATGCATACGAACACGTCGTCGGAATAGAGCCGCCGATCTGTGTCGACCAGGCGCTGCTGCTCGAGGCTGGATCTGCGGGATCATGCGTTCATGCTTGGGGCAAGGCTCAGATACAATCAACCCAACGGATAATCGAACTCCAGTCCGATTTCCGTACTCAGCTTGCCGGGCTGTACCGGTCACTGAGAGATAGCAGCAGTACTGACGGCGGCGGCTTGGAGGACCTTCTCCAAGGAGACCACCGACAGTCACGACCACCGCAGTTAGCAGGCCGGTTGCTAAGAGTTCTCATCGAGCTCAACTTGGTTACCCTAGACCGCGAGTCGTTAGAGATAAGTGTCCCACCATCGCCACACACCGAACTCGATCAATCGGCGGCATTCCGCGCCTACAAAGCAAGATATGAGGATGGACAGCGATTTCTGAGTCAGGCAACAGCCCAGGCAGCTTAACCGACCCGCCCTCCCAGGCAGCGCGCGGAGGGCTCGACTCTGAGCGTAATAGCCCCAACCACTCAGGACATTCCTCCTCTGCGCGTATACCTGTCGACACAGTAGGACACCCGCGCGAAAGTCGCCCCCTCCACGCAGCAGGCCTTAGCGAGTCCGAGACGCTCCTACTGGGCGACCTCTTCTCGGTCGTCGAGGAGCACCAAGGCGATGCGCCAACTGGCGTCGATGAAGCTCAGATCACGCGAGCGTTCCTCTTCGCCTGCGAACACCACGCCGACCAACGACGCAAGTCCGGCGAAGAGTTCATCACCCATCCAGTCGGGGTAGCCAAGATCTGCGCCGGCATGCGCCTAGACACTGCGACCCTATGTGCGGCGCTACTCCATGACACCGTCGAGGACACGACCGCCTCGTTAGACGAGGTGCGTGAGCAGTTCGGAGAAGAGATCAGCTCACTCGTCGACGGGGTGACCAAACTAACCGAGATCACATTCCAGTCGCGCGACGAGGCACAAGCTGAGAACTACCGCAAGATGATGGTTGCGATGGCCTCCGATGTCCGAGTCATCTTGATCAAACTGGCCGATCGCCTACACAACATGCGCACGATCTCTGCGATGCCGAAAGCCAAGCAGATTGACAAGGCGAAAGAGACCCTAGATATCTATGCGCCGATCGCGCATCGGCTCGGTATCCACGCGATCAAATGGGAGCTCGAAGACCTCGCTTTCGCCATGCTTCACCCTCGCAAGTACCAAGAGATTAAGAATCTCGTGGCGCAGCAGCGCGACGAGCGCGAGGCCTACGTCGACGAAGCGGGGCGCTACCTCAGCGCCGAGCTTCAGGCCCTCGGGATCGCATCTGACATCTCAGGGCGGGCTAAGAACTTCTACTCGATCTACGCCAAGATGACGCGCAAGGACCGCGAGTTCAATGAGATCTATGACCTCACAGCGATGCGAGTTCTAGTCGACTCAGTTGAGGACTGCTACGGCGCCGTTGGCGCAATCCACTCGCTCTGGAACCCTTTGCCTGGACGCTTTAAGGACTTCATCGCGATGCCGAAGTTCAACCTGTACCAATCTCTTCACACGACGGTCATCGGACCGATGGGCCGACCCCTAGAGATCCAGATTCGTACACACGAGATGCACGACATGGCAGAGCTAGGCGTTGCCGCGCACTGGCTCTACAAGCAGCGATCGTCGGACACTCCATCCGAAGCCGACCACGAGGCGAAATCGCGCTGGTTGCGACAACTTACCGGCTGGCAGCAAGAACTTAATGACTCCAACGAGTACGTAACGTCGCTCAAAGGCGGCCTCTACGAGGATGAAGTCTTTGTCTTTACGCCAATGGGTGAAGTGAAGTCCCTACAGGCCGGGGCAACGCCGCTAGACCTTGCCTACGAGATCCACACCGACGTCGGCCACAGATGCGTTGGAGCAAAAGTCCACGGCAAAATCGTGCCGCTGTCATACGAGCTCAAATCAGGCGATATTGTCGAGATTCTGACTTCCAAGCGCGACCGTGGGCCGTCGCGGGACTGGCTATCGCTCGTGCGCACGACGCGCGCTCGCAACAAGATAAAGGCTTGGCTCAAGGCGGAATCGCGTAAAGACACAGAACTCACCGGCCGCGAGCTCCTCCAAGATAGCCTCAAAAACCAAGGACTTCCCTACCGCAAGATCGTCGGCTCAACACTTCTAGCCCAGGTCATACGGGAGATGGGCTTTAAGAAAGCCGAAGACTTCTACCTAGCCCTAGGCGGGGCCAAGATCGCTCCCAAGCTCGTTGTTGCCAAGGTCATGCAGCGTCTCAAGGAGGGTGAAGCTGCCGAAGGCGACCCGACAGCGGGCGACCTTCTAGCCGTCCAGCGCCCCCATCGCCACCCCGAGTCGACCTCGACCGAATACGGCATCCGTGTTGAGGGAGTCGAAGATGTCTTACTGCGGTTAGCTAAGTGTTGTCGCCCTGTCCCTGGCGATCTGATAATTGGCTATATCTCGCTTGGGCGCGGCATCACAATCCACCGCGAAGATTGTCCAAATGCAATCGTGCTGGCTAAGGATCCCGAGCGGCTCACGCCAGTCGCATGGGAGGGAGAGGGCTCGACATCGTTCAAAGTGGAGATCCACGTAGACGCATGGGATCGCCATCGACTCCTAGAAGACCTCTCCAAGGCGTTGGCCGAGTCCGGGATCAACATTCTTGAGGCTCGCTGCCTCGTCGACGGCCAGATGGTGCGCGACCGCTTCGTTGTTGAAGTCGCCGACACGACAACGCTCAATGCTGCGATCAGTCGGCTACGCAATATAGACGCAGTCTTTGACGCATACCGCGTTACTCCGACTGCAGCTTGACCGACCCCGCTCTGGCTTTAGCCCACGACCAACAAGGCGCCGGGGTCTACCTCAAAACCAACCTCGTCATATAAGCCGAGATAGTCGCCGTCTACGTGCAGCGGCAGCTTTCGACGATCGGCGCTAACGACGCGCAGCTCTCCGACGCCACTAAATGGATGGATCTGGCGGTGCCCGGCCATAGCCGCGCGCTTGGAGATCGCTCGATAGGCGACTGTCGGCATATCGATCAGGTTAGCTCGGCCCAGTACAGCCCCTGCGAGGTCGCCTGAATCTAGATCAACACCCTCTGCCAGACGGATCTCTCGTCCATTGAAATATGTGTAGACAGGCCCGTTCTGGACGACCGCTGTGACGCCCGCGATCTGACTTGCGCCCGCCTCGACGATCAAGCGGGGGGGGCTAATTAGATAGTGGCGAACGAAGGTCGAGACGGCTACTTGGGCGAAATACATCTGCTTGTAGCGGGCCTTCAAGTGAGGGCTGGCGTCAACACGCTGGACAACTGCAGCGTCAAGGCCGACTCCGGCAGCGAAGGTGAAGTGCCGCCCCGCCACCTTGCCAAGGTCAATTCTGCGTGGCTGCCATCTGTCGCCGAGGCATAAGAGGTGTTCGGTCGCCTCCACTATCTCGGTCGGGATACCTAAGAGACGGTGGAAGACATTGTTTGAACCGCCCGGCAAGCAGGTTAGGGCAGTCTCGGTTCCGGCTAGACCGTTAGCTACCTCATTAACGGTTCCATCGCCGCCGAAGGCGACAACAACATCGACGCCTTGGCGGGCGGCCTCTCTACTCAGCTCGACAGCGTGTCCTGGGGATTGGGTCTCAACTGCCTGGGCGCGATAGCGGCCCTTCAGCGCGTTTACAACGAGGCTCTTAAGTTGATCCGACACGGTGCTGGCGTAGGGATTGACAATCACCAGCATCTCGGGGCCGCCACCACGTCGGCCAAGCCCGGAGTCGACACCTTGTAGTTGCTCAAAAGCTGGCTGGGCCATAGCTGGTCAGCCTACCGATGCAGCCAACTAATAGTGGCGAAGCACTAAAGCCACTTTCGATATCGAAAGTAGCCCAACATGCCGACCAATAGCGCGAACATAGCGCCAAGAATCGCCCAAAAACCAGTCTGATCGTCAACGCCAGGAACGCTTACGTTCATACCCCAGATGCTCGCGATCAAAGTCATTGGCAAGACGATCACTGTGATCGACGTGAGGACTCGCAGGATGTCGTTGACACGGTGATTAATCACCGATTCGTTGGTAGTTTCGAGCGCCTCAACCGTCTCCTTATAGCCGTCAAGCATCTGCCAGATCCGTTCAGACGCATCGTTGATGTCATCGAAATAAATATCGAGATCGCCCGAGATGTATTCATGCTCTGAACGTTCAAGGTCGGTAAAGACAGCTTGCTGAGGGCGGACGATTTTGCGAAAGTTGATGATCTCTTGCTTGACGTTAGAGATGTCTCGCACAACCTCTTCGGAGCGACCACTGAAGATCTCTTCCTCGATCCGATCGAGCTTGTTGGCCATCTTGCGCAACATTGGAAATGAGGCGTCAACGCATGTATCGACAATCTTGTAAAGCAGGTAGCCCGGACCCTTGCCGAAGTACTGCTCGGCGACTTCGGGACTCGAGCGACAGCGGTCAAATAGATACTCCAAAGGAGCGATCGTCTTGTTTGGCAGGGTGATCAGGAAGTCTGGTCCTACGAATAGATCGAGCTCGGCCCCATTTAGCCGACCAACCGCCTTATCGAAGCGCGGGAAATGCAGAACTAAGAAGAGGTACTCGTCATACTCATCGAGCTTTGCGCGCTGATTGTGTGAAAAGACATCCTCGTAGTCGAGCTGGTGGAAGTTAAAACGCTCTTCGAGCCATTCGCGGTCATGGGGGCGCGGACGGTCGATGTTGATCCAGCGCAGGCCACCAACTTCGACCGTCTCGACCTTAGTTGGCTCAGGACCAGCAGGAGCAGAGGCGACGTGCCCGCGTGAGCGCGCAGAACGACCGAAGCGTGGGATCGGAAGATTTGGCATCGGGACTTCGGGGCTCGTCGGTCATAGGGGTCACCTCATCTGCGCAGTCAATTGGTTGAGGGCGATCATAGCGCGCATGCTTTTATCGATGCGGATTGCACAGATGGTTGCGCCGCCGCCGAATCTGGTTATAATGCCTCGCACATAGCTGTACGCATCCAGAGGGGTGGAGGGACTGGCCCGATGATACCCCGGCAACCATCTCGCGAAAGCGAGAGGGTGCCAATTCCTGCAGGCACCAACTAGGCCTGGGAGATGTGGTTAGGAAGTTCTCTCAAGGAACCTCCGCCACACTTCTGGCGGAGGTTTTTTTATATGGCGTTAGATGCGCTTCGGTGTAAAGAGTGTAAAACGGAGTACCCGCTTGAGGCCCTATACGTGTGCGAACGCTGCTTCGGCCCGCTCGAAGTCGTTTACTCTCACGATCGCATCGACGACATCGATGCGGCCAGACGACGGATCATGGCCGGCCCGCAGAACATCTGGCGCTACGCCGAGTTCCTGCCCGTAGCTAGCCCTCCGGCTCCATCTTTGCGGGCATCATCGCGCAGCGGGCTTCCAGCCGGCTGCACGCCACTGATCCGCGCCGACCGCCTAGCCGAAAGGCTTGGCTTGCGCGAGGTTTGGGTTAAGAACGATGCAGCTAACCCCACCCACTCCTTTAAAGACCGGGTCGTTGCGGTAGCGATGGCCCGTGCACGCGAGCTCGGTTTTGACGTCCTTGCCTGCGCCTCGACAGGCAACCTAGCTAACTCTGTTGCAGCAAATGCCGCTGCTGCGGGCCTTGAGTCTTATGTCTTCATCCCCGCCGATCTCGAGGAGCAGAAGGTCCTAGCGACAGGGATCTACGGCACGAACTTGGTCAAAGTCAACGGTAACTACGACGACGTCAACCGTCTCTGTACGGAGCTCTCTGGGGAGTACCCATGGGCCTTCGTCAACGTCAATATGCGCCCTTACTACGCAGAGGGTTCCAAGACCCTCGCCTACGAAACAGCTGAGCAACTTGGCTGGAAGACTCCCGACCGCATCGTTGCTCCAATAGCCTCAGGATCACTGTTCACCAAGGTGGCGCGCGGCTTTGAAGAGTGGCTTGAGCTTGGGCTCATCGACGGATCTATACCAACGATGAACGGGGCCCAGGCCGAAGGCTGCTCTCCCGTGGCGACTGCCTTCGCCGCTGGCCTCGACGTCTGTCGCCCGGTCAAGCCGAACACGATTGCTAAATCGCTGGCGATTGGAAACCCAGCCGACGGCCCTTACGCTCTAGATCTAGCGCGCCAAACTGGTGGATCGATCGACATGGTCAATGACGATGAGATTCGTGCAGGCATCCGTCTGCTTGCCGAGACAACGGGCATCTTTACTGAGACGGCTGGCGGCACAACGGCTGCGGTCTTGGCCAAGCTGGCACAGCGCAAAGAGATCGACCCCGATGAGTGTGTCGTGCTCTACATCACCGGTGAGGGGCTCAAGACTCTCGACGCAGTAAGGGGCAGCTTTGAGAGCCACCAGATTGAGCCATCGTTGGCTGCCTTCGAGGCGACGCTACCTCAGTCAGTCAGGGCTTAAACCGTGGCTATCACCGTAAAGATTCCAACACAGCTGCGCGCAGCCGCAGGCGGAGTAGCACAAACCCAAGCATCTGGCGAGACGGTCGGTGCGGTCCTTGAATCACTATTTGAGCAGTTCGGCGATCTGCGAGATCGTATTACTGAGGATGGTGACCTTCGCCGCTTCGTCAACGTCTACCTTGACGGAGAAGACATCCGATTCATCTCTGGTCTAGAGACTTCGGTTGTAGATGGGGCAGAGATGACCATCCTCCCAGCCGTTGCTGGTGGATAGCGTGCCTGCCAGCGGGCCAATCCGATAGTCTGGCGCCGGAGATGAACGCACTGTCGATACTGGCCACCACAAGTCACACGCCGTTCTTTATCGCCGGCGGGGTGCTAGCCCTCTGGGCAGTAGTCCTCTCATCGATCGGTCTCTCACGTTCGCGCTTCCCTGCAGACGACAAGATGACTCGGGTCATCATCGCCTTTACGGGCCTCTTGGTAGTAGCAACCTTAGGTACCGCCATAGGAACAGCGTCGACTCCTGACGGCGAAGCTGGGGTACCGGCCGAGAGGCAGGCCGCCAAAGACGCCAAGATTCCAGAGCAGGTTGGCGTAGCCCCACCGGTTACGCCCGCCATGTCGATACCCAAGGACGCGGCTAGCTAGGGCGCAGCGGCAGGCGTCATGCCCGCCTTAAAAGCTGCCCTCGCCGGCCTTCTCAAGCCAGACTGCGAAGAAGGCCGACTACTGAGTAGGTCCACCATCTGCGCTTTTGCATACTGTCTTTACCGATGACTACCTCCAGCGTCACAGGGGCTTGGGTCGACGCTGATGGTGCGGGCTCCCACTTACTCTTCGGCTTCCCGTATGACGCCGTCATCGTTGACGCCGTGCGCACACTGCCTGGCAGGTGCTGGATCGCTGAAGAGAGGCTATGGGCGGTACCCGGACTGCCTGGTTCGGTAACCCTGATCCGCGACCTGCTCGGGAGCTGGCCCGAGATTAGAGTCCAGCCCGGGGCTGAGGCGCTACTCTGTGAACTGGCGCGGCTTCCCGAAGGCTCGCGAGCCGTTTTACACGGGATCGACGATGACGACGACCCGTGCTTCGTATTGGCCTCGCCGTATGACGAAGAGATCGTAGAGGCGGTTCGCCGGGTCCCCGGGCGCTCCTATGACCGAGCACTGCGGCGATGGTGGATTCGACCACGCCCATCAACAGCTAAAGCACTTCAAGCGCTGGCTGTCGATGCAGATGTCGCATTCGCCCCAAGCGCTATCGCCCTGCTAGAGAATCTCCTCCCCGGCCGCCTACGATCGGTAGACGACATCGGCCCTAGAGGTCCAAACCCCGATGCCCACAGTGACTGCCAGATCACAGTCGTCAACGATCGCCTCGACCGCCCTTGGCTTTCAATCTGTCCTGTCTGCCACAGCCTCACAGCCACCGCGTTGGCAGCTCGAATTGGGGAGGGCCTGACAGACCTCGCTCAAGGGCGCGTCGGCGTTCCCCTTGACGCCGACTACGCCCCAGAGATCGAGGCGACGCTAAACGAGGTCCCAGGAGCAGAGGTCGAGCAAGGTCTCGCTGGTCAAATCGCAACTCTGGCCGCCGAAGGCCGCCATCTCGCTGAACTCGAATCGCTATCGCGTGCTCAGGAGTCAGAGTTTTTTGTAGCTGGCCTAGGCGGGACTCTCTATCCCTTTCAACGGGCAGCGGTGGCTTATGCCCTGCGAACTAAACGGACATTTCTCGCCGATGAGCAGGGCCTAGGTAAGACCGTTCAGGCCTTGGCAGCGATCCACGCTGCAGATGCCTTTCCCGCGCTGATTGTCTGCCCAGCTTCGCTGCGCCTCAACTGGCAGCGCGAGATCGCACAGTGGCTGCCAACACGATCGGTGGAAATCTTGGGGGCCACGAGTGCTCCCAGCGGGCGGGCTGAGATATCAGTTATTAACTACGACTCGCTCCACAAACACGTAGCCCCGCTTAAGGCCGCTGGCCTGAAGGCCTTAATTCTTGACGAGTCTCACTACTGCAAGAGCGCCAAAGCCCGGCGAACTAAGGCCGCGCGCGCAATAGCTAAAACACTTGACCCAGATGCCCTGCTCCTAGCTCTGACGGGAACCCCGGTCCTCAACCGCCCAGGTGAACTAATGGCCCAACTGACCTTGTTGGGACGCCTAGAACAGGCTGGCGGTTATAAGCGATTTCGCTATGTGTACTCAAAAGGGCAAGAACTTGACGTGCTTCACCGCCGATTACGCCAGGTCTGCTTCGTGCGCCGGCGCAAGTCTGAAGTTCTAACTCAACTCCCGCCAAAGCAGCGATCAGTTGTGGCCATTGAGATCGACAATCGCGCCGACTACCGCCGGGCCGAGGATGATGTGGTGCAGTGGCTGCGCGAGCGCGCCGAGCACGAGTCAGAGTTCTTGGCATCGGTCGCAGGTCTTAGCCCAGAGGCCAAATCCGAGGCGATTAAGGAGCGGGGCGAAGATGCCGCCCAGCGAGCGGCTCGTGCCGAACCCTTAGTGCGCCTGACCAAACTCAAGCTGCTCGCCGCAATCGGGAAGCTGGGTGCGGTGGTCGAGTGGATAAGCGGCTTTGAAGAGAGCGAAGAGAAGCTCGTCGTCTTTGCTCACCACCGCGAAGTGATAGCTGGCCTCCTCGCTGCATTCCCAAATGCCGCTCGCCTTGTCGGACAGGACTCCTCAGCTGAGCGCCAGGCCGCTATAGATCGCTTCCAATCTGACCCCGACTGCCGCCTAATGATCTCTTCAACACAGGTTGGCGGAGTCGGAATCACCCTAACTGCAGCCTCGAATGTCGCCTTCGTCGAACTAGGTTGGAATCCGGCGGCCCACGATCAAGCCGAGGACCGCCTTCACCGGATCGGCCAAGACAAGCAGGTCACTGCGTGGTATCTCTTAGCCGCTGACACTGTGGATGAAAAGATCGCTGCGCTGATCGAAGATAAACGGGTCCTGATCGCTGCCGCTTCGGATGGAGAGCTACCCGAGCATGCGTCGGTGCTTGGAGACCTAGTCACGTGGTTGGTAGGCGATGACCTCGAGTTGGAGGCGCCGCAACAGCCCAGCCGTAGCCTCGCCGCCGTGCCGCCTCTGCGATAAGTAATGCAACGGCCACCGGCAGGGTGGCTGGGAGCGAGTCTGTAACGAGAAACAGTAGGTCGAAGATGGCGCTGATGACGAAGACCAGCGCGGCCACAGGCGCTTGACGGCGACCTTCAACGGCAAGCATCGCACCCAAGACCCCCGCTACGAAGAGGTCTCCATAGCCAAAAGTCATCGGCCCGAACTCCACGAACTGCAGCTTTGGCAGGCCGGCCGCCGGGATCGCTGCGTTAAGGGCGTTGTTGGGAGCGGCCAATCCATTGCTGAATACCAAGATGACATCGATTACTGCCATCGCCACGATCCCTACCTTGAGCCAGAAGATCGGTGCAACTCCGGCTAGCAGCCGCCCCAACGTGACGCAGCTCAGTGCCTCCAGCGCCAGAGTTGAGATCTGCCCACTCGCCGAAGCCTGCTCCGTCCAGGCGAGGGCTAAGAGTCCAATCGCCACAAGGCCGAAACCAAGCCTAGCGCCGCGTGCCGCCCAGCCGAGCGCAGCAGCGGCTAGCGGCGGAACCGCCAGCAGCGCCAGCCAGGTCAGCCCATCGGCGACGATCGGGAGCAGGGAGATGGCTACTACAACCACAGTCAGAGAGGCCGGCAGGACCAGCGCCCAAATGCCCGATCCCAGGCGCCTAACCCAAGCAGGCACGCCAGCGCCGGGGAGCATCACGGTCAGCGCTTGGACAGCCAGAAGAACTCCGTCGTGAAAGATCATTGAGCCACTCACGCAGCTAAGTGTGGCGATACACGGATTCTAAAGCGCCAGAGGGCGCTTTCGATCTCGACAAAACTCAAATCCTAATAAGCGCGCCCGGCACGATTCGAACGTGCGACCTCTTGCTCCGGAGGCAAGCGCTCTATCCACTGAGCTACGGGCGCGGGTGGCCGCGAGGGGTACTGAACCTGCCAGCTTAGCGGCCATAAGATCGTCTCGTCCGTGACAGGCGTCATCGGTCGACTGATCGCTTCGCTACACGCCGAAGTTGAGAGATCACCATGCGGCGTCTATCTGCACCAGATCGCGCTCTGGGCGGAGTCTGTTTAGGCTCGACGTGGAAATGGAACTTTCGATCTTCTTCGCTGGCACTGGTGGCTCGTCTCCGACGGCTCGTCGGGGGCTACCCGCGACAGTTGTTCGAGTTGGCGGGGAGTGGAATCTGATCGACTGCGGAGAGGGGACTCAGCGGCAGTTGATATCGACGATTGGACTTGGGGAGATTGAACGCATCTTCATCACCCACCTCCACCTCGACCACTGGCTGGGGCTGCCGGGAATGCTTAAGTCCTTTGACCTGCGAGGCCGCGAGCGCCCACTGACTGTTCACGGACCGCCGGGCGCCCGGCGTACATTTGAGGCCGCATTGGATTCTCTAGTGGGGCGCACTGGCTACCACCTTTCCTACGAAGAGATCGGACCACACGAGGAAGTGCGTGGCACGGGATACAGCGTCGAGGCGTTCGCCGTAGATCACCGCGGTGTCGCTGCCCAGGGCTATGCGATAGTCGAAGACGTTCGACCTGGTGCTTTTCACCCCGAACGCGCAGCCGCTCTTGGGGTTAGCCCTGGCCCAGATTTCGGTCGTCTCCAACGCGGAGAGACCGTTGACGGCGTCTCCCCAGATCAGGTCGTAGACCCACAACGTCCGGGGCGCCGGATTGTGTTCTCAGGGGACACGCGACCGTGCGACGGGACTCTTGCTGCCGCCTATGAAGCTGACGTCCTCATCCACGAAGCGACCTTTCTCGATGTCGATCGAGCTCGGGCCCAAGAGACCGGACACAGCACAGCCCACGAAGCTGGCGAGCTCGCTAGCGAGGCTCGTGTCGGCCTGCTCGCACTAACCCACTGCTCGACTCGCTATCGGGTAAGCGAGCTGCGCGACGAGGCCCGAGAAGTCTTTGGCCAGACCGAGATCCCGCGCGACTTCGACACGATCGAGGTGCCTTTCCCAGAGCGCGGCCAACCCGAGCTGCGACGCTGGGCACCGGTGCAGGAGTGACGGTCGTCGACACCTCTTGCTAACCTTGCTTGCGGCGGTCCCTTTAACCCGGTCCAGAGAGGCTAGGAAGGCACCATGGAAGCAGACACGGTCGTCCTCGACCGAGATGATATTCGGCGCACGCTAGTTCGCATCGCCCACGAAATTGTTGAGAACAACCCGGAGCAGACGCTCGCGATTGTCGGCATCCACACGCGCGGAGCACTCTTGGCTACCAGGATCCATGCCTTAGTTAGCGGCCTGCTTGACTCGCGCCCGATACCGCTGGGCGATATCGACATAGCTTTTTACCGCGACGACCTTGGCTCGCGCCCATCGTCGCCCGTCGTAAATGAGTCCCACCTTGACTTCGCACTCGAGGGCCTGACCGTTGTAGTCGTCGACGATGTCCTCTTCACCGGCAGGACCGTCCGCGCGGCGACCGAGGCCCTCTTTGACTACGGGCGCCCAGATCGAGTTCAACTTGCGGTCCTCGCCGACCGCGGCCACCGCGAGCTGCCGATCCGCCCCGACTACGTTGGCAAGAATCTGCCAACCGCGCTCTCCGAGAGGGTAAATGTTCGCCTTGAGGAGATCGACGGGACCGATGAAGTAACCATTGAGACACCGAAGGAGGCGTCGTTATGAGCAATCTTTTGTCGATCGCTGATCTCTCTCGAAAAGAGATAGAGCGCTTCCTTGACCGCGCCGAATCGTTCGCCGAAGTCTCTGGTCGTGAGATCAAGAAGGTGCCGACCCTGCGCGGGCGGCGAGTGCTTAATCTCTTCTACGAAGCCTCAACGCGCACGCGATCCTCCTTTGAGTTAGCGGCGAAAACGCTCTCTGCAGAGGTGATTAACTTTGCGGCATCAGGCTCCTCTGTTGAAAAGGGAGAGTCGCTAAAAGACACCGTCCAGACGATGTCGGCCTACGATCCAGCCGCAATAGTGATCCGTCATCCTCACGCTGGCGCGGCTGCACTCGTCGCTGGCTGGACCTCGGCGGCCGTGATCAACGCCGGCGACGGTAAGCGCGAGCACCCCACCCAAGCACTGCTGGATGTCTACACCCTGCGCCGTCGTCTCGGGGCCCTAGATGGAGCCAAGATCTGGATCGTGGGCGATGTCATGCACTCCCGGGTTGCAAGGTCCAACATCATCGCCTTTCAGGCAATGGGCGCAGAGGTCACCGTCTGCGGACCACCCACGTTGATCCCTCGGGGCGTAGAGGCGCTCGGGTGCTCGGTTGCCTACAGCCTCGACGGCGTCAGTGATGCCGACGTCATCTACTCCCTGCGGATGCAGAACGAGCGGATGACTGAGTCCTACATACCGTCCTTGCGGGAGTATGCTCGCTGCTTCCAAATCGATGGCCGCAGGCTCACGCCGCGCCAAATCTTGATGCACCCTGGGCCGGTCAATAGGGGGGTAGAGCTCTCCGCAGAGGTGATTGACTCTCCACAAGCGGTAATCACCGAACAGGTCAAAGCAGGCGTAGTAGTGAGGATGGCAGTGCTCTATGAGTTGCTGGCCGGCAGCGGTCCTAGCGCGATCACTCCCGACCCATCCCAACCATCAGTAGCCAGCGAGCGTCAACCAGCATGAGCCGGCTCGTTTGGCGACAGGGTCCTCAGCCGGATGTCTTGGTGCGCGCAGCGCATCTGCTTGACCCTCGGAGGGGTCTGGATGCCAAGCTTGACCTCTTAATTCGCGAGGGCGAGATTGCAGCGATGGGGGAGAGTGGCACCCTTGAAGCACCCCACGGAGCAGAGGTTATCGATGGCGATGGGCGCCACCTTTTCCCCGCTTTCTTTGACCCCCACGTCCACCTGCGCACACCTGGGTTTGAACACAAAGAAGACCTTCAGACGGGCACTCGCTCAGCTGCGGCAGGGGGGTTCGCTGCGATCGTCGCAATGCCGAATACGCAGCCAACAGTTGACAGCGCCCCGATCTTGCGGTCCCTGCGCGATGACGCCCGTGCGACGGCCTCGGTTCCGGTCGGCTTCCTCGCAGCGATCAGCCGCAACCTTAAAGGCCAAGAGCTCACCGAGATGGCCGAGTTACGCGACGAAGGCGCCTTGGGCTTCACCGACGACGGGATGCCGGTCGCTGACGCCGGACTACTGCGGCGTGCATTTCAGTACCAACGGATGTGTGGCGGAGTCCTCGCCCTCCATGAGGAGGACTTGGCGCTCTCGGCCGGTGGATCGATGAACGAAGGTGAGGTCTCTACCCGCTTGGGGTTAGGTGGAATTCCATCGATAGCTGAATCAACTTTCATCGAACGCGATGCATCGATCGCTCGCTACGAGGGAGGTCGCATGCACGTTCAGCACGTGACCTGTGCCGAAGCAGTCGAGGCCGTAGCGACCGCCAAATCTCGCGGCACCCAAATTACCGCCGAAGCATCGCCACACCACCTGCTTCTCAACGAGGACGCGATCGCCTCCTCACTCGATACAAGGCTCAAGATGAATCCGCCACTACGCACAGAGGCCGATCGCCTTGCAGTCGTTGAAGCTCTTCGTACTGGCGTCTTAGATTGCATCGGGACCGATCACGCGCCTCATTCAAGGGAAGAGAAAGAGGTTCCCTTCGAAGAGGCGATGATGGGTACTACGGGCCTAGAGACCGCATTTGCCGCGGTGTATACAGATTTAGTCATCCCCGGTTCGCTTGAACTCGATCTACTGATCGAGCGCCTGACGGCTGGAGCGTCCGTCTTTGACCTTCCGATCTCGAAAATCGCCCAAGGAGAGCGCGCCAACCTATGCCTAATCGACCTTGGCGCTCGGTGGACAGTTGGAGAGGCCGGGTATGAGAGCCGCTCTGATAACTGCTGCTTCGCAGGCCGCACCCTCAATGGCAAGGTTCTCCTGACGATCGCAGACGGCTCGATCGCCTATCGCGAGCGCTCGCTAGCGCTCTCTGCAGCATGAATCCAATCCTGAATCGCCAACGAACGACCCTTGTTGTCGTTGACGTCCAGGAGGCTTTCCGCAACGTCATCGATGGGTTCGCGGCCACCGTCGATCGGTGCGCGGTACTCGTCCAGGGAGCGCGCATCCTCGATCTACCGATTTTGGTTACCGAACAGTATCCCCAGGGTCTTGGCGCGACCGTCGATGAGATCTCGATCCACCTAGAGGCCATCCCGCGACTAGAGAAGACAGCCTTCTCCGCTGTTGGCGCCCCAGGTTTTGATCTGGCAGGCCGCGATCAAGTGCTGATCTGCGGCATCGAGACACACATCTGTGTGAGTCAAACGGTCCATGAGCTTCTTAGCAATGATGTTGAAGTCCATGTCGCCAGCGACGCCGTGGCCTCGCGTACCCCAGCCGATCGCCAAGTCGGCCTTGACAGAATGCGTCGCTCTGGTGCTGTTTTGTCGAGCAGTGAGATGGCCTTATTTGAGTTACTCGAGCGGGCTGGAACAGACGAATTCAAAGCGATCCAAAGGCTTGTCATATGACCGCCTATGTCCTGCTTGAAGACGGCAGCCGATTCGATGGCCAAGCCTGTGGCGCCAACACAAATGCGGTTGGTGAGATCGTCTTTACGACCTCGATGTCGGGCTACCAGGAGGCTGTGACCGATCCATCTTTCGCCGGCCAGATAATCACCTTCACCTATCCCCATGTTGGCAACTACGGGGTCAGCGCCGCGGCGATGGAGTCCGATTCGATCCACGCGAGAGCGGTGATCATGCGAGAGGCCGTCAACCGTGAGGATGCGCCCACGGCGGAGCGGGGATGGTGTGACTGGCTAACCGACTGCGGGATCCCCGCGATCAGCGCAGTCGATACCCGCGCCCTAGTGCGCCATATTCGCGACGCCGGGGCGATGCGGGGAGGGATCTTTGCCGGTGATCTGGCCGAGGACGAAGCACAAGCGCTAATCGCAGCCGAGCCGCAGATGCGTGGTAGAGACCTCGCCCGCGAGGTAACGCCAGCCGAGGCCGTCGTGCTGGCGCCGCTACCGGGTGCTCCCGCTGGAGGACCACGCATCGTCGCGATCGATACCGGCATCAAGGCATCGATCGTGATGAATTTGCGCCAACGCGGAGCAACCGTAGAGCTACACCCCTGCACTACATCTAGCCAAGATCTCATCGCCAGAAGCCCTGACGCCTTCTTCTTGGCAAATGGTCCTGGTGATCCCGCGGCCCTCGACTATGTTGTTTCAACGCTTCGCGAGCTCGTAGGAGTCAAGCCGGTGTTTGGTATCTGCCTTGGCCACCAGCTGCTCTGCCGCGCTATCGGGCTTGACACATACAAGCTGGCTTTCGGTCATCGCGGATCCAACCACCCGGTTAAAGACCTAACCACCGGTCGAATTGAGATCACCAGCCAAAACCACGGCTTTGCAGTTCTTGGCCCCAATGGGGAACGCCAGATCGTCGGCGACGACCCGGTCCGCTGGGAGACCGACTTTGGTGGTGCCCAACTTACCCATCTGAACCTCTACGACAGAACGGTCGAAGGTCTCGCTCTGCTTGATGTCCCTGGAGCGACGGTTCAGTACCACCCCGAAGCCGGCCCAGGGCCACACGACTCGCTTTATCTTTTTGACCGATTCCTAGAGCAGATAGCCAATGCCTCGTAGAGACGACATCAAACGGATCATGCTGGTCGGCTCGGGACCAATCGTTATTGGCCAGGCAGCAGAGTTCGATTACTCAGGGACGCAGGCCTGCAAGGTTCTGATGGAAGAGGGCTATGAGGTAATCCTCGTCAACTCAAACCCAGCGACGATCATGACCGATCCTGAGTTCGCCACAGCGACCTATATTGAGCCACTGCTACCGGGGCCGGTAGCTCAGATCATCGCCAAGGAGCGTCCAGACGCCCTGCTGCCAACGCTAGGTGGCGGCACCGCGCTCAATCTCGCGCGGGTACTCCACGACAATGGAACTCTCGAGCGCTATGGCGTGGAGCTGATTGGAGCCGACTACGAGGCGATCGACAGGGCCGAGGATCGCGACCGCTTCCGCGAGACCATGGCCTCGGTGGGCCTACGCGTGCCACGCAGCGCGATTGCTACCGATCTGGCCGGGGCAGAGGCAGCATTAATAGAGATCGGTCTTCCGATCATCATCCGCCCAGCGTTCACACTCGGGGGCCACGGGGGAGGCATTGCCCGCACCGCAGAGGAGTTTCGCGCCACAGCCGCTCGCGGGATCGCTGCATCTCCAATTGGCCAGATCCTAATTGATGAATCGGTGTTGGGTTGGGGAGAGTTTGAGTTAGAGGTGATGCGCGATCGCGCCGACAACGTCGTTGTGATCTGTTCAATCGAGAACCTCGATCCGATGGGCGTGCACACTGGCGACTCAGTCTGTGTGGCCCCGCAGCAGACCCTCACAGACAAGCTCTACCAGCGGTTGCGCGACCAGGCGATCACAGTGATGCGCGCGGTTGGGGTCGAAACTGGTGGTTCCAATGTCCAGTTTGCCGTTAACCCAGTCACCGAAGAGATCATCGTGATTGAGATGAATCCGCGAGTTTCGCGCTCAAGCGCCCTAGCCTCAAAGGCCACCGGCTTCCCAATCGCCAAGATCGCCGCTCGACTCGCGGTCGGGTACACACTCGAAGAGATCGACAACGACATCACGATGCGGACGCCCGCGAGCTTCGAGCCGACAATCGACTACACAGTTGTTAAGTGGCCGCGCTTCGCCTTTGAGAAGTTCCCCGGTGCCGATGCCGGCCTAACCACACATATGAAGTCCGTAGGTGAGGTGATGGCGATCGGTCGCACGTTCGGACAAGCGTTCTCCAAGGCGATGACCTCTCGCGAACTCGATGCCGAGACCGACCTGCGCGGCAGCGTCGATGACCTGATTGCTAGAGCCGCGCAGCCAGGCGCCGATCGCTTCGACTTGATCCTTGAGGCCCTTCGCCAAGGAGCCGAGATCGAAGCCGTCCACAAGGCAACCGGCGTCGATCGTTGGTTTGTTGCCGAACTACAGCGCCTGGCAACCGACCCTGAATCGGTCCACAGCGGGCAAAGGACGTTTAAGTCCGTGGATACCTGTGCAGCAGAGTTTGAGGCTGAAACCCCCTACTACTACTCATCTTGGGACCAGCCTGGGCCTGCGGGATTAGCAGGCGAGGTTCGCCGAGGCGACCGCCCAAGCATCGTCATTCTGGGCTCTGGTCCCAACCGGATCGGACAAGGGATCGAGTTTGACTACTGCTGCGTTCACGCCGCCATGTGTGTGCGCGACTCTGGCCGCGACGCCGTAATGATCAACTGTAACCCCGAGACAGTCTCGACCGACTATGACACCTCTGATCGGCTCTACTTCGAGCCACTCACCCTCGAAGCCGTAATGGCTGTGATTGAAGTTGAGGCCCCAGAGGGAGTGATTGTTCAGTTTGGAGGTCAGACGCCCCTGAGGTTAGCTGCCGGGCTGGAGGCCGCTGGCGCAGTGCTGCTTGGAACTTCGGTAGATGCGATCGACCTTGCTGAAGACCGCGGCCGTTTTGGTGCGCTTCTCGGGCGCCTTGGCTACCGCGCGCCAGCCTTTGCCACTGCCAGCTCAGTCCAAGAGGCCCTAGCTGCTGCGCCCGGAGTCGGCTTTCCTCTACTGGTGCGGCCTTCCTACGTCCTAGGCGGGCGCGCAATGGAGATCGTCTACGACGAGGCCGGGCTTAGGGACTACCTTGACCGCACGGGCCAAGCCGACGCCGTTGGCGGTCGCGAGATATTCCTTGATCGCTTCTTAGAGAACGCTGTCGAGGTAGATGTGGACGCCCTTTGCGACGGAAAAGACGTCTGGATCGGCGGGATCATGCAGCATGTCGAAGAGGCCGGCATCCACTCCGGAGACTCTGCCTGCGTGCTGCCACCACACTCGCTAGGAACACAAATGCTGGCCCAGATACGCGAGCACACAGAGGGGATAGCGCTGGCCCTCGGAGTTGTGGGATTGATGAACGTTCAATACGCAGCGGTGGGTGGCGAGCTCTACGTCATTGAAGCCAATCCGCGAGCATCGCGCACGGTTCCCTTCGTATCTAAGGCAACCGGCATCCCGCTCGCCAAGATGGCCTGTCGCATCATGCTTGGCGAGTCGATCGCAAGCTTAAATCTGCCGCTTGAACCAAGCTCCGGATACGTCTCGGTCAAGGAGGCCGTGATGCCATTTGACCGCTTCACCGGCGCCGAGTCGCTCTTAGGGCCAGAGATGCGATCGACTGGAGAGGTGATGGGGATCGCAGCCGACTTCCCGACCGCCTTTGCTAAAGCCCAAGCGGCAGCCGGCGCTCAACTACCCGACAGCGGAACTGTCTTTATCACGGTCACCGATAGCGATAAGCCGGGCGCCCTAGCGATCGCCTCTCAACTCAGCGACCTCGGCTTCCGCATCGTGGCGACCCGAGGCACCGCCCAGTCAATTGCGCGGATGGGCGTGCCCGTAGAGGAGCTCAACAAGATCGGTGAAGGGTCACCACACGTTGTCGATTGGATCGAGCGTGGCGATGTTGACCTAGTAATTAACACGCCAGTCGGGACGGGTGCGCGAACTGATGGTTGGGAGATTCGCAGAGCAGCCGTCACGCGCGGGATACCTTGTATCACCACCCTCTCGGGAGGGATCGCAGCAGCACGAGCGATCGGCGCAGCGCGCAACGCTGAGCCGTCGGTCATCTCTTTACAAGAGATCCATGCGACCAACAAAGCCATCTCTCCAAAAACCGCCCCAGGGTCGACCACTGCAAGTCAGAGCGGCGCCCTGTGAGCGATCGAACGCTCGCACCGCTGGGACGCCGTTTAGTCGAGTTGACCCAAGCCAAACAAGTCGGGGCCTACCGACTAATGACCTGCTGTGATCCAGACGGCCCACTCCCGCAAGCGGGCCAGTTCTACATGCTCTGCGCAACTGATGGCTGGGGCGGGGGAGAGCAAGAACGCCCATTTCTGCCGCGCCCATACTCTTACCTACGGGCCAGCGGGGAGAACTCCGAACTCTCCTTTATTTTCGAGGATGTCGGTCCCGGCTCTCACGTTTTAGGATCGCTGCAACCACCCGCCAAGCTGTGGCTGATGGGGCCGCTAGGGATCGGCTTTTGGCGGCCAGACGACGATCGGCGCGCCTTGTTGGTCGGAGGGGGAATTGGGCTTGCGCCGCTGGCTGCCTGGCAGACGGAGTTGGCCGACCAAGCCAACGCCGTTGCGCTTCTTGGCTTCCGGGGGACTGCCCACGCTGACGCAGCCCACCTTCTTAGGGACCCACAGATCGCTACCGACGACGGCAGCGTGGGCCACCACGGTCTCGTAACCGAACTACTCGAGAGTGAGCTCGATCGCGATAGCCACGCCACCGTCTACGCCTGTGGCCCACCACGCATGCTCGAGGCCGTGCGCCTGCTCTGCGAGCGCCGCGCGATACCAGCCCAGCTAGCCATGGAGTCCACAATGGCCTGCGGATTTGGAGCCTGTTTCGGATGCGTCGTGCCAACGCGAGATGGCTACCTGCGGCTCTGTGTCGATGGCCCCGTGATTGACGCAGCAAGAGTGCAGACGGCTCTAGAAGGAAGCGACCAATAGCCATGTCATTAGGCTCACCTGGACCCGCAGCTGTCGACTTTTGCGGACTATCTCTCGCTGGGCCGATCATCAACGGCTCCGGCACATTCGACGCGATAGCCGCCCTGCGTGTCTTCGGCGATGGCCTCCTTGAAGCCTTTCCCTTTGATGCCTATGTCTCCAAGACAATCACGCTCGCCCCACGCCAAGGCAATCGGCCACCACGCCTATGGGAGGCCGGCGCCGGACTGATCAACTCCATCGGACTACCAAACAAGGGGTTAGAGGGGTATCTACGTGACGATCTTCCAATCCTCACCAGACTCCCGGTTCCGCTGATCACTAACGTCATGGGCCATAGTCACGCCGAGATAGGAGAGCTCGTGTCGACCGTTGGATCGTATGACCAAGTCGCCGCCATCGAGATCAACGTCTCCTGTCCCAATGTCGACAGTGGGCTAGTCATGGGGGCTGACCCTGCTGAGACAGCAGCACTGGTCTCCCATGTCAGGGGTCTCACCAACAAGCCGCTAATCATCAAACTCACACCCAATGCCACCGACGTAGCAGCCGTCGCCCTCGCCGCCCAAGAGGCTGGCGCCGACGCCGTCTCGCTGATTAATACGCTGCGAGCGATGGCACTGCACCCAAAAACCAGCGAGCCATGGCTCGGTGGCAAGACGGGCGGCCTATCGGGGCCGGCGGTAAGATCGATAGCCCTCGCGCAGGTCTACGAGGTCGCTCAGCGGATATCGATACCGATAGTTGGCATCGGTGGCGTTCAATCCGGAGACGACGCTCTAAACCTCCTAAAAGCTGGCGCTACCGTCGTCGCTGTAGGTACCGAGTCCTTTCGCGACCCAACTGCCGGGAGTCGTATAGGTGCTGAACTAGCAGCAATTTCTCGCAAAGAGCGGGAATAAAAGGCAGGATATGGCTCTCTTTGCTCATTAATCGGACTTCGATCACCAAAAAGTACCTGCTAGCGCAAACAAAACCGTCGATCACGCTCAACAAGCGTCGACCTCTACTTGAGGTCAAGATGAATTCACGATATTGCTGTTGCGCACGGCTCGCAATCGTGTAATCTGCGGCCTTGATGGCTCCTCCGGTACTTGAAACAGCCCTAAACCTCTCGTCAGCACCCGAGCGGTCCCTTAACCAGCGCATGGACGCCCTCCAGCGGGCAAACGACATTCGTTCCAAGCGCGCCCAGCTAAAAAGGGACCTTAAGGCGGGGCGTGTAACTCTTTACGGCCTCCTTGCAGACCCGCCCTCGTATGTCGAGACAGCGAAAGTGTTCGACATGCTGCTAGCGGTGCCCAAGTACGGACGGGTGAAGGTAAACAAGGTCTTAACACAGTGCCGGGTGTCGCCAAGCAAGACCATCGGCGGACTCTCAGAGCGCCAGCGCACCGAGCTCGTCGCGATGTTGCGCCGGTAGGCGCGACCCTTCGTGACGGCCAAAGTATTTGTTATCACGGGGCCGTCGGGAGTGGGCAAGGGCACTCTGATACGAGCTCTGCGCGAGCAGGTTCCAGGACTCGAACTGTCGGTCTCGGCAACCACTCGCGACCCACGGCCAGGCGAGGTCGATGGAATCGACTACCACTTCCTCACTCAAGACCAGTTCGACTCTCACCAAGAATCCGGAGACTTCATTGAGTGGGCGCGTTACGCTGGCAACCGATATGGGACTCTAAGCTCAGAGCTCAGCGAACGCTTGGCATCGGGCGTAGCCGTCGTCTTAGAGATTGAGGTCCAGGGAGCTCGCCAAGTGCGCTCTTCTCTGCCCGACGCCGTGCAGGTATTCATTGACCCTCCATCTGAGGAAAGTCTCCGTTCTCGCCTCGCTGCTCGCGGGACCGACACGCCCGATGAAGTGGAGAGCCGGCTCCAAACCGCCCATTCTGAGATTGCCGCCGGCAAAGAGTTTGCTCACCGAATCTGTAACGACCAGCTCGAGCAGGCCGTAGATGAACTTGTAGCGATCGTCCGCCGCGAACTTGACTCCTAAACAGGCAGTTAATCGCCAGAGTTCTGTCTCCGACGCTAAGCCCGCTACAATCCTAACTCAACCACGAAAGGTCTTATGTCCGTTATCTCCCCACGGATCGACAAGTTGCTCGAACATGTCGACAGCAACTACGCCAGCGTCCTAGTAGCGGCCAAGCGCGCGCGCCAGATCAACTCTTACTACCACAACCTCGGCGAGGGCACTTTTGATGAGTTCCCGCCACCGATGGTTGATACGCGGTCCAAGAACTACCTGACTATCGCCCTCGAAGAGACCGCAGCGGGCAAGATCAAGTACCACTACAAGTAGGCCAGCCGGATACCGATGGACGCTGACGAGGCGAAGTAATGGCCCGGCTGCTCCTAGGCGTAAGCGGGGGGATTGCTGCTTACAAGAGTCTTGAGTTCGTCAGATTGGCGATTAAGGCCGGCCACGTCGTGCGGGTTATCCAGACCCCGACCAGCGAGCGCTTTGTTGGCAAGGCCTCATTCGAGGCCCTCACAGGCGCACCCGTATTGATCTCTGAGTTCGAGCGCGACCCAGCCCGCGGGGCGTTCCCTGATCAGACCCCACCTGACCACGAGCCGATCTCTCACCTACAACTCGTGCGAAATGCGGATTTAATGATCGTTGCTCCGGCCTCGGCCAACACAATCGCCAAGCTGGCCACCGGAGTCGCCGACTCCCTTCTTTGCACGGCGGCGTTGGCCGCTCCCTGTCCCGTAGCCATCGCTCCCGCGATGAACAATCAAATGTTCTTAAATCCCGCTACACAGGCCAACCTAGCGACGCTCCGCGAGCGTGGCATTACCGTTCTAGATCCCGACACCGGGCAGCTCGGATCGAAGGGAGAGTGGGGGGTCGGTCGACTGCGAGAGCCATCTGAACTCCTATCGGCCTGCGAACAACTACTCGCTCGAGGGGTGCCGCAGCCGATGGACGGACTCAATGTTCTCGTCACAGCCGGCGGAACGCGGGAGCCGATCGACTCCGTCCGCTACATCGGCAACCGGTCCTCGGGTCGGATGGGATTCGCTCTGGCATCAGAAGCGCTGCACCGAGGTGCGAATGTGACCGTTATTGCCGCCAATGTGGCACTGCCACGATCGCCACACGTGACCTACGTCGACGTTGAAACCGCAGCTCAACTACAAGCAGCAAGCCAGGAGAAGTTTCCAAGCTGCGATCTGCTTCTTATGGCCGCCGCGGTAGCCGACTACAGGCCCTCCGACGTCGCAGACACCAAGATTAAGAAGGAGCAGCGGACCCTTGCGCTCAGCTTGGAGCGAACCGATGACGTTCTCACATCCCTTGCGCTCCAGCGAATTCCAGGCCAAACGGTGGTTGGGTTCGCCGCCGAACACGGAGACGGCCTAGAGGCCGCTCGTATCAAGCTCGCCCGCAAAGATCTCGACGCAATCATCGTTAACGACATCTCACGCCAAGACATCGGATTTGATTCAGAGGCCAATGAGGTCATCTTTGTCAGCGCGGCGGGCGAGAGCCTGATCCCAAGGGCCACCAAGGCCGAAATAGCAGCCGCAATCCTTGATCTGGTTTTACAGCTGAGATCCGCCCCGACCGCCTACGCCTCGGGCTCTACGCTCTCAACATAACCAAAGCGAGTAGGCGGCCTGCTGCTCTGCTGCTACTCACGCCAAAGGTCGTCCGTACACTTAGGCGAGATGGACTCCACTGACTCCACCTACGATCTCTACCAGCGCGGCATTGCCCTACTTAACGCTGGTGACCACCACGCGGCGATCATCGCCTTAACTGGCGCCCGCAATAACGACCCTGAGCCAGCCTCGATCCGAGAGGCGCTGGGACGCGCTCTGTTTTGCTCTCAGCGCTACGCAGCGGCGATCGATGAGTTCAGCGCAGTAGTGGACCGCACGCCGACCAATGACTATGCCTTGTTCTGTCTCGGCCGCTGCCTTCAGCTGCTCGGCCGCAATGCCGAGGCTCGCCATCCATTAGCACTCGCTGCCTGCCTGAGGCCTGAACGCTCTGACTACCGCCTTTACCGCGACCGCGCCCGCGCGGCGGCGTAGTACCCGCGGGCCCCGTGAAGCCCTAGAAAGGTGCCGCGGCCTCACGCGCCTGAGTTGCAACCCGAACCAAGAGCCCTAAGAAGCCGTCGAGTCGCTCACTATCAACAGCCTCGAGGGGAATGTCTCCTTGAACCCAAATGGCCCCGCTATCAGCCTGAGAGAAACGAACCAAGGGGAGGTTGCGGTTCCAACGCAGCAGGCGGTCGCTGTCAATCTGGCCTACCTCAACCACCTCGGCCTGTGCCCGCAGTAGGCCATCTCTGATGGACATGCCCAGATCTAGCGGCCAACCCGCAGCATCGAGTGTTAAGCCCCACTCAGTCTCTGACACCTGACGGACCTCTCCATCGAGCCCAGCCAAGAAGGCCCTGATCACAGCGGCAGTTGCACCATAACTCTCTCGTTGCATACCCCAACGATACGCACCCACCGCTGAGCTGCAGTGATGGGTACACCGGGGATTATTGCGTCGGTGGTATCCTCGACCGACAACTTTCGTGGTCAGCCATGTGGCGGCCATTGCTTTATGAAAGTGGGCGCCCGCCCACTTTTTTCTTTGAGGAGACCCATGTCGACCAACAAGATTCAGCAGGAGATTGAGACCCAACTCGCAACCTGTGAGCCTCAGGTCGAAGTTCTACTTGCCGAGATACTCGGCGGTCGTACCTTGCGGCTTTTCATCGATCATCCTGATGGTGTGACCCTCGAACTGTGCGAGCGGGTCTCCAGAGAGCTGGGCGATCTCCGTGAACGCTACGCGCTTGAGGTCTCCTCACCAGGCCGCGATCGCCCGCTCGCAAAGCCAGATCACTTCCGTCGCTTCCTCGGCCGTCACGCACAAGTTCGCCTTCGGCAGCCGATTGAGCTGCCTGGCGGAGGACCAGCTACACGCAGTGTCACGGGCGAGTTAGTTGGCGCTGATGATCGCGCCATCACCGTGGCTGAACCAGGCGGAATCGTCGCTATCGCCTACTCAGACATCCAACGATCCAACCTCGTAGGGGAGTAGCAAAATGTCCAAAGAGATCCTCGAAGCAACCAAGGCCCTCGCCTCTGAGAAGGGTATCTCCTCAGAGAAGCTATTCGCGGCCCTCGAAGATGCCCTGCTCTCGGCCTATAAGAAGCAGCCTGGCGCCGCCAAGTATGGGCGTGTGGTGATGGATCGTGAGACAGGCGATTTCGTCGTATGGGAGCTGATCATCCCTGAGCGTCTAGAGGCCCAGCTAATCGTCGAATCGATCGACGAAGGCACCACAATTGACCCTGAGACGGGTGAGGAGCGCGAGCCAGAAGAGCCAGAGATCGATCCTGAGAAGTTCGCCCTTTACGCAGATCAGATCGAGACCAACGACGTCACGCCTGATGACTTCGGTCGCATCGCCGCCCAGACCGCCAAGCAGGTAATTCTCCAACGGGTCCGCGAAGCAGAGCGCGACATGATGTTTGAGGAGTATCAGGACCGCGTCGGCGAATTGGTTACGGGAATCGTCCAGCAGACCGATTCGCGCTACACGCTCGTCCAGCTACGCGAGCACGTCGAGGCACTCTTGCCTAAGTCAGAACAGGTTGATGGAGAGCGCTACGAACACGGTGGAAGGATTAAGGCCGTAATCAAAGAGGTGTCAGCCTCCGCCAAGGGTCCCGGCATCATCGTGTCGCGGCGCGACTCAGAGATCATCAAACAGCTCTTTGAACTCGAGGTTCCCGAGATCGCCGACGGCCTAGTAGAGATAACCAATGTTGCGCGCGAGCCTGGCTATCGGTCAAAGATCGCTGTCGTCTCACACGCTGAAGGAGTAGACCCAGTCGGCGCCTGCGTCGGTCCGCGTGGGTCACGAGTCAGGATGGTCGTCTCTGAGCTACGCGGTGAGAAGATCGACATCATTCCTTACAACGAAGAGCCCGCCCGGTTTGTCGCTAAAGCGCTCTCGCCAGCACGCGTGCGCGAAGTGCTCGTTGATGACGAGGCGCGTCAGGCAACCGTCGTGGTCCCCGACGATCAGCAGTCATTGGCGATCGGTCGCGAAGGACAAAATGTACGCCTTGCGGCTCGCTTGACTGGCTGGCGCATCGACATTAAGTCCGAGTCGGAGTTCGCTGCCGAAGAGTCCGCTGGTGGGTTCGAAGAGGAAGAGTCCGGCGGACGCTGTCTAGCGACGCTCTCCAATGGACGCCGCTGCCCGAACGCTGGCCTGGCTGGGTCACACTTCTGCGGCCTCCCGCCACATCAAGCCCTCACCAGAATTGGAGCGACATCGGTACTGGTCCTTGCGCCACTTACCGACGAGGAGATCTCTCGCTTAGCCGACCCCGACGAAGTCCAAGAAGATCTCGCCGAGATAATCGCCCGCGCTGCCGCGGTCGAAATTGTGGAGATCGTCGAAGACGAGATTCTGGAAGACGAGATTCTGGAAGACGAGATTCTGGAAGACGAGATTCTGGAAGAAGCGCCATCGGAAGAGGAGTCGGAGTCATAGGGCGCGAGCCAGTTCGTCGCTGCGTCGGCTGCGGTCGGTCAGCAGCCAAGGCGCTCCTGCGACGGTTTACGGTCGTTGAGGGGACGGTCACGGCCGACCGCTGCGCTCAGGCCACTGGCCGCGGCTCTTACCTGTGCGCCTCAGATGACTGCGCCCAGATCGCCTTCACGCGCCGATCTTTTAGTCGCTCGTTCCGAGAGACGGTGTCTTTCGACCCTAAGACTCTAGAATCGGCTCTCTAATGGCTAAGAAACGGGTACACCAGATCGCCAAGGAGCAGGGCATAACCAGCAAAGAGCTGCTGGTTATGCTGCAAGCCGCCGGCGTGGAAGTCAAAGCCGCCGCCTCATCGGTAGAAGAGTCTGTTGCGCTGACTGCTATCGGATCTACCGGAACAGCGAAGGCCCCAGCGCGCCCGAAAGCAGCTGTTAAGGCACCGGCCGAGGACGCGGTCCCGGAGCCAGTCAAAGCGGAGCCAGTCAAAGCGGAGCCAGTCAAGGCCGTTCCAGCCGCACCCGTCAAACCCGTCAAGCCAGTGCCTCATCCCGATCGCCCAGCGCCGGGGCAAGGGCCACGAGTCGTGAGCCTGCCACCACCACCACCCAAGCCCGACTCCGGAACCAATAAGCAGAGCCCGCAGCGCCCCCGCGTCGCAGGCGAGCCCGCCGGAGGCGCCGGTGGCCGTCGGCGCGTCGTGATTGATTCACAGGCTGCCCGTCGCCAAACTGGTCCTGGCGCAGGGCCGCAGAAGACGCCGCCACGTCGTCAACGCCGTGGCCGTCGCAGGCGTGGAATCTACGAGGAGCCCGTACCACGTGAGGCAGTAGTCATCGATGACACGATCCAAATCAACTCGGGGTCGACCGTAAAGGGCGTTGCGGAATATCTCGGTATTCCGATCCCCGAGGTCATCAAGAAACTGATGATGCTCGGTCAGATGGCGACGCTCACCCAGACCCTTTCCGATGAAACAATCGAACTCATTGGAGTCGAATTCGACCGCAAGATTGAGGTCGTGCATCTCGCCGACGACGTGCACGCCGACCCAGTCTATGAAGACGACGACGCCGATCTATTCGAGCGCCCGCCAGTCATCACGATCATGGGCCACGTTGATCACGGAAAGACTTCGCTGCTCGACGCCATCCGTACGACCGAGGTGGCGGCCGGGGAGGCTGGAGGAATTACCCAACACATTGGTGCTTACCAAGTGCACCACGCCGGCAAGCTAATAACCTTTCTTGACACTCCTGGGCACGAGGCATTCACTGCAATGCGAGCGCGCGGCGCCAAGGTCACTGACGTTGTGGTCATTGTCGTGGCTGCCGACGATGGCGTGAAGCCCCAGACCAAAGAGGCAATCGATCACGCTAAGGCGGCCAACGTGCCCATCGTCGTCGCAGTAAACAAGATTGACACCGAAGGCGCTCAGCCAGAGCGAGTGCGAACTGAGATGACCCAACAAGGCCTTCAACCGGCCGAGTGGGGTGGGGAGACCGAGTTCGTAGATGTATCGGCCAAGACACACGAAGGCCTCGACACGCTGCTCGAGACCCTTCAAGTTGTTGCCGAACTCGCCGAACTCAAGGCTAACCCAGACGTAGAGGCCTCCGGCTTCGTGATCGAGTCTAAGCTCGATGCTGGGCGCGGCCCAGTTGCGACACTTTTGGTCCAACGCGGCACCCTGCGGGTCGGCGACGCTCTGGTGGCAGGCGGGCACTGGGGCAGAGTTCGGGCGATGAACGACTACCTCGGCACCCGAGTTCAAGAGGCCCTCCCGGGCGATCCGGTCGAGGTTTTGGGCTTTGACGGAGTACCTGAGGCCGGCGAGTTTGTTCGCGTGGTCGAAAATGAGCGCAAGGCGCGGACCTTGGCAGCCGACCGCGCCAACCGTCTGAAAACCGAGTCATTGGCCCGCCAATCTGGCGTCAAGGTCTCACTCGAAGACATCCTTAAGCTGGCCCGTGAAGGGACCCTTAAAGAGCTTAATCTTGTGCTCAAGGCAGATGTTTCTGGATCGCTAGAGGCAGTAGAAGATGAGATTGCCCGCCTCCCACAGGACGAGGTCTCAGTCAACGTGATCCACCGCGGCGTCGGCGGCATCAATGAGTCCGACGTAATGCTTGGCGCAGCCTCGTCGGGCGTAATCCTCGGCTTTAACGTGCGCCCCGTCGGCGATGCCCGCGCTCTCGCCAGTCACGAAGGCGTCGAAATTCGCTCTTACACCGTGATCTATAAGGCAATTGAAGACCTACGCGCCGCGATGGAGGGCATGCTCGAGCCCGAAGAAGTTGAGGACTCCCTCGCCGAGATCGAGATACGCCAGACATTCCGCGCCTCGAAGGTCGGAACTATCGCGGGCTGCTTCGTTACCGAAGGCAAGGTCACGCGCGGCTCCAAGACGCGCCTCGTTCGAGACGGAACGGTGATCTACGACGGCGAAATTGCGAGCCTACGTAGATTTAACGAAGACGTTCGTGAGGTTGCATCAGGCTTTGAATGTGGCATCGTGCTGACGAACTTTGCTGATGTGAAAGAAGGAGACTTGTTGGAGGTCTATACGACCCGCAAGGTCGATCGCCAACTCCCCGAGCGCGTTACTTAGCGCGTATTGCCCCCTTTTGGGGGGGGCGCTTCATAGACGAGGACGACTACGATGCCTACTGACCGCACACGCCGCGTTAACGAAGCCGTGCGCCACGTACTGAGTGATGCAATTAACGCAGAGATAAAAGACCCCCGCGTAGGATTTGTAACAGTGACCGCAGTCGACATCAGCCCAGACCTGCGTAATGCGCGCGTATACGTCAGCGTCCTAGGCGACGAAGAGGCACGCTCTGAGAGCCTTGCGGGCCTCTCATCCGCCCATGGCTTTCTTCAGCGCAAGGTTGCCGCCGAGTTACGCATCAAGCGGACACCATCGCTCACCTTTGAGTACGACGACAGCGTCGACCGCAGCATGCGGGTCGGCGAGCTGCTTGAAGAGATCGGGCCGCTCGACCCCGCCGACGAGTTCGAGCTCGACGCATGAGCGCCACGACATCCACTCCAAGTCGCCAACAAGTGCTGACCGCCCTCGCGGAGACCAAGAAGTTCATCTTGATCAGCCATGAGAACCCAGATGGTGACGCGTTGGGGTCGCTAGTGGCGATGTCAGAGGTGCTGCGGTGCCTGGGCTCTGACAGCCTGATACTTATGTCCGCAGAAGACCTCCCGCTGCCCTATGAATATCGCTCGCTAGGGCTCAAAAATGTCATTCACAGCCTTCCCGATGACGTTGCCGAACGGACATTTGTGTTCCTAGACTGTGGAAACATCGATCGCAACCCTGCCGATATCTCTGATCACGATGGCGCTCTGATCCTCAACATCGATCACCACCATGACAACACCCTCTTCGGGACCGTAAACCATGTCGTGGCTGACGCCGCTTGCACGACAGAGATCATCTGGGACCTCATGCACGGGCTGGGCGTCTCGCCTAATCAGACGATCGCGGAGGCTCTTTACGTGGGCCTCGTTACCGACACCGGAATGTTTATGTATGAGAACACCGGAACCCGAGCGCACGAGATGGCTGCCGAGCTCATAGCAGCGGGCGTCGATGTGCACGGTATTTACCGGCAGCTCTATGAAGGAATTCCGTTTGGCAAGCTGCAGCTGCTTGCGCGAGGGCTCGCCAACGTAGAGCGCCACGATGATGGGGTCCTGACGCTCACCCACCTGACTGCCGACGATTACCAGAGTGCTGACGCGCAAGAGAACTACTCCGAAGGAATCGTTGACCACCTGCGCTCGGTCGAAGGAACGCTTGTAGCGGCTCTCGTGCGCGATCGCCTCTCCGAGGGGCATAGCGACCAGCGCAAAGTCTCTCTGCGAGCTTGCGACAACAGTGTCGACGTTTCGCTAATCGCGCGCGCCCAAAACGGCGGCGGCCACCGCCAGGCTGCGGGCTTTACGACCACTATGACCAAGGCTGAAATCGTCGCGTTCTTGCGTCACGAAATCGCCGCCCAAATCTAACGCCTCCCGCGATCGAGCGACCAATGATGGATGGGGTCATCCTTGCCGACAAGCCGACCGGCAAGACTTCGCATGACATCGTCGCGATGATCAGGCGTGAGCGTGCAGGAATAAAGACCGGTCACGCCGGCACGCTCGATCCCTTTGCGTCCGGGCTTCTACTGATCCTGCTGGGTAGGGCGACTCGCATTCAGCGTTTCCTGATGGCACTTCCTAAGACTTACGTGGTCACGGCCCGACTGGGAGCGGTCTCGACTACAGGAGATCCTGAGGGGGAAATAACAGAGACAGGCAAACCACTGCCTGACCCCTTGATTCTGCCGACCGGAGAGGTGCGCCAGCGGCCGTCCCCGTACTCGGCGATCAAGGTAGGCGGCGAGCGCGCCTACCGCCGCGCCCGTAGGGGGGAGGAGGTCGAGATGCCCGAGCGTACGGTGACCGTCCACAAGTTCACCCAACTTCACCGTGATCGCGAGACCGCACAGTTCGAGATCGAATGCTCTTCGGGGACTTACGTTCGCACCCTTATCGCCGACCTCGGAGACGCCTACTGCGTGGAGCTGCGACGAACGGCAATCGGGCCCTTCGACGTCAGCGCAGCGGATCCCGCAAACATCCTTACAATTGACGCCGCTCTAGCCTTCCTCCCAGAGCTACGACTAAACGAGGCAGACGCCCGCAGCGTTACCCACGGAGTTGCCGTCGAAGGCGACATCGACGGGTTCATTCGGCTAGTCGATGACTCAGGAGTTATCGCCGTCGGACAGGGGTGTGACGACGGCAAGGTCAAACCCATCGTAGGCTTTCGGCAGTAGTGAAAATCACGGACCTTCAGAATGCAACCCGACGGCCACGCAAGATTGCGGTGGGTGAGTTCGACGGCGTCCACCTCGGCCACCGTGAGGTGATTAAAGGTTCCGACACTGTTCTGACCTTCGAACCACATCCGCTGACCGTAACGCGGCCCGAGGCCGCTCCGCTGCTACTGACCAGCCTGCAGGTAAAAGCCGACCTTTTGAGCGAGATCGGAGTGGCAGAGCTGGTTTTGATCCCTTTCGACGACAGCTTTGCCCATCAAACGCCAAGCGAGTTCATCGATCACGTCCTCTTGGGCGCCTTGGAAACCACCGACCTTTGCGTAGGAGATGACTTCCGCTTTGGCTACCAAGCCAGCGGCAACGCTGCAACGCTGCAGGCCCGCAGCGAGTTCTCAACGCGGGTTGTACCACTCGTCGAGATCGAGAACGAAATCGTCTCATCGACACATATACGCGCCCTGGTCGCGGCCGGTGAAGTGTCACACGCCGAGCGCTTCCTTGGGTATCCCTTCCGGCTGAGGGGCCCGGTAGTTCATGGCGAGAAACGTGGGCGGACCCTAGGCTTTCCGACGGCCAACCTGACGCCCGCAGATGGCCTCATCTGCCCGGGCAGTGGCGTCTATGCCTGCCTCGCGCGACTGCCCGGCAGCGACGGTCCTCCGATCCCGGCAGCGGTTAGCATCGGCGTTCGACCACAATTTGACAGCGCGCTTGGGGTTATCGTGGAAGCCTTCTTGATCGACTGGTCGGGAGATATCTATGACCACGACCTCGAACTTCACTTCTTAGCTCGGCTACGCGGCGAGCGACGGTTCCCCGGCGTCGAGGATCTGCTCGATCAAATGCGCCGCGATGTCGAGGATACCCGAGCCGTTGTGGCCTCGTCTGATACCGTTTCGGGCCGATGACTGTCACAGCAGAACAAAAGCAAGAGCTGGTCACCAAGTTCGGCAAGGCCGAAGGCGACACCGGCTCGGCCGAGGTCCAGATCGCTTTGATGACCGCGCGTATCAACGATCTCACAGAGCATCTTCGCGGCCACAAGAAGGACCATCACTCCCGCCGTGGGCTACTGATGATCGTTGGTCGGCGTCGGCGGCTGCTGCAGTACCTTCAGCGTCACGACCTCGACAGCTACCGATCTCTGGTCAAGGAACTGGGCCTTCGTAAATAGGCCCGCCTCAGCGACCGATGCCTGAAATTCCGATCGCCCAAGGAACTCCGTCGCCTGAGTTCACGCTCAAGCGCGGCGACGGCAGCGACTTCACCAAAGCCAGCCTAGAAGGCCAGACAACGGTACTTGTCTTCTACCCGTTTGCCTTTAGTCCAGTCTGCACGGATCAGTTGAACCTTTACGAGGAGATGCTTGGCGATCTGGCCGCACGCGAGGCCGTTCTGTATGGAGTCTCCTGCGACGCGACTTGGAGCCAGACTGCATTTAAGGACCACCTTGGAATAACAATCGAGCAGCTCTCAGACTTTGAGCCCAAGGGCGCCGCTTGCCGAGCCTTTGGCGTCTATCACCCAGGTGGGTTCCCACAGCGTGCGTTGGTAATCATCGGGCCCGATGGCATTGTTAGGTGGAGCTATCAGGCCGACTCGCCAGGCGACCTGCCCGGCGCAAACCTGATTTTTGACGGTCTCGACGCGGCTTAACCCACTGACTTGGGGGCCGTTGGTGCCACTAACATGAATCAACCACTGGGAAGCGCTCCACTTCCAGCGCCTGGGCCCGAAGATCACGTCCGGGGACCATCTAAGGCCAAGCTTGTGATTGTTTACGCTGACTACGAGTGCCCCTTCTGTGCGGTCACCGAACTGCGCTTAGCCGAATGCGAGGTACAGATATGCTTTCGCCACTTCCCGATCCGCTCCAAGCACCCAAGGGCGTGGGCTGCCGCCCAGGCCGCCGAAGCGGCCGGACTACAGGGCCGCTTCTGGGAGATGCACGAAGCGCTCTTTGCAGACCAAGGTCGCCTAGAAGACCCCCACCTGTGGGCCCGAGCAGAGGCACTTGGGCTCGACGTTGAGAGGTTTGATACCGAACGACGCAGCCCGGCCGTGATTTCTCGCATTAAGCGGGATTTCTCCAGTGGCATCCGCGGCGGTATCGCAACCACACCAACAGTAGCGATCGATGGCCGCTTATATCCAGGTATTCCCAGCCCGCAGCTGCTGGCTGACGCCCAATAGTTAGCCGATGATCTACCATATTTTCTACAACTACCGAAACGCAGAGAGCGGATCGGCCCGTCACCGATGGCGGGCAGTGAAAGGGATTTATGAGTAGCAGTGCTGTAACGCGGGTTTCCGTGGAGATTTCAGGTACTGAGATTTCGTTTGAAACCGGCAAGATGGCCAAGCAGGCATCCGGCGCCGTTGTAGTTCGCGCTGGAGACACGATGGTGCTGGCAACCGCCACAGCCGGCAACGAGCGCGATGTCGACTTCCTCCCGCTAACAGTGGACGTCGAGGAGCGCATGTATGCAGCGGGCAAGATCCCGGGCTCATTTTTCAAGCGCGAAGGCCGCTCGGGGGAGAAGGGCACTCTCACGGCTCGCATGATCGACCGTCCGCTGCGGCCACTCTTTCCAAAGGGCTGGCGCCGTGAGACCCAGCTGGTCTCGATCCCTCTATCGATAGATCACGTCCATCCATATGACATCTTGGCCATGAACGGCGCGAGCGCCGCGCTAATGATCTCCGACATTCCATTCCCCACTCCTGTGGGTGCTGTACGGATCGGGAAGATTGACGGTAACTTCGTAGTCAATCCATCTGAGCCCGACCTTCTAGACAACACCGATCTCGACCTGATTGTTGCTGGAACTGAAGACGCAATCTTGATGGTGGAAGCCGGTGCTAACGAGATCCCTGAGGCCGAAATCCTCGACGCTCTCGATATCGCTCACGATGCCATCAAGCTTCTCTGCGGCGCCCAGCGAGAGCTAGCGGCCAAGGTAGGTAAGCCAAAGATGGTCTTCGAAGCACCGAAGTTTGATGAATCACTCCTTGTCGCCGTCAAGGCTTCACACGGAGCTGCCCTAGATGAGGCCACTCAGGTCTTCGACAAGGCCGACCGTGAGAACGCCTGCAAGGCAGTAGAGGCAGCGATCATCAAGGAGCACGCTGGCGATCCAGAAGCCGACGGATACAGCGAGCGTCGTGCCGATGCCAAGACCGCATTTGAGAAGCTCGAGAAGTCGACTATTCGCCAGCGCATCGCGGTGCAGAAGAAGCGCCCCGATGGCCGCGCGACAGACGAGATCCGTCCGATTGACATCGACGTCAGCGTAATGCCGCGTACTCACGGCTCCGCGCTGTTCACGCGAGGCCAGACCCAGGCATTGAGTGTTGTGGCGATGGGCACGCTCCGCGAGGAGATGCGCCTAGACACACTCGGCCTCGAAACCGCCAAGTTCTACTGGCACCACTACAACTTCCCGCCGTTCTCGGTCGGAGAAGCTGGCTTCATGCGTGGTCCCAAGCGTCGGGACATCGGTCACGGTGCGCTTGCTGAACGAGCACTAGTACCGATGATCCCTAGCACGGAGGACTTTCCTTACACGATCAGAGTCGTTTCCGACATCCTTGAATCGAATGGATCGTCGTCGATGGCTTCGGTGTGTGGGTCGTCTCTATCGCTGATGGACGCGGGCGTACCGCTCAAGCGACCGGTTGCAGGCATCGCGATGGGACTGATCAAGGAGGGTGATGACTACGTTGTCCTAACTGACATCGCGGGAGTCGAAGACCACCTCGGTGACATGGACTTCAAGGTCGCTGGCACTTCCGAAGGAATCACCGCGTTGCAGATGGACATCAAGATCACCGGCGTGACCTTTGACATCCTGCGCGACGCACTTGCACAGGCACTAACAGCGAGGACATTCATCCTAGGCAAGATGAATGAAGCGATCGCGGAGCCACGGGCCGAACTTAGCCCTTACGCGCCGCGCATCTCAACGATCTCCATCGATCCCGAGAAGATTGGCCTCCTAATTGGCAAGGGTGGAGAGACGATCCGCTCGCTCTGTGAAGAGTTTGAGTCACAGATCGACGTTAATGATGAGGGACAGGTGTTGATCTACTCCCAGAATGGTGAGATGGGCGACGCCCTCGTAGACCGGATCCGTACGATGACCAAAGAGGTTGCTGTCGGTGACGCCTTTAAGGGCAAGGTCGTCAAGACCACCGCGTTCGGCGCATTCGTCGAGCTTGCCAAGGGCACCGATGGTCTCTTGCACATCTCAAACATCGCCCCAGGAGAGAGGCCTTCGACCGTCGAAGAGGTTCTCAACAAGGGAGACGACATCGATGTTGTCGTAGTCGAAGTCGATCGCGAGCGTGGCCGCATCGGCCTGCGTCTAGCCAGCGACCCGTCTGTAGCTGGGAAGTCGGTTGAAGAGCTCGCCGCAGCTGCGACTGCTGAAAAAGAGCGCAGTGGTGGCGGTGGCGGAAGCCGAGAAGGTGGCCGCCCACGTCGCGATGGCGGCGACCGCGGTCGTAGCCGGGACCGGTAGCCACCGCAGATGGCGCGTGTGGCCGGAGCCGACCACGAGTACACCGAACTGAGTTCTGGTGTGCGGATCGTCACGGAGGCACTTCCCTCCGTGCGGTCCGCCGCAATCGGAATCTTCATCGGGACCGGCTCACGCGCCGAGCAGGTTCAACAGGCGGGACTCTCACACCTACTCGAGCATCTGATCTTCAAGGGCACGTCAAGCCATACATCCCTTGAGATTGATCAGATCTTCGACGGCATGGGTGCTGAGCTAAACGCCGCGACTGGCAAAGAGTCCACGGTCGTCTTGTCTCGGGTGCTAGATCGTCATATCCCACGAGCCTTTGAGGTGATGGCAGATATGGTCTGGCGACCTGCCTTTGAGGAGGTTGACGCCGAACGCCAAGTGGTTTTAGAAGAGATAGCTATGTACGAAGACGATCCACAAGACAGAGTCTTTGAGGTCTTAGGGCACGCCGTATTCGGTGACGACCCGCTCGGGCGGCCGATTATCGGCCTAGCCTCTGTCATCGCCGATACGCCGCTTGAGGAGATTCGGGAGTTCCATCGCAGTCGCTACGTACCGGCAAACGTCGTTGTGGCGGCGGCTGGGTCAGTCGATCACGAGGAGATCGTCAAGCTTGTGCAAGCGACGCTGCCCAGTAGCTACGAACCTCGCCTAGAGCCAGACGAAATAGCTGCGGTCATCTTCGAGCAGCGCTCCTGCTTTGAGACTAAGGAGACCGAGCAGTACCACGTCTGCTTGGGGGGCCTTGGTATCGCCCGTGATGACGAAAGACGCTTCGCGCTGCGCGTGCTGGACAACATCTTCGGCGGCACCTCCTCTTCACACCTCTTCCAAGAGATCCGTGAGCGGCGCGGGCTGGCCTACTCAGTTCAATCCTTCGCCAGCCATTACGCAGGCGTGGGACAGGTCGGGCTCTACCTCGGTACCCGACCAGAGAACCTCGTTGAAGCGATGTCAATTATTGGGCAGGAACTCGATCGCCTAGCCAACACTCCGGCAACCACAGATGAGCTCGATCGATCACGGGAGAACGTCAAGGGTAGGCTTGTGCTCTCCATGGAATCAACAAGCATGCGAATGAATCGATTAGGCGCCTCATATCTGAGCCATATGCCAGTGCTCTCCGTCGACGAGGTGATCGAGCGCATCGACGCAGTAACCCTCGATGACCTAACCGAGCTATCGCATGAACTGTTTGGAGTTGAGCGACTTTCGGCCGCCGGCGTCGGTGGCGATATTGAACACTTCCGGACTGCGCTAGCAGGCGTGAGTCCCCAACTGGCAGCGGCCACATGATCGCCGTCGCGGTTGCTGGCGCAGCGGGGCGGATGGGCCAGTCGGTCTGTGCGGCCGTAGAGGCAGCTGATGACATGGAGCTCGTTGGCCGGGCCGATCCCGCGCTTGGCACCACACTGGCTGACGTCTTACCAATCGCTGAAGTTGTCGTTGACTTCACCATCCCAGATACCGCATTGGCAAACGCGCTGGCATGTCTTGAGGCTGGCGTTCACATCGTTATTGGCACGACTGGGTTTGACCCCGAACCGCTACTCACGGCACGTGGAGCAAACGTTTTCATTGCACCTAATTTCGCGATCGGCGCGGTCCTGATGATGAAGTTTGCCGCTGAGGCAGCGCGCCATATGCCGGCCGCAGAGATCATCGAACTTCACCACCCCGCAAAGATCGATAGCCCGAGTGGCACAGCTAAGAGAACCGCGGAGTTGATGGCTGCGGCCTCGGGCGGACCGGAGCCAATCATCCACTCAGTTCGCCTGCCTGGCATCGTCGCTGATCAAGAGGTTATCTTCGGCGACCTCGCCCAGACCCTGACCCTGCGCCATGCAACGACATCAAGAGATTCCTTTATGCCCGGGGTTCTACTGGCCATCCGCAAGGTTGGTGGGTTGACACAATCGCCCCTGGTTGGACTTGAACACCTCCTCTAGCATGAGCAGGCCGACTGGCCAAGACCCACCCAGTCGGGACCCTGAGCGCGATCAGTGGGATACTCACCCTTGATGTCAGACCTCGGCGCCATTATTACCGCCATGGTCACTCCTTTTGACGCGGACGGCCGCGTCGACGATGGGGCGGCCGTAGCCCTTATGCACTTCCTGCTCAATAACGGTTCCGACGGAGTTGTTATCGCGGGCACCACTGGCGAAGGTTCTTCCCTCCAAGACGAAGAGCACTTAGGCTTGATCGATCTCGCTGTAGGAGAAGTTGGGGGTCAGATGACTGTGATCGCTAGCACCGGATCTAATGACACCCGCCACGCGGTTGCGCTCACAGAGCGTGCCACTGAGCTTGGCGCCGACGGCATTCTCTCGGTCGCTCCTTACTACGTTCGCCCCAACCGGCGAGGCATGGTGCGCCACTATCAAGAGATCGCCAAGGCGACCGATAAGCCGGTCATTCTCTATAACATTCCGGTACGGACGGGAATAGACATCCCTAATGACCTCTGTGCAGAGCTGGCCCAAATAGAGCACATCGACGCCCTCAAGCAAGCTCGGTCGACAGACGTTGCGATGGTTGATGGCCTAGCCCTCTACGCCGGAAACGACGAGATGGTTTGTGACGTACTCGAGCTTGGAGGTGCCGGTGGCATCTGCGTCGCAAGTCATCTTGTGGGCAAAGAGATGCGCAGAATGGTCGACGAGCCCGAGCATCGGCGCGAGATTGATGCCAGCCTGCACGAGATATATGAGGCGATGGGGGTTACGACTAACCCGATCCCCGTAAAGAAGGCGCTAGCCCTCTGTGGCCACCAGGTGGGTGGTCTGCGTCTGCCTCTCGTTGAAGCCGACGAGGAAGAGACCGCAGCAATCGCCGGCGCGCTTACTCGCCATGGACTGCTGCAGGCAGCACGCTAATGAGCTCCAAGCTACGCATCCTCCCACTCGGCGGACTGGGCGAGATCGGAAAGAATATGACGGTGGTCGAGTACGACGATCGGATCCTGATCGTCGATGCAGGCCTGCGGTTTCCAACCGCAGAGATGCTAGGGATCGATCTCGTCCTTCCTGACTTCGCCTATCTGCGCGACCGCTGCTCCGACATCGAAGGCATCGTTATTACCCACGGACACGAGGACCACCTCGGTGCCCTGCCGTGGCTGTTGCGAGAGCTGGGCCAAGAGAGCATCCCAGCCGTCTACGGGGGGCCGCTAACGATGGCCATGGCCCGCTCCAAACTCGAAGAGCACAAGCTCAAAGACACGCACCTCGAAGATGTCATCGACGGTGAAGAGTTCACGTTAGGGCCATTTAACATCGAACTCATTCATATGACTCACTCGATCCCGGACGCAAGCGCTGTCGCGATTGGTACCGAATTGGGAACCGTTTTGATTACCGGGGACTACAAGTTCGACCAAACTCCCGTCGACGGCAAGCCCGCCGACATTTCGCGCCTGGCCGAACTGGGCCGCGAAGGCGTCTTGCTGCTCTGCGGGGACTCCACTAACGCCGATCGCCCCGGATTTTCATCCTCAGAGTCGGGAGTAGGTCCCCACCTGGAGGAGACCTTTGCTCGCTGCGAGGGTCGAATCGTAGTCACCAGTTTCGCCTCAAATATTCACCGCGTTCAACAGGTCTGCGATGCCGCCGCCGCCCTTGGTCGCAAGGTCGCGCTAGTCGGGCGCTCAATGCGAAAGAACGTCAACATCGGCCGTCAGCTAGGCCACATCGATCTTCCGGATGGCCTGCTCGTACAGCCTCGCGAAATCGACAGCTTTCCCGACCACAAGCTTGTAGTTATCTCAACCGGCTCTCAAGGTGAGCCGCTTTCGGCACTACGGCGCATGGCCCACCGCGACCACCGCCAGGTGCAACTCCACGACGGCGACACGGTCGTCTTCTCGGCCACCCCAATCCCCGGCAACGAGCGCGCAGTCAATGAGACGATCGATCGCCTCTTTCAGATCGGCTGCGATGTAATCACGACTAAGGATGCCCCAGTACACGCCTCGGGTCATGGCTACGCGGAGGAGATCAAACTAATGCTCAACCTCACTCAGCCCCGCTACGTGATGCCATTCCACGGCGACTTTAGGCGGATACAGCTTCATGCTCGCCTAGCTGAATCCGTCGGCGTTAATTCAGACAACATCTTCCGCGGCGAGAACGGCCTGCCGCTTGAGATCGACTCTCGCGGCGCCCGCTTTGGCGATCGCGAGCAGTCAGGAATGATCTTTGTTGACGGCGTCGAAATCGGCGACGTGACTGATGTCGCCCTGCGTGACAGGCGGATGCTCTCAGCCGATGGCATCTTCATCGTTGTCGCAACCGTCTCAGAGCAAGATGGGCAGTCGGTGGCGCCGCCCGAGGTTATCTTCCGCGGAGTTCCATTCCTCACCGACGACGACAGCGTCCTCATCGAGGAGATCCGCGCCTGTGTCGAGAGATCACTTGATAGGGCAGCGAGTGAGGAGATACACGAGATAGACCTACTCCAACAGGCCCTTCACGACGATCTCGGTAAGTTTGTCTACGACCGCTTGGGTCGTAGACCAATGGTCCTGCCAGTCATCGTCGAAGTCTAGTCCCGCCTAGGCTTGGGTTGGCCCGACCGTCTACCGTGCGGCGGGCAGGTCGACGAGGAAGCGTGCGCCTCCACCGTTATTAGTGGTTAAGAGCTCGACCGTCCCACCATGAGATTCCGCGACGGCACGAACGATTGAAAGACCCAGCCCTGAGCTGCCTGACCGATCTCCGCCACCACGGACAAAGCGCTCGAACACCGACCCTCGCAGGGCTTCAGGTACCCCTGGGCCATCGTCTTCGATCGTCAGCAGACACCTTCCAGCGCGGCCCACAACGGTGGCTTTGATCTGCGTCCCCCTTGGGGTGTGGCGTACCGCGTTTTCGATGAGGTTGACTGTTAATCGATGAAGTTCGTCGCGCGCTCCGTCGACCAGCACATGCTGTGCATCGATAGTCAGTTCGTGGTCGGCCATGATTGGAGCAAGCTCGCCCGCGGCTTCATGAAGCATCTCTGCGATATCTACCTCTTTGCGTGTGCCCGGCCGACCAGCATCCGCTCGCGCTAGTAGAAGTAGGTCTGCCACCAAGCTGCGCATGCGCAATGAAGACCGTAAGGCGCTTTGAGCTGACTCACCGAGCTCTCCATCAAGGCCGTCCTCTAGGAGTTCAAGATTTGCGAGAATCGCGGTCAGCGGAGTACGCAGCTCGTGTGAAGCGTCGGCTACGAAAGCACGTTGGCGCTCCAACATCGCCTCGCTCTCTGTACGCGCCTCGTCGAGGGCGTGAAGCATCCCCTCTAGCGTGCTGGCTAGTTCAGAGACTTCGTCGTTGGCGACCGGACGGGGGAGGCGCACGCCGGGATCCCGAGTCTGCTCGATCTTCGCCGCCGCACGAGTTAGCGCGGCGATCGGGCTCATCGCTCTGCGCGCGACCGCCAGGCCGGCTAGCAGGGCTAGCAGGGCGCCCCCTACTACCCCCAAGATGAGGAAGAAACGCACATTGCTGACTGAGTCCTGCACGTCCGAAAGCGGACGGGCATACTGCACAACAGCAATCCCGAACGGTCGAACGCGGACGGGACGACCCTCGATGCGATACTCGCCTTGGTCGTAGCTACCGATCAAAACGACACCGAGGTCAGGTGCTCGATCGGACTGGCAGATGGTGTAGCCATCTAACGTAACAATTCTGATGCTCGCGTTATCCGCGCTAGTGAACGAGTTCAGGTCCTCGCCTTCGCATAGGCCGGTGCCCAGGGATAGGTTGATGCGCACAACTTCTTTTTTCGCCAAAAGATCAGCGCTAAGCCTTGTCTGATCGTTGAAGTCGGACTGAATTTGACGAGTCGTCAAGACCCCAACCAGCACGGCGAAGCAGCAGAGGATGACGAGCGTCAGCAGGGCTGACCCGCCGGCAAGGCGCCAGCGAATCGGCAGCCGCCTATGCACGGAGAACGTAGCCCGCGCCGCGGATCGTGTGTAGAACGCGAGGCTCGCCTTCAGCCTCAAGTTTCCTCCGCAGGTTAGAGACGAAGACTTCGATCGTATTCGTGATTGAGAACGGGTCATAACCCCACACCTCGTCAAGCAGACGTTGACGCGAGATGACGATGCGCTCGTTGCGAATCAGGTATTCCAGCAACTCAAACTCGCGTTGGGTCAGATCTATCACGCGTCCATTTCGACTGACCTCGTGGGTGTCGGGGTTGAGGATCACGTCATTCATTACAAGTGGGGCCGACCCACGCGGCGGGCGTCGGCGCAACAGTGCTCGCAATCTGGCGAGTAGCTCCTGGCGCTCAAAGGGCTTGACGAGGTAGTCGTCAGCACCAGTATCTAGGCCTTTGACCCGATCCTCGACTCCATCGCGAGCCGTCAACATCAATATCGGCGTGTCATCACGGTCACGCAAGCGCTTTGCCACCTCGATGCCGTCCATGCCTGGTAAGCCGAGATCGAGAATGATCAGATCCGGCGAAAAGATTGGCACGCCCTCTAGCGCGGCGATGCCATCTCCGATCGTGCGTACCTCGTATCCCTCCAGGCGCAGTGAACGCTGAAGCGCGAGCGCGATCTCCTCGTCGTCCTCTACTACAAGGACCCGTGGCGGGCGAGTGAAGTTATCCATCTGCTCGATGGTACGGGGCGCAGAGGGTAATGCGTAGCTCTTTAGCTAGTTTTATAAATCGGGATACAACGGGATATGTCGAGGCGCAGCTGTGATCTGGGCTAGGCAGGGGGAAGTAAGGCCGTGTCGAAGGGGTAAGGCCAGAACTTATGGCTACTCGACAGAAAACCTCAAAACCCGCCAAACGCTCCTCGGCAAAGCCTGCGAAGAAGCCTACCTCGACGCGCCGGCCCGCCACAGCGCGCGCCCAGCGCCAGTGGCCACCTCGCCTCGAGTCACGCGACCTAGACCTGATCGGCCTTGGGCTAGTAGCGATTGGCGTCTTTCTAGCGTGCGTTATGTATCTGAACGTTGCAGGCGGACGCGTGGGCGCCGAGCTCACATCCGGGATTGCCTTCCTTGTGGGCCAAGTTGCCTACGTCGTGCCAGTAGCGCTAGTCGCTGCGGGTGCGTTGATGGTAGCTAGACCCTTCATCCCCGCTGGCCGGCCGCTGCGAAGCGGCGCTGTGCTGGCATTTCTGGCCATTACGTTGATGTTGGCAGGCGGAACCTTGGGGCTAGGGCCAAATGGCGCCAAGGCCGGTGAGTGGGGGAGTGCTTTCCTCAAGGATCACGGTGGCCTTATCGGAGAGGCCCAATACACGCTTATCGCCGGGCTTGCATCGGCGATCGGCGCCCACATCGTGGCGCTCTTCCTCTTGCTAGCCGGAACCCTCTTGATTACGGGCGCCTCAGTCGCAGCGGTCATCGCTGCGACTGGCTCAACAGTGCGTGGCGCGGCCAACAAAGTTGCCCAGTCCGGAGTTGACCTTGCTTCGATGAGTGTCCGACGCCCGGGCCCATCTCAGCCGCTGAGAACCCCTGCGCCAATTTTGGTACCAGAAGATGATCACGCTGAGGTAGTAGTTCGCGACACCCACGTTGAGGCCCCATCGGTCGAAGCCGACGACGAGTATCACGAGCTCTTCGGTGATAACGATTACGAAGAGGACGAGCCAGCGATAGAGGCCCAACGCCTGGATGGCGATAACCCACAACTCTCGCTGTTGGACGAGCCAAGCGGCCCAGGAGCGGGCGAACCGCCTGCACGACAAGCTGAGCTAGACGCCTCTGAACTCACACCCCAGGGCCGCTACCGTGACGTCATCACCGACGACCCTGACTTTGAGTGGCACGTACCAGACCCACGGTTTCTAAAGCGCTCCAACGCCGCTAGCCTCAAGCCAGACACAACCGGCCAGGAGAAGGTTGCCAAGCAGCTGGTCGAGGCCTTAGGCCATTTCGGCGTTGAAGCCAAGATCGTCGGCACCGTTGCTGGGCCCCATATCACTCGTTACGAGTTACGTCTTGCACCCGGCACAAAGGTCGCAAAGGTCGCCCAGCTCAAAGACGACATCGCCTACGCCCTAGCAGCCTCCGACGTGCGGATCCTGGCGCCTATCCCTGGCAAGCAAGCCGTTGGAGTTGAAGTACCAAACATCCGCAGGCGGATCGTTCATCTTGGAGATGTTTTCCAAGCGGCCCCCAAAGACCACTCGCCCTTGACGGTCTGGCTCGGTAAAGACGTAGCAGGCAGAGCGATCGGCGTCGACCTTGCAAAGATGCCCCACATTCTGGTCGCGGGAACCACTGGCGCAGGTAAGTCGGGTGCAGTCAACGCAATGCTTTCGAGCATCTTGCTACGCGCCACTCCACACGAGGTCCGCCTTGTACTCGTCGACCCTAAGCAAGTCGAACTCAACCACTATGAGTCGATCCCACACCTGCTAACGCCCGTCATCACCAGTCCGCGGATGGCAGCAAACGCCCTACAGAATCTAGTCAAGGAGATGGAGGGCCGTTACGGCACGATGGCGCTAGCGCGCACCCGCAGCCTTCCAGAGCTCAACAAGGTGAGGGAGAAGAGGGGAGAGGCGCCACTGCCTTACATCCTCTGTGTTATCGACGAGCTCGCGGATCTGATGATGGTCGCTCCTGCTGACGTTGAGAACTCGATCATCCGCCTAGCTCAGAAGGCCCGTGCCGTTGGAATACACCTAGTCCTCGCCACCCAGAGTCCACGGGTTGACGTGATCACAGGCATGATCAAGGCCAACGTCCCATCAAGAATCGCTTTCGCGGTCTCATCTCAGACCGACTCTCGCGTAATCCTTGACCAGAATGGCGCCGAGTCGCTGCTAGGGCAAGGCGACATGCTCTTTGCTCCAGTGGGTACCTCACGCCTCCAGCGGATCCAAGGTGCATATATTGACGAAGCCGACATCGGCTCTCTAACGACCTGGTGGAGAAAGCAAGGCGCCCCAAACTTCCGCGCAGAGCTACTCGAAGAGGTTGTAGACGAAAGTGATGGCGGCGCCGAGGGTGACCCCTTCGATCCGGATGAAGATCCTCTGCTCGAAGACGCAATATCGCTAGTTGCCTCGATGGGTACTGCTTCAACCTCCATGCTCCAACGTCGGCTGCGGCTGGGATATACGCGGGCTGGCCGTTTGATCGACATGCTTGAGCGCCGGGGGATTATCTCGGGCTACGAAGGTTCTAAGCCCCGCCAAGTTCTCGTTACCGAAGCCGACCTGCCCCGAGTATTAGCGTCATTTCACGGATCAGACGCTGCCTTGGAAGTGGAAAAAGTCACGCTCGCTAGTTCGCCTTCTGACCCCGACGCCTAGTCCTAGGTAAGGTCAGTGAGAGATGGCTGATATTGGACAGACTCTTCGTGACACAAGGATGCGCAACGGGATCGACGTCTCCGACGTTGAGGCTGCGACAAAAATCCGCTCCAAATACATTCGAGCCCTTGAAAATGAGGAGTGGGGACTCCTACCGGGACCGATTTTTGTCAAAACGTTCTTGCGGACCTACGCTGAGTTCCTCGGACTCGACGCGCCCCTGCTCGTCGACGACTACAAGCAACAGTTCGAGCAGGTTCGCGAGGCTGGCTTCGCAGCCCATACCTCCCAAAGGCGCCCCAACGATCGTCGGGCTAAGGGCGGTCGGGTGCCATCGCGGGCAGTTATCGTTGGCTTAGTCTTGGTTGTGATTGTTATCTTGGTGGTCGTGCTCGGGTTGGTCGGCACCAGTAAGGCTAGTGCGCCACACCAAAGTTCGAGCCTAGTTATAGGGGTGGTCGCAAAATGAGTGCTCGGGCCGGCATCGTCGTTACTGGGACCGAGATCCTCGGCGGCCGAGTTCAGGATCGCAACGGACCGTGGATGGCCGAGCGGCTGCGCGAGATGGGAGTGGAAACCGCCCACATAGTCGTTGTGGGTGACCGGCCCGAAGATATGACCTCCTCACTGCGCTTTCTTGCCGAGGAAGGCGTTGGCCTGATCTGCACGAGCGGCGGGCTCGGACCAACGGCAGACGACATGACGGCGGCGGTCGTGGCCGACTTCCAAGGCCGCCAGATGTACCTTGATGAGGCGCTCGAAGCCGAGATTGCCGAAATCCTCAAGCCGTTACTCAAACGCTGGCCCACCCTCGACCACGACGCAGTTCGTGAGAGCAACCGCAAGCAAGCCATCGTCCCCACCGGGGCAACGATCCTCGCGCCGGTGGGAACGGCGCCGGGATTAGTCGTGCCCCCAACGCAAGCGCAGCAGCCAACGGTAGTCGTCCTTCCTGGGCCCCCAAGCGAGCTCCAACGCATGTGGCAATCCGCGGTGGCTACCGACGCATTTCGCGCAGCGATCGTCGGCGCCACCGAATACCGCCAAGAGATGATCCGGCTCTTCGGTGTGCCTGAGTCCGAGCTAGCCGCCACGCTACGCGCAATCGGGGACGAGGGTGTCGATCTCAACCAAATCGAAGTGACAACCTGCATGCGTCGGGGTGAGCTCGAGATCGTTTCGCGCTACGAACCAGAAGACAAGGCGATCTACGCTGCCCTCGAGGCCGGGCTACGTTCTCATCACGGCCTAGCCCTTTTCTCCGACGATGGCTCGACGATCGACGAACAGGTTGCAGCGCTACTGCTTTCTAGCCCTGAGCGATCCGGGCAGGCTCCCCATACCATCGCGGTCGCCGAATCGTGCACTGCCGGCCTTCTATCGGCGAGACTCACTGAGATTCCCGGTGCCTCAGCGTACGTCCTAGGTGGTTTGATCGTCTACTCCAACGCAGCAAAGATAGCTCTGGCTGGCGTTGAGCCTTCGCTGCTCGAGTCACATGGAGCGGTCTCGGTTGAAGTCGCTGTGGCGCTGGCCCAGGGCGCCATCAGCCGACTAAACGCTGAGATTGGGGTAGGTATCACTGGCATCGCCGGGCCTGGGGGCGCCACTCCCACCAGGCCCGTTGGCCGCATCTGTCTCTGCGTGGCCCAGCGCGACGGCGGGCAAGTCGTCCGCGTCATCGATATGCCTGGTGACCGGGGCACCATCCGCGATCGAAGCACCACGGTAGCCATGCACATGATCCGCCGCCTGCTCACCGGTGAAGTTGATGCATGGGATTCGGCTGGGGTCGACAGTAGTGACGCCCCAAACCGTTAGGCGCTAGCACCAACCACCACCGGCACGGCACGCTCTCGACGCGGACGATCTGCGCAGTTTTGATACAGAGGATGCGTTGTCCCTCGACGCCATCGGCCCTACCTTGAGGTTCTGTCCGCTACGCCGCCTACCGTTACCGGTTCGACGATTGCCCTAAGGAGCACCCATGTCAGATCAGCAGACCGCCAAAGCCCGCGATACCGCCCTCCAAGGCGCTCTTACGCAGATTGAGCGCCAATTCGGCAAAGGTTCGATCATGCGCATGGGGGATGAGGGCGCGCGTGTGCGCGTTGATGCGATTCCGACCGGCGCTCTATCACTAGATTTAGCGCTAGGAATCGGTGGAGTTCCACGCGGCCGCATCGTCGAAGTATTTGGCCCTGAGTCCTCAGGAAAGACAACTTTGATCTACCACATCATCGCCGAGGCTCAAAAGCTGGGTGGGATCTGTGCCTTTATCGACGCTGAGCATGCGATGGACCCGCTCTACGCGCAGCAGATAGGCGTCGACATCGACGAGATGCTCGTCTCTCAGCCTGACCACGGTGAGCAGGCACTCGAGATCGCCGACATGCTGGTGCGCTCTGGCGCCGTCGACGTCGTCGCGGTGGACTCTGTAGCCGCTCTAACGCCGAGAGTTGAGCTAGAAGGACAGATGGGCGACCAGACGGTTGGAGCACAGGCCCGGATGATGTCTCAGGCGATGCGGAAACTGGCCGGCAACCTTAACCGCACTCAAACTCTCTGCATTTTCACCAACCAGATCCGCGAAAAAGTCGGCGTTATGTTCGGCTCTCCCGAAACTCAACCGGGAGGACGCGCTCTTAAGTTCTACTCCTCCCAGCGTCTTGACATCCGCCGTATCGAGACGATTAAGGATGGCACCGAGGCCGTAGGCAACCGTGTCAAGGTCAAGGTAGTCAAGAACAAAGTTGCGCCACCGTTTCGGATCGCTGAGTTTGACATCGAGTTCGGCCAAGGGATTTCGACTGAAGGTTGTCTTGTTGACCTTGGGATCGAGCACGATGTAGTCACGAAATCTGGCTCATTCTTCTCCTACGGAGATGCAAAGCTCGGTCAAGGCCGAAACGCAGCCAAGACCTACCTCAAGGAGCACCCTGAAGTCGCGAAAGAGATTGAGGCCAAGATCTACGCAGCCCTTGGCATCGTGCTCGGCGGACCAGCGGTGTTAGGCGCTGTTGATTCCGACGACGAGGCACAAGAGCAAGAGCAAGAGCAAGAGGTCGTGGATGTGCTTGAGGAGCAAGCCGCCTGAGTGCAGATCGGGCAGTTGACCCAGACGCAAGGCTCCAGCACGGCCTGGAAGTAGCTCACAGGTACTTAGCGCGACGCGACCGCACGGTGGCGGAGGTACGCGCGCAGCTCGAATATAAGGACATCGATACGTCAACGATCGCTGCGGTTCTATCCGAGCTTGAGGAGGGGGGATATCTCGACGACTCTCGCTACGCCAAGCTATTCGCCGAAGATCGCCGTAATCTCGACAACTGGGGACCCTCGCGAATAAAACGCAGGCTCGGCGCCCTAGGCATAGACAAGCAGCTAATCGAGAGCGCAGTCGCATCTCGTGACACCGACGATGAGCGCGAAGCAGCGATCGACCTCCTCGCACGCCGCTTCCCCCAGGCGCCTCGAGAGCCCCGCGATCACAACCGAGCACTAGCCATGCTAGAGCGCAAAGGCTTCGGCATCGAGATCGCAGCCGATGCAGTACGAGCCTACGTGCGCAGCTTCCCGCCGGAGTGAACAGAAGAGCCTCACAAAAGGCCGCATCACAACAAAGGCGTACCCTCTAGGGCGATGCCGACATACCACGTAACCACCTTTGGCTGCCAGATGAATGAGCACGACTCCGAGCGAATGAAGGGGATGCTGGAATCCCTCGGTTACGACGAAGTCGGCGATCGCGTAGAGGCAGACCTGATCCTCCTAAATACCTGCTCTATACGTGAGAAGGCCGATTCGCGCCTGATCGCTCACCTCGGCCACGCCAAGCGCCTTAAGTCCGAAGATCCGTCGCGCATAATTGGTGTCGGCGGCTGCTGGGCGCAGTCGCTTAAGGACGAAGTCTTTGAGCGGTTCCCATTCGTCGATGTTGCCTTTGGCCCCGGCCAGGTTAACCGACTCGCAGACTTCTTAAACTCCGACCAGCTCACGGCTCAGGGCTACTTCGAGTTTGAGGGCTTCACTGGTCACCTACCCTCAAAGCGCGCACGCGAGTTCCAAGGCTGGGTGCAGATCAGCGTGGGATGCAACTCGGTCTGCTCGTACTGCATTGTGCCGTCCACCAGAGGCCGTGAGGTCAGTAGGCCTCCAGCGGAGCTGATCGGCGAGGTGGCGCGACTAGCTGAGGACGGCGTCAAAGAGGTGACGCTATTGGGCCAGAATGTGAACTCCTATGGCCGCGACCTCGTCGCCAGCGACAAGATGACCTTCGCGCAACTCCTAGCGGCTATTGATCGCGTGGCGGGCATTGAGCGCATCCGGTACACGAGTCCCCATCCAAAGGATATGGGCGAAGACGTGATCATGGCCCATGCTGAGCTGGCATCCCTCTGCGAACACATCCACCTTCCACTCCAGTCGGGCTCTTCCCAGATACTCAAGGCAATGCGCCGTACTTACAGCCGCGAGCGCTACCTCGACCGCGTCGCTTTGATTCGACAGCATCTGCCCGACTGCGCCATTACCACTGACATCATCGTCGGATTTCCAGGAGAGACCGATGATGATTTCGACCAAACGCTAGAGGTCGTCGAGGAGGTCGGCTACGACGGAGCCTTCACCTTCCTTTACTCGGCTCGCCGCGATACCGAGGCAGCCAACTTCTCAAACCAAGTCCCCCAAGCCGTGAAGGCCGATCGTATGGCTCGCTTACTAACAGTCGTCCAGAGGTGCGCCGATGCTCGAGCCCAAAGGTTCGTAGGGCAGACACTCGAAGTCTTAGTTGAAGGAGCATCGCGCAAGGATGCTTCTTGGCTGCGCGGGCGCACCCGGCATAACAAGGTCGTTAACTTCTCTGGCCTTGCCTCACCGGGCCAGACCGTCGCGGTCCAAATACAGAGCGCCAACCATCAATCTCTTGTCGGCGAGGCCTCTCTGCTGGCCCACGCTAGCGCCCTCTGAGCAGTAGATGCAGTGGCGCAAGAAAAAGGCCTCTTCGATGATGCCCAGTGAGATGTTTAAGACCCGCACGCAAGCCTGGGTTGATGTCGGCCTCGCATCGCAGATAAACGAGCCGCAGGCTCGCCGTGCTCGCCATCACCTCTTATTTCAGCTTCCCGCTTTGATTGGGATCCTGCTCTTCTACCACTACCGCGAAGCGATCTTGGGATCAGAGACCGATACCCCGCTGCGAATCGTCACTGTTATCGGGCTGATGATCTTAGGGTGGGCTATGGCCCGCGACGTCGGCCGGGCCCTTGGACCCACGCTCTTTCGTCGCCTAGATCCCGCAACTGCTGGCACCGTCGGCTTCATTATTCGCATTACTGCTGTTGGCCTAGTCGTCCTCGTGGCACTACGGATCGCGGGACTTGACCCTCGGACTTTGGCGATCGGTGGTGCGGTGACGGCTGTCGTGTTGGGCCTTGCTGCCCAACAGACCTTAGGGAACTTGATCGCAGGCACAGTCTTACTCTCGGCCCAGCCGTTTCGTGTCGGTGACCGAGTCCGCCTGCAGGGCGGCCCGCTCGCCGGAGAGATAGAGGGCCTCGTTAGCTCGCTAGGACTTCTTTACCTCACCCTACTGGACGGCGACAACTCGATCATGGTGCCTAACAGCGTCGTACTCAGCGTCGCTGTATCACCGGTCCAGGAGCCCGATTCGGTTGATTTGAGGGCGCGGCTTCCGGTCGGGGTAAAGCCTAGTGACCTTGAGCGCCGCATCCATGACTTTGTCACTGTCGAGACTCGCTCGCGGCCGCGAATCCTACTTGAGGAGATTACTGCCGGGGAGGTTGTGGTTCGGATTCTCGCAACACCGCGCGAGGCATCAGAAGGCTCTCTATTGGCTGATCAGGTGCTCGCCGTCACCACCGAGATCACGCGCAAGGAGTTGGCGGATGAGCGTTCTGCGGGTGAGGCTAACGCCACAGCACCTACCAGTCAGACAAACCAGTAGATCAACGACGGGACTTATGAGCCTCGCTGCCAGCGATCTTTTTGGCGACAGCGTCTGACCCAGCCAGGCGTGCGCCGCGGGCGATTAGTTCGGGCGCTAGTCCGGCCAATGCACTCGCGAGCCGCATGTTGATCGGTGCAACGTCAATCTCGCCTCGGTCCTCTTCAATCGCTCGAATAACGGCTGTCGCGACCTCCTGTGGGCTGCGTGTTCCAACCCCACGCGGGAGCTTCACTCCCGACTGAGCAAACATGCCTGCATCTCGGATGAATCCCGGAAATACGGTCGATACACCGACTCCGCTGGCGTGGAGATCTTGGCGTAGCCCAGACGCGAATCCCCGCAGGCCGAACTTTGTCGCCGAATAGAGCGAGCTACCACTAGTAGCGACCTTGCCGGCCAGAGAAGAGACAAAGACCAGGTGCCCGCGACCTCGCTCGTTCATTGCGGGTGCCAGCAGCCGGGCCAACATCACCGGCGCTCGGAGATTAACCTCCAGCGCACGATCGACATCGCCTGGCTCAAAGCCTAAGAGAGGTCCGTCGGCGGGTAGTGCCGCATTGGCTATTAGAACATCAATATCCCCGGCCTCTTTGACAAGTCGCTCTAGGTCTGTCCGGTCAGCGAGGTCGCAGACGATCGTGCGTGCATCCAACTCCTTGCCTAAGGCGTCTAGCAGATCAGCTTGACGGCCAGAAAGTACAAGCTTTGCTCCACGCGCTGCGGCAAGCCGGGCAATCGCTTCACCGATCCCACCGGTCGCCCCTGTGATCAAAAAACTCTGTCCGGTGATATTCACTCCCGCCTCCACTTCCACGATCGCATGTCAGATTGTCCCAACAACAGACGATACTGGTGAAATGCCGTCGCCTTCACTATTCGCAATCTTTGGCCCAACCGGGGTCGGTAAGACAAACGTTGCGATAGCCCTAGCTGAGCTCCTGCGAAAGGACGGCAGGGACCCCGTTGCTGTATCGGCCGATGCATTACAGGTCTACCAAGGGATGGCCACCCTCACAGGCACCGCAACAGCCCAGCAACAGCGGCTCCTTGAGCACAGGCTCGTGAACTTCGTGCCAGTGACTGACACCTTCAGCGTCGCAGCCTACGCAAGGGCTGCACACAGTGAAATCGATGACTTGCTCGCGCGCGGACAAACACCGATCGTGGTCGGTGGAACGGGCCTTTATCTACGAGCAGCCCTAGCCGAGTTGGCGCTGCGCCCACCGCCGCAGCCCGGAGTTCGCCAACGGTGGGAGTCGCAAGTGGCTCAACATGGACCGGCGACCGTTCACGCTCATCTGGCGAGCGTTGCCCCCGCTACCGCGGCAAAGATTGACCCTAATGACCGCCACCGCATCATCCGGGCCTTAGAGCTCCATGAGGCAGGCGCCCTAGCCAGCCCCGACTCGCCATCCCAACTTTGGACCTCAGAGATGCGTCACGCCACTGTCTTAGTTGGTCTAACAATGGACCGTGAGGTCTTATATCGCCAAATCGAAGAGCGGGTCGACGAAATGGTCGATGCAGACGTAGTACAAGAGGTCGTTGCTGCCGATCGCGCAGGGGCGTCAATAACCGCGCGCAAGGCGCTTGGCTTTGCGCAGTGCCTTGAGGGGGACATCGAGGGCATGAAAACTCGCACGCGTCAGTACGCTAGACGCCAGATAACTTGGATGAGCAAGCTCAAAGGGATTGAGATCATCGACGTTAGCGACCGCTCGGCAGGCGAAGTTGCAGCTCAGATAGTTGACATCCCCGTGGTCCCAGCAACCGCCTTTGGTAGTCAGGAGACGCAGTGAAGTTTGAAAAGTGGCAGGCACTAGGCAACGACTACCTCATCTTTGAGGGAGCGGATCTGACGTTCGAGCTCACACCTGCGCGCATTCGGCGAATCTGCGATCCACATCTAGGACCGGGTTCGGATGGAATCTTGGTGCTCTCTGGCTGCGACGACGCGCAATTTGTTGCCGACCTAGCGATCTTCAATCCAGATGGCTCAGAGGCTGAACTTTCAGGCAACGGCGCCCGCCAAGCGCTGCTCTACCTCCGTCAGCGTGGTTGGACTGACCACAACATATTCTCCATTCGCACTCAAGCCGGAGAGATTCGAGCCACGATCACAGGGATCGATACAGCCACGGTCGATATGGGACGCGCCGCGCTCGAATCCAAGTACTTCCCCGATGGGGCCCCCGGTGGGAGCGGCTCGCTTATCAGCGACGGAAACAGTTGGGAGTTCCAACACGTCTGTATTGGCAACCCGCAGTGCGCGATCAAAACCGACCTAGCGTTACTCGAAGGGCTCGACCTGGCCAAGATTGGCCCGGCTATTGAGCACCACTCACTCTTTCCCCACCGAACCAATGTTTCATGGTTTGCCGAACTAGAACCCGGCGTAATTCGTGCCAGAATCTTCGAGCGTGGGGTGGGGGAGACCATGTCCTCAGGCACCGGCGCCACAGGCGCTGGCGTTGCCTATGTGCTCAACGGAGCTGACCCCTCTGTCAGGGTCGTACTAGATGGGGGCGAACTGACCGTCGAGGTCGGCGAAGACCTACATGTCAATCTGACGGGCTGGGCAGTTCCCATATACGCCGGCGAACTGGCCGCAAACTTCATCAAGGAGCTCCATGAAAGCTAGTAAGCGTCTCGATCAGATCTCGCCGTACCTCTTTGCCGAAATCTCACGCAAGATCGCCGAGAAGAAGGCCGCTGGGATCGACGTGATTTCGCTGGGCATAGGCGACCCTGACCGCCCAACTCCTGCACTCATCGTCGAGGCAGCCCAGGAGGCGATTGCCGATCCAAGCACCCACCAGTACCCCTCAAACCGTGGGCGGCCAGAGTTCCTAACGGCAGTAAGTGACTTCTACGCCCGTCGCTTTGACGTGACCCTAGATCCAGCGACCGAGGTGATGGCGGCGATCGGGGCCAAGGAGTGCATCTTCAACCTCAACCTAGCGTTCCTAGACCCAGGCGATCTCGCACTAGCATCTGACCCCGGATACCCCGTCTATACGGGCGGTCCGCTGATCGCTGGAGCCCAGGCGCACCTGATGGCACTCGTCCCGCAACTGGGCTTCGCGCCCGACCTGACCGCGATCGACGATGCCACTGCAAAGAGGGCGAAGTTGATGTTCCTCAACTACCCAAACAATCCGACCGGAGCGGTTGTGCCGGATGGTCTATTTGAGGAGGTCGTTGCCTTCGCGCGCCACCACGACATTCTTGTCGTCCACGACAACGCCTACAGCGAGACCTGTTACGACGGTTATCGTGCGCCATCTTTTCTTGCCACCCCCGGAGCCAAGGAGGTTGGGGTCGAAGTCTTCTCCCTCTCTAAGGGCTACAACATGACCGGCTGGCGCTGCGCGGCGATCGTTGGTAACGCCGAAGCCATTGACATCTACTGGCGGCTGAAGTCCAACATCGACTCAGGCAACTTTGATGCCGTCCAGCTTGCAGGCGCGGCAGCACTCTCGCCCGATGGTGACTTCGAGGTCGCTTCGATGAACGAGCTATATCGCCGGCGTCGCGATCTGGTCTGTGACGTTCTGCGTGCTGGGGGAGTAGATGTGACGGCACCAAAGGCCACCATCTACGTTTGGGCTCCAGTCCCTCCAGGCTTTGAGTCCTCTGCAGCATTTTGTGAATACGTCTTAGAAGAGGCCTCTGTCGTAATCACACCCGGAGGTGCCTATGGCCCTAATGGTGAGGGCTTCTTCCGTATCTCGCTGACAACGCCCGATGACCGCTTGCGCGAAGCCGTTGCTCGCCTCGGAGCGTTGGCAAGCCCAGCATGATCATCCCTCGCTGCGTGTAACGACCGCCGTGCTTCTAGACTGAGGGTTAGTGAAGCGCAGCAGACACGGCCGCAGCACGGTTTCCAACGATGGTCCCACTGTGCCCACAGTGCGCGCCAAGCAGCGTGCGCTCTGTATCGCAGCTATTGAAGACGGAGATGACCTCACGGAGCTCGAAGAGCTTTTACGCACGGCTGGCGTGGCTGTAGTCGGAGCGATCGTTCAGCACCGCGAACGACCTCATCCCAATACATATTTGGGGGAGGGCAAGCTGGCTGAGGTTAAAGCGGCGATCGAAGCCTGCGATGCCAATGTAGTCGCCTGCGACGACGAGCTGACTCCCCGCCAAGAGCGCAACCTAGAGAAGGCCTTAGGAATTCCAGTGGTCGACCGCACAGCAGTGATCCTTGACATCTTCGCTGGCCACGCACACTCCGCCGACGGCAAGCTGCAGGTAGAGCTTGCCCAACTCGAATACAACCTAGCCCGAATGCGCGGGCTATGGACGCACCTTGAGCGCCTGGGAGGCGGTATTGGTACCCGCGGCCCCGGTGAGTCCCAGATAGAGACAGATCGCCGCCTCGCACGCGACCGAATCTCGGCACTCAAACGCAAACTTAGCCACGTTCGCTCACACCGTTCGACGATGCGTGCTGAGCGTGAGCGCGCACAGCTGCCGACCATTGCGTTGGCTGGCTACACCAACGCCGGCAAGTCGACGCTACTTAATGCGTTAACCGGCGCCGACGTGGGGGTGGGGGACAGACTCTTCCAAACACTTGATCCCACGACCCGCACGCTTGATATGCACGGGCGCACCTATCTCATAACCGACACCGTCGGCTTCATCCGCAAACTGCCCCACCAGCTAGTCGACGCCTTCGCCGCTACGTTGGAGGAGACGCGCTTAGCTGATCTGGTCCTCCACGTCGTAGATGCATCAACCGAAGAGGAGGAGTTTGGGCAGATGTCGCGTGCGGTCGAAGACGTCCTAGAAGAGATCGGCGCAGGCGCAACGCCTCGCCTCCTTGTCCTCAATAAGGCCGACTTGCTAGATCAGGACGAACGCCTCGCCATGCCCTTTCGTCACCCCGATGGAATGTTGGTTAGCGCGGTAACGGGAGAGGGCCTCGATGGCCTTCTTGCGCGCATAGAGGAAGAGTTTTTAAGTCGCCTGATGACCGTAGAGCTACTGCTCCCCTACGGCGAGGGCAGTCGGCTCGCTGAGCTACATGAGTTAGCGGGCGAGCTACAGCGCGAAGACACCCCCGAGGGAGTGCGCGTATCCGTGCGCCTGGCGCCGACGATAGCGGCGCGGTTCGAGCGTTTCGCTGTAAATGGACACTTATGAGACTCGAAGTTCTACGCTGCCACCCCGACGCGACTACTCCTGTCCGGGCCTTCCCAGGCGACGCTGGCTTAGACCTCCATGCCTGCGAAGCGCTCGAAATAGCGCCCGGAATGCGCGCCTCTGTGGCGACCGGGATCTCTATTGCGCTGCCAGCAGGCCACGCGGGGTTAGTCGTACCGCGCTCAGGGATCGCTTCGAAACACGGCATTACTGTCGTTAACGGGCCTGGGCTTATAGACGAGGGCTACCGGGGCGAGATCCGCGTGCTCTTACTTAACACCGACCGCGACAACTCCTTTGTGATCGCGGTCGGAGATCGCATCGCACAGCTTGTGATCATTGCTGTGGCGACCCCAGAGATCGTTGAGGTCTTATCCCTCGATAAGACGGCCCGCGGCGAAGGTGGTTTCGGCTCAAGCGGGAGATAGTTGCAAGACCACGACCGTACTCGCGATGTGCTCATCAGTCTCCGGGATTTCCCGTCTCTGACAGGGCGTCAAACCTAGGCTTAAACCTTCGCTCTCCAACTCGTCCGCGGAGAGGTGATGGAGTTCGACGACGTCAACTGACTCCTGCACGCTGCCATCCACTGACACACGACGGCGTACGCGCTCAATTGCGCTGGCCTGTGGGCCCACGCGAACAGCAACGGGCTGGCTGGCGTAGACAATCCCATCGACCTCGCGTAGGTCGGGGATTGGCAGTAATCCAGCTACTAGGCCGGGATCAAACCCTTCCAGGGGACCTGCCAGTGCAATAGCCAGACGGCCGCCTACCTCTAAGTGATCGGCGAGGACTTCTAAGATTTTCTTGCGATCAGCTGGCTCAAAGAGCTGGATCGTTTGCATCGGGATTAGGCAGAGCGGGAACCGGCGGCCAAGGGTCATCTTGCGCGCGTCGATATTTTCAACAGCGATATTGAGGCCATCTGCGCGTGCGGCAAGCGCTGCGGCAAGCTTTGGCTCCAGCTCAACGGCCACCACCTCATAGCCGTTGAGCCCTAGATCGAGAGCCACTCTGCCGCTACCCGCACCAACATCGATAATCGCTCCTGCGTTGGCGGAGGCTGCAAGCTCACGCCAGAGGGCTAAATCTGCGCTATATCCACCGCACTCCACATCGTGCCAGATGACTTCGTCTTCCAACCGTGGCTTCATCTTGGGGCTATCACCCGCAACGCACGGTGGTGAATTTCAACCGTAGCTGGCAGCTGCGCGATTGGATCCCCATCGGCATACATGACGAAAGGTCGATCCGCCGAGACGCGCACCTTTGAGCCGCGTTGGATGCCAACGCTTGGGTTATCGACGTGTGTGCCCTTAAAGACCTTCGGCAGACTCATGAGGAAGCGCGCCTTGCTCGTGTCGCCGGTCATCACTATGTCGAGCAGGCCATCGTCTAACTCGGCGTCGGGAGCCACGAACATCCCGCCACCGTAGGCCTTGGAGTTAGCGCAGACGATGCTGTAGCCGGTGTAGGAGAGCTTTAGGCGATCGTCTATCTCAAGATCAAAGCGAGCCGGCTTCCACCCGGCAAGCGCGCGAAGAGCTGCGTAGCAGTAGACAGCGCTACCACTGATTAGCTTCGTGGAGTTGGCGATGGCATTTGCGTCTGAGTCGTAGCCCGCGCTGGCGATGCCGACAAACCAGTGCCCATCGACGGAGCCAATATCTATCTCGCGCCGCTCCGGCCCGACAAGCAAACTACAGGCCCCTTTGACATCAGTTGGGATACCGAGCACGCGCGCGAAATCATTACCGCGTCCGCCCGGGATGATCCCAAGAGTGGCTCCGGTGGTCTCAAGCTCTCCAGCAACAGCTCCTATAAGCCCATCACCACCGATCGCAACAACGATTTCGCCAGCGCTAGCGCCAGCACGAGCTAGCGAGCGAGCGTGTTGGAGATCACGACTCTCGGTGGAATCAAAGGATGCACCCAAGGAGGCAAGGCAACGCTGAACCTCGGGCATCATCTTCGCAGTGCGCCCACCGCCAGCTACGGGGTTAAAGATCAAAGAGAAGATTGGCTCCATCGCAAAGCTAACCGTATCGCCACGCAGGCCTAGATGGGATGACTAGCATCACAATCCCCACCACGAACGACTATCTTTGCTGGCCATGATTAGACCTATCGTCCTATTCACCCTTGCCGTCAGCGCCACCGCCATCGCAGCCTGCGGGGGTGCCACCTCAACGACCACCTCCCAGCCAGAGCCGACTACAGCGGCGGTCACCGAGACCTCGGCTCCACAGACAGCCGACAAAGCTGGGGCGAAGCTCACATGCACGCCGGTGTCGCAGCCAACTCCCAAGGGCCCCCAGAGCCTTCCCGTGCCGACACTAACGCTCGACCCAGCAAAGGTTTGGACGGCTGAGGTAAAAACAAACTGCGGCGATTTCACGATCACTCTGGCAGCAAAACTAGCGCCCAAAACTAGCGCGTCGTTTGCTTCACTCTCACAGAAGGGCTTCTACGACGGATTGATCTTTCACCGCATCGTCGATGGATTTGTCGCCCAAGGCGGCGATCCACTCGGTAGCGGACAAGGCGGGCCGGGCTACTCGGTAGTTGAAGCCCCTGCGGCCGATCAAACCTACACTCGCGGAGTGGTCGCGATGGCCAAAACTAGCGCTGAGGCCCCCGGCACCTCAGGCAGTCAGTTCTTCATCGTTACGGCTCCAGATGCCGGCCTGCCTCCAGAGTATGCGCTGGCCGGACAGGTCACCAAGGGTCAAGGCGTCGTGGACCTTATTGGGAGTGTGCCAACCGACCCAAACACCGAGAGCCCGCTCTCTGCCGTCGTGATTGAAAAGGTCACAATCAAGTCCTCTTAACTGGCGTCCTCGGAGTGGGGGGCATCTAGACACTCTGGGCCGTCATAGCGAGCGCTGTTGACGGCGCTAGAGACGGGGCGGGCCGCTATCTCACGATCTGGCAGTGCCACCAACATACGGGCGAGTTCTTCTGCCTGGGTCTCGGGGTCGCACCAGCGGGCCTCAACGCTAGGGTCAAGGATCACCGGCATCCGATCGTGAATCCGTGCCAACGCAGGTGGAGCCTCTACGGTGACGATGGCCACGCTTGCAATCGCCGCTGCGCTGCCGTCACCCCAGCTGGCCCACAGGCCCGCAAATGCGAACGGAGCTCCGCCTAGACGCGTTACATGCCACGGCCGCTTACCTGAAGACACGCGCTGCCATTCGTAGAAGCCGTCAGCTATAACCAGACATCGCCGCTTCTCAAAGCTCTCTCGAAACATCGGCTTGGAGGCGACGGTCTCTGCACGCGCATTAATCGCCTTAAAGCCGCTGCTGGGATCCTTAGCCCACGGAGCTATCAGCCCCCAGAGCATTCTCTCTGCGCGCGGAGGGCTTGCTCCAACAACGACGAGTACCTCGCTGCCGGGGGCGATGTTAAAGCGGGGCCCTACATCGACTGTCTGGCTAAACCCAAATCTGGCGGCTAGAGAAGCTTGGTCAGGCGGGGCAAGAGAGAACCGTCCGCACACAGATCTAGCCTCCTATCCCGACTACTGGGCCGCCCGTGCCCGCGCCTGCTTGCGGCGCCCGAAGAGAACCAGTCCGCCGATCACAGCGATAACCAGCAAGAACCCAAGCAGAAGCGCCTCGCCGAAGCCCAAGTGGCCGATCGGCAGAGAGATCAACTCGACGATACCGAAGCCGAGCGCGAGCAAGACGACTACGATCAAAGCAACTGCTAAGAGTCCGCGAATCCGCTTCCAGAGGCTTGCGCCTTCGGCCGGCGCGATGAGACCCATGAAGCGTAGGGCCAACATCTGCCTGCCGCTGGGAGCTTCGTGGCCAAGCTTTTCCAGCGATGCTTTGAGGTCGCCTGGACGCCGTTCGGCTAATGCGAGTGAGGCATCGGCCATCCGGCGCAAAGCCATCCGCTCTTGGGGACGAGCGGCGGCGATTGCGCGCTGGAAGTGTGCGCGGGCCTTCTTAGCCTCATAACGATCAGCGGCCCTGGCCCCTAGCACTGCTTGGGCGGCTGCGCGATGTTTGGTCTCCATCGCGAGATCCTCATCGGAGCGGTGCTCCATATCCTGCATCGCGGCTAGCCCGCCGCGTTGCTCAATCTTGATCTGTCGTTGCTTGGGAGCCATTGGCGCGAAAGTTTAGATGGTTACTTGCGCTTCTGTGACTACCCCTCGTCGGGCCGCTGCAAACTTATCAGCCGATGGTCACTCGTAAACAGCCGACGCACCAAACCCAACATCACCACAGCGGTCGTTGTAGCGACCGCTCCGAGGATCAAATACATCACTACAGCCTGGACCCGGACGGCATCAATTGGCGCCACACCGGCGAGTATTAGGCCCGTCATAGCTCCCGGCAGAAAGACGATCCCCACCGCCTTGGTCGTTTCGATCTGAGGCGTCATTGCAGACCTCAGCGCTCTTACGGCGTAGGGGCGGGCCGCCTGACTCGAGTCCAGACCGAGAGCCAACCTAGCCTCAACTTCATCGCGCTTATCGGCGAGGTCTTCCACAAAGCGTCTGGTTGCCAACACGGTCCCGGTCATCGAGTTGCCGACCATCATGCCCGCAAGAGGCACGAGCGCGCGAGCCTCTAGGGGAAATACGCCCAATCCAAATAAGACGCCGAGCGTCACGACCGCCGCCGCCGCGAATGAAACCAATGCGAGAGTGAACATGCCGGGCACCATAGGAGCGCGCCGTCGGACCACATCGGCAGCGAATAAAAGCATCGCTACAACCCACAGCCATGCCAAGATCATCGGACTCTTTGGATCTAGGACTAACGTTAGAGCAAGGCCGACCAGCAGCAGCTGAGAGACGGCCCTCAGAGCGGCCCAGATAATCGGGCGCTCAAGGCCCAGCCCCTCACGCCACGAGAGCAGGGCGGCGACAGCCACCAAGATCGCCGAGGCCGCGAGGCCAATAAAACTAACGTCACTGGCCATAACTGCCCCCGTTGTGGCTTGTTGAGACGATCTCGCCTTCTTCGAGCTCGATAACAAAGTCAGCGATGCGCTCTACCTGTTGTAGATCGTGAGTTACCCAGATCAACGGCACGCCACTTTTGGCAAGCTCGCGCGCTACGCGCTCGAGGTCAAGTCGACTGCTCTCATCAAGGGCTGACGTTGGCTCATCCATCAACATTGCCTCTGGCTTAGTAACGAGGGTCCGAGCGATACATGCTCGCTGGGCTTCGCCTCCAGAGAGCTCGGCTGCCTGCCGATCTAAAAAAGTTGAGTTAAGGCCAGCACTCTCAAGTGCCTGCCCGTAGGCAGATTCACCTTCGGGGGCAGCCACGCGTAGGTTGTCACGCACACTGCCGCCGAACAGTGTCGAACGCTGAAAAACCATTCCGACTTGCCTGCGCAGCTTAAGCGGATCGATAGCGCCAAGCCCAGTGCCATAAAAGGAGACGCTTCCTGATGTAGGAACTTCAAGGCGATTACAGAGACGTAGGAGAGTCGACTTACCGCTCCCAGACGGACCAACGATGACCGTGATGCCTTCTCCAGCCAGGTCGACCGTGATCGATCGCAGCGCTTGATTATCACCGAAGCGGACCGAGACATCATTGAAAGTAAAGAGGGGAGGGGAGGGAGGGATAGGTGTAATGGTGTCAGGCTAGAGCAGGCTCTGGCGGGGCCATCAGCTGCCCAAGGTCAGCGACCAGCCTCCGAAGCTCTGCTTGACAGAGCACTGCCACAGCGTCATTGGGCTCAGCACCAATTCGATCCAGGCAGCTGGTTGCCGCGGCGATTTCGGCCACAGGCCCGTCCCCAATTCCACGCAAGATATCCCCGATGTGCGCACTAGCCTCTTCTATCTCAGCTAAAGACCCGCGGGGGGTCGGATTGCGACCCTCGGCTGCTATGTCGCTAAGAACACGTGACAGCGAGCGCACGTGGCGCTCGCTGCGCACCACGGCGTTGATCCGCGGAGCCAAACGGTCGACCTGTGAGACCTCTGAGCGGTGAAAGAGATTAAATCTCAATCCACGCTTGGCACGCTCCAAGTCTGAGGCCAGCGCCGCCACCGCATCAGAGTGCTCGCGCAGCCGTTCTAGATTTGCGTCAAAATCACCTGGGGCACGAAGCATCCCCACGGTCGTCGCTAGATCGGCCGCGAGAGTAGCGCGAGCCTTACCCTCGGCTAGCAGCAACGACCGCAGCGGGTCCGGTGGCCACAGTAGGGCCGAGGCAACCAACGTAACCCCAACTCCTAAGAGCGTCTCCCAGATCCGAGTGATCCCGACCGATGTCGCCTGGGTTGAAACAAGCAACATAATCATCGCCGAGATTGCGACTTGAACGTTGATCTCTCCGCGCACACGTATGACGGCCCCCAACGAGAGCCCGACAACGATCACAGCTACAGCAAGGGCGATAGTCGGCGTTGAGATCTGAAGTGCCAGTACACCTAGGCCCACGCCAGCCAGGACGCCGACAACGCGATCGGCAGAGATATTGAGCCCGCTATATGGGTCATCCTTGATTGCCACCATCGGGACCAGTGCCGCGAAGATCGGTTCTGGCTCTCCAAGTAGGGTCCCCAGCACCCAAGCTACGCTTGAGGCGATAGCCATCTTTAGCGCTCGACGTAGCTCGTCGCGCGAGAGTGGTGGGCGGCTCACGCCAGAGATTATCGCCGACCTTGGCTAGGCCTAGAGGACTTTAGACAGGAAGGCTTGTGTTCTCTTGTGCTGTGGATTAGTCAGCACCGCAGTCGGGTCTCCGGATTCAACGACTATGCCGTCGTCCATAAAAACCAAAGAGTCACCGACCTCGCGTGCGAATCCGGTCTCGTGCGTCACGACGATCATGGTCATGCCATCGGCAGCAAGGCCCCGCATGACGTCAAGCACCTCACCCACAAGTTCAGGATCAAGTGCAGAGGTGGGCTCATCAAAAAGCATCAGCTTGGGCTTCATCGCCAAAGCGCGCGCGATCGCAACCCGCTGCTGCTGGCCACCCGAGAGTTGCGCAGGATAGGCATCGAGTCGATCGCCTAGGCCAACCCGATCCATCAACTCCCGCGCCGCCCGATTGACCTCTTCGGGCTTGCGCTTGGCAACGCGTATCGGCGCCTCGACGATATTTTGAATCGCAGTCATGTGGGCGAAGAGATTAAAACGCTGGAAGACCATTCCAATCTGCTCACGCTCTCGCGCAACCTCGCGCTCAGGCATCTCGTGCAGAACCTCGCCGCGCTGGCGGTAGCCGACCAGCTTGCCCTCCACATAGATGCGCCCCGAGTTGATCTTCTCGAGGTGATTGATACACCGAAGCAAGGTTGACTTGCCGGAGCCCGACGGCCCTAACAGGCACATCACTTCACCGGCAGCGACTTCGAGGGTCACTCCTTTTAAGACCTCGTTGCTACCGAAGCGCTTATGTACCGCCTGGGCTCTAACCATCGGCTCGGTCATAGCCCGTGCCTCGTGGGCGCCACAGTTTCGACCTGGGTGTGGCGCCAGGTGCTAAAGCTCTGCCAGATCCGAGCGATTAAGGTCGGCGGCGTAGCCCGCGCCGTGCCACGGCCGTAGTGACGCTCAATGAAATATTGGGCGATCGACAAGATCGTCGTCAGAACCAGATACCAAATACTCGCAACGATCAACAGTGGAATCTGTTTGTAGTTAGCGGCGTAGATGAGCTGCGCCGCGTAAAGCAGCTCGGTGTAGGCGATCACGCTCACTAGGGAGGTCGTCTTGAGCATCCCGATCGTTTCATTGCCAGTTGGAGGAATGATCACGCGCATCGCTTGAGGCAAAATGATCCGGCGCATCATCAAGATTCGCCGCATGCCAAGAGCCTTAGAGGCCTCGGTCTGACCCTCATCTACCGAGAGCAACCCAGCTCGCACAATCTCAGACATGTAGGCGCCCTCATTGAGACCTAGCCCCAGCAGGGCAGCGACGAAGGGGGTAATCAGGTGGTTGGAGTTGAGCTCCAGCAGTGAGGGACCAAATGGGACTCCGAGCGCGATAACTGGATAAAGAGCCCCGATAAAGCTCCAGAAAAGCAGCTGAACAAGAACCGGCGTGCCGCGAAAGAGCCAGATGTAAAAGCCGCTGGCTCCGACGACTAACGGATTCGGCGAAAGCCTCATAACGGCGAGAATGACGCCAATAATGATCCCGATCACCATCGAAATAGCCGTCAGCTCGATCGTTTGAACCAGCCCATCCATGATCGGGGCCGAGAAGAGGTACTTGCCCACGCTCGACCAATCAAAGCGCGGATTAGTCGCGACTGATCGAATCAGCGCTGCAGCGAGGATCACGATAATAACGGCTGCGAGAAGCCGTCCCGGTCGCCTGACCGGGACGGCTTTGATCTCGACTGGCACGCTCAACTCAGAGGTCGGCTCCGGAGTGGCGGCGGGGTCGGTGGTGGTCATCGCCCCTGCTTTCTAAGACGGGCCGCTAGCTAGTTGCCCCATTGACCTTGGGATCAGTTATTGCGCCAGAGTCAAGGCCCCACTTCTTGAGAATGGCTGCGTACTGTCCACCCTCAATCAACTTCTTGACTGCGGCCAATACCGGCTCTGCTAGACCGCTCTGCTTGGGGATGGCGATGCCGTAAGGGGCCGTCCCGTACGGGGCTCCAACGAGCTTGAGCTGGCCCTTGCTCTGGGTTACTTGGTATGCGGCGACTGGCGAATCGGCCATGCTGAGCTGCGCTCGCCCACTGATCAGCGCACTGTTGGCACCGTTTTGGTCGGGGAAGACTAGAACGGCGACCTCTTTCTTGCCGTCTGTAACGCAGCTCTTACTCTGCGCGGCTGCGTCATCGGCCTGTGTTGTTCCCTTCTCGACTGCGACAGTCAAGCCGCAGAGATCGGCCAGGCCGCTAATGGATGGCGCATCAGTCTTTCCAAAAAATGAGGTTCCCGCCGAGAGGTAAGTGACGAAGTCGACCGTGGCTTCGCGCTCTTTGGTATCGGTAAATGACGACATCCCGAGGTCATACTTGCCAGAGGCAAGGCCCGGAATAATCGCGTCGAAGCTCGCATTCTGAACATCGGCCTTGAGACCCATCACCGCTCCTAGGGCTGAAGCCAAATCTACGTCTGCACCGGTTATCGCCTTACTACCTTCGTCAATAAACTCCATCGGCGCATAGCTGGCATCAGCAGCGACGGTTAGCTTGCCTGCCGACTTGTATTTCTCTGGCACTGAAGCGGCGATTGCGTCATCTTTGGTCGCCGTTAGGCCGCCGGCAGTAGTACCCGTAGACGAACTCGTCGTTGACGAGCCAGAATCACTGCTACCACAGCCAGTTGCCACGACAACCGTGGACATAAAGGCCGCTAGAACTACTGCACATGGAACGCGCAAGCCAAGTGATCGCATGAAGAATCTCCCTCTAGAGAACTAATTTGGACAGTTAGTGCGCGTAACCTATCAGCGCCGAGCCCCTCTGAGCCACCCATCACGGCGCTCGCACCGCCGCAGAGGCTGTAGATGCTGTAGCAATATGTGATCGAGCCGTCTTAGACTAATGCGCGATAATGTAGATTATGTAAACCTGATTCGGTGCGGCTCAGGGCATATCTACCGTTTATGCGCTCGAACAGGCCTAACGGACTGAGAAGCTAACGCGGATCAGCGCTCCGCTTAGGTTCCGTCTTCGCCCTCAACGCCGGTTAAGACAGTGTCTTCGTGACGGTACGGCGGTGAGCAGCAGCAGATCAATATGAGCGGCACGTCAGCCGTGTTCCAGAGCTTGTGCCGGACGCCAGGCGGAATCACGATGCAATCGCCTGACTGCACCTCAGATTCATCCTCGCCAAGGCGCAAGCGGCCCGATCCTGAGGTTAGGTAGTAGATCTCTTCAGCCTCGATGTGGAAATGCTCGGTTGTCTCGCCGCCGACCTCAAGCGTTGCTTGCGCGAGGCTTTGGTTGGAGGTGGGCAAGCTGACGCGGCCAGCCAGCTCGTGGATCGTCGAGCCGTCGTCGGTTATGAAGCCATCTGCTGTATCGATCCGCGAAATCTCCATCGTGAGCCGGAAATATACGCGTCCGCGGTGCCAAAGAGGCACTGACCTACAATTAAGGTATGCCTATAACTGATCGGGCCATACCAACCGCTCCTACCCGCCTCTCTAGCGCCCGGTGGCTCGCCCGGTGACTCACGGTAGGATCGCGTTTGCGGTCCAAACTGGCTGGCGCGACGTCTCTATCGGCACTAAACAAGCCAGAGGCCGGCGTGCATCGCCTTGACCGATCACTACCACCACTGCTAGGAGCCCGATGACCAATCCACCACAGAGGCGCCCTTTGACGGTCTTCGCTAGTCCTGGGCGCTACGTCCAAGGGCCGGGAGCAACGCATGAACTCGGCTGCGAGATCGAGCGCCTAGGACTGCAAGGCGCCGTACTGATCGTCGCGGGGCGCCATGCGCGCCGCGAGCTTGAGCCGATCTGGCAAGCGAGCTGGCCTAGCCATGGCCTCGAACCGGTCGTCGAGGCTTTCGGCGGGCAATGCACTGCGGCCGAGATAGATCGCCTTGTCGCCATAGGATCCGCCAGGCAGGTCGTGGCCGTGATCGGTGCCGGCGGCGGCAAGGCCGTCGACACCGCCCGTGGCGTAGCCGATGCGCTCGGAGTCCCTTCCATCTCAACGCCAACTTTGGCCTCGACCGACGCTCCCTGTAGCGCCCTCTCGGTGATCTATGACAGCGAGGACAGCTTTGAGGCCTTCCGTTTCTACCCCCATCATCCCGTGCTGGTGCTCGTCGACACCGAGGTGATTGCGCGGTCGCCGAAGCGTCAGCTAGTCGCGGGGATCGGCGATGCCCTAGCCACTTGGTACGAGGCTAGAACCGTGCGTGAGGCGGGAAGTCTTAACCAGCTCGGCGGCCTGCCGACCCAGAGTGGCACGGCGTTGGCAAAGCTCTGCGCAGAGATTCTCTTTGCTGACGGGCCGGCGGCCTGCGCCGCACTTGATGCAGGCGTAGTAACGCCAGCACTCGAACGCCTCGTGGAAGCCAACACCCTGTTGTCGGGGCTCGGCTTTGAAAATGGTGGACTAGCCGTCGCCCACTCCGTTTACAACGGCCTAACCGCGGTGCCTAGTAGCCGCGACTACTTTCATGGCGAAATGGTCGCTTTCGGCCTGATCACACAACTCGTCTTAGAGGGCCGCGCGCAATCTGAAATCGATGCCGTTATTAACTATCAGCAAGCGATCGGACTGCCCATTACCCTTGCCCATGTCGGCGTCGTTAGCGACGACGACGAAGCGTTAAAGGCGATCTCACTACGCACTGTGGCCCCCGGTGAAACCTGCCACAACGAGCCATTCCCCGTGAGCGCTGACGCAGTCAGGGCCGCAATGCTTGGCGCCGACCAACTCGGTCGCCGGGCGAGTAGCTAACTGCCACGGCAGCTCTCATCAGGCCCCTTATGCCCCAGAATCGGGATTGGGGTCGCCCGGCGTGTCGACGGACACGGGCCGCAGATCTGATCCAGTCATCGCTACAGGGCGAGCCGATCTCTGGGCGTAGGCTGCACGAGCAACTCGATCGACATCCGTGCCGATCTTGTCGACCTGAAATGCGCGCGACATCGCTTCCGACATCGAGCGAGGCATCAGCGCCTGCAGGCGCATCAGTGCGCCGAGTTTGGCTGGAACAAAGACGTCTACGCGCCCGGTCTCTAGCGCGGAGACGATCGCATCAGCAACCTCATAGGGCTCAACAAGTGGCACGCCACGACCGGCCTTCATGCCCGCGGCAAGTTCGGTATTAGCCAACCCTGGCATGACGGTGGATATCGTTACCCCGCTGCCGCGGTACTCGGCTCGTAACGATTCATCGAGTCCCACGACTGCATGTTTAGTTGCGCAGTAGGTCGCCTCCCCTGCGACGCCAGCCTTTCCTGCGGCCGAGGCGATGTTGACGATATGGCCGCTTTGGCGCGGCAACATCCGCCGCAGGGCGAGCTGGGTCCCCGTAATCACGGCAAAGACATTGATCTCCATCTCGCGACGGGTCATCGCTGGGTCTTCATCAATAAAGGGACTGACCACCATTATTCCGGCGTTGTTGATCAAGACATCTAGCGGTCCAAGCTCAGCCTCGACCTTGTCGAGAAAGTTAGAGAAATCGGTCGCATTAGTGACGTCCAAAGAGCCTCCTAAGCTGCGTCCGATACCGGGGAGCTCTGCCGCCTCTGCGCTAGCAAGATCTCCATCGAGATCACCGATCGCCACATGCGCGCCGCGTAGCGCGAGCGCTTTGGCGGTGGCCAAGCCGAGGCCCCTAGCTCCACCAGTAATGACCACGACACGACCGGCAATCGGTCGCGTGTCGCGGCGTGAGCGAAGGCTACGTAGTGGTGTCATCTCTGACAGCTTGCCATAGAGTGGGATTTTGAAGGGTGGTCATGGAGACCAGCTCTGGCTAAGGTCTAACCGACAACGATCAGCTACCTGATGGAGAAAAGATGAAGGCGATAGAAGTTTCAGAGTTTGGTGGACCTGAGGTACTGGTTCTGCGCGATCTCGCCGACCTCTCACCAGTTGATGGATTCGAGCTGATCGAAGTGAGCAGCGCAGGGGTTAACTACGCCGATACCCACCAGATCGACAACTCCTACCTAGCAGCGACGACGCTACCTTTGATTCCAGGAGCTGAGGTGATCGGAACGACAGCTGATGGTCGGCGTGTGATGGCACTGCTAAACGGTGGCGGCTACGCCCAGCAGGCGCTCGCCCACCCGCGATCAACCTTCGACGTCCCAGATGGCATCGAGGATGGTCAAGCATTGGCGCTACTGCTTCAAGGATCGACCGCTTGGCACATCTTGGCAACCAGCGCAAAGATGTCTGAGGGTGAAAGCATCGTGATTCATGCGGGCGCGGGCGGGGTCGGCACTATTGCAATCCAGCTAGCTAAACGCTGGGGAGCAGGGCGGGTGATTGCAACCGCCTCCTCGCCCGAGAAGCGTGCCCTGGCCTTAGAGCTTGGCGCCGACGTAGCGCTCGATTCAAATAGTGAAGATCTAAAACAGGCCCTCCAAGACGCCAATGACGGCGCCAAGGTCGACGTCGTGCTTGAGATGACCGGTGGAGCAACCTTTGACGCAAGCCTTGCGGCCTTGGCGCCGTTTGGTCGTCTGATCACCTACGGCTCTGCGAGCCGATCGGCCCCAAGCCCGGTAGACCCTGGGGCCTTAATCAAGGGTAGCCGTGGAGTGATTGGCTTCTGGTTGGCACACTGCTTTAGTCGTCCAGGGATGATCGGCGACGCCCTATCGGAGATGTTGGCGATGGCGGCTGCCGGAGAGTTGCGGCCCGTGTTAGGCGGCAGCTACCCGCTATCGGAGGCTCGTCGGGCGCATGAAGACCTACGTGCCCGTGTCACCACAGGGAAGCTGGTGCTAGACCCAAGCGCCTGACCAGACCCTCTGGCCGGGCCAGCAGCACAGCTACCGAGCAGCTTTCACCCACGCAGCTAGGCGCTTCTCTGAGAGGCCTGTCTGCTGCGCTAGTGCAGCGCGACCTTTTGCGTCTCCAGCGGCCGCGATCAGCTCGCTCGTGGTTGTAATTCCAACCGCGACAAGCTTCTTAGCTGTGGCTGGCCCTACTCCCTCGACATCGGCTACTGCGGTTGCTGCCCCGCTTTTGGCTTTAGCCTTTTTAGTGTCTTTGGAACCGAGGGCGGCGGCGAGCCCGGCCACCTCGTTTGCTAGGTGCCCGATCCGTGCCTCGACCTCAGCCAACCCCATCTCAGCAGTTGTCCCAGCAGCCGAGCCGTTGATATCGCCCAAGCGGACGTCGAGCTGATCCTCGATCCCTTCCAAGCGTTGTGAGACCGAGCGCACCCGGCGAGTCAGGCGTTCGATATCCGAGGCAGATGGAAGATTCAAAACGCTCATCGCTGCTTCTTGGACCGCTGAGGCCTTTTCGCGAGCCTCCATTGCGCGAGTAAGGGCCCCGCTGATCAACGGACTCTCCAACAGGTCTTGAGCCAGCTTGCCCAATGACTCCTCGGCCTGTGCAGCTAGACGGTCGCGAACACTCTTCTGTTCATCTGGGTCCATCAGAAACTCCTCTTTTTAGGCGGGTAACTCAGGTTCTTGTGCAGAGACAGATCACATGTAGCTCGGATCGCTACGAACGACTTGCAATCGGCATCCCATACCCTACTGACCATCGTGCACCGCACGGTCGATCTGCTGCGTGACGCGCTCGATTTTGAGTAGGAGAGGCGATCTTCGATCTCGAATACCTGCACTTAACTGCTCCAGCGGAACCAGATCTGCGGCCGTCGCGTCAGCGATCGCTAAGCCCATCTCTTTACTTAGTAGACGGTAGGTAGCTATTAGTGCTGCGTGATAGACAGAGAGGCCATTGGGTGCTGTTAGGGCATTGAGTCGGTCGGCGGTGAGTCCTACGGCTTGAGCCGCCGCCCCCCACGCCGGCAACTTAGAAGTAGATAGCTCTCCACCACCTTCGCCCCCGGTCAAGGCCCTCAGTTGATCTACGACCGTCGTCTCACTGACACTGACCGTCTGTGCGTACCCATCGCTGTCGTTGCTCTGACCTGAGCTGCGTCCAACTGCCAAGAAGAGCCCGGCCGCTATGACCAACGCGACCAGGGCCACGACGATGACAATCGCCGCCGTCGACCGGCCCTTTGCTTGAAGGTCTCTCTCGGCGGGATCGGGCACGTTCAAAGAACCCGACGTGTACCCGCGCGACGGGCCGCTTCGGCCTCTGCAAGGTCTCGACCGCCGTGTTCTAGGCCAGCCAACGCTGACTCTCCCGTCCAAACGATACGGCCTCGTCGGCGCAGTACTACGCGCATTCGGCCTCCAAGGTGTTCTAGGGCGCCAGGCACGTTTCGTCGCTCGGCGGGCAGCGGAACTGGCAGCAGGTGGGCGTCGGCCAAAGGAGCCTCTCCCTCAATCTCAATCCCCCACACCGGACCACGCCCCCTCAGGGACCAAGACGTGTTGGTGACGTCGGCCTTTACTGGAGAGACAATTGGATCCCCAATCCTGATGATCTTCTCGCCTAGCCGTACGACTACTGCGGTCACATTGGTATGCAGACGCCCTGCCACGATCTCGCCGCCCGCGAAGGCCACGCACGCGTCCTCGCGCTCGAACCCCTGAGCCTGGCCCCACCACCACGACGGCGGGAACCCTCCCCTACCCCAGTTCTTCTCTGCATAGGCGGTAGCACCGTCTAGTGAGAACTCTTGCCCGTCGATCGTGGCGGTTCCTCGCACCGTGGCCCCAAGAATGTGTGGGTGCCAGTACTGGTTAAGGCCAGGAACTGTCTGGAAGATGCTCGAACCGCCGAATGGGCGCGATCGTGGCCAGAGCACCTCGTCTTGGAGATGCACGTCGAGTCGTGCATCAGGGCCGAGGTTGACCTCAACGCGGCCCTGACGACCGTGAAAAGCCTCGCCAGCAGTAGCTCCCAGTCTGTCAGCGTCTGCGTCAGCCACTGGCCACGCTGCCTCGTGCAAAAGTCCCCCTGGATGCATCGCTAGTCCGAGCGTTGCCCACTTCCCATCGGCTGCTTGATTGACGCCAATCAGTGCAACTACAACGCGGCCAGCCGCGACATCCGTGAAGCGCCAGAAATATCCCTCCATCGCCACACCGTGATAAGGCAGCGGGTCGCCGAAGGGAAGATCGGCTCCTGTGGCTCGATACGCGCTAAACACTCCTACCAGCATGACGGGCGCAGCTTCGCAGTGTCACCCCGAGCCAAGCTTGCTAGCGATCGGCGGGCTCAGCACTCATAAACGCCAGCGGCAGCCCGAGGCCAGCTGAACGCTTAACTGATGCGATTCGACGGCCAGGTTGGACGGCGTCGCGTGCGTCGCCTACGCGATCGCTGAGGGCCTCGCAGCAGGCTCCTAGGCTAGCTACGACGACCGCGATCCCCCAGAAGGCTGCCACGGGAGTCGCATGGGCTACAGCAGCACTGGGTCCGACCACCTCTAAGACCGTTGGGCCTAGGCGATAAAACCCTTGACTGATGCGAGTCTGGGCCCCGCCGACCTCTTCTATCCCCGATGGCGATGGTCCAGCGTCGCGAATCCGGCGCAGATCTAAGCCGGCCTCTTTGAGCGCAGCAAATGTGCGCGTTAGATCGGCAGTTGTAACGACGACATGGTCGATCAGGCACGCGCCGTTAGCGTGACTCTCAGGCACGACTCCAACCGTCGCTGGCTCCAGCGCAGCAATCTGGGTTGGCAGCCCATCTATGTCTCCGTCTGCCACAGCAGAGGTGAGCGTCCAGCCGACGATCCCGCGCAACCCCTCACTAGGGGGTTGGAATCTCAGTAAAACACCTCCGATCCGACAGAGTCCCTGCTTGAGCGTAAAGCCGAGGTCGATCCAGGCTTGCTGGTCATCAGCGATCCGCAGTTCGACCAGCGCAGGAGCGGTCAAAGGCGCGCTGTCTGGATCTGACCCTGCTGGCATTACCGGCTATCTACTACCCGCGTCGCGAGACCGGCGATCACCGCTGAGAGCTGTCCGCCCTGCCACGCTAACGGCGACTTACCCTCCTCTTCGCTGATTATGGTCGCCCCGACGATCGCCTCCGCATAGGCGCCAGCGATGGCATATGGATGACCGGGATCGGCATCATCACGACTGGCAACAACAACCGTCGGCGCCGTGATCGCCTCGAGCTCTTGAATCTGTGCGAATGGCTGTGAACGCGGGACGGCCCGAAGAGCGTCGGCTACAGCATCGAGGTTCTCGTGACGCGCTAAGCGTTGACGCACCACTCGCTCTGTGACTTCACGCCAGGCGCTAGGAACTCGATCAAAGTCGTAGGCCTTAACGAACCCATCTATCCCACCCTGCACAAGCCCATCCGCCAGAGCATCCCACTGGGCTAGCCGGTCAGGCTCGGCAAACGTCTGGGGATCGTAGGCTGGCGTAATAATCACCAGCCCGGCCACCCGCGACGGGTTAGTTAGGGCCATTTGCAGCGCCGTATGAGCCCCCATTGAAGCGCCGGCCAAGACCGCCTTTTGGATACCACAGCAATCAAGGACAGCGGTCAGATCTCCAACTAAATCCGAGTAGGAGTACGCCCCAGCAGATCGAGTCGGGGCCGACGCCCCGTGGCCGCGAGCGTCATAGGCAACGACGCGGTGGCCAGCGCGCACGAGTGCGCTCGATCCCATGACCACATATCGCCGCGTCGCCGTGAGGCCGTGTAGAAGAACGACCGCCGCCCCGTCGCCGTTGGCTTCGCCGGCAATGGCTACGGCGTCAGGGGAGTTGACGGTGAACTGAGTTTCCACGCTCGTAGGTCTATCAGTCGGCCGCAGTCAGCCGCCTGCCTCCCCCATTGCGTACCCTGTGCTGATGGTCATAGATGTCACCGAACAAAGCTTCCAGACAGAAGTCATCGATCGCTCTCACCTAACCCCAGTCGTCGTCGACTTCTGGGCCCCGTGGTGCGCCCCATGTCGACAGCTAGGTCCGATCCTTGAGGCCGAAGCCAACCGGCGAGCGGGCACAATCGTCTTAGCCAAGATCGACACCGACGCTAACCCTCAGATCGCCTCAACCTTCGGTATTCAAGGCATTCCGGCCGTCAAAGCCTTCAAAGATGGCCAAGTCGTTGACGAGTTCACTGGCGTCGTGCCGCCTACGGCGGTGGAGCGCTTCTTCTCTGGCCTACTACCCTCCGAAGCAGACGTTCTCGTTCAGAGTGGAGATGAGAGCTCGCTGCGTAACGCCCTAGAGCTCGAGCCCACTAACCCTGCAGCAGCGTTGGCCTTGGCGCGCATCCTTATCGACCGCGGTGAGCGTAGCGAGGCGTTGGAGCTTCTGGAGCCGATCTTGGGAAACTTCGCTGTTGAGGGGCTGGCTGCCCGGTTGCGGCTAGAGAACAGCGGCGCACCGGACCTCAGCGGCGCCTTCGGGGCATTGGACGGCGGGCGCACCGAAGAAGGCCTAGATCTCCTACTGGCAGCCCTGCCCAGCGACAGTGCTACTGACGAGATCCGGCGGGTAGTTATCGGCGTACTCGATGAGCTAGGTGTCGAAGATCCGCGCTCGCGCGAGTATCGTCGCCGCTTAGCCACAGCACTTTATTGAGAGTCTCCTAGCTAGCGACCGACTGCACAAAGTCGATGATCATCTGCGCTGAGAGCTCGGGAAACTGCAGGAAGTAGACGTGTCCGGCACCTTCAATTAGCTCTACCCTAGATCCAGCGATGCGATCGTGGATCAACTTTGCGTTTGCGACGGGCACTAGGCGGTCCTCGGAGCCATAGATCAACAGTGTAGGTGCCGATACCCCGTGAAGGCGGTCAAGAATATCGTGGGTAATGCACGCCCCCATCGACCAAGTCATGATTTCGACAGATGGGGCTGGTCTGCTTAGGCGGCCATCGACGATGCGATCCCTGGCTTCAATATCTTTGGCGAATTCTGCGGAGGAATTAACCTCATTAAGGATCTCCAAGCCGCCGCGCCGATCTCCGGCAACCCCTACTCCTAGTCCCCTTTTAAGCATGTCGACCGTGGCCTGGTCGGCAGAAATGCGATCGACGCCCGGAGATGCCCCTCCAGCGGTCAGCGTCCGAACCAGATCTGGGTGACTGACTGCTAGCTCCAACGCAACCTGGGCACCCATCGATATCCCCATGATGTGCGCGCTATCAAGACCAAGGGCAGAGATTAGACCTGCAACGTCGTCGGCGAGCTCAGCGATCGTGAACGGCTCGGTACACACTCCTGAATCTCCGCAGCCACGGCCGTCAAAGGTGACCAGATCGAAGTGGTCTTTGAGTAGACCTGTATAGCTATCGGGCCAATCGAGATGGTTGGCACTCATTCCTGGAATCATCAGCAGCGGCTCGCCGCTGCCTTCCCTCTTGTAAAACAGTTCAATCCCGTTGACGTCGATAAGCGGCATCGCCGGAAGACTAAACCAAAAGCGCCAGCTGCTGCCAGTCGGTGCCAGCGGCCGAGAACCCCGAGACCCGCACGCCTAGCAGGCGCACCGGCCTTGTGGGGCCGAACTCTCTAAGCAGATCAACAGCAACCGCGCCGATGCGGTCAGACTCATTAATCGCTGCCGAGATAGTCCGCGATCGGGTAAACGTAGAGAAATCATCTAGGCGCACCTTGATTGCGATCGTTGCGCCGCGCCTGCCTTGACGGCCGAGGGCGCCAGCCAGTGCCACAGCTAGGCGCATGAGGGCGGCTTCGAGCTCAACGGGGTCAGAGATATCGCTAGCGAACGTCGTCTCCCGCGACTCTGAAACTGCGATCCGCTCAGATGAGACCGGCGATTCATCATCAAAACCAGCCCGTTTAGTTAGCCATGAGCCCGTTCGAGCACCGAAGCGACCGATAAGCAATTCGGTCGGGGTTGCTGCTAGGTCGCCAAGCGTTGCGATCCCCATCTGCTCAAGCGCAGCTGCGGTTTTTGGTCCGATCCCAGGAAGCAGCCGAGGAGGCTGCATGGCGAATCGCTGACAGGCTTCTACCTGACTTAAGACGACGAACCCTCTTGGCTTCTCGGCATCCGACGCGACCTTAGCGACGAGCTTGTTTGGTCCGATCCCAACCGATGCGCTCAGCCCGGTCTGCTCAGCGATACTTCCAATTAGCCGGCGCATCTCGGCCTTCGGTGACAGAAGCCCGGTTAGATCAAGGTAGGCCTCATCTAGCCCCAACACCTCCACTGTCTCTGCGGCACCTGCAACTATCCCCATGACCGCACCCGAAACTTTTCGGTATGTCGCTATATCTGGCTCAATAAAGATCGCGTCGGGACAGAGTCGGCGTGCCTGAGCGGCTGGCATCGCCGAGCCTACGCCGAAGAGTCGTGCCTCGTAGCTGGCGGTCGTAACCACCGCACGGGGTCCACTGCCGGCGACCACGACGGCCTTTCCGCGTAGCTGCGGACGGCGCAACAGTTCCACCGAGACAAAGAACGCGTCAAGGTCCATGTGAGCGATCGTGCGCACTACAACCGAGAGTACGGCTCGACCCGGCGCGACCGACAGCCAGCGGCGAATACCGCCTAAGCGCTAAGCCGCGATATCGACCAACGGTCCGCACTGCTCGCGCAACTTGGCAAGCCCAAGGCGGATCCGGCTCTTAACCGTGCCCAAAGGCACATCAGATTGCCTTGCCACCTCGTCAGCGGTCATTCCTCCCCAATAAGCAAGAACGATCGCCTCGCGCTGAGGAGTTGGTAGCTCGCGCATCGCCTTGCGAACATGTTCACGGGCATCAGAGCGAAGAGCTGCCGCCTCGGGCCGGTCTTCAACTCGTCCCTCTTCGCTAGCCGCGATAGTTTGAAGGCGAGCCCCGGCGCGGCCTGCCGCTTGACCCTCACGCCAGAGATCCAATGCACGGCTACGGCCCATCAGACGCAGATAGCTGCCGAGCTCTCCTCGCTGTGAGTCAAAGCGAGCCGGGTTGCGCCATATCTTCATGAAGACGTCTTGGGTTACGTCCTGAGCCTGAGCTGCGTTGTTTAGGATCCGGTATGCCGCTGCGTAGACGCTGCGTGAGTGCTGGGCATAAACCGCTTCAAAGTTAGTTGGCTTGCTGAGATCCATGGCTTGCACCTTTCTCTAGTAAATACACGGCTTAATGCGTGATCTACCTATCTAGTATACACACCCTGCATAGGGTTCGTATAGGGTTTGATAAATAGCGCCGATCGTCCGCGCATGGTCGAAGCGAGCACTCCCACCATGAGCGCAAAACTCTGCCCGCAGTAGCTCCTCTGCACCGCGTGGCCGCCGTCGGCGATAATCGAGGGCGTGACGTCAGCCCGTGACACCCCCGCCACCCTACGAATCGCCCTAGCCCAGATCAATACGGTCGTCGGCGACTTCGATGCAAACGCGGCCAAGGTCAGTGAGCGGATCCTCGAGGCCCAAGAGGCCGGCGCCCCCTTGGTCGCCTTCCCCGAGCTCACCTTAAGCGGCTACCCGCCAGAGGACCTCCTTCTAAAAGAGCACTTCCTTGCGGATGCCTGGGCCGCGCTCAACCACATAGCCCTATCAACGCGCGGGATCGTCGCAGTAGTCGGCTTCCCCGAGAAGGCCGATCGGGTTTTTAATGCTGCCGCTGTCTTGGCCGAAGGTGAGGTTAAGGCGATCTACCGCAAGGTCCACCTCCCAAACTATGGGGTATTTGATGAGCGCCGCTACTTTCAGCCCGGCAGCCATGGCGCCATCTTCAACCTTGGCGAGCATAGGATCGGGATCACGGTCTGTGAGGACATCTGGGAGACCGGGTCCCCGCTGGCCGACGAGGCGCTCGGAGGAGCTAGCCTCGTGGTCAACTTATCTGCGTCCCCGTACCACGTCGATAAGGGTTACCAGCGCGAGCAGATGTTCTGCCAGCGTGCCCGCGACAACGCCGTTGCACTTGCGTACTGCAACCTCGTAGGCGGTCAAGACGAACTTGTTTTTGACGGTCAGTCGATGGTGATAGATAAAGCGGGCGTCGTGATAGCTCGTGCTGGTCAGTTTGCCGAAGAACTGCTCGTTGTCGATCTTGATCTCGCCGCCGAACCAGACCCGGTGCGCGCTGGCGCTAAGGCACGCGCTTCGGCCACCAGTCCTCGGGTTGAAATGCTGGGCAAGATCGATCTACCAACCGCCGCCAACGCGACTCCCGCGACGAATGTATCGGTGATCTCAGATCCCCTGGGCACCGAAGCCGAGGTCTACGGCGCGCTCGTGCTCGGCTTGCGCGACTACGTCTCCAAGAATGGCTTCCAGCAAGCGATCTTGGGGCTCTCCGGCGGGATCGACTCGGCACTAGTCGCGTGTATCGCCGTTGATGCGTTGGGTAGCGAACGCGTCAGCGCTGTAGTGATGCCTTCGCCCTACTCATCAGAGCAGACCCAAAGCGATGCCCACCTAATGGCGTCTGGGCTAAAGATTGAGTCGACCCAACTCGCGATCGAACCGGTAATGGCCGCCTATGACCAAGTCCTCTCCGATCTCTTCGCCAATCATCAGCCCGACCTTACGGAGGAGAACCTCCAGGCCCGCATCCGCGGCAACCTTCTGATGGCGCTCTCCAACAAATTCGGCTCAATCGTCTTGACGACAGGCAACAAGTCGGAGATGTCGGTTGGTTACTCCACTCTTTACGGCGATAGCGCTGGCGGCTTTGCTGTCATCAAAGACGTTCCAAAGACCCTCGTCTACAGACTCGCGCGACACCGTAACCAACAGTCGGATGCGCCGATTCCTGAGGCCATTCTCCAACGAGCCCCCAGCGCAGAGCTGCGACCTGGTCAACGCGACGACGACTCACTGCCGCCCTATGAGATTCTTGATCCGATCTTAGAGGGCTACGTTGAGAACGACCTGGGACGCGAAGCGTTGGTAGCGAGTGGGTTTGACCCCGCCGACGTCGACCGCGTCATCGGCCTCGTAGATCGGGCCGAGTACAAGCGCCGCCAACAGCCGCCGGGGATCAAGATTACGCCGCGTGCCTTCGGACGCGACCGACGCATCCCGATCACCAACCGCTACGGCGGCTAGTCCGCGTCGCGAACGGCGATCGTCATACGCGTCACCGCGCAGCGCCGACCGTCGTCATCAGATATCTCCACGTCCCACACCCAAGTCGTGCGTCCGGCGTGGAGGCGACGGGCCGTCGCATGAGCAGTGCCCGAACTAATCGGGGCTAGAAAGCTCGTGCTGTTGGAGAGGCCCATCGCCACCTTGTTCTTAGGTGCGACGGCCAGATACGTAGCTGCAGAGGCCAGCGACTCGGCGATCGTTGCGTAAAGACCTCCGTGTACTAATCCCATGGGCTGTAAGTGTTGGGGCCCAATTACAACCTGTGCGCGCGCAAACTCATCTCCTATTTCAAGCCACTCAATGCCGCAGTGCAGCATGAAGCCGCCGACTGGGAGTTCGAACTGCGCAGATGACTCTTTGTCGCTCATATGACCAAAAGGGTACCCGCCGCGAATCGATCGGGCCGATCCGGTCGCTGGCTGCACTACGCTTCTGAGCCAATGGACGCACTCTCTGAGCTCCCGCCCGAACAACGAGCCGTACTCTCGCTGATCCTCGAACGCCGCAAAGGGTACGACGAGATCGCTGCGATACTCGGGATCGACGCATTCGCAGTTCGCGCCAGAGCTCACAGCGCCCTTGACTCGCTAGCACCACTGGCGACCTCAGAGTTGACGCCATCGCGCCGGGCCGAGCTTTGCGACTATCTCCTCGACCAGCAAGACGACGAAGCCTACGAAGCGACATACCGCCATCTCCAGTCGTCGGCCCCCTCCCGAGAGTGGGCGCGGGCAGTGGCAGCCCAGCTAAGTGAGATGGCGCCCGACGCAGTGCCTGAGATCCCCGAAGAGGGATCAAATAGGCAATCCAGCTCCCGGCTTGGCGGCATCCTTCTTATTGCAGCCGTGGCGATAGGGATCGCAGTGGGCGCCTACCTAATCTTCTTCAACGGTGAAGATGCCAGTCGCAGCTCCTCCAGTACCACCACATCAACACCAACCTCCACTGACGCTACACAGAACGCGCGACCCGTGGCCCAGATTAACCTTCTGCCGCCATCGGGTTCTGAGAGCAAGGCCGCAGGCTTAGCTCAAGTATTGGCCGCAGGCAACCAGCGCGCGATTGTGATTGCTGGGCAAGGTGTCGCGCCAGGAACTTACGCTGTCTGGCTCTACACCGATGGCTCAAACAACAAGCTTCTGGGCTTCGTGCCGACAGCCGTTACCTCGACGGGTAAGTTCGCAGCCCAAGCAGCGCTGCCAACAGGCGCGGGCGTTTATAAAGAGCTCGTGGTGACGACCCAACCGGTTCCCAAGAACGCTCAAGATGTTCCAAAGGCGCCAGGTGAGATTGTTCTGCGCGGCGCCCTCAAGGGAGTACCTGCGAGTTAGCTCACGCGTCTTTGAGTAGCTTGCCGGGATTCATGATCTCTGTCGGATCAAGTGCCAGCTTCATCGCCCGCAATGCGAGCAGCCCTATCTCCCCCACCTCACTGGGCATCCAGCGCATATGGTCGGTGCCGATTGCGTGGTGATGGGTAATCGTGCCTCCGTTGGCGACAATCGCATCGCAGGCCGTCATCTTTGCCGCCTGCCACTGCTCCTGCTCAGACCCAATCTCTTGTCGAGCGATGAATGTGAAATACAGCGAAGCCCCTGTTGGATAGAGGTGAGAGATGTGACACATAACCAACGCAGGAGTGCCGCGTGCCGTGAGTGCGCTGCGAAGTGCACCAGCCACGGCTACGTGGAGGTCCATCACGTTTGACCACTGTGTGGCAGTCTCGAGTGTCTCTACCATCACGCCACGCTCAAGCAGATCGTCTCGTAGATACGGTCCAGCGAACCTCCCCTTAGCCCAATGTTCGCCGGGAGACCTACCCACGGCCAGCCCACCAGCCTGACTGAGTAGAGCAGCAGTCCTACTACGACGGCGGGAGACCTCTGCGCGCGTTCCCTCCCAGCCGAAGATCGCCAGACAGCCGCCCGAATAGCCGCGTAGCCCAAGATAACGGCGCCCGACAGCCCCCTTTGCCCCGCCCGCCCCAGCAAGCGCCATCGATAGCTGGGTCTCTTCTTCGTCGCTTAGCCGTGCCACGTCGGGTGATGCTCCGGATTGTTCGACCATTCTTAGTGCTTGGGCTCCCTCGGCGAAGCTACGAAAGAACCATCCCTCATATCTCTTCACCTCGGGAAGTCGATGAACACGTAGTGCAGCTTGAGTGATCACCCCAAGTGTTCCTTCAGAGCCGATGAACAACTCGGCCAGCTTGGGACCTGCAGCGCTTGCTGGCATCGGCGCTAAATCGATATCACCTACGGGGGTCGCGCATTTAAGTCCGACTACGAGCTCGTCGATGCGGCCATATCCTGTGGATGCCTGGCCGGCAGATCTGGTCGCCACATACCCACCGATCGACGCATACTCATAGGACTGCGGAAAATGGCCCAAGGTAAGGCCATTGGCGTTGAGTGCAGCTTCGGCGTCCGGACCGCGTAATCCGGCTCCAAAGACCGCAGTCAGCGACTCATCATCAATCTCAGTGAGGGAGTTCAGGCGCGCCAGATCTAGTGCGATCACAGCCAAACAGCCCCCGCGTAACGCCGATACACCTCCAACAACGCTAGTTCCTCCACCGAAAGGCACCACCGCGACCCTCAGATCGACGCAGAGTTTCAGCACCGCTAGTACCTCGGCGTGACTGCCAGGAAATACGACGGCGTCGGGAGCTTGATGAGCGTCGCCTGCCCGTTGGCGCACGAGATCTAAGTAGCCCTTGCCGGCCGCGTGCTGGATGCGCATGCGCCGGTCGTCACAGACATTGCAATCACCGACAGCTGCGACAAGCGCCGCCCGCGCATCCGGCGACAGCGTGCTTGGCCTAAGGTCGACGTCCTCGATCGCTACGGGAGGCCGTAGCTGCGTAGCCATCCCCACGCGGTCTCGCAAAATCTCGACTGCATGTTCGGGCAGGGGTTGCCGACGAGACGGGTCCCCCCACCCCCACCAGCTCATCTCAGCTCCCACAGGTCCGCTCCAATCCATCTAATGCCTCTCCTAGTAGCTTCCGCGAGGCCTTACGCACAACCGGCCCTCCAAGCTTGCTGAGACCACGCATCTTCTGCCGCGAGACGAGCGTCACGGTCGAGCCATCCCCGGCGGTCTCGACAATCACCTCCGTGACCGACTCCGATAGGAGGTTCTCAAAGGGAGAGTTCTCAAGCCTCTGATACCAGCTGCGCCGGTTGGGCTCTTGGGAGTCTAGGAGCTCAAAGTCGACTCGGATCGTCTTCCCTTTTTGGGTTCTAAATGCCACCGTCCAGGCCTCCTCGGTCGCAGCTTCAACTCGCCGCGCGCGCGGCCACCAACGAGTCAAATGACTGGGATCGCCGACGACTCTCCAGATCGCCTCGGGCGTGGCATGCAGCGTCCGGCTAGCTCGGACGGTAGGCATCAGCTGTCGCCGTAGTCGACGAGAGCGTGTACCGGCGTTCCCGTGAACCTCGCACGGCCGCCAAGAAATGACAGTTCGATTAGAAAGGCGCAAGCGACCACCTCCCCGCCAAGCCCAGCGACTAACTCGCAGAGCGCCGCTGCCGTCCCGCCGGTCGCCAGCAGATCGTCGTGAACTAGCACTCGCGCTCCAGTCTCTAAAGCATCGGCGTGTAGCTCAAGAGCGTCAACCCCATATTCGAGTACGTACTCGGCCGAGATAGTCGAGCTCGGCAGTTTGCCGGGCTTACGAGCCGGGACAAAGCCAGCGCCGATGCGAGCCGCTAATGCGGGTCCGAGAATAAACCCGCGGGCCTCAGCGGATACGACGTAGTCAATCGCCAAGGGCTCGGCAAAAGCTGTCAAACGATCGACGGCCGAAGCGAGCGCGGCCGAGTCTCCCAACAGCGGAGTTATGTCTTTGTAGATAATCCCGGGGGTCGGAAAGTCTGGAACTTCGCGGATATATTGGCTGAGGTCAATCACTATCTACAGCCTTAAAGCGGCCTGAACCGCTAACTAACCAGTTATCTTGCGAAGGTCGCGAACCAGCAACAGATGCTTGAGATGGGTCGCCGTGGCAGCGAGATTCTCCAAAGTCTCGATCGCCTCTTTCCGACGCTGCGGATTGCGCGAGCGCAGAGATGGCGCAAGGATCTGCTGTAGCAGCGCCGACTCTCTGTCTGCTGAAGTTCTAAAGACCCGCAGGTTTCGGCCGGCAACCCCATATCGGGCGAGCTCTGTAACCGCGCGTACAATTTCACGCTCGGTCTCATCGTAGTAGCGCGTAGCCCCCTTGCGCTCGCCCTTAATAACGCCGAACTCTTCTAGCTCGGCGACTAACTCTGGCGCTGCGCCGGTTTCATCGACGACATCGTCGAGCGTGTACAGGGCGCCCTCTGAAGGTGCCGTTACCGAAGTTGACCGTCGAGCCTGACGCACCTCGCGTTGGTTGGTCAGCTCGGCAGAGATGAAGTCATCTTCTGTCCGACCTCCGGCAAGCTCTTGACGAATTACGCGAAGGGGCAAGAACTCATCACGCTGCAGGCGCAAAATCGTGCGCAGACGAGCTACATCGGAGGCCGAGTAGAGCCGGTAGCCGCCAGGCGTGCGCCGCGGTGCCATCAGCTTTTGATCCTCTAGGTAGCGGATCTTCGAGATTGAGATATCGGGGAACTCCTGCCCCAAAGACTTCACCACTGAACCTATCGTCATCGATTTAAGTCGCAGCGGGCCCTCTAGCGGCTTGCGCGATAGATCGGGGGTAGTAGTTTGGGTTGCTTGAGTCATGGTCACCTAGCCAAGAACGTAAGTTTGTATTTACCAATTTGCAGCTCGTCGCCATCAGTCAGGCGACTCGAATCTACACGGCGACGGTTGACGTAGCTTCCGTTGAGAGAGCCGCAGTCATCGAGGCTCCACTCTTGGGCGCGCCGCACCAAGATCGCGTGATCTCGCGAGACGGTGACGTCGTCAAGAAAGACACCACAGTCGGGATCGCGCCCAATTGTGACTCTTTCGCCTTGCAGGACAAAGCTCTCCCCCACTCTGCCGCCGCCAGCTCGAATTACTAACGCGGCGCCCTCAGTATCGACGACAGCCTCAATATCGATCGCCTCGATCTCGCCGGTCTCACCAACACGATATGTGGCGGTGGTTGGCTCGCCAGGGCCATCCGGGCCCATATATGCGCCGCATTTCTGACAGTAGTTTGCGCCCTCGACGTTAACGAAGGAGCACTCAGAACAGTGCACGGCCATCGCGCTAGCCCCGCTTGTCTTTACTGTTCATGCTCAAACGCCGAGGCGGTCGAGCTTTAATTATCTCCCACGAGCACGTCAGCATCAGGTCTCCTCCAAGGGCCGGGCGAGGCGTGAGTATAGCCGCCTTGGGCTGAGGATCAACTTCAGCTTGAGGGTGTCAGGCTTGCGTTGCGCCTGCCACGTAGATCTGCCACCGCGTCTCTGATGTACATGGCCGTAGCCAAGAGGGCCAGAGCGAGGCCGATGTAGAGAAAAAGTTCGCCAACCAAGCGCCATCCCACCAAGGCGGCAAAGATCGAAGACATGACCGGCCAAACCGCGAGGCGCCCTGGCCAATTTACTTGCAGCTCGATAGCCCGCTTTAGCGCCATCCTTCCAGCGACGAGCATGAACACCTCCCGGATCACGAGAACCACGAGCGCCCACCTCGGCAGTAGTTCATAGCGATAGCAAACGACAACGCCGCTGATAATCAAGAGGCGATCAGTGATTGGGTCAAGCAGCGTGCCCAGTCGGCTGTACTGCCCGGTTATGCGAGCCGCCATTCCATCGGCGTAGTCACTCCAAGCGATCACCGCAAAAGCTATGGCGCCCAAGGTCGACTCCCCGCCGCTTCGGAACTCAAGCCACACGAATATGGGAATCAAGACCAAACGGACATAGCCAATCGCGTTCGGAATCGTCCAAGGGTTGAGTGGATTGCCGGCAAGCGTCGCTGGTGGCGTAGGCCCTGACCGATCAAAGCCAAAGAGGCGCCTAAAAGTCAGCGGCCCACTACTCCCCTTTGGAGCTTTTAGGGTTCCATCGTGGTGGTGATCATCTGACGCTATGGGAGAGTCTGCCAAAGCTGCCTCACCGCCTCACCAGCCTGATCTAAGGCGATTCCCTCGTGCGCGATCCGGCCGCGGCGAACCTGCACCTCTAGTTCGCCAGACTCAAGCGTGCGGCGCCCAACGGTCACTCTCAAAGGACAGCCCAGGAGCTCAGCGTCGGCAAACTTCTCCCCTGGGCCTAGATCGCGATCGTCGTAGAGGACGTCTAGTCCTACCGCCTGCAGACCAGCGTAGACAGCGTCGGCAGCTGCACGCTCAGGAGTGTCGGGCTTACCAACAGCGACAATCTCGACGTCAAAAGGTGCCAAGGATCGCGGCCAAGAGATCCCCTTCTCGTCCGCGAACTGCTCAATCGCGGCGGCCATAATACGCGCAGGCCCAATCCCATAGGACCCCATCCAAACCAGCTGCTGCTCGCCTTGCTCGTCTAAGTAGGTCGCTGCGAATGGCTCTGAATACCGAGTTCCGAGCTTAAAGATGTTGCCAACCTCGATCGCAGCTTCGATGCGGATCGCCTGACCGCCAACAAGATCGCCTTCCTCGACGTTGCGAATATCTGCTCTCGTATAAGGAAAATCACGCCCAGCAACCACGCCCGTCAGATGCGCGTCGGGCTGATTGGCCCCTGCGATGTAAGCGTGATCGGTCGAAAGCGACTCATCAAGCAGGACCGGTATCGATACCCCGACCGGGCCGATAAATCCCGCGGGGCCGATCTGGGCCTCTATCTCCTCGACGCTGGCTTGGCGAAAATCAGCTTGGAGGAAATTACGTAGCTTGAACTCGTTAACTCGGTGGTCGCCGCGCACCAAGACGAGCGTAAGCGCCCCGCCATCGACAACGATCGGAAATGCTTTGAGCAACGCGCCTGGCAGGACACCGAGCGCACCAGCAACCTCGGCTACTGTCGTCAGCCCCGGCGTCGAAACGCGCTCGGGTAGGCCGCCGGCCATGGGAAGCCCTGGCACCGCGCTGGCCACGGCGCTTGCAACTTCGACATTGGCGGCGTAGCCAGGAGCTAAGGCGACCTCGTTCTCCCCCGCCGCGCACGGTGCCATGTACTCATGGGCACCACTGCCTCCCATCATTCCAACATCAGAGTCGACGCGGTAGAACTCCAGTCCGCAGCGTTCAAATATCCGATCATAGGCATCGATGTGCGCGTCGTAACTGATCTGGAGGCCTTCGGCATCACGGTCAAAGGTGTAGGAATCTTTCATGATGAACTCGCGCGTTCTCAGCACCCCGGCCCGCGGTCGAGGCTCGTCGCGCTCTTTGGTCTGGAAGTGGTAGAGCGTCAGCGGCAGATCACGGTAGGAGCGTACGAACTGAGCAACATGACTAGTGACCACCTCCTCATGCGTCATCGCCAAGACCATCGGCGCGCCCTTGCGGTCATCAAGCTTAAAAAGCTCATCGATCTCATACCGACCACTGCGCTTCCAAAGCTCGGCCGGAAGCAGCACCGGCATCAGCATCTCCTGCCCGCCAATCGCATTAAGTTCTTCGCGAATAATTTGGACGGTTCGCTCGTGGCTGCGCCAGCCTGCTGGGAGGTATGACCACAGCCCAGATCCGACCTGACGGATCAATCCAGCGCGCACCATCAGCTTGTGCGAGAGCGCCTCGGCGTCAGATGGCGGCTGGCGCTCGGTGGGTAGGAGGTATCTAGAAAGACGGGTCATGGCTGCCAATCTACGCGTTACAGCGGCCGAGCGTAATACGAGTCAGACAGCCACAGCTCTCTAGGCCTGCTAAAAGAGCTTCTAGCAGTTAGAACTTTTTTTTCCAAGATCACCCTCAGGAGACCAAATGGCCTATACCGTTGCGCCGCTTCCATACGCCTATGACGCGCTCGAGCCCCACATCGATGAGCGCACAATGCAGATCCATCACGACAAGCACCACCAAGCCTACGTCGACAAGGTAAACGCAGCCCTAGAGGGCAGCGACCAGGCAGAGATGCCGATTGAAGACCTCCTTAAAGATCTCGGCTCGATTCCCGAGGCAGCGCGTGGGGCTGTGCGCAACAACGGCGGTGGTCACTACAACCACACGCTCTTCTGGGAGTGCATGTCAGCTAACGGCGGTGGTGCCCCGAGCGGCGAGCTCGCGGCTGCGATCGATGCTGCCTTCGGTTCATTTGATGACTTCAAGGAGAAGCTAAAGGCCGCCGGCATCGGACAGTTCGGCTCTGGCTGGGCTTGGTTGGTCCATGACGGTAGTGGCTTGGCGATCGTCGCTACAGCCAATCAGGACAATCCGATCTCTGACGGCAAGACACCACTCTTGGGAGTCGACGTCTGGGAGCACGCCTACTACCTCAACTACCAAAACCGGCGCCCCGACTATCTTGACGCTTGGTTTGAGACGGTCGACTGGAACACGGTCGCCGCCCGCCTAGCCGCTATCTGATCTTGTCGGTGTCGATCTTCTTCGGCGCCGAAGCGATCTTTGGCCCTCGATACTCTGCGTAAGATTTCTGTAGATCGGTCACCGCGCTCTCATAGGTGGTGACCGGTACTCGCAGACTCCAACTGATCTCAACGCTGCCGCTAGCTCCGGGCAAGAGAATCGTCTTACGATCGACGCTAAGACCCTTGGCCTTAACGAGTCCAGCCCCGACCGGGACAGCCATCCTTAGCTTAGATCCAGAGGCTAGACGCGTCTGCCACGTCAGCGTCGCGCCACCCTCATGCGTGCGCAGCGTGAAGCTAACGCGCCCAACATAAGTCTTAGCACCAGTAACTGAAGTTGTCTGCTCGGGCCTGAGCCAAGCGCCCGGTATCGCAGAGGTCAGCAGTACATCTCGGCCTTGTTCGCGTACGAGCATGTTGCGCAACAGCGCAACGTATTCGGCCGAATACCAAGCGTGTGGAGTCGTCGCATCCTCTACTTGCCTATTGCCAAAAGGGGCAACATTGGTCTCAAACCCCGAGTGGGTGCCGGTCGTGTGAGCTAGCTCGTTATAGAAATCGTTTACGACGGCATCCTGCTCATCGCGCAGCAGAGATGTCTGGGTGACGCGAAAGCCGAGGTAGGCGTGGAGTAGCGTGGTGTCGGCGTAGGTCGCTATCCCCTCTCGGAACTTCTCGCGCGCGTGGCTTTGGGTGTCAGAGACCTCCGCCGAGTTTGGCCCGAGTACTCCAAGGGGGTACACGCTCCAAAGATTGCCCCAGTCCTGGCCTGCCAGGCCGTCCAACGACGGCGATATCCAGCCGCCAGTCGCCTTTGTCGCCGTCGCTAACGCTGCCAGCAGAGATCTACGAAATGCCGCCAACTCAGTCGCCCACTGGTTAGCTAGATCGTTGCGGCCAAGGCTCTTGGCAATCTCAATTGCGCTGCGCACCCCCGCATGGGCCCAGAAGTTATCGCCGGCTAGATGGCCGGCGGTTAATTCATTGTCGTTGAGGTTGCTGACGGGAGGCAGGAGGCCAAGTGGGTCGGCCTTTCGTGCGGCTATAAACCAAGCCATCGCACGCTCTACCGCGGGAAACGCACTGCGGACAAAGGCCAGGTTCGCTGCACGCTTGGCGTGCTCGCCGAAGACCCAAAGCGACTGCCCGAAGCCGTCGTACTGATCAGGGCGAGAGATAAATAGACCATCAGGACGCTGCCAGGTCAAGAAGAAGGGCAGATTCTCACCTGCTATCCGGTGTAAACCGACCAGATCGAAGGCGTTAGTGATGATTGACGCGTCACGCAAATAAAAGGCGTGATAGCGCAGCTTATTTACCGTCTGGACCCACTGTCCGCTCCCCGAGTTAGTGCGATAGCGAGGCAGCGCCATCGTCATCAGCGCCGCGTAGTAGGCCTGCTGAGGCTTTTCTTCGGGGAGGTCTAGCTGCATTGCCCCGTCGAAAAACTCGCTCCAGTAGTCGATCACCTTCTCGCGATAGGTGTTGAATTCGGCTCGCTCAAATGCCGCCTGCTCGGGCCCAGCCGACGGCGCTGGAATGACGGGCACTGTGAAGTCTAGGGTTCGAGATTCGCCAGCAGCTAGCTCAATTTTGTAGGTGGACTGCCCGACAGTGGTAATTCTTAACATCGGGCCAGGCTCGGGACGAGCATCTTGAACCAAAGTCTCCCCAGCGCCCGCAACCGGCCCAACGTAGAGAATCTGGCCATCCCTAGTTAGCGCGCGACCGTTAAAAGCGATCACTGACTGATCGCTAAAAGGGCCTCCAGGCTGGTCATAAAGCCCGCTTCGATCAGGGCGCAGGGGCCTCGGGAAGCGGTAGCGACGAATCTTGCGGGCGCCGCGCCCGACGAGCTTGCCCGCGTTATAGCGCACGCTTCCTGCCACCTGAGCTTGAGCCTTGAAACGGTTAGAGAGATTGACCACCGTTACGCGCCCAAACACCACCCCTCGGCCAAAGACGGTCGACATAAAGGTCTGAAAGACGTATAGGACTCCACCGACAACCCGTTGAGAGCGAATGATGGGATAACGGCCTTGCTCGAGGTCGCGCCCAAGTGGCGACAGCGAGCTAGCTTCGCTGCCGACCCTAATGCCGAACTCCATCCAGCCCGTATAGATGTCGTGGTTGGGGAGGATCTCAGCGCCTACCAACTGCCCCGGAACGGCCATCTGATCGGTCGGAGTGGTCAGAAACGAGTAGGCATCGGCCGAGCCAGCAAATAACGCCGCCGCAGCAGAGGCAGCGGCGATCGATGAAAGCAGGCGTCGGAGCCTCCGGCGCGATAAATTCACTCTACGAGGGTACCGAGATCAGGCGATGAAGTGCGCCGGTGAGGCCATCTCTACTGGTAGCCTGCGTTCTGGAGCGTCAGGCTTCCCCAACCACCATCGCAATACGACGACTCTGACCTGACCGAGACCGCTCCCGGAGATTTCGCATGCCAGCTCACCAATTCCATAGCCGACACACGGAACCCCGCAACTTAAAGGTCGGCTGCCTGTTAGGAAGAGTGTGACCGGCACCCCGATCTCGCGCTTCGCGCTGCGCGCTGGAGCCAGCTGCCTTGCGATCGCAGCAGGGCTGGCGATCTGGCCCGTTGGCGCACAGGCCTCTGCGACCCAAGAGTCGATCGTCCAAGATGACAAGCAACTGCTCTACTCTGGCCCCGCCGCCCGTGAGGAGGCGCTAGACGACTTTGCCGCCCTCGGCGCTGACACGATCAGGGTCTTAATGGTCTGGAACCGGGTTGCACCAAGCCCCTCCTCGATCACCCGCCCGGTCGGGTTTAACGCCACAGATCCGGCTCAATATCCCGGCTGGGCTCCTTATGACGAACTGATCGCATCAGCCCAAAGCCATGGGCTTGAGGTCATTCTCAATCCAACCGGCCCAGGACCAGCGTGGGCCTCTGAGTGCTCGGGGAGCGCCCAATCACGTATGACCTGCAACCCCTCCCCCGCTGAGTTCAGATCGTTTATTAAGGCAGCCGGGACCCGCTACGGGTCGATTCACCGTTGGTCGATCTATAACGAGCCGAATGTCAGCAGCTGGCTTTCGCCACAGTACGTCCGTCGTGGCGACGTCAACGTCGCGTCATCACCGACTCGCTACCGGCTACTTTTTGAGGCGGCCACGACCGCGCTAGCCGCCTCGGGGCACGGATCAGATCAGATCCTGATCGGCGAAACCGCGCCATTTGGCAGTGCGACGGGACGGTTGAGCGACGCGACGATGTCGACCGCCGGTTTCATCCGTAACCTGCTCTGTGTAGACGCCAAGGGTCGAGCGATCACGACTGGTGACTGTCGCTCGTACCGGCGCTTACGCGCCACAGGGTACGCACACCACCCATATATTCGGGGTGGGAGTCGTCCGCCAACCACAGCCGCACGCCTAGATGAGATCACGATTAGCTCGAGCTCGCAGCTGTTTAACTTGCTCGATCTAGGCGGTCTGCTCGGGCGGATCAACAAAGGCCTCCCGGTGTACTACACCGAGTATGGCTTCCAAACAAACCCCCCTGACCACCTCTTGGGAGTCTCGCCAACCAAACAGGCTGAGTACATCAACGAGTCCGATGCGATCGCCTACCGCCAGTCACGGGTTCGTAGTGTCGCCCAATATCTACTGCGTGATGAACCGCTGACCGGAGGGTTTCAGTCGGGATTACGTTTTTTTGACGGAAGTTTTAAGCCCGCCTACGCCGCCTACCGTCTTGCCATCTGGGTCGCTAACGCGAGGGATGGCGTAACCGTATATGGCCAGACTCGTCCAGCTCAAAAGGGCGTGGCGGCAACGGTCGAGATTCAGTTTCACGGCTTCGACTCGACGGCCTTCAAGACGATCGCGACCGTCTCAACAAGCACGGGAAACCACTCCTTCACCAAGTCTCTAGCCAAGCGCAGCGGCCTCTGGCGCCTGCGCTGGACTCATCCCAGCACCGGAGAGGTCCTCTTAAGCCGCACAGCGACCACTACGGCACTGCGATGATTACGAGGGGCGCTATCCGATGCGTGGCACTAGTCGCCGCAGCGCTAGTAGTCGCAGCCGCTGCGCCAGGCGCTGCCTCGGCCGATCCAACTCTCGAGGTTGGCATCGAGGACAACAACGTTCTCTTTAAAGACCCCAACCCCGCCCCCACGATCGCCCGATGGAAGGCTCTTGGGGTCGACAATGTCCGCGTGATGGCCATTTGGGGACGTATTGCCCCCAGCCCCACCGCAGCAAACAAACCCATTGGATTTATAGCCGCGAACAATCTAAGCGCCGGCTATCAATGGGGGCCGCTAGACCGAGCGGTGGATCTAATCCGTAAAAACGGGATGACGATATCGCTGACGTTCTTGAACTTCGGCCCACTGTGGGCTAGTGAAAAACCTGCTCTCGGGGACCCAACTTACAAGCCAAAGCCATCTGAATTCGCCGCGTTTGCCTACGCTGGTGCGCGACGCTATCGAGGAAAAATCAAGCGCGTCCTAGTCGGGAACGAGCCCAACCAACGCGCTTTTCTTAAGCCGCAGTTCGAGTGCAAAGGCTCACGCTGCGTCGCCGTAGCCGCTCACCACTACCGCAGGATGGTCCTCGCCGCCGTTCCTGCGATTAGGACAGCCGACCCGGGCGTTGACGTGCTGATCGGCGACCTAGCGCCGATTGGGGGAGCTACGGCTAACGCGTTGGCCTCAACACGGCCGCTGCCATTTTTGCGCGACCTTGGCTGCGTTGACAGCGCATTTAAGCCAATTACGACCGGGCTCTGCAAGAACTTCGTGGCCGCGAGCGCCGACGGCTTCGGCTACCACCCCTACCAGGTCAAACAGCCTCCTGCCGCTGTCCAAAAAGACAAGGAGCTAGTCAAGCTCGGCGATCTAGATCGACTATTTGGGGCCCTAGATCGGTTGACTGCCGATGGTCGCCTCAACGTCGCAGGCGGTACAAGAGAGACCAAAATGGACCTCTATCTGACCGAGTTTGGCTACGAGACCAACCCACCCGACCTTTTTAACGGTGTGACACCGTCGCTGCAGTCGCGCTACCTACAGCAGAGCGCCTACATCGCTTGGGCCACTCCTAGGGTTAAGCTGATTGCGCAGTATGTATGGCGCGATGAGCCAATCACCATCGCGCCAAACGGGAAGCTCGTGGCTGGCTTCCAATCCGGGCTGCTTTTCGTAGATGGCAGCGACAAGCCATCGCTAGCGAGCTTCGCAAACCCACTCTTCGCCGACTTCATGCCAAAGAAGGGGGGCCACCAACGCGTCTGGGGTCAAGCCCGAGCGGGTGGTGCCCACGTGATCACGTTAGAGCGCTCTGCCCCAGGCTCACCCGTGTTTGCACCGGTCGCTGTCCGAACGACGACCGAAAGCGGCTACTGGACGGTAGTGCGACGCGTTGTCTACGGCGAGCGTTACCGCGCCTCTTACAAGGCCGAAGGCGGCTCGGTAGTCACAACTGCGCCCTTTGTGGTTGAGTAGCCCTACGCGCGCGTAAAACGTCGCCCAGCGGTAGGTGAGGCATCCTCACCGAGTCGAGGCTGGGCGCTTTTTAAAACCGTCACCAGCGCTGCGTCGGCCTCGGCGTCATCCGCAGCCGCGGCCTCCATCGCCGCGAGCCTCTCTGGAGTGAGCTCGTCAGCGTTCTCGGCCTCGATACGAGCTAACCACTGTGCGCCTTCGGCGGCTTGGGCATCATCGACGTCAATCTTCTTCGATGTCGCGTACTTATCAATCTCTTCAAAGAGCACGTCGACGAGCTGATCTTGAGGAACCTTGCGAAGAGGCTTGCCACGGCTAAATATCAGCCCTTCGTTCTTTGCCCCAGTTATTCCGAAGTCGGCGTGAGATGCCTCGCCAATGCCGTTAACTGCACAGCCGAGGACCGCCACCTCTATCGGATCGGCGTAAGCCTCTAGCCGTCTTTCGATCTCGGTCACGACCGTGTCCATATCGAACTGCAACCGCCCACAGGTCGGACAGGCGATCAGAACCGGGCCGCGTTCACGCAGCTGGAGGGCTTTAAGAATCTCCCATGCGACCTTGACCTCCTCCTCGGCGTGAAACGTCGAGAGTGAGATCCGAATCGTGTCCCCGATGCCATCTGCTAACAGAGTCCCCAAGCCCACGGCTGACTTCAGGGATCCCGTCCACCTAGTGCCAGCCTCGGTAATGCCAAGGTGCAATGGGTAACCAATCTTCTCTGACAGTAAGCGGTTGGATGCGATTGTGTTGGGGACGTTGGTTGACTTGATCGAGACCTTGAAGTCGCCGAACTCCAAACGTTCCATGAGTTCAACGAACTCAACCGCAGCGGTCACCAGGGCTTCAACTGAGTTTTCGCGCTCGAGCTCGTGAAGATGCTTCGGTAGAGAGCCGGAGTTGACCCCAATTCGCATCGGTGTGCCTGCCTGCTTGGCCCGGGCGACTACCTCTGCGACCTTGTCCGGACCACCGATGTTGCCGGGATTCAAGCGAATGCAGTGTGCTCCGGCGTCGATCGCCTTAATCGCTAGCGTGTGGTTGAAGTGGATGTCGGCGATCACTGGGATCGGGGACTCGCGCACGATCGTGCGAAGGGCCTCAACGTCCTCATCGCGTGGTACCGCAACGCGGACAATGTCGGCGCCAGCCTCTGCGACACGCATGATCTGATCCATCGTGGCCTTGAGATTGGCCGTCTCTGTCTTGGTCATCGTCTGAACGACCACAGGAGCGCCGCCTCCAATCGGCACGCCGCCCACGTGGATCTGTCGCTTTGACGCCATCAACGAAGTGTACGCAAGCCCCCACGCGCGGGGATCGCGCTTGGGCGGCTATGGTCTCCTACGCATGCCTAGAAAACACTCATCGGTCTATTCGACTGCGCCAGAAGGCTTACGCACCCGCATCGCCGGCCCAGTTGCAGCCCGCGCCCGCCAACGCCGACATGAGCGCCTTTTTGCGCTCACCCAGCTCAAACCTTCGATGCGGATCCTAGACGTCGGCTGTGGCGCCCTAGGACTGCGTGCACTTGAGCCTGACCTCGACATCACTGGACTCGATGCGCGTCATATAGCTGACTATCCGGGGACGTTTATTCAAGGTGAGGCGACCAACCTGCCATTTGAAGATGGAGCCTTTGACCTAGTTCACTGCTCGAGCGTGATTGAACACCTGCCCCGCGCTAGTCAGATTGCGATGGCGAAAGAGATCAAGCGCGTCGGCCGCGGATATCTAGTTCAAACGCCTGCCTATAGCTTTCCGATCGAGCCACACGCATTGATTCCATTCGCCCACTGGCTGCCATCTGGTCCTCGCCGCGTGGTCTGGGAGCGCACCGCCGTCGGGCCGTGGGAAGAGGTCCACCTGCTTAAGCGTCACGAAGTAGCCGAACTATTCGGGCACGATCCGATCGCTGAACGGATGGGACCGCTAGTCAAGAGCTGGACCGCGGTGCGGGCTATACCGTGAGCGCCATCCAGCCTAGCCGTCCTACTTCGCGTACATCGCCTCAATCGCATCCGCGTATTTGGCACTGATCGGCTTACGCTTGAGTTTCATCGTCGGCGTCAGCTCATCTCCCCCCGGCAACCAATCCTCACCGATTAAGGTGAACTTCTTAATCCCCTCGACACGGGCCAGCGTCTGATTTGCTCGATCAACCGCTAACTGCACCTCAGCGACTACCACTGGATTAGAGGCCAAGGCCCCTAGTGAGAGGTCCTCAATCCCGTGCTGGGCAGCCCACGCTGGAGCGAAGTCGCCGTCGAGCAGAAGCAGCGCGGTGTTGTAAGGCCGCGCGTCTCCAATCGCGCAGGCCAAGCCGATCAGAGGGCTAGAGACCTTCAGCGAGGACTCGATATTTGACGGCGACATGTTCTTGCCGGCCGCATTGATAATCAGCTCTTTCTTGCGATCGACGATCGAGAGATAGCCGTCTTCATCTATCTCGCCGATATCACCGGTCAATAGCCAGCCATCTGCCGTGATCGTTTCGGCCGTCTGCTCCGGCTTATTGCGATATCCAACCATCACGATATCGCCCCGAATCAGGAGCTCGCCGTCATCTGCAAGGCGAATCTCAACGCCTGGCCCTGGTGGCCCTACTGTTCCGATCTTGACCCGCCCGGGTGGATTCACAGTGCCGGCACCGCAAGTCTCAGACATTCCCCACAGCTCGGCGAGCTCAATTCCGATCGCGTGAAAAAAGATCAATACCTCGGGCGCCGTTGGGGCAGCCCCGACATGGACTGCGATCGCTTCGTCAAAGCCCAACATTGCTCGTAATCCCGCGAATATTTCAGCGTCGGCCTTTGCGCACCGTTCAGCGAGTGCTTTGGGTACGGGCTTACCGGCCTGCTCCAACACAACCTTCTCAGTGGCATCCGCGAGGGCGGCAGTGACGTGCTCGCGCTGCTCTTGTGGCGCACCGACGAGCATCGTCTCTAACCCAGCCTTGAGCTTCTCCCAAATCCGCGGGACAGCAAAAAACCAAGTCGGCTTTACCTTGGGAAGATATGAGGTGATCTCGCGGGGATTGTCGCAACAGGTCACCGTCATTCCGAAAGCGATAGGGATGTAGTGGTGGGCGCACCGCTCTGCGATATGGGCAGAAGGCAGCCACGAGATCACCTTCGATCCGTCTGGAAAGTCGATCACCTGCTCGATCATCGTGACTGCGGAGAGGAGATTGTGGTGGGAGAGTTGTACGCCTTTGGGATGGCCTGTCGTGCCTGACGTGTAGATCAGCGTCAGCAGATCATCGGGGGCCGTCTGTCGCCAAGCGCTATCGATATCAAAGCCCGGATTAGAGCCCTCCACGTCATCCCAAGCTATGCATCCGGTCGCAGATGCTCCTAAGACGATCACGTGTTCAATAGACGGCAGACTCTTGCGCGCCTCAGAGAAGACCGCGAGGAACGCCTCTTCGACGATCGCAATGCGTGCGCCAGAATCAGCTACCACATACACGATTTCTTCCGCCGGGAGTGTCTGGTAGATCGAGAAGGAGGTCGCGCCGAGAGTAATCGCAGCAAGATCGGCAAGGTGGAACTCGGGACGGTTGTTAAGCATCAGGGCGATCGTCTCGCCGCGCTTTAGACCAAGCTTGGCCAGTCCGCCCGCCAAGCTATCGCTACGGTCGCGAGCCTCGGCCCAAGTTAGGCTCACCGAGTCGTCAAGTGTGCGAAATGCGACACGGTCTGGCACACGGGCGACCGTATCGCGGAAAGCTTCGGCGACCGTTATGGCGGTGACCTTCTTAGGTTTATTAGCCTCCATATCAACTAACTCCTACGGTAGTTGGCTCCTCTTCCTGCGCAACGCTACCGGAGAATGCCTCTTGATGAAGTGCGATTTTTAAGCCTTAGGGCCGTCAGCGTACCCCGAAGCCATCGCCCTGAAGCCTGCCAATGTCGTTGGTTAATCCGACCGCAAACAGCATCAGAACTAAGACAAAGCCAACAGCGCTAGCTCGCTCCATTACTCGATACGGAATTGGGCGGCCCCTTACCTTCTCCGCGAGCGCCCAGAAGATATGACCACCGTCAAGCGGCAGAAACGGGAAAAGGTTCACGATCGCCAACGACAGCGAGATTATCGCCAGCACGTTGAGCGCCTGGGTAATGTCGAAGTCAAAAGACTGGCGAGTGACCTCGTAGGATCCGACCAAGCCGGAGATTTCCTTACGCTTCTCGGCGTCAAAAATCCGTCCGATCGCCGAGATGGTTCCGGTCGAAACCCGCCACATTGCGACCGTACTGAGCTCTACAGCCTTAAAGGGGCCAGCATCTTGGCGGTCAACACCAAAGCTGAATCCCATCCGGGTTCGCTTAACGTTCTGGTCATAGATCGGCGTTAGCTTGAAGGTCCTTAAGGCTCCATCGCGTCTGACGACTACGGTTGCAGCAGTTGCCGCCTTGCATCCTTGAGTCGGATCACTGGGGCAGCGGTGTGTAGCGGTCTGAAGCGAGAGCGCGCTTTGGCCTCCCTTCACGCCATCTACAGAGATGACCTGATCGCCAGGCACGAGCACCTGCGCCGCGGGATACCCCGCCGCGACGCTGTCAACCTTCTGAGTCTGCGTCGCCGATCCGTTGATAACAAACAAGGTCCAGAGGATCAAGAAAGCAACGACGATGTTGACAAATGGGCCGGCCCCGATCACAACGATTCGCTTCCAGACCGGCTGGAGATAGTAGGCACGAGCCTTGATTGCCTCGTCTTCGATCTCCTCATTCGGGTTCATCCCGGTGATCTTCACGTACCCGCCGAGCGGTATCGCGCCTATGCAGTACTCCGTCTCTCCACGTTTACGCTTGGCGATAAACGGTGGGAAGAAGACCGAAAACCGTTCGACCCGCATTCCGACGGCCTTGGCGGCAACGAAATGACCCAACTCGTGTAGAAGGATGAGGGCCGCGAAACCGAGGAATGCAAAGATCCAGCTCATTAGCGCCCCAACAGTCCGCTCTGGACCATCTCAGATGCGGCCTCACGCGCAGATCGGTCTGCCTCATAGAGCGTGTCGAAGGAGTGGATTGTCTCTGAGCCAATACGATCTAAGGTCGACTCGATCACGATTGGAATCTCGTAAAAGCGCAGGCGGCCCTCGAGAAAAGCGTGAACGGCGACTTCATTGGCGGCGTTGAGCACGCATGGAGCGCTACCTCCAGCAACCGCTGCCTCGCGAGCTAGACGCAGGCAAGGCAGAGTCTCGAGGTCGACCGGCTCGAAAGTTAGTGCCCCCACTTGCGCAAGGTCTAGGGTCTTGACAGGGAGTGCAACGCGCTCAGGGTAGTGAAGTGCATAGGCGATTGGGACACGCATATCCGGGTAGCCGAGATGAGCCAGCGTAGATCCATCGCAGAGATTCACTAAGGCGTGAACGATCGACTGGGGATGGACTACTACGTCGATACGCTCATAGGGGGTCCCGAAGAAGTGATGAGCTTCGATCAGCTCAAGGCCTTTATTCATCAAGGTCGCAGAGTCGATCGTAATCTTTGCGCCCATCTCCCAAGTTGGATGGGTCAGTGCTTGCTCGATCGTGACCTGCTCAAGATCTTCTTTGGTGTAGCCACGGAAAGGGCCGCCAGAAGCAGTTAAGACCAGCCGTTCCACGCTGCCCGCCTGCTCTCCGCAAACAAGTTGGTGTATCGCAGAATGCTCGGAGTCCACAGGGATAATCTGCGCTCCCGTGGCCTCGGCGAGCTGGGTTACCAGCTCGCCTCCTACAACCAGTGATTCTTTATTAGCAAGCGCAAGGTCGATGCCCTCCCCCAGCGCCGTAACAGTCGGCCCAAGCCCCGCTGCTCCAACTAGAGCGTTGAGGACGAGGTCGGCATCGGATTCGACAACCAATCGAACCAGACCCTCGGCGCCGACTAGAACCTCACCCTCGGGCCAGGCGGCCGCGGCCATAGCGCCAGCTTCGGGATCGGCTAAGGCGATCCGCCCCACGCCGTGGGCTTGTGCCTGGGCGACAAGCGACTGCCACGACCTCTGGGCGCTGAGTCCGACCAGCTCCAGGTCATCGGATCGCTGCACGATATCGAGAGCCTGAGTACCGATTGACCCGGTCGATCCGAGTAGGAGTAGACGGCGCATCCCAACGATTCTAGAGAGCCTGGGCCATCGGCCCACCCGATTGGCTCCTCAAAGCAGAGCCGACCAGATATAAAACCCAACCGGGAGCGTAAAGAGAAGGGCATCTAGTCGGTCTAAGGCACCGCCGTGAGGTCCGAAGACCCTACCAGTGTCCTTGACCCCCACATCACGCTTTACCAGCGACGAGAAGATATCGCCCAGCGGGGCGAAGACCGCAACGCCAAGACCGATCAGAAGAGCGTCAGCACCCGATAGCCAATCTTGATAGAAGCCGGCAAACCAGACGCCCGCCACGGCTACGACCATCCCGATCACCCAGCCTTCGACTGTCTTATTGGGCGAGATCGAAGGAGCTAGCTTGCGGTGACCAAAAGCTCGACCGCCCAGATAGGCAGCGCTATCACCAAGAAATGTACCCACTAGGACATCGATCATAATTGCGCCCCCGTGGGGCAGATCGCGCAGCAGAACGGCGTGGCCAATCGGGAGGCCAATCCAAACGACACCGAGCAGGGTTGCGGCAATCGCGATCGTAGCGCCATCTCGAATCGGACCAGCGAGCACGCACACTACGACTAAGGCGATCGATGCGGTCATCACCAAGACCACCTGGAAGGGCGTGCCGAAGTGGGCAGCGATTACTAGTCCGACGAGTGAGAGGAATCCGGCAAGCCTTACAGGCCGAAAACTCGCAAGCATCTCGAAGAGCTCGTGCATGCAGAGAATTCCGATGACCAGGAAGCCGATCGCGGCGATAATCCCGCCCTCAATGATCAAGAAAAGGGCGAGACCTACAAGTGGGATCGCATAGAGAATGCGCAGAGTTAAGTCCGAAGCTTTGCGTGGTTCCCGATTGCTCCCGTCGCGTCCTGACACTGGACGCGGGCGCCTACGCTCAGGTTGGGGCCTACCTAAACGACGAGAGCGCGCCATCACCTACCACCAAAGCGTCGGCGCCGGGCCGCAAACTCATCAAGACAGCCCGAAAATGCCTCTCGCGTAAAGTCGGGCCATAGCTCGTCACTGAAGATGAGCTCGGAGTAGGCCGACTGCCACAGTAGATAGTTAGAGAGCCGCTGCTCTCCGCTGGTTCGAATGATTAGATCGGGGTCGTGCATCTCGGGCGCATAAAGGTGGGCTCGGAACTCCTCTTCGGTCCCTCCAGTAAAGGTTCGTGCTGCATCGATGATCTCCGCCCGGCCTCCGTAGTTAAAGGCGATAAATAGGGTGATGCGGTCGTTACCGTCGGTGAGATCCTGGGCCCAATCCATCTTCTTGACTAGATCTGCGGCCACGCCATCGCGACGGCCGATAAACCGCATCCTTACGCCCTCTTCGTGTAGTTCTGGGGTTTCGGACTCAATGCGGTGGCTAAACATGGCCATCAACGCCCCCACCTCAGCGGCAGGTCGGCTCCAATTCTCGGTAGAGAACGAATAGACGGTTAGCTCACGCACACCAAACTCCGCGGCATCGCGTAGCCTCGCCTTAACAGTGTCGGCGCCCGCGTTATGACCGTCGACTACCGGCCGATTTTTCTGCTTAGCCCAGCGCCCATTGCCGTCGGTGATGATCGCTACATAACGTGCTTGCTGCGCGTCTTCGAAGCCCTGTTCGGTCATCTGAGCGGCTCGGGCGGGGCGCAGCGAACCACTACACCTCGAGAACGTCGGCCTCTTTGGCCTTCATTAGGACATCGAGTTCGCCAATCCACTCATCGGTCAGCTTCTGAACATCACCTTCAGCGCGGTGCTCATCGTCAGAGCCGACGTCGCCTGCACTCTTTAACTCGCGCAAGTCCTGCATCACGTCCCGGCGGACATTGCGGATAGAAATCCTGCCCTCCTCTGCGATCCCGTGGACAACCTTGACCATCTGGAGTCGGCGCTCTTGGGTTAGCTCTGGCACGGAGAGGCGGATCAGCTTGCCATCACTGCTCGGGGTCAAACCAAGGTCAGATTCCATGATCGCCTTCTCGATCGCCTTGATTGACGTGGCATCGTAGGGCTGGACCGTCACAAGGCGAGCCTCAGGGGCCGAGATCGTCGCTAGTTGGTTTAACGGTGTCTGTGCGCCGTAGTAGTCAACCACCACTCGATCCAGCAGCGCTGGACTGGCACGCCCAGTGCGCACCGATGCAAATTCATGGCTGATGGATTCCACGGACTTGCGCATCCGCTCGCGTGCGTCCTTCATTAGTTCGTCGATCACTTAGCTCACCAATGTTCCCACTCGTTGTCCACAAACTATCCGGTCAATGTTGCTCTCGTCGTCCATATTAAAGACGTAGATCGGCATCTCGTTTTCCATACACAAAGTCAGGGCCGTGGCATCCATCACACGCAGCTGTTGTTGGATCGCCTCCATGTGGCTGATAGTGGGGATGAACTTGGCGTCGGGATCGGTTGCTGGATCCGCAGTGTAAACCCCCTCCACCCCATGCTTGGCCATAAGAATCGCCTCTGCGTGGATCTCGGTCGCTCTCAGCGCTGCCGCCGTATCTGTTGTGAAAAATGGATTGCCGGTTCCGGCAGCGAAAATCACTACGCGCTGTTTTTCCAGGTGGCGAATCGCTCGACGCCGAATATAAGGCTCAGCGACCTCAGAGACTTCGATCGCTGACTGCACTCGCGTATTGACGCCTGCCTTCTCGAGGGCATCCTGCAATGGAAGGGCATTGAGAACGGTTGCGATCATTCCCATGTAGTCAGCAGTGGCGCGATCCATACCAGCAGCGGCACCAGCCATTCCGCGATAGATATTGCCCGCGCCGACAACGATCGCAATCTCAACGCCTCGGCTGTGCACGCGAGCGATCTCAGCAGCAATGGCGCGCACGCGATCTGGGTCGGTGCCGTACTCCATCTCACCCATCAAGGCCTCGCCCGAAAGCTTGAGAAGGATTCGTTTAAAAGCCGCGTCACTCACGGCGCGCAGCCTAGATGATCGCGTCTGATGCCGCTAGGGCGCCGTTGTAGGACGGACTCACTCTCCGACCGCAAATCGAGTAAATCGGCGGATGATCACGTTCTCGCCGGTCTTGGCTGCGATATCAGCACGCAGTGCCTCGAGAGTCTTGCCGTCGTGTTTATCGCCATTCACGTGGGCTTGATTGAGAAGGACAACCTCCTCAAGCCACTTGCGCAGCTTGCCTTCGGCCACCTTGGACCGGATCTCAGCAGGCTTGTCTGCGGCTTGCTCCTCAAAGATCCGCAGTTCGGCTTCACGGGCATCGTCAGGCACTTCGTCTTCACTCACATAGAGAGGCTGTGCCGCAGCGATGTGGAGAGCAACATCCTTGGCGAAAGCGACGAAGTCGTCGTTACGAGCAACGAAGTCGGTCTCGCAGTCGATCTCTACGATGACCCCGACCTTAGCGTTAGCGTGGATATAGCTCTGGACAGTTCCCTCCGAGGCGGAGCGATCGGCGCGCTTGCCAGCGTCCTTCATGCCCTTAACTCGGAGCGCCTCGACGGCCTTTTCAATGTCGCCATCGGCCTCTTGCAGCGCGCGCTTACAGTCCATCATTCCCGCACCTGTGCGCTCGCGCAAAGACTTGACGTCAGCAGCAGTAATGGCGCTCATGCTTGTGCCTCTGGCTCTGGCGCTACCTCTGGCTCTGGCGCTACCTCTGGCTCTGGCGCTACCTCTAGCTCTGGCGCTACCTCTAGCTCTGGCGCTACCTCTGGCTCTGGCGCTACCTCTGGCTCTGGCGCTACCTCTGGCTCTGGCGCTACCTCTGGCTCTAGCTCTGGCGCTACCTCTGGCTCTGGCGCTACCTCTGGCTCTGGCACTGCAACCGGCTCTGGCGGTGCCTGTGGAGGGGCTGCCGCTGCGGCTGCAGCTGCGGCTGCGGCGAGAGCCTCTGCCTCCGCCTTGGCTACGGCCTCTGCCGCGGCCTTAGCTGCAGCCTCAGCGGCCTCCTGCTCGTCGCGTCGGGCCTGCGCCTCGGCGGCGCGCTTGGCCGCCTCTTCGGCCTCCTGCTTGAGTCGAGCCTCCTCGGCGGCGGCAAATACTTGGTGGCCCTCGGCTGCAACCGTCCCGATCGCTGCCGCGATCACGCGACACGACCTCATTCCATCGTCGTTGCCGGGAATGACGAAATCGATTCCATCGGGGTCGCAGTTTGTGTCTACGAGGCCGATAATTGGAATGCGAAGACGCTGCGCCTCGCGTACGGCAATCTCTTCAGTTTTTAGGTCGATCACAAAAACCACATCTGGAACTTTCGTCATGTGCTTGACGCCACCGAGATTGGCCCGAAGCTTCGTGAGATCAGCTAGCGCGGCCATGCGCTCGCGTGTGGGCAGCAGTGCGAGCTGCCCTTCGGCCTCGTAGCGCTCGAGATCGTGCAGACGGGCAATGCGCTTATTGATCGTCTGGAAGTTTGTTAGCAATCCACCAAGCCAGCGGTGGTTTACGTACGGCATGCCAGCTGCCTCCGCGCACTCCTTGATCGCATCACGTGCCTGCTTCTTAGTGCCAACAAACAGGACAGTCCCGCCGCGCAAAGCTATCTCGGCCGTGAACTCCTGGGCAGCTGCAAGCAGAGCTTCCGTCTTAAGCAGATCGATGAGGTAGATCCCACCGCGATCGCCGTGAATAAAGCGGCGCATCTTCGGGTTCCAGCGACGCGTTTGGTGGCCGAAGTGAACGCCAGCCTCCAGAAGCTCTCTCAGTCCAACATGAGCCATCAGATACTTCCTTTGTTTGTTTTGGTACTGCGTCCGTCCGGCGTGGCATTGCGGACCCGAGAGATGCATGGGCACTCTCGGGCAGGACCGCTGCACGATTCGGTCGGGATCGAGTGGTTATAAGAAATTTAGAGTGTAGGGAAAAAGCTGCCGCCGAGGCGCCTAGCGCTCGGCTCGGGCAAGTTCCAACGCAGAGCTAAGTTCTTTTGGAAGTGGCGCATCGACCTCGATGCGATCGCCTGTCAGTGGATGCTTAAAACCAAGGTGTGCTGCATGCAGAAACTGCCGCTCGAGGCCATAACGATCGGTAATGCCGTACTCCGGGTCGCCTAGTACTGGGTTACCAATCGCACGCAGGTGGACTCGGATCTGGTGCGTACGCCCGGTCTCTAGGGTCACCTCTAAGAGCGAGCTGCGGGCAAGCCTCTCCTGAATCTCGAAGTGGGTTACCGCAGCACGCGGCCTGTCGCTATCAGTGGATTGGCGGGTCCGTATGCGGCTATCTCGCCCGATCGGGGCGTCGATCGTCCCAGTCCTAGACGATGGAGTGCCATCTACTAACGCGAGATAGCGGCGAGAGATCCGGCGGGCAGCCATCTCTTTGGCGAGCACTCGATGTGCTTCTTCCGAGCGCGCAACGACCAGCAGTCCGGACGTATTGCGATCAAGTCGGTGCACGATCCCAGGACGCTCAGGATCGGCCCCACCAGCCGCACCCCTACCAGCCAGCGCCTGAGACAGAGTGCCCGACCAAGCCCCGGGGGCAGGATGCACGACAACCCCAGCTGGCTTATCGACGACCAATAGATGCTCGTCCTCCCAGACGATCGAATAATCGGCATCACCAGTCTGAGAAATGGCTCGTCCATCATGCTCGTCTACCTCGATGCTTTCGCCCCCAACAAGCAAGTGGCGTTTGTTGCGTGACACCCCATCGACCAGCACCTGATCGTCATCAATCAACCGCTGGGCGCGGGCGCGAGACCCGAGCGGCTCGGCTAGAAACTGGTCTAGGCGTTTGCCCTCGGCGGACGCCGGTACGTCAATCAGCAGGTTGGGGGGCATCTCGAGAGCCGCTCTCCAGTGTCAACACCAGCACTAAGACACCGATCGTTATCGCCATGTCGGCAACGTTGAATGTGGGCCAGAAAGATAGATCGATGAAGTCAGTCACATCACCTTGGTGAATTCGGTCGATCAGATTCCCGATTGCACCGCCGACCAAGAGTCCGGTCGGTAGCCACAGCCACCGACGGCCAGTGTGGGTTGCGAAATAGGCCACCAATCCGACAACCGCCACAAAGGTAATCGCGGTCAATACTGCCCCGCCACCGCCAAAGAGCCCGAATGCAATCCCATCATTGCGGACGTGAGTGAAATCGATGCCGAGGATAAAATCGCGGTGTTGCCCACGAGCGATATTGGCCACCACAAGCGCTTTGGTTGCCTGGTCTATTGCGATAACGGCGATCGCCACAAGGCCGGCCTTAAGCCAGGCCACGGCTAGCCACGGACCAGATTGACGACGACCGTACCAACCACCTGCAGGACCAAAATCGCCGCGATTGGGCTGAGATCCAGCGGACCAACCATCGGAATAAATCGCCTAAAGAGGTTCAGATAAGGGTTCGTAACATCTCCTAGAAAGGAGAGCAGAGCATCCGACCAGCGGTGGTAGGGGATCCGAACACCGAACGACAGGATCATCGTGCTGACGATGTAAACAATGATTATCAGCGTGTAGACCTCAACCAGGGCAGCAACGTAATCGCTGATGTCAGAACGCGTGCTAGCCGCGATCACGATCATCGAGTTGGATCGATGACAGCGTCAAGGGCATCGTAGAAAGCAGCCCGGATACCCGCGCGTTCTAAGGCCGCAAGTCCACGTGCCGTCGATCCCCCGGGCGAGGTTACCTCGCGTCGAACGGCGAGCGTGTCAAAACCTCTGGCACGCAGGAGCTCTGCGGTTCCGGCTATCGCTTCGACTGCCAACTCGGCTGCCACCGGCGCAGGCAACCCTGCCCGCACCCCTGCATCGATGTGAGCTTCGGCCATCAGCGCCCAGTAGGCCGGGGCAACGCTCATCATCCCCATCGCGACCGCCATCAGCCCTTCCTCTAGCGTCACGACCGTGCCGAGTGCCAAGAAACGCTCCAACACAGCCCGCTCCGTTTCGCGATCAACGCCTGGGGCCTGGCAGTAGCAAGTCACCCCGCGGCCGACTTCTACCGGAGTATTGGGCATCATCCGAAATACTTGAGCGTTAGGGAACGCTGCTTGTAATTGCGCAATCGATACCCCGCCGAGCACCGAAACGACGATCTGCACACGCTCGGCGATCTCGCTAGCAACTGCATCGAGCTGGTAGGGCTTGTGGCAGAGGATAACTAGATCGCAGGCGTCGGCCAACTCTGCATTTGAGCCCATAACCTCGCCTCCGAGCTCTTCAACTAGCGCAGCAGCCCGCCCGGAACCATTGTCGGTTGCGCGCACGGGCTCTCCCCAGCCACGCGCCAATGCGCTAGCCATGTTGCCTGAACCGATGAACCCGACCTCCATAAGTGACTCCAAGGCTACTGGCCGCGCGCGTTTGACCCGCCTAAGGCAGGAACCCGGCGCTAGCTCTGGTTGAAGAAGCCCTTTTCAATTAGGCGGGCGCGCGCCTCTGCTGAGACCTCGACGTTGCGGGGCGTAAGCAGAAATACCTTGTCTGCTATCCGCTGCATCCCGCCGTCAAGTGCGTACGTGAGGCCAGATGCGAAATCGATCATCCGCTTGGAAAGATCGGCATCCGATCCCTGTAAATTCAAGATCACAGGTATCGAGTCTTTGAACTTGTCGGCGACCTGTTGGGCCTCATTAAAACTCTTGGGGATAACGAGGTGGACGCGATCGGCCCCGCCGTTACCACCATTGCGCCCACCTGCTACCGGGCGCAGCACATTCGTTCGCCGATCTTCGGCGTCGTCCTCGGCAAAGATGTCGTCGATATCGTCGCGCCGCTTGCGTGGCGAGAGACGCCTTACGTTCGGACGTTCACGGTAGCTCTCCTGAAGCTGAGCCTCAGGGGCGTCGTCAAAGCCCTCATCGTCGTAGCCGTCACTGCGATCTTCGGCCAAGCCGAAGTACACAAGAGAACGGTGCCATGTATCACGTATAGCCATTACGCCTGAAAGGTTCGCCCAACTGGTTGGAATCCCTGCTTATTGAGAAGAGTAGCGGTCTGAGGCCCATTATGAAAAGAGAATCGTACCGATGCGCACAATAGTCGCCCCCTCTTGCACAGCCACCTCAAAGTCCTGAGTGGTTCCCATTGAGAGCTTCTCGACTCCGTGAAGCATGGCAAGTCCCCGTGCCTGAGCGAAATATTGGCGATTCACCTCTGGCTCTCCAGCGAGAGGCGCCATCACCATTATCCCGCCCACGCGGACCGGGCAACGTCTAATAAAATCGCCAAGCTGATCGGCCATAATCCCGTCCTTACTGCTCTCTGCTGCGATATTTATCTCAACTAAGACCTCTTCACCCACAGGCTTATGGTGTTCTAACTGGGCCAAAACCGAGTCGCTAGCCACCGAGTGGATCAGTCGAACCAGTGGCGCTACTGTCTTGACTTTGCGGCTCTGCAGACGGCCTATGAAGTCCCAGGTGAAGAGGTCTGGCCAGGCGGCTACCTTGGCAACGAGATCTTGGGCGCGGTTCTCTCCCACCAGGGTTATGCCTGCTTGGGCCAGTACCCCCATCTCTTCAATCGCGACGTATTTTGTAGCCACGCAGATCTCTACTTGAGATGGATCTCGACCACAGCTCTCGGCGGCTATCGTAATCCGCTTCTTCACCGCTTGAAGGTTGGAGTGAACCTGATCTGGGTTGAGGTTTCGCTTTAGTTCAACCATGCGATCCCAGCCTGGCGACCAGTCTTAGGGCCGTCTCGACGGTGGGAGAAGAACAGGTCGGTCGGAGTGCAGATGGTGCACAAGTCACTGCAGTAGACCTCCCCCACGCCTGCGGCCGCTAGCTGGATGCGTGCCACTGCTGGGAGATCCAGTTGCCTCCCATTGCGTACGCCATCACCGTGAGATGCAAATGCCTCGTGGACGTCGTTTCCGACCTCATAACAACACGGACCAGCCCCGGGCCCAATCGCTGCCGCAAGATCGCCCTCCTCGCCGAGCTCGCGCAACGCACGCACACCCTCGGCGACGATCGCGTTAGACAGACCACGCCAGCCGCCGTGGAGCATCGCAACCGCGCGGTCTCCTGCTACCGCAATTGGCAAGCAGTCTGCGGTTACAACCAGCGGGGCCACGTCCGCTAGGGCAGTTGCATGTCCGTCAACTTCAAGGAGAGATTTCGGCGCGATATCGGCGACATCGGTAACTCGTCGGACCTCGCTACCGTGAACCTGAAGTCCGTCAGCCAAGCGATCACACCCCAGTTGGGCAATACCGGCGACCAGCGCCCTATTGGAGGCCACTCGCGACGGGTCATCCTCAGTCTGACGCCCGAGATTAAGCGCGTTGTAGGGCGCCTGGGAGACGCCGCCCCGTCGGGTCGTAAACAGCACGCTAGCCCCACGAAGGGTGATCATGATGTGGTCGCCGTGAACACGAAATGGGGCTGGTAAACGCAGGGCGAGGCTGGCTGGCATCAACAGTTAATCTTAGCTACGGACCACAGCAGCCAACGCGACCTTAATCTCGGACTCGTAGTCCTGAGCCTCGCCATCAAGCTTTGCGCTAAGCGCAGCTGCGAGTGCGACTCCGATATCAGGGCCTTCGCGGACGCCGACTGCAAGCAGATCCTCGCCGCAGATCGAAGTGGTGATGTGGCGCAGGTCTTCTAACCACGCACGCGCCTGGCTCTGGGCGCCCACCGCTCCCGCGAGAGCGACCGTCAGCGGCGTGTGCGCCCCGACGACTGCAGCCAGCTGTGAAGGTCTCTCGGTTTCACGCAGCCGAGTCGCCATCTCCTGCGCCACACTCACAGCCTCCACCACCGCGTCGCGGTCTGAGCGGCAAAACTCCATCCCATCAAGCCAAGCAACGAGATCCTTAGGCGCAAGCGCCAGAGAAGCCGATGCAAGGATCATCAAGTCACGGCGGCCGTCGTCGGGCAGGAGATCAATCCCGCGATCACAGAGCCCCCGGTCGATTGCGAAGCCTGGCGAAAGCGCTTCGCAGATGCCACACGAACCGGCGATCTCCAGCGCGCTAATCGCAGATGCCTCGGCGAGAATCAGCCGCATCTCAGATCCGATCCGCGACACCGAGACGGTCGCCAGTGCGCCGTCCGCGGCGGCCTCTTTGGCAAGACCCTTGGTCTCAGGCTCAATCACAAACTCAAGTCGCGCGGCGTAACGCACGAGGCGCAGGAGGCGTGTCGGATCATCACGAAATGATCCTCGGTGGATCACGCGGAGCTGTCGCGCCTCGAGATCCTCGAGCGACCCTGGTGCGGCGATGATCTGGCCTACCTCATCGGCCGATACTCCAACCGCGATCGCGTGGACAGAGAAGTCGCGCCGCAGCAGGTCCTCTGCCAGTGAGGCTGGGCGGACCTGCGGTAGGTCTCCCGGATGCGGATAGCGCTCAGCGCGGGAGCAAGCTACGTCTAACCCAAAACCATCGGCAGCGATGGAGGCGGTTTGGAAACGGTCGTGTATGACAATCGTGGCACCAAGTCGCTCGGCAATAACCTGGGCAACCTTCAGGCCGTCATGCTCGACAACCAGATCGAAGTCGCAGGGCTGGCGGCCAAGCAAAAGGTCACGAGGGGCGCCTCCCACGAGGTAAACCCCGGGCTGACTGCCGACCGCTTCAAGTAGCCGTGTAAAACCGGGGATGCCGGACAAAACATCGCTAAGTTCTTCTCGCGCAGGGAGTGCCATATACCCACGGTAGCGAGGCCTAGGACATTCTAGGCCCGCGACCATCCGCCCAGGTCGTCTCTACCATGCCTTGGGATGCCTGCCCCTAACTCTCGCCGACGTCGGCTAATGCTGATTGCCGCAGCCATATTGCTAGTAATCGCGGCGGTCGCGGGCGCTGCCTACTTGATCTTCGTCAAGGCCCCAGGCGACGTCTCTAACCCCACGGTTACCTTCAAGACTGAAACCACGCCCCTGCCGAAGCCGCCTCCTCCTAAGCCCACCAAAGTAAAAACAGAGCCAGTCGGACGCAACTGGCCGCTCTATGGCTACAACCAGCGCCGTACGCGGGCCATGGTTGATGTCCCGGCCACGCTACGGCCACCTTTTCGTCGCCGTTGGAAGGTCTCTGGGAAGGTTTTGTTGGAGTTCGCCCCTGCCCTCTTGGGCAATCGTCTCTACCAGCTAAGCGACGCCGCGAAACTGCGCGCCTTTGACAAACGCACAGGCCGGATGATTTGGGGGCGCTCGCTGGGACATCTAGCCGCATCGACTCCCGCTGCGGCAGGCGGAGTGCTCTACTCAACTGTCTTGGAAGCGACCAAGGGCTCCCCTGGCCGGATCGTCGCCGTGCGCGCCAAGGATGGCCTGAACCTCTGGACTAAGAACCTAAGCAGCCGCACCGAATCATCACCAGTGGTCTCGCGCGGCCGTGTCTTTTTCGGGACCGAGAACGGAACCGTCTACGCCCTAGACATCAAGAATGGCCGCGAGATATGGAAGTACGAGGCATCTGGTGCGGTGAAGGGAGGCCTGGCCCTATCCGGTGGGTACCTGATCTTCGGCGACTATGGCGGACAGGTCCATTCAATCCGCTCCAGCGACGGCAAGCGGCGTTGGTCGACCGGCAGCAACGGGGGCTCGTTTGGTCGCTCGGGCACCTTCTATGCGACCGCCTCTGTCAAGTACGGCCGTGTCTACATCGGTAACACGGATGGACGGATGTACTCGTTCGCGGAAAAGACAGGAGAGATGGCTTGGGCCACGCGCACTGATGGCTATGTCTATTCGGCTGCTGCCGTCGCGACCGTTAAAGACCTTGGGCCGACGGTATTTGCGGGATCATACGACGGCAAGCTCTACGCCTTTGACGCCAAGTCTGGAGCGGTGCGGTGGAGCACGGCCGTTGGTGGTCGCGTATCAGGCGGAGCGACGCTCATAGGTGAGATTGTCTACATAGCCGACCTTGGACGTCGTTATACGCATGGGATCATGGCGCGCACAGGGAAAGAGGTCTTCACGTTCCCTGAGGGTGGATTTGACACCGCCATCAGCGACGGACGTTGGATATTCCTGACCGGCTACACGAACCTCTACGCGCTCGAGCCGATCAAGTCAACCTCACCATAGGCCCAGCGCTCTCTCAGCCTTCTACGGTGGGCCTCACGGCAACGCCCGCTGCGGCGAGAGCGGCCTTGGCTTGGGCAACGGTGTGATCCCCATAGTGAAAGATCGACGCCACGAGCACCGCATCGGCACCTGCCTGCAGGCCCTCTACGAGGTGCTCTAGAGTGCCCGCTCCACCCGACGCAATCACGGGTACTCGTACCGCCGCCGCCGCTGCCGATAGCAGCGCGGTGTCGTAGCCGGCCTTAGTTCCATCGCGGTCCATGCTCGTGAGGAGAATCTCTCCGGCCCCTCGACTCACGCCCTCTTTAAGCCAATCAATAACGTCGAGTCCAGTTGCCGTACGGCCTCCTGCAACAAATACCTCCCACCCTTCCCCTGCCCGCTTGGCATCAATCGCCAACACGACGCATTGGTTACCAAACTGCTTGGCTAGCTCATCGATTAGGGCTGGGCGTGCAACCGCTGCAGAGTTGACAGCGACTTTGTCGGCGCCGGCGTCTAAGACCGCCTGAGCGTCAGCGACGGACCTAATGCCACCACCGATCGTGAAGGGAATAAAAACGTTCTCGGCCGTTCTGCGAGCAAGGTCGACAATCGTCTCGCGCTTTTCGTGGGTCGCTGTGATGTCGAGAAAAACGAGCTCATCAGCACCAGCCTTGTCGTATAGCTCGGCTAGCGCAACCGGATCGCCTGCGTCGCGGATATCGACAAAATTCGTCCCTTTGACGACGCGCCCCGCGTCAACATCTAAGCAACAGATAACCCGTTTGAAATGCATCAGACACCCAGCTTACGCGGCTAGCGCAGCACGCCCATCGGCGATCGTGAAGCGCCCCTCAAAGAGCGCGGTACCGACGATTACTCCAGAGAGATTGTCGTGCTCCGCCCGCGCCAGCGCTGCGAGGTCGTCCACGCTGGCTACGCCGCCTGAGTAGATAAAGCTGCCCGTAATTACCTGCGCAACAGCCGCGATCTCAGCAAGATCTGGTCCGGCCAACATCCCATCGCGCTCGATGCTTGAGTAGACAAAATTCGTGACTCCTCGACCCTGAAGGTCCTCGATCACTACCTTGGCCTCGACGTTAGTTGTCTGCGTCCAGCCAGCGGTCGCCACTAGCCCAGCCCGCGCGTCAACCGAGACCAACATCTTCTGGCCATATGTAGCAACCATCTGATCCAGAAAACTTGGGTCAGTTAACGCAGCGGTTCCGATAATCACTCGATCGACTCCAGCTGCGAAGGCATCCCTAGCCGCGGCGATCGTCCTAATGCCCCCGCCGAGCTGGACTGGGAGCGAGACCGCGTCACAGATCCGGCAGATATGGTCGAGGTTTCCCGGAGCGCCCGATCGAGCGCCATCAAGGTCGACTACGTGCAGCGCCTGTGCGCCTCCATCAACCCACTCCTGGGCGGCCCTCAGTGGGTCTGAGTCATAGACCGTCTGAGCATCGAAGCGACCTTGAGCAAGGCGGACCGCCTTGCCTCCAAGAATGTCGACCGCTGGGTAGAGGATCACCCTCTCTCTCCGATCAGCCGGCGTGAGCGACTCATGCCGCGACTCGAGCGCAGATTGCGCTGAAATTCTTTAGCAGCAGCAAGCCGTGAGTAGAAGACTTTTCAGGATGAAACTGGACCCCAAACAACGGGTCGCGGTCTATCGCAGAGACAAACGGCGCTCCGTACTGCCCCACTCCTAAGATGTCAGCGGGATCGACAGGCCGAGCGGCATAAGTATGTACGTGGTAGAAGGCTGCGGCCGGACCAAGGCCCACAGTTAAGGCTGAGTCACGCTGCCAAGTAACAAGGTTCCAGCCGATATGTGGCAAGTTGAGGTCGGGAGCATCGAGTTCGCAGACCTCTCCGGCGACCACTCCCAATCCCTGCGCGCCACCCTGCTCGCTCGAGCGATCAAAAAGCAGTTGCATGCCTAGGCAGATCCCGAGGATCGGAACGCCTTCGTCAACGCGCTCAGCCAGCAGTCCATCAAGTTCGCGCTCGCGCAGATTCTCTATCCCAGATCGGAACGCTCCGACCCCAGGGACAACCAGGCCGTCAACCTCACGCAAGGCTGCGTGGTCGCTTGTGACCACCGGTGCTACGCCGATGTGCTCGAAGGCTTTTTCGACAGAACGGCGGTTTCCCATGCCGTAATCGACGATGCCGATCCGGATGGGCCTACTCACGTAAGCGTGCCCTTGGTGCTCGGAACGCCGGTCTCGTCGGGGTCGATCGCAACCGCATAGCGCAGGGCCCGTGCGAACGCCTTAAATGCAGCCTCAATCATGTGGTGCGCGTTACTCCCAGTCTCAACCGTGACGTGAATGGTGATCCGAGCCGCTGACGCCACGGCTCGAAAAAACTCCTCGGCTAGTTCATTTTCGAAGTCTCCGATTGAACCCAGCGGAAGGTCGCCTTTGAATTCGCAGAATGGGCGCCCCGATAGGTCTATCGAGCAGCTTGCGCGTGCCTCGTCCATCGGGACAGTAGCCGTCCCATAGCGAGAGATTCCAACCCGATCAGCCAGCGCCTTATCTAGTGCCTGACCAAAGCAGATGCCGGTGTCTTCGACTGTGTGGTGGGAGCCGGTCTGAAGATCGCCATCAACCGACACGGCCAGATCTAGATGACCATGGCGCGCCAGCAGATCGAGCATGTGATCAAGGAAGCCAACGCCGGTTTGGCGATCGCCAGCCCCGCTGCCATCGAGCCCGAGCGTGAGGTTAACGTCGGTCTCTTTCGTTGTACGTGTGATCGCTGCGGTTCTATTCATCTCTGTCATTCTCCTTGATGCGGGCTTCCATCGACTCGGCGTGCACTACAAAGCCTTCCGCGCGAGCGATAGTTGCTCCTGATCGCGCTAGAAGTGTGGCGCTAGGTCCGGCGTGTACCTCGGTCATGCGGCGCCGAAAAGACCGTGCGGAAAGGCCGGAAGCAAATCGCGCCGACCCGCCTGTGGGGAGCACATGATTGGAGCCAATTATGTAGTCCCCGAAGGCTGTCGCGCTCTGTTCTCCGACCAGAACGCAACCAGCCCTGCGCACCCGCGGGGCTAAGGTCTCGGCTCCCGCTCCAACTAGCTGAAGGTGCTCGGGAGCGAACGCTTCGGCGAACTCCAGCGCGACCTCTGCGTCTGAGGTGTCAACCAAGACAGCTGCACCGACATCCTCCGCGCTTGGCCTTGTCGATGCGAGATGAGCAATCTCTGCAGCGAGGCGATCAAGAGTTTCGGGGTCTGGTGAGATTCCAATCACGATCGTTTCACCGCCATGCTCGGCCTGGGCCAACATATCCAACGCAATCAGCCGTAAGTCGACCTCACCGTCAACAATCACCAACAGGTCGCTGGGGCCAGCAAAGCCATCGAGGCCAACCCGATCGGAGAGCTGGCGCTTGGCCTCTTGAACGTAGAGATTGCCTGGCCCAACGATGACATCTACGGGGCTAATCGTTTGAGTCCCATAGGCGAGCGCTGCTACCGCCTGTGCGCCGCCCATCCGATAAACCTCTTCGACCCCGCAGAGAGCGCAAGCCGCCAGTATCACCGGGTGGACGTCCCCATCTGGGCCGGGCGGAGCGCAGACGACTACTTCTTCAACACCGGCAGCCCGGGCCGTTACTGCGCCCATGACCACCGTGCTTGGGTAGGGAGCACGGCCGCCTGGAACGTAAACAGCGGCTCGCATAACCGCGACCTCGCGCAGAATGATCCTCTGGCCATCTGGTAGATCGACTCCTAGATCAGATCCAACCCCTGCCGCAGCTACTAACTCGACATTGGCAACTGCTACCTCAAGCGAACTACGCAGCTCGATCGACAGCCCCTCTAATGCCTGTGAGAGCTCGTGGGATTGCACGCGTAATTGAGATGGCTCTTGACCGTTGGTATCGAATCTGCGGGTGAGCTCGAGTACGCCAGCATCTCCTTGCGCCTTCACTTGCTCAAGAATTTCGCGCACAGCAACAGAGACAGACGCTGGCCTTGGCGCCATATCGCGAACCCTCGCGGCGGCGGCGTTCAGATCCCCCGAGGCAGTAAACCGTTCAACGCGCACGCAGCCGCTCCAAGACGTAATCGATCTCGGCGCTGCGTAATTTGTGGGATACGGGGTTGGCGATCAGCCTCGCCGTACAGACCGTAATGCGCTCGCGCACGATGAGCCCATTCTGCTCCAACGTCACTCCTGTTGCCGTCAGGTCCACGATGGCGTCAACTAGGCCGGTCAAGGGCGCCAGCTCGACAGAGCCCTTGACTTCAACGATCTCTGACTGGCGTCCCGTTGCCTCGAAGTGCCGGGTGGCGATCTTTGGGTACTTAGTCGCGATCCGCATCACCCCAAGACGGCGGAGTGCTTCGGCCGCAGGATCGGGGCCAGCGACGCTCGCCACCACCATCTCGCAGCGACCAAAGCCGAGGTCGGCGAGCTCATAGATGGCCCGCTCGGACTGCTCCATTAGTACATCTTTGCCGGTGATTCCCAGATCCGCTGCCCCGGCCTCGACATACGTCGGCACGTCCGATGGGCGCATCGTGATCAGGCCAACATCAGCGAAGAGCAGCTTGCGATCGTTGGAGCGCAGCTCAGAGGTATCGAGACCGAGGCCGTCGAGCAGATCGAGCGTGGGCGGAAATAGCGCCCCTCGTGGAACGGCGATTGTTAGGCCGCGAGTTGGACTCATCGCTGACCACCGCGCTCTTCGCCCATCAGCGCAATGTGCAGGCGCTCAATATTTAGGGCGAACCCTACGGCTGGCAAAGAGCGGCCATAGTGGGCCAGTAAATCGTCGTAGCGGCCACCTCCACCAATTGGCACGCCAAGCATTGGGTCATAGACCTCAAAGAGCGCTCCGGTGTAATAACCGAGGCTCCGCAGTAAGCCCAGGTCAAAGATTAGGCGCCCGGCTACATCTGGTGACAGATGGTCGTAAAGATCGCGCAGCCCCTCCAGCGCCTTGCCCGCTGCGCCTACCTCACCATCAAGGATTTCCCTACCGCCACGTATCTGGGGAATCCTTAAGAGGGCCGATGCGGCCTCTTGGCTGATCCCTAGTGCGTCAACCTCACGCTGAAGCCCAACGAAATCACGTGTCACTAACTCTTGCAGCAATGGGGCTCGCGCCTCACTAGGAACCCCGAAGCCGTCAAGCAGTGCGGGATAAATTGATGCATCACCGATACCTATGCGATATTCAGCTAGCCCCGCTGCATCAAGTGCCGCACACAAAACAGTGAGTGCCTCGGCGGTCCCGACCGCGCCAGGAGGACCGATCAACTCCACGCCAGCCTGAAGAAACTCGCGTGACTGGCCCCGCTGTGGACGAACGCCACGGTAAGCGTGGGCTAAGTAGCAGAAGCGCAGAGGTGGATCGGCGTCGAGATAGCGCGTCCCGACAATCCGGGCAATCGGAACAGTCATATCCGACCGCAAAACCAAGACCTCTCCTTGATCGTCAAATAGACGGTAGGCCGGCGGCGGCGCGGACGGGACTAGCGTCGACTCATACTCAAGCGCCGGGGTATAGACCTCACCATAGCCAGCAGCGTCAAAAACCGTGCGCACTCGCTCGCCGATCGCGCGCAACTCACGCATCTCGTCAGGTAATACATCGCGAGTGCCGCTGGGTATGGGATGAATCATCGGTCTATTTCGGTTGGTCGTCGAGCCAGGCGACTAGCGCTCAGCGTTCGACCGTTTCCATCGCGCGTCGCTCAATCCGCGCACCAAGCGCGCGTAGACGCTCGTCTATGCGCTCATAACCACGATCAATCTGTTGAATGTTTTCGATCTCGCTAACTCCATCGGCACATAGGGCGGCTATTAGCATCGCCATACCTGCCCGAATATCAGGAGATTCGACCCGTTCGCCTCGCAACCTGCTCGGCCCGGTGACAATCGCACGGTGAGGGTCACATAGCACTATGTCAGCGCCCATCAGGCCGAGCTTGTCGGTGAAGATCAACCTGTTCTCAAACATCCACTCGTGCACAAGCACAGAGCCGGCGCACTGGGTCGCCAAGGCTACAGCGATGCTGGTTAGGTCCGCCGGAAATGCGGGCCAAGGCCCGTCTTGAATTTTTGACTTGTATTCGCCCGAATCACGAGCTATCACAAGCTCTTGACCGCCGGGAATAAAGATGTCCTCCCCGTCGAGCTCAGAGCGTAGGCCCAGCCGCTGAAACACAAGCCTGATCATCCTGAGGTCTTCGGCGACAACGTCGAGGATCCTCAACTCGCCGCCAGTAGCGCCCGCGAGAGCCATAAAACTGCCGATCTCAATGTGATCTGGGGCAATGCGGTGCGTTGCGCCGCCGAGCTCCGCGACTCCCGTAACCTCGACAACATTGGAACCCACCCCACTGATTTTCGCGCCCATTTTGATTAATAACCGAGCTAAGTCCTGCACGTGTGGCTCGCATGCAGCGTTTCCAATCCACGTCGTGCCCGGCGTGAGTGCGGCAGCCATTAATGCGTTCTCGGTAGCCATCACAGACGGCTCGTCGAGGAATATTGCGCCGGCCACAAGCCCGCCAGCTGGTGCTTTAAGTCCGATGTCCCTACCGAAAGAAACTGAAGCACCGAGCGCCCGGAAGGCGTCTAGGTGAGGGTCAAGCCTGCGGCGACCGATGACGTCGCCACCAGGAGGCGCCATCTCTGCTCGACCGAACCGAGCAAGCAGAGGCCCTGCCAACAAGAACGAGGCCCGGATTAGTTCGGAGGGCCCGCGCGGAGGCGCGGTCTGGGTGACCTTTGCACCGCAAAGACGAACCTCATGCGGACCGCTCCACTCAACGGTTACGCCAACCCCTTGAAGCAGCTCGAGCATCGCGTCAACGTCGCGAATGCGCGGAACGTTTGATACGACTAACTCACCCTCGGTTAAAACCGAACAGGCAAGGATTGGCAGGGCGCCGTTCTTGTTGCCAGCTGGCACGATCGTGCCCGACAACGCAACGCCGCCTTCGATGACAAACTTCTCCATGAGCGCGGGGCCTGAAACTGTCTCCTACAAGGCCCCCTATGGGCCTGGCTGGGTCTCAAGACTGTTGGTCAGGCTAGCAGTCATGACGGATCTTCCTCTTCCCTGCTGCGAGTGCCTGCCCCGTCCGGGCGGGTCAAGGCGATCCAACTTTTGAATGCTATATCTGGCCGTAGCCCGAGCCGTGAGTCAGTCAGATCACCTTCTGCCTGAGCGCCAACCGGTAAACCGGCCGCAGTGCGCATCGGGTCGAGCATATGCAGACGGCGCCGGCGTGAGTAAAACGCGCGCTGAATAGCAAGGGTTAGCGTTCCAGCCACTACGATCATCGACAGGTTGATCAAGAGCTGACCAACCGAGCCAAGCCACGAATCCCACTCGCCGTAGGCCGCAGTAATGGAGATATTTGCCGCCGCAGGAATTGTGGTGATCGAGACCAAGACGCCCACCAAGGCTCCAGATTTTGCAGACGTCAACGAAAGCATCCCGACTATTCCCGCGCAGAAGGCAACAAAAAAAGAAAAGAAGTCCGGCCTGGAAATTATTCCTGCCAGCGTGGCGTCGGACTCCGTGAATGTCGCAGCCATCACCCCAGTGGCCTTAAAGATCAAGACCGCTACAAAGGTCGCGCACATCCCAACCGGAAAGCCGATCAATAGCGCCCAGAACGACCTCATCGCCAGCACCTTGCGGCGCGTCACTAATGCGACACAGAAGCCAGCCAGTGGGCCAAACTCAGGGCCAACAATCATCGCGCCAACAATCAGAATTGGGCTGTTTTGATAGATACCGACCGCCGCGATAAACATGGCGATCGTCATGAAGATCAAGTAGCTGGCCGAGAGCTCAACTGCCTCCGACGTGCGTTGCTCAACCTCCTCCCAGACCACAGCGTCAGATGGAAGGCCGCGCACAGACCTCTCCGCACGTCGAGCTGCAGCTGACATCTGCGAGTCGATCGCCTCCATCGTGATCGAGCCGGACTCATCGATCCCCAACTCCCGCAAGTCCGAGAGGATCACACTGGCATCCTCTCGCAAGAGATCGCAGAGAATCACGTCACCGACCGGACGCATCGAAGCACCGGGCAAGAAGACCAGATTGCAGGCCGTGGGAGTCCCTTCCAGTAGGGCCATTGCCCTCCTCGCATCCTCGCTCGGAGCGACGATCCTCACGTGGATCACGTCGACCGACTATCCACGGTGACTAACACTCGTGGAAATCTACTGCCAACAAGACCTTCGCCGCTACCTGGGCCAGGACGGCACGACGCCCAATGCAACAATCCTTGCACTTCATATTGCCTAAAACACCAGCGATTTAGGCGATTCTCAAGCTAAACAGCTCTGCGTCCCGGCATCAATTTTCACTACGTCCGCCGCTGTTCTTACGGTACGAACATATGTTCTGCTCAATCGACAACCAAACCACACCGTCTTCTTCAACCAACTCTCTGGGCGGCCGTCTCAAACGGCTCGCAGAGAAGGCCTTCGAGCGCTCGATCACGAGGCCTCGACAGACAGAGCTCGTCGCGCAGGCGTGGGCCCACCCCCACCGCCGCCCTCTCTACCGCCGCGATCGCCGCCGCCCGGGATCGGTACCTGCGATGCCTGCACTCTGCCTCATGCCGATGAACCGACCTACGCCAGTTTCTAGGACCGCCGTTCGCCTCCTGAGCGTTGCCCACACGGCTTCCCAGGCGCACTCGGCTGAGCACTAAGCCAACTTCTCCCCAACGAAAATAGGCGCGCCCCCGAAGGTGCGCGCCTATTTGCGATTAAGAAACCGGCGGCGTCCTACTCTCCCAGGCCCTTGCGGGCCAAGTACCATCGGCGCTGAGGGGCTTAACTGCTCTGTTCGGAATGGGAAGAGGTGTTTCCCCCTCGCCAAAGCCACCGGAAATTGGTGGAGACGGCCCGCCCCACGGGCCTTCAAAACCACACAGCGAGCCAAGTCTTGTGAACCACTGTAATCAAAAAAATCCGTCAAGCCCTCGACCGATTAGTACCAGTCTCCTACACACGTCACCGTGCTTCCAGAGCTGGCCTATCAACCTGGTGATCTTCCAGGGGTCTTACTCCCTCTAGGGGATGGGAGAGTTCATCTCGAGGCCGGCTTCCCGCTTAGATGCCTTCAGCGGTTATCCGATCCGCACGTAGCTAACCTGCGATGCCCTTGGCAGGACAACAGATACACCAGAGGTGCGTTCATCCCGGTCCTCTCGTACTAGGGACGAATCCTCTCAACTCTCCAACGCCCACGGCAGATAGGGACCGAACTGTCTCACGACGTTCTGAACCCAGCTCACGGACCACTGTAATCGGCGAACAGCCGAACCCTTGGGACCGCCTTCAGCCCCAGGATGCGATGGGCCGACATCGAGGTGCCAAACCTCCCCGCCGCTGTGAACGCTCGGGGGAGATAAGCCTGTTATCCCCAGAGTACCTTTTATCTGTTAAGCTATGGCCC
>CANJIV010000006.1 GCA_947474595.1 Solirubrobacterales bacterium
GCGGGGTGTTTGGTTTGGTCTTTCGGGCGCCTTGCGGCGGTCGGGGGGGCGCCGGGCGCGCGGGGCCCCCTCCGCCTTACGACATGACTGGATCTATGGCCGGCAGTGGCCAACTGCGAGCCGGAGGGACGACTTCCGGCGCCTGCTGCCGACGGTGACCCGGGTTGGATTCCGCCAAGCGGGTCCAGCCTACTTCCGACCTAGCGGCCGGCCACCTCCAGAGTCCCGAACATTCTGTCAATCAGCGTAGGACCACCCCCTTTCTCTGGTCCGCATATGAAAGCAGATGGGGGCGTTGGAATCTAGATCGTAAGAGCGCACGAGCTCGTGCGCTCGGCGTGAGGTATTGGCGCCATGGACACCAGAGATGCGGACCGGCTATGTAGACGGATAGCTATGGATTGGGTAGGAGCCCAGAACTCGCACCATCTCCGTCTGCTGCCGCAAAGCTTCAAGGCCATCCGCGACTGCCGGATCGTCAGCCTCTCCGCTGAGGTCGGCGAAGAACATGTAGTGGCCGAGCTTGCTGCGTCGTGGCCTAGATTCGATCATGCTGAGATTGACGCCACGATCACCAAATTCCGACAGACAGCCAACCAGCCACCCCGACACTGTGTCGCCGTCGCCCCAAAAGACGATCGACGTCTTCCATCCAGCTGTAGCTTTTATGTCAGGCTTTGTGCCCGCAGGGGCCAACCATACGAACCGGGTCTGGTTTACGTCTTGGTCTGCGATATCACGGCGCAAGACGACAAGGCCGTTGAGGTCTGCGGCGAGGCTTGTGCCCAGGGCGGCCCAAGGTTGATCGCTCTCGGCCACGAGTCGTACGGCCTCCGAGGTCGATGTCGCGCTAAGGGTCTCGGCCTGGGGAAGTTCCCTGCGCAGAAACCGCGCGCTTTGGGCGAGGGGTTGGGGGTGAGAGATGACAGTGGCGATCTCTTGGGCATCTATCCCGGCTCGGGCGACAAGGCAGAGCTCAAATGTGTGGACCATCTCTCCGATAATGATCACTGAATCGGCATCTAGGGCGAGCGTGTCGAGCGTTGGATTGACGGTGCCCTCGACCGAGTTCTCGATCGGGACTAGCGCGCGCGCGACGTTGCCGCTTTGGACGGCCATTACGGCCTCGTAGAGCGTTGTCACTGATACGGCTTCCCATCTGGCAGCGATAGGGCTGTCTCTAAGTGCCTCGTGAGAGACGGTTCCGGGCGGTCCGAGGTAGGCGACGCGCATTATGTTGTTGGCGGCGGAGTTTTGGAGTCTTGGCCACCTTCATCATCGCTTGAGAGGGCCATGCGGACGGCGTCGGCTTCCTCGGGAGAGAGCTCGATCTCTGCTGAGCCACCGCGGACCTGTTTGGCGTAGAGCCTTGCTTGGTCGCGGTTGTGGATTGAAGAGAAGACGATCCCGGAGCGTTCCGCATCGAGCAGCGCGATCGACATCGATTGCCGTCCTGAAAGTTCGTTGTAGGCGTCGTAGCGGACTAGGCCTCGGTGGGCGATCGCCTTGTCGATGCGCCGCTCGGCGGTCGTCATCCGCCGATCAAGGCGCTGTGCGACTTCAGACATGCCCGCTTCCAGCGCCCCAAACTCGTGGGCGAGCTCTGCCGCATGGTCGGTGAGGTTGCGCGAGCCACCCTCACCCAAGACTACGGTTTGGGCAGCTTGTAGGCGACGCAGTTTCAGGACGAGAAGTAGGCATGTCGCGAGCGCGACTAGCGCCAAGATGACGCCAGCGACACCAACAGCACCTTGGGTAGTGGTCAGCTGGTCCATGACGCCAAGGATAGATAGTCACTCGACGCTACTGTGGCGCGTCGCATTGGCATGGAGGATCTACGGCGTGAAGATGTTGGAGGGGTATTTACGGGAGTTGTTTTTGGTGTCGTTCTCACCAGAGACTGGGTTGATCGAGACCGTGATCGTCACGGGCTTGCCGACCGGTGGGGAGGTGTCGAGTGCGACATCTACGGTCTGGCTCTCCCCGGCAGCAATCAGCGCGACACGCTTTTCGGTGACGACCGTCTTGACTCCCGGTCCTTGGATAGTGACCTTGACGGTGACGTTGCTCTCTTCGTTCTCACCGTTGTTGACAAAGGTCACATTGAAGATCGGTGGCGGCGCGGCGGGAATTCGGTTTGTGGCATCGGGGCTGATGTCGACGCCGCTAGCGAGCGTCGAAACCAGCGCGAGGTCATGAGAGCCGGCCGCTGCGGGACCAGCTCCGGCGCTGCCGGGGGTCAGCGACGCGCCGAGGCGGTCTGCAACTGTCTGCTCGGTGAGCCAGCTGATGTCAGGGAAGAACTTGCTCTTGCTAATCACTTGACCGCTGACACCATTCTGGGCAAAAGCCTGAGCGATCAATGGCATTACGCGTTGTGAGTAGATCACGTCGGAGGCCAAGAATACCTGCATTTGGCCGGTTATCTGTGCGATCGCTTGGTCTGCACCCGTTTTGCCCAGGGCGGTCGGAAGCTTGTCGGCGATCTTGGCGATTGCTCCTTGACGCAGGCCGAGCACGAGTTGGAAGGCCCGTTGGGCCTGCTCCATTTCGCTAGGAGTGTCGATCTTCGCGGCTCGCTTCACTTCCGCTGCGGCGGTCGCACCGAGTTGGTTGACGGTGTTCTGAAGCTCGATTGGTGACTTGGCACCGGCCACAGCGGCTCCCCCGAGCGCCTCGAATAGCGGCTTTCCTACCTGCGTGTCTGACTCTTGGATCAACGCAGTTACGTCACGGTTGTAGTCACGAAGACTGCGTTGCATCTGGCTGGAGAGACAGCCGCGGATGCCTACGACGATGAGGACGATGACGACCAGAACTGCGACGGCCGCTAGGCCGCGGCGAATCAGCAGGGTTTGCTGCTCGGAGGAACGCGGCGACCGAGATGGCCGGCGTGGCTGAGTCCTTGTGCCCTTGCCGGGCTCATCATCGTTATCGAAGAACGACAAAACCTTGCTCCCTACTAAGACAGTTCACAGGCGGAGTATGTCCGAAAGTACGGCATCGGTGGTTGTTGGTGTTCGCCACGTAGGGCAGGGAGCCTGCTTTCAGTGGCGAACTTGTCATCAGCGGTGAGAACTACCGAGATCCTTTCCATGCCAGTTGTGCCCGGCTGCGCACCGGAAGGTGAGATCACGGCCAGAGCCCTTTCTCCGAAACTGGTGCTCGATCGTTACTCGTTGATCCGTCGCATTGGCAGCGGTGGCTTTGGTGCAGTTTGGCTTGCGCGCGACGAGACTTTGCGCCGTGAAGTTGCTGTCAAGGTGGTCCCACACCAGCATGATCAGGAGGACTCTGCCGACGGGCGCCCCGATCGTGAAGCGTTGGCAGCTGCGAGGCTCAATCACCCAGGGATCGTTGCCCTCTACGAGGCCGGTCAGGATGGCGAGGCCCACTACCTAGTCTCTGAGCTTGTGATCGGAAAGACGATCGACGTGCTCGCCGAAGAGGGGCTTCTCTCTGATCACGACGTAGCTCAAATCGGGATCGCTCTCTGCGATGCGCTCAAACACGCCCATGCCCAGGGCGTCATCCACCGCGATGTGAAACCGCAAAACGTGATTGTTCCCGAGGCCCCTCAGAGCGCCGCAGGAGTGGCCAAGTTGACTGATTTCGGAATCGCCAGTCTGGCCGGAGATGATCCTCTAACGCGGACCGGCGATATTGTCGGGACGCTCGCCTATATGGCTCCCGAGCAGGCCGAGGGCCAGCGCGCAACCGCACAGAGCGACCTCTACGCGCTCGCATTAGTGATCTATGAGGCGCTGGCTGGCAACAACCCAGCCAGGAGAGCGACGCCGGCCGCTACGGCGAAACGGATAGGTCGGCCACTGCCAACGCTTGGGCGAGCACGCGGAGATCTTCCAAGCGCGCTAATCGCCGCTATAGACCAATCTCTCAACGTCGAGCCAAAGGCACGCGGCAAGCTCGCCGACCTACGCTCTGCACTCGCCGCCGCTGCGGGGCAACTCAGCGATGAGCCCGGGATTATCGGCGGATCGCGACTGCGGCGAGTAGCGCTACCGACCAGAGTCTCATCGGCTCTCTTGGCCGCTGGGATCGTCGGGGCCAGCGCAGTCGCAGTCGGGCCGCCTTCGCCGCTGGTGGCTTTGATTGCCGCTCTCGTGACGGCGGCGCTAGTAGCGCTGGTCCCGACTATTGGATGGGCGCTAGCGGCCCTGGCGACGATCGGGTGGCTGGCCTTAGGGTCAGATCCGCGCGGCGGCCTTTGCGTGGTCGTCCTCGTTGCCACTGTCGCTTGTCCACTGCTGGCACCTCGTTCGCCTCGCGCTTGGTGGATTGCACCGCTTGCGCCGCTACTAGGCCTGATCGGCCTTGCTGGCGCCTATCCGGCGTTGGCTGGGCAGGAACGCACGGTCTGGTCGCGCGCAGCCCTGGGCGCCTTAGGTTTCTGGTGGCTGGCACTTGCCCAGGCCGTCTTTGGCCGCGGGCTCTACACCTTGCCAGCGCCGGGAACCCTGGCGCCCCAGAGATGGGACGGGTCAGCGACGGGAGCGATAACCGGTGCCATTACGCCTTTGATTACCTCTGGGGCTCTGATCTTTTCACTGGTGTGGGCTCTCGCTGCGGTGGTTCTACCGTTCTTCATGCGTGGGCGCTCATGGCTGCCAGCCGTAGCGGGCGCTCTGGCGTGGGCTGCCTGCCTAGGCGTAGGTACTCAGCTCTTGGGCCGAGCGGTCGAGGGCGTCATCCCGGGGTCTGAGCCACGAGGGCTGATCGTCGGCAGTGGCGTTGGTGCAGTCGTCGCTCTTGCGGCCTGGGCGATGCGACGTGGCGCCGACTGCGAGGAGGTCGCGTAGCATGAGCGCTCACCGGAGGTCAAGCTATTACCGTGCTTAAGAATCTTGAGAGCAAGCTTGCTGGTTTGGTTGAGGGGACTTTCTCGCGCGCCTTCCGTTCGGAGGTGCGCCCGGTAGAGATCGCTCGTCGCCTTGCTCGTGAGATGGAAGAACATAAGACCTTCTCGGTCTCGCGCGTCTACGCGCCCAACGAATACGCCGTCTATCTGTCGCCTCAAGACCGCGACCGGATGGCTGATTACGAGGAGGCTCTGTCGTCGGAGCTGTGCGCACACCTGCTCGAGCACGCCCGTCGGGAGAAGTTCGACCTACTGGCGCGTCCACGCGTTGAGTTCCGCACCGACGAGCGCCTACGACTTGGCGAGTTTGGCATCAAGGCACGCCTAGTTGCGCCGCCGGAAGTTGTCGATCTTGCACCAAGCCCCGCCCAACACGACCACACCATGGTCTTCAGCGCTGAGCGGCTACGCAAGCCACTTGAGGATGCTGGGCTGGCAAAGCCATCCGCGGCTGTTGTGGTCGTTGATGGCCGCCGTATGGCCCTGGGCCGCTCCGGGGGGATTCTGGGGCGCGGGCGCGATTGCGACATAGTCGTCGGGGACGAGAGCGTCTCGAGGCGCCACGCCGAGATTCGCCCCTCTGGTGCAGGGTGGGTTATCAGCGATCTAAACTCGACCAACGGCGTGGCCGTCAACGGTCGTCAGATCACTACGCCACACGCGGTTGGGGACGGAGATCGGATCGTGCTGGGTACCGCGCCGGTTATCTTCGAGCTGGAGTAATAACGATGCTCGAGCCCGCATCCGTAGCCCTTAAGTTCGCGTTTCTAGCGGTCTTGTACCTCTTTCTTCTGTGGGTTGCGCGTAGTTCGCTGCGCGATCTGCGACGCCCGATCGGAGGCGGGGTGCAGGTGATCCCAACCGACGCCACCGGGCTGCACTCAGCGGTCGTTGGTCTCGAGCACGAACCGATTGGCGATCTCGATCCCCGCTTGCGAGTGGAGCGGGCCAGTGGCCTAATCGGCGGCGATGAGTACGACATTCTCGAGGGCCTAGTGATCGGTCGCGGGGAGGTCGACGTGCGAATCGAAGACGTATTTGCATCATCGCGCCACGCCAAGATTGCGCCCGAGGGTAATTTGCTTGTCTTGGAGGACCTCGGCTCAACCAACGGCACGTTCCTCAACGGCGAGGTAATCCGAGGGCCCCAGCCACTTCATCCGGGCGACCGAATAACGATTGGTGACAACGAGTTCACCTACTGGCAGTGACCTGATGCTACGCGTGGCTGAACACTTTCACAAGAGCGATACCGGCCGCCAGCGCCGTGCCAATGAGGACAGCCTGTTTGCCCGCTCGCCGCTCTTTGTCGTGGCGGATGGAATGGGTGGCGCTCAGGCTGGGGAGGTTGCATCGCGGATCGCTGTTGAGGCTTACGAGCGGGGACTGCCGGGCACCGGTGGTGCCGAAGAGCGCCTCGCCGCGGTCGCTCAACTGGCAAATCAACGGATTCACGATCTTGGAGTACAAGATCCCACGCGCAGCGGAATGGGAACAACGCTGACCGCAGCCTTGGTCGATGGAGAAGTTGTTTCGCTCGCTCACGTCGGCGACAGCCGCGCCTACCGGATGCGCGCTGGAGAGCTCCAGCAGCTGACCGTAGACCACTCTCTGGTAGGTGAGCTAGTCCGTCGTGGCAAGCTCACCGAGGCTGAGGCCCAAGACCATCCCCAGAAGTCAGTGATTACGCGAGCGCTCGGCGTCGAGGCCCATGTGGAGGTCGACACGATCAGCTACTCAGCACAAGCAGGAGACCTCTTTCTGATCTGCAGCGACGGCCTGACCACGATGATCGACGACGATTTGATCGCCGACGTCTTGCGTGACTCCAAGACATTGAGTCAAGCTGGCCAGCGCTTGGTTGACGAGGCCAATGAGAGCGGCGGGCGCGACAACATCACAGTCATTCTTTTCCGCTTAGAGGAACTGGCCGCGGGAGAGAGCGCTCCCGCTACGCCCGTTGTAGACGACACGACCATGGTTGGGGCGCTGTCACCGACTACGGCTGATGTAAACGCAGCGCTCAGGTCTCAAGAGCGCGTCGTCGAGGCCTCTGCGGCTTCATTAGCGGCGATCCAGGAGCCCCAACGCCGTGGGCCAAGGCTCCCGCGCCGCCAGAACAGAGACTCTCAAAGCAGTCCGAGGCGCCGCCGCAAGCGCTGGCTGGTGGCGCTGTTCGGGGGAGTAGTGCTTGTCGCGGTGATCGGCGTTGCGGTCTGGATGGGGACCCGAGCAGTTTTCTTCATCGGCACCAATGATGCGGGGTTCGTGACGGTCTATCGCGGCCTACCGTTCGAGGGACCATTCGATACCAAACTTTATGAGACCTACTACATCTCTGGAGTGCCAGCGGCTGGTCTGCCTGCGTCACGGCGCTCTACTCTGCTCGATCATCAGTTGCGTAGCCGTACCGACGCTTCGGACCTCGTTCGTAAGATCGAGCTCGATCAACTAGACGACAAGTGATCGGCGCAGTATGAAAGCACGCAACCGCGAGTTGTTCGGGCTGATACCTGCTTCGCTGCTCGTCGTCGCCGGCTTCACAGCGGTATTTATTCAGCGCCAAGACCAGGTCTCTAACGTCTCCTTGACCTACGGAGCGCTGTTCCTTGGGCTCTGCTTGGGTGGCCACTTCTTCCTGCGCTTTGCGCTTCCAAACGCAGATCCGTATCTCTTTCCGTTGTTCGCCGCACTGGCCAGTATCGGCCTAGTGATGATCTATCGAATTGACGAGACGTTGGCCCGTCAACAAGCCCAGTGGTTCGTGATCGGCCTCGCCTGCTTTGCAGCCACGATTATCTTTTTACGCGACTATCGCAAGCTTGAGCGCTACCGATATTTGATTGCTACGGCGTCGATCCTGCTGCTAATGGCGCCACGCCTGCCGGTGATCGGCGGCACTGTGAACGGAGCCTATTTGGCAGTTGATATCGGGCCACTGACATTTCAGCCAGCAGAGTTCGCCAAGATCGGGATCGTCATCTTCCTGGCGTCCTACTTGCGCGACACTAGGCAGCTCTTAGTTCAAGGTTCCCGGCGTATCTTGGGAGTAACGATCCCCCCGCTTAAGCAGTTCGGCCCACTCTTGGTTGTCTGGGGGTTGGCGATGCTGATGCTGATCTTCATCCGCGACCTAGGGTCATCGCTGATGTTCTTTGGCGCCTTCCTTGCGCTGCTCTACGTCGCTACCAACCGACTCTCGTTTGTCGTCGTTGGGCTCGGCATGTTCTCGGTTGGCGCTTGGTTTTTTGCCTCCAATCTTGCTTACGTCCAGGACCGCGTCGACATCTGGAAAGACCCGTTTGGATCAGGAGTAATCGACAACGAGGGCTACCAGATAGCCCAATCTCTGTTCGCCCAGGCCGACGGAGGGGTATTTGGTGTCGGCTTAGGCCAATCCCTGCTGGATCTTCCGGGTGGCGCGGTGATTATCCCTGCCCCTGATACCGATCTGATCTATGCGGTCATCACCAACGAACTCGGGCTCGTTGGGGCCTGTGGAGTAATTCTGCTGTACCTGCTGATAGTTGAACGCGGCTTTAGGATCGCTCAACTAGCGCGCGACTCCTTCTCCACGCTGTTGGCAGCCGGCCTAACCGCGGTCTTTGCGCTCCAGGTCTTCGTGATTATCGGCGGCGTAACCAAGGTGATCCCGCTAACTGGCGTGACGCTGCCATTTATCTCCTACGGCGGCTCTTCCATTGTGGCTAACTTCGTCCTGCTTGCGCTGCTCTTGCTGATCTCTGAACGAGCGCGTTCGCGCGAGCGGGAGGAGGCCGGATGAACAAGCCAATTCTGCGCCTTTACGGTCTCGTTCTGGTCCTCTTCGCTGCACTTATTTTCGCTACATCGTGGTGGACGGTTTTCGGAGCCGACGATCTGCGTAGCAACCCCAACAACCGTCGGGCCCTACTTGAGCAGGCGAGGGTAAAGCGTGGCACGATCACGGCCCGCGACGGCACGGTGTTGGCGCGTAGTGTGCCAGCACCCGGCGGACTCTATAGCCGTACTTATCCCTCTGGAGACCTCTTTAGCCAGACCATCGGCTACTCGTTTATCAACTTCGGCCGCGCGGGTCTTGAGCAGTATCGAAACCCGGAACTGACTGGCCAACGGCCAGAGCTGAGCTCGATCATCGATCAGCTAATGGGCAAGAAGGCGGTTGGCGACGAGGTCCAAACCAACCTTGATCCGCAGGCTCAACGTGTGGCTATCGAGGCGATGGCAGGGCGCAAGGGCTCGATCGTTGCGCTCGAGCCAGCGACGGGAAAGATTAGGGTGATGGTCAGCGTCCCTGGATTTGATCCCAACAGCATCCCCGACGACTTAAGCAAGCTAAACACCGACAACGAGAACTCGCCGCTGCTTAACCGCGCTACCCAAGCGCAGTATCCGCCGGGATCAACGTTTAAAGTCGTGACCGCGACGGCGGCGATCGACAGCGGTAAGTACAGCCCTGATTCGATCGTCGACGGCTCTAGTCCGAAGGAGATCAGCGGCGTGCCACTTTCAAACTCTGGGGGCGCTCAGTTTGGTCGGATCGACCTCACCACCGCCTTGACTAACTCAGTCAACACCGTTTGGGCCGAGGTCGGCGAGAAGGTCGGAATTGACACGATGGCTGAGTACATGAAGCGTTACGGCTTCTATGCCAAGCCGCCGTTGGACTATCCGGCCAATCAACGCATCGCCAGTGGCGAGCGTGGTGCCAACGGTGAGCTGTTGAGTCCCACTAGCAATTTGATCGACGTCGGTCGGATGGCGATCGGCCAGGACAAGCTCACCGTCACCCCGTTGCAGATGGCGATGGTGGCCTCGGCCGTGGCTAACGGCGGCGTTCTTGTAGCGCCCAGGATCACCGACCGCATCATTGATAGCGATGGGCGGGTACGTAACGACATAAAATCGACCGAAGTCATCCGTGTTATGAAAGCGTCAACGGCACAACAGATCACCAAGATGATGTCTAACGTTGTGCGTGAGGGGACAGGGACGGCGGCGGCGCTCTCAGGAATAGCCGTTGCAGGCAAGACCGGTACGGCGGAGAAGAATCCTGCGCTGGACTTAAATCAGGTTTGGTTCATCGGTTTTGCTCCGGCCGATAACCCGACGATCGCGATCGCCGTCACGATTGAAGACAGCGTGGGTGGGCAGGGCGGTACCGTTGCGGCACCAGTAGCAAGGCAAGTTCTGGAGGCCTTGTTGTAATGACGACCACGAGCAGCAGAAAAAGCTAATGCAAGAGATCACACCTAACACCATCGTTGACGGTCGCTACGAGATTCTCGAACGCCTCGGGTCGGGCGGAATGGCCGACGTTTACTGCGCCCAAGACAGCCAGCTTGGGCGAAAGGTCGCGCTCAAGATGCTCTACCGCCGCTACGCCCAAGACCAAGAGTTCGTAGAGCGCTTTCGCCGCGAAGCTTCAGCCGCAGCTGGTCTTCAACACCCAAACGTTGTCGGCATTTACGATCGCGGCGAGTTCGACGGCACTTATTACATCGCGATGGAGTACCTCGAAGGCCAGACTCTAAAAGAGCGCGTGCGAGCCGGCGCGTTGGAGCCCATTGTCGCGATTGACATAGCAGTGCAGATTCTCAAGGCCGCTCGCTTCGCCCACTCCCGGGGCATTATCCACCGCGACCTAAAGCCCCAAAACGTGATCGTTGACGCAGATAATCGGGCCAAGGTCACAGATTTTGGTATTGCGCGAGCGGGCGCCTCAGATATGACCGAGACGGGATCGATCATGGGCACGGCACAGTACCTCTCGCCCGAACAAGCTCAAGGCCACGCTATCAGCGGCGCTTCGGACCTTTACGCAGTAGGCATCATCCTCTTCGAACTGCTTACCGGCGAGGTCCCCTTTGATGGCGATAGTGCTGTTGCCGTGGCGCTCAAACAGGTCACCGAGCCAGCCTACGCGCCGAGCCTCAGGCGACAAGGGATCCCGCCGGAGCTCGATGCCATCGTGCTGCGGGCTATGGAGAAGGATCCGTCACAGCGCTTCGCCGACGCCGATGAGTTCATCGCCGCACTGGAAGCTGAGCGAGCTAGGCTGGTTTCCGGCGCGCCGTCAGGGCAGACGACGGCAGTATTTGGCGCGGCGAGTGCTGCGACATTGGCAGCCGGCGCGATCGCCGCAGCTGGAGCTGGCATCGGAGCTCCTCCCGCTTACGGCGGCACCTTCCCCAACGAGCCACTCCCTCCCCCCGAGAAGAAGAGCCCCTGGCCTTGGATCGTTGCGCTGTTGGCGATCTTAGTAATCGCTGGCGGTGGCCTCGCATATGCGCTGACCCGTCCAGAGCACGTATCTGTTCCAAATGTAGTCGGCCAGAGTGTTGCGACGGCATCGACGGTACTGGCCAATGCGGGCTTCAAGGTCGATGTCACTCGCGTCACCGACGACAATCCCAAGGACCGCGTGATTCGCCAAGATCCTCAGCCGCTCGCCTCGGTCAGTAGCGGGTCGGTGGTGACACTGCGGGTTTCAGACGGACCCGGTGACGTGACGGTGCCGACGGTCGCTGGTCAATCTCAAAACGAGGCTGAAAAACGTCTGCGAGCGGCAGGGTTCAAAGTCAACCTCAGAACGGAGTACTCCGACTCGATCCCCAAAGCGATAGCGATCGCCACGACGCCCGACGGCGGCAATCGGATCGAAAAGGGAGCGACGGTCACGCTGATTGTCTCCAAGGGAGTCAAGCAAGTCACGGTTCCGAGCGTGACAGGATCGTCTCAGGCTGCGGCCGAGTCAACGCTCAGTAATGTTGGCCTGCGCGCCGCAATCTCTGAGAAAGAGTCCGACCAAGAGCCAGGCACGGTACTCAGCCAGAGCCCATCCAGCGGCACCAAGGTAGACAAGGATTCGATTGTTACGATCGTTGTCGCTAAGCCAGTTGCCAAGGTCGAGGTCCCTGATGTGGTCGGCCAAGATCAGGGCGCTGCTGCCACCACTCTGTCGGGCCTAGGGTTGACGGTGATAATTACCGAGCGGTCTGTGATCGATCCGATCGAAGATGGGAAGGTGCTCAGCCAGAGTCCGGCGGCTGGCAGTCAGGTCAAGGTTGGATCGAAGGTGACGATCGTCGTGGGGCACTTCGACGAGCCAATACCACCGGTTTCCGACGGTACCGGCGCCAATAACTCGCCACCAAAATGAGAGCGATGAGGATTGCGGTAATCGGCGGGGGGCGATCTTCTGAGCACGAAGTATCGCTCGCTTCAGCGGCTGCCGTGCGTGCCGGTTTGATAGATGGGGGGCATCAGGTCTTGGCCGTTGAGATTAAGCGCGACGGTAGCTGGCGCTGCGACGGCAAGGATGTCTCGCTGTTTCCTGGACCTGGCCAAACTCTGCTTGGCGCTGAGGTGGTCTTTCCCGTCTTGCACGGTCCTTTTGGTGAGGACGGAACGCTCCAAGGCGTACTAGAGACCCTTGACGTTCCTTACGTAGGCGCAGGAGTTCTGGCTTCGGCGGTCTGTATGGACAAGCTCGTGCTCAAGCAGTTGTTGGCCTACAGCGGAGTCCCACAAGTCGATCACTGCAGCGTCTTAGAGCGACCGTGGCGAGAGCGCCGAGAAGATCTCTTAGGCGAACTCAAGGTGCTAGGCCTTCCCGTTTTCGTCAAACCCTCTCGCCTCGGCTCGTCGGTCGGTATCGCCAAGGCAACGACACAGGCTGAGCTGGAGGTGGCGATCGAGTCGGCCTTGGCCTTTGACCCCCGGGTGATCGTAGAAGCGATGGCAACGGGCCTAGAGGTCGAGTGCTCGGTAATTGGCACTACGCAGCCGATCGCCTCAGAGCCGGGCGAGATCGTCCTTGCCGGCGACAGTGATTGGTATGACTACAAGGCTAAGTACACGTCTGGCGCGATGGAGCTGGTCGTGCCAGCACGAATCTCAGCGACGGCGATAGAGCGGGTAAAAGCGCTAGCGACTCAAGCCTTCCTGCTAGCTGGAGTCTCCGGGCTAGCGCGCGCTGACTTTTTCGTCGATGGCGAAGATGTCCTGCTCAACGAACTCAACACGATGCCTGGCTTCACCGAGACCAGCGTCTTTAGCAAGTTATTTGAGGCCTCGGGCATGGGTTACTCGCAGCTGCTTGATCGGCTCGTTGAGTACGCGATCGAGCGTCATCGGTCTGAGGCTAACTACAAGTTCTAGCTGGCTGTCGATAGTCAGCCCCGTGGGAAGAGTGTCAGCTCTGAGATCCGTACTTGATCGACGTCCTTGGGGAGCTTGGTGATCCAGAGCAGGTAGTAGCGGTAGGCGGTCGACTGTGTTGAAAGCGCGATACGGGTGGTTCGCTCGGTCACGGTTGAAGAGGGCGAGAGCGGTGTCCAGCCAGCGAGCGTAGTAGGCGGTCCTGCTTGGGCACCGTAGACCTCAACCACGAATCCCGGAGTGGGCGTGAGAATGCCCATCAGGACCGCTGCAACGCCGGGGTTAGCGTCGAGTGTGATGCCGACGCCTGGCTTAGTTAGCAGCGCCCCCGGGTATGACTCTGTACTCCAAGTCGTATTCGGATCCCCGTCGATTATGAAACTCACTTCATCGCCGTGCTCTGTGTTGTCGCCGAGCGGATCAAAATCTTTGGCCGCCGTCTGACTGAGCGAAATGGCATCACCCAACCCCTTCGGGACGACAGCAAGATGCTGGCGGCCCGTGCCTTTTTCAGCTCCACCAGCCAGCCCGATCACAACTACCACCGCGACCGCGACCGCGACCGCGACCGCTGCCACCAGCCAGCCCGGGTGGCGCACTCGAAGTGGGATGCGACGGGCCGACTGTTCTGGAAGTGAGCGAATTACCGCAGCCGCCTCTCCCGTTGCGCCGCCTGCCCTAGATGCCTCTACGGCCAGCGCATTTTCGAGATCGGCGATCATTTCGCGATCGTCGATGTAGCGCTCGTCTAGATCTTTCTCCGCCGCGCGATCGACGATCGCCGCAAGCGTAGAAGAGATCTGGGGTCGACGAATCTGCACGTCTGGGATCTCGTCGCGGACGTGCATCATTGCCACGACTACCTGATTCTCTCCTCTAAACGGGACGTCACCTGTGAGCATCTCAAAGAGAACGATTCCCAGCGAGTAGAGATCAGACTGGCCGGTCACCTCATGGCCCAGAGCCTGTTCGGGTGATACATAGTCGGTTGTGCCGAGTACTCGGCCGTCAGCTGTTAGCCCATCTTGATCGAGCGTGAGAGCGATACCGAAGTCGGTGATCTTGGCTGTTCCCTCGGCATCAATGAGAACGTTCTGGGGCTTGACATCGCGGTGGACGATCTGGTTTTGGTGGGCGTATCCGAGTGCCCGCGCTATCTCGATGGCATAAGCAACGGCCTCAGAAATCGGCAGGCGCCCGAGCCGCGCAATGCGTTGTTTTAGCGTCTCTCCCGCGACGTATTCAAAGACAATGTAGGGACGGTTGTCGTCCTCGCCCGTATCGATGACGTTGACGATGTGGGGGTGTGAAAGACGCGCAACGGCTCGGGCCTCGCGACGAAAACGCTCTAGCTGGTCGGGGTCATCGGAGAAGTCGCGGTGCAGAATCTTGGCTGCAACGTTGCGCTCAAGCGTTTGGTCATAGGCGAGGTAGACCGTTGACATTCCACCCGAATCGATGCGGGCGTCGAGCCGATAGCGGCCGCTGAGAGTGGTACCTAGTAGGGAGGGCATAGAGCGCTACCGTGCGCCGCGCCGTCCAGCTAAGCCGCCGCGAGCCCGTCCGGGCCGCCGGCGATCCCCAGCGTGGGCAGCGTTATGCGGTCTGAGTCGGCAGTCACAGTGCCAATCCGTCGTGTCCCGGGATGGTTGGCGGCGAGTATCGCTGTGGCTTGGGCTTCGTCTTGGGCGCCAACGATGACGACGAAACCGCAGCCCATGTTGAAGACTTCCCAAAGCTCGCTTTCGCTGACGCCTCCCAGCTCGCGGATAAGGTCAAAGACGGGCGCGACATCTAGTGGTGCGTCGAGGTTGAAGCCGATATCGGCCTCCATCCGAAGAAGGTTGAGCACCCCGCCTCCTGTGATGTGGGCCAATCCGTGCACGCGGACATCACTGCGAAGGAGCTCGAGCACTGCCCGCACGTAGATCACGGTCGGCTCTAAAAGTACGTCCGCGACGCTAGCTCCGCTTAGCGCAGCCGGGCGGTCTGTGAGGGCGAGGCCGCCGTCGGCTTGAAGTGCACGGCGAGCGAGCGTGTAGCCGTTTGAGTGCAGGCCGCTAGAAGGCATACCCAAGACGCAGTCGCCGGCTGCGCAGTCGGACCCGGTGATGATCGCGTCTAATGCGACCGTTCCGAAGGCAGCAGCGCAGAGATCAAAGCCGCTAGGGGAAGGGTGGCCCCGGATCAGCTCTGGCAGGATCGCGAGCTCGCCTCCTGGTATTTCAACCCCAGCAGCTTCGGCGCCGACCTTTAGTCCTACTGCGATCTGGCGCAGCATTTCGGGGTCGGCCGCCTCGACGGCTATGTAGTCAACAAGGGCGATTGGCTCGGCGCCAACGCAGATCAGATCGTTGACGTTCATCGCGACGCAGTCGATTCCGACGGTGTCAAAGCGGCCCGTCTCCTCGGCGACGATAACCTTCGACCCGACTCCGTCGGTGCCGACGGCGATGCCAAGATTTGGCGCTACCCGTAGGACGTTGGCGTAGTGGCCAGAGCCCAGAACTGATCGCGAAGGGCCGCCCGTGTTGATTGAAGAAAGCACAGCCACCAGCCCCGAAAGGGCCGAGTCGGTCTTGTCGGTATCTACTCCGGATGCTGCATAAGCGTCACTCATCGCTGCCTATCCTTTCGCAGTTGCCGGACTACGAGCCCTGCGAGGGCGAACCGGTATAGCGCGTAGGGGACCAGCGAGCGGTCGCGCTCGACGCGACCGATCAGCCAGGTGGAGGCCACGGTGGATGCGAAAGAGGCGCCAACCCCGACCGCGAAGGGCGCTCGGAGGTCACGTTGAAGGCCACTTCGCGCGAGCCGCGAGCCCTTGAGCACGGTTGCCGCCGTGATGATTGGAAGCGCCGCGTGGCGAGAGAGAGCGTTAGCGTCCTCACGGCAAAAGCGCCGCATGCGGGCCGCGACGAGAGTCGCGCCGTTGCGTGAAATTCCCGGCATCAAGGCGGCGGCTTGGCCCAACCCCAGTGCCAGCGCATCGATCGCCCCAGCATCTTCGCGGCGGCGTTCCTGCGGTGCGCAGTCGGCTATGAGCATGGCTGCAGAGCCGATCACTAATCCGGTCGCCACGGTGCCAGGAGTGCCAAGGTTGCGTTCTATCTGGCCCTCGAAGGCGACTGCTAAGGCCGCCGGGGGGAGTGTGGAGAGCAGGATCAGAGCGATCCGGCGACGGTCTAAGTCAGCGACGGCACTCTTGACCTCGGTTCGCAGTGCTATCAGCAGCGCTGCGGCCGTACCTGCGTGCAGGGCAACTTCGAAGCTTTTTCGCAGTGCGGGATCGAGCTCTGCTGAGGGCCAACGGGCCAGCCATGGGATCAGCGCGATGTGGCCCGAAGAGGAGATTGGTAGTAGCTCTGCTGGGCCGTGAATGAGGCCGAGTAGAGCGGCGTGGCGGATCGTTAGAAGTGGGCTAGAGGCCATCGTCGCTGGCAGGATCGCTATGTGGGCGACGCAGGCGCCGGACGATTAAGTAGATCGCGGCGATCACAATCAGAGCAAGAACGATGTAGTCGACGTAGTGCAAGTAGTCCTTCCACTGCGTCCAGTTGTCGCCAGCCTCCTTGCCGATCAAGGCAAGGCCGAAGACCCACGGAATACAGCCGAGGAAGGTGTAGAGCGAAAAACGCCAAAACGGCATTCTGGCTACGCCTGCTGGAAGCGAGATGAAGGTCCGCACGATTGGCAGCATGCGAGCAAAAAAGACGGTCGCTTCGCCGTATCTCTCAAACCAACTGTCGGCCCACGCGATGTGCTTGGCGGAGATGTGAACCTTGTGGCCGTGGCGCTCGACGAGCTCTATGCGACCGTAGTAGCCGACTCCGTAGGCCAACCAAGAGCCCATCAGATTTGCCACCGACCCGATCAGCGTGACTTCAAGCAGGCTGTAGGAGCCCTTAGAAACATTGAAGCCCGCAAATAGCATCGTGGCCTCTGAGGGAATCGGGATACACGCGCTTTCGAAGAACATCAAGACGAAGATCCCTGCGAGGCCGAGATCATCGACTACGCCAGTGGCGAAGTTGACGATCGGCTCGGTGATCGAAGCCATCACGGGAGAGAGGAGCAGAGAAAGCATCGACGGCAAGGGTAGCGACGCGGCGCGCATGAAGCCTTGCGCACGACTCACACTCCAATGACAGGGCGGCGGGGTAAGGTTGGCTGCCGGTGCCCTTAGCTCTATTTGACATCAAAACGCCGCTCGACCCGCTGCGCGACCAACTGCGCGCTGCGGCACTAGGCGTTCTCGAAGATGGTCAATACATCCTCGGCCCCAACGTTGGCGCCTTTGAGTCGGAGTTCGCTGACTACCTCGGTGTCAATCATGCGATCGGTGTCGCAAACGGAACCGATGCGCTAACGATTGCCCTCCGGGCGATGGGAGTCGGTCCGGGCGACGATGTCGTAGTTCCGTCGTTTAGCTACTACGCCAGCGCGGAAGCGATCCCACCGACTGGCGCACGCCCGGTGTTTTGTGATGTCGATCCCGAGACTTTCTGCGTTACTGCAGACACAGTTCGCGCTGCGCTTACCCCCCGCACAAAGGTGGTGATCGCCGTTCATCTCTTCGGCAACGTCGCTCCCGTGGCCGAGATCGAGGCCCTTGGAATTCCGGTGCTTGAGGATGCGGCACAAGCCGCTGGCTCGACAGTTGCAGGACGCAAGGCTGGAGCACTCGGGACGGCAGCAACATTCTCATTCTTCCCGTCAAAGAATCTCGGCGGCTTTGGAGATGGGGGAGCGGTCGTCACCAACGACGCAGAGATCGCCGATCGCGTTCGCGTGTTGCGTTTTCATGGCTCCAGCGATCAGGTGACCTATGACGAGGTCGGCTACAACTCCCGCTTGGACGAGATGCAGGCTGCCCTGCTGCGCGTAACGTTGCCCGAGCTTGATGGTTGGGCCGCCGGGCGCCGTGCCGCCGGGCGCCACTATGAGGATGTTGGCTTGGGCGAACTCGTTGCGCTTCCCCAACCAACGCCCGACAGCGCGCCCGCGTGGCATCTCTACGTGATTAGACATCCGCTGGCTGATCCGTTGGCCGAAGCCCTGGGACGTGTTGGTATTGGCGCCAAGGCCTACTACCGGACCCCTATTCATCGCCAGCCAGCGATGCTCCCATACGCCCACGGAATATCGCTTCCAGCCACCGACGAGGTTGCCGCAGCACACCTCGCGATTCCCATGAATCCGGCGCTTTCGCGGATCGATGCGATCGAGGTCGTCTCGGCGATTGGCGGCGTGTCGGCCTAGGCGCTCGCGCACCGTAGCCGTCATAGGACCAGCTCTGATGCGAATCTGGATCGATCTCACTAATAGTCCGCACGTGCTCGTGTTGCGGCCGGTCATCGACGTCTTACGCGCCGATGGTCATGAGGTAGAGGTGACAGCACGCGATTTCGCCCAGACTCTTGAGTTATGCGATCGGTTCGGGATTGCTCACACTGCGATCGGACACCACCGCGGCGGTCAGTTGGCGGCAAAGGGCCTCGGCCTCGCTTCACGCTCTAGCGCACTGCTGCGCTGGGCCCGTCGTGCTGGTCGGTTCGATCTCGCGATCGGCCACGGCTCCAACGACATCACGGTGGCAGCGGCACTGCTGCGCATTCCCTCAACGACTACTTTCGACTACGAGTGGGCCACCGTGCAGCACAACATCAACTGTCGCTTGGCCCGTTCGGTTGTAGTGCCGGATGTCATCCCGCCCGAGCGCTTTGATCGCTACGGCGCACGGAGCAAGCTTCGGCCCTACGCCGGCCTCAAGGAGGAGTACTACCTCGCCGACTTCGAACCCGATCCCAAGATTCTGCATTCATTGGGCCTCGACGAGTCACAGCCGATCGCCGTCGTGCGCACCCCGCCAGAGGTGTCGCTGTACCACCGCTTTTCCAACGATCTATTCGCTGCGACGCTTCAACGCTTGCGTGGATCCCAGACTGTCGTCTTGCCGCGCACAGCTCAACAGCGTGCTGAGTTAGACGCGTCGGGCGGATTTATCGTTCCCGAGCAGGCGATCGACGCTCAGTCGTTGATCGCATATGCGGATCTAGTGATCAGCGCTGGAGGTACGATGAACCGTGAGGCAGTGGCGCTCAATACGCCTGTCTTCACGGTGTTTGAAGGGCGCTTAGGCGCCGTAGATGAGGAGTTGATCGCCTCCGGGCGGATGCGCCGACTCAGTTCGACCGATGACGCGACGCTAGTTAAACGCGATCGCCGGACTGCGACGGACGCCCGAATCCGCCGCGATCCGCGAGAGTTTACGGCGCTGCTGCTCGCCGCTGTTATGTAATGACAGCAAACGCCCGCGGCTCGCATATCTCCTCGATCGGCCCTAGAATCGTCAACATGCGCCGTTGGATTAAGTCCGCGGCCCTGCCTGTTCATCGCCACTCAATCGCACAATTGGTGGTTGATGCACTACTGGTCGCGCTCGCCTACTACCTGTCGTACAGACTCCGCTTCGATCGGGGTATTTCGCAGCAGTACAGCAACCTCCTTTGGGACACGATTCTCCCGGTGGTGGGACTTAGCCTCGTCGTCTTTGCTCTGTCGGGGATGTATCGCAAGTGGTGGCGCTACTTCGGACACCGCGACTACGAAGTCGTGGTACGCGGCGTCATTCTGTCGACACTCGCGATGGTCGGCTATATCGCTCTGATTAAGCCGATAACGATCGAAGCGAAGGGGTCAGGCGTCACCGCACTCAGCGCACCGATTGGTGTTGTCGCACTGTTTTTTCTGCTTCAGGTCGGACTGCTCGGAGGCGCGCGGTTCGCTGCTCGCGCGATCACAGAGCGACCATCGCGTGGCTTTCGTCCGGCTAAGGGCGCCCACGCTGTTTTGATAGTTGGCGCCGGCGATGGAGGTCGCATGGTTCTGCGCGAGATTCTGCGCAATCCCAACCTCGGCTATCGCCCGATTGGGTTCATTGATGACGACCCTCGCAAAAGGGGACTCATCGTTGACAACGGAATCAAGGTGCTAGGCGCTACAGCAGACCTTGCCCGCGTGCTTGACGAGGTAGGACCAGACGAGGTGCTCCTCGCAATTCCCTCTGCTCCGGGAGAGTTGCGCGGCCGCGTCGTGGCTGCTTGCCGGGACCGCTCGATCGCCGTCCGTACGCTGCCGACGGTGTTCGAGCTACTTCAGGGTGAGGGCGATGTGATGCGCCAGGTGCGCGAGGTGAGGGTTGAGGACATGCTGGGGCGGGAGCCGGTTCGGATGGAGGTAGCCCGGGTCGGCGCCTACCTCAACGGGGAGGTCGTGATGGTCACCGGCGCGGGTGGATCGATTGGATCTGAGCTCTGTCGTCAGATCTCTCGCGTGGGCCCGCAGCGCCTGATCGTCGTAGATCACGCCGAGGACAATCTCTTTGAGATCTACCGCGAGCTTGAGGAGGACCGTCATGTGCGGGGGGTCGTCCCCGTCTTGGCTGACTGCAAGGAAGAGAGCCGCATGCGTGAGGTTTTCGCAGAGCACCGCCCGACCGTCGTCTTTCACGCGGCCGCTTACAAGCATGTTGGGATGATGGAGCTCAATCCGGTTGAGGCTGTTCGCAATAACGCGCTGGGGACCCGCATCGTGGCAGGCGTCGCTGGCGATGCTGGCGTATCCGCCTTCGTGCTGGTCTCTACCGACAAGGCGGTCGCTCCTGCGACGGTTATGGGAGCGTCTAAGGCGCTGGCCGAGTGGGCCGTTCAAGCGGCCGCCACGCGCCACCCCGCCACGCGTTACGCGACCGTGCGGTTCGGCAATGTTTTGGGCTCTTCTGGATCGGTGGTCCCGATCTTTCGTCGCCAGATCGCCGCTGGTGGTCCCGTCACGATCACCGACCCACAGATGACGCGCTATTTCATGACGATTCCCGAGGCTGTTCAGCTGATTATTAGGTCAGGTTCGCTTGGCCACGGCGGCGAGGTCTTTGTGCTCGAGATGGGTGAGCCTGTGCGGATCATCGATCTAGCTAAAGACATGATCAGACTCTGCGGGCTGGAGCCTGATGTTGATATCGCAGTTCAGATCGTCGGCCGCCGTCCTGGTGAGAAGCTTCATGAGGAACTCTTCAATACCTACGAGCGCCCGCAGCCAACGCCGGCAGAGAAGCTGCTTCTCGCTGAGCGTGAGCCGCTTGATCCGGCCTGGGTTGAAGAGGCGTTCGCAGAGGTCAACGCTCTGGTGGAAGCAGGGGATGCCTCGGCCCTAGCCGTCAAGGTCCAACAGCTCTCAGATGCACGTATGACTGTTGCCGTTCGGCAAGCACCCTAATATGCCCGTGTAGATGGGATTCGTTCATGTGCTCGCGGTGACCGGGCAAATCGAGAAGTATGGGGCTTACGCTGGAATCGCTTCGATTCTTGGCCTAGCCGTCCTAGCTTTGCTCTACTTCTCTCAGGCCCGTGAACTCAAACGGCTGCGCGACTGGGCGGGTAGGGCTCCGGAGCGCTCTATGGAGGTCAACGAGCGTGGCATACCGGCCCCGCCGGCACGCCCGGCAGCTACTGTGCCAGCCCCCCAGCAGCTGCGCCCGCCTGCCGTAACGCCAAGCGGGGCTGCTGCACCTGCCGCGCCCGCAGCCGCGCGCCCCGCGGTGCCTGCGGCCCCGGTGGTAGCGCCAAGCGGGAACGTTTCACCAGCAGTGCCACTTGCTGGCGCAGCAGCAGCCTCGATGCCCACTGCGGCTGGAGTCGCTGCGCCCACGACCACTCCCACGCCGCCTGTCCCTGCCACCGCAGCCGCAGCCGCAGCCGCAGCCGCGAAGCCCGGCCCTGCGCCTGCCGGCCAGACACAACCACCGAATCAGACACAGCCACCCAGCGCTGCGGCGGTCGCGGGAAGTGAGTCGATAAAGCCAGCCACAGCGCCTGGTCCCGACGACGACCGCTCGCAAGACACGCACGCCTTCGACGCCGCCGACGTCGCTAGCGCCGCTGCTGTTGGCGCTGCGCTGCCACTGACCGCGCCCGCCCCGCCCGCGCCCGCCCCGACCCCGACCCCGACCCCGCCCGCCCCGACCGCGCCCGCCCCGACTCCTCCCGCGCCCGCCCCGACTCCTCCCGCCCCCGCCCCGACTCCTCCCGCGCCCGCCCCGACTCCTCCCGCGCCCGCCCCGACTCCTCCCCGTCCGATCGTCGCACCGGCGGCAGGCGCCCCCCGCCCTGGCCAGCGTGCTGCTGCAGCCGCGCTGCAAGGTGGATCGGCCAGCCGGACCGTCCCAGCTAGAGGCTCTGCGCCTCCGCCTCGACCAGGTCGGCCTGGCTCGCGCGGCCCGTCCGAGCCACCTAAGCGGCGCACGGGCGCCACGACGGCGTTGATCGTTGGTGGTGCTCTGATCTTGATAATCGTCGCTATCGTTGCGGTGACTCAACTTGGTGGAAGTAGTGACTCGGCAACGATCACGACGGGCGGGAAAACGACAAGCCCTACCACCGCTAATAATCCTGCCACGACGACTCCGGCGTCAGTCGATCGCGCGACGACAACTGTTGCGGTCCTAAATGGGACTACGACTCCCGGCCTTGCTGCCGAGGTTGCCGACCAAATCGAGAAGGCCGGATTCGCGCGGGGCATCACTACCAACGCTGCCGATCAGCAGCGCGCCGGCACCACAGTCGTCTATGCAAAGGGATTTAAGGCTGCCGCTCAACAGGTCGCCAAGATCATCGGGGTGGCGTCGATAGCTCCGATCGATGCGAGCACTCAGGCGATCGCCGGTCCGGGCGCTTCGGTCGTCGTGACCGTTGGCGCTGACCGAACGAAGTAGCCTCTGCTGCGGTCCGGCGCCCAGCGCCCAACCAATCAACAGAGATGGACACGTTTCTCGATCTTCCCGGACAGACCAGCAAGCCGCGCGACCACGGCCTGTTAGGGGTCCACAACGTCCTAGGCCCTCAGGCGCTACTGGAGGACGTGAGCGGCAACGGAGCCGAGGTGTTCGATTGATCCTGCTCGCGCGGCACGGGGAGACTGACGACAACATCGAGCCGATTCGTATTCAGGGCTCGACTGACACGCCACTCAATCAGAGAGGCCGTAGCCAGGCCCAAGAGCTAGCTCAACGCGTCGCCGAGGAAGCCGTTCCCGTAGCTGTGATCTACACCAGTCAGCTCTCGCGAGCACGGGAGACGGCCGAGATCGTCGGTGCGCGGGTAGGCCTAGAGCCGATAGTCGACGCTCGCTTGGCCGAGGGAGATCGCGGCGAGCTTGAGGGCCGTCTGTGGGAGGAGGTAGCCCGTGATGATCCCGAGACCTATGCCGCCTGGCGTGCCGCTGGAGCGGAGTTTCGCTTTCCCGGGGGAGAGTCACTAGCCGAGCAACAAGAACGTGTCGTTGCGGCACTCGTGGATATCACTCAAGCCGGCAGGCTCCCGGCACTCGTGGTCTGTCACGGCGGATCGATCCGTGTTGCCCGCTGCCACACACACAAGGCAGGCCTTGATGTATTCCACGATTGGGACGTTGCTAACGTCGCTCTGGTCAGACTGTGACCAACTTCGCAAGGATCGCCTTCGCCGCGCTCGTCTTATCAACCTTTGGCGCCTTCTTTGTAGCCCAACGCCTTAAACAGTCCCCGCGGGTGGTCAGGGCGCTGACAATCACCACGGCCTTCTCTCCCAACAACAGTGGAGCGCTGGATCGAGCTCGAATCCGCTTTGAACTCAAGCGCTCCGACGAGGTCACCGTTTCGCTTGTAGACGCAAAAGGGGAGGCGGTGCGCCGCCTTGTGGATAACGGCTCTGTCGCCGCAGGCAAGCCCACCGAGTACTTCTGGGATGGACGCACTGACGGTGGAGCAGTCGCCCCTGACGGCAGCTACAGGGTGCGAGTGACGCTCCGGCGCGAAGGCCGCTCAGTCTTTTTTGCCAAGTCGATCGTGCTCGACACCACGCCGCCTCGGCCGGTGGTTTTCGTCACTAGTCCCAAGTCAGCCAAGCCCGGAGGCTCTCCGGTGACGCGGCCTGGAACGGCCGTGAAGTTCCGCTTCGTCGGCCCGACGCGCTTGCCGACGCGCGTTTACGTGTACTGCACAGATGACGGAGCTCCTAAGTTGGTGCGGTCATTTAAGGTCGCACGCGGCAAGCTGAGCGCTATCTGGGACGGTCGCGATGACGGTGGCGTGATCGTCCGCCCGGGCTCTTATCTGATCGCTGTTCGCATGGCCGACGCGGTTCTTAACGCCGCGACATCGCCCGTCTTGGCTCCGCCGACCAAGGACCGACCTCGGGGACGTCCCGGAGTAACGCTGCGGATCGTCTCAGCATCCCCACCGAGCGAGCCAGTCAGAGCCGGTGCGTTGGCGACCTTCAAAATCGACGCGCTCGGATCCTCCTACCGCTGGCAGATCCGGCGATTAGGATCGCTCAAGCCACTTAAAGGCAAGGGCTTCAGCGGGCGCTCCAACGCCGCGACATTACGTATCCGAGCACCGAAGGCTATCTCCGGTCTCTACTTCCTCGATCTGACCGTCGGTGGCTACGTCACCAAGGCTCCCTTCGCCGTTCTAGGGTCGGGCAAGCGCGCGATCCTCGTGGTCTTGCCGACGATCTCTTGGCAGGGCCGCAACCCCGTCGCCGACACCGATGACGGCTTGCCTAACACTTTGCTCAGAGGCGGTCCGGTTAGCCTCAGCCGCGCCTATGCGCCGCTCCCCGGTCGCGAGGGCGTGCCGATCGGCTTCTCCGCCCAGGAGGGTCCCCTGCTGGACTTCCTAGATCAGAACAAGGTCGGATATGAATTGACGACTGACGTCGCGCTCTCCCGCGGCAAGGGCCCAAGCCTAGGCGGCCACAGGGGCGTCGTATTGGCTGGAAACTCACGCTGGAACACGCCTAAGTTGCGCAGCCAGCTTCTAGCCTACGTCCGTGCTGGCGGCCGCGTGTTCTCGCTCGGCACAGTCTCACTGCGGCGCACGGTTGAGCTCTCGGGCAACTCGCTGTCTAGCCCAAGTCTGGAGCTTGCGCTGGACGCCTTCGGAGCGCGCATAGCGAAGCTTAAAAAAACTGATCCGGTTGAGATTCTTGCTTTCGCCAACGATGAGCTGGGACTTTTTGATGGCACTGACGGACTCTTCACCGGCTTTAGCCGCTTTGAGCAGACAGACCAGATCTGGCCTGGAGCAAAGATCGCTTCGGCGGCCGGCGCTCAAGAAGGCCAGCCGTTGATAGTCGGCGCACAGCTCGGCAAGGGAATCGTTATTCGCACGGGACTCCCAGATTGGTCTTCGCGGCTAGCCGATGACTTTAACGTGGCAACAGTGACGAGGCGGGCATGGGCTCTACTCTCGCGCTAATCGATCCAGTCGCCACCGTTGGAGTCGACCTCCAGAAGGCTGGAGTGATCCTAGCCGCACTCTTGGCCGGGGCGGCTTTGTTGGCACCAGCGCCGCGGATACGCGCGCTGGCGATGGCGCTTGCGTTGTTACTCACGCCCGCCTTGTTGGTCACTGAGCTCTGGAACACCTCGCAGTTGCAGCCGGTCCGCAATCACACGGGCTTGGCGGCGGCCGGCGCGGTCATCGTCTTAGTGTTGCTTGTCGGCGCTGCACTGCTGATTCGCCGCAAGCCGCTAGTTTTCCCGATCGCAGCGATAGCGGTCTTGCCTTTTCGGGTTCCGATTGAGTCCGCGGGCCAGACGGCCAACCTGCTCGTGCCGCTGTACTTCGTGATCGCAGCAGGCGCGCTGGCGTTCGTGATCGATCGGGTTATTGGCAAGCAGGAGCTCAATCGACCTAAGCCGGGCGCGCTGGAGTGGCTGCTGGCCCTGTCGGTGCTGGCCTATGCGGCCCAAGCTAGCTACTCGGGTGACTTCTCTAAAGCCTTGCAGCAGCTCGTCTTCTTTTACATCCCCTTCATCGTTCTCTTCGCGCTACTGGTCCAGGTGCAGTGGACGGTGCGGCTGGCACTGATATGCCTCAGCGTGCTGGTTGCCCTAGGCCTAGCCTTTACAGCGATCGGGATCGTTGAATACCGCACGCGCACGCTCCTGTTGAACCCGAAAGTCATCAGCTCTAACCAGCTGGAGTCCTACTTCCGCGTCAACTCGCTCTTCTTTGACCCCAATATCTTCGGCCGCTTCCTGATGGTGGTTATGTTGGGAGTTGCTGCGGTGATGGTCTGGGCGCGACAGCGCCGCGTGGTGATCGGTTGTGTCTTGGTCTTGGCGGTCCTGTGGATCGGTGTCGTCTTGAGCCTCTCCCAGTCAACTCTTAGCGCCCTGCTGATCGGCCTACTCGTATTGGGTGGGCTACGTTGGAGCGTGAAGGCCGCCACCGCAGCGGCCGCATTAGCCGTGGCCATCGGGTTGGCGATTGTCCTGATCACGCCGGGCGCGATTGGAATCAAGGACGCCTCGCTTGACCGCGCCACCTCTGGCCGCGCGGATCTGGTCGACGGAGGGATCCGCCTGATGAGGGAACGCCCGATTGCGGGCTGGGGATCGGGTGCTTTCTCGGTGGAGTACAAGCGCGCCGAGAGCGCTACCAGCGCTCAGACGGTTTCGGCATCTCACACGATCCCAATCACGATTGGGGCCGAGCAGGGGGCGATTGGGCTGGCGATCTACCTCGCCCTATTGGCGGCAGCCTTCTGGCGCCTTCTGCGCGGAGCCTCGCTTTCGCCGTTACGCGCCGCAGTCGCTGCGATGTTTGCCGCGCTGGTCTTCCAGACGCTGCTCTACGCCGCATTCTTAGAGGATCCGATTACTTGGGCTCTGCTCGCGATCGGCTCGGCAGCAGCAGCAGCTACTACGCGTAAGCCTCGGGATCCTGTTTCAGCTGGCGACCCTACGGCCGCCGCTCTCCCAGATCACTGACGGCCCAGTCGGCGCCAGTCGCAGCGGTCGGGGGAACTTCGACTCCCAGCTCACGTAGGCGCCGCCAGAGGACGGCGTCGATGCTCTCGGCGCTCTGTTGCAGCGCCCACTCACGCAGCGCGGGATCGCCGGCTACCCGTGTGGCTCGCTGGGCTCGCAGGGCCTCTACCCACTGCGTGACGCCATCGACTCGGATGACCGCGGGGGAGTAAGTTAGGACCCCCTCCAGCATCGGCGTTATGGTGCGTCGCCCAAGGCGTGCTGCCTTGAGAATGCGGTTGGGGATTCCGGCGTCATTGAACGGATCAACTTTGAAGGGGAGGATCCCAACGTCGGCACAGAGCATCAGCCGCGCGGCCTCCTCGTCTGGACGCCGACCGAGCCAGACGATGTTGGGCAGCTTGCGACAGGCAGCGAAGGCGAGATCGCCGGTCAGCTGCTTCTCTGCGACCGTGCCGATCATCAAGACGATCAGTTCAGGCATCTCAGAGGCGATCGCTAGCAGCAGCTCCCAGTCGTAGCGCCAACCGATGTTGCCCAGTGCGACGGCAACGACAGAGTCAGCTGGCTCGGGCTTTGGAAAGGAGTCAGCAGCCGAAGGTGTCAACGCGACGGCGTGTCCGCGCGCGGCCTCAATTTCAACGAGCGTATTGGTGACGGCGAAGTTCAGCGCAGAGTCGCGCAGCGCGGCGTCGTGCCACAGGCGTAGGCGTGTGGCCAACTTCGGTGTCGCATCGTAGGCGTGCTCGTAGTGGTCCCAAAGCATGTACCAGAGCTCTGAGCCTTGATTACGATCAACTAGAGCGCGAGCTAGTGGGTACTGGAATGGATGAAACATCATCACTACGCGTGGTGACCCTGGCAGCTTGAGGCGCGCCGCTTGGGTACGCGCAAGGCGCTCAGCTAGGCCGAGTGAGAGACGTCCAAAGACGCCGTAGGGAACCCGCGCAGGCTCGATCGCAACGATCGATTTAGAGCGCAAGAGGTCCTGGGCTTGGTCGTATTGGATGAAGCCGTCGAGCGTGCGTGGAAGCAGCAAGACGGCAGTGGGCTTGGAGGCCATCGAGCCCACGCTATAGCGTGAACGGGATGTTCGGGTATCTCAAGCGGCTGCTGAAGACCGGTGCCGCCTACCAAGTGGCCGAAGCGGTGGCCAAAATCATCGCGCTAATTCTGCTGCCGATTTACACGCGCTACCTCACGCCAGCCGACTACGGTACCGCCGATCTGCTGCTGACTTTGGTGATTTTAGTCAGCATTGTCGGGCGTTTGGGGATCATCGAGGCGTTCGTACGCTTCTACTACCTTGACGACGATCAAGCACGACGCGATCGGGTCGCCAGAGCTTCCACTGCGATCGTTTTTATTACGACAACGGTTATTTGCGGACTTTCAGCACTTTTCGCTGCGCAGCTCTCCAAGCTCGTACTCGGCTTTGAGGATTCCACGCTCTGGATGATTACCACGCTAGGTCTGTGGTCATTTACCAACCTTGAGATGGCCTATGCCTTGCTACGCGTTGACGAGATGACGCGCATCTACATTCGCGCCTCCTTGATCAACGTTGGGCTCACGGTCGGGCTGAGTCTCTGGTTGGTGGTCGGAGAGGGAGACGGCGCCAGTGGCCTGCTGGCCGGAAACTTCATCGCCTCAACGGTCGTGCTGTTTGGACTGTGGTGGAAGCTGCGCCACCGCGTAGGCATCCGCATCGACGCACCCACGCTCTCGCCGATGTTGCGCTTCGGACTACCAACGGTCCCGGCCGAGGTCTCGGTGTTCGCCTTGAACCTGATCGATCGCACCTACCTCTACCGGGTCGAGAGTCCCAAGGTCGCCGGGCTCTACTCGCTGTCGATCAAACTCGCGGCGGTTGTGATCTTCGCCACCCGTGCCTTTCAGTATGCCTGGCCGCCGCTCGCCTATTCGATCACCGATGACAACGAGGCCGGGCGCCTGTATGCGCTAGTTGCGACCTACTACGTCCTCGTCACCGGCATCATCGTCGCCGGGCTTACCTTGCTGGGTCGCTGGGCTGTACGGCTCTTAGCTGCGCCAGACTTTTTTGACGCCTTTGAGTCTCTGCCATGGGTTTCGCTGGGCTGGGCGATGTACGGCCTCTTCCTGATCTTCGTCGTGATCGCCGGTCGTGCGAAGGTAACTAAACGCAACTTCCCGGCAGCAGCCGCAGGGCTTGTGGTTAATGTCGGATTACTATTCTTGCTCGTCCCGACGTTTGGTATCGCCGGTGCAGGCGCAGCCCTCTGCGGGGCGTATCTCGTAATGCTGATCCTGATGTATTTCCTGACGCGCAATCTCTTTACGGTTGGGTTTGAGTGGATCAGGCTCGTGCAACTGATCGTTGTGATCGGCGGACTAACGGTCGCCGGCGAGCTGGTTCTGCCGACGGACGGTGTGGTCGGTTTCCTATCTCGCCTAGCGGTCTGGGTGGCAATCCCGCTGGTCTTGTTGGTTACACGGTTCTTTCCCCCTGCTGAAATTAAGCGGCTGCGCGAGCTCGGCGGTCGTCTGCGCCGCGCATCTGCCCAATCCACGCCAGCGGTCGGCCCGCGGACCGAGGTTTAAGGCGTGCAACCAACGATCCATGTCGAAGTAATCGATCCGTCGGCGTTTACGCCTCCCTATGACCACGCACTCTGCGGCGCCCTGGCCGCCGCAGGCGCCGATGTCGAGCTCGTTACTAGCCGCTTTGCTTACGGTCCTACCGCAGACACTGACGGCGCCTACAAGGTCACTGAGCGGTTCTATCGCTGGGCGCCAGGCAAGCCAGGGTCTCGACCACGGTTGGCCGCCAAGCTTCTCCAGCACGTCCCAGACATGCTGTCGTGGCGCCGCCAGCTCGGCGACGCCGACATCCTGCACTTCCAGTGGCTAGCCGCGACGCCGCTGGACGTTCACTTGCTTCCACGAGCAAAACGCCACGGTGGCCGACGCCCGATTGTGCTGACCGCTCACGATGTAATCGCTCGCGAGCCTCGCCGCGGGCAGCTCGCGGCTCAACGCCGCCTCTATGACCAAGTTGACGCGATCATCGTCCACTCCGAGCACGGAGCTCGGCGGCTCGTCGGTGAGTTGGGAGTCGATTCTGAGCGGATTCACGTGATCGCACACGGAGCCTTCGACCACCTTGCATCCCAACCCGGTGCGGTAGCGCTGCCGACTGAATTGGCCGATGTAAAAAAGCCCGTCGTCCTATGTTTCGGCCTAATTCGCCCGTACAAGGGAGTAGAAGAGCTGTTGCGCGCTTGGCAGGGGATTGAGGATGCTGAGTTGTGGATTGTCGGGATGCCGCGGATGGATATCGCGCCGCTGGAGGCGATCGCTACGCCTAGTGTGCGATTTGTCTCCCGCTTCGTGACTGACCTTGAGTTGCCGGCATTTTTTAAGCGCGCAGACCTCGTCGTGCTGCCTTACTTAGAGATCGATCAGTCGGGAGTTCTCTTCACCGCCCTAGCCTTTGGTCGCCCTCTGCTGCTCTCCGATGTCGGTGGCTTTCCTGAGGTCGCTAAGAGTGGCGCTGCGCGGCTCGTACCAAGCGGCGATGTGAGCGCTTTGCATGCGGCGCTAGTCGATCTAATTGGAGACAGCGAGCAGCGCGCGCAGTTGGGCGCAGCATCGCGCGCAGCGGCTGACGGGCCGTATTCCTGGGACGAGATTGGCCGCCAGACGGTAGCTCTCTACGAGCAATTACTCGCCCAACCCGCCCCAAACGCGCCGCGCTCGTCACAATCTGGACAGTGACCGCCTTACTTAAGGCCATCTTTTGGCCCGCCGTCGCTGCGCTTGCCTGGACCCAGATTGGGTATGGCGCGTTGGTCGTCGCGCTTACGCGCCGCGGCTCTAGGCCGGGCGCCCCGCTTGCCACGGCGCCTTCTGCAGGGACCAAAGCCGAAGCCTCTTTGCCGACGGTCACCCTGATTATCGCCGCTCACAACGAAGCCTCTGTGATCGCAGCAAAGGTCGCTAACGCGCGTGGCCTGGACTATCCAGGCGATCGCTTGGAGGTCATCGTCGCCGCCGATGGCTGCACAGATGACACGGTTGCGCGCGCCACTGAGGCTGGGGCAGATGCAGTCTTAGATCTAATTCGCGGCGGCAAGGTTCAGGCCCAAGATGCAGGCGTGCGACGTGCTAGCGGCGAGATATTAGCCTTCTCTGACGCCAACTCTACGTGGGAGCCAGGCGCGCTGAAGTGCCTAGTCGCGCGCTTCGAGGAGGCCAAGGTTGGCTATGTCTGCGGTCAGGTTAACTTCATCAATCCCGATGGCGGTGACAACCAAGAAGGTCTCTACTGGCGTTACGAGATGATGATTCGCAGCGCCGAATCACAGCTCTCCTCAGTAACGGGTGGCAATGGAGCGATCTACGCGACACGTCGTGACTCCTACGTAGAGATGGACCCGATCATGGGCCACGACCTTTCCTTCCCCTTCACGATGGTCAAGAACGGGTGGCGGGCCGTCTACGAGCCGCGCGCCCGTGCTACCGAGCGGATGGTCCCGACCGTGGTCGGCGAGTACTCGCGCAAGCGACGGATGATGAGCCACGCTTGGCCGATCGTCGTCCAGGGTGGGCTGGCGCGCCTTGGTAACTACCCCGCTGACTACGCAGGCATGGTCGTCTCCCACCGTCTGCTGCGTTACGCATCTCCGTTTCTACACATCGCGATACTGGCGGCTAACTTAGCGCTCGTTGTCCGCGGCGCGCGTGGACTCTACGCCGCCAGCCTTGCCGTTCAGGCAGCGATTCTGCTCGCGGCTCTGTCGGCGCCAGCGCTGTCGGCGCGGCCCTTTGCGGTCGCTCGCTACTACGTTGTGACGACGGCTGCGATCGCCGGTGGGTTATGGGATTGGCGCCGGCACGGCACCGAGGCCTCGTGGTCGCCGCCGGAGGGAACTCGTTGAACGCGCTGAGCCGTTGTCTCGATCTCGTGATCGCCTCGGTAGGGCTTGTTCTTGGAGCACCATTGATCGTCGCTGGGGCGGTGGCAGTTCGGTTGGAGTCCCGTGGACATCACATCTATCGCCAGCAGCGCATCGGCAAGGATGGCGCGGCCTTTGAGATGTACAAATTGCGCACGATGGTCAGTGGCGCCGAGGGGATGGGATCTGGACTGGTCGTCGATAGCGGCGACTCAAGGATCACGCGCGTCGGCTCCTTCTTGCGCCGCACATCAATCGACGAGCTACCAAACCTCCTAAATGTCTGGCGTGGAGAGATGGCGATCGTCGGACCTCGCCCCACCGTTCAAGTTCAAGTCGAGCAGTACACAGAGCGCCAGCGCGGGAGGCTGGTCGTAAAGCCCGGAATCACGGGCTGGGCCCAGATCAACGGACGTGCGACACTGCCTTGGTCGGAGCGCATCGAGCTCGATCTCTGGTACGTCGAGCACCGGTCGCTCTTGCTTGACTTAAAAATCCTTATCCGCACCATCAGGATGGTTTTCGGCGGCCAAGGGCTCTACCGCGGAGATACGGGCGGGTGGCGATGAATCTAGGGCACCAGCGCAGCGGCAGGCCTCTTAACCTGGGCCTTGGGCTTTGCTTTTGGTTTGGCCTTAGCTACCCGTTTGGGCTTCCAGCATTGATCTAGAAAGCTAAGGATTTCGGCCGTCAGTCGTTGGGGTCGCGTACGCAGCTCGAAGATTGAACCGGCCTGTATGAGGCGGGCATTAGGCAGTTCGCTTGCCAGCATCCCCGCATCGGAGAAGGGGTGGACTGGGTCACTGTGGTGGCCGATCACCAACGTTGGCGCGGTGAACGTTCGACGGACATCACGGTGAGGAGCGATTCGGCCGAAGAACAGGCCTTGGAGGACCGACGCGCTGGGGCCGGGATCTTGGCGCAGCCAGTCGAGCAGCACATCTCCCAGCTGCGGCAGGCGTTCGCGCGGAATTGCCTTCGCCAGTATCTGCACAAGCTTCATCCCCGGCTCCCCGAATGTAAGGGCAAGCATTAGCGGTGTGAAGGCGATCGCACAGCCCAGTAGCGCGTTCTCTAAGACCGGCATATCGATCAGCATTCCGCGGACGCGTTCGGGCGCGAGCGCCTCAACCTCAAGCGTCGCATTTGCTCCCAGCGAAGTGCCGCCGATGACTGCTTGATCGATCTCGAGATGGTCAAGCAGGGCGACGGTCTGCTCGGCAAAGAACTCCATCGAGTATTGAGACATCTCGCGCGGCCGGTCCGAGCTGCCGTGTCCGAGCACATCGAGCGTGATGACGTGGTGGCCGGCCTCAGCCAGCGTGAGGGCAAGGGGTATGTGCATCCGCTGGGAGAAGAGCAGCCCTGGCAGAAGCACGATGTGTCGCGGCCCATCGCCGAATTCGGTGTAGGAGAGGCGATATCTGCCGTGGCGAAAAGAGGACATCTACTAGAAATATTACCCGCAGGCGCTAGCGGGCTAAAGAGTTGCTAGTCGACGGATCTCGTGAGTTAGTACCGTGCGGGAACCGTTGACCCTAGTGACCTAGAGGAGATCTACGATGGCTCGCAACCCACGCACTCTGACTGGCAAGGTTGCCGCCGTAACAGGTGGCGCAAGAGGTATCGGCCGAGCGACTGCGGAGGCGATGGCCCGAGAGGGCATCAAAGTAGGTATCGGCGACCTAGATGGCGACCTCGCGCGTATCTGCGCTCAGGAGATCGGTAACGGCGCTCGCGGATACGACCTCAACGTGACCAGCCGAGACTCCTTCGTGGCGTTTCTAGATGCCGTTGAGGCCGACCTCGGCCCGCTTGACGTAATCGTCAATAACGCAGGGATCATGCAGCTCGGCGAATTTCACGCAGAGTCCGACCTCGTCACGGTCCGCCAGTTTGAGATCAACTTTCACGGCGTTGCAACCGGCACCAAGCTCGCCCTTGAGCGTATGCGCCCCCGTCGCCGCGGCCACATAATCAATATCGCTTCCTCGGCTGGCAAGGTCTCCCCGCCAGGTGGCGCAACCTACGCGGCAAGTAAGCACGCCGTAGTCGGCCTGACCGAGGCCGTCGCGGCCGAGAATGCGGCGCTAGGGATCGACTGCTCGATCGTGATGCCTGGAGTTGTTAATACCGAACTCGCCGCTGGGTTGGCCAAGGGTCGAGGGGTCAAGATCTCTGAGCCGTCAGATGTCGCCGACGCGATCGTCGCCACGCTTAAGTCTCCTCGACTAGACGTTTACGTCCCAAGGTCGATCGGTGGCATCAATCGCCTCTTAGGACTCCTCCCGCGCTCATTTGGAGATGCCCTGGGTAGAGCGCTTAAGGTGGACAGGATTCTCTGGGCGGCCGACAGCGCCCAGCGCAGCGGATATGAGTCCCGAGCGGCACGCAGCGAGTCAGGAGTAGATGATCGCGACGGCAGCGGTGGCCAGTGAAGTCAGTCGATCACTGCTGCGAGATAGGATCGCTGTGATGGAGTCAATCCCAACCCGCCTAGACGGCTTGCTTTTGCTTGCGCCAGTAGTTCATCGCGACGGGCGCGGCTTCTTCACGGAGAGCTTTCGTAATGACGTTGTCGCCGCTCTGCCAATGACGCAGGAGTGGGTTCAAGACAACCATTCGCGTTCTACGCAGGGCGTGGTTCGGGGAATGCACTTCCAGCTCGGAGATGGTCAAGCCAAGTTGATTCGCTGCGCGCGCGGAGCGATTTTCGATGTTGTCGTCGATCTGCGCCCAGACTCTGGGACCTTCGCAGAGTGGGAGGCATTCGTTCTAGATGACGAGAATCTCCACGAGCTCTACGTGCCGGTTGGGTTTGCTCATGGCTTCTGTGTGATCTCCGACCTCGCCGATGTTGTCTACAAGTGCTCTAGCTACTACGACCCATCGAGTGAGCGAGGGTTTGCCTACAACGACCCCGAAGTCGCAATCGAGTGGCCAGCTGGGCTGGCTCTCTCTGCTTCGCAGCGTGATAGTGGCGCGCCGCTGCTTAAAGACATCAAGTCGGAGCTGGCGTTTAACTACTGACTTCCTCGTTAGTGGAGCTAGCCGGGCTCGAACCGGCGACCTCCTGGGTGCGATCCAGGCGCTCTCCCAAACTGAGCTATAGCCCCGAGGAAACAACGTGCGGACGCCGAAGCGTGCGACGCCAACAGTGTAGCCAGAGCGCTCCAACGCAGTGGTCTGAGGTAGCTGGCGTGCGATCGCCAACCATTACCGGGGGCCACGGCGCTAGGCTTAGCGAGATGGGAACTCTCGAGGACGCGATCCGCGAGCATCTGGAGCTCAAGCGACGCACCGGTGCCGACCCCGAAGACGTAGCGCGCCAAGAGCGCGAGGCACTCAGCCCGCCAACGCGGGAAGAGGCGCCCGCGGAACCCGTCAGCGCTGAGGTCTCATCGGCCCAGATCGAAAGGACGTTGGCCGCATCCCCGTTCGATGACTCCCAGACCGCTAACGCTCCCGACCCCGAAGCTCCAACGGACTTCGATCTCGGCACGATCGAGCACGAGGTGGTTGAGCTAGAGCCAGAGCCGTCGGCGGTTTTCGTTGAGGCAGATGAGATCTTTGCCGCTGAGCCCGACCTGCCTGAGCCTTCGCAAAAAGAGGCCGATGTTCTCGAGCAGACGCCCGAGTTCCTCGCAGAGACCCCAGACCACGATCGGCTGTGGTTTGAGCAGAAGCCGCCCAAGGACTTCAACTTCTGAGACCCACTCCCGACCGCGACGCGATAGCGTCTCGGGCCCAGATGCCAGAACAACCGGACCTAGAAGCAGTCGCCTCGCTCGCCCGCGCCGCTGGCCGGATCGGCATCGATACCGAGTTCGTCGGTGAAGGGCGCTTCCGTGCCTTGTTGTGCCTCGTGCAGATCTCAGTCGATGACCCGAGCTCCTCAGATGGAGTGCGCATTGAGGTCATCGACGCTCAAGCCTCCTACGATCACGCTCCTATCGCAGCACTGCTCGCCGATCCTGAGATCGAGATCGTCCTACACGCTGCCCGCCAAGACGTCGGGCTACTAAAGCGCGAGTGGGAGACTGAGATCACCAATCTCTTTGATACGCAGATCGCCGCTGGCTTTGCTGGACTCGGCGCCCAGACCGGCTACGGCAACCTGCTTCAAGCCGTCTTGGACCTACACCTAGACAAGAGCGAGAGCTTTACTCGCTGGGACGTGCGTCCCCTGACCGAGCAGCAGCTCTCTTACGCTCGCGAGGACGTTGAGCACCTGCTCTCACTGACCGATCACCTCCAAGAGCGCCTGCGCGAGTCCGGACGGCTGGAGTGGGCACGTGAGGAGTGTCGGGCGATGGAGGCTGTGACTGACGAGCGCGACCCCGATTTGGCATACCTGCGGCTCGGGCGGATAGCGCGTTTAAAGCCCCGCGATCTTGCCGTCGCACGCGAACTCGCTGCCTGGCGTGAACGGGCCGCCAAGGTCGAAGACAAGCCGGTGGGAAGCATTCTTCAAGACCCAGCTCTGGTAGAGATTGCCAAGCGCAAGCCCTCCGACCCGGTCGCTCTTGAGCAGATTCGAGGAGTCCAGGAGCGCACGATGCGCCGTCACCGCCAAGATATTCTCGAGGCAGTCAAGCGAGGATTAGCGGCCGAGCCGATTAAGCTCGAGAGTAGTGAAAGAGACCGCTCTGACGCGCGCGATGCCCCACTTATTTCGCTCGCTGAGGCTCTCGCGCGTAGTCGGGCGATTGAAGCTGGGCTCGCCTACGAACTCGTCGCTTCGCGCTCAGACATTCAGGCTGTGGTCGCGGCCGTGCGCTGTGGTTCGGACGAGCCCGACGTCCGCACACTGCAAGGCTGGCGGCGTGAGCTAGTCGGAGCGGAGCTAATCGAGCTCTTGGCTGGGCGTAGATCGCTGGACGTCGACTCCGACGGCCGCCTGCGCATCAGCGATAGCGCCCCCGCTTAGCGCCGAGTCCGGGGCTAGCTAGATATCCGTAGCCCGTTGTAGAGTGGCGCGCCATGACCGAAACCGAGATAGTCGCCAAGCCGGTAGCCTCGCGGGCTAGAAGGATCACCTCAGCAGCACTGATCGTGCTCACCACGGTCCTCTTAGTCTTCGCGATGCTCTCGATCTGGGCCAAGCGCCAAGTTCTCGACACCGACGCCTGGACTCAGACCAGCACTGAGCTGCTTCAAAACGACGCGATCAGCGCAACCGTCTCTGACTATCTCGTCGACCAGCTCTTCACCAATGTAGATGTCTCCTCCAAGCTTGAGTCGGTCCTTCCAGATGTCCTCAAGCCGCTCGCTGGGCCGGTAGCTGGAGGCCTGCGCAGCGTCGCCACGACGGCCGCCAACAAGGCACTCGACGACCCCCGCGTCCAGAAGGCTTGGGCGAGCGCCAACAGGGTTGCTCAAGGCCAACTCGTGAAGTTCATCGAGGGCGATACCTCGACTCTAAAAATTGAGGGCAATGGGGTCGTCTTAGACCTCTCGCCGCTGGTCACCGAAATCGCTAATCGGGCTGGAATAGGTGGCGACATAGGCTCGAAGATCCCAGCCGACGCTGGAAAGATCACTGTGATTGAGTCCAAAAATATCGGCACTGTGCAGACGGCCGTCAACGTTCTGCAGTCGCTGGCTGTCGTCCTCTCGATCCTCGTTGTAGCGCTCTTCATGCTGGCGATCTATCTTGTGCCCGGGCGCCGCATCCGAGCGCTGATGGCCGTTGGCATCGCAGTTATCGTCGCCGCTCTGATCGTAAAGATCGCTCGCGGTGTGATCGGCGACCAAGTTGTTAGCACGCTCTCTTCTTCGGCTTCGATGGAACCCACGGTAAGGGCTACGTGGACGATCGGGACCTCGCTCCTAGCGGAGATCTCCTCGAACGCAATCTATCTCGCAATTCCGCTACTAATCGCTGCTTGGCTTGGCGGCCGATCACGGCCAGCCAAAGCACTACGTCACTCTGCTGCGCCTTACATGCGCGACCAGCCAGCGGTTGCTTGGGGCGTCTTGGGCGCGGTCGTCGTGCTTTTCTTCGTGATCGTCGACACGCCGCTGACGCGCTCGCCGTTTCCGGTCCTAGGGATCATCGCCCTCTTCATCTTCGGGATGTACCTGTTGATGCGCGAGACGGCGCATGAGTTCCCAGACGCTCATGCCGGAGAGACGTTGGTGGGGGCTAAAGGCTTCATGGCTCGGGCTGGCGGCTCAATCAGCCGCGGCGTCGCGGGCGCTAAGGACGGCATCAAGTCAACCCCAGATAAGCCAGACGAGCCAGAAGGCGACGGCGAGAACAAGAGCTAGGCAGCGCTGGCCGGCCTCGCCTGCTTCTTAGGGCTTGAGCGCGCCAGCTTTTTCTAGCAGCTCGCGGAACTGCTTGGCGACTGAGCGAGCGAATGTTGCACTGATGTGGTTGTCGTCGCGGTGGACGACGATCCCATCCTTGATCGCAGGGCAGAAGCCCTTAGGGCAGACGATTGTGGTTGGGTCGATGACGATCACTCGTGGGTACTTCGCAGGCAGCTGATCGATAACAGCGTTGTAAGGCAATATCCGCTGATCGACGGCCACGCGGCTATCACAGCGCTTGGCCTGCGCTGCGGTGGAGGCCGTCGCCAGACAGGCAGGAACGCGCCATGGCAGCGTCGGCAGAAGGCGCGCCACGACAACTGTCCCGGTTCCGGCAGTCAGGGTACGCAGGGTCTTATCCCAGCCAGCCGCCCAGATTCGCAGGTGGTCGGGCTTGTCCTTATTGACGCTGCGTCCGCCGTCACGCAGCCCCTTCTCCTGCGAGCGCGTGGCGACGAAGATCAGTTCAGGGTTGTAGACCTTGACGAGGTCGCGATATACGCGCGCGCGCCAGCGGTCACAGTCGGTGTCGGGCCGTGAGATGCCTTGCTCGTCATAGAGATAGGTGGTGACCCAGTTGGCCGGACATCCGCCCCGTGTCGCGCGAATCACTGTGAAGTTGTAGCGCTCGGCTAACGCTTTGATGGCCGGCTGCCACTGCTGAGCGTGAGAGTCCCCGACAAATGCGATTACCCGTGGTCCACCTTTGCGATAGACGCACGGCAGATCGTCGGAGGGGTCCTTCCACTCCTTCGGGAAGTAAGGGCAGTTCTCAGGTTTGGCGAGATCGCGCACTGCGATCAGAGCCTTTTGGCCATAGGCAGCTTGCGGCTTGAGAAATTGAGGCGTGATCAGTGCGACCGCCAGTGAGACCCCCAGTCCCACCGCGACCACGAGCACGGGCTTAGCGAAACGTCCGAGGCGGAAGCGGATCGGCGATTCGATGATGAAGTAGGAGATCACCGCGAGCAAGAACATCGCCGCGATCTGGACCCCTCGGTAGCGCGGCGCGGCGATCAACAGTTTTGTAGCGATCAGTGGAGCGAAGACGATCACCGGCCAGTGCCAGAGATAGAGGCTGTAGGAGATACGTCCGACCGCGGCTGGGGCCGCTTGTCCCAGCGCCTTGTGTCCGATCCCGAGCGGGAGAAACTCGAGCGCGAAGATAACCAACAAGGTTGAGCCAGTCACCAACAGCGCCGCAGTCCCCGGGTAGTCGGTGGCATCGGGGATCGTCGCTGCCAGCGCAATCAGCGCACCGACGCCGACAACTATCGCCACAGCACCGACACTTCGCAGCACGGGGGTGTTGGGAATCTTTCCCGCATAACGACGCGCCGCTATGGCCAGAATCGCTCCCACGCAGAGTTCATAGGCGCGCGTGAAGGTTGAGTAGTAGGCGTTGGTCGAAGGGACCAGGGTCAGCGATAAGACGATAGATACGGCCGCAATTATCAGAACACCAACCAGCACGCCGAGAGTGCCATCGCCTCGCCGTCGGCGGGCAAAGCGCGCGACGCCAAACCAAAGCAGGAAGAAGAGCGCCGGCCAGACGAAGTAGAACTGCTCTTCCACGGCCAGCGACCAGAAGTGAGTCAGCGGGCTTGGAACGTCTCCGGGGGCGAAGTAGTCCGCGCCTGCAGCGATGAAGTGCCAGTTGGCTACGTAGAGGGCCGATGCGCGTACGTCGCCGCCGACCGAGCTCTTGTCAACCGCGTCCAACAGCCAAAGCGAAAGAGCCACGACCGCAAGCAAGACGACCGTAGCTGCCGGGAGCAGTCGCCTGAACCTGCGCGAGTAGAAATTGACGAGGTTTACGCGCCCGCGTTTAGAGATCTCGCGCAGTAGCAACCCCGTGATGAGGTATCCCGAGAGTACGAAGAAGACGTCTACCCCAATAAAGCCACCAGGCATCCACGCATAGCCCAGGTGAAACAGGATGACGAGGATGACGGCGAGAGCGCGGACGCCATCAAGGTGAGGCCGGTAGCCTGCCGCGCTTTTCCCCGCCTCGTCTTGGCGTGGTGTTTGAGCACGGTTAGACACAGCGATAGGGGGAGATGGTAATGGACGCGCATATACCTAGGGCGCGCCCGAACTACGCGGGCTGCCATGATTGGGGGCAGTGATGAAAAGAACAGTCGATCCATACAACGATCTAACCGTTATCGACGACCGCGCACCGCGCACTAATCAAGCGTTTATCGGCTCGCTGGCTCTGGTCGCATATCTCGCCGACTGGCCTTGGTTGGTCGGGATTTTGGCTCTACAGCTGGCAGTTGGCCTAACGTTAGGTAGGCGCTTTTGCCTCCCATGCCTGCTCTACTTCGAGTTTCTCCAGCCACGCATCGGTGAGGGTCGCATTGAAGACTCACGGCCACCCCGCTTTGCCAACATGATCGGTGTGGCCTTCTTGGGCGCTTCGACCCTAGCCTTTATCGTCGGCCTCAGCACGGTTGGATGGATACTCGCTCTGATTGTCAGCGCACTGGCTCTGCTGGCCGCGTCCACCGGTCTCTGCGTCGGTTGTGAGGCCTATCTCTGGATCGCCAGAGTTCGCGGCCTCACCGTTGACCGCCACCCTGCCTGATGGACCGCGTTGGGATTGTTGTTGGTGTTTTGGTTGTCGTGGCTATCGGCTGGATGCTCTACAAGCGCTCACGCGTGGCCGTTGCCGCAGGGATCGATCGAGTCAATCCCGCCGACTTCGGCTTTGAGCCAGGTGCCGAGGGTAGAACTGCCCTGCTGTTTAGCTCGCCTTACTGTCGGGCCTGTGCTCACTGGCGCGAGGCGCTTGAGCAGAGTGGGGTTGCGCTTTTAACCGTTGACGTCTCGGTCAGGGGGGATCTGGCAAACCGCTACAAGATCCGTTCGACGCCGCTGGTGTTGGCCGTTGCACTACACAACGGCGTTGTTCTCGCGCACTACACCGATGAACCAAAGCCCGAAGAAGTCGAGCACATGGTGTCGCTGCTCTCGCCCGCGCTCTGACTAGTTAGGCCTTTGCGGCGACCGGCCCGACGCCAGGATGCTGTTGGGCGACGTGCTCGTCGGCGTGATAGCTGGAGCGAACTAGTGGTCCCGCGGCGATGTGCGAGAAGCCAAGCTCGTAGGCCACCGCTTCGAGCGCCTTGAACTCGTCGGGGTGCCAGTAGCGCACGACCGGCAGGTGCTCCTCGGTCGGCCTCAGGTACTGGCCGACGGTCAGCACCTGCACGCCAGCTTCGCGCAGATCGGCGAAGGCTTGGGTCATCTCCTCGTGAGTTTCGCCAAGCCCGACCATCAGCCCTGACTTTGTCACGAGCTCTTCTCCACCGATCGCGGCGGCGTTGCGCAGCACTCGCAGCGAACGCTCCCAGCGCGAACCGCGCCGCGCCACCGGATAAAGCCTTGGAACAACCTCAACGTTGTGATTGAAGACGTCAGGCCGCTCGGCCAACACCCTCGCCAGCGGCATCTCCTCACCGCGAAAATCGGGCGTTAGTACCTCAACCTTGCACTCCGGCGCTTGAGTGCGACATTGGCGGATTGTCGCGGCCCAGATTCCCGAGCCGTAGTCGGGGAGATCGTCGCGGTCGACGCTTGTAATGACTGCATGACGCAGTCCCATCAAGGCGACAGAGCGCGCCACTCGGGCTGGCTCAAGGGGGTCGTTCCACGTCGGCTTGCCTGTCTTTACGTTGCAAAAACCGCAGCGGCGGGTGCAGGTGTCGCCGAGGATCATGAAGGTAGCCGTACCGCGCTCCCAGCACTCTCCGATATTCGGGCAGGCGGCCTCTTGGCAGACGGTGTGGAGGTCGTTGGACTTGATCCGGGCCTTAAGTTCGCGGTACTTGGGGCTTCCTGGGGCTGGAACCTTTAGCCACGGGGGCTTGCGCTCGCGGAAGGGCCGCACATCTTGGCCGAGCACTGATAAGACGTCCATCCCGCCGGGGTTGGCGCGCGACCGCGTCTGGTGGCTGCGTTGCGGTGGTTCGCTCATTACGTCAAGGCTACCGACGTAGCAAGCGCGAGCTCTAATGCAGTCGCGGTGATTGGTGTTTGGCGCCGCCCGAGGACGGCTGCGAACTGCCTAGCCATTAGCTCTGCGAAACCCGTAACGCCTGCGGGCGGGGCAGAGCCAAGCTCTTTGGTCACAGAGGTCATCCGAACATCTTGGAGGCCGCAGGCCACCACCCACTCAAACGGCTGAAGGTCGTTCTCAACGTTGACGGCGAAGCCGTGTGTCGTGATTGCGCGCGAGAGGTGGACGCCGAGCGAGGCGATCTTGGCTTCCCCTACCCACACCCCGGTGTAGTCGGGGCCGTCTTGGGGTCTGGCGCGTGCATCGATCCCGATCTCACTAAGTCCCGCGACGATCGCCGACTCCATGGTGCGTAGGTGGCCGACGACATCGGTGACGGCCATGATCGGGTAGCCGACTAGCTGCCCGGGGCCGTGGTAGGTGAGGCGCCCTCCGCGGTCGACGTCGATGATGTCGATCCCTTGAGAGCGATACCAAGCTTCACCCATCGGCAGCTCTTGCGGGCTAGAGCGACGGCCTCGCGTGTAGACGGGCGGGTGTTCGAGCAGCAAGAGGGTGTCGTCAATCGCCCCAGCCTGGCGCGCGGCGCGAAGCCGCTCTTGGAGACCCAGCGCCTCGCGGTAGTCGAGGACCCCTAGGCGACAGACCAGCAGGTTGGTGTTATCGACCTCAGCCATCTACCGTCATGGTACGCCCCGTAGCGCCGCTCTCTAAGTCAAGGTCGACGGTACTTCGAGCAGATCGCGGACCGTTGTGAGGAAGGCCGCACCGTCGGCTCCATAGAGGATGCGGTGATCGCAGCCCAAAGTGAGCGTCATCCGCTGTCCTACGGCAGCAGCCCCATCGACTACTACTACTGCCTCCCTGATAGATCCGACTGAGAGGATCGCCGCCTGGGGCGCATTTATAACGGCACCAAAGCGTGTGATGCCATACATGCCGAGGTTAGAGACCGTGAAGGTCTGGCCCGAGAGTTCCGGCGGGGTAATCGTTGCGCTACGCACACGGCTAGCGAGGCTTTTGGTCTCGACGGCGATCTGGTCGAGCGTTTTGAGATCGGCATCAAAGACGGTGGCGACGATCAGGGTGTCTAGACCAGAGACAGCGACGCCAATGTTGACGCGCTGGTAAAGCTCAAAGCAGCCGTCGCGGTAGGCGCCATTGACCCGCGGCGTCGCGCGTAGTGCCAGCCCGCACGCACGCACGATCATGTCGTTGTAGGTGGGGGTGTGAGCGCCCTCGGCAGCGGTCTCTGCCAGCCTTTGGCGCAGCTCGACACAGGCATCCATCTTGACCTCAATCTCGAGCGCGAAGTCAGGTACGGTGGCCTTGGCTTCGGCCATCTTGCGCGCAACTGTCTGCTGTCCTCGGCTGAGTTGCTCGTAGGTCACCTCGCCGCGGCCGGTGACGGTTGGTGCGCCGCTAGCGGCTGGCGCTGATGGGGCAGCGATCGCCGTCGCCGGCTGGGGTTGGCTGGCATCGGTAGCGGTGATCGTTGCGATTAGGCCACCAACAGCAACCGTCGCACCAGCGCCACAGACAATCGAAAGGCTGCCCGCTTGATCTGACTCATAGGTCACCGTCCACTTGTCGGTCTCGATCTCTACGAGGGGATCACCGCAGGCAACGATCTCGCCCTCGGTCTTGTGCCAAGTAACGATAGTGCCCTCCTCCATCGAGTCAGACATCCGGGTCATCAATACATCAGCCATCAGCGCGCGAGGTTACCGGACGGCGATCAACCGTCGACGCCGCGCCAGGCCGTCAGGAACTCGTCGGCCTCCATCGCCACTAGCGATTCGCGCAGTCGTCGCGCTAGTTTTGATGCCCGTGAAGGCGAGCAGTCCCAAAAGAGCACGACTTCGCCCGAGTCGATTTCGACGACCTCAAGGTGGTCAATGCGGTCATTATCGGCCAGCCAGGCGGGCGCAGCACCCGATCGGGTGACGGTCAGTTCGTAGGCGCGGTTTGCCTTCATGGAGAGCCCTGTTCGAGCATCGCGGCGCCGGCCGCTTGAATTGCGTCAGGGCCGGTGAAGATCGCACTACCGACCCGCAGCGCAGGTAGTTGGCTTACGCCGATCGCGCGCGCGTTCTCTGTGGCGCTACTTAGCGCCGTGGCTACCGACCGCAGCTCAAGCGCCTTGAGCACGGCGCGCGGATGCATCTCGTTGGCAGCTGCGGCGATCAGCACGGTGTCGGTGTCAGAGAGATCACGCCCACCAGCGTATGCCTGACGGAAGGCAGCCAGCGAGAAGGGCACCGCCCGCCCAATCGACTTAGCGTAGGTCGCCGCGAGTAGGGCTGGCTTGGGATCCCAGGGCCACGGCGCAGGCCAGCGCAGTGGCTGGAGGTGCTGTTGGGCGATGCGGTCACCGAAGGCAGATCGGTCGAACTCGGCGGGAGGCTCGCCTAAAGCAACCGGCATCCACTCGGGAACGACTGGAAGGTCACCGAGCACGCGCTCGGCCATCAGGTAGCAGTCGGGTACGACAAAGTCGTAGTAGAAGGCGCTACCCGTTAGGTCCGCAGAGCCATCATCGCCTAGGGCCGCCTCGGGAGCATAGGTATGGACGGTCAATCCGTCAGACATCGCTCGCCGGTCACAACGCAGTCAAAGGAGGTATGCGCCATTAACTTTGAGCCTACAAGAAGAGCGCTACCGATTCGCTGCTGGCATCGCAATCGGTCACTGCGTGCGCTTGGGCACCTGGATGCGGCTCATCACTCGCACCAGCTTCCAGAACAGCCAGCCACCGAAGAGGATGATCGCTAGGCAGAGTGCTACCGCTAGGAGATTGGAGGCGACGGCCAGAGAGAGGGCCGCGACGATGATCTGAAACGCGAGTAAGGCTTGAAAGCCAAGCACCGCCCAGTAACGAGCCTGCCAAAGCCCCAGCGCAGCCGCGAGCAGGATCACCTCGAGCAGTACGAAGGCGACGATATTGGTCTGCTCGCCGCCGAGTTTGGTTCCTGTAATAAAGCCGGCAAGTACGAGAGCCGCGAGGACCAGCGCAACGACGATCGAAATCAAGAGCGTGGCCGGCCGCTCGCCGGGCGCTAACGGCGTCAGCGCCGCTCGCATCTCGTCCTCGCGCGCGGCGGTGCGCTCACGGCGCGTCAGCGCCGGTGTCTCTGGATTAGTCGGCGGCGGATCGGCGCTGGTGGTCGGCTCGCGCTCAGACATCGGCGGTCTCCGCAGCGGCCTCGACCAGCACCGAGCGCAGTAGGCCAGCGGCTATCTGAGGATCTTCGGCATCGGTGAGCGCGCGCACGACTGCGACGCGCTGCGCCCCGGCATCCACTACTGAGCCGATCTCATCTAAGCCAATCCCGCCGATCGCAAACCAAGGCAGCCGCGCTTGGCCAGCGGCGTGTTCAACTAGAGCTAGTCCCACGGCGCTACGGCCAGGCTTGGTAGGTGTCGCATGGACTGGTCCAACGCCGATGTAGTCGACGCCGGCCGCCGCTGCACCATCGACTTGAGCAGGTGTGTGGGTGGATAGGCCAACTAGGCGGTCGGCTCCAGCGATACGTCGGCAGGCATCAACGCCAAGGTCGTCTTGGCCCACGTGGACACCGTCGGCCCCCGCACTACGCGCCCAAGCCGGGCGGTCGTTAACGATAAAGAGTGCGTTGTACTCGGCACAGACGCGCCGGAAGATCTCTGCAGCGCCAAGCGCGGTGCACTCATCAAGGTTCTTCTCTCTTAACTGAACGATGTCGACTCCACCTGCCAAGGCCGCGCGTAGGAATGGCTCAGGATCGCCTCCTCCGGGCCGCGCGTCGCAGACGAGGTAGAGCCGAGCGCTACTAAGGCGCTCGCGCCGCTCTTGGAGAGTCGCGTCTGGATGCACCGCTTCAGTCTCTCACGCCTAAACCACCGGCGCTCAGGCCGCTTGCACTGATCGCTATCCACAGGGGAGTCCTCGCCGCTAGGATTGACTTACGGGAGCCCTCTGTTTGGGCTGAGAGGGTGGCCGTAGTGGCGCCGACCGTTAGAACCTGATCCGGGTCATTCCGGCGAAGGGAGGTGTTGTGGACTTGGCCTATAAAGATGACAAGCAGTCACCGGACCTCGCCGTTGTCGGCGGGGGCGTAATCGGCCTTGCCATAGCTTGGCGGGCAGCTCAGGCTGGAATGAAGGTCACGCTTTTTGAGCGAGGAGAGCTAGGCGGTGAGGCATCAAACGTTGCCGCTGGCATGTTGGCTCCCGTTGCAGAGGCCTCGCTAGCAGAGCAAGAGATCCTCGCGCTAGGGCGCCAAAGCGCAGCGCTGTGGCCAGAGTTCGCTCGCCAACTGTCGGCTAGCTGTGGTCTGGATTCGAGCTTTCAGGAGTGCGGAACGTTGATGGTCGCCACCGATCGCGATCAAGCGGTGGCGCTAGACCGCGAGTTTGTACTGCGTCAATCCTTGAGTCTTCCGGTGCAGCGCCTGCGTCCATCTCAGGCGCGTCAACTAGAGCCCGGCCTAGCTCCGTCAATCCACGCGGCACTCAACATCCCCGGCGACCACACGGTTGATCCGCGAGCGCTGACCGCGGCTCTGTCGGCTGCAGCGGCAGACGCTGGTGCCAAGCTGGCCTCAAACACTGCGGTCGCTGGATTGTTGGGCAGCGCTGACGCCATAACAGGGGTGACGCTCGCGTCGGGCGAGGAGGTCAGCGCTGGCGCAGTAGTCGTCGCGGCTGGCTCGTGGTCTGGTCAGTTAGAAGGCATTCCCGCCCAGGCCAAGATTCCGGTACGCCCGGTAAAAGGGCAGATTCTGCGTCTACGCGATCCGGCGGGGCCAGGTCTGGCTACCCGCGTGTTGCGCACCGACGAGGTCTATGTAGTGCCCCGCGGAGACGGCCGTTACGTCGTCGGGGCGACGATGGAAGAGCTTGGCTTTGACACGACGGTGACCGCGGGCGCCGTCTACGAGCTACTACGCGCGGCAGCCGAGCTGCTGCCGGGAGTGTGGGAGCTAGAGCTTCAAGAGGCCAGCGCTGGCCTGCGTCCCAGTACGCCCGACAACGCTCCCGTGATCGGCCCATCACTGGTGCCCGGGCTGCACTGGGCAACCGGCCACCACCGCAACGGAATCTTGCTGACCCCGATCACGGCCGACCTACTCCTGGCGGCGCTGCAATCAGGAGAGCTGGCAGATAGTGCTAGCGCGTTCACCGCTAAACGGTTCGCATCTACAGTGCTCGCATGAAAGTAATCGTCAACGGTGAGGCCCGCGACCTAGCGCCAGGCACGACGGTCGCCGGACTATTAAGTGAACTTGAGATCGAGATGCATCTAGATCCCAAGCGACGCGGCGTCGCCGTCGCCGTTGACGCAGCGGTTGTTCATCGCGGCCAATGGGACTCCCAAGTGCTCTGCGATGGGATCCGCGTCGAAGTGCTGATTGCGATCCAAGGTGGCTGAAAACATGGAAATCCAACCGCTACAGATAGCCGGGCATACATTTCAATCGCGCCTGCTCTTAGGTACCGGTGGCTTCACGAGCCTCGAGCTCCTAGCCGCAGCGATTACCGCCTCTCAAACCGAGTTGGTCACGGTAGCTCTTCGCCGCATCGATCCAGCCCAGCGGGGCTCGCTAATCGATGTGTTGGCTAAGGCCGAAGTGCTCCTGCTCCCCAACACTGCGGGCTGCTTCACTGCACGCGACGCTGTCCTGACCGCGCAGCTGGCTCGCGAGGCCTTTGAGACCGACTGGGTAAAGCTCGAAGTGATCGGCGACGAGCGCACGCTTCTACCAGACGCAGTCGAACTGCTTCAAGCTGCCGAAACGTTGGTCGCAGAGGGCTTCACGGTCCTGCCGTACACCACCGACGACCCAGTCTTGGCCCGCCGCTTAGAAGATGTCGGCTGTGCAGCAGTGATGCCGCTGGGATCGCCGATCGGAAGCGGAATGGGGATCGTTAATCCTTACAACTTGACCCTAATCTGCGAGCAGGCCCAGGTGCCAGTGATCCTCGACGCTGGAGTTGGTACTGCCTCCGACGCCGCATTAGCGATCGAGCTGGGCTGTGACGCAGTGCTCTGCGCCAGCGCAATCTCGCGCGCACAGGATCCGGTCGCGATGGCGCTGGCAATCGCTCGTGGCGTTGAGGCGGGAACGCTTGCTCGTGGGGCCGGGCGAATCCCCAGGCGCCGCTACGCCCAAGCCTCGACGAGCGATGTTGGGTTAGCTGATCTAGAAGCACATAACTGATGCTTGAGCGCCGGCTTCTCGACACCCTGCTCGACCGCTGGGAGGCGGCGTGGTCTGGGCGCGATGGGCAGGCCTTCGCTCCACTCTGTGTCACTTCAGTTCAGTACGAAGACCCACTCACGCCAGAGCCGTTGATTGGAGCCGCGGCGATCGCCGCCCACGCACAGCGCCTCTGGACGGGCTTCCCAGACGTTCGCATGCAAAGCGCCGGACAGCGTCTTCAAGGTGAGCGGTTCATCGCCGCACCGGTGAAGGTCTCCGGTACCCACAGTGAGCGCCTTGGCGACATTCCCGCCACCAACCGCCCCCTAATTGCCCACGGTGTCTTTTACTGCGAGCTCGAGCACGATCTCTTGCTGCGCGTGCGCGGCTTCTACGATGTTTGGGGCTCGGCAGTCGATCTCGGCGTACTACCTAAGAGCGGTACAGCGAGCGCTCGCGCCCTTTTTATGCTGCGGGGGTTCGGGCTCCGCGGCGGCCGTGACTAACAGCTTCAGTCGTCGGAGTCGGGCTTCTCCTGGCGCTCGCGGCCTTCGTGGTCTTCGCCAGTGGTTGTCGGCACGGTGTTAGTTGGCGCCGTCTCGGTCGTCGGTTCCAGTACCGGGGCCTTGCTGGTAGCCGGAACCTCTGCTGGCGGTTGGCTAACAGTTGGCGTTTGCGTTGAGGGCTCGCTATTAGACGGCGTCGACTCGGGAGTTGGCGTCGACTCGGGAGTTGCCGTCGACTCTGGGGCCGTCGTTAGAGCCGCCCCGGACTCAAAGGTCTCAGTGGTCGCGCCCTTGACTTGGTCGACAGGTATCGCGTCGCGGGTGTGAGGTGGAGCGAGGTCGTGTCCGACGTCTAGGGGCTCTGATTGGAGGCCAATCTTTTGGCTTGAGAGCTGGCTGGCGGCCAAGGTCACCCCGGCGGCCAACGCCAAGCCGAGGAGCGCTAGAGCAGTCCATCCAAGAATTGATTTAAAAGGCCTCATACATTCACCATAGCGCGTCGCGCGACTATTTAGCGCACCTTCGCGAACCCTTCTAGCCGTGCAGTGGTTCCGCCTTGAGGGCGCCCGTGAAGTGTTACGTCAGCTCCCCAGCGCCGCGCGAGCTCACGCGCAATCGGCAGCCCAAGCCCCGTGCCCCCAGGCGTCTGGCGACCAGCGCGGCCGCGGTGGAAGCGCTCGAAAACCTTCGCCTCCTCACCCTCTGCAAGGCCCGGACCGTCGTCGCGAACCTCAATCACCCCCGGCAGCGCAGCGACTACGACCTTGGTTCCAGCCCCGCAGTAGAGAATCGCGTTCTCAATTAAGACGTCAATGATCCGGTTGATGTCGCTGGTCGCGGCGCTAACAACGCCCGCAGCCGGGTCAAGTTCGATCTGGAGATCCACGTCGGCTGCTGCGGCCGCCGCATACCAACGGTCCACTGCCGACTTGGCGGATTCGCCGAGCTCAATCGACTCTTGCGCGGGGCGACTCTCAGAGGCTTCACTGAGCAGCAGCAGCTCGCGCACTATCTCCGACAGCCGATCGACCTCCCCAAGCGCCGAGTCGATCTCGGCGTGCACTGCCGGCTCGGGGGTCATCGCTCGCGCCTCTTCTAGCCGCAAGCGCAGGCCGGTGAGTGGCGTGCGCAGCTGATGGGAGGCGTCGGCGACAAACTCACGTTGTAGGCGCAGGAGTCGCCCGATGCGGTCTGTCATCTCGTTAAAAGATCGCGCCAGCGTGCGCTGCTCAGAGGAGCCCTCGATCAGAGCCTTGGTCTCAAAGTCTCCCGCAGCTACTCGCCTAGCCGCCGCCTCTAGTCTTCGCACTGGACGCGCGATCTGCCCTGCTACCACCGCACCGGCCGCGAGTCCGATCAGCAACACCAGCACGCCGATCAAGATTAGCCCCGCCGTGGCTCTATCAAGCGAACGGTTAACGGCCGCCACGTCCTGGGTTATCCGCACCGCTCCCGCCGGGCGAGCGGCCTTAATGATCGGCACTCCCGTGGCGAGCACATCGGCATCTAGGGTCGCGCTGTAACGGACCTGCTGAGAGCTTCTGCCGCGTAGGCTTGCAGCGATCTCGGGCCGCGTGGAGTAGTCGGCGCCGACCCGCGCGCTACCGGCGCTGTCGGCTAGCACTATGCCCGCGTAATCGGTGATCAGCACTCGACCGCGCACGTTTTGACTGGCTGTATTGACCAGACGTGTTAGATCGGTGCGGTCGCTAGGAGTTAGTAGGTCTGAAGCGGTCGCCGAGACAACGTCGGCCTGGCCCCGGGCCTGCAGGCGGACCTCTGAGTCAACGCGCTCGCGCAGGCTGACGACGAGCGGGACCTCAAGCGCGATGATCGCAAGCAAGAGGACATAGGCGAAGCTCAGGAGAAGGCGCAGCCGGAGGCTTACGGTGCCAACTCCTCGGGAGCGGAGAACCGGAAGCCGACGCCACGCACGGTGTGAATGAAGGTCGGATCGTTGGGGTCGTCATCTAACTTGCGTCGTAGCCAGCCGATGTGCACGTCGAGCGTCTTAGTCGACCCGAACCAGTTCTCATCCCAGACGCGCGCCATTAGATCTTCGCGGCTGACTACACGGCCGGCGTGGCGTACTAGTTCGGCGAGCAGGTCAAACTCCTTGCGCGCTAGGTCTAGCTCTTGGCCGTTTAGCTGCACCCGCCTTGCCGCAGGGTCGATTTCGAGCCCGCCGATCGTGCTCGGGGGTTGTTCGGTCTCACCATTGTGATCGGCCTGGCGCCCGCTACGTCGCAGGATTGCGCGGATACGTGCGATCACCTCACCCCCGGCAAACGGCTTGACGACGTAGTCGTCGGCGCCCAGTTCGAGGCCGACGATCTTGTCGGTCTCAGTGCCGCGTGCGGTCAGCATCACGATCGGCACATCTGACCCCCGCCGCAGCTCTCGGCAGACGTCGCGGCCGTCACCATCGGGAAGAGTGAGGTCGAGTAAGACGATGTCGAACTCTTGATTCTGAGCCAGATCAAGCGCTTTGGCAGCGGTCCCAGCGACGGTTGGATCGAAGCCTTCGCGGCGCAAAGCCTGAGCGAACGGCTCAGAGATTGAGAGTTCGTCTTCTACAAAAAGGATCTTCGGGCGTGGTCCAATCGAGGCCATGGCTAGCTGCGACTCTAGCGCCCCACGGTGTTTGAACTAAAGCCCTACAAGGCTTTACCGAAGCTTTCCCTCTAGCTGGGAGGCCGTTAGCGGCCGATCGGGCACGCTGCTAGTGCATCTTCGACCGATAAGGAATTAATCACATGCCAATTTCAAAGCCCAAGTTAATTTCAGCAGTAACCATTGTGGCCCTCGGCGGCACCGCTGCAGTCGCCCTCGGATCGGGGGCCGCAGAGCCGACCACGGTCGCGGCCCCGCAGGCCGAGGTGCGTACACAGGTGATTGAGACAACTATCCATAAGACCCAACGTCTCAAGGCCCAAGGCGCGACGGTTACGGCTAAGGCCCGAGCGGCACGACCGTTGGCGCCGAGCTCCGGAACACAATCGGTCAGCCCTAGCAACCCTAGCGTTGCAACTACCTCCTCTCAGCCACTAACGACGCAGTCCAGCGGTGGCCCTACATACGAGCAGGTGGCCACGCCACCACAACAGGGCGCCACGCCGCTGCAGACCCGCTCGAGCTCGGGCGGCTCCTCTCAGGGTTATCAGGGTTCGGGCAAGCTACTAGGACCACCTTCAGTACAAGATGGCGGCGATGACGACTCAACGCAGCCATCGCGCGGCTCCGAGGACGACGGCGAGGACCACACCTTCGGCGACGACGGAGGCGACACAGTTGCCCCTAACCCGGCTCCAGCTACCCGCCCAACCGACCACCCGGCTCAGGAGCAAGACGATGACTGATCCGATCACCCCAACACCTCGGCGTAAACGGTCCGCTACACGTAAGCCGTCTGCGACCAACGCGCTGACCGGCTCGCTGGCGATCTTCTTGGCCTGCTTCGCTTTTCTTGCTTGGCAAGTAAGTGCCGGCCAAGACCCTGCGCTGGGTTCGCCCGTGGTTCAGGCGCAGCGGACGGTGATCGTCAAGCTGATCCACCGCAACGTCATCGTGACCGACGTGCTTGCCGCCGATGCGGCGTCTGTACCTTCGACCTCTAGCGCGCCGGATCTCAGCACGCAGGTTGTTCAACAGGCACAACCCGTAGCTGCCCAACCTGCCCTGACAACCCAAGCCTCCTGATCGAGCCACTGATGGCCGATCACGATGTCACCTTCGACTGCATGGGCTGCAAAGTGCGCCTGCTTGTAGGTGACGGCGCCGACGGCGAACCGTCAGCGCCAGAGGCCGCGCTACGGGCTCAGGCTTGGCTACACGAGTTCGACCTAGCCCTTTCGCGGTTTAAGCCCGACAGCGAGTTAGTTGCCCTCAACGGAGATCCTCGCAGCGAGGTTCCGGCGTCGGGCCTCTTGCGCGCGGCCGTGGCTGCCGGCAGCTGGGCAGCCCAGCGCAGCGGCGGACTCGTCGACTCAACCTCGGTGATCGACGCGCTTGAGGCGGTTGGATACGCCCGCTCCAGAGCTGGCCTTGACGCCCCCTCGCTAAGCGATGCTCTCGCGCTTGCTCCGCCCCGCCACAGCGCCTCGCCCAATCCAGAGTCCCACTGGCGCGAGGTCACGGTCGATGACGAGGCCGGGGTTGTGCGGCGTCCACCCGGCGTTAGGTTCGATACCGGCGGCACAGGCAAGGGGTTGGCTGCCGATGCGCTCGCGGTTCGCTTGTCGCGGCGCTCGCGGTTCGCGATCGACTGCGCTGGCGACCTTCGCGTAGGCGGCAAGGACTGCGCAAGTCAGCCCTATGACATCCAAGCCATACACCCTCTCACGGGTGATCTGATGCGCACGATCCGCGTTAGTAGCGGTGCTGTTGCGACCTCCGGCATTGACTCACGTCTATGGAGTACTCCCGACGGTGGTTTCGCTCACCACGTGATCGATCCCTCCACGGGAGAGCCTGCTTGGACGGGTCTGATCTCGGTCACCGCCCTAGCCCCGACCGCACTTGAAGCTGAGACGATCACCAAGATGGCCCTACTAAGTGGCCCCGAAGCAGCGCGCGAGATTCTCGCCGAGCACGGCGGCTTGATGGTTCTTGATGACGGTGAAGTTGAGACGGTCGGGAGAGTTCCTGGGCCACCACAGATGCGCGTCCGCATTCCCGCACTCTCAGCGAGTTACTCGCCCGCGTGATTACTGTGATCGCCACTACCGATCCCCTCAACTACATCTGGTGGCTCGCAAGTCGAGCTGCTGGCGTAACGGCGATGGTGCTCGTCTCGGTCTCGGTCCTACTTGGACTCGCGATGGCGGCCGGTCTCTTGCGCAAGCCCGCTTGGAAGAAGACCGCAGTGGCGCTTCACGAACAGCTTGCGATCGCCGGTCTGATCGCGATCGCTGTGCACGGTGTCACTTTGCTCGGCGACAGCTGGCTCAAGGCCACGCCTGTCGACCTCGTCGCCCCCTTCTTCATGGGCTACCGACCCGCTTTCACCGGACTCGGCGTGATCGCCGGCTGGCTGGCGCTGCTGCTGGGACTCTCTTTCTACGCTCGTAAGTGGATCGGCGTCAAGCGTTGGCGCTCGCTGCACCGAGCGACCCTGTTGGTTTGGTTGCTGGCTGCGATTCACGTACTGGGCGCCGGAACCGACGCTGGGTCAATCTGGCTCGAGGCGATCGTTTTCGCTCCAGCCGCCGCAATCTTGTTGATGCTGCCGGCTCGGATTCTGCGTCCGCGTCGCCAGGCAGCTGCCGCAGCGCGTAGGTCGGCCGCCCGCGAGCGCTCCGGCGCCGCGCCCCCGTCTGCTCCGGCGCCGCGCGTACGTGAACGTGAACGTGTATATCAGTGATCGCCTGACCGTAAACTCTTAAGCGATGCCTGACTCATGGCCAACCGCGCCCGCTCACTTTCTCACCGGCACCGAACCTGGAGCCGAGGGGATCCTCGCGCTCGTCGATCGTGCGATTGAGCTCAAAGCGGCACCGCTTTCGGTGCGTCCGTTGGAGGGAGCGAGCATCGCCCTAATCTTTGAGAAGCCGTCAACTCGAACGCGCGTCTCATTCGAGGTCGCAGTCACCGAACTTGGCGGCCATGCGGTGGTACTGCGCGGCGATGAGATGCAGCTATCGCGCGGTGAGTCTCCCCGCGACACGGGCCTAGTTCTTTCGCGCCACGTCGAAGCGATCGCGATTCGCACCCACTCCGATGAGGTCGTCAGCGCGATCGCAAGCGCCTCTAGCGTCCCGGTGATCAACATGCTCACCGACGGCCACCATCCCTGCCAGGCGCTCGGAGATCTCGTAACGCTCAAAGAGACTTTCGGCCACCTCGACGGTCTTAAGCTTGCCTTTGTAGGAGACGGCAACAACGTTGCTCGCTCGCTCGCGCTTGTGGCCGGCCTAGTTGGCGTGCAGGTCACCGTTGCCTCTCCCAGCGGCTACCAACTCGAGCCGCTGCCCGGACTGGTGATCACCGATGATCCGGCCGAGGCAGCTATGGGAGCAGATGCGATCTACGCAGATGCTTGGGTCTCGATGGGCGACGAGGCGACCGCCGCCCAGCGCCTGAGCGCACTGGCGCCTTACTGCCTCGACGACGCATTGCTCGATCTCGGCGCTCCAGGAGCGGTCGCCCTGCACTGCCTGCCTGCCCACCCAGGACAAGAGATCACGCCAGAGGTTCTCTACGGTTCGCGCCAGCGAATCTGGGATCAAGCCGAGAACCGCCGCCACGCCCAGAAGGCACTCCTAGAAGCCATAGTTCGCGCGGTCTAAGGCTCTGGTCGGATAGAGTTGAAACCTATGACGAGGCCGAGGGTGGTTGGTGTCAGCGCTGGCGTTGCTGTTTGGCTGGCGGTCTTGTTCGCCACTTTGGTTACCCCTGCCTCAGCTTTCGTAGGCGGCTATCGCGGTACGGACACCGTATTTGAGCCAAGAGCCGGGGGCGGTAGCGTCTCGAATATCGCTGTGGCCGACAGTGGGGATATATACGTCGCTAAAAATTCTGGCGCCATGGTCCTGCGCCTATCTGCAAGCGGTCAGTTGATCTCGACTTGGTCCCATCAAGGCGCGACGGCTGTGGCGACGGACGCGACGGGCGTTTATGTCGGGGCCATGGGCCCAGAGTGCGATGACTCCTGTGCGCTAAGCAAGTACACGTTTTCGGGCGACCTGATTTGGACTGTCAGCTCGCTATCGGTGATGTCGCTGGCCTCGAACGGAACCACTTTGTTCGTGGCGCCCGTCACTGTCGCCTTCGTCGCGGGCGTTGGTCAGAGCAGGATTATCCGACTCGATCCAGCGACGGGAAGCTCGGCTGGGCCGGATTGGCCGATGGCGACAGTTGGTAGTGAGCATTTCGGTATCTCGACGATGCCTGACGGCGGACTCTTCGTCGCCGCAGCACCTCAGAGCTTTACGCTAAAAGCCGATGGGTCGCCGACCGGAGCAACCGTTAATACGGAGTACGTGAGGAACTTCGGGTCTTCGCCAGCAGGCTCAGGCCTGCCCGACGCTCCATCCTCCTTCGCCACCGACGATCAGGGCAACGTCTTCATTGGCTGGAGCCCAGCGCTTGGCGCCAACACGCAGGTGCGCGTATATTCGCGCTCGTTGGTGGTGAAGGGCGAGATGCACCTTGGGATGGCTCCACAGGGCGACGGCCCTGGCTATTTGAGCGGCCTCGCAGCTTCGCCCGATGGACACCTCTACCTCGGCATCGCCAATTCACTGCTCGTCCTCAACTTAGTAGATCCAGATCTCTATCTCCAGTACATCGCTGGATCTGGGCCAGCAGGACCTCTCTACTGCCGCGACGCGACAGGCACCACGAGCTGGCTGACCGGCGATCCACTGACCCTAAACGCCGATACCTCAGACCGCGCCGTCACCGTCGATCGCTACGAGTGGGACTTTGACGGTGATGGGATCTACGAGCGGACAACGACCACTGCAACCGCGGCGAATACCTACTCGACGCCCGGATATCGCAACATCAAGGTTCGCGCGACTTCAACGCGCGGAGGATCGTCTGTTGAGACCTGTCCGATCTATGTAGCGCCAGCTGCGCCAGCCGGTGAGGTTGGCGTCTCGATCAACGATGGCGCCGAGTACACCAATAGCCGTCACGTCACGATCTCTTTGGTCTGGCCCAGCGGCGCCACGAGCCTGCTGCTCGGTAACGATGGAGGCTTCAAGCTCGCTACTAACTTAACCGTCAGCTCCGAGGTCGCTTGGACCCTAAGGGCGACGGGCTCTGAACGCCTCCCGCGCACCGTCTACCTCCGCTTTAAGAGCACCAATCTGGCTGCCGGGGTTGATCCGACAAAGACTTTCACCGACGACATAATCCTCGACGAGTCGATCCCAGTCGTCACGACCGCCACGCTGCTAGTCGGCGCTGGATCATCTAACGCCGCTAAGGCGCACACCTATCGCGCAAGGCTCCGCGCAGCTGATGCGATCAGTGGCGTCGCGCGGGCACAGTTTGCTAGTAATAAATCCAAACCACTCAAACCACAGAAGTACGCCTCGACTCTCTTAATCCGAACCAGCTCCAAGCCACGCTGGGTCAGAGTCGCAGACCGAGCCGGTAACTTCAGCAAGTGGAAGGCGCTGCGCTGAAGCGACGCTGGAAAGGGTTGCGCTACCTAGCCAAACCCCTCCCAGCCTAACCAAACTCGCCCAACACTGCTGCGAAATCTAGGGGTGCGCCGCAGATCTGTTGGCAGAGCTCTTGGGCGTTGAGGCGTTGGCCGTCTCGCCACAGCTCACGCAGTACCTCTGCGGCGTCCGGCTCGCTGTACCACCGCTCCCCAAACTGCTCGATCAGCATTGAGCGCAGCTGGGTCTCTAGCGCCCAGGCACGCAGATAGTTGGCGGCGTAGAAGCAGGGGTCGACGTCGGTTAGCCAGCTCTCGCTTGGCCAGTCGATCCTGAGCGCGCGCGTTAGTTGCTGGGCGTACTCATCGCTTAGGTCGCTGAGTGGGGTGGTCTGTGAGCCGTGGAGTTTGAGCTCGTAGGCGAGCTTGGCGCTGTAGCGGCGTAGGTAGATCAGTCGCTCGGCACGTGCGTGGGCTGCTAGCGCGCCGCCGCGACCATCAACGCCTAGGTGCTGGCTTAGCCAGCCCGGCTCTTCGATCAGTCGGTCAAAGAGGAAGGCGAACGCTTCGGTTACTGAGTTGTCGCCAAGGCAGCGAAACTCGAATGCAAGGGTCGGCTCGACGTGGGCGTAGTGCTGTGCGTGGCCTGCCTCGTGGAGTAGAGCGCAGTAGTCGTCGCGGCCTCCCAGCGGTGACACGACTAGATAGATCTCTCCTGGTACTCGGACGGGGGCACAGAAGGCTCGCGGCGATTTTGCCGGTCGGGATGTGACGTCGATCGTGATCCCGCAGGCGCTAGAGGTGTCGAGTCCTAGCGCCTCCATCGTGGTCGCGAAGCTAGTCACTAGGCCTTGGCTAGGGAAGTGGACATCAAACTCGGCGCCGCGAAAGAAGCGCGGTAGGTCGCAGCGGCCGATGTCGTCTAACCCCACTCCCGTAGCCCTTCGCAACGGTTGATCGACGACCTCGTAGTAGCGCTCGTCGGTCGCTGCAACGAACTCCTCTGTTTGGCGTTGTAGTCCGCCGAGGTCGATCGCCTGACACTCCTCACACATCGCAACGTAGGAGGACCAGCCGAGAACTTTTGCCACCGCGTGAGTGCTCTCTAGCGCTTGGAGGGCGAGTGGGTTGAGTTCGCTGGCGGTGACGGCAAGCCGCGCTGCCTCGATCTCGGCGCGCCGACTAGGGTCAGGTTCATTGGCCTGTATGGCCGCGCTTTCACGGAAGCCGATCGGAGTGCTCGTGGAGCCCAACGGCAAAGTCAGTGACGCCTCAAGCCGCGCTAGCTGGGCGTCGATGGCACGTGTCTGGATACCGAGATGACCTTCGACTGCGAAGGCCATCAGGGCCCGCGAGCGTCGCTGGGCGTCGCCTCCGGCCATCTCACCGTTCGCTGCTCGCGTCCGCAGCTCCTCAACGGCGTCGGGCGTGAACAGGGTGGCGTGGCGATCGTAGACAGCCTCTACTGCGTACTCGCGATCGAGGCCGGCAAAGTGGCGGTAGTAGGCGAGGTTTAGATCGCCGATGAAGGTCTCGGCTTGGAGTCTGTAGGCGTCGATGTCCATGTGACTGCCATCCTAGGTCTATGAGCACCCCCACCACCAGCCGCCCTGAACGCGGAGCCGAGCTGGAGTTGACGATCGACTCGCTCGCTTATGGCGGCGCTGGCGTCGCGCGCCTGGATGGATATGTCGTCTTCGTCCAGGGCGCTATCCCTGGCGATCGCGTGAGGGCGGTCGTTGGCAAGTCCAAGCGCGCCTTCGCCGAGGCTCGCACGGTTGAGGTCATCGAGGCCGGCCCCGACCGCGTCGAGCCACAGGCTGGCCACCCCGGCGCCGCCTGGCAGATCCTCGCCTATGAGCGCCAGCTCGAAGCCAAACAGTTTCTCGTCGACGATGCGCTGCGGCGTATCGGCCACCTCGACGGCTTCGTACTCGAAGAGATTGTCGCCGCCAAGGAACAGTGGCGCTACCGCAACAAGCTCGAATACTCCTTTGGCCATGACGAAAGCGGTCAGCTGGTCTGCGGCTTCCACGCACCGGGCCGCTGGGATCTGATCGAGTCCGTGACCGACTGCATGTTGGCGTCCCAGCGAGGCAACGAGATCCGCGAGCAGGTCATCGGCTGGTGTCGCTCGCAAGGCCTCACGGCGCTCGACCGCCGCTCAGGCGAAGGACTGCTGCGCAATCTCGTGATCCGCGAGGGGCGCCGGACCGGTCAGTTTCAGGTTCGTATCGTCACCTCCGTGGGTGACTTAGACGCCGAATCCTTAGAGCAGGCAGTTGACTGCGACAGCCTTCTCTGGAGTGAGATCGACGGCGTCGCAGAGGTAACCAGCGGTGGGCGTACACGCTTGGTTGGTGGCAAGGAGGCGATTGAAGAGGAGATCAGCGGCTTGAGCCTGAGGATCTCTCCCGAGGCCTTCTTCCAAACTAACACCGAGATGGCCGAGCAGCTCTACTCGATCGCTGGCGACTACGCGGCGCTGAAGGGTTGGGAGCGTCTCTACGATCTCTACTGCGGTATCGGCACTGTGGGATTGACGATGGCTACGCGCGCTGCGGAGCTTTGGGGCCTAGAGATCATTGAAGACGCGATCGCCGATGCGATCGAGAACGCTCGACTCAATGAGATCGACAACGCTCACTTCTACGCAGGCAACGTGCGCCTAGCTCTCAGCGAGTTGGTCGCCAAGGCCGGGCGCCCGGACGTGATGGTGCTCGACCCACCACGCGCTGGACTCTCACAGAAGATCGTGCGCCGCGTGATCGAGGCCGGTCCCAAGCGGATCATCTACATCTCCTGCAACCCGACGACGCTGGCTCCAAATGCCGCGCAGCTTGTCGAGGCCGGATGGCGCCTGACGCGGGTGCGACCGGTGGACATGTTCCCCCAGACCCCGCACATCGAGTGCGTCGCTCTGCTCGAACGTCAGACCACCTAGGTCTTCGACTTAAAAACTCAACGTCGTGACGCTAGCCATCTAGACTGACGGCTCTATGCGCGCTGCAACAATCCGTGATGGCGAGATCATCGTCGCCGAGCATCCCGACCCTGAGCCCGTGGGCTCAGAGATCCTTGTCCGCGTTCGCGCGGCCGGTATCAACGGCGCCGACATGCTTCAGCTGCGCGGTGCCTATCCCGCGCCACCAGGCTATGCACCCGACATTCCCGGCCTAGAGTTCGCCGGCGAGGTGATCGCAAATGGCCCCGACGCGACGCGTTTTAAGATCGGTGATTCAGTGATGGCGATCACTGGAGGCGGTGGACAAGCGCAGTTAGCGACCGTCGATGAGAGCGTGGCGATGGCACTCCCAAGCACGCTGGACTGGTCGCAGGCCGGTGGGGTAGCTGAGGTCTTTACGACAGCCCACGACGCCCTCTTTACTCAGGCAAGGTTGGTCGCGGGAGAGCGTCTGCTTGTCCACGGCGGCGCAGGAGGAGTCGGCAGTGCCGCGGTTCAGCTCGGCCACGCTCTCGGCGCTCACGTCACGGCTACGGTGCGCAACCCCGACTTACGCGATCAGCTAGGCCGCCTCGGTTGTGATCTTGTGCTTGATCCGCAGGAGTTCGTCGAGCACGGCCCCTATGACGTCGTCTTGGAGCTGGTCGGCGCGCCAAATCTGGCCGACGACCTCAAGGCTTTGGAGATCGGTGGCCGGATCTGCGTGATCGGTGTCGGCGGCGGTTTCACTGCCGAGCTAAACCTGCTGGCGCTAATGGGAAAGCGCGCCACGATCCATGGCTCCACGCTACGCGCACGACCACTTGATCAAAAGGCCGCCACCGCCCGCGCGATGGAGGCAGACGTACTGGGACTCTTTGAGTCCGGCGCGATCACTGTGCCGGTTGCGGCGACCTTCGCGCTCGACGACGTCGCCGCAGCCTACGAGCGCTTCAGCGCCGGCAATAAGTTCGGCAAGATCATCTTAATCACCGACTGAGGCGATCTCGCCGTCAGGGCGCCGGCCAGAGCCAGTGCTCAGCAGTCGCGGCAGTAGGTCGAGATTTGGCAGTAGCAGTGCGACCGATAAGAAGGGCAAGGCAGCTACTCCTCGGCCGGTCGCCACCGCCAAGATCAAGGCTGCTGGCAGAGCCAGCAGGAGCGCGACTGTGGTGCTGCGGCGCCTGAGTCCATAGCGCCATGCACAGCCAGCGAAGAAGGCGCAGAAGATGATGTCGGAGATCCCTAGCGCTCCGACGCGGCCACCGCCGAACGCGGGGATGGTGAAGGTGAGGAAGTCGCTGACCCCTGACTCGTCCCTCATCAGTGCCGCCGATGGCCCACTCAATACGCTGAAGATGTCGATGGCCGAGATAAGCAGTGGGACGGCAATCACCACCGCAGGAGTGCTCAGCACGCGCACGAGCAAGAAGCCCACTGAGCTAGCCAACAGTGCCTTGGTGATGTCGGCTCCAGCGTCGGCTCCAACTTCGGTTAGGCCGGCGCCAAGCATCCCCCCACCCAGCGCCAGCAGGATCAGCGCTGCGGTCGCGTTACGCAAAGGGATTAGGACCAGCGCGCACCCCGTCAACAGGATCAGCGCTGGGATCCCGGCGGCTAACGTGGCGACGTCGGCCTTGGCGATCTCGGGTAGCGCCGGTACGACGAGCAACCACAGCAGCGTTGCGCCGTAGACCACCCCGAGCTGCCTGGGCACTGTCATCTCTGTGATCTTAGGTCCGCGAACGGCTAATAGGGAGGCAGGTCGGCATACCACTGGCCGAGCACGCGGAAGGCAGCCCAGAACGCCCGCTTACTTACCTCATCGTCGAGCGCCTCATCAATGTTGGGGACGTAGAGCACCTCAATTGATGGCGTTAAGCGCTGGACCTCTCCGATTATGGAGTCGACGTGGTGTGCGAGTGGGATGTCGAGATCGTTGAGAACTTCAAGCGCGTCCTCGCCCATCACGACGATGATCTTGGGGCTAACAATCGCCAACTCCTCGATCACTCTGGCGATGCAGGCGGGGTCGACGTGGGTGGGGTCGGCGAGAGGACATTTGGCGCAGAGCGTGCCGTAGACAGCCAGCGGATCTATCCCGAGCCGCTTAAAGGACTTCATCAGAGCCGAGCCAGCGCGACCGTAGAAGGCGACTCCTTCCTCGACCTCTGAGACGCGCGGAGCGAACTTCAGCAAGAAGACATCCGCCTGCGGGTGGCCGGAGCCAAGCACTGGCATTAGGCTGCCGCGAGCGCAGTGATCGCACTCCTGGATCTCGCGCGTCAGCGTGTTAAGTTCGCGGATCGCGCGTTCGAGGTACTTCTCGCGGATCTCGTCGTCAGTAGTTGGCATCGCAGACTAAGTTTGACGTTGGCGCCCGCTCTCCCTGCTGCTGCATCAGCTTTTGCGTGCTGCCTTGCGGACCCTGCGCTCACGCCGCGCTTTGCGCGCCCCTGCCGGGGTCGCCTTGGTCTCTATGAACTTCAATGCCTGAACAAAAAGCAGGCTCGTCGGGCGCCGGATGATGTCGGCTTCGCGCAGGGATTCAAGGAACTCTTGCGGACCGTCAAAGTCACGCATGCGGATCCGTACCGAGCCTAGGCCTTGTGCGACATGTGAGTCTGATCCCGCGCCAGCGACGATGCGGTACTTGGCAGCGAAGCGAACGGCCTCGTCGTTAAATGGCTTAAAGGCGATCCGGGGATTGAAGATTTCAATCGCATCGATGTCGTCGAGGACGGCCAAGAGATGCTCGTAGTCAGGGACCGAATGCATCCGATCAAATGGATGGGGGACGTAGACCAATCCACCCTGACGTTTGATCTCGGCGATCGTCTCTTCGAGCGTCATGCCGCGTTCGATTTTCTCGGTCAAGAACAGCCCAATAACTTCTCCTTGGCTGGCGGTCTTGACCTCTTCGGCGACGATGACCTTAATTCCGTCGGCTTTTTGGAGAGCGTCTAGGGCACCGGAGATCTCGTTGTGGTCGGTGATCGCGATCGCGCCTAGCCCTTGGGCCTTGGCAGTTCCAAGCAAGACCTCGACCGGAGTGGCGCAGTCCTTGGAGTGGTCGGTGTGCATGTGGAGGTCGACGTCGATCAGCGGGCGATCAGCAAGTCGCTTGCGGATCTCCGGATTGCCGTGAGTGGAGTGGCGGCGCGCGGCGAGCTGGCTGTAGAGAACCTCGAACTCGGCGCCGACCGCCTCCCACGATGGAGTTGTATTGCTAGCGCCGACCGCTGCGGCCATCTGTCGAAGCAGTTGCGGGTCCGACAGCAGCCGTTGGATTTGGGCAGTCAGAATCTCTACGTCGCCGATCTCAAAGAGCAGGCCGAGGTCGTCGCGGGCCAAGATCTCTTCATAGACCGCAACTCTGGCAACGACCGGTACAGCACCCGCTGCGATCGCACGCAAGAGAAGGCCTGGCGAGGCACCAACGCCTGAGGAGGCACAGACGACGATGTCTGCGCTGGCGAGCACTTCAGCCTCACTCGCCTCGTGGGGGCCGCTAAAGGTGACACGCTCGCGTAGCTCCCGCCGCAAGGCCGGGGTTGTGGCAAACCCGGCTGGAGACCAGACGGTGACATCCCAACCGCTGTCTGGAAGCCGTCTTACCGAACGCATGAAAAGGCGCAGCGCGGCTCGCTCTTCTCCAACTACAAAGACCACTCGCGGGCGCCCCGGCACTCGAGTTGATCCCAGGCCAGCCGGTACTCCTGGGCCGATCACCCGATAGTCAGCAGGAAAGAACTTCGTCATTAGGTCGCGGGTGGCCTCGAAGCTAGCCGTCCGAGCGTCAAGGCGACCGAACACGAGCTCGACCACTTTGCGTCCTATCTGAGTAGAGAGGATCCGTTCGGTCGAGGCGTGGAATGAGCCAACATTGAGCGCACGGGAGTGGCGCAGGGCAGCACTCGACGTGCTCGGGGCAAACGGCTCGTGGACGTGAACGAAGTCCAGTGGCAGGAGCGTCAAGGCCTCTTCAATCGTGCGCGCTACGTCAACTGGTAGGCCACGCGGGCGACGGCGAGTGCCGCTGGGCAGCGGCAGCATCTCGCCAACTCCGAGCACGAGCGGCTCGCCTTGGGCGCGAGCGAGCAGCGCCGCCGGATCGTCTCGGGCCTCGCGCAGGGCGCGGCGGGTATCGCGTACGAGGCCTTTGGATTCGGTCGTCGTAAGCACGACCACGCGGTGTCCCCTACCTGCGAGCGAATCGCTGAGACCGCGCACGATCTCTGAAACCCCGTCGTCGGACTCCCACGGGTAAGGCGAGACCTGAGCGATCGCAAAGCGCTCGGGGGTTATTGAGCCGGTGGCGTCCATCACGCCAGTCTAATGGGGCGCCTGCGCGCCCCACCAACAACCTAGACGCGTGATGCTCGCGTCAGGACTTCGCCTTCGCCTTGGGCTTTGCCTTGGCCGCCTTCTTCACAACCGCCTTACGCTTGTGAGCGGCGATGAACTTCTCTGTCGCCTCACGCGCTTGATCGTCAGGGCGCTGGTTGTGGGGCGACTTCATTAGGTAGGAGCTCGGACCGTCGAGCTGTCCGCTGATCCCATTGTTTAGTGCGAGCTTGCAGCAACGAACGGCATCGATCACGATGCCAGCCGAGTTGGGAGAGTCCCAGACCTCAAGCTTGAGTTCGAGGTTGAGTGGAACATCGCCGAAGGCTTGACCTTCAACACGAATGTGTGCCCACTTGCGGTCAGTCAGCCACGGCACGTAGTCCGATGGCCCAACGTGAACGTCGTCTGCATCGAGCACGTCTTCCATGATCGAGGTGACCGCGTTGGTCTTTGAGATCTTCTTAGACTCCAACCGCTCCCGCTCGAGCATGTTGAAGAAGTCCATGTTGCCGCCGACGTTGAGCTGCGAGGTGTGGATCACCTTTACGCCGCGTTCACCAAAGAGACGCGCCAGCTGACGGTGGACGATCGTGGCGCCGACTTGAGACTTGATGTCGTCGCCGACAATCGGCAGCCCTGCCTTTTTAAAGCGCTTGTCCCAGTAGTCCTCGCGGGCGATGAAGACTGGGATGCAGTTGACGAAGCCACAGCCAGCTTCAAGCACCTGCTCCACGTACCACTTGGTCGCCTGCTCAGAACCTACAGGCAGGTAGGAGACCACGACATCTGTGCGTGTCTCCTTGAGGATCGAGACGATGTCAGCCGTCGGACCAGGAGCCTTCGTGATCCGCTGCTTTAGATACTTGCCCAATCCATCGTGAGTCATGCCGCGTTGGACCTTGACGCCGATCTGAGGCACCTCGGAGAACTTCATCGTGTTGTTCTGGCCAGACCAAATCGCATCTGAGAGGTCTTTGCCGACCTTCTCGACGTCGATATCAAAGGCGGCCGTGAACTCAATGTCGGAGACGTGGTATCCGCCGAGATCGACGTGCATCAGCCCGGGAACACGCTCGGATGGATCAGCGTTTCGGTAGTACTCGACGCCCTGGACGAAAGCCGAGGCACAGTTACCGACGCCGATGATGGCGACTCGCACTTTGTCTTGCTGGTTGCGAACGGTGCCGTTGGCGCTTCCGTTAGAAGTTGCGGCTGAATTGGTCTTGCTCACGATAATCGGGTTTCCTCCTGTGGAATTCTCAGAGAGCCAACCCCGCCTCGCGGCGGGGGTTACAGCCCAGAACCTACTGCTCCGCCTTTTGCTGGCGGTGTATTGAGTTGGGCACGAACGTGTGCGATGCGCTGAAAGGTAGTGATCAGAGTGAGGCCAGCCAAAACATAGACCGACGGTGCCAGCAGTTCAAAATCACCAATCCCGGCACCGCGAGCAAAGAGTAGCCCGATCGAGAGGATAACGACCCTCACGGGCCGTGTGGCGATACCGACCTTGCACTCTATTCCCAGCGCCTCGGCTCGGGCGCGTGTGTAGGAGACCATCAAGGAGAACAGCACCGCTGCGACGGTCGCCGCCGCCGCCAGCTCATCGCCGGTCGCCGCAAAGTAGCCGCCGATTGCCATCAGCACGATTCCCTCCTCCATGCGGTCAAGGGTGGAGTCTAGGAATGCGCCAAACGGCGTGCCTTTGCCAGACATCCGCGAGTAGCGACCGTCTAGCGTGTCCATGATCGAGCCGAGGATGAAGGCAATCCCAGCGAGGAAGAAGTAGCGCTCCCAGACCAAGACTGCCGCGATCACGTTTCCAACTAAACCCGTCAGCGAGATCGCGTTCGGAGTTAGGCGCGACTCGATCAGAGCGTTACGCACGGCGGAGGAGAAATCCTGTCCACCACCACCTGGGCGGCCTGACCCGCGGCTAGAACGACCTTCGGGTTGGGCCATCAGATGATGATCGTTTCGCTTTGGGCTGCTGCCTGCAGTGGGCGACTGTTGGTCTCGCGCGATGGGTTAAACGACCAGACCTGTGGCCGAAGGCGTGCTAGTTGGATGGCTCCATAGTAGGCGATAGCGGCGACAACAGCACCAATCACAGCGTCGAGCCAGAAATGGTTGCCTGTCGCCACAACGACCCAAGTCACCAGCAGCGGGTAGCAGCGAAAGATGACCCGCAGTGCCTTGGGCTTAACGAGTCGTGCGAGCGACCATCCGGCCAATATGGCGAAGCCGACGTGCATCGAGGGGACGGCTGCGAAGGGGTTAAAGACAGCGTTGATGGCGGCATCTGTCTGGGGTACGCCGGTGAAGCTTGCGACCGAGTCCTTAAAGCCCCATTCGGGCAGAAATCGCGGTGGCGCAGTTGGATAGAAGGCATAGCCAGCAATTGCGATACCCATCGCGATCCCGAACATGTTGCGCACGAAGTTAAAGCTCTGGTTGCGGAAGAGGTAGATGAAGCAAAAGGTCAGGAAAGTGCCGGGCAGGTGCGCGTTTAGATACATCCAGCTGGCAAAGTCGATCATCCACTGCTGACCGTTGGCCCAAGCCTGGATGGTCGGCTCAAAAAACGCATCGAGGCCGCGCTCGACCCCGATCAAGTCGCGTGCGTTCTCGAATGCGTCGGCCGTCTTGCCATCGACGCTACCTTGGGTGTAGCGGTAGGCGAAGTAGACGACGAAAACCAGCAGCAGTTGCCACAGTACGTCAAGCCCTCCGCGCGGCAAAGCCCGCGCCTTGATGGCGCGCAGGCGTAGGCCTTGAGCCGCGAACATCACGTAATTCTACCGGCCTAGGCAAGTAATGAGCTTGCCCTTATTAGGTGCCTCTTGCTGTCCTCTCACTCCGACGCGGCTGTGGCATTGCTACAGCGCGGTCCACGGTCAAAGACGCGTTTGAGTGAAAAGCGGATTGCCAACCGTGCGGGCCCGGCTTGACGCAGCGTGACTCTGGTCATCCCCTTGGGCCCCCGCGAGACACATCCGCTGCCCTGCACTAAGGCCCAGTAGGGCGAAAACCGCACGCGCAGGATCGAGCTAGCGGCCCGTGGGGTGACCATCGAAACGGTCGATATCCCTAGCTGCGTGACCGTCACCGGCGCGTCCGCTAGGGGAGTCGGGCGCAGGACCCGATAGACACTCCACTGTTTGCTCTTAAACACCGGCAGTAACCACGGCACTCCTTGCTTGATTAACTCAGCCTCTTTGACTGCCGCATAGTCCAGCGGCGCTGAGCTAACGGCGACGAAGCCGATGGCGAGCAAGTCAATCCACTTGCGATAGGCGACCGGATCGAGCTGATCGGCGTAGAAGAGTCCGCCGTCGCGTCGGTCAAGTTGCCTTACCCAGCCACGTGCAATTGGGTAGTGCACGGCGACCCAACGTGACTCCCAGTGGTCTTCGGTAGGTAGAACCTCGACGCGGATCGGACCATGCACGCTCTCGCGGTCAAGGAATCCCAGCAGAGGGGTGTAGTAGGAGCTTGATACGGCGGGGTCGTTCTGGGCGCGGCTGACATCGTGAATCGGCGTCTCAAGTTGAAAGAAGATCAAGATCGGCGCGAGCACTACGAGCACTAGCCGACGCTTCTCCCATAACGCGCAGGCCAGCAGCGGGCCCGCGAAGAGTGAGCACATGCGGGTCACATTGCCGCCAACGGGTGTGTCGAGTAGGAACGTCGCGCAGGTCGCTAGGGCGTAGAGCACCGCCGCGGTGCGTAGGACCCTCTGATCGCTGCTAACCACGACGACAAAGACCGCTGAGATCACCATCACCGGCAGGAAGGCGTTGAGCGCAAATGGCTCCGAGCCACCCTCGGGGAAGGCCAAAGCGGTCACCACGGGTACGGCCAAGGCAGCCGCGGCGAGGCCAATGCCAACCCAGAGACGCCGACGATCAGCGATCGCCCACGCGCAGCCCGCCAAGGCGAGGAAGATCGCAGCGACCGGGCTGGCAAGGCCGGTGGCTAGCGCCAGCCCGTAGCTAAGTAGGCGACGATCTCTTTGGATCGCCAAAATCGCCGCGAGACCGACGGCGATACCTAGGGCAAAAGTCATGCGTCCGTTGAACAGGCTGGCGCTTACCGCCGCGCCGAACCAGAGAGATCCAACGCGGCTGTTATCGCCCCACACTCGGTCGGTGATCGCCGCAAAGAGAGCAGCGCTAGCAACGGTTGCGATCGCCCCTACAAGCCGTACTCCCAAGAGTGACCCCAACGGCGGGAAGAGCAGGCTGTAGCCGGTCGTGTGATGGCCGCCGAACCACTCTCCATTCCAGGGGTTAAATCCCTGTTGGTCAAAGAGCCAGACACGCAACTCTTGGGCTGCGAGGTCTGCACTGGGCGGCGCCCAGATTAGATATATGACCGCTAGCACTGCTGCCAGCACGGTCGGCGCGGCGATCGCGCGCCAAGCGATCGCCGGCGTGGCTGACGTCAACGGCGGCGGCTCTCTCTGTGCGACTGCGGCCGCAGAGCTCATGGCCCCAGTGGCGTAGGCTCAGGCTCGGGGTTGGGCTCGTCGAGGAATGTCACGATCTCCTCGATCAAGGAGGGGACGTCAAGCCAGGGCCAGTGTCCAGCGCGATCGACGATGCGCGCTCGGGCGTTGGGCAGCGCAGTGGCGTATGCCTCTGCAAACGCCGGCGCAATATAGGGATCCTCTTTGCCCCAAACGACCAATGCTGGGGCTGTGATGCTGGCGAGGTTGGCGCCTGCTGCGGCTAACACCTCTGGATCTGAACTGCGGTAGAGCTTGAGGATCGCGCGCTGAGTGCCCTGGTCAAAGTGACTGGCAACGCTGCGCACCAAAGCATCTGGCAACGGCCCCTTGGTCACGTTAGCCTCGCGCGAGATCTGCTTAAAGGTCCAGCGCGAAGTGAGCCCCATGGCAAACTCGCCGAGTCCGGGCGTACGCCAGATCCGAGCGATTCGGTGCCAGCGGTAGCCAGGCAGCAGTGGAACGGCGTTGATGATCACCACTCGCTCGATGCGCTGCGGGCAGCGCTGGGCAAAAGCCAACGCAGCGGCTCCCCAGTCGTGGACGACCAACCGCACACGATCAACAGCGCGATCATCGAGAAACCGTTCGATGAAGTGGTCGATACCGCCGATCGAGAAATCCAGATCACCGCGCTTGCTGGTGCGGCCGAACCCTTGTAGATCGGGCGCTAGACCACCGGTGCGTTGCAGGAAGTCAGTCCACTCGTCGGAGCTAGTAGGAACGCCGTGGACATAGAGGACTGGGCAGTGATCGTCAGGGGTCGCGCCTTCGCGCCAGTAAACAAGCTGTCCATCTAGTTCGCTGGTGTGAGATTGGATCTCGAGATTAGGTAGATCGGTCACTGTGGGCGAGGATAGCTGTGATGGCTTTTTGACCTAATCCTCTAGCGTAGGCATATGGCCATTCTCTGTCTTGGCGAGGCGCTCGTAGATCTCATCTGCGAACGCCCGGTTTCCAGCCTTGCCCAAGCCGACTCTTTCGTTCCTCACTTTGGTGGGGCTACTGCCAATGTCGCCGTAGCGGCCGCGCGAGCAGGGGCAGCCGTGCAGCTTGCCGGTGGGGTCGGTGATGATGCGCTTGGCGGTTGGCTGCGCGGGCGCCTTGCTGACGTCGGGGTCGGCTTGGATTGGTTTGAGTTAATTAAAGGCGCGCCGACGCCGCTTGCGTTGGTCTGGGTCGATGATGCTGGCGAGGCCTCCTATCAGCTCTATGCTCAGGCGCTTGGAGTAGCAGTGACCACGATCGCTTCACGCCTCGATCAGGCCCTAGGTGCGTGCGACGCGCTCTTCTTCGGCACCAACTCACTGGCCTCCGACCCCGAGCGTGAGGTAACCATGGCTGCGCGCGCTCGCGCCTTGGAGCTCGGACTCCCGATTCTTTTTGACCCCAACCTGCGGATGCATAGATGGCCCGACAGTGCCGCCGCAGCGGCTGCGGCCAACGCTTGTATCGAGGGCGCTCTGCTGGTCCGGATGAACCGTTTTGAGTCAGAGCTGCTGACCGGCGAGAGCGATCCCGAGCGCGCTGCCAGCTCACTGGTCCAAGCCGGTGCCCGTTGCGTTGTGGTCACATTGGGGCCCGAGGGAGCACTCTTGCGCGGCGAAGTGCAAGCCGACGTGGCAGGAGTGCCAGCAGCGGTGCTGAGCACGGTCGGCGCAGGAGACGCCTTCACAGGAGTCCTGCTGGCCGCCTTGGCCGCTGGCGATTTTGATCCGAGAGTGTTACCCGCTGCGCTTGACGACGCAGCGCTGGCTGGGGCTGCGGCGACCGAGCGGTGGGGAGCCGGAGAGTGAGTGGCGTACGTGGGGCCGCGACAACCTCACGCGCCGACTGGCAGCGTCCAACCCCGCGCCGCGTACGCGCGATCCGTGATCGGCTGCGAGAGATATACGGGATCCCAGTCGCGCCGTCTCACGATGATCCGCTGGCTGAACTCGTCCTCACGGTCCTCTCTCAGAGCACTAACGACCGCAACCGTGACGTCGCCTATCTGCGCCTACGCGAACGGTTCTCCTCTTGGGCGGCGGTGCGCGACGCGGCGTTGAGCGAGGTCGAGGAGGCGATCCGTCCAGGCGGTATCTCGAAGGTCAAATCTCGACGAATACAAGAGATCCTGCAAGCCTTACCCGAGGACCTAGATCTCAGTTGGATGCGCGACGCCCCGGTGCAAGAGAGCCGCGACTTTCTCTGCGCTCTGCCAGGCGTGGGCCGCAAGACCGCCGCGTGCGTGTTGCTCTTCGCCTACGGGTTACCGGATATCCCTGTAGACACCCACGTCTCGCGCGTCGGCACTCGGCTAGGCCTCTTCCGCCCCGGCGCCCCCTTCGAAGAGCTTCATGACGATCTCCTGGCAATGACGCCGGTCGGCCAAGAGCACGAGATACACATAAACCTCCTGCGCCACGGGCGCCGAACCTGCGCTTCACAGCGCCCAAGCTGCCAAGAGTGCGGCCTGAGCAGGCTCTGTCACTGGAGCGCGCCGGAGTCGGATGCGGAGGGCGGACGGGTAGGTAGTAGGTAGGGGAGTGGGCTTTTTGGGGGGGTCAGCGTACTTTCCCTGACATATTCAGGGTTAGAGAGCACACCCCCCCCAAAAACCCGGTCCCGCCCGCGGTCGCGTCACGCTCGCCCCCCCGCTTGCGCCCCCCGCCACGCCGCATTTGACAACTACCAACAGATCTGACACACTTCGACTCAGATTTATTAACAGCCCGGTCGCAAGATCGCATCACCGTGGCTTTGTTTTTGAGCACACCAGCACCTACGTCGGCATCTACGCCGGCCTCAATATAGGAGAACCTTCATGGGCAAGACCATTGGAATAGACCTCGGAACCACCAACTCGTGCATGGCCGTGCTGGAAGGCGGTGAGCCGACGGTCATCGAGAACGCTGAAGGCGGCCGTACGACGCCTTCAGTAGTCGCCTTCACGGCCAGCGGCGAGCGCCTCGTCGGTACCGTCGCCAAGCGCCAAGCGGTTACTAATCCCGAGAACACAATCTTCTCAATCAAGCGCTTCATGGGTCGCAAAGAGGCCGAAGTGCGTGAAGAGGAGTCGATCGTCCCGTACAAGGTGATTTCCGGCTCCAACGGCGACGCTCGCGTCGAAGCCGCTGGCAAGGAGTACTCGCCGCCGGAGATCAGCGCGATGATCCTCCAGAAGCTCAAGGCCGACGCCGAGGCGTACCTCGGCGAGACCGTAGACAGCGCCGTGATCACGGTTCCCGCTTACTTCAACGACGATCAGCGCCAAGCCACAAAGGATGCAGGCAAGGTTGCCGGCCTTGACGTCAAGCGGATCATCAACGAACCAACCGCGGCTTCACTGGCCTACGGGATGGACAAGGACACCGATCAGACGATTCTCGTCTTTGACCTCGGCGGCGGTACGTTCGATGTCTCCGTGCTCGAGATTGCAGACGGCGTCTTTGAAGTTAAGTCAACCGCCGGAGACAACCATCTCGGTGGCGATAACTTCGACAAGGCGGTCGTCGATTGGCTGGTCGCTGACTTCAAGCGCGAGCAGGCGATCGATCTCTCCCAAGACAACATGGCCCTCCAGCGTCTCTATGAGGCAGCCGAGAAGGCCAAGATTGAGCTCTCGACAACGCAGGAGACTCAGATCAACCTGCCGTTCATTACGGCTGACGCAACCGGCCCCAAGCACCTCGATATGCGTGTTACCCGCGCCAAGCTCGCCGAGCTGACCGCGGATCTACTCGACCGCGTCGTCGGGCCTGTCAACCAAGCGCTCGCTGACGCCAAAGATAAGGGCGTTAAGGAGATCGATCAGGTTGTGATGGTCGGCGGAATGACACGTATGCCATCGGTGCAGGAGAAGGTCAAAGGCCTAACCGGCAAGGACCCTCACCGCGGCGTCAACCCCGACGAGGTCGTCGCAGTCGGCGCCGCCATTCAGGCTGGTGTGCTCTCTGGTGACGTCAAGGACGTCCTTCTGCTCGACGTCACGCCGCTGACCCTTGGCATTGAGACCAAGGGCGGTGTCATGACGAAGCTAATTGAGCGCAATACGACTATCCCTACGCGCAAGTCTGAGACTTTCTCAACGGCCGAGGACAATCAGCCTAGCGTTGAGATTCACGTTCTCCAGGGCGAGCGTGAGATGGCTAGTTACAACAAATCTCTGGGCAAGTTCCAGCTCACCGGTATCCCACCGGCCCCGCGCGGAATCCCTCAGGTAGAGGTCACCTTCGACATCGACGCAAACGGCATCTTGAGCGTTTCGGCTAAGGATCTCGGGACTGGAAAAGAGCAGAAGATTGAAATCAAGGCTGGCTCTGGCCTCTCGGATTCCGAGATCAAGGAGATGGTCTCTGATGCCGAGACTCACGCCGACGACGACAAGCGTCAGCGAGAGTTGGCCGAGGCGCGCAACGGTGCCGAGAACGCTGCTTACCAGTCAGAGCGCCAGCTTAAGGACCTTGGTGACGGTGTAGACGCGGCTTCGAAGGAAGAGATCGAGCAGGCGATCAAGGACGTCCGTGAGGTTCTTGAGTCCGAAGATGCCGCCGAGATCAATGCGAAGGCTGAGGCTCTCCAGACGGCCTTCCACAAGGTCTCCGAACAGATGTATGAGAAGGCCCAGCAACAGCAGGATGAGGCACAGGCCAGCTCCGATGGCGCTGATGGCTCAGTTGACGCCGAGGCGGAGGAGGAGGTCGTCGACGCCGAGGTCGTTGACGAGAGCAAGTAAATGGCTCCCGATGAAGAGGATCTAATCCCCGATTTAGTAGACGACGTGGCGGCTCCGGATTCCGGGGCCGACCCAGCGGCCATGGGTGACCCAGCGGTCGCAGCCGAGGCTCAGGCCGAGCTCGTCGAGCACGATCTCGTTGATCTCGTAGCTAAGGCCGGCGAGCGCGATGAATATCTCGATCTAGCCCAGCGGACCCAGGCTGACTTTGAGAACTTTCGTAAGCGCTCAACTAAAGAGATGCGCGCCGCTGAGGGACGTGGCGTTGCCAAGCTAGCCCGCGAACTGCTGCCCGCCGTCGATAACTTGACCTTGGCGTTGGCCGCGATTGTTGAGGCCGGCGGCGATCCCGGAGTGCTCAACGGACTCAAGCTCGTCCATGACGAACTGCTCGCTGCGTTGGCGCGCGTCGGGATCGAGCCGTTCTCCCCCCAGGGCGAGCTATTTGATCCGGTTCAGCATGAGGCTATGGCCCAACAGGTTGTTGAGGGCGCATCTGCGGGGACGGTTGTCGAGGTCTATCAGCGCGGTTACCGAATAGGTGAAATGGTCCTGCGTCCGGCCCGCGTCGTGGTGGCAGCGTAGGTTACGGCGATGGCCGCCAAGCGCGATTTCTACAAGGTCCTAGGGGTTCCCAAGAACGCCTCGCAAGAGGACATCAAGAAGGCATATCGCAAGCTTGCTCGCCAGTATCACCCCGATCGCAACGCGGGCGATAAGGAGGCTGAGGCGAAGTTCAAGGAGGTCTCAGAGGCCAACGATACGCTTGCAGATCCCGAGAAGCGCAAGGCATATGACCGCAGCGGCGGACCGTTTGGCGGCGGCGGTCAAGGGGGCTTTCGTCCCGGAGCCGGCCAAGGTGGCGGCTTTGACTCAAGCCAGTTCGGTGACATTCTCTCCAACCTCTTTGGCGGAGCAGCCGGTGGTGGTCGCGGTGGTGGTGGCCAAGCCCGCGCCCAGCCAGGCCGTGATCTTCAGACCGAAGTCACCCTCTCCTTCGATCAGGCGGTTGCTGGTGTCAAGCTGCCGCTCTCGATACCAACTCAGATCACCTGCACGAGCTGCCGTGGTACGGGTGCTCGATCTGGCACCGCACCGACGATCTGCCCTCAGTGTCAAGGCCGCGGGGTCGAGGCAGAGGGGCAGGGACTCTTCTCTATCTCTCAACCGTGCCCGCGTTGCGGCGGCTCGGGAACCGTCATCGAGGCGCCCTGCGCTACCTGTAAAGGCAACGGCCTGAATAAGACAGTTAAGAAGTATCGGGTCTCGATTCCTGCCGGTGTCCGCGACGGTAGTCGCATCCGTCTTGCCGGCAAGGGCGAGCCGGGGCTTCACGGCGGCCCAGCCGGCGACCTCTACGTGGTCACCCGCGTGACGCCCTCAACTGTCTTTAAACGCAAGGGCGACAACCTCGAGGTCGAGGTTCCGTTGACGATTCCAGAGGCGGTCATCGGAGCCAAGGTCGAGGTGCCTACGCTATCTGGGACCAAGACCCTAAAGGTCGCTGCTGGTACTTCATCCGGCACGGTGCAGAGGTTGCGCGGCGAGGGCCCCGCGAAGCTCGGTGGCTCGGGCAGCGGCGACATTCACTACCGGTTCGTGATCGATGTACCCAAGACTCTCACTAAGGAGCAGAAGGCAGCAGTCGAAGAGTTGGCAAAAGTGATCGACGCCAACCCGCGCGCTGCACTCTTAAACGGAGCCGGCCACGCTGGCGCTGATGGTGGCCCCAAGCCGACTGCCGACGATGCAACGACCGCCGAGGCCAAGGCGTGATGACCCCGCGCCGAACGACAAAGACGACGCGGATCGAGGTCTCAGATGAGCGCGGCGTGTTCATGATCTCGGTGGCCGCCGAGCTAGCTGAGATGCATCCTCAGACGTTGCGGATGTATGAGTCACGCGGGTTGATCGAGCCGAAGCGCTCGGCGAAAGGAACGCGCCTTTACTCGCATGCCGATGTGGCTCGGCTGCGCCAGATTCAAGCGATGACTGTCGAGTTGGGGATGAATATCGCCGGCGTCCTGCGCGTCCTCGAACTCGAGCAGGAGTTACTGCGCGCCCGCGCTGCCGTCGTGGAGATGCAACGGCGCAGCGATGCGATCAAAGCCGAGATGGAGGCTGAAATGGAACTCGTCCGTCGTTCATATCGGGCCGAGCTGGTGCCCTATGAAGCGATCGGTAGCGCGGTTGTGCGCGCTCGCGACGTCCGTCGGCATCAGATTACGGTCCGCCACTCCCCACAACGTGGCAGCTGATCAAAAAAGCCCCGACTAGATATGCATCCCGACCGTTTCACAATCAAATCCCAAGAGGCCATTCAAGCTGCCCAACGCCTAGCTGAGCAGCGCGCCAACCCACAGGTAACCCCCGAGCATCTGCTCTCGGTTCTGCTTGAACAAGACGCCGGCGTGGTCCTGCCGATCCTCACAAAGCTCGGTGCCCAGCCCGACGTTATTCGAGCGGCTAACAACGTTGCGCTTGACGCACTCCCGAAGCTGTCGGGCGGCGCGCAGGAGACCGGTACCGCTGGTGATCTTGTCCAGGTACTGAGAGTCGCTGAGCGCGAGGCGGCAGCCCTAGATGATGAATATGTATCGACAGAGCACATTCTGCTCGCGCTCTCCCAAGGAGAGGGGCCGTCTGCAGTGGCTCTACAGAGTGCCGCAGCGACCAAAGATTCGCTACTAAAGGCACTGGCGGATGTTCGCGGACCTCACCGCGTTACCGACCAGAACCCCGAGGACAAATACCAAGCCTTGGAGAAGTTCGGGCTCGATCTCACGCTCGCCGCCGAGCAGGGAAAGCTCGATCCGGTGATTGGCCGCGACGACGAGATCCGCAGGGTCGTCCAGGTCCTCTCGCGTCGCACAAAGAACAACCCCGTTTTGATTGGGGAGCCTGGCGTTGGCAAGACGGCGATCGTTGAGGGCTTGGCCCAGCGCATCGTCTTCGGCGACGTTCCCGAATCACTGCGCGACCGCAAGGTGATCTCACTTGACATAGGCGCGCTGCTGGCTGGCTCAAAGTATCGCGGTGAGTTCGAAGATCGCCTCAAGGCGGTACTCAAAGAGATCCAAGACGCCAAAGGCCAAGTGATCTTGTTTATGGACGAGCTCCACACGATCGTTGGCGCCGGTGCCGCCGAGGGCGCCGTCGATGCGGCCAACTTGCTCAAGCCCATGCTCGCGCGCGGCGAGTTGCGTGCCGTCGGAGCCACGACGCTTGACGAATATCGCAAGCACATCGAGAAAGACCCAGCACTTGAGCGACGTTTCCAGCCGGTCTTTGTCGGCGAGCCGATCGTCGAGGACACGATCGCGATCCTGCGTGGTCTCAAGGAGCGCTATGAGGTCCATCACGGGGTGCGTATCACCGACACCGCCCTGATTGCAGCCGCCACGCTTTCAGACCGTTATATCGCCGATCGCTTCTTACCTGACAAGGCGATCGATCTCGTCGACGAGGCTGCCTCGCGACTGCGTATCGAGATCGACTCACTGCCGACCGAGATCGATGAAGTCGAGCGTAGGATCATGCAGCTCGAGATTGAGCAACAGGCGATGCTCAAAGAGACCGACGAGGCCTCTGTCGTGCGCCGTGAGGCGATCGAACGCGAGCTTGCGGAGCTGCGTGAGAAGTCTGCGGGAATGAAGGCACAGTGGCAGGCTGAGAAGGAGGCGATCTCGGAGGTCAGCGAGATTAAGGAGCGCCTAGAGATCGCCCACCGCGAAGTCGAGCGTGCCGAGCGCGAGGCAGATCTTCAGCGCGCTGCTGAGTTGCGCTACGGCGAGATTCCGGAGCTGCAGAACCGCCTCGACGCGCTCGAGGGCCAAGAGCAGCGCGAGGCCGTATTCCTCAAGGAAGAGGTTGACGCTGACGACATCGCCGATGTTGTGGCGACGTGGACGGGCATTCCCGTAAGCCGCTTGATGGAAGGCGAGGTCGAAAAGCTGATCCAGATGGAGCAGCGTTTGCACCAGCGTGTGATCGGCCAAGCAGAAGCCGTCAAAGCCGTCTCAAATGCCTTGCGACGGTCGCGGGCTGGCCTCCAAGATCCCGAGCGCCCAATCGGAACATTCCTCTTTATCGGTCCCACTGGTGTCGGCAAGACCGAGCTAGCAAGGGCGCTGGCCGAGTTCATGTTTGATAGCCAAGAGGCGATGGTTCGCATCGATATGTCGGAGTACATGGAGAAGCACGCTGTCTCGCGTTTGGTCGGAGCTCCTCCTGGCTACATCGGCTATGAGGAGGGCGGCCAACTCACCGAGGCAGTTCGCCGTCGGCCCTACTGCGTTGTCTTGCTAGACGAGATCGAGAAGGCCCACCCCGATGTCTTTAACGTGCTCCTACAGGTGATGGACGACGGGCGCTTAACCGACGGTCAAGGTCGAACGGTCGACTTTAAGAACGTCGTGATCATCATGACCTCCAACATCCCCGGTGGCCGCGCCGGAGTCGAGGCGCAGTTCAAGCCCGAGTTCGTCAACCGCCTCGATGACATCGTTGAGTTCGATGCACTCAGCCGCGATGAGCTGGGCGAGATCGTTGAGCTTCAGGTCGCCACGTTGACTAGGCGAGTGGCTGAACGCGAGATCGAGCTCGAGCTAACGCCGGAGGCGAGGACGTTGTTGGGCAACCTTGGCTATGACCCGATCTACGGTGCCCGCCCGCTCAAGCGCGTGATCCAAAAACAGCTCGTCGACAAACTTGCGCTGGCCCTGCTCGAAGGTGAGTTCGCGGCCGGCGACAGGGTGCTTGTCGCCAACGATGAAGGCGAGTTGACGTTCTCGAAGACGACACCGCAGGCTTCCTAGCGCTCTCAGTAGTCGCAGCCTTTTTGCCTTTCAACCGCTTGATGGCAGATATAGCCGTGGATTTGCGGTACAAGTAATGCAATACGCCAACGACCAATGGAGAGCCACATGCCTACGTACCTGATGTTCTCGACGCTCACGCCAGAGGGAGTCCAGACGGTCAAGAACAATCCCGCCAGAATTCATGAGGTCAACAAGGAGATCGAGAAGCTCGGCGCTACAGTCACGGCGCAGTGGGCGACTCTAGGGGAGTTCGATTTCGTCAACGTCATCGAAGCTCCTGACGAGACGACTATGGCCCGCGTATCGCTCGAGCTGGGCTCGCGCGGAACGGCCAGATACCGCACAATGCCCGCGATCCCAATCGAAGATTTCATCGCCTCAATCTGATCCGGCGGGCGGATCTGATCTAGTCCCGCCTATGGCTATCAAGATCATGGTCGTCGGTGGCGGCGGTCGCGAGCACGCGCTCGTACGTGCGCTGCTGCGCTCTCCCCAGCGACCGACGGTTATCTGCGCCCCTGGAAACGTCGGCATCGCCGCCGACGTGGAGGTGCTTTCAGAGATCTCTGACGGCGACGTTGACGCAATCGTCACCGCGGCTGGCCAGCACGCTATCGACCTTGTCGTCGTTGGCCCTGAGGTGCCGCTGGTAGCGGGCCTCTGCGATGCCCTGGCCGAAGCAGGCATCGCAGCCTTCGGCCCAAGCCGTGCGGCGGCGCAACTAGAAGGTTCAAAGGCTTATGCAAAAGAGATCATGGCCGCAGCGGGCGTCCCGACCGCGGCCCACCGCATGGTCGAGACAGTTGCCCAAGGGATCGAGGCGATCGGCGCCAAGTACCCGGTTGTGATCAAGGCCGATGGCCTCGCAGCAGGCAAGGGAGTCGTAATCGCCGAAGATCAAGATCAGGCTCGCGCCGCGTTGGAGGCGATGATCGTCGATCGACAGTTCGGTGATGGACCCGTGCTGGTGGAGGAGTTCCTAGTTGGAGAGGAGCTGTCGCTGCTGGCTCTTTGCGATGGAGTGCGCGCGGTGCCGATGGCCCCAGCACAGGATTACAAGAGGATCTACGACGGCGACCTCGGTCCTAATACCGGCGGCATGGGCTCTTACTCTCCGGTGGTTGGTATCGACGATGCGCGCTGCGCCGAGATCGTCGCAGCAGTCCACCAGCCGGTTGTGGACCTGCTGGCCGCGCGTGGCACACCCTTTCATGGCGTTCTATACGCCGGAATCATGCTGACCGCCGACGGTCCCAGCGTGCTTGAGTTCAACACTCGCTTCGGTGATCCTGAGACCCAGGCGATCCTTCCCCGGCTTCGCTCTGACCTTGTTGAGGTCCTACTCGCCGCCACTCAAACGGGCGGATTGGCCGAAGTCGAGCTGGAGTTCGATGACCGTTGGGCAGTGACCGTCGTACTTGCAAGCAGGGGCTATCCCGTCAGCTCGTCGAGCGGTGATGTGATCAGCGGCCTCGCTGAAGTTGCTAGCGATGTCGAGGTCACTCATGCCGGTACGGCTTGCGTCGCAGGCGAGTTCGTTACGGCCGGTGGGCGGGTCTTAAATGTGACCGCGTTAGGCGTCAGCCCTAGCGCCGCACGCGATGGCGCGTATGCTGGCGCTGAGATGATCAAATTCAACGGACGACAGCTGCGCCGTGACATCGCACTGCGGGCTGTGGAGAGGGCTTAGATGAGCACCGAGCGTGACGACATTGCAGAGGGCCTTGTAGAGGTCGAAGGGAGTACAGAGGCTGTTAGTGAGTTCGCCGATCTCGCCGTCGATACCCCGCGCGTTGGCATCGTTATGGGCTCAAAGAGCGACATGGAAACGATGGAGAAGGCATCCAAGGAACTCGACGAACGCGGGATCTCTCATGAGCTGCGTGTGATGTCAGCTCACCGCGATCCCGAGATGGTCGCCGACTACGCCAAGAACGCTCGCATGCGTGGGTTGCGCGTGATCATCGCTGGGGCCGGCCTTTCGGCTGCCCTACCAGGCGTGGTCGCTGCTCACACCGACCTCCCCGTGATTGGTGTGCCGTTGACGAGCAGCATGTCGGCCGCTGGAGGGCTCGATTCGCTGCTGTCGGTGGTTCAGATGCCCCCGGGCGTCCCAGTTGCTGCAGTTGGCTTAGACAATGCCCGAAACGCCGCAATCCTCGCGGCCCGAATTCTGGGCAGCGGGGCCTGACGGTCGATCGATGATTGAGCGCTACACCCGCCCTGAGTTGGGCCAGATTTGGACCGACGAGGCCCGCATGGAGATGTGGCGCAAGGTCGAAGTTGCCGCTTGCGAAGAGATGGACGGCCCGACGCCCGCCGATCTGGATGCGATCCGCGCGGCGACCTTCACCGTTGAGGCTGTCAACGAACGTGAGCGGGTCACCGATCACGATGTCGCAGCCTTCGTCGACGTTCTTTCGGCTTCGGCCGGAGAGGCCGGGCGCTGGATTCATTTCGGGTTGACCTCTAGCGATGTTCTAGATACCGCCCTAGCGCTGCAACTGACCGCGGCTGGCAAGGTGATCGTTGCGGGGGCGAGCGAACTCGTGACCGCTTACGCCGAGCGCGCCCATCAGTATCGCGACGCGATCTGTGTCGGCCGTACGCACGGCGTCCACGCTGAGCCGACAACCTTCGGGATCAAGCTGGCCGGTTTTGCGTTGGAGGCCCAGCGCAATCATGAGCGGTTGCAGCGTGGCTTTGAGCAGGTTCGAGTCGGCGCGATATCAGGTGCCGTGGGTACCTACGCGGCCAACGGACCGGACTTTGAGGCGCGCGTGCTGGCGCGGCTAGGGCTCGAGGCCGAGCCGGTTTCGACTCAAGTTGTCGCCCGTGACCGCCACGCCCAACTACTTAGCGCGATCTCTCTGGCCGGTGCTGGGATGGAGCGCTTTGGAACTGAGGTGCGTCACCTTGCGCGCACCGAGGTAGGCGAGGTTCAAGAGCCATTTCGTAGTGGTCAGAAGGGCTCCAGCGCAATGCCCCACAAACGCAACCCGATCACTGCCGAGCGCATCAGCGGTCTAGCGCGCGTGCTGCGTGCAAATGCTCAGGCCGGGGTCGAGAACGTCGCCCTTTGGCATGAGCGTGACATCTCGCACTCCAGTGTTGAGCGGGTCATTCTGCCCGACTCGACGATCCTCATTGACTACGTTGGACAGCTGACCCTGCGTGTGGTTGCAGGGATGACCGTAGACACCGATCGGATGCTCGCCAATCTCGATGCGACCTGTGGCGCTCTCTTTTCTCAACGTCTCCTGCTTGGGCTGATTGAGGGCGGGATGGTCCGCGATGAGGCCTACCGGATCGTCCAACGTGACGCTCAGCGCGCTCTAGACGAGCAGCGGCCCCTACGTGAGTTGATCGCAGCCGAACCGGCAGCGGCCGATCTCGATCTTGACTCAATCTTTGATTACGGATGGTTCATCCGTCACACCGACGCGATCTTTGAACGCCTCGACGCTCTCCTGTAGATCTGGCCTACGTCCGGGCTAGACGGCAAACTACCGTCGATGGATGGTGGAGACCTTAAGACAGCAGGCACCGGCGATGCATTCGTGATCGCCGCCCAGCGACTGAAGGCTCAGAGCCCTGCCCAGGAGGACAGGCCATCGTCGCGCGAGCAGCTAGACGTAGCGCTTGCCTCGCTTGATGAGGCCGAGATCGAGATCCGCCGAGCGCGCGAAGGACTCGCCGCCGCGCTCGATCCAGTCCGTCTCTAACGGCCAGCGCGCCGCCCGCATTGCTAGCATCACAGCGGTGACCGACGCACTCGACCTTCCCCTCATCCAAACCGGGAAAGTCCGTGATATGTATGACCTCGGGGAGTCGCTGCTGATGGTTGCCTCCGATCGCATCTCAACTTATGATGCCGTCCATCCGACCCTGATCCCTGACAAAGGGAAGGTTCTTACGGGGCTCTCGGTCTTCTGGTTTGAGCGCACCGCCGAGATCGTTAGCAACCATCTGATATCTGCCACTGACGACGTCCCCGACCAGGTGCGTGGACGCGCTTTGGCGGTGAAGAAGCTCGAAATGGTGGCTGTTGAATGTGTCGTGCGCGGCTACATCACCGGCTCGGGGTGGACCGAGTATCAGCGCGAGGGATCGGTCTGTGGAATCGCTTTACCCAGCGGTCTAGAGGAGTCCCAGCAGCTTGGCGAGCCTATCTTTACCCCTGCCACCAAGGCCGAGCTTGGCGACCACGACGAGAACGTCTCCTTCGAGCGAGCGGTCTCTGTGATCGGCGATCGCGCTTTGATGGAGCGTCTACGCGATGTTTCGATTGCGCTCTACAAGCACGGCGCGGCTTACGCGCTTGAGCGCGGCATCATCTTGGCCGACACGAAGTTTGAGTTCGGTGTCGACGCCGATGGAGTGCTGACGATCGGTGACGAGATGCTGACTCCAGACTCCTCTCGTTTCTGGCCGGCTGAAGGCTATAAGCCAGGCCGCGCTCAACCGAGTTTTGACAAACAGTACGCGCGCGATTGGGCTTCGGGGAGTGGATGGGATAAGTCCCCGCCCGCCCCGACGCTCCCCGATGACGTCGTCTCGGTGACACGAGAGAAGTACATCCAGGCGTATGAATTGATCGCCGGCGAACCGTTCTCAGCTTGGCTTGAGCGTGTCGCCTGATGCGCGCACGAATCCTGATCCGCCCAAAGGCGGCGATCCTCGATCCTCAAGGCCAGACGGTCCAACGCGCACTGGCAGCGCTGGGCTTTGACGGTGTTGCCAACGTCCACGTCGGCCGCTTGATCGAGCTCGATGTTGACGACCCAGCTCAGCTTGAGGCGATGTGCGAGACGTTGCTGGCAAATCCGCTGATTGAAGAGTACGAGATCGTCTCGGACCCCTCCGGCGACCCCACTACACCGTGAAGACCGGCGTTGTTCGCTTCCCCGGAACCTGCGATGAGGTCGACGCACAGCTGGCAGCGGCGATGGTTGGCGACACCGTGATTCTCTGGCACGGTGACCGTGATCTCCAAGGTGTTGACGCGATCATCGTCCCAGGCGGCTTCTCTTACGGAGATCATCTGCGCGTCGGGGCGATCGCCCGTTTCGCGCCGATGATGGAGTCCGTGGCGGCCTTCGCCCGCGATGGCGGGCCGGTTCTTGGGATCTGCAACGGCTTTCAGATTCTCTGTGAGGCGGGACTGCTGCCCGGAGCACTGCTGCCGAACGTGTCGCTGCGCTTCATCTGTCGTCAGGTCGATCTCGACGTAGCTAACACGGCCACTGCCTTTACCCGCGCTTGCGTGCCTGGTGCCAAGCTCTCGATTCCGATCAAGCACACGACGGGTCGCTACTACGCCCCCGAAGCCACGCTCGACGCGCTCGAGGCCGACGGTCAGGTCATCTTGCGTTACGCCCCAGGCCACAATCCAAACGGTTCGCAGCGCGATATCGCAGGCGTAATTAACGATCGCGGCAACGTCTGCGGATTGATGCCACACCCTGAGCACGCCGTTGATGACCTAACGGGATCTAGCGATGGCCTGAGGCTCTTTGAATCGATGCGCGATCACGTCGCGGATGCCAGCGTTGTCGCCTGAGCAATCATCTCCTTCGGCTCACCGCGCGCTCGGTCTCACCGACGCTGAGTTCGCTCTCATCATCGAGAAGATGGGACGAGAGCCCAATGTCGTCGAGCTAGCGATGTTCTCCTTGCTGTGGAGTGAGCACTGCGCCTACAAGCACTCCAAGAAGCTCCTTGGACTGTTGCCAACCGAAGGTCCCAAGGTGCTGATGGGCCCCGGCGAGAATGCTGGAGCAGTCGATATCGGCGGCGGCTTAGCGCTTGCTTTCAAGGTTGAATCTCACAACCACCCAAGTGCCGTGGAGCCATTTCAGGGCGCCGCGACCGGAGTCGGCGGCATTCTGCGCGACATCTTTGCCGTCGGTGCTCGGCCGATCGCAATTCTCGATTCGCTGCGCTTTGGTGAGCCGACTTCGCCGAGGTCGCGTTATCTGCTCGAACGAGCCGTTGCCGGCATCGGTCACTACGGAAATTCGATCGGTGTAGCGACGATCGGTGGTGAGGTCTACTTCGAGGGCCCCTACGAGCAGAACTGTCTAATCAATGCGATGGCTCTGGGGATCGCCGATCGCGACAAACTGATCCGCTCGGCAGCAGCGGGCGTCGGCAACATCGTGATTCTTTTCGGTGCGCTAACTGGCCGCGACGGCATCGGCGGTGCATCAGTTTTAGCGAGCGCAGAGCTCGATGAGGCCGATCAGTCAAAGCGACCATCAGTCCAGATTGGCGATCCATTTGAGGAGAAGAAGCTTCTCGAATGTTCGCTGGACCTGCTCGACCGCGAGCTGCTGGTCGCCCTACAAGACCTCGGCGCGGCCGGTCTGACCTCTTCAGCATCGGAGATGGCTAGCAAGGGGGAGGTGGGGATCGACATCGATGTAGCCCGCGTGCCACTGCGCGAGGCCGACATGGAGCCGTTCGAGATTATGGTCTCTGAGTCACAAGAGCGGATGCTCTGCGTTGTTGAGCCAGCGCGAGTCGACGAGGTCCTCGCAGTCTGCGCGCACTGGGAGGTCAACGCGACGGCGATCGGCGAGGTAACCGAGCGACGGTTCATGCGGATCTTGGTCGGCGATGTTGTTGTCGGCGATGTTGCAGTCGAGGCCTTAGTTGATGACTGCCCGCTATATGACCTTTCGCCTCAGGAGCCCTCCCATCCAATCTACCCCGCACCGCCACGCACGCTTGACTCCCAAGATCCACAAGAGATTCTCGTCGCACTGTTGGCGTGCGCGAACATCGCTTCGCGGCGGGCGATCTTTGAGCAGTACGACTGTCTGGTGCAGTCACGTACAGTGCGCCGACCGGAGCAAGCCGACGCTGCTGTCCTGGTTCTTCCCGGCGGCTCTGCGATTGCGGTCTCAATTGACTGCAACGGCCGTCGCGTCGCCTGCGACCCCTACCGCGGTGCGATTGAGGCTGTCTTGGAGTGCGCGGCCAACCTCGCTTGCGTCGGGGCCCAGCCGCTGGGTCTCACTAACTGCTTGAACTTCGGTAACCCCGAGAAGCCCCACATCGCATGGCAGCTGACGCGTTCGATCGAGGGGCTGGCCGCCGCCTGTGCCGCCGTTGGAGCGCCGGTCGTCGGAGGCAACGTTTCGCTCTACAACGAAGGCAACGAGGGGCCGATCTATCCAACGCCGGTCGTAGGGATAGTTGGGGAGCTGCCCAGCGCTGGTGGCGCCGGTCGCCTTGGCTTTGCCCGTGAGGGTGATGTGATCGCCCTAGTGGGAGCCTTCGATCCGACCTTGCCGGGCTCGGAGCTGGCCAAGCTATACGGGCAGGAGCTGCCGCAGGGACTGCCTAATAGTCCGACGCTTGAGGTCGCTGCGGCGGCGATTGAGGCTCTGCGTGAGGCCGTTCGCGCCGGCGGGCTCGCTAGCGCCCACGACATCGCCGAAGGTGGCTTTGGAGTCGCGCTCGCCGAGTGCTGTTTGGCCTCAGCGATTGGCGCTCGGATCGATTGCGGGCCTGCTGTCGGTGACGGTGACGATCTTCGCGCTCTCTTTGGCGAGAGCGCTGCTGGCTTCATCGTCTCGGGCCCGATCGCTGCGATCGAAGCTTTGCCCGAGGTCTTGGCCGCTCGCCTGTGCGGCGAGGTCGGCGGCGACCGTTTGACTATTACGGTTGGCGCCGCCCAGATCGACGTCGCCCTGGGTGATCTACACGCTGCTTGGTCACAAGGCCTAGCGAGCGCGACGGCCTAGCCGATGACCCCTAAATCTGATCCCCCGCCCACGCTGGTAGGCTTGAGGAGCACCAACGGTCTCGGGGCATTACCGCCTTGGCCGGTGCGCTTTCTTCATGGATGACCTCATCGATCAGCGTGATGGTCCGCGCGACGAGTGCGGTGTTTTCGGCATTTATGGTCCGGAGCATGATGTGCATAAACTCGCGTACTTCGCGCTCTACGCACTTCAGCACCGCGGCCAAGAGTCAGCGGGGATCGCCAGCGTCCAAAACGGCCACATAATGACCGTGCGCGATCTTGGCTTAGTCAACCAAGTCTTCAATGAGCAGAACCTAAATGCGTTGGCCGGCGACCAGGCGATTGGTCACGTGCGCTACTCAACGACCGGCTCGAGCGCATGGGAGAACGCCCAACCAGTCCATCGCTCCGATACGCGTGAGCTCGCACTGGCTCACAACGGAAACCTCATCAACGCTGTCGAGCTTCATAGTGAACTGCGCGAGCGCGGTGTCGCCTTCCGCTCGACCTCTGACTCAGAGATCATCGCTGCGCTGCTCTCAACCCATCCTGCCCAGACGATGGAAGAGGCCATCGCTGATGTCCTGCCGCGCTTACAGGGTGCCTTCTCCACAGTCGTAATGACCCGCGATGGTGTCTATGCGTTCCGCGATCCACACGGACTGCGGCCGCTTTCGATTGGCCAGATCGGTGACCGATTCTGCTTCGCCTCAGAGACCTGTGCCCTAGACCTGATTGGCGCCTCACACTTACGCGACGTAGTCCCAGGAGAGGTCGTCTCGCTCGACGCTAAAGGCATGCGTTCTAGGCAGGTGGTGGAGGGAGCACGACAGGCATTCTGCGTCTTCGAGCACATCTACTTTGCGCGCCCGGACTCGAAGCTAGAGGGAAACCGCACGCAGGTCTCTCGCCGCAAGATGGGTGAGATTCTCTGGCGCGAGTCACCGGTTGATGCCGACGTAGTGATCCCGGTCCCCGACTCCGGAAGTCCGGCAGCCGCAGGTTACTCAAAGGCATCAGGGATTCCGCGTGATGATGGCTTAGTCAAGAACCGCTATGTAGCCCGGACGTTTATCCAGCCCGGTCAAGAGTTACGCAAACAGGGATTGCGACTCAAGTTCAATCCGATGCCAGAGGTCGTGGGCGGTAAGAAGATTGTGGTCGTCGACGACTCGATCGTCCGCGGCAACACCACCCGCCAGATCGTCGCGATGTTGCGCGATGCTGGGGCGGCCGAGGTGCACATGCGTATTTCGGCTCCCCCGATCCGCTTTCCCTGCCACTACGGAATCGACATGTCGACGAGCACCGAGATGGTCGCTCACGGGCGTACGATCGAGGAGATCGCTGCGGAGCTCAACTGCGATTCGCTCGCCTATCTTTCGCTCGAAGGGGTCTACGAGGCGATCCGCTCTACTCGCTCGACCCACTGTGACGCTTGCTTTACCGGCGAGTACCCGCTCGCTGATACAGATCAGGCAAAAGGTAAGTTCGCGTTGGAGTCCGGTCTTCCCCTCGTACGCGCCTGAGGGCGCCCCGACGCTGCTGCGAAATAGCTCCCCTAAGCCAAGCTTCAACTGTTCAGCCGCATTCGCCGCTACGGTCACCTCGTATGGATCTTGACGCTTCGCTTCATCGTCACTTCGGTTTCCCGGCATTTCGCCCCGGTCAGCGCGAGGCGTGCGAGGCCGCTTTGGCCGGCCGCGATGTTCTCGTCGTGATGCCAACCGGTTCAGGCAAGTCGCTCTGCTACCAACTCCCAGCCTTAATCCGCGACGACTTGACGGTTGTCGTCTCGCCGCTGGTCTCGTTAATGCAGGATCAGGTTGAAAGCCTCGAGTCGGCGGTCCCTGGCGCGGCGGCTTTGATCAACGCCCAGCAGGAGTCAGCCGTCAACCGAGACGTTCTAGACCGCGCCGTTAGTGGCGATCTGAGCTTGCTTTACGTCGCACCGGAGCGGTTTTCTTCCCCCGGCTTTGTTGAGAAGCTTGCCCAAGCGCGGGTCGGACTCTTCGTCGTCGATGAGGCCCACTGCGTCTCTGAGTGGGGCCACGACTTCCGCCCTGACTACTTCCGCCTGGGCGATGCGGCTCGCTACCTTAAGGCAGAGGCGATTGTTGGCACCACGGCGACCGCGACACCGCGCGTCGCCGACGACATCTCCAAGCGCTTAGGCCTCTCTGAGCCAGTGCGTGTCGCTACTGGCTTTGACCGCCCGACACTCTCCTTCGTAGTTGTGCCCTGCCGCAACCAAGCTGAATCGCGCCAGCGCATAGCCGCCGTCCTCTGCGACCCCGACGCTTTGCCGGCGATCGTCTACGCAGGTACGCGCAACGCATGTCGCGATCTGTCGAGCGACCTGCGCTCTGATCTCGGCCAAGAGGTTGCCGCCTACCACGCAGGTTTGGGTAGAGAGGAGCGAGCAGATACCCAACGCCGCTTCATGGCTGGCGACGTCAACGTGATTGTCGCCACCAACGCCTTCGGCATGGGCGTCGACAAGGCCGATGTGCGTACGGTGATTCACGCCACCGTTCCCGGCTCGGTCGAGGCCTACTATCAAGAGGCAGGGAGAGCCGGCCGTGACGGTAAGCCGGCTCGCGCGCTGCTATTCGCCCAAGCCAAAGACAAGGGGCTCCACGTCTTCTTTATCGAGAAGGCAAAGCTCGAGGACGCAAGCTTTGGCCGCGTGGCAGCGGTTCTAGCCAAGAATTGCGCGGGTAGCGAGGGTGACCGCTACCAAATCGCGACTACAGAGTTGGCGAGCGCGGCCGGTGTCGACGGCGACGGTGTCCGAGCGATTATCGGCCACCTTAACCGCGCCGGCGTCCTACGTCCTGCGCCATCAAACATCGACGAGATAGCCGGTCGTCTGATCGCTGCGTTTGATGGCGCGGCTCTGGCGCGTTGTCGTACGGCTGCCGCAGAGGCTCAACGATCGCGTTGGTCGCAGTACCGTGCGGTCTGGACTTTCGTGGAGTCAACCACCTGCCGGCGCAAGGCGATTCTGAGGCATTTCGGCGACCAAACCGAACCCGCGCCGACGGTCGCCTGCTGTGACGTCTGCGACCCATTGCTGATCCCAGCTGCCCCACCTGTGGCCCTCGTTGCGACCAGCTCAAGTACTCATTCGGCTCGCCAACGCGCAAAGAAAGTAGTCGCCTCGCACGTCGCACACAACCCCGCAGCGCTCGACGCCGCTATCGTCGCGGTCGTGACGACGGCCAAGCCCGGAGTTGGGCGCACAAGAACTGTGGAGATCCTGCGTGGCGGGAGGTCCAAAGTGATCCAGAAATACGCCTACGATGGCCTTGCGCCTTACGGGAGTTTCGCCAACCTCTCAAAGGACGATGTACTCACGGCAGTCGATGAGTTGATCGCCGCTGGACAGCTACGATCAACCGGCGGCACTTTTCCGAAGCTGGCCGTGCCATGACCGCGCTGCGCGTCGCAGTTCTAGCTTCGGGTAGTGGCACCAACCTTCAGGCGATCCTCGACAACGTTCACGGCCGCGACGGGATCGAGGTCGTCGGTGTGCTCTCAGATCGTCGCGATAGCCACGCGTTAGAACGCGCGGCAAAGGCTGGCGTGGAGGCGGCTGCCTTTGACCTGCGCCCAGGCCAGCCCGGTGAAGCCTTTCCTGGCGATCGCCGCGCGCGCGACAGCGCTATGGCTGCTTGGCTAGTTGAGCGTGAGGTCGGACTCGTCGTTTTGGCTGGCTACATGCAGGTTCTAGACCCTCTCTTTCTAGATCACTTTCCCCACGCCGTAATTAACGTCCATCCCTCGTTGCTGCCGGCATTTCCTGGCCTAGATGCGATTGGGCAGGCGGTTGCCTACGGTGTTCGAGTCTTCGGGGTCACCGTACATTTCGTCGATGAGGGTGTTGACAGTGGGCCGGTAATCCTCCAGCGCAGCATCGAGCTAGCGTCGCCGCGCAGCTCAGAACACGTTCACGACCTACTCCGACCGATTGAGCACGAGCTACTCACTGATGTGGTCAAACTGATCGCAGCGGGTCGCGTTTCTTTCGATCCCAGCTTCCCGCGTCGCGTCGTAATCACAGCGCCAGCCTGATCCACCTACCGGCACACGCCGATGTAGGCTGCCTAAGCGCTTCGGCTTAGAGCGCTGGGCTGGGGCTTGCCACCGTTGTTGAAAGTGGCGACGGTCTCGATGCTTTAGAAGATCAATAGGCTGCGTGAAGCTGGCCCACCTTCCACCGTCAGGAGATAGCTATGGTCGCCTCTAGCCAAACCACACTTAGCGGACACGCTGGGTCTCTCTATGTCAAGCGCTGGAACAACGAGGCGCCGAGGCGAACGGTAATCCTCGTCCACGGCTACGGCGAGCACATCGGAAGGTATGAGGAGGTCGCCGCAATGCTTGTTGGCGGTGGCGCGGTTGTCTGGGGACTCGACCACGCCGGACACGGGCACTCCGACGGCGAACGCGGGCTTATCGCCAGCCTAGATGCGGCAGTTGGCGATCTCAAATTGCTCGTAGATGTTGCCCGAGAGGCCAACCCTGAGCTAGCGGTTGTGTTGGTCGCGCATTCGATGGGAGGTGCAATTGGGCTGCGCTACGCAGAGCTGCACCAAGACGATCTCGCTGGGCTCGTGATGTCGGCCCCGCTGATCGGAAGTTGGGCGCCAGCTCCGATTCTCTTAGCGCTTGAAGATCTACCGGCGATTCCGATCGACCCCTCGGTGCTGAGCCGTGACCCAGCCGTCTGTGCGGCATATGGTGACGATCCACTCGTCTATCACGGGCCGTTTGGCAGGGCGACCCTTGCGGCTGCCAGCACTGGCCTGCTTGAGATTGCTCTAGACGCTGACCGCGTCACGATCCCGATTCTGTGGCAGCACGGCTGTGATGACGTTCTTGTCCCACTTGAGGGGACCCGCCGTGGTGTGGACCTGCTGCGCAACGCAGAGGTTCAGCAACGCTCTTATCCCGGCGCATTGCACGAGATCTTCTTCGAGATCAACAGCGCCGAGGTTCTCGCCGACACGATGGCGTTCGTGGCCGAAGTGGCACCAGGGTGAGCCAGGCTGGCGCCAGCGCGTATTCTCGAGGCCATGAGCAAAGAGATTGACGCATTGGAACTAACCGCCCCGGGCCAGACGAGAGTCGCTAGGGCGCTGCTGTCGGTCTCGGATAAGAGTGGCATCGTCGACTTCGCTCGCGGCTTGATCGCGCTTGGTGTTGAGATTGTCTCGACCGGCGGCACCGCGAACGAGCTTGGCGCAGCTGGCCTACCGATCCGCGCGATATCTGACTTCACCGGCTTCCCAGAGATCATGGATGGTCGCGTAAAGACTCTGCATCCCAAACTCTATGCCGGACTGCTGGCCCTGCGAGACGACTCCTCACACCTCGAGGCCGCCAGAGACAATGACGTCGAGTGGGTCGATCTTGTCTGTGTCAATCTCTACCCGTTTGAACAGACGGCTGCGCGAGAGGGTGTCGAAGACCACGAGGTGATTGAGCAGATTGACATCGGAGGACCGTCGATGATCCGAGCCGCTGCTAAGAACTTCGGCTTCGCAGCCGTTGTCACCACGCCAGATAGCTATGACGCCGTGTTGACTGAGCTAGGTGAGAGCGACGGCCGTCTCTGCCTCGCGACTCGCGAGCGGTTGGCCGGGGCGGCCTTTGCCTGCGTCGCCCGTTACGACGCGGCGATCGCGAGTTGGTTTGCCCAAAAAGGCGGCGATTTCCCTGAACTTACTGTTCGCGCCTATGAGAAAGTCTGCGATCTACCTTACGGTGAGAACCCACACCAGCGTGCTGCCTTTTACGCCGAGCTGGGCCAGCCTGCCCATCTGCTCCAAAGCGCTCGACAGCTCGGAGGTCGTGCTCTCTCCTTCAACAACATCCTCGATCTGAGCGCTGCCAAGACGGTTGTGGCCGAGTTTGATGACCCGGCCTGTGTGATCGTTAAGCACAACAATCCCTGCGGCGCGGCCGTTGCCAGGAGCGCATCAGATGCCTACGCCAAGGCCTTGGCTGGCGATCCGGTGAGCGCCTTTGGCGGCGTGATCTGTCTCAACCAGAGAGTCGATGCCGTTACGGCCGAGGCGATTTCACAACAGTTCGTCGAGGTCATCTGCGCTCCAGGCTACGACGCTGACGCGCTGGCGATACTGGCCAAGAAGGAGAAGCTGCGCATCCTTGACGACAGCCAAGACCGTCAGCTCGGTGGCTCGACGGTTGACCTCAAGGCGGTTGTTGGTGGACTGTTGGCCCAAGACCGCGATGGTGAGCTAGAGGATCGTGCTGCGATGGAGGTAGTAACCGAGCGTCAGCCCAGCGAAGAGGAGTGGGCCGAGTTGCTGTTTTCGTGGCGCATCTGTAAGCACGTGCGCTCCAATGCGATCGTGCTCTCTAAGGACCAGGCCACCGTTGGGATCGGTGCCGGGCAGATGAGCCGCGTTGACTCCGTACGGATCGCGATCGAGAAGGCCACGGGAGAGAGCAGCAGCGCGTCGCTTGAAGGTGTCGTGCTGGCCTCGGATGCCTTTTTCCCTTTTGCCGACGGTCCCCAGGTCGCAATCGACGCCGGTGTCCGAGCGATCATCCAGCCAGGCGGGTCGATGCGCGATGGCGAAGTTATCCAAGCCGCCGACGCTGCCGGCGTCACGATGGTCTTTACCCAGCGGCGTCACTTCCGTCACTGAGTCCGGTCGGCTAACGGCGCTTGTCGAGCGGGCCGTCATCCTCCCAATCTTGAGTTACGTAGAGCCAGAATGCTAGGCCGGCACTGTCGCCATAGCGCGAAAAACGCCGCGCGATCGCCTTATCGCTGGCCTTGCGTCCTGCGATCCGTGCGTAAGTTGGACGCGTCCATGAGTCCAAGACCAAAAATGAACGCCGGCCGATCAGCAGCATGATGTGAGCGCTTGCATATGGCCCGACGCCGGGAAGCTCTTCTAGGCGTGCGCGCAGCTCGTCGTCGCTGAGGGTGTCGGGGGAGGCCGCCGCCAAGGCCTCGAGGTCGAGTGCGCCGGTAGCGACCATCTCGGCGATCGAGCGCATATAGGGCCCGCGGTAGCCAGCTCGCGCGATATCGCGGTAGAAGGACTCCGGCGCCTTAGCCATCACGGCAGGCGATGGGAAGGCTCGACGCTGTGGACCAACTTTGGACTCTTTTGAGCCGTCACCGGGTGCGGCTGCGCCGAGCTCTGCGACGATCGCGTCGACCATCCGCACGGTCCCCGACCAGGCGCAGTTAGTCGTGCAGAGCGTCTTGATCACGTCTTCAAAGACGGTTGGACTGCGCATCAGTCTCCCGGCGCCTGATCTGGCCCACGCCAACTGTGGGTCGTCGGCGATCTGGCCATAGAAGTCTGAGAGGTCTTCGTCTAGACAGAGCATGTGGCGCAGGGTTTGGGTGATCTGGGATCTGTGCTGGGCGCAGGGTTTGCGACCTTCGACAGTTGCGATCAGCGTAGGTGGGTCGGTGGATTTGGCGCCATCGCGATCGCGATCGCCCGGTGCGGGCGCGAGGACGACGGTGCGGGCGCCATCGCCGACGGCCAAGGTCACCTCAATGCTGGCCTCCTCCACCCGCCGAAAGAGTGGCGCCAGGGTCGTCAGTCCATGCGAGTTCAAGGTCCGCGCCCAGTTGACCGGCTCTCCACTAGGTCCAGATAGAGCGATCGTGATGGCCGAATCCGACATTGCCGCAGATGATCGCAGGGGGGCGTGCGCAGTAACCCTGAGATATTCAGGACTAGGGAGCACACCCCCCCCGAAAACCTAGATATAGGGGATGGGCCGCCCGGGATTCGAACCCGGATCTCAACGCTTAAAAGGCGCGAACTTTGACCATTAAGCTAGCGGCCCCAACGGGGAGCGTAATGGCAGGCGCCCTACTGCCACTTCCTCGTAAGCTCATCGACACGTCACACCAGCCCCTTGGCCTGACAGCATCCACACAGTGCAACCCCGAACTCCACAGCCGCCTGAGGCATCTGCGAGCGTCGTCACCCGCCTTGACGGCCGCGAGCTAGCGGCGATCTTCGCTGGTGGCTGCGTCGGAGCTCTGGCACGTCTGGGGCTTGTAGAGGCCTTTCCGGGGGTGGCGGCGGGAGGCTGGCCGTGGCCTACATTCACTGTCAATATTGTCGGCGCTTTTCTGCTCGGCTACCTTGCGACTAGCCTGCAGGAGCGCCTGCCTGTTAGCGCCTATCGACGGCCATTCTTGGGGACCGGGCTTTGCGGTGCCCTAACGACATTCGCCCTCGTCCAAGTCGAGCTTGTCACGATGCTTGATCACGGCCACAGCGCTTTGGCGGCTGGATACGCTGCAGCCTCCCTAGCCGCTGGCTTCGCAGCCGTATTCGCAGGAACCGCGCTGGCTCGGCGGGTAAGGGAGATCTGAGAATGGGAGCACTGGTCTGGGCCGGCGTCGCAGCGCTTGGCGGAGCTGGCGCGTTGGCACGGTTTTGGTTCGACGGCGCACTCTCGCAGCGAACTGGTGGCGCCTTTCCCTACGGCACTCTCGCCGTCAATCTGACGGGCGCTTTCGCCTTGGGAGCGTTGAGTGTCTTGACTGACAGTCACACCCTCCTACTACTGATCGGCGGAGGGTTCCTAGGCTCATACACGACCTTTTCAACCTGGATGTTTGAGACAGAACGGCTGGGAGAGCAGGGCCGCACCGCTGCACTAGCGCTCAACCTCTTCATCCCGCTTGCTTGTGGGCTGGCCGCCGCCGCCCTAGGCCGAGTGATTGGGCAGGCGCTGTGACCGGGCAAGCACACGCCAGGATCACGGTCCACGCTGGCGAGGCCGATAGGGCCGATGGCCGCTTCCTCGCTGATGCCCTTTTAGATCGCTTCGACGACGCTGCCCTCGACTGCGCAGTCCTTTTGCGGTGTACGTCTGGATTTGGCGTCAGGAGCGGGCTGCGCACAGACCAGCTGCTGACCCTCTCGATCGATCTACCGATCCTGGCGATCGGGATGGGGGAGCGCACTCTGGTCGACAGCCTGGCCGCATCGATAGAGGATCTGGGTCCGGTTGGGCTCGTGACGATCGAGCCGCTCATCTGGGATGGCGAGTGGAGCGCGTCGCCAAACTCAGCTGTCATCTCTAGCGCCGCGCTCGTAGGCCAAGAGCAGAGGCTGACTGTCGTGGTTGGCAGCAAGCCCAAGGTCGACGGTATCTCCCCCCATGTCGCGATTGTCGATGCACTGCGCCAAGCAGGCATCGCTGGCGCCACTGCACTCTGTGGCGTGGATGGATTGAGAGCAGGCAAGAGGTTGCGAGCGAGCATCATGGCGCCCACGGCCGAGGTCCCGGTCGTGATTATCTCGTTCGGCTCCACTGAGGCGATTAGGGCGGCAAGCGATCAGATTAAGACCAGCGCTCCAGGCGCTGTATTGAGCTATGGGCCGGTGACCGTCTGTAAGCGTGATGGCCAACTGCTGGAGCCTCCCCCGAGCACTTCAACGTGGCAGCGCCTGTCGGTCTACCACGGCGAGCAGTCACGCAGCCGCGGCCGCTCGCTCTCGGCGCAGTTGATTCCCACCCTGCGTGGCGCAGGCGTCGCGGGAGCAACCAGCCTGCGCGGGATCTGGGGTTACCACGGAGACCACACTCCTCACGGAGACCGCTTGCTGTCGCTGCGTCGGCGCGTTCCTGTGATGACTACGGTTGTAGAGCGCGGCGATGGGATCGCGGCGGCTTGGGATGTGATCGACGACTTCACTGACGAGAGTGGCCTAGTCACGAGCGAGCCGCTCGAGACAGTTAGATCCCGAGCAGGGCACCGATAGCGACAACGCCGACGACGACGATCGTCGCCCGCAGCCAGCTAGGAGAGAGCTTGCGGCCGTAGCGTGAGCCAATCTGCCCACCCAGGACCGATCCGACGGCCAGCAGTACGACCGCCTCCCATGCGACATCTGCAAGCAAGATGAAGAAAAGTGAAGAGACTATGTTCACAAAACAGCCGAGGACGTTCTTGAGAGCGTTGGTCCGCTGTAGGTGGTCAGGGACCAACGACCCGAGGATCGCGATCAGCAAAATGCCCTGCGCGGCACCGAAGTAGCCGCCGTATATCCCGGCGGCGTAGATGCACAGCAGCGTCAGCGGACCAGCTCGGCGTTGGGGCACTGGCCCAGGTCCGGGATCGTGACGTAGCACCCAAGCTGACAGTCGCGGTTGGATCAAGATCAACAGTAGGGCAAGGGCGATGATCGCCGGGACGATCGCCTTAAACCAGCTCGCGGGAAGGACTAGCAGCAGTGTCGCGCCTGTTAGGGCTCCAAGAACCGACATCGGAGCCAGACGCGTTATCGCCGGTCGCTGGTTCTCTAGCTCCGCGCGATAGCCGATCGCACCGGAGATGCTGCCGGGGGCTAGCCCCACCGTACTTGTGACGTTCGCCGTGACAGGGGCGTAGCCAAGCGCGAGCAGTAGCGGGAAGGTGATTAAGGTTCCGCTGCCTACGACTGCGTTGATCGTGCCAGCTGCAACCCCGGCGCCAATGATCGCAATCGCCTCAAGCAAGCTCAACTCGAAGGCCTCTCCATGGCAGCGAACCTACCGCAGATAACAGACCGCGTGCCACCGCCATGCCAACCCCTACTACGATGCAGGACGTCTCGCCCCCATGGTGTAGCGGTTAGCACGTCAGGTTTTCATCCTGGAAGCAGCGGTTCGATTCCGCTTGGGGGTATGTTGACTTTGCGGATTGCCGCCAAACGTATACGGGCTTGTTAGATGAGACATCCTAGGCGCAGAACAACGGATACCCCTCGAAATACGATCTGCTCCTGCCGATGTTCCTGGCGCCAACAGAGCGGCCACTGCGCCAGGCGAAATGGAATGAGCTATGTATGAGACCGGAGAGCATCAACCCATGACTGGCTGTGATTGGTCCGACGAAGCAAACCGGCTCCAACCCCCAACCGGAGTTAGAAGTTAATCGGAGGTCGCGAGCGCTCTACCTTGGGGAGTCACTCCATTTGACCGCTAGCGGCGGTGCTTGTATATAACTGCTTACCGACTCGGCCAAAGGGGAGAAAATCTGATGTCAGTTCTAATACGGGGAGGCCGCATTATCACGGCCTCTGAGGACTATTTCGCCGACATCTTTATCGACGGCGAAGAGATAGCACTGATCGCCGACTCACTTGATGTCGTCGCTGATCAGGTCATCGACGCAACTGGCAAGTACGTGATCCCTGGAGCGATTGATCCTCACACGCATATCGAACTGCCATTTGGTGGCACGACTACTTGCGATGACTTCACATCTGCGACAGTTGCGGCCGCGTTTGGAGGCACAACGTCGCTAGTGGACTTCTGTTTCCAGATGCCCGGGCAGAGCTTCCGCTCCGCGCTGGACACATGGTACGAGAAGGTTGATCGCTGTAAGCCAGTGATCGACGTTGGCTTTCATATGGCGATCACCGACCTCTATGACGGCGGCACACTAGCCGACCTCGCCAAGGTACCCGATGAAGGAGTCACCAGCTACAAGGTATTCATGGCCTATAAGGGCGCGGTGATGGTTGATGATGAAACCCTCTTTAAGACATGCCGGGTCGCCGCGGAGACTGGGGCTCAAGTCATGGTGCACGCCGAAAACGGCGACGTGATCGACGTTCTTGTTAAAGAAGCGATAGCCGCGGGCAAGACCGAGCCTAAATGGCATGCGGCAACGCGGCCTGCGATCACCGAGGGCGAAGCCACTGGCCGCGCAATTCAGATCGCTCATTTGGCTGAGGCTCCGCTCTATGTCGTTCACGTCTCTTGCAAGGAGTCGATCGAGCCGATTGCCCGGGCACGCCAGCAGGGCTGGGCTGTCATGGGGGAGACGTGCCCACAGTACCTCTTCATCGACGAGACCATGCTAGATCAGCCGTTCGCAGAAGCAGCTAAGTACATCTACACACCGCCACCGCGCGCAAAAGAGAATCAAGAGCCGCTCTGGGACGCACTGGGATCAGACGTACTATCGATCGTTTCGACCGACCACTGTCCATTCCGTATCAAGGATCAGAAAACTCTCGGCAAAGACGATTTTTCTAAGATTCCAAACGGTGGCCCCGGGATTGAGAACCGCATGCATTTGCTCCACCACTTCGGCGTCAACGCAGGCCGGTTTTCGATGAGCCGGTTGGTGGAGATGACTTCAACCAACGTCGCCAAACAGTTTGGCCTTTACCCAAAGAAAGGGACGGTCGCGGTTGGTAGCGACGCTGACCTCGTACTCTGGGACCCGCTCAAAGAGGTCACGATCTCGGCAACCACACACCACTCCAACATTGACTACAACCTTTACGAAGGCACTGACGTAACAGGTGCGCCAACGACAGTTCTCGTTCGTGGCAAGGTTGTCATTGATGGCGACTCGCTCGTTGCTAAGCCGGGCCATGGCCAGTTCTTAAAGCGCGCTCGCTTCGGTCAGGAGCTGACGAGGTGATCTTCGGATGAGCGACGAACAGGCGCGCCAGGTCTACGAGCAGGCTGGTTTTGGAGAGAGCTTGACGCTCGGTACTAGGCCAGCGGTACTAGTGGTGGACTTCAGCTGCGGTTTCACCGACCCGACCTCCACGCTCGGCTCGGATCTCACTAATGAGGTGCGAGCAACAAGGCGACTGCTAGATGCTGCGCGCGGGAAGGGGCTCTCAATTGTCTACACGACAATTGGCTTTGACCCGAGCTTGAAGGACGGCGCTCTCTGGCTAGAAAAGGTTCCTGCACTTGGGGATTTGCAGATCGGTGGGCAGTGGGTAGCGATCGACCCTCGACTTGACCCAAGGCCGAGCGAACCGGTGGTCGTCAAGAAAGGCGCATCAGCTTTCTTCGGGACTAACCTCGCGTCGATATTGATCGCCCAGGGTGTTGACTGCGTCATTCTCTGCGGCGCAACCACGAGCGGCTGTATCCGCGCCACTGCGGTAGACCTGATGCAGTACGGCTTGCCGACGATAGTCCCGCGCGAGTGCGTAGGAGACAGGGCTCAGGCTCCGCATGAGGCAAATCTCTTTGATATTCATGCCAAATACGCTGACGTTGTCGGTCTCGAGCAGGCCCTGGAGTTCGTTAACAGTGTGCCGACTCAATAGATAGCGGCATGAGCTACGGCTAATTGGTGTTTACGTAGCCGCAGGTCTCCAGAGCAAAGTCGCTACGCCGACCGGCTACTTTGTTGGGCCGTGAACGGGGAGATCGTAGTCGAGCTCCACCGGCATACCCCATGAGCCTGCAGACGAGGCCAGCGCTGGTAGATAGGGCATAGCGTCGACCGGCGTCGCGTTATATGGGCTATCGCTCGTGTCCCCGATGCGGACCTCAAAGTGGAGATGGTCGCCGTAACAGTTGCCCGTGCAGCCGACTAATCCGATCACTTCATCGCGCACGACATGAGCTCCGACGGTCGTCATGAAGACCGACTGGTGGGCGTAGCAGGTGATGACCACGCGGTGCTTGATGCAGGTGAAGTTGCCATAGCCGCCTTCGGAGTCGGCGAGGATTACGCGGCCTGATGCCGCTGCGTGGATCGGGGTACCGGAGTCGACGCCGATGTCAATGCCGTTGTGCATGCGACCCCAGCGAGGTCCGAACGGCGATGTGATTGGCCCGCTGAGTGGCCAGTGCAGCCCTTGGTGTGTGTCGATCGGTGGCGGGTCGACTGGGCGCGTCTCGACCGGGGGCTTCTCGCCGGGGACGACTCCACCGGTGGTCTTCTTGTAGTGCATGATCTTAAGAGTTTGCAAGCTGGCCTTAGAGATCTGACCGTCGACGTCGATCAAGGCGATCTTGCCGCTGATTGCCGTGGTCGGCACGGTGACTGCGAGGTTTGCCTTGCCAACCTTGTAGGGCGGTACCGTCACGTCGTCGCGGCTGCCCTTGCCACCGAGGAAGACCACGAAGGTTGTGTCAGAGACCTTGAGGCCCTTGATCGCGATCCGGCCCGTCTCGCGAACTAACACAGATCCAGTTGCCTGGGTGGTAGTAGACGATGATGCAGAGCAACCCAAGCGACAAGCGAGCGCCTCAATAACTGGCGGATCGTAGACCATGGTGCCCCCCGTCTCAGGAGCAACCTTCGCAGGTGGTGTAGTTGAGCCGCTCGTCTTCTTAGTCGCCGCGCCAGCCACAGAGGCCGACGACGCGAGTACAGCCGCAGTCAAGGACCCGGCGAAGATGATCTTGGTTATCAAGCGCCGAAGCGCAATATGACGGTGCACGCGGTAATAACTTCCTTTTCTTCGTGCCTACGGGGTTAGCTGTCGGGCTCGCGCTGAAAAGGCCGCGCTACCAAGCGACTACACTCGGATTCGCCCCCTAGTTCCTAGAACCTGCTAGGAACTCATGGGTCCCCCGTTCTGCTCGGCCCCTGCGAGGGAATCGAGCAGATTTGGCATTAATCTTGCAAACGAGACCCTAACACAAGCCAACTACGGAATGGGCTAGGGCGGACCGAATAAAGGGTCTCATCGGGGGGTTAAATCACCCAAATAGCGCATATAGACTGCGCCCGGAGTGCTCCAAGCGGCCTCTTGGGAGCTACTTGGCCGCCGCTGCCTTGGCAGCTAGATCATCGAAGTATTTGTCGCCTTCGATTGACAGCTTCGGAATGATCCGGTCAAGCCAGGCAGGCATATACCAGCAGGCCTTTCCAAACAGGCTCATCAAGGCCGGCAGCAGCACGCAGCGCACGACCGTCGCATAGATGGTGATCGCGACCGCCGTACCAACGCCGAACTGCTTGACGATCGGGTTGCCGTTGATCACGAACGCAAGGAAGACCGCGATCATGATCAGCGCGGCGGCACTTACGACCTTGCCGGTCGACGCCATTCCTTCGATGATCGCTTTCTGCGAGTTGCCCTTCTCAAGCCACTTCTCTCGCATCACGCTCATTAGGAAGACGTTGTAATCCATCGATAGCCCGAACAGCACCGCGAACATCATCAGCGGGACGTAACTGACGACAGGGATCTGGCCGTCGAGGCCGATCAGCGACGTGCCTCGGCCTACCTCGAAGACCGCGGTTGTCACCCCGAACGCAGCGGCCACGGTGACCAAATTCATAATCGAGGAGATCAGCGCCAGGCCCAGCGCGCGAAATGCCATCGTCATCAGGAGGAAGCCGAGCAGCACGACGACGCCGATCGTTAGGATCAGTCGATCGCCGATAAGGGTCGCAAGGTCGACGTAGCTAGCAGTCGTTCCGCCTACGTATGCCTTCAGCGAGGTTCCTTTCGTGGCGGCTGGGATCGTTGTGGTCCTCAGCTCGGTCACGAGGCTGGAGGTCTCCTGAGAAGATGGCCCGGTCTTTGGCGTTAGGGCGATCGTCGCAGCCGTCCCAGCAGAGTTAGCCGAAGCTGGCGAGGCCGAAGCGACGCCGGGAGCCGCGTTAAGCGCCGTCGTGAGATTGCCGAGTTGAGTTTTAACGGCTGTCTGGTCGCTTGAGTTGATCGCGATGGCGATCAAGAAGCTGGCGTTGGCGCCCGGGCCATATCCGTCTTCGAGTAGGTCATAGGCGATGCGCGTCTGGGTGTCGGTTGGGAACGAACCGTTGTCCTGCTGGCCGAGGTAGAGCTGGTGGACGGGGTAGGTGAGCAGTCCCAGCACGATCACGGAGAGAATCAGGGATGGAATGCGAAAACGAATGATCATCCCCGTCCATCTCGCCCAAGCCGAAGTCTCGGATACCTTCTCGGCCTTTTTCACCGAGAAGAACGGCAGTGCAAAGCGGTCTAGACCTTTGCCAGCAATCGCCAGCAGCGCTGGCATCAACGTGAGCGCTGCGAGCATCGCGACGAGTACCGCGAGCGCGCTCGAGTAGCCCATCGCCGAGAGGATCGGCACCTTAACGACTGCGAGGCAGAGCAGGGCGAGAATGACGGTCGAGCCGGCAAAGACGACGGCTCCACCGGCTGTCGCAGTAGCGCGCGCCGCGGCTTCGTGGTAGCTAAGACCAGCCCCTACCTGCTGTCTGTGGCGGCTGACCATGAAGAGCGAGTAGTCGATCACAACGCCGAGGCCGATCATCACCGCCAGGGTCGGGCCGATAGTTGGAACAGCGACGAGCTGCCCGAGCAGGTAGACGGCTGAGATTCCAGCGGCGAGTCCAAACAGAGCCGTCACCATCGGCAGGCCCATCGCAAGGAAGGTGCCGAAGGTAAATAGCAAGATCACGATCGACGCCCCGATGCCGACGATCACACTTAGATCAACGTTGGGGTTGGATACGGCAGTGCCGATATAGCCGCCGACTCCTACCGTCAGTCCCGCCTTAGTCGCTGGCGCCGAGAGCTTGACGTAGTGGTCTCCTTCGGCTGCCGTCAGGTCTGCTGGTGACTGCTTAATCGCGATACTGATTATTCCGGTCTGGCCGTCCTTGCTAATCAGCTGCTTAGACTGAGCGGTGTCGCCGAGCGGGCTAACTACAGAGCCTTGAATAACTCCGGGATCGTTCTGGTAGTTCTTGGCCGTCTGGGCGATTGCGTCGGCGTACTTGGAGTTGGTGATGAGGGCGCCGCTTGGAGCAGCGAGCACGATTGGGTTTGAGCCGTTGGCAGCCGCTGGCCAGCGGGCGTTGAGCAGGTTGGTGGCATTTTGGCTGCCGGTCCCGTTTAGCGTGAGGTTGTTGGAGGTGTCGTGACCAGCCGCAGACGAGCCGATGACGAGCCCGGCGGCGATGATGATCCACGCGAGTACGACGAGGAAGCGATGGCGCGTGCAGAAGCGGCCAAGGGCATACAGGGCGGGGGTCATCTACGGATCTCCATCTTCGCTAAGGGTTCGCCTAGACATTATCCGACCCTTGTAACGTTTGCCAGATGACCCCCTAGCGGGCACGGTCGCCTTTACACCGTGTTAACACTGTCAATGCTGGCAGCAGGTAGCGTTTCCACAATGAAAAAAATGATGCTGCTGCCAATCCTGATCGTGCTCGTAGCTTCCCTACCTGCCTCGGCGAGCGCCCAGCAGTATGGAAAGATCGTGTCGATACGAACCGTTTCAGTGGGTTCCCCCGGCAATAACTCCGTCGGCATCGTCCCCTTCACCGACGCGGCCTACCCCTCGTGTGCGGGCGTTACCGAAACATCGCCATTCGGCGGCTGCATGACCGTCGGCGGCGTCAGCAGCAGCTATGCGATCGGCGAGCTCGAGATCACGGTTGCTCAGTGGGTGGCGTTTTTGAACACCGCCAACTATGGCCTCACAAACCCACCGCGGCTCTACAGCCCGCAGGAGAGCGGAACGGCTTGGCCACGCTTCGGTTCAGTCAACTTCGATCAGAACGCGCCACGTGGCACGCGCTACAGCGTCGCCTATCCGCAGTGGGCGAATAAGCCCTACGGATTCGCCACCTTTGGCCGCGCCGCTCGCTTCGTAAACTCGCTGCAGAACGGAACGCTGCTGGGAAAGACCACGAGTTACGCCAACGGGCGCAAGATCACCACCTACCGCGTGCGCCTATCAGCGAGGACTGAGACCGGAATGTATGACCTCGGCGCCACGCGACCGAAAGGCGGCAGCGGACGCAAGAGTTCCAAGGGCTTCGTAGTACCAAGCCAAAACGAATGGATCAAGGCGGCCTACTTCGACCCCAGCGGCGCCAGCACAGGTTCGTATTGGAAGTACCCAACTAACGCCGGCGTGTTCGGCGACGGAACAGCCACAGCACCGACCCCATCGGTACTCAACTCTGGCACCGGGTCGGTCACGAACTCATCGGCGCAGCCGCTCTCAACCTACACTGCGCCAGGCCTACCATCGCCACACTGGTGCCCGTCGCAGGTCACCACAGCGGCCTGCTCTACCTATCCGTTTCCGGGAAATCCGACTGAGCTAAACAAGTTCTTCCAAGGAAGCGTCAGCACAGTCGGCCAAGCGCTAACACGTTCGCCGTGGGGGACACTCGATCAAGGCGGAAACGTCGTCGAATGGACCGACACGATTACTGCACCGCCTTTTGGTCAAGACAAGGCGCTGACTTACCGCAGGCTGCACGGTGGCATCGCAAGTTCGCCCCTTGGCCAGAATGACGCCATTCAGCTATGGCTCTCAGCTGTGGGCCTCGACATCGAGGATGTCAACCTGCGCAACCACTATCCGTGGTTCGGTTTTAGGATCGGCGTGATTGGCACGCTGAAGCCGAGCCCGGGCGGCATCACCGGCTAGTTCAACCGCCAAGCCTTTAGCCAAAACACTCGCCACAGCCCCAACCAATCTTTGGCGCTGCGCGCGCGGAGCAGTCGTCGGTCGGCTCGACCGTGCGATCATCCCTGTGGGCGGTTAGCTCAGCTGGTTAGAGCACCTGCTTTACACGCAGGGGGTCATCGGTTCGAATCCGATACCGCCCATTCGGAGAGACGACAGAACAATGCAGGTGGTCTTACCCGGCAGCCAGCTGCCTCTATGGCCCGTGATCGACGGCCCGATCTGAGAGGCTTTGAGCCAGTGACAAGGTATGACTTAAATGCAAAGGTGGCGCTAGTCACCGGCGGGCGCCGGGGGATCGGCTTTGCCACAGCCCGCGCGCTTGTTGCCAGAGGGGCTCAAGTCGCGATCGTAGATCTCGACGGCGATGAGGCTCAGCGCAGCGCCTCAGCGATCCATGACACCCGAGCGGTTGGGTTCGGCGCTGACGTCACCGACCGGTGGGCGATGGAACGCGTGGTCGCCGCCACGGTCGAGCGCTTCGGCGGCCTAGACGTTGTGGTCGCCAATGCGGGGATCGTCTCTCGGGCGGCGACGCTGCGAGCCATGTCGTCGGAGAGCTGTGAACGAGTTCTTGATGTCAACTTAATGGGTGTCTATCGCACCGTTGACGTTGCGCTACCCGAGATCGTCGCTAACCGCGGGCATGTCGTGGTTATCTCGTCGATCTATGCGTTCATGAACGGCGTCGGCACGGTTCCATATGCGATGAGCAAGGCAGCGGTAGAGCAGCTCGGCCGAGCGCTGCGCGTTGAGCTCGCCCAACATGGAGCCAGCGCCAGCGTCGCCTACTTTGGCCTGATTGACACTGAGCTGCTGCGCCAAGCACTCGACCACGACCCGCTGATGGAGGAGATGGCGGCCACGATCCCCAAGTTCTTGCGCAAGCGCTTGGATCCCAAGAAGGCTGGCGAGGCGATCGTCTTAGGGATAGAGCGACGTAAACCACGCATCATCTTGCCGCGACGTTGGGGGGCCGTTTCGGTTCTTCGGGGCGTGCTGAACCCGCTGCTCGACGCCCGCATGGAGAGCGATTCGGCTACCCAGGCTATCGCTGCTCGCCTAGATGAACGTGGAGGCGAGGAGCAGCCGACTACTCGCTGAGCGCGCCGGTCATAGGAGTGCTGAAGGCGCGCGGCTAGCGAGGCGTCTTATAGGCATCAAGGGCAGCATTGACCAACGCTGGCTTCTTGATGAAGTCGCCGTGTTTGCCGGAACGGTCCCTGATGATTTTCACAACCGTTGCGCCCAGCCGCTTGATTTTCACGGCCGTTAGTTGGATCTGAGCACAGCCGGCGTAGTCAACGTTGGGATCGAGGGTTCCGCAGTAGAGAACCCAGCGCGATCCCGCCAGCGGCCGCGCACCGTAGGCACCATCGAGCAGTAGCTGGTTGGCTGGCAGGCCGGGCAGGATGGCTCCGGCATTGGCGATCGCTAGGCCGAAGTACTTCTTACTGCGGCGATCGAGTGCGACGATCGGATAGGAACGTACGGCAGAGCTAGAAAAGCCCTGCAAAATCGCGCCTCCCTGCTTAACCTCGCGGCGCTCAAGGGCCGACTTGGCGATCGCGTAGATCTGAGCGGGTGAGTACTCGGCATCAGGGGCCGAGCCGAGCCGCCATTGGATCCCCAGCACGGCGTATCCACGCTGCTCAGCGTAGCTCTGCCAGCGGCTGAAATCGGTGAACGCGGTGCTCTTGTGACCGTGTAGGAAGACGATCGTTGCCTTTGGATCGGCGGGCGACCAGAGCACAGTGAAGCTGGCCTTGTCGGCGGTCACGCTGATCGTCGCGCCAAGGTCGAGGGCTTTACGAAACAGCGCAGGGGTTTCAGCGCGCGCCTTGCGAAGGTTTGGCGGAGAGGCGGCCAAGGTCGGTGCCGACGCCTTGGAGGCCAGCGCTGGGCCTGCGTGGAGCTTGGACCATCCCAAGATCGCAACTGCGGCGAGTACCAAGACACTCGCTATTAAGAAGGCTCGGGCGCGAGGTGTCATCGAACGCCAATCATGAATTGGCGGGGGCCGGTTGTTTGCCTGCAAGTTTCACTAGTCGCCCGTGGGCCATCCCAATCAGCGGCTTCTCGACGATAAACCAACTCGCCATCCCGGCGGCGACACAGAGCGGAAAGCCGATCACCATCAGCGACCACCCACGCGGGGCGATCCCGCTGTGGCGGATTGCGAGCAGGATAGGTACATGCCAGAGGTAGAAGCCGTAGGAGACGACGCCTAGATTGCGCAGCGGCGCGGCCCGCAGCCATCCCAGCGCTGGCCCAGCTCCCGCGGCGGCGGCCGCTGTAATGAGTGCGAAGCCAACTCCGCCAGGCATATCTCGCACGACCGCTCCAAGTTCGTTGTTCATCGTGATCGTTGTGTGCCAGTAGCCGTTGCCAATGACGATCGCAATACCTGCGGCCACCGTCAACCAAGTAACAAGCTGCGATAGCGGACTCTCCCCAGATCGAGCGCGCCGCCGTTCGGCCCACAAGGCAGCGAGCATTCCGAAGGCGAAGTAGGGCATGTAGGCGATCAGCGACTTGGAGGCGATTTGGCTCCAGCCGTTGGCCTCAGTCAATGCGTTCCAACCCATGCCAGCGGCGATAAAGAACAGCAGTAGCGCAACCTGTGGCCACATTCGCCCGCGCGCAATCCGCATCGCGTAGAGGCCGATCAGCGGAAGCACGATGTAGAAGGCCATTTCAAGACATAGCGTCCAAGTGACAGGGTTGAGCGTAAGGATCGTGTCGGGGTCGTAGTTCTGCCCGAATACCACGAAGAGCGGCAACAGTTGTGCATCTGGCAACCGCACTCCAGGCGTGCTCTTAGCCCAGGTCAGTAGCGCTAACGTCCCGAGTAGAGCTACGTAGTAGGCCGGCAGGATGCGCGCTGCCCGGCGTAGAAAGTAGGCACCCGTCGCGACTGGGCCATGCTGGGCGCTTGCCGCTCTCACGAACGGCCGGTAGAGGAGGAATCCAGAGAGCACAAAGAAGCAGATCAGACCGTCGCTGAGTTGCGCTGCTGCCCAATCCCAGCCGTCAATCCGAGAGCCCGCAGAGCGGTTGTAGAGCCAGACGTGGAAGAAGAAGACCGAGAGCGCCGCGAGACCGCGGAGACCGTCGAGTCCGCGACTGCGGTGTTGGTTAGGGAGCCCTTGTTCCACTGACCGTTTATGATGACAGCGCACGCACAAAGCACCACCAGCGCAATATCTCTGGCTCTTGGCTATGTTGTGTCGCTAGCTGATTATGCTGACCACTTTTTGAGGGAGAGGGAGTCTTGATAATGGCCACTACTTACCGCCGCCTTGTAGTTGCATCGACCGCGACCATCATCTGTGGGGCACTGTTTTTTGCGGGCTCTGCACACGCTGGGATAGCTCAGCCCGGCGTAGCTATGGGCCCAGCCGGGGCAGCTTTTTACACACCACCGAAGAGCCTTTTGAAAGGCACTCCAGGGTCGGTCATCTGGATGAGGGCCATTAAGTACTCAGCCGCGGGCCGTGTTGCGCTCCGATCGGCCTCTAAAACGGCGCTCGTCCTCTACAGATCCCGCGACCTAAACGGTGATCCAGTGGCAGTCTCAGGAACGGTTGATATTCCCAAGGGGAAGGCCCCGGCCGGCGGTTGGCCAATCATCAGCTGGTACCACGGTACGGTTGGAGTAGCAGATGTTTGCGCCCCCTCGCGCACGGTATCCGGTGGTCCCGCTGATGGCTATATCAACTACGCCACCGCTACTTACGATGCCTGGCTAAAGAAGGGTTACGCTGTTCTTCGCAGCGACTTCATAGGCCTTGGAACGCCCGGGCCGCATCGCTATCTGATCGGCCATTCAGCGGCTCGTGGCGGATTAGACATCATCCCCGCGGCCCGCCGCCTGTTTCCAACATTAGGCAAGAAAGTCGTATTCGGTGGTCACTCGCAGGGCGGCCAAGCTGCGCTTTTCGCAGCAGCTGACGCGAAGAAACTTGCACCAGGACTCAAGCTCAAAGGTGTCTTTGTCTACGCCCCCGCCAACCATATCCTCGAACAGCGGTTGCTGATCGCAAACCTTGGCGACCCTTTCAAGGCGCTCAGCGGGCTGGTCGTGATGATCCTCAATAGCGCCGCCCGTGAGGCTGGGGTTGATCCCAAGACCTTGGTCCAGCCGGAGATCGCGGCGCAGCTGGGAGAGCTAGAAAAGGTCTGCGCAGCAGAGCTCGGGTCAGCGGATCTATTTGGCAAGTACGCCCCCAACCAGATTCTTAAGGCCGGGATCGAGACCCCAACAATCGATGCGGTCATTAAGAAGATGAACCCGAACTTAAAGATTGCCGTTCCGATCCTGATCCTGCAAGGTATGGACGACGCCACGGTCTATGAGTTTTATACAAAGGCACTCAAGGACGAGCTGGCCGCACTCGGCGATCGCCTTACCTACTCGACGTTTGAGGGGTTAGGGCATACAACGGTCACAACTGACGTTCTGCCAAGGGCCGCGGTGCTGGCGTTTCTTAAGGCGAGGTTCGGCTCTTAGCCGAGGCTAGAACTTCGCTACTGAAGGGGGGCGCGGGGGGGTGAGCTACCAAGCCCTGAATATCTCAGGACAACTACGCAGACCCCCCCAAAAAACGTACGCTAGCGGGGAGAGTCCGCTCGCGCACCACCATCGGCAGCCCGCCGCGCGGACCCAGGGTCGGTGTCATGCGGACAACAAGCTTCCACTCCGGCAGTAGCTCAAGCCTCATCTGAGCCAGGATAAGCGTCGCGACTACGCGGATCTCCATCTGGCCAAAACGCATCCCAAGGCAGGTCCGAGAGCCGCCGCCGAATGGCACGTAGGCGCCTTTGGGAATCTTGGCTTTGTTCTGTGGCGAGAAGCGGTCGGGCACAAATGCCTCTGGCTCGGGGAAGACGTCAGGCAGCATGTGGCTAGCCCACGAGGAGTAGCTGACCGGAGCCCCGGTCGGCACGTGCACTCCTGCCATGTCGAAGCCATCGACACACCTGCGCGGCCCGATCCAAGCCGCTGGGTACATCCGAAGGGTCTCGTCAATCGCTTGGTCTAGGAGCGCAAGGTCGGCGGTGGCGAGTTGGGATGGAGTCGGCTGAGAGCCGCCGAAGAGACGGTCCTGCTCATCCTGAAGCCGCGCTAGCTCGTGGGGGTGGCGGGCGAGCTGGGTAAAGAGGAAGCTGATCGTGGAGGTTGTGGTGTCGTGGCCGGCAAAGAGCAGGGTCATCACTTGGTCGCGGATCTCGCGGTCGCTGAGTGGCGTGCCGTCCTGCTCGTCACGAGCTTCCATCAGCAAGGAGAGGACGTCGTCACCACCACTGGCCTGCGATCGCCGCCGAGCAATCTCGGCGTAAAGCACGCGATCGATCCGCTTGCGCGCGGCGAGCATCCGGCCGAATGGAGTCCCCGGCCCGCGGCCGACTTGGACGAGGTAGTCGACGGAGTAGAAGTGCAGTGCGCGTTCGAACTCCCGCCCAATATCGACCTCACGCTTGGTCTGGTCTGGATCAAAACCGAAGAGCGCGCGCATCGCGATTCGCAGGGCAAGGTCGCGAGTCCACCGCTCAAGATCAAACTCCTGACCGATCTCTAAGGTGGCCAGCGCGCCCAAGGTCTCCTCCACCATAGTTTCCACGGTTGCGCTGACTCGGTCGCGGTGGAACATCGGCAGCATGATCTGCCTGGCGCGGCGATGGTAGGGGCCGTCGATGGTCAGCATGCCATCGCCGAGAAGGGGGATTAGGTCGGACATACTGCCATCACGCCAACGGAAGCGGTCGGCGTCGGAGACCAGCAGGAAGTGGTTGGCCTGCGGGCCAATCATGAAGACGTGGCGGATGTTGAGCACGCGAATCGTGAAGACCGGTCCGTACTTCCTGTAGGCCGGCAGCAAGACCGAGAGCGGGTCGCGGACCATCGCCATCGTGCGAGATGCGCTGTAGCTGACGGGTCCCGGAGGGAAGCTCCCGATCCGTCGTTGGTGTAGGGCCTCTCCGCCGAGCCGCTTGATCGGATTGTGCGAGATCGGACGCGGAGTTTCGAGAGACATCCGCCCTGAGGGTATCGAAGGGGTTGTCTGCCGTGGCGGCTAGGAGTTGCCAGTGGCGCTGGAATGGCATACTTCGATCTCGCCTGGGGGCGTAGCTCAGTTGGTTAGAGCGCCGGCCTGTCACGCCGGAGGTCGCGGGTTCGAGTCCCGTCGCTCCCGCTCTAGGGGTATTTGAGTTAGAGAAGTTCGCAGGGGAACAGTCCTAACCCCACTAGAAGTAGCGCCCTGTTACCCGCAGATGAGGGGTGTTGGCGTTGTGCCTGGGCTTTCTCCCTAGGTGCATAGCGATGATTGCGCTCTACGTGGTTAGGCTTCGCGAGACGGATCTCGTCACCTGAAACGAAAACCTTTGGACTAGGAGATGCAAGTGCGGCGATTTGGAGTCGTTTCGGCAGCCGAGATTCCGGATTCGGCGGTTGCGGTATGGATGCCACTGACCGAGCCCGCCACCGGAGACGTTTGGGCGGAGGCCGCGGAGTGCTCTGCAGACGACATCGATTCAATCGTTGAAGCCGCTACGGTCGCCTTTCGCGAGCAGTGGCGGCCACTTGATGGCACTCAGCGGGGCCGGCTAATCCGTCGTTGGGCAGATCTGGTTGAACAACATGGCCCGGAGCTTGCAGAGCTTGACTCGCGGGATACGGGAAATCTGCGCACCGAGGCGCTAGGAGATGTGGCCGCAGCTGTCAACTGGTTGGGTTACTACGCGGGGATGGCGGATAAGATCGAAGGCCGCAGTTTGCCTGCCGCGCTAGGACGAGTGGGTTACACGGTTCGCGAGCCCTTTGGTGTTGTCGCCGGAATCAACTCTTACAACGCGAATGTGACTCAGTGCGCGTGGAAGGGCGCACCCGCTCTGGCCGCTGGCAACTGTGTGATTCTAAAAGCGCCCGAAGTCGCACCAGCGTCTTCAATTCGGATGGGCGAGCTTGCTCTGGAAGCCGGCATCCCGGCGGGGGTTGTCAACGTGGTCACGGGGCGCGGTAGCGTTACGGGCACCGCACTGGCCGAGCACCCCGGTATCGGACGCCTCGTTTTTACTGGGAGCGCCACTACTGCGGAGCGAATCACAATGAGTTCGGCCTCCTCGCTTAAGGCATTGGGGTTCGAGCTGGGCGGCAAGAATGCAGTAATCGTTTTGCCTGATGTGGATGCGGATCTATTTGTTCCGTCGATCCTGCATTCAAACTTCGTTAAGGCAGGCCAGAGCTGCGCCTCGGGGTCGCGTGTTTACGTTCACGCTGATCGCTATGACGAGCTTGCTGATCGGCTGGCCAAGGCTGCCCAAGCAATCAAGGTCGGACTGCCGTCTGATCCAAGCTCGCAGATGGGCAGCCTCGTAACGCAGGCCCACCGCGACCGCGTTGCCGAGATGGTTGCTCGGGGCGTCAGCCAAGGCGCACAGATAATCGCTGGCGGAGAACGTGCTGGTGGCCCTCTGGAGGCAGGAGCCTTTTATCAGCCTACGGTCGCGGTCGATCTCCAGGACGACAACACACTCGTTCAAGACGAGCTCTTTGGTCCTGTGTTGGGGCTGATGCGATATGAAGATCTCGACGAAGCGATTGTGCGAGCAAACGCTCTGGACGTCGGCTTGACGGCGCAGATTTGGGGCGATAGTGCGTCGGCTATTCACCACGCTGCTCGTGAGCTAGACGCAGGAACGATCTGGGTCAACACCTACCGCTCGGTTCACTGGACTGCTCCCTACGGTGGATTTAAGCGCAGTGGATACGGCAGAGAGAACGGCTTTGAGGCACTTGATCTATACACACAGACCAAGACTGTCATGTGGGATCTAACGACCGACAGACAACTCCCCTACCAAGCCTAGGCAGTCCAAGCGACCAACCGATAACTAACCAAAGGAAGGGTTCCACTATGGGATCTCAATCGATCTCAATCATCACCGGCGCTGGAAGCGGAATAAACAAAGAAATCGCGCGCCAGCTGGCCGCCGACGGACCCGTCGCGATCTGCGATCTAAATGCCGAAGCCGCCCAAGCCACGGCACAGCTAATCAAGGATGAGGGTGGTATTGCCGAGGGCTGGGCGATGGACGTTGCAGATCGCCAACGAGTGCAGACCGTCGTAAGTGAGGTAGCAGATCGTTTTGGTGGAGTCGACGTTCTCATCAACGGTGCTGGCTACGGACAGTTCAAGAGTTTCCTTGAGCTAGAAGAGGCCGATTGGGATCGGATGTTTGATGTTCATGTCAAGGGCACGTTTAACTGCACCCAAGCCGTCATCCCATTCATGCGCGACAAGGGCTTTGGCCGCATTGTCTGCTTCTCCTCCGTCGGCGCCTTTAGTGGCTCGCCGTCTCACTCTCACTACGCGGCCGCCAAGGCTGCGGTGATCGGATTTTCCAAGGCGCTCTGTAAGGAGATCGGCCCTTGGGGAATCACGATCAACTGTGTCGCGCCCGGTGCTATCGAAACGCCGTTCCTTGGAGACATCTCCGCCGAGGCCTTAGAGCGCTACTCCGACACGCCAGTTGGTCGTATCGGGCAGCCTGCTGATGTTGCTCATACGGTGCGTTTCTTGATCTCTCCAGATGCCGGCTACATCACCGGCTGGGTCGTGAGTGTTAACGGCGGCATCTACACTTGAGTTTGCGGTTGCCCTCGGTCGAGCCTGACATCTCTGTGCTAGGGCCCGGCCCACTGAGCGGTGTTCGGGTTCTTGAATTTGGAGAGCATATTTCCGCGCCGTACGCGGCCCGTGTGCTCGCGGAGCTTGGCGCCGATGTGATCAAGATCGAGAATCTCGCGGGAGACTGCGCACGACGTAACGGGCCGTTCCTCGACGGGCTGCCAGATCCTGAGTCCAGCGGACTTTTCCACGCTCTCAACTTCGAAAAGCGCAGCTTTACGTTTGATCCAGGTGACCCACAAAGCGCATTGGCTCTTGAAGCGTTGCTCGCCGAAGCAGAGATCTTCATAACGAACTTGGGGCGCGACCAACGCGAAGCGATGGGCCTTGATTGGTCGACGATTGGCGCGCGGCATCCGGACCTCGTAGCACTCTCGGTTACGCCCTTCGGAGACAGTGGGCCATATGCGCAGGCACCCGGCTGCGCGTTGACGGCAGCGGCGCTTGGTGGCGCAACTTGGGCCGTCGGGCTACCAGAGCGTGCGCCGCTGAGCCCTCCCTTCGATGTAGCTGACTATCAGGCGGGAATCCACGCCGCCAGCGCTGCGATGGCGGCCTACTACGCGCGAATTAACGGCGCCAAAGGTCAGGTCATCGACATTTCAGCCGCTGATGTAATCGCTAGCTACGTTGCTGCTAACTCAAGTTTCTACTCTGCTTTTGGTCACGCTTGGCACCGCTGCGGCCGCAAGGCTTCTGGCTCTGGGGGGACATATCCGTATGGCATATTTCCCTGCAAAGACGGGGCCGTTGTACTGATCGGGCGCTCCAAGCAAGATTGGGAGAGCTTGCTTGGGGGACTTGGCTCTCCCGGCTGGGCAAGCGATCCCCGATTCGAGGATCCCCGTGAGATCGCAAGAAGTTTCACCACTGAGGTCGACAGCCTTCTCCAGCCACTGCTGCTAGAACGCACGGTGGCGGAGCTCGTGGCCCTAGGCGAGGAGGCAAAGGTCGCCATTGCGCCCGTACTGTCGATTGCTGAGGTGCTCGAGCACCCGCAGTTTTTAGAGCGCAACCTCTTCGCCGGTGACTACCAAGTAGGCGGTCACCAAGTCAGCATGCCGACATCTCCCTTATTCGCATTGCGTGGCAGTGGGCCGCGAGTTCTACGCCAAGCATCTGAGCAGGGTGTGCAGATAACCCAGGCCAAATTCGACCAACCAAAGCAAACGCCCCCTGACCCCAGTGCGCGCCCTACCCAAGGCGCCGGCAGAGGCGCGGGCCCCTTGTCCGGCGTGCGAGTTATCGATCTGAGTTGGGTCTGGTCAGGGCCCTATGCAACAGCAATTTTGGCCGATTTAGGAGCCGAGGTGATCAAGATCGAACATCGAGACCGTCTCGATAATGCTCGGCTCAGGGGCCGCCCACTCAAGGACGGCAAGCCTGTGCCTGGCCCGGTTGAAGAGATCTCTCCCTACTTTCACCAAAATAACCGCAACAAACTCAGCGTCACTTTAAATATTAAAGACCCCGATGGCGCGCGCTTACTTAGGGAGCTTATTGCCGAGAGCGACGTGGTACTAAATAACTTTACTGCGGGGGTTCTTGAGCGTGTCGGCCTCTCCTACGAGCGCCTCAGCGAAGGCCATCCCGGACTCATCATGCTGTCGATGACAGCAGCTGGAAGTACTGGCCCGCTACGCGACATACGCGGCTACGCGCCAATAATGAGCGCTCTTTCAGGGATAGAAAGCCTTGTTGGCTACGACGACGAGCGAGCGATCGGCATGATGACCTTTGCACTTGGCGATCCCAACGCCGGGATTCACGCCGCGGGGGCCATTCTGGGCGCTCTGATTGGGCGCGCACGGACGGGCGAAGGCCGCGATATCGATCTCTCCCAAACTGAAGCTATGGTCGGCGTGGTGGCCGAGGCCGCGATGTACTTACAGCTGACAGGCGATGATCCAAGCGGACGGGGCACGGACCATCCTCAGTACTGCCCGCACGGGATATTTCCTTGCTCTGGAGATGATCGCTGGCTCGCTCTTGCCATCGCTGACGACGCAGAGTGGGAGCGCGTGGCGACGGTTCTCGGCGAACCGGTCGAAGGTGACCCACGGTTCACCCACGAACGCGGCCGGCGGGCTAACCGCGATGCCCTTGATACAGCGATCGCAGCCAGAACCGCGAGCTTTGACAGAGACGAGCTCGTCGGTCGCCTGCGAGCAGTGAGTGTTGCTACGGCGCCGGTATTAGAGCTAGCCGAGCTCCAAGAAGATCCTCATCTGCGAGGTAGGGGCGTCTTCGCGGTCGTCGATCACCAGATCACAGGTCCCGGCACACTGGCAACTTTGCCATGGATCATGAGCGCTACCCCCCCGGCAATCACCCGAAGTGCTCCACTGGTCGGAGAGCACACTCACGAGGTTCTCCAAAAGACCTTAAATCTCACACCCGCAGAGATCGAGCGACTAGAGGCGAGCGGGGCGATTAGGTGAGCTTGCAGTGAATATTGGCTCGCTCCTAACGCAATCGGCGCAGACGTACGGCTCGTTGCCGGCGATTCGCTATGACGAAGAGCGGTTGAGTTATAAAGAACTCAACGACGCGGCCGCTCGCTTCGGATCGGGGCTGCTGGCAGGCGGACTCTCTGGTGGCGATCGTGTGGCGCTTTTTATGGGCAATAGCCACTATGCCGTGATCGCACTTTTCGGCTGTCTTAAGGCCGGGCTAGTCGTCGTACCGATCAACGCAAAGCTAGCTGGCAACGAGCTCGCCTACATCATCGAAAATGCCGAAGCCGCGGCGCTGGTTTTTAGCCAGGAGAAGTCCGATGAAGTCGGGCAAGCGTTGCGAGAGGCATCGAGTTGTTGGGCTATTCGCGTCGGCGACGGGGAGATAGGGACCTCTTTTGAGGAGGTCACCGAAGCCGGCATGCCCGGAGCGGAGGATGCTCAAGCCAAGCCCGATCAACTCGCTTGGCTCTTTTACACCTCAGGGACAACCGGAAGGCCCAAAGGCGCTCAGCTATCGCATCGCAACCTCCTAATCATGACTATTGGAGCAATTGCAGAGATGTGTGACTTTCGCTGCGACGACATCGTCTTACATGCCGCCCCGCTTTCACACGGGAGCGGCCTTTATCTCTTTGCCGCTGTGGCATCTGGTTCCCAGCAGTTGATTTACCACCGTCATAGCTTTGATCCTGACGACGTTCTCGCTCTGATCGCGCGGGAGCGCGTTACGGTCATAGCCTTCCTCGCTCCAACGATGATTTCGATGCTCCTAAGCGGCGAGCCTTCAGACACAACTTCTCTGCGCCGGGTGGTCTACGGCGGCGGTCCAATTAACCTTGAGTTGTCGCGCAACATGCTCGCTAGGTTCGGTCCAATTTTCGTTCAGCTCTATGGGATGGGCGAGGCTCCGATGACTATCAGTCGGCTAGCAGCCGAAGACCATAATCCCGCCGACAGCGCCGCACTTGCGTCGGCTGGCACCCCCCGTCTTGGCGTAGAGGTGCGGATTATTGGTGGGGATGGCCAGGTCGCAGGTGTCGGCGAGGAAGGCGAGATCTGCGTACGCGGTGACGTAGTGATGAGCGGCTATTGGCGCGATCCCGAGGCAACCGCCAAAGCGCTTGCCGATGGCTGGCTACACACCGGCGACATCGGCCAAATCGACAGCACTGGCCGACTCTCGCTGCTTGATCGCCGCAGCGACCTGATCATCACAGGAGGAACAAATGTCTATCCGCGTGAGGTCGAAGAGACTCTACTGAGCCATCCAGCTGTCGCCGAGGTAGTCGTATTTGGTCTTCCCGATCCGGTTTGGGGCCAGAGCGTTGCTGCTGCCGTCGTTACCGTGCCCGACGCTGTCGTCGAAGCCGAGGAGCTGATTACTTTCTGCCGCGAGCGCGCGGCTTCGTTTAAGAAGCCAAAGCGGATCTATTTCGTGGACGAGATCCCAAAGAATGCCTACGGCAAGGTTTTGCGGCGCGAGGTTCGAGATAGTGCGGTTAAAGACCAAGCGTGAGGCTTGAGATCGCGCAGGGACCGAGGGCCGCGACCGCTGGTCTAAATCGTCCCGCCGCGGCGGGAGATGTACTGCTCAAAAGTGTTGAGGGCAACGGTGTTATGGGCGTCAAGGGCCATCAGCGCTCGCTCTAAGCTGTCGGCCTCATAGGCATCGACGAGCGCGCGGTGTTGTACGTAGGCCAAGGGCGCGTGGCTACTTGGCGAGTTGGCGTCCCCAGCATCAACATCGTCGGTTGCCGTTGAGGGCCAAGCTTGGATGCTGGCCATCATCGCTGGCAGGTTGACCTGGCGGTAGGCCTCCGTAGCAGGCGAGCTTTGACAGAGATTTATGTGGTACTCGTGGAAGGCGGTGTTTGCCTTGCGCCAATTGTTCATCGCGATAGGCCCGCCGTCTGGAAGGGTCGATTGGGTCAATTCACAGAGCCTTCCGAGTTCCTCGAGCTGCTCGCCTGACAACTTGCCTACAGTCGAAACAACGACTCCAGCCTCGATAATGAAGCGAGCTTGTACCGCTGATTTAACCTGCTCCCAGTCAAGTGGCGAAACGACGAAAGCACCCTGCTGGTCTCGATAGACCAGTCCTTCGCTGCATAGTTTGTCTAACGCGTGGTAGGCAGATCCCCGCGGGATGCTCATCTGCTGAGCGAGGTCGACCACGCCGAGGGGCGCACGAATCACAATGTCCCGGCTTAAGATACGCGCGCGCAGCTCGCGGTAGGCGCTGGTCTCATAGTCGAGCTCGAGGCGCCCGAACTGTCCTCGATAGTAGGCCAGAGGCGTGCCGGCTCGGGCTGAACCATGCTCGACTTCGGCAAGGAATACAAGGTGTGTCTCTCCGGCGATCTGTTCGATAACTTCGCACTCCAAGGTGGCTAGAGCATCCGTAAGTAGCGGCACACCGTCGGGGCCGTCGTAAACGGCAACGCCTTGAAAACGGTCGTCGGAAGCATCTGGAGAGAGCGCGAAATGGGCCGCAATATCAGCTTGGTCGTCACCAAGAATCGCTACTGCCATTCGCCCACAGGCCGCGATCGCTTGGCCGGTCTCAGACGACAGGTCCATGCAGATCAAGATCATCGGTGGATCGAGCGACAGTGACGCAACCGCGTTTACTGTGGTTGCGTATGGACGCTGCCCATCGTGTGAAGTGACGATCGTCACTCCACTGGCGAAATGTCCGATCACGTCGCGAAACTCAGCCGGGGTGAGGCGGCGAGGCGGCGGGCTAGTGGCTTGTTTGGATGGTGTCATTGTTTGTTGGAGCAGCGGTAGCCTAGTGAAGGTCGTTAACCTCTACAAGACGTCGGCTGCGGTCAACGACCGTTGGCTGATCGTAGTTTGCTTTGCAATTGCGACGCTCCCGCGCAGCGACTGTCGCGTCTAGATCAGTGGGGCGCAAGACCCCGCACTTGGGGGTCGGTCGAATCGGATACGGGCCAAGAGGTTTGGCTATAGAGCTAGCGTATAAGGGGCATAGCGGGTGGCGCACCAGAGCGGGCAGGCCGAACATGTCGTGACGTTGGAGGTCATCACCGATCTCTTGCTCAGCGTCGAGGGAAATGAGCCACCTGAAAGCTTCTATAACCGCCTCTGCGAAGCGGTTTGTCGCGTGACGGCAATGACCCGGGCGACAATTTTCGATTACGACCGGGCACTCCAGCGAGCGACAATGACCGGCTCGTTTGGGCTCGGTGGCGATGGGTTTCAAGGTTCTATTCAGATCGAGTCATCGCCGATGATTTTGACGGCCCTACAGCGTGATCGTGTTGTGACGATTGGCGCCGCAGATGGCGACAGCCTTCCTCGCGAGCTTTTCGATGCCCTGGGCTCTGTCGCGCCGGTATGTACACCAATGATCGCTGGCGACAGGTGGGTTGGGTTAATTTTGACCAGTGGCCCGGCGGAGTTTGGGCAATTGCGCGATAGCGAACGCTCGCTCTTGTGGACGCTTGGCAAGACGGTTGCCTTGGCGGCAGTAGCTCGTCAGGCAACCACGCAAGGAGAGCGCGCGCGGCAACTTGAGGAGCGTATTTCTTGGGCGCGGACCATTCATGACAGCGCGATCCAACGAGTCTTCGGCGTCTATCTGGCACTAAGCGGCGATCGCCTTGAAACGGCGGTTCAGGAGCGGTGTGCCGATGAACTAGAGGGCGCCCTCAACGAGCTAAGATCGTCCATCGAGCGACCGTTAGTAGCGACCACAGAGATCGAGGCTACGTCCGTAGCGCAGGAGATCGCGCGAATCGCAGCCTTACATCCAGGCCTAGATGTAAAGGTCGAGGTCGGAGATCCGGCTTCTGTGCCAAGGCACCTAGAGATGCTCTCTCAGGCGGTCTTTGTAGAGGCGGTCCGAAACGCACTAGGCCACGCTAAGCCGAGAGAGCTATCCGTCCGGTTTGATCTCACACCAGAGGTCTTCACGATGGAAATCATCAACGACGGCGTTACCGGCCACAGCCATGGAACTGGCCTCGGCCTGCGCCTGATCGCATTAGAAGCACTGGGATTGAGCGCCACGGTTGAAGGCGAGCAGCTCAACGGTGGCCGCTGGAGGACACGCTTGGTGGCGCCCAATGAACGGTGAAGCAAGGCGCGACGGTCTACGCATACTGATCGTCGATGACCACGAGGTCGTGCATTTCGGCTTCCGACTTATGCTGGACAGGCAGATGAATGTAGAGCGTTGTCTCGCGGCCAAATCTGAGGCTGAGGCGATCGCAATGTGCACCCGCTATGAGCCTCACGTCGCCCTCGTGGACCTTTTTGTTGGCGAGGAGTTCGGACCCGAAATCGCGAAGTCTCTGGGTAGCTTGTCCCCGGCTCCACGCATTCTTTTGATCTCGGGGGCGGGAAGTGTTTCGCGCAGTGCCGCAGGAGCCGCTGGCGCACTTGGGTTCGTCGGTAAGAATCGATCGGCTAGTGATATCGCCCTAGCCATTGAGACCGTACATCAAGGTAAAGAGTTTTTTGACATCCAAGAAACAGCACCGACGACGCTTCTGTCTGAACGCGAGCGTGAGATCCTTGCCTTGATCGCAACGGGCGCAACAAATAAAGAGATCGGTGATCGCTTGCATCTCTCCAGATATACCGTCCAGGATTACGCACGGGCAGTCTTCCGCAAACTCGATGTTCCTAACCGCACGGCCGCGGTTCAACGGGCACAGCGTCTGGGCTTGCTCGACTGAGTGCGTGGGGCCTCTCGTCTTCCCCTAGCTCCCCTCAGATGAGGGGTGTTGACTACTTAAACGCCGCCACTGCGGAAGGTTTTGTAGAACAGTAAGCCCCAGCTCGTACAAATCTCAGAGGAGGAGAGTGCCTTGAAGGTCAGCTTGTTCACTATGCCGACAGTGCCAGCGACCACCGAGGAGAGGGCGAGGCTACGCCCGATCGGGCGCAATGCCGAGCGCTACACGATGATGATCGAGGAGCTCAGGGAGCTTGCGGTCCTCGCCGACGGCCTCGGCTTCGATGCCTTCTCAACCACCGAGCATCACTTCCACACCGAAGGCGGAGAGGCTCTCCCAAATACGCTCCTGCTCTACGCGCACCTCGCAGCAATCACTAAGGACATCATGTTCATCCCGATGTCGATGGTGCTGCCCGCAAATGATCCAATTCGCGTAGCCGAAGACGTCGCGCTCTTCGATCAGATGTACCCCGGGCGTATCGGGGTCGCATTTGCCCGCGGATATCAGCGGCGCTGGGTGCCCGTGCTCTCCCAGCGAGATGACGCGATTGCGTTTGGCGACAAGGGTGCCGACGATATGGTTCGCGAGATCTACAACGAGTATCTCGAGGTAGTTATTAAGGCTTGGACCGAAGACGCCTTTGAGTTCAACGGTAAGCACTACCAGGTGCCATATCCGCACGAGGGAATCACAGGCTGGGCCGGAAAGGATTGGACCAACGCTTACGGCGCTCCGGGGGAACTCGACGAAGACGGCGTGATCCGCAAGATCGGCGTGGTGCCAAAGCCAGTTCAGACACCTTATCCGCGCCTATTCGTACCCGCGAATGTTTCGCCCCAGACGGTTATCTCCGCGGCTCAACAGGGCGTGACCCCGATCTTTCATGAGGGCCGCGTCGCGCCTCTGACGGGGCTGATGGAGCTCTACCGCGACGAGGCAGCCAAGGCTGGTCACGATCTCGCTATCGGCGAGCGTATCGCTGTGCTGCGCACGATCTGTCTTGGAGATACATACGAAGAGGCCTTTGATTTTGCGACTCGCACTATCGGTTATGAGTACCACAACTATTTCAATGAGTTCGGGTTCGCCGAGCTCTACCGGACCGACGCTGACGACCCAGACTTACCAATGAGATTTAACGACGAAGCTGACGCCACCCAGCGGATGATCGAGACCGGCCAAATCCTGATCGGGACAGCCGACGACGTCAAGGATCAGCTGTCGGAACTCCAGCGCTGCCATGGGGACGGAGAGCTTGAGTGGCTGGTCTGGAGCCACTTCGGGCAGGGTACGACTCCACGTGAAGAGTCCTGCCGGCAGCTCAAGATCTTCGCTGAAAAAGTCTGGCCGGCGTTCAAGGACTAACTACTTATCCGCCTGTGCTTGGCAGCGTAAAGCTTCAAACACATTCCTAGGAAACAGACATGCTGAACAGCGCCCTCTATCGCAGCTTCCTGATCGCCCCAGCGAACCGGCTTGACATGCTGCTCAAGTTTCACCGCTTTGCCCCTGATGTTGGGGTTATAGATCTTGAAGACGGTACGCCGCTCAACGAGAAAGAATCGGCTAGAGACACAGCCGTGCAGGCTGCAGAGCAGCTCGCTAGCACCAGCGGCCCGACCCGCATCTTCGTGCGCACAAATGCGCCAGGCACAGTTTGGATTGATGACGATTTAGAGGCGGTCGCCAAAGCGCCAATCGCCGGAATTGTAATCCCGAAGCTCGGCACAACTAGGCAGATAGTTGAGATAGAGCGCCGACTCCGCGCGCTGGAGGTCCAGAATAGCCGCCCGCCGATGGAGATCATTCTTGGCATAGAAAGCGTCAGCGGCGTTCATAACATTGTTGACATTGCAGCGCACAGCACCCGTGCTTGCGCCGTCTATTTTGGTGCCGAGGATTACACCACGGATCTGCTGGGCTACAGGACGACCGATGGTGAAGAGGTGCTCTACGCAAGGTCGCGTGTTGCGATAGCAGCTCGCCTGAGTTCGATCGCGGCATTTGATACGGCAACGCTTGAGATCCGCGATGACGATCGCTTCCGCCACGAAGCTCGCCAGGGTCGAAACCTCGGCTATCAGGGCCGCATTTGCGTTCACCCACGCCAAGTGGAGCTGTCGCATGAGATCTTTTCTCCTTCAGAAGAAGAGGTAGACCGTTCAACGCGCCTACTGGCCGCCAATGATGCATCGCTGGCGAAGGGTATTGCCGTATGCGAATTTGAAGGTCAGATGATTGATGGCCCACTCGTTAAACGTGCTCAACACATAGTCGCGCTGGCCACGCGCTACAAGCAATCAACTACCGGCGCATAAGCGTCGCGACATCGCGGAGGCTCGTTAAGCATGCACTACATCGGAATCGACACAGGCGGCACTTTCACAGACGGAGTCCTCGTCGATGAACAAGGCGGCCTGTTCACGACAAAGGTCGCCACGACGCCGGAAGACCCGTCGCTTGGAGTCAGTAGATGTGTGGAAAAACTAAGCGAGCTGGCTGGCGTTGATAGCTCCACGATTCTTGGCGACACGGTTCAGCTAGCTCACGGCACCACGATCGGCACGAACGCTGTCGTCGAGCGCAAGGGTCCGCGGATCGCCCTGATAGCTACGCGCGGCCACGGCGACGCGATCTTGATGATGCGTGGCACGGGTCGTAGCGAGGGGCTCTCCCCGGAGACCGTATTTAACATCCTAGAGACCGACAAACCAGAGCCGCTCGTGCCACCACAGATGATCTTCGAAGTCGATGAGCGCGTTGACTGCCTCGGCGCGATCGTCGTGGATCTATTTGACGCTGAGCTGGAGAGAGTGGTTGCCGATGTGGTTGCTGCTGACGTTGATGCGATTGCGATTGCACTGCTTTGGTCCTTTAGGAATCCCGAGCACGAGATCGAGCTGCTAGAGCGCCTAACCGAAGCCTGCCCTAATGCTTTTATCTGCTGCTCACACCAAGTCTCTCCAACGGTTGGAGAGTACGAGCGGACTGTCGCGACCGTGATCAACGCCTACGTGGGTAAGACAACGAGCCTCTATCTCGATGGGCTTGATAGTCGGCTCAAGGACGGCGGACTTGCTGGCGATTTGCTCATCTTGCAGTGTGGTGGTGGAGTGATTCCTGTCGCTGACGCACGGCGGCTGCCACTCCTGACGATCGGCTCGGGCCCCGTCGGCGGGATGATCGGTTCGGCCGACCTAGCTCAGCGCTTAGAGCTCGATAACGTGATCGTCACCGACATGGGCGGGACCTCGTTTGAGGTTGGTCTGATTGTTGATGGATCGCTCTCTGTCCGTGACTTCAACGTAATCCACCAGTACAAGTACTGGGTCCCCCAGGTCGATCTAGTTTCGATGGGATCTGGCGGTGGAAGCATCGCGTGGCTAGATCCCGGTACTGGCAGCCTGCGCGTTGGACCCCAGAGCGCAGCTGCCGTTCCAGGGCCGGCCTGCTACTCCCGAGGCGGCATCCTGCCGACCGTCACCGACGCCAACCTAGTCTTGGGACTACTACGCCCCGAGGCATTCCTTGGCGGCGAAATGTCACTAGACGTAGCTTTGGCTCGAGAGGCCGTAGGCAAGCTCGGCGATCAGCTGGGCCTGACCTGCGAGGAGACAGCAGCAGCAATTCGCCAGATCGTAGACGCTCAGATGGGCGGACTTACGCGGCAGCAGACGCTGACTCGCGGCCATGATCCACGCGACTTCACCCTGTTTGCTTACGGAGGCGCAGCGCCCCTTCACGCGGCGGCCTACAGTGAGGATCTTGGCGTCAAAGAGGTCATTATTCCGGCAGGTAATGCGGCCTCGGTTTGGTCTGCTTTTGGTGCTGCGGTTTCTGAGCTGCTCGAGGTTGTCGAGACGGATACTTTGGTGCCCTCACCATTCCCGCCAGAACGCCTAAACGCCCTATTTAGCGATATTGAAGAGGAGGTCCTCGAACGCCATCGAAGCCAAGGCGCCGAAGAAGACCCAACAATCACGCGGATCGTGAAGATGCGCTATCGCGGACAGATGAACCGCGTCGAGGTAGCGGTTGGCCCGGGTCAGATCAGTGCCGACGACCCGGCCAAGATGGTGGCAGCCTTCACTGCTGAGTACGAGCGGCTCTTTGGTCAGGGCTCAAGCACCAATCAGCCGGTTGAGATCACGACTGTGCGATGCACGGTCCGCGGTCGCCAGCGCGACGCTGTATTGGCGGCAGCAGAGTTAAAGCCAGGAGCAACCGCCGACTCCGCGCTTTCGGCAGAGCACCCTGTGTATTGGCCGGAAAGTAAAGAGTATTCAGCGACACCTTTCTACGATGGGCTAGCTATTGAGTTTGGAGCTAGTGTGAGCGGTAGGGCGATTATCACGCTCCCATTCACAACGATCGTAGTACCAGCAAACTGGACTGCCTCCCGTGATCGCTGGGGCAGTTTCCGCTTGGTCAACCACTAATTCAAAGCACATCACAAAGGACTTAAAACACCATGTCTTCAAATGTCCCAACGCTAGATGACCTGCGCGATGAGAAGTGGAACGATTACTGGGATGGAGTGGCTCGCTCTTACATCCCCAGTCCGGTACTGCGGGTCCCAGAGGGCCTCAAGCTCCACACCGATGTGGCGGACACAATTGATCCGGCGACGTTCGAAGTAATTCGTTTCGGTTTGTTTAATACAAACTTCGAACACAACGATGTCATCCAACGCACCTCTGCCTCTCCGATCGTCGTTATTACCCGAGACTTCAATACCTGTCTTCTGACTGAAGATGGGGAGTTTGTCTACTTCGGCTCGTCACTGCAGTACATGGCTGGCCAGATGGACACCAGCGTGCGGTGGTGTATCGAGAACCGTGGCGATGAGCCAGGCATCCACGATGGGGACATGTTCCTCTCCAATGATCCATGGGTGGGTTGCGCACATCAACAGGACGTCGGGCTGCTCTGTCCCGTGTTTCATGGGGACGAGCTGTTCTGCTGGGTCACTAGCACCATGCATCAGACCGACATCGGCGGCTCAACTCCCGGCAGCTTCTGTGTTGACGCCAAGGACGTTTACGACGAGCCGTCGCCGATGCCGCCGATCAAGATCGTTGAGAACGACAAGATCCGACGTGACGTTGAGGGTCTGTATCTACGCGCGTCGCGACTGCCAGACACTGTCGCACTTGACCTCCGAGGCCAGATTAACGGCGCCCGAGCTGCCCGCAACCGTGTAACGGGTCTGATCGAACGCTATGGCGCCGACGTTGTCAAGGGATCGATGAAGCGCATTCTTGACAATGCGGAGCGCTCATTTGTCGAACGGATCTCCTCGATTCCCGATGGTGAGTGGAGCGAACGCCTCTATCAAGAGGCAGCGTTCGACGGTGACCGCAGGGCCCATCCAATCTGCCTCACGGTTAAGAAGGAGGGCGACATTCTTACGTTTTCTAACGAGGGGACGGTCCTCTCTGAGGGAATCTTGAATCTAACGTTCGCTGGTTGGCAGGGCGGCATTCTTGCGGCGATTCACGCGATGCTGGCCTACGATCAGATGGGGTGTTTGGGCGGTGCTCAGCGCCACATTCGCTACAACCCCACGGCCGGGACGGCGACCTGTGCCGAGCATCCATCGTCGGTGAGTGCTGCCGGCACCTACAACACGTGTTTTGCTGTGGGTATGGCCAACGGTGCGCTGGTCAGGATGTTGTCCTGCGGCGACCAAGAGGCACGCAAGGCGATTACGGCGTCCGCTTGGACGCTTCCCGGCTGGTGTTTCGCGGTTGCCGAGGATCAGCACGACGGAAGCTTCGTCGTCTGTCCGATGTGTGACGGAATGGCCGGGGCGATTGGACCCTATGAATCGCGAGACGGGATCGACACGGCGGGCTTCTACCATATCCCCACCGGTCAGGCCAATAATGTCGAGGATTACGAGCAGATCTGGCCGATGCTCTATCTCTACCGTCGCTTTGAGACCCAAGCGCTAGAGGGAGATAGTGCTCTCGCTTGGGGATGGGGAACGCGGCGCGGCGGCCGTTCGTTTGTGGCTGGCCTAGTTCCATGGAATACCGAGCAGATCTCGATGGAGCTGCACACCGAAGAGGCGATCCCGAAGCAGATGGGGCTGTTCGGTGGGTATCTAGGATCGGTCAACTTCCACCGTTACAAGCCAGACTCTGATGTACGCGAGCAGTTCGCTAACGGTTCGATCCCTGTCAACTTCGGTGAAGTTGGAGGCGAGGCTATCTATACCTCTCCTAAGGGTCTGCGATACCCCCTAACTTCCGCAGGAATGTGGGAGTGGAACTCCACGAGCACGGGCGGATACGGCGATCCACTCGGCCGAGCAACAGCAGATGTTGCGGGCGATCTCGACGGCGGAATTATCGATCGCTACACGGCCGAAGCTGTATATGGCTGTGTGTTCGCAGCCGACGGGTCGGTAGACGAAGGGGCGACGCAGACGCGTCGTAAGGAGATGGCTCAAGGGCGTCTGGCGGGGCTCAATATCTCGAGCCTGGGCAAGGTTGAGAACGGTACTTCGGTTGGCCGAGCTCTTGAGCACTTAAAAATTGTTGACTCGGCTGAGGGCCGCCTGTTTGCGTGTGACAGTTGTGATGAGAATCTTGGCTCGACAACTGAGAACTACAAGCAAAAAGCAGCCGTAGTGCTAACTCCGGTCAAGGATCTTCCGGGCTTCCGAGATCCCGCGATGCACGTTGATGTACTGGTCGAGTATCGGCAGTTCTGCTGCCCAGGGTGCGGAGTCATCTTCGACTCCGAGATCGCGCCGTCCGAGGACGCCTTCCTCCATGATGTTCGGATCGGGGGCTAGGCAGCGGACCTGATGGCCATTGACGCCCATAGCACCGTTGCCCTACTATCTCCGCCCAGCAAGCAAATCCGTTCTAACAAGGAGTTTTTTGATGCGTAAAGTCCTCGTCGGCGTGCTGGCTGCAGCCAGCCTCGCCGTTGTTGTCCCGGCGACCGCGAGTGCGGCCACCTCGACCCTAAACTGCCCGACCTTCAATGTGGTTCGGCCTGACCCTGGCTCAGGGCTGCCGATTGCCGGTTACTACGGTCGCCAGATCTTCTGGGAGACAGGCGTCTCGACGCAGTTGACGTGCAACACTACCTACCACGTCTTCTTCAGCTACCTATACAACGACAACGCACCTGGATACACCGTCTCACCGAAGCACCCATGCCCAACTGGCACCTACGGCGGCAAGACTTACCCGTTGCTGTGCAAGGTTCCTGGCGGAACTTGGAGAGGCAAGCTCGGTCGGATCTTCTACCTAAACGGAAGCAACAACAAGAGCGGCTTCACGATCCACGGCATCCGTCCTAATTAAGCCAGCAGATTGTTGAGCCCTACCTAGGGACCAACTCTAAGTAGTACCGAAGTGAGATCGTTACAAAGAGCGGGGCGGCTGATTAGCCGCCCCGCTCTTTCTTCAGCGTCACAGCTAGGCGTTAGCGTCGGCTTTCACCATGGTGCTGGCTTGTAATCCTTGAGGAAGCAGCCGTAGAGATCCTCACCGGCTTCACCGGCGACGATCGGATGGTATACGCGGGCAGCACCGTCGACGAGATCTAGCGGAGCGTGGAATCCAGCGTCGGCTAAGCGCATCCGAGTTGGATGTGGGCGCTCATCTGTAATCCAGCCGGTATCGACACTCGTCATCAAGATTGCGTCAGTCAGCATCTCTTGAGCGCTTGTCCGGGTGAGCATGTTCAGCGCGGCCTTGGCCATATTGGTATGCGGGTGGCCCGGGCCTTTGTAGCCTCGGCCAAACTGACCCTCCATCGCCGAGACATTCACAACATATGTGCGGCGAGCTTGGGATGCCGCCAGCGCAGAGCGCAGTCGGCTTATAAGGATGAACGGCGCGGTTGTATTACAAAGCTGGACCTCGAGGAGCTCGACCGGATCGACCTCACCAAGACGTTGTGTCCAACTGTTGACGGGCTGGCGGTCGGGCACAAGCCCGCCCGCGTCAATAGCTCGTCCCGCGCGGATCTTCTCTGCGGATGCTGAGCCGGCTGTGAGTGCCAGCGAGGCTAGCGCCGCAGGCGTTGGGGTCCAGTGATCACTTGGACCCGCAGGTAATGCAGAGATCGGCGCAGTGATCAAGCGCGAGCCAGCGAGTGTGACAATTTCAGGCAAGGCGCCTGCTGGCAGCGGCTGGGACTCGCCTTGTATTAGGGGAAGGTAGGCCTCACTAGAGCGGCGCACTGTCTGAGCTGCGTTGTTGATCAGGATGTCGAGCGGCCCTTGCTCTGCGACCTCGTCGGCGAGCGCTACGACTTGGGCGGGATCGCGCAAGTCGATCGCAACGATACGCAGTCGGTCTAGCCACTCTTCACTTTCACCTAGCGCAGCAAAACGCCGGGCGGCATCGCGTGGGAAGCGTGTGGTGATCGTTGTGTGGGCGCCATCACGCAGAAGGCAAAGCGCTATGTACATACCGATCTTGGCACGGCCGCCGGTGAGGAGTGCGCGACGCCCAGTGAGGTCGGTGCGGGCGTTGCGATGGGAGTGGTTGGCAGCGGCGCAGTCAGGGCAGAGTTGATGGTAGAAGGCATCTACCTCGCGATAGCGGCATTTACAGATGTAACAGCCGCGGGGCTGATGGAGTGTCCCAGCGCTCGCGCCGCTGGTCTGGGGAAGGAGTGCCAAGCCGCGCGTTTCGTCGTCGATCCTTCCTGCTGCGCCGGTTGCCGTCGCTGCGGTTACGGCTGCGTCGGCAGCCAAGATTGCCTCGCGACGCTCGGAACGCCGGAGTTCCTTGACGGTCTTAAAGAGTCCGGCCGTTGCGCGCCGTACCGCGACGCTATTTGGGTCCTCGACACCAAGCTCGCCGACTTCAGCGATTACGCGAAGACAGGTCTGTAGGTCGTCAGGGTCGATCGCCATCGCCGCTGCGCCCTACCCTTCGGCGGCGTTGGAGTCAGGCTCAGGGCGCGGACCGGGGATATTTCTGAAGGCGAACGGTCCAGATGGACGCCCGGGTTGAACAAACCAACACTCACCAACCCCATCTCCGCCAAACAGCTGCACCACTGTTGCTGCAACCTTCTCAGGGGCGATGATTGCGACACCGGAGGCGACGATGAAATCGCGGATCGGCTCGATAATCGCTGACTCTGCAAAGCCGGGACAGACGGCATTGATGCGAATACCGTCAGCGAGTAGCGACTCTCCGAGGGACCGCACGAGGCCCACGACCGCGTGCTTGTTGGCGCCATATATAGGATCAAAAGGCGCTCCGGTCAGCCCTGCGAGGGAGGCCGTAGCCACGATTGCTCCTGCACCACGCGCCCGCAAGGCAGGTATGGCCGCGTTGATTCCAAAGACAACCCCATCAAAGTTGACGGCCATCGCGCGTCTAAAGAGGGCGATATCGAAGTCGTCTGCGAGCGAGCAGCCGGTCGTGACGCCAGCGTTGAGGTGAACTAAATCCAATCTGCCATATCTCTTGACAGCGTATGCAACGGCGGCCTCGTTGTCGGCTAGGTCGGTGACATCGAGCTTGACGGCCTCCCCATCGACGCGCTGTGCCACGGCCGAAGCTCCTTCAAAGTCGATATCGGCTACCACTACATGCGCGCCAGCTTCGGCGAGGGCGACACAGACCGCGGCGCCAATCCCTCCTGCGCCGCCCGTAACTAGGGCAACTTTGTCGCGCAGATCAGTGGTTGGGGAAGTGGTATTCATACCCAGACGGTAGCTACTAAGCGCCGATTGCTACCGCGACACCTCGCGCGACAAGACTCTAACTGAGGCAGTTTAGAGCGCTGGTCGGCTACTCTAGGAGCAGATGTATCTACGCCTGCTAGCGGCCGCCACGGCCGTTTCGATCACTTGCATTGGCTGTGGTAGTGGCTCTGGTGATCCAGTCGCCCCCAGTAAGCCGAGCTCATCGACGCTGCGCGGCCAGCTCAAGCTTGCCACCGCATCAACGGTCGCAGACTTCCCTGCAGTCGAGCGCCGAACGCTTGACCAAGTTGCAACAGCGCTCGATGGCACGGGGCCGCTAGCTGGCTTGGCGACCTCGGTCTTTACGCCAGGCGTCAACCGCCTAGCCTTCGGAGTTATCGATAAGAAGACCGGCTTCGTCTACGGTAAGACGGCTGTCTACGTCGCCAGCACCCCGGGGGCTAGGGCCCGTGGCCCGTATCCGGCGCCAGCGGATCTGCTGATAACCGATGCTCCTTATCGCAGCGAGACGACAGCGACAGAGAAGGATGACTTCGCTGCTGTCTACGCGGCTCAGGTGCCCTTTTCTAAGCCAGGCAAGTACGCGGTCCTAGTCGCCATCAACGTCAATGGGAAATTGGTCGGCGCTACTACCGAGGTCAACGTGGTCGCCAAGTCCAAAGACTCGGTGGTTGCGGTGGGAAAGAAGGCACCTAAGGTCGCCACTGACACCGTGGCATCGGCTGGCGGTGATGTCGCCAGTATTGACACCCGGATTCCGCCCAGCACAATGCATGAAAATAGCCTCAAGGATGTTCTCGGTCAGCGACCAGTGGCCCTGCTCTTCGCCACCTCAGCGCTCTGCCAATCGCGCGTCTGTGGGCCGGTTGTTGATATTGCAGAGCAGCTAAAAGCGAAGTACGGCGATCGGATGGAGTTCATCCATCAAGAGGTCTACGTCGGCAATAAGATCAGCAACGACTTGAGGCCGGCAATGAAGGCTTTTGGTTTGTCGACCGAGCCCTGGCTGTTCGTGATTGATCGCAACGGCGAGGTCGTCGAGCGCCTCGAAGGCTCCTTTGGATTTAGCGCCTTTGAGCAGGCAGTCAAAGCAGGGCTATGAGTGATGGCCAGCGCAACCTTGCGCTGCTTCTGGCGGCTACGGTTGCAGTTGTTGTCGGTTTCTTTGTAGTCAAGCCGGGGTCCAGTGACACCACTGTGACAACGACAAGTACGGCTGTTGTGACGACCACGCCGACCACGCCGACCACGCCGACCCCTGATCCCATCATCGTGATCACCGTGAAGGACGGCAAGCCGGTCGGTGGTATCAAGGAGATCGAGGTCAAGAAGGGGGACCACGTCCGCTTTGAGGTCGTCTGCGACAGCAAGCAAGAGATCCACGTTCATGGTTATGACATCAGCGAAGATGCCGCGCCAGGTAGCCCCGCCAGATTTGACTTCACGGCGACGCTTGAGGGGGTCTTCGAGGTCGAGTTAGAGGCCTCAGCCACCCAGATCGTCAAGCTGACAGTCTCGCCGTAACTCAAAATCTAGGGCCATCGCCGCAGATGGCTAGATCAGATCGGGATGTCCCAGAGGGGAAACCAGCGCTCTAGCTCGACTTCAAGCGGCAGTTCGGCGCCGGCCTGAGCCTTTAGACGAAGTTCCCGCTCACTGTCGCGTTGCTGGTCGCCCGGGGCTGGCACGAACGGGTAGAAAGCTCCGCGCTTGTAGTTGTAGATGAAGTAGACCGCACTGCCTTTGTCGTCTTTAAATGAGAAGACCGCACAGAGGACTCGCTCGCCATAGCCGCCCATCTCTAGCGCTGAGCTGATCGCGTTGATGCCGACGACGAGATCCTCGAACTCACTATCGGCGAGCACCATCCAGCGGTAGCCAAAGCTGTCATCGGTGGTCTTGATCGTCGTGCCGCTGTCACTACCGGTGGCGCGCACGACCTCTTCCATCTCGGTGGCGATCTGGCCGAAGTCGGCGGTCGCTAAGGGTTGAAAGACGATGCCAGCGACGCCTGCAGAGGTCAGGCCCATCTCTAGCTCGAAGGTCACGTATGCGGTGCTCATCGCAAAGAGCCGGTCGGGTGCGGGAGCTTTGAGCTTGCGCTTGCCAGCTATGACATCAAAGAGTCCCACTGTCTAGCGTGCCTAGTTTGCGCTGCCTTGGAGTTGGCGCTCTAGCTTGGCTAGCGCTTCGATCCGCTTCTCCATCGGCGGGTGTGTCGCGAAGAGGCTCATCAGCGACTTCTTAGAAGTAGCTGGGAAGAAGTAGAAGGCGTTTAGCTCTTCAGCGGCACGGAGATCCTGCTTGGGGATCCTTTCCATAGTTCCGGAGATCTTCATCAGCGCTGAGGCCAAGGCGCTGGGGCGCCCGGTCATAATTGCGGCTCCGCGATCGGCGGAAAACTCGCGGTAGCGCGAGAGGGCCTGTAGGAGCAGGTAGGAGATCGCGTAGACGATCGCTGAGACTACGATTACGGCGAGGAAGCCGGGGCCATCTTCATCGCTATCGCCGCCGCCAACGCCCCCACCGAAGAAGAAGCCGAACTGCATGATGTATGCGGCGATCGTGGCGAAGAAAGAGGCGACAGTCATCACGACGACATCGCGGTTTTGGATGTGAGTAAGTTCGTGAGCCAAGACGCCTTCAAGCTCGGCCGGTGAGAGCAGTTCCATGATCCCGGTTGTCGCGCAGACCGTGGCAGATTTAGGAGAGCGGCCCAATGCGAAAGCGTTTGGCATCGGCGTCTGGGCGACCGCTACACGTGGCTTTGGTAGGTCTGCCTGAATACACAGCCGGTCGATCATGGCGTGTAGCTCTGGTGCTTCCTGTGGCGATACAACGCGCGCTCCCATCGCGTGCAGCGCGAGCTTGTCAGAGGCAAATAGCTGCAGCGCCAACATCCCGCCGGCGATCACGGCGATCACTACGGCACCGGTTCCCGAGGCGATCAGAACGGCTATCAGGACTACGTAGACCAAGCCAAGCATGAACATCGTAAGAGCCATACGCAGCTGCAAGCCGGTGTCTTTACCAAACGATGTTGGGCGTGCCATAGCGGGGTGCGGATCCTTGCTGTCGGTGGTTTCGCGCAATGCTTTGCGCGCAGAGCGTTTAATTGTCCCAGACTCACCTAACAGAGCTCGCCGACCGCCGCCAAGACTCTCTAGTGGTCGGTGAACGAGAACTTGCAAGTGACGAAACCGCCACCGATCACGTGCTACAGTGTGACCGCAGTGTTGTTGCCGAACTTCTTGCTACTTGGCTTGAAGACGGGGGATCCAACTAGGTCCTTGGGGCGAATCGCCGTCTGATGACGGCGTAGCGCGATGCGCGAGCCCGTCAGCTAACCCCGTAGGCGTCAGATAACTCCGAGCCTCGAGTTGACCGTGAGCGTTCGTCGTCCATAAACTCGCCGATCCAAACTAATGCGCCTTCGAATTGCCATCATCGCCGTCTCTGCTCCACTTGCCTTGTGGGGCTTGCTGCCGCTTACCTCCAGCGGTCAGTCTGGTCAGGCTGCTCAGATCGAAGAGAAGATCAACACCACGCAAGCCAAGATCGCCGGCAAGAAGAAGACCGAAGAGGTCCTAACCACAACGATCCAGGGCTACACCAACCGGATCGACACACTTCAAGTTGACATCAGTCGGTTGCAGCAACGCCAAGACGTGATCCAAGCTGATCTCGACGTCAAGAAGGCAGAGCTGATTCGCCTTCAAGAAGAGCTACGTAGGCAGCGGGCGAGGTTGGCAAAGCTCAAGCAGCGTCTTGCGGTTTCGCGCAAGATTCTTGCTGCTCGGCTGCTGTCTACCTATAAGGCCGATAAGCCCGACATGGTCACGGTGATTCTCTCGGCAAAGGGCTTCGCTGATCTCGTCGAGCGCGGGGAGTTTCTCGATCGTGTCAACACCCAAGATCGCGAGATCTTCTTGCGCGTCAAGGCCGACAAGCAGCGCACGACCGTCGCGGCTAAGACTCTCGACACGCTAGAGGGTCGCCAGCAGAAGGTCACTAACACGATCCTAGTTCGCCGTAACGAGGTTGCCCAAGTCAAGGGCAAGCTCGTCGACAAGCAGGATGGCTGGGCTTCGGTGCGTGCCGTGAAGGCTTCAGCGCTGGACTCTGTGCGGACCGAACGCGAGCAACTTGACGGCACTCTTGCCGATCTTAGGGCGGAGCAGGCAAAGATTTCCGGCGTCCTTACCTCTGACTTTGGCGAGCCAGCGAGACAGGGTTCGGGGAGCATGGTTTGGCCTGTCAACGGTCCGATCACATCGCCGTTCTGTGAGGTGCGATCTTGGGAGTCCTGCCATCCGGGCATGGATATCGGCGCGTCATCGGGGACCCCGATCGCCGCCGCGGATTCCGGCACCGTCGCGATAGCCGGTTGGACCGGTGGATATGGCAACTACACCTGTATTGCCCACACCTCTTCGCTCTCGACTTGTTACGGCCATCAGTCCCAGATCAACGTCAGTGTCGGCCAGAATGTGAGCAAGGGCGAGATCATCGGGCTGATCGGTAGTACAGGGCATTCGACCGGACCGCACTTGCATTTCGAGGTGCGTGTCAACGGCTCGGTCGTGGACCCGATGGCCTACCTCTAATCCGCCGCTGACGATCGTCACACCACGGGCAAGGGTGTAGGTCAGTAGCGTTCTCAGTCGATGCAGCCCGAGATCAACATCCTTGGTATTGATATCCAGACCTTCGGGCTGGCGTTTGCGTTTGCGTTTCTCGGCTGCGGGCTGATCGCCGCCAAGCGCTTCAAGGAGCTGGGCAAGCCGGCCGACTGGGCCTACGAGGCTGTCTTCGCAGCGTTTGTTGGTGGTCTCATTGGCGCGCGCATCGACTACTTCATCCAGAACTACGACAAGGTCAAGGGTGACATTCTGGGCAACATCTTCTCCGGCACCGGTCTGGTCTTTATCGGCGGCGTCGTTGGAGGAGCGATCGGAGTGGCGATCTGGGGCCGCTGGCGTAAGTTCTTCGGCGCCCAGCTACTCGATCTTGCCGCGCCTGCGATTGCGTTGGGCTATGCGATTGGAAGGATCGGCTGCCAGCTCTCAGGCGACGGTGACTACGGGATCCCTTGGGATGGTCCGTGGGCGATGGCCTATCCAAACGGGACCGTGCCTACGACCGTGACGGTCCACCCGACGCCAATCTATGAGACGTTGGCTATCGGGCTACTTGCTTGGTGGTTATTTCGCATGCGCAACAGCTTCAAGCCAGGTCTGCTGATGGCCTTCTACCTCTTTTTCGCTGGCCTCGAACGCTTCCTAGTTGAGTTCATCCGTATCAACGATGAGGTTCTTGTCGGGCTGACCGTGCCTCAGGTGGAGGGCGTTGTGGTGATGGTGATCGGTGCAGTTTGGCTGGCGATCGTCTGGCGCAACGGTGGCTGGGGTAGGGATGAAAGCGACGCCACCGATCCCCGCCCGCCGCGCGGCGCGCGCGCGGTCGCTGCGCCAACGCCCAGCTAGCTAGGCGCCGAGTTCGCCAAACGCCTCGGTGATGAAGTTGAGGGACTGGCGGTGAAGCTCTGCGTCGTGCTGAACCGAATGGTGGTCGCCGCCGTCAACGACGATCAACTTCGACAGTGGGTGTGTGGCCACGGCGCCAAGCTCGCGCGACTCTGCGATCGGGACTCGCTCGTCGCCTTCGGCATGGAGGATCAAAATCGCGACCTCTAGCGCAGCGACCGTAGCGACGAGGTCGATAGATTCCAAGAGCGCCGTGACAGCTACCAAGTCAACCGGGAAGCCCAACACCTCGGCCCTTAGCCCAGCTAGAAGCAGTCGCGGTCCTGCCGGGCAGATCGCCACGACCGCAGCTGCGCCCGTTAGCTTGGCAGCGGCGATTGCCATAAAGCCGCCCATACTCGAACCACGCAGGGCGATCGGCAGGTCTGCTGGTAGCAGGCTTGCGATCGTGGCCACGTCTTCTAGGGCACGACCATCCATCGGCCCGTCGCTTTCGCCGTGTCCGCGCTGGTCAAAAACGACTACCGCTAAGCCGGCCTGACTGGCGGCGCTGGCGAACTCGAAGTGCTTCTCCTTGCACGAGCTCGCACCGTGGAGAATGACCACGCCACCGAGCGCCTTGCCCTTGGGGAGCCAGCGCGCATAGGCCAATCCGTCGCGCAAGCCGACCTCAAATGGTGGCTCTGGGCTCGGCTCTTGGCTCTGATGGCGCATAATCGGAAGCGATTATGGCTGTCGAACCCGACCACAACCTGATTGACCTGCTCGGTGCGCCAGATCCGGCGCTTGAGGCGGTCGCTTCTGGCCTCTCGCGTGTCTACCCGCTAGGGACCACGATCAACGCCGCCGGGCGACTGGAAATCGGTGGTTGCGACACGATCGAGCTTGCCCGCGAGTTCGGGACTCCCGCCTACATCGTTGCCGAGGATGACATTCGCGCCCGTGCCCGTGCCTTCCGAGCAGCGATGGCCGCGCGCTGCGCTGATTTCGACGTTCTCTTTGCCTCTAAGGCCTTCCCCTGCGTTGCTGTCTATCAGCTACTAGCCCAAGAGGGTTTGGCCTGCGACGTGGCCTCAGGTGGTGAGCTGCACCTCGCGTTGGCTGGCGGATTTGATCCTGCTCGCATCTACATGCACGGCAACGCTAAGTCCAGCTCCGAGCTCGCTGCGGCCCTAGATGCTGGCGTCGGCCAGATCGTAATCGACTCTTTCGATGAGATTGCGCGCCTTGTGACCCTTTTAGATGGCCGCACTCAACGCGTCTTGGTAAGAGTGACTCCGGGCATCAAGCCAAGCACCCATGACTTCATCTCGACCGGTCAGCTGGACTCTAAGTTTGGAATGCCACTCGATGTCGCGCGCAAGGCGATCGACCTCATCAATGCAACGTCAGGCCTTGAGCTGGTTGGCCTTCATATGCACATTGGATCTCAGATCTTCGAACTTGAGTCTTTCCGCCGTTCGATCCAAGAGATCGCCAAGCTCGGGGACTTTCCCGTCTATGACCTCGGTGGCGGTTTGGGAGTGGCCTATACCGCAGCCGACGGGCCACCAAGCATCGATTCCTATGTAGAGGCAAAGGTCTCTGCTGCTAACGCGCAGCTGGGGCCAGATAAGCGGCTACTGATTGAGCCCGGGCGCTCACTGGTAGCTAACTCGGGGGTAACCCTCTATTCGGTCGAGTCGGTTAAGCGCAATGTGTCTACCTATGTTGCCGTTGATGGCGGGATGTCAGACAATCTGCGCCCGATGCTTTACGGCGCCACTTACGAGGCAGCGATAGCCGACCGTATGGGCCCGGGCGGGGAGCGCTGCCATGTCGCTGGCAAGCACTGTGAGTCCGGCGACATGATCGTGCGCGACGTCGATCTAGTCGACCCTGTGGCAGGCGACATCCTCGTCACCCCGGTGACCGGTGCCTACGGCCATGCGATGGCTAATAACTACAACGGCGTGCCACGTGCGCCCGTCGTCTTCTGTCGCAACGGCGACGCCCGCGTCGTTGTGCGCCGCGAGACCTTCGATGATCTGATCGTGCGCGATGTCTCCTAACGCCGATGCCACCCCGGCAGTGTTGAGGCTTGGGCTACTTGGGCAAGGGACCGTAGGGGCAGCTTTTGAGGCCCTAGTCGCCCAACGCGCAGACAACATCCAAGCGCTGACCGGGCGGCGCCCGGTGATTACCGGCGTGCTGACGAGCCGATCGGGAGAGTTCGCCGAGATCCTTTCCTCCTGCGACGTGATCGTGGAGCTCATTGGCGGCATAGAGCCTGCCCGTACCTATGTGCTTGAAGCGCTGAAGGCTGGCCGTCACGTGGTGACCGCTAACAAGCAGCTGCTCTCTCAACATGGGGAGGAGCTATGGGAGGCCGCGCGCCAGGCCGGCGTGGCCCTTCGGTTTGAGGGATCTGTAGCCGGCGTCGTCCCGGTCGTAGGGGTACTCACAGAGTCGCTGGCAGGTAGCCATATCGAGCGCCTGCACGGGATCGTCAACGGCACCACCAACTACATCCTTAGCGAGATGGCCCGCACGGGAGCGACCTATGAGCAAGCTCTTGCTCAAGCCCAAGAACATGGCTACGCCGAAGCTGATCCGGTTGAGGATGTCGACGGCCGCGATGCTGCAGCGAAGATGGCGATCCTCGCGCGGCTCGCTTTCTCTACCCCTGTCCACATCGATCAGGTCGCCTATGAGGGCATTGAGAAGATCACCACCGACGATCTTGAGTACGCCCGGGAGCTCGGACTAGGACTCAAGTTGTTGGGCACCGCGGAGCGCGTTGAAGGTGGAATATCGGTCCGTGTCCATCCCACCTTCCTCTACGCGGGCCATCCACTGGCAGCGATCACCGGTCCCTTCAACGCTGTGACGATTGAGTCACCCGGGATCACCGAAATCACCTTGTCTGGCCCCGGTGCGGGAGGACCTCAGACAGCAGCCGCCGTCTTGGGCGATGTCGTTTGCCTGTTGCACGGCGCGTCATCGGTCGCTGCGCCAACCGAAGAGTTGGCTATCGTCAAAGATGTAGAATCGGCGTTCTACTTGCACCTCGAGGTCGCCGATCAGCCTGGAGTCTTGGCCCAGGTCGCCCAGCTACTTGGTCTTCAAGGCGCCTCGATTAAATCGGTCGTCCAAAAAGGGTTAGGCGACAACGCGCGACTGGTGATGGTCATCCATCCGATCCGTGAATCTCAGTTCTCTGCTGCTTGTGAGCTGATTTCGCGCTTGGATTTCTTGCGGTCGCCGCCGCGAGCAATTCGTGTGATCGAGGAGGTTTTCGGATAACCGTGTCTGGATCGGAAAATAACGGCCCTCGCGTGGGCCTGATTGAGCGCTATAGAGATCGCTTGCCGTTTGGCGTCGATGACCCCGTGGTCTCGATGGCTGAGGGCTCGACTCCGATCGTCTATGCACCGACGTTGTCCCAGCGCGTCGGCGCCGAGGTGCATCTCAAGCTAGAAGGTGCCAATCCAACGGGATCGTTTAAGGATCGCGGGATGACCTGCGCGGTCTCTGCCGCTGTGCGTGATGGAGCCCAAGCTGTGATCTGTGCCTCGACAGGCAATACCGCCGCCAGCGCGGCGGCCTACGCTGGAAGGGCCGGACTACGGTGTGCGGTAATCGTTCCGGAGGGCAAGATCGCCACTGGCAAACTCGCCCAAGCTCTCATGCACGGAGCGCGGGTGATCGCTCTGCGCGGCAACTTCGACGAGGCGCTGGTGCTGGTGCGCGAACTGGTCGCGCGCCATCCAATCGCGCTGGTCAACTCTGTCAACCCTTTTCGTATTGAAGGCCAGAAGACGGCCTCCTTCGAGATCGCTGAGGATCTTGGGGAGATCGATGCCCTATGCATTCCTGTCGGCAACGCCGGAAATGTGACTGCCTACTGGAAAGGTTTCACCGAGCTAGGCTTGGCGCCGCGTATGTTCGGCTTCCAGGCTGCTGGCTCTGCGCCGCTAGTTAACGGCGCCCCTGTGGCCAAACCAGAGACGATTGCCAGTGCTATTCGGATCGGTAATCCAGCACGCTGGGAAGAGGCGATGACAGCCTTTGTTGGCTCGTCCGGAATGGTTCGCGAGGTCACCGACTCAGAGATCCTCGACGCCTACCGCCACCTAGCCCGCCATGAAGGCATCTTCTGCGAGCCATCTTCTGCGGCGTCGGTGGCTGGCCTGTTGCGCTATGGGCCCGATGGTGCAGCGCGAATCGTCTGCGTTCTCACCGGGCACGGCCTCAAGGATCCCCAAACCGCCTTGGAGCAGGCAGGTTCAGTCGTGCCTTGTGAGCCCGAGATAGACGCCGTCGAGGCGGCGGTGCTCGCCTAGTGAACCGCCGTCGTCTAGTCCGCGTGCCAGCCTCCTCCGCAAACCTAGGAGCAGGGTTTGATGTGCTGGCTGCGGCACTGTCGGTCCATATGGAGCTAGAGGTTGCCGAAACTGGCAGCTTCGCTGTAGTAACCGATCTACAGATCGCAGACGATCGCCGCAACCTCTGCGTGCGCGCATTCGAGCGGCTGCATCCGGCCGATAACTTCACCTTCACGATCAGGTCAGATATTCCACTTCAAGGAGGCTTGGGGACAAGCGCCGCGGCGATCGTCGCTGGTCTGGTGGCCGCAGACCACCTTTTCGAACTCGACGCGGATCTGTTGGGATTAGCGACCGAGCTGGAGGGCCACCCTGACAACGTCGCGGCTGCGCTACTTGGCGGACTAGTCGTCTGCGCCGACGGCCAGGCGACGCGCTTTGATGCGCCCGTAGGTCTCGAAGCGATCGTCGTCGTGCCCGATCGTGCGGTCCGCACGCGACAGGCGCGGGCTGCCCTTCCGACTAAGGTCCCGATGGCCGACGCAGTCTTTAACGTCGCTCACGCGTCGTTGCTCGTGCTGGGCTTAGTTCAAGGGGATTGGGATCTCGTTGCACGTGGCTTAGACGACCGGCTCCATCAGCCCCACCGTGCCCATCTCTACCCTGAGTCTTGGGAGTTGGTGCGCAACGCACGTGAGTTCGGTGCCCTTGGGGCGACGATCTCTGGTGCTGGTCCGACCGTGCTCGTGTGGACCAATTACGACCAGACCGGAAAGGTCATGGCGGCGCTTCGAACCAAATACGGCGACGACGTGACGATCACCCGCGCTCCATTTGAGGCGATCGGAGCCGACGTACGGTCGCTGGATCCGTGAGGCCTAAGCCAAGAAGCTTCAGTGCCGCTGTCGGAGGGGTGATCGCGGTGGTGCTTGCTACAACGGCCGGCTGTGGCCAACCCGTATCACGCGCACCTGATCCTGCCGGAGGGACGACCGGTGCTACGGCCGAGCAGCTTGAGCGGTCTGTGCGCGCTGCGCTGGGAGGAGCTTCAGGGCTGGTTGTATGCGCCGACCCCGCGACAGCTGGCAGCGCCTTGTGGGAGTGTCGGGTAGCTGACGGTGCGCGGACCGATGGCCAGACCAGCGCCTATCGGATCCGCTTCAACAGTGAGCAGTGCTGGCATAGCGTTGGTGGGCCAGCCGTCAAAGGGTGCATTAAGAAGTAGTCGCTCGCACGCCGTGGGCCTCCAGAAGCACGCCAGGGGCGGCAGGAACGAGTGGGGCTGTGGCGAAAACAGGACCTATGACTGATGAGCCAACATTTCCGGAGTTCGAACGCGAACTGCTGCGCAAAGGGATTACGGCGCGGGCATTGGCAGACCCTCACTGCGATGACTGCCATCGCTCCCCTTTGATCGGTGAGCGGATCTATCGCTATGAAGGCGGGCGGGTCGTATGTGAGCTGTGCCGTGACCGCCGCCGTGAGCGGCCAATCGAGGCCAAGTTGGTCTACGGCAGCGAGCACGGCCACGCCGTGCGCATCTTTGATCGCCGCTTAGCCGCTTAGCCGCCTAAGTCGACGCTGTGAGATCGATAGATCCCCGGCCCCACCGATAGGACCTCACAAGACGACCAGCCAGAGTGCTCGCCGTCCTACTAGACTCTGCCAGCGTGGATCCCGTAACTACGACTGTCCTGATCGGCCGTGCGCGCAGCGAGGTGTTCGACTACCTCGCCGACATTGCCAACCACCCAGAGTTTACCGACCACTACATGGTCGATTGGCGCCTGACCCGCATCGATAGCGTTGGATCTGGCGCTGGGGGACGGTTTCGGATTACAGCACCAGGCAGGTTTAACTGGGCCGATCTCACGCTGGTCGAAGTTGACTCGCCCCACCTGATAGTGGCTGCCGGCCGAGGCGGCAAGTACAACCGTACGAGGCTGCTGATCAGCTTTACCTTGACCGAGCAGTCGTCGTCGATGACTAAGGTCGAGATGGTCACCGAGGTTGAGAGCGCGATGCCTAGCGACAGAATCGCTAGGTCTTTAGGTGGTCACGGCTGGCATAAGCGCAAAGGCGCAAAGGCGATGCGTAGGCTGCGTTCGATACTCGAAGAGGGCGAGGCGCGCGGTGAGCGCGCGACGGTCTCAGCATGACGCCTTGGCGCCATGCTTCATTTACGGCCAGCCTCGATAGACTTCTCTAGCTGTGAAGGCTTTACGTGTACCTGTCTTGGCGTTGGCGCTCCTGCTCGTCCTGAGCACGGGCCTAACTGCGTGCGGGAATAAGACCGAGATTGTCACGCAGGGCGAGACCGAGGGCGCCTATATCGACGTTGGGCCACTCGTCTACCAAGTCCAGATTTCGCGCCAGCTAAACCCCTTGGATGTCGAGGACCACGCCTACCTTGAGGGCGTGCCTCTGGCCGAGCGTAGGCTCAAGGCCAATGAGATCTGGTTCGCAGTCTTCGTGCGCGTCCAAAACGACACCGACCAGCCACAGGCAGCTTCGGATGACTTTGAGATCGTCGACACTCAGGAGGAGAAGTTCACACCGATCGAGCTCGACCCGACTAACGAGTGGGCCTACCGTGGTGGCCTTGTGCCGGCCAATGGCGGGCTTATCCCGGTCGCTGACTCACCCTCTGCCGATGGCGTAATCGGCGGATCGCTGTTGCTCTTTAAGCTCACCCTCAGCTCGCTCTCCGATCGCCCGCTCGAGCTTAATATCACCAGTGCATCGCTTGACGCAACGGGCAGAGTCAGCCTCGACGTCTAGCCGCCACAGCAGCTAGTGCCCTACTTTCCGATTCCCGTAGCCAAGACCTCACGCGCAGTTGGCGCGGCGTAGTCGGCCCCTGCGCCGGCCTGGACGAGCAGTACGCCGACGACAATCTTGGCTCCTAGCGCAGGAGCGAAGGAGACAAACCAAGCGTCTTCGGTGATGTTCTTGTCGGTGGTTGGATCCTTGCCGAGCTCGGCGGTGCCGGTCTTGCCGGCGACCTTGACGCCGTCGATCTGCGCCGCTGCGCCAGTCCCATACTTGACGGCCCCGACCATCATCGATCGGATGGTGGCTGCCGTTGAGGCTTTTATTGCTCGCGTCGGCTTTGGCTGGACAGTGGCATCTAGGGTAGGCGGATAACGCAATCCGCCGGTGGCAATCGTGGCCGCGACACTGGTCATTGTCAAGGTGGTTGCCTGCACTCGCCCCTGTCCGATTGACGAGGCGCCGAGGTCGGTTTCGCTGCCGATCGTCTGGGCAGAAGGAATTTCACTGTACTTGGCCCCGGCCACACTCGGTGTCGTGTTGAAGCCGAACCGCTCAGCCATCGCCACTAGGGCCTTGGCGCCGACCTTGACTCCCAGCGGGGCGAAGACCGAGTTACACGACTCCGCGAAGGACTGCTCAAATGTTCCACCGCAGAGTTCGCCGTCGGCGTTAGCGAGAATGAAGCCGCCGACATTGGCTTCAGTCTCATAAGGGAACTCGGTGCTCAGCTTAACGATGCCTGCCTCCAGCGCCGCAGCCGAGGTGATGATCTTGAAGGTCGACCCTGGCGGTTGCAGGATCGAGAAGGCTTGGCCAGCGAGCGCTTGGATCTGTCCGGTCGGCTTCATCGCCACGATCGCGCCCGGACGTCCACCCAGAGCCGCGATCGCTGCCTCCTCTAGCTTGACCACGATCGTCGTGCGTACCGGGCTGCCTTGGCGCTTGGTGGCGCTGGCCAAGACGCGGTTGCCCGCCAGCAGCTGCCCGCCAGGCTTGCCCGCGAGCTGCCTCTGGAAGACCTTCTCAAGCCCTGAGATACCAACGCTTGCTCCGTCGGGTATGCCTTGACCGCGTAGCTCTCCAACCTCGCCAGGCGGCGCCGGTCCGAGCTCTCCCACGATTTCGTTAGCGACTTCGGGGATCGGCGAGCTGCGGTCGGGGCCTTGGGCCAAGACTTGGCCATCAACTGCCAGCAGCGAAGCCCGCGGGGCTAATTGGGTGCGACGGCTTAGGAGTTCGCCCTTTTGTAGCCCTGGGAAGGTCAGATCCGCAGACCAGTCAACCCTGGCTTCGCTACCTTGCCCGTCGAATCTCAGGCCAACGCTCCCCTTGACTAACCCAAACAACGCGGTGCGCACTTTGACGGGGAACCTGACGACACCGTTATCGGGTTCGCTGGCCTTGCCAACGGTGAGTGCAGATTGGGTTGCGGTCTCCTGGGCAAGACGGTAAGCCGCGACGAAGGCTGGCGCCGATATACGGTCTTGACTCTGGGCAGAGGTCAGCGCTCGCATCTGCTTAAAATCACCGCTCTGCCAGGCTTTTGCGAACTTATCGGCGAGCTTTTGCTCGTCGGGGACGTGGCCGCAGCCGATCACTAGGCCGATCAAGAAAGCTATCGCCCCAAGCACTGCAAGCGGGATCGTGCGGCGCTTTACACGTTGGCGTCTGGCGCGGTCCTCGGCGAGCGGTTGACGCTGTCGAGATGGGGTCGTTCGGCTGCCCTGATCTGTCACGTAACTAGTCAATCTAAAGCAAGCATCGGCCATCGCGGACCGCTATCGGCCGCCAGACCGGTACCCTCCGCGGCCATGCCTAAGACACCCGCCACCGAGCAACCAGCCGTACACAAGACCCTTGTCATCGCCGAGAAGCCCTCTGTCGGCCGTGACCTTGCTCGGATTCTGCCCGGACCGTTCGCCAAAGAAGAGGGCCTACTCGAAGGCCCTGAGCACGTGATCACCTGGGCCGTAGGCCATCTCGTCCAGCTCGCCGAGCCGGACGAATACGACCCGAAGTTCAAGCGCTGGCGCATGGCAGACCTACCGATCGTGCCGGCCAAGTTCAAGTTGATCGTCCGCGACGAGCGCTCTAAGAAGCAGATGGCGGTCGTCACGCGGATGCTCAAGCGCGACGATGTCGACGAGGTCATCAACGCCTGCGACGCCGGCCGCGAGGGTGAGTTGATCTTCGCCTACCTCTTTGAGAAGGCCAAGGCCAAGAAGCCCGTCAGGCGGCTATGGCTGCAGTCGATGACTAAGGGTGCGATCGAAGAGGCTTTCAAACACCTTCGTCCAAGCTCGGACTACGCGCTACTCGAAGCCGCGGCACGGTCGCGCAGCGAGGCCGACTGGATTGTCGGCATGAACGCAACTCGCGCCGCAACGATCCGCCTGCGCTCTTCTTTTGACGGTGCTGTGTCGCTGGGTCGGGTTCAGACCCCGACGCTGGCGATCCTCGCTAGGAGAGAGGAGGAGATCCGCGCGTTTGTGCCAGAGCCCTACTGGCTCGTTGACGCGACCTTCAGCGCAGAGCCCTCCGAGCAAGTCAAGGGAGAGAGGATCTTTGAGGGCCGCTACCACGCCGGCACCAAGCCAAGGATCGACACCGCCGAGGAGGCTGAGGCGATCGTCGCGGCCTGCCGTGGCGTGCAAGGCCAGATCACTAAGCTCGAAAAGCGTAAGCGCAGCGAAAAGGTGCCGCTGCTTTATGACTTGACGACTCTCCAGCGTGAGGCCAACTCACGCTATGGCTACTCCGCTAAGCGCACGTTGGGCGCTGCACAGAAGCTCTACGAGGAGCACAAGGCGTTGACCTATCCGCGCACGAACTCCCGCTTCATCACGACCGACATGATCCCCGAGATCAAGCCTACGGCCGAGTTGATCGGCAAGCGGCCGGAGTACCGCGAGGCAGCCGCATATGTGACCGCACTTGATCAGCTGCCGCTAGAGAGAGTTGTCAATGACGCCAAGGTAACTGACCACCACGCGATCATCCCGACTCAAGCCGAGCATGATCCATCGAAGTGGAGCGAAGACGAGAAGCGCGTCTACGACATGGTCGCGCGGCGCTTCTTGGCCGTCTTCTTTCCAGAGGCCGTCTTTGAGCAGACCAGTATCGAGACGACCGTAATCTCTGCCCAAGACGCAACCGAACACGTCTTTCGCACCCGCGGCAAGGTCTTGGTTGTTCCAGGCTGGCGCACGGCCTATGGCGAAGAGGCTGACACCGGCGACGCTGAGGCCGCTGAGGATGACGACGACGGCGGCGGCGATCAGCGTCTGCCGAAGTTGGAGAAGGGGGAGATGGCAGCGACGAAGAAGATTGATGCGCTGGCCAAGGAGACCAAGCCACCCCGGCGCTACAGCGACGCCTCCCTTTTGGGAGCCATGGAGACCGCAGGCAAGCTCGTCGACGATGACGAACTGCGTGAGGCCATGAAGGACTCCGGCATCGGTACGCCGGCGACGCGAGCGGCGATCATCGAACGGCTGATCTCGGTTGGCTACATCGAACGCGACGGGCGCGCCCACGTCTGCACTGAGAAGGGGATCAACGTGATCCGCCTGCTCGGCGATCACCCCCTCACATCACCCAGCCTGACCGGCTCTTGGGAGGCTCGACTGACGAGGATCGAGGAGGGCAAAGAGAAGCGCAGTGTCTTCATGAATGAGATCGCTGACTTTGCCAAGTCGACGGTGGAGGAGCTAGACGCCAAGCTCAAGGACGTCAAGATTGAGCGCGCCAAGCTCGGTCCTTGTTTTGTCTGTGGCAATGAGATCGTCGAAAACCGCAAGGGGTACTCGTGTTGGTCTCCCAAAGATCCAGGCTGTGGCTTTGTGATCTGGAAGTCAAAGGCTGGCAAGACGCTGCCGGTCTCGGTTGCGCGCGAGCTAATCGAGACACGTAAAACCGAGAAGCAGATCACCGGCTTTAAGGGCCGCAGCGGCCGTTCGTTTAGGGCCAAGCTTTCGCTTGAGCAAAACGAGGAGGGTCGTTGGCGTGTGGAGTTTGATGAGCCGTGGGCCAAGGAGGGCGCAAAGCCGCCTGACGCCGACGCGGCCGCGGCTGTCTTAGAAGAGCAGGCCAAGGCGGCTGGCTAAAAAGCTAGCGGCCTCTGACGTCGCCCGTGTGGTCGTCGCCCCTCTGCGCGACGATGGGTACAGATGTCACTGACTCTCGTCACCGGACCCGCCAACGCCGGCAAAGCCGGACGCGTGCTAGACGCTTACCGCGCAGCGCTCAAACGCGACCCGGTGTTGGTCGTTCCGACGAATCCTGACGTCGCCCACTACCAGCGTGAACTGGCCGGCCGCGGGGCAGTTTTCGGCGGCTCGGTGGTGGCCTTTGACGGACTGATCAAAGAGATCGCTACTGCGGCTGGCTATAACGGGCGACGTCTTAGCGATATTCAGCGTGATCGCGTACTTGCCACCGCTCTGGCTGGATGTAGCTTCACGGCGATCCAAAGCTCGGCGAGTTCGGCTGGCTTCGCAGCAGCTGCACGCGACCTGATCGATGAACTTCAACGGTCCTTGATTGATCCCAAGCGCTTTACCCAGGCGCTAGGCGATTGGGCGTCGTCTGGCTCCGATCGCACGGCTTACGCACAGGAGGTCGCAAAGATCTACACCTCTTACCGCCGAGAGCTCGATCGCGTCGGTCGCGTCGATGAGGATCTATTCGCTCGTCGCGCCCTAGACGCGTTACGCCAGCAGCCGGGTCGTTGGGGCAAGCGCCCAGTCTTCTTCTACGGCTTTGACGATTTCAGCGGCCTGCAACGCGACGCGATTGAGGCCCTTGCCCGAGTCGTCGATGTCGAGGTCGTAGTCGCGTTGCTCTTTGAAGATGGCCGCCAGGCTTTTGCTTCCCGCGCAGCAACGGTCGCCGAGCTCACCCCGTTGGCCGATCGGGTAGAGAAGTTAAAGGCCCGCGACGATCACTATGGCTCGGCTTCACGCCTCGCACTCGATCACCTCGAACGCAATCTCTTTGAGCTCGATCCCCAGAGGGTCGAGCCTGGAGACGCTGTACGCGTTCTAGAGGCAGGCGGCGAGCGGTCAGAGCTAGAGCTCGTGGCCGCAGAGATCCTTGAGCTGCTGCGTGGCGGCATGGCCCCCAGTGAAATCGCCGTGGTGCATCGCTCACCACTTCTGGCGGCGCCACTGGTCGCCCAAGTCTTTGATGCCTACGGCGTGCCGTACACACTCGATCGCAAGTTGTCGCTAGGGCACACCACGCTCGGCCGTGGCCTGTGCGCTGCGCTGCGCTGCGCTGCGCCCGAGGCTAGAGCTACCGACGTCCTGACTTACCTGCGAACACCTGGGCTGCTCGACAAGCTCGCGTTGGCCGATCGCTTGGAGGAGGAGCTACGCACCACCGGCCAGGATGGCGTTCCAGAGGCACTCGATCGCTGGGCTGAGATCGCGGGATGGCCGCTGGGGGAGGTCAAGCAGCTCTGCGTGGCGGCAACGGTTGGCCGCTTGGAGCTGCTCGACTGCGTTATTAACGTAGCGAGGAGGCTCTTTGATAGACCGCGCAAGCGGCGCGCTTGGGTTGACGAACTAGATGAGCTCGAGGACGCTAGGACTCTCGCGGCAGTGATCGCAGCCGTTGCTGGACTGCGCGAACTCGGCGCCGCTGATCCTGGGACGCTGCCGTCGCCGGTCGAGCTGCTCGAAGCGCTCCATGGTCTTGAGGTTCAGTGCGAGAGTGTGGACTCTGGTGTGCGCGTGGCAGGCCCGCTCGAGATCCGCGCACGGCGTTTTAGTGCGATCTTCGTCTGCGGTCTTCAGGACGGCGGATTCCCAATGAGCAGTCGTCCAGAGCCGTTCATGCCTGATGAGATGCGCCGGGAGGTAAACGTTGCCTCAGGGCTGCGCCTAGAGCCCAAGGAGGACGCGCTCGACGCCGAGCGATATCTCTTCTATGCCTGCGTCACCCGTGCCCGTGAGCGCGTAGCGCTCTCTTGGAGGTCTTCAGACGAAGAGGGGAATCCGGCACTGGCATCGTTCTTTCTCCAAGACGTGGTTGCAGTCTTCGACGGCGATCTCTTAAAGAGCCCGGCCCGTAAGCGCCCGCTGTCGCAGGTCACTTGGCCACCAGATCAAGCGCCGACTGCAATCGAGGTTTCACGTTCGCTCGCCGCTCGTGGACCGCGCTCGCTACCAAGCCCGATCTCAACGCTGCTCTCGCCATCTGTGCTCGAATGCCTTAGTCAAACGGTCTTCTCTCCGAGTGCGCTTGAGGCGTATATCGCCTGCCCCGTGCGGTGGCTAGTCGAACGCAAGCTACGCCCCAACTTGTTGGCGCCCGACGCTGAGCCGCTCGTGCGTGGCACCTTCTTCCACAGGGTGCTTGAGAAAGTTCTTTCCAAGCTACGAGATCAGACGGGCTCGGCGAGAGTGACTAAAGCGTCGCTTGGTGTTGCGCGTGAAATTGCTGTCGAGGCGATAAGTGAGTGTCGTCTAGATCTACCGCTCTCACCGCATGAGCCGACCGCTGATATAGAGGTGGCACGGCTAGAGCGCGACTTGATGCGCTACCTAGAGAGCGAGTCCAAGGTAAGCGGGGGCTGGGAGCCGGCGTATCTAGAGTGGCGGTTTGGTTTTGATGACAGCGAGATCGGCGTCTTAGTGCTGGGCGACGGCGAGTTCTCCCTACGTGGCTCGATTGATCGCATCGAGATCTCTGGCGACGAGGCGATCGTGCGTGACTACAAGGCGTCCGCCACTCATCCAGCGGCTCGGTGGGAGGACGACGGGATAATTCAGGTTGGGATCTACATGCTTGCCGTGCGCGAGTTGCTGGGCAAGGCGGTTGTTGGCGGCCTCTACCAGCCGCTCGGTAAGGATCTAAGGCCACGCGGCCTACTCTTGGCCGAGCCAACCAAAGCCCTCCCTCTTGAAGGATTCGTCAAGACAGATTTGCTCGACGAGGCCGAGTTCGCCGAACATCTCATAGACGTCGAGAAGCGTGCTTTGGAGGCGGTGCGTCTACTGCGCGGCGGTGGACTAGAGGCGCTGGCGAAGACTTGTTCATCACGGGGCGGATGCCTTTACCCGGGGATCTGTCGGTCAGGTGATCTGGGATGAGTGTCTGTGAGGGCAGCGGGGCTGCGCTTGGGCCTGGGGGCCGCGAGCTAACCGACGAGCAGCTAGAGGCTGTATCGCTGCGCGACGGTCCGCTGCTACTCGACGCCAACGCTGGCAGTGGGAAGACGACGGTAATGGTTGAACGGTTCGTACGGGCCGTCCTCTGCGATGGTGTTGGCGTAGCCTCGATCTTGGCGATCACCTTCACTGATAAGGCCGCGAGCGAGCTGCGAGGCCGGATCCGCAGTCGTTTCGTCGAGCTTGATCAACCCGAGCGCGCCCGGGAGGCTGAGGGAGCCTTCATCTCGACCATCCATGGCTTCTGCGCTCGCGTCTTGCACTCCTACCCACTCGACGCCGAGCTGGACCCTGGCTTTGAGGTGATCGATGAGCTCCAAGCCAGTCGACTGCGTCGCCTAGCCTTCGACTGCGCGTTAGAGAGCGTGATCAAGGATGGCGGCCAGCAGGCACTGCAGGCGCTCGCGCAGTTCAAGCTCCCAGAGCTACGCACGACGATCATCTCTGTCCACGATGCTCTGCGCACACAAGGTCAAGAGAGGCCGCGTCTGCCGGATGTGACTCCACGCGACATTGGCGCGGCTGGCGCACGGCTGTTGGCCCGGGCAGAGGAGTTAGCTGGCGTACTTGGCGGCGCTAAGGCTAAGACCGATCTGGCCGCACTTGAGGTCGTCGGTGTATCCCGATTGCGGCTCGATCCAGACGGTGCTTTCGCTGATGCTGAGATTACGCTTGATGGCTGCCAAGAGCTAAAGATCCCCGGCCGCCAGAGCGGCCTGCTCAAGGGCGAAGAGGCCGCTGGCTATCGAATCGCCTACGGGGAGTTACGTCAAGCCTGCTTTGACCACGCGGCCCTACCGACGTACCTCTGGTTAGGCAAACTTATGGCCGCGTTCGCCGATGACTATGCCCAGCGCAAGGGTGAGCGCTCCGGGCTGGACTTCGGCGATCTGGAGCTGCGCACGTTGGCACTTCTGAGGGGCAGTCCGCTCGTGCGAGAGCGCTACGCCAAGCGCTTCGTCCACGTCATGGTCGATGAGTTTCAGGATACAAATCCGCTACAGCTAGCTCTCTTAGATGAACTGCCCAGTGAGCGCAGGTTTGTCGTCGGTGACGCATTTCAGGCGATCTATCGCTTTCGCAATGCAGACGTAGACCTCTTTCGAGCAGAGCGCAAGCGCCTTGAGGCACTCGGACGCGTCCGAGTGCTGACAAGCAACTACCGCAGCCGACCGGAGCTGCTTGAGGCCTTCAATCATGCCTTCGCTGGCGCTGTCTTTGACCAGGGGTTCGAGCCGCTCGTGGCAGGGAAACTCGAACAGCGCGACATGCCGCCGCCCGCGAAGGGTCCGGTGGTTGAGTTGCTAGTGACATCTAAGGACGACGGTTGGTTGCCAGAACTGCTGGGCGCCGCCTCATCGTCGGCGATCTGGCGTCTTGCTGAAGCAAGGCTGTTGGCACAACGCGTGCGCGCCCTCTGCGACGGTGGCCGTCGTGCAGGCGAGATCGTCTTGCTAATGCGCGCTACGACCGACATGGCCCTCTTTGAGCGCGCACTTGAAGACCAGGGCGTCCCAACTTATCTAATCGGCGGTCGCGGTTACTGGTCTGGGCGCCAAGTCGGCGACTTAGTGTCCTATCTCGCCCTCTTGGCAAACCCACGCGACGATCTGCGGCTATATGAGGCCCTCTGCTCTGAACTGGCGGGTGTTTGCTCTGACACGTTGGTTCTCTTGGCCCAGGCTGCAGGGAGTCGGCATATCTGCGAGGTATTAGACGGAACGGTCGAGAACCAGAAGGCCTTTGACCAGATCTCCAAAGCCGACGCCGAGCTCCTAGCACTCTTCTGGAGTCGCTTTGGCGAACATCGCGCCGCCGCGCCGAGGCTCGGCCTGGACGCTTTGATCGAACGAGTTATGGGCGACGCTGGCTTTGACCTTGCGATCTTGGCGATGGCTGGCGGCGAGCGCCGGATGGCGAATGTCCGCAAGTTGATGCGTTTCGCGCGTGAGTACGAAGCGATCGAAGGGCGAGACCTGCGCGGTCTCGTCGATCAGATCGACAGGCTTCGAGACGACACCGACGGCGGCGATCGTGAGGGAGAGGCGCCGATTGAGGGAGAGGATCTCGACGCAGTCCGGATCATGACCGTACACCGCGCCAAAGGATTGGAGTTCCCTGTCGTCTGTGTAGCCGATCTTGGTCGTGAGCAGTTCAGCGGCGACCAGAGCTATCTACGCATAGACCGCAACTCCAATATCGGACTCAAGGTTCCCGAGCTTGGAGATGACGATGACCAAGGCGCCTTTGAGTGGGTCGATATCGCGGAAGTCGAGAGAGCGGCCAACAAGGCAGAGGAGAGACGACTTTTCTATGTTGGGATGACCCGGGCACGCGAACATCTAATTCTCAGTGGCGCTGCCAAGCTCGGGGCGCTGGCCAAATTAGACGCCACGGAGCCGATCGGTTGGATCGCCGCCGCCGTAGCGGGCGCTCAAGTAGGTGAGCTAAGTGAAGAGATGATGCAGTGCGAAGCGACCCCGCATCGAGGCGGCTGGTCGCCACGCATAGCCTGTTCGCTGAACTCTCCTAGTACGGTCGGGGTTGTCTTGGCCGAAGATGCACAAGCGCCGCAGGCTGTGAAGTTCAACGTGCCCGCGCCACAGCCACAGCCACTGGCGCCACTCCATCCAGCCCCGGGCGGTGCAGGGCTGAGCTCACTCTCTCAGCTCAGCTACACGTCGATCAGCAGTTATAAGAGTTGCGGATACCGCTTCTACCTCGAGCGAGTCTTGCGCCTACCTGCCGAGGCAGAGACAGCTAGCGCTAAAGGGGATGGAGTATCAGCAAAGTTACGCGGCACGGTGGTCCATGAGCTGCTCGAGCAGGTCGACTTCGCAGACCCATTGCTCCCTCAAGACGACGCGATCGCTGCCGTTGGCGCGCGTCACTCTGCGACGTTCACCGAGCAACAGTGCAGCGAGATCGCCGACTTGGTCAAAGGGTTCTTTGGCAGCGAGCTCTGCCGCCGCCTAGCTGGGGCAGAGACCGTCTTGCGCGAGGAGGGATTCGGCTTCCTCTTGCCCTGCCAAGGGTCAGATCCGTTGCTCATTAACGGCGCTATCGACGTTCTCTCTTGGGATGGCGAGGACGCGCTGATCGTCGACTACAAGACCGACTTGATCGCAAAAGATGGCCCGGACGTTCTCGTTGCACGCGAGTATCGCACTCAACAGATCGTCTACGCGCTCGCTGCACTTCACGCCGGTGCGGTGAAGGTCGACGTCAATCACCTCTTCCTAAGACGCCCGTTGGAGCCCGTCAGCGCCTGCTTCCTCGCTACCCAGCGATCCGAGCTAGAGGATGAGCTGGCAGCGATGGCCGCCGGGATTGTTGCTCGTAGCTATCCGGTCTCGACCCAACCCCATAGGACTCTCTGCCAGGGCTGCCCCGGTCGTGCGTCGCTCTGCTCCTGGCCAAATGAGACGACCGAGCGCGAGTTGCCCTAGCGTCAGCCTCAGGCTTGATCACCGTCAGGTCGCAGCGACCGTTGCTTCTTGCGCTCCTCAAGGACGGCGTTTAGTTCGGCTCCGATCAGGAGCGCGACGTTGCTTAGCCAGAGCCAAATCAGCAGGATGATGACTGCTCCGAAGAGGCCGTATGCAGCGCTATAGGTATCAAAGTTGGAGATGTAGGCGCTGAAGCCCAATGAGGCCGCGATCCAGATCACGACGCCGACTACTGCTCCCGGTGAGATCAGCTTGAAGCGGCGGCTGCTGCTCTTAGGTGCCGCCCAGTAGACGAAGGCGTAGATCAACATCACCACCGCGACGGCGAGGAACTGGCGCACGGCGTCCCAGATGCCAGATGCTGAGGCATCTAATCCGATCAACGCGAAGAGGTCTTCGGCTAGCCCCCCTCCGACGAACACGAATATCAATGCAATGACAGCGAGAGCGGTGATCAGGAGGGTCGCGCCGAGGTCAGCGAGCTTCCTGCGTACGAACCCTAGATCGGCATGGTTTCGTTGTACGACGTTCAACGCCCGCCCCGCAGCGCCAAATGCTCCAGATGCGGCGTAGAGAGAGATCAAGATGGCGACGACCAAGGTCAGGCCCGCGGAGGAGAGGCGAGTCTTCATCATCGCGTCCAATGAAGTCGCGACAGTGTTGACCACCTCTGCCGGGGCGCCGTGGTCGGTTAGGTAGGTGCCAAAGTCGGTGACCGTCTGCGGCGTGCCCAGTAGCGTCAGCACGGCGGAGGCCATCAGCAGTCCGGGCACGAGAGAGAGCAGCGCGTAGTAGGTCAGAGCAGCAGCAGCGTCGAGCATCTGGTCGCCAACGAAGCGCAGCACGGTCTCTTTGATAATCGAAGCGATGCGCTTAACTAGGGAGGACATCACGCTGACGATAGCGGCGCTTGGCCCGGTCGTTGGTAGCCGCGCAGAGACGCGAGCCGTTAACGGTCATTTCACGCAGCGGTCACCGATCGTTGACAGGAGGTCTGGCTGTTATTAGGAGGCTTCATCGATGGCCGCTGAGAACGCAACTGCTAGCCCCCGATCGGCATCTGCGACTGCCGATCGAGCGGATCTATCTGTTGCCCGCAAGCCATCCACCCCGACGGGGCGCGCACCCCATACCAAACGCGCGTCAGTCAGCGCTGCGGGTCCCCCTGCGCCCAAGCGCTCCCGAGGTATCCACTCTCTGCTCCGAGCGCCCTTTGGCGCTGGGCGCAGAGGGTGTGCCTCGGACGTCGGCGGCGTCTTAGCTGCTCCACGGCCGAGTTGGAGAACTGCCTTGGTGGCTGGCTGCACAGATACGGAGGAGCCCCGGTAGTTACGGGCGCTGAGAGCGGATTTCGCGCGCGCGGGTCCGCTGGTATCCTTACGCCCTCCGCCTCAGGTGCATCCGTCGCCTTCGGAGCGCTTCTTATGTCACGCATGACGCCGCCTACAGCAGCAGGTCTTTACGACCCTCGATACGAGCACGACGCCTGTGGCGTCGCTTTTGTCGCGCGCCTACACGGAGAGGCCAACCACGAGACCGTCCGCCGCGCGATCGTTGCGATTGAAAATCTCGAACACCGTGGAGCCGAGGGCGCCGACGCCGATACCGGCGACGGCTGCGGCATTCTGATCCAGACCCCTGACGCATTCCTGCGGGCAGAGGTGCCGTTCGAGCTTCCTGAGGTTGGCAGGTATGGCGTCGCAATGTGCTTCTTACCCCAGGAGGACGAGCGGCGCGCTTACATCGCGCAGCTGTTGGCCAGAACCGTCGTCGGCGAAGGCCAGAGAGTCCTCGGCTGGCGCGATGTGCCTGTCGATCCCAGTGGTGTGGGCCGCGTAGCCGTCGACTCGGCCCCAGTAATACGTCAACTCTTTATCGGCGCTACGGGCCCGGCTGCCGAAGACCAAGATGCACTCGAGCGCAAGCTCTATGTGATTCGACGCATTGTCGAGAAGGCCGCAGGTCCCGATCTAGCAATTCCATCGTGCTCGTCACGCACGATGGTCTATAAGGGGATGCTGACTGCGACCCAGCTTCAACGCTACTTTCCAGACCTCCAAGATGAGCGCATGGTCAGTCGTCTGGCGCTCGTCCATTCGCGGTTTTCGACCAACACTTTCCCCAGCTGGGAGCTTGCTCATCCCTATCGGATGATCGCCCACAACGGTGAGATCAATACCGTCCAAGGCAACGTCAACTGGATGCGAGCGCGCGAGTCCCAGCTCGCCAGTGACCTGTTTGGCGAGGATCTCTACAAGGTCTTGCCCGTTGTGCGACCGGCCGGCTCTGACTCGGCGACCTTCGACAACGTGCTTGAACTGCTGACCCTGGCAGGGCGCTCTCCAGCTCATGCAGTGATGATGATGGTGCCTGAGGCCTACCAGAATCGCGACGATCTACCCCAAGAGTTAGTCGACTTCTATGACTTTCATTCGTGTCTGATTGAGCCGTGGGATGGGCCGGCGGCGATCGCCTTCACCGATGGACGGATGATCGGTGCGATGTTGGACCGCAACGGCCTGCGCCCCGGACGCTGGATGTTGACCACTGATGGCTACGTCGTCCTCGCCTCTGAGACCGGCGTGCTTCCTGTTGACGAGGAGATGGTCGAGGCCAAAGGCAGGCTGCTGCCAGGCAAGCTGTTCATCGTCGACCTCGAGCGCGACTGCATCGTCAGCGACGAAGATGCAAAGGCTGAGATCGCAAGCCAGCAGCCTTACGGTGAGTGGATGGCGCGAAACTCTGTCCACTTCGAGGACATGCCGGAGGTCGAACCACGCACCGAGCGCACAGAGCCGCTGCGCTGCCAGCAGCTCGCCTTTGGCTACTCACAAGAAGACCTACGTGTCCTGATCGCACCGATGGCTCAGGCTGGGATGGAGCCGACCGGCTCGATGGGAAATGACACCGCGCTCGCAGTCTTCTCCGACCGCCAGCCTGCCCTGTTTTCCTACTTCAAGCAGCTCTTTGCGCAGGTAACCAACCCCGCGATTGATCCGATTCGCGAGTCGATCGTGATGAGCATCGCAGGTGGCCTAGGCCCTGCCGGCAACTTGCTAGACGAGAGCCCCGAGCACGCTCACCAACTCCTTCTCAATCAGCCTATCTTGCGCAACCACGAACTCGAGAAGCTGCGTCAGGTCTCTCACGATGTTTTTGAAGCAGAGACGATCGACATCACTTGGCCGGTGATCGAAGGCCCCGACGGTCTCGATCGCGCGCTCAAGCGGATCTGCCGCGAGGCCTACGGCTTAATCGACAAGGGCGCAACGATCCTGATTCTCTCCGACCGCCATATTTCGGCTCGCGCGGTCGCTATTCCTTCGCTGTTGGCTGTCGCGGCCGTACACCACCACCTCGTGCGCGAAGGAGTGCGGTTGCGTGCAGGATTGGTGATCGAATCTGGCGAGCCGCGCGAGGTCCATCACATGTGTGCGCTGATCGGCTACGGCGCCGCTGCGGTGAACCCATATGTGATGCTCGACACCGTTGCCGACCTGATCCGACTCGGCCATCTACCGGGCGACACTAATCTTGCAGAGGCCGAAGAAAATGTGGTTAAAGCCTTAGGCAAGGGCCTCATGAAGGTGATGTCGAAGATGGGCATTTCGACTAGATCCTCCTACTGCGGAGCACAGATATTTGAGGCAGTGGGGATCGACAAGGAGCTTGTCGATCGTCACTTCACCGGCACAGCGTCTCGGATCGGCGGGATAAATCTCGACGTGATCGCACGCGAGGCGATCACCCGTCATGAGCGTGCATACCCTGAGCCAGAGAGCGATCTCTTGCCTGCCGGCGGGATCTACCAGTGGCGCCGTGAGGGCGAGCGTCGGATGTGGGATCCCGAGACGATCACCTTGCTACAGCACGCTGTGCGAGCCGAAGAAGGTGAAGGCCGCCAGACTTACGCGCAGTTTGCTCGCCTAGTCAATGAGGAGAACGCGCGCCACGGCATGTTGCGCGGCCTGCTGGCCTTCCGTGACGACATCCAGCCGATTGACATCGAAGAGGTCGAGCCGATTGAGGAGATCGTCAAGCGATTCTCGACCGGTGGAATGAGCCTCGGAGCTCTTTCACCTGAGGCTCATGAGACGTTAGCTATGGCTATGAATCGGATCGGCGGACGCTCCAACACCGGTGAGGGCGGCGAGGGCGAAGACCGTTTTGTTGGTGAGCGCCGGTCAGCGATCAAGCAGGTCGCTTCGGGCCGCTTTGGCGTCACGATCAGTTATCTGGTCAACGCTGATCAGATCCAAATCAAGGTCGCTCAGGGAGCAAAGCCTGGCGAGGGCGGGCAGCTGCCTGGCCACAAGGTCGACGACTACATCGCCGGCCTGCGTCACTCGACTCCAGGCGTTGGACTGATCTCACCTCCTCCACACCACGACATCTATTCGATCGAGGACCTCAAGCAGTTGATCTACGACCTGCGTTGCGCGAATCCCAAGGCGCGGATCTCGGTCAAGCTGGTCGCCGAAGTCGGTGTCGGCACGGTCGCTGCCGGTGTTGCTAAAGCAAATGCCGACCACGTGACGATTGCCGGACACGACGGTGGCACGGGGGCCTCTCCGCAGTCTTCTATTCAGTCTGCTGGCATTCCGTGGGAGATAGGCCTAGCCGAGACCCAGCAGACGCTGTTGAAAAACGATCTGCGCTCGCGGATTACGGTCGAGACCGACGGTCAGATGCGAACCGGACGCGATGTAGTGGTGGCCGCTCTCTTGGGAGCCGATGAGTACGGCTTCTCGACGGCTCCCTTGATCGCAACGGGCTGCATCATGATGCGTGTCTGCCACCTAAACACCTGTCCGGTCGGCGTCGCCTCGCAGGATCCAGAGTTGCGCAAGCGGTTTGCCGGCAAGCCAGAGCACGTCATTAACTACCTTTGGCTGGTCGCTGAAGAGGTGCGCACGATTATGGCCTCGCTTGGCATGCGCACGGTTGCGCAGATGATCGGAAGAACCGAACTGCTGGCCGTCGATGACGCAGTAGCGCACTGGAAGGCCCGCGGTGTTGACCTCTCAAGTCTGCTCGTCGTTCCAGATGAGATCGCCCCAGATGCGCCGCGCCACCGTACTCAACCGCCACCACCAGTGCTCGATGATGCGCTGGACTGGCAGATCATTGAGGACGCCCGCAGCGCAATTGACGATGGCACGCCGGTCTCTCTCCACTATGAGCTGCGTAACGTGAATCGCACGGTCGGAGGCTTGCTTTCAAGTGAGATCACGCGCCGTCGCGGCGCCAGTGGTCTGCCTGAGGCAACCATCGCTGTCGACTTCAATGGTTCCGCTGGTCAGAGCTTCGCTGCCTGGCTGGCGCCCGGAGTCTCCTTCACTCTGCACGGCGATGCCAACGACTACACCGGCAAGGGGCTTTGTGGCGGCGTTGTGGCTATCCGCCCACCCAAGGGCCACCGTTATGCGGCTCACGAGAACGTAATCGTCGGCAACACAGTTCTCTACGGCGCCACTGCTGGGCGCGCCTTCTTGCGCGGATTGGCTGGAGAGCGCTTTGCCGTGCGCAACTCTGGCGCGCTCGCGGTTGTCGAAGGCTGCGGCGATCACGGCTGTGAGTACATGACCGGCGGGCGCATCGTTGTGCTCGGTCTAACGGGGCGCAACTTCGCAGCCGGCATGAGCGGCGGAGTCGCCTACGTGCTCGACGACGATGGCCGTTTTGAGCAGCGCTGCAACTTTGAGTTGGTCGGCTTCGACACGATCAGCCCAGAGGATGAAGCCGAGCTCTATGAGCTGATCTCTGAGCACGCACAGCGCACCGGCTCCCCTGTGGCCGAAGAGTTGCTTGTCGATTGGCCAGCAGCGGCATCTCGTTTCGTCAAGGTGATGCCTCACGACTACAAACGAGCACTGGTACAACTCGCCGAGATTGCCGGCACCGGCGGCGACATACCAACAGAGACACACGCATGATGGGCGAGATTGGTGGCTTCCTCAAGGTGCACCGGGCGGGGTTTGTCAAGCGCGACCCAGCCCAGCGAACCAGCGATTACAAGCAGTACTTCGAGCTGCTCGATGAGCCCCATCTGCGAGAGCAGGGCGGGAGGTGCATGGACTGCGGCGTGCCGTTTTGTCACGAGGGCTGCCCGCTGGGCAACCTGATTCCTGACTTCAACGATCTCGTCTACCGCGGCGATTGGCGCGAGGCGCTAAAGGTCCTTCACTCGACCAACAATTTTCCCGAGTTTACCGGCCTGATCTGTCCTGCCCCGTGTGAATCGGCCTGCGTACTCGATATCAACGACGACGCCGTCGCGATCGAGCAGATCGAGCTAGCGATCGTTACGCGCGGATTTGAAGAGGGCTGGATCACCCCGCAGATACCGATCCAGCGCACCGGACGGACGGTCGCTGTCGTTGGCTCAGGCCCTGCTGGGCTAGCGGTTGCGGCCGAGCTCAACACATTCGGCCATACCGTTACGGTCTATGAGCGCGACGAGAGCCCTGGCGGCCTGCTGCGCTACGGCGTGCCCGATGCCAAGCTAGAGAAGTGGATCATCGACCGTCGCCTAGAGGTCTTGGCTGCCGAAGGAATCATCTTTGAGTGCAACGCCGACATCGGCGCCGCGATCTCTACCGATTCGCTCAGGGAGCGCCACGACGCCGTAGTCATCGCGATTGGATCACGCGTCTCGCGCACGCTCGACGCACCTGGATCCGACCTTGAGGGAGTTCATCCCGCGATGGACTACCTCTACCAGCGCAACCGTTGGGTGGCTGGACAGGAGGGACGGCCGACGCGCCCGCCTGAATATGAGATTACGGCTGCGGGCAAGAACGTCGTAGTGGTCGGCGGCGGCGATACTGGAATGGACTGCATCTCCAACGCGATCCGTGAGGGAGCCACCTCAACCTTGATGCTCGATGTCTACCCCGAGCTACCACCGTCTGGACGTCCCGACGCTACGCCGTGGCCCCTGCCGCCAAAGCGAACCCTGACGACCTACGCGTTGGAGGAGGGGGGCCGACGCGAGTGGAACTCTCAAGTGATCGGATTAGAAGGACAAGACGGTCGCGTTGTGGCCGCCAAGGCTCGCAAAGTTACGGGCACATCTTCACGAGATCTACATCCAGTGCCGGGGTCAGAGTTCACCCTCGTCGCCGACTTGGTTCTGGTTGCAATTGGCTTTAACCATCCCGAGCACAGTGGTCCGATCGATGACTTTGGCGTCTTGGTTGACGCGCGCGGCAATATCAAGGCACCGGTGTATGGAACCTCGATGGAGGGCGTCTATGCCTGTGGTGACGCACGTGTCGGTCAGTCGCTTGTCGTGACAGCGATCGCCGAAGGCCGCAAGTGCGCCCGTATGGTCGATCGTTATCTCGGCGGCACTGAACTCGCCGTCTGGGATACGGCCCGCGACGATGGGATGCATCCGCTGCGCGATGAGTCTGAGACGGCAGGCACTTCAGTTGACGATCTATTCGTCAGCGAAGATGACGTCGATAGCAAGTCGCCGCAGTCGTGAGCGAGTCGCTGCCAAACGCCACCATCGAACTGTGGACCGATGGTGCCTGCGCTGGAAACCCTGGAGCGGGTGGGTGGGGTTGCCTGCTCGTGGCGCGTGACGACGATGGAGCTGTGCTGCGAATCCGCGAGCTCTCTGGAGGCGAGCTTGAATCGACGAACAATCGGATGGAGTTGAAGGCCGTTATCGAAGGGCTACGAGCTCTTTCGCGACGGTCACAGGTGCGCATTCATCTCGATTCGACATATGTGATGAAGGCGTTCACGGAAGGATGGCTTGAGGCTTGGCGACTACGCGGCTGGAAGACGGCTGCCAAGAAGCCGGTTGCCAATCGCGATCTCTGGGAGGAGCTCGACGCCGCAGTGTCCAACCACGACGTCTCTTGGGTTCAGGTCAAGGGCCATGCTGGCGTTGAGTACAACGAGCGCGCTGATGCGCTGGCAGTTGCGGCGCGCGAGGCGATCGTAGGCTGAGTTAAGGCGGAGATTACGTCTCTGTAAGCTTCGTGGCCGTCAATAGTCGCTGTCTTTTTGAGGATTCCACCCAAGAATGTCGATCTCCCTACCAACAGCCGCCATCATTGGAGCCGGATCGTCAGGTATCGCCGCCGCGAAGGCTCTCCACGAGCGGGGCATCGAGTTCGACTGTTACGAGAGCTCCGATCGCGTCGGTGGCAACTGGGTCTTTGCCAACAAGAACGGTATGTCGGCGGCATATAAGACGCTACACATCAACACCTCTCGTGAGCGCATGGAGTACTCGGACTTTCCGATGCCGAAGTCCTATCCAGACTTCCCTCACCACAGCCAGATCGCAGAGTACTTCGACGGTTACGTAGATCACTTTGGGATTCGCGACAAGATTAAATTTGAGAGTTCCGTCGAGCACGCAGTACGACGCGACGATGGGGCTTGGGAAGTCACCTGCGCTGGCGAGAGTCGACTCTACGACGCTCTTCTAGTTGCTAACGGTCACCACTGGGACCCCCGTTGGCCCGAGCCAGCCTTCCCTGGTTCGCAGAGCTTTGCAGGCATTCAGATGCATGCCCACGAGTACACCGACCCTGAGACATTTCGTGACAAGCGGGTGGTCGTCTTGGGAATGGGCAACAGCGCAATGGATATCGCCGTCGACGCCTCATACGTCGGTGCCGAGGTATATCTGGCTGCACGGCGCGGCGCTTACGTGATCCCAAAGTATGTCTTCGGCAAACCTGTGGACCAGCTAGTTGCCGATCCGCGGCTGCCGTGGGCGCTGCGCATGCGCTTCTTTGAGACCGTAATGCGGCTCAGTGTTGGCAAGGTTGAGAACTACGGGCTACCAAAGCCAGACCACCGCCTCGGCGAGGCACATCCGACGATTTCTAGCCGTATCTTGGATCGGATTGCCCACGGCACGGTGAAGCCAAAGGCCAACATTGAGCGCCTAGATGGTGACCGCGTTTACTTCGTCGACGGCTCAAGTGTTGAGGCTGACATTGTCGTCTACTGCACCGGCTACAAGGTGACTTTCCCCTTCTTCGACGAGGGGTTTATTAGCGCTCCCGACAACGATCTGCCGCTCTACCGGCGCTGCTTTGATCCCGCGATCAACAATGTCTTCTTCATCGCCTTACTCCAGCCGCTCGGAGCGATCATGCCGTTGGCTGAAGCGCAGTCGCAGTGGGTTGCTGCTTACCTTCGGGGCGAGTACGCGCTACCTCCCGTCGCCGAAATGCGATCAGAGATTGCAAGCGATCGCGAGCGGATGTTCAAGCGTTACGTCAAGTCCAAGCGTCACACGATGCAGGTCGATTTTGATGACTACCTCTATGAGTTGGGCAAGGAGCGCAGACGCGGAGCACAGCGCGCTCGCGAGGCCGGCTATCGGCTCCCGGTGCTACCACTCGCCGAGGCCCAATCCGGCGTGGCGCCTTAAATAGTCGCCTCGCCCCCGTTGCCTGGGGGTGTGCGTAGCTGGCCTGAGATATTCAGGGTTTGGTAGCTGACCCCCTTGCTAGAGCGCTTGCGTAGGGCCGACCCGGCCGTTTGGGTGATCACCATCTAGCCCCACGCGTTGCACTACCGCGGCTTCTACACTCCTCCTTGGTGCCGAGCTTCTGCCGCCACAACCGTCTAATTCACAACTGTCCGATCTGTGCGGAGGACGATCCCAATCTCGCCTTTCAAGGCAAGCCGCGCAGTAAGGCAAAAGGTGCAAGCCCCAGCCAAAGCACGCCTCGGGTTCCTAGGGCCGCTCGAGCGCCGTCCCGCGCCAGGGCCTCGGTCAAAGTCCAGCAGCTCGAGCGTGCCGCTGATGACGGATACCACTGCGGTCTCGCTATCGGAGTCAGGTCGACTGCCGATGCCCAGCGCCTCGCCCATGAGATCGCACTCGCCTCTGGACGCCTAGCCCAACTTGCCACCGATCCTCCCGGCCTGTATCTCGAGGTCGCGACTAGTACAGATATTGAGGAGGCGACCTGGCTCGCATTCCTGATCGCCTATCTCTCGCCGCTCGATGTTGGAGATCCATTTGAGGCGATCAGTGGCGCCCGGGTGACGTGGGCCTCAGGAGATATTCCCTCACTCGAAACTATCGCTACTGGGCCACGCTCAGCCCACGACCCCGCTCGAGGGTCACAGACGATCGAGGCCTACCGGGCGTGGGCCCAGCGCTCCGGCTCGCAGGCACAAGCCTTCGCTGGCGAGGAAGCATGGACGCCCGGTCGGCGCTTCTCTCGCGTCTTCGAGCGCCTTGCTCTACCCGGCTTTCACCGCGCGGCACGCTATGACTTACTCGTTAGCCTCGGTCGCCTCGGCCGCTATGAGATGCGCGGCGAGACGCTTATCTTGGGCGGCGCTGATGACGATACGACGACGGCCGCTAAGCGCATCTTCGGTATCGGCGATACGACCCTGCTTGAGCGCCGCAGCGCGGAGTTGGCCAGTGAGGCTGATGTAGCGATCGAGGCGCTGGACCTGGCTATCGCCAACTGGGGGCGTGGGGGTCAGCGTGTGACGCTAGGAGTCAGTGAATCAGCGCTCGACCAAAACGCCCTAGCGAGCGCTCTTAGTGCGCTCGGTCTCTGACTTCCAGCCAGTTAACTCATAAGTGCTTCAAGGCGCGCCTGCCAAGTCGTCGCGCGGACTATCTCCCCGGCGGGAGGGCCACCGTCGACCCAGGCTGTCACGGAGCGCACTCCGTGAAGTGCGCTAACTAGCCACGCCTCGCAGTCGGCAATGTCCTCGGGGCGTGGCCGTGCGTAGCGAATCGCCACGCCAGCTTCTGTGGCGAGATCCAAGAGCAGTCCCCGTGTGACGCCGCCAAGAATCGGGGCCTCGTCGCTGACGGCACACAGCGTCTCGCCCTCCCACCACAGCAGAGAGGAGTAAGCGCCTTCGAGCAGGTAGCCGTCGCGGTCGACAAGGACGGCCTCCTGGCCACCGTGTGCGATGGCCTCGGCTCGCAGGGAGCCCAAGAGGCCAAGCTCAGGGCCCTTGCGGCGTGGCATCAGGCGCGGGTCGTGAGCGCCGCGGATCCATGCCGTAACGGTCTTTTGCACTTTGGGCGCGGGGCGCAGCAGGAGCCACAACTCGCTGCCGTGGCGCAGCTCTAGGCGGGGAAACCACGCTCCCGGGGATGGCAGCACCGCCGGTAGGGCGGCCCAAGCATCCGCTAATAACTGGCGATCAAGGCCAATCTCTTGGCAACTGGCTGCAAATCTGGCCCAGTGTCGGTCGAGGCCACGGACTCTGCCTTCGACCATAAGCCACGAGTCAGCGACCTCGGCATCGATCAGTGACGTCTGAAGTATCTGTGCCTCCGCCCCGGCTTGCGAACCTCCATCGGAGGTCTCTAGCCACGCTTCTGCTCGGAAGTCAAAGCTAGAGATTCCGGTCACGAGGTAGCCAGAGGCAGAGCGCTGGAGTTTTTAACTGTGGCGCCAAGAGCGGCGAGCATCGGCTGAGCTTTTAGCAGCATCTCGCTGAACTCTGACTCTGGATCTGACGCGGCCAAGATCGCACCTCCCGAGCCGATCGAAGTCTGCTCGGCGGTCGCGACGATCGTCCGGATCACGACGCTGAGGTCGGCCGTAGCGTTCACAGAGAGGTATCCCAGGGCGCCCGAATAGATCCCGCGTGGACGGTCCTCGAGTGTGTCGATGATCTCCATAGTGCGCAGCTTCGGCGCACCGGTCATCGAGCCAGCAGGGAAACAGGCACGTACCGCATCGACTGCATTAAGTCCCTCGCGCAACCGACCACGGACCCGCGAGACCAGTTGGTGAACCGTGGCATAGCTCTCGACAACCATCAGCTCTGGAACGTGGACGCTGCCCAGCTCACAGACACGGCCGATGTCGTTTCGGACTAGATCGGCGATCATCAAATTCTCGGCGCGTGACTTCTCGTCGCCTTGGAGAACTCTTGCGAGGTGGGCGTCTTGGTCGGCATCTAAGCCGCGAGGCGCAGTTCCCTTAATTGGCTTGGACTCCACGACACCGTCGCGATCGATCCGTAGGAAGCCCTCGGGAGATGAGCTCAGGACCGATAGTTCGCCCAAACGTAGCAGCGCAGCGTGTGGAGCTGGATTAGCTATTCGCAGCGCCCCGTAGGCATCGACTGGGTCGATGACAGTCGCCGAAACCAGCTCGGTCGTCAGGCAGACCTCATAACTTTCACCTTCGTGGATCGCTTGGTGGCAGGCGGCGATGTGATCGAGGTAGGCGTCGTGGTTATCGCGCAGAGTGAAGACGATCTCAGGGCGGTCTTCGACCATCGAATCGCTAGCCATGTCGCCGCCACTCTCAGGCTGGTCGGCGAGGTCATTAATCGTCTCGGCCATCAGCGACAGCCACTGCTGCGCGCTAGCGAGGCCATTGGCGTCGGCGAGGGCGAGTAGATGAATACGGCGCTCTGAGTGATCAAAGGCAATTACCCGATCGCAGAAGAGCAGTCCTGCGTCGGGCAGTGGGCCGCTGCGCGCACTCTCGGCGCCACACTCGCAGCGAAGTTCGTAGCCGAGGTAGCCGACGAATCCGCCGATGAAGTCAAACGGGAGCTTGGGCCCATCGGCATGTAGTCGCTTGAGTTCCCGCGCGCAGTAGTCCAGCACGCTCTCTGGGAGATGCTGGGTCTCACCATCCTTGCGCTCAACGCGCAGGCTGCGGCAATCCGCGTCGTAGTGCAACAGCCGCCCGAGCGGGCCTTGCGGTGTGGCGATAAAGGAGAAGCGCGCGAGCCCTGGCTCGACACGAGCACTGTCGAGCCACGCGACGTGGTCGAGACTGGCGAAGTGAGCGCCAAAGACATGCTCTGGCTCGCTCCACGACCCCAGGCGTCTGTGCAGGACTGTCACATCGGCGCTAGGTGGTTGTGGCACGGCTTGAGCCACTGCATCCTTGTCGCGGCTACGTCTACGCCTGTGGATGCGCCGAGCGTCTGCGGCATGCGCGATCGTAAGGGAGTGGAAGTTTTCGATTAGGAGCCTACCGTCCGCGGTGCAGACTGATTCGGGATGAAATTGAACTCCCCATAGTGGGCGCTCGCAGTGTTCGAGGGCCATTACTACGCCGTCTGCCGTCCGTGCGCTGACCTTGAGCTCGGGCGGTACATCACGCACCACTAGCGAGTGATAGCGCACGGCCGTAAAGGGATTGGGCAGATCGGCAAAGAGCCCTATCCCATCGTGATGGACGGGGCTAAGGCGCCCGTGCATAACCTCGGGCGCGTAGTCGACAACCCCTCCCATCACATGGGCAAGTGCTTGATGGCCGAGGCAGACGCCCAAGACTGGGACGGTTGAATGCTCCAAGACGGCCAGCGAGACACCGACGTCGCGGATGTGCTGCGGACGGCCTGGGCCGGGGGAGATAACAACGTTGTCAAACTCCAAGGCGCGCAGCTCTTCCCAAGTAGCTGCGTCATTACGAACTACGAGCGGCTCCTCGCCGTTTACCTCTCCGAGCAAGTGGAAGAGGTTAAAGGTGTAGGAGTCGTAGTTGTCGATCAGCAGCGTTCGCATGAGGTGCGTGGCCGGGTGGCCGTCAACGAGAGCAGGTTAGTAGGTTGGCGCCCGGAGCTTGGGCTAAGTTGCGGCCTTGATCACGGTGCCGATTAGACCGCCCTTGCTGTCATCGGTGCTTAGAAACGGCTGCAGCGACTGCGCAAGTGAGGACATCGAAAGGCTCTGGAGCCAGACCTTGCCTGGTCCGGTGAGCTCGGCGAAGAAGAGGCCTTGGCCAAAGAACTTGTTCTTGATGCCCTTGATCGTGACGAGGTTGAACTGCA
>CANJIV010000007.1 GCA_947474595.1 Solirubrobacterales bacterium
CCAAAGTTGACTTAACAACCCAGCGCGACTTCTTGGCCTTCGTATTGGATTCCAGCCGCAACTGATACTGCGCTCCATTCACAAGCCGCGTGGCCTTATACGAACGCGCCGAGGCCTTAAGCGCCTTCAAACCAAGCCACTTAGCTGACCACGCCGCAGTTGGCTTACCACCCTTCAAAACACGGCCACGCCAACTAACGCGGTAACCAGCTGCACCCTTCACAGCAGACCACTTCAAGGTCAGAGCGCGATTGCCAGCGACAACTGACGCGCCAGAGGCAGCCGAATTAGCAAACACGGCCGGCGCAGCAAACGGGGAGGAGAAGACCGATGAGGCTTCAGCGCGGCCAACAAAGCAGGTAGCTAGCGCAGCGATCAACGCTCCAGCCAACATAAACCGCACTGCGCCAGAAGCCAAAACCTTAGTCATCGCCTGATTCTCGCACTCAAAGAAGGTTGTTTTGTCAAGGGTCAGCGGGGGCGACGGATGTCTCGCGCCAACCGATGACTTGGAAGTATCTCTGAGCGGGAAGGTAGCAGTTGTTTGGGGTGTGATGGGGCGGTTGTCTTGGGAGCACACACGGAGGAGCCACAACCCTTCGGCGACTAAAGGGGCTCCTGCCCACTCCCAGAGCCTCCGGCCAACAAGCGCCGTACCCTCAAGGGCGCTTTCCTGCATCTCGGATCAGAGAATCGTGGCACCCTTAAGCCTGTGCGCGCGTCACGTCTTTTGAGCTTGAAAGCAATCACAGCTATGGCAGCCGCCTCAGCCATCATGCTCGTGGCTGGCCCACCGCAAGTCCAAGGGGCATCTACCGCCGTCGGGACACCGTCGCACGGCCGTCTCGTAGGCGGTGTGCTCTTCCCCGCTTTCAGCGAGTACTGGTACACGTGGAACTCGCCCGGCTTCTACAGCCCTAACCCAGCCTGGCGTCGCTATGGAACCGACAGACTCGTTGCGATGCTCAAGCGCGTCCTAACTGCTTACTCGCTCGACCATCCGGAGGCTGCAAGGCCCGGGGTCGAAGATATATCGCGCCAATACGGCGGCTGGTTTGGCGCAATCTACGGTGGACTAGGCCACACCTCTCACCAAAATGGGCTCGACGTAGACATCACCTACCCACGGCTTGACCTCTGCGAGTGCGCGCCTATTACGCCATCTGATGTTGACATCGTCCTCGCCCAAGATCTCCTTGATCGTTTCGTCGCCGAAGGTGTTCAGTACGTCTTTACGGGGCCGTCGCTAAATCTTCATGGACCAAGCAGTGTGGTGATACCGCTGCCCTATCACGACGACCACATGCACGTGCGGATCTACCCACCGCCACCCAAACGCAAGCCCGGCGGGCACCCAAGCCCCAAGCCCACGGCCCCATCATCCGGCGATGGCCGACCGCCCACCGGCGGACTCAAACCCCCAGCTTAGGCCGGGGGCGCGTAGGCCATGATCTCTACGAGATTGCCTGCCGGATCACAGACGTAAGCTCTCGGGGAGCCCCAGTGTTGGGCCCGTGGCTCAACCTCATGGCCAGCGGCGCGCAAGGCGTCTACGGTGGCTTCGTAGGTCGCCACCACTACCGCAACGTGGCCACGCGATGGGGCCGGCTCAACATCTACCCAAACTAGGTGTATCTGGTTTGAGCCGTTCTCAACGAAGGCGGCGCGATCGCCGATCGACGCTGGCGGGTCTACTCGGCTGAACCCCAGTAGCTCCCAGAAGGCGACCGTGACCTCTCCTCGATCGCGCTGGACGTCTAGAGAAACGTGATGGATCATCGGTCGTCGCAATCTGCAGGGTGGTCGCTCATTTCGCTCTCTCTTTCGGGCAGTCGTGTTGTCACCGTAGCGACCTGACATCCTCGACGGTGTGGAGGACCCGATGCCAATCACGCGGACCGTCGCGATTCCGCTGGCCGAGATCGTTCTGCGCACGTCACGATCCTCGGGGCCTGGCGGCCAACACGCCAACGTGACGGACTCAAGAGTTGAGGCGATTTTCGATGTCGAGGCCTCCGCCACGCTCAGTGACGAACAGAAACATCGCGTCGTGGCGGCCCATGGCTCCCGCATCGTGGCGGTGGCCCAAGATGCCCGTAGCCAGATACGCAATCGAGAGCTAGCCCTCCAGCGCCTAGGCGAACGCCTGGCAGAGGCCCTCCATGTACCAACCACCAGGCGCCCGACGCGGCCCAGCCGCTCAGCTAAGCGCCGACGCCTTGACGCCAAGGGCCGCCACTCTGAGCGCAAACGTGGGCGCAGGCCTCCAAGCGACGCCGAGTAGGCCTAAAGGGCCTCGGCCTACCGCTGGCCGTGGGACGACGGTGAAGCTGCCTTGACGATCGTAACCGCCAAAGTGACCGACGGGCGCGGCCCGCGAACGTAAGTAGCCCGAGTGTCGAACTGGAGCCTCCAACGTCCAGCCTCCGGAGTGAAGCCATCAAAGACCTCGCGATTGGCTACCTCAAGCCTTCCACAGACCCCAGCGCTCTCTCCTAGGCGCAGCGTACGACGCAACTTGCCCGAAGGGCTTACATAGTGCAGGAAGAGTGTCTTATTGGGACCAAAGCCGTTGCCAGAGAAAGTCACGCGCTGCCTGAGGCTAGTCACGGCTGGCTCGTAGTCGGCCCATATCGCGGTGGCGAAGATGCGCCTTGTCGCAGTGCGACGGCCGTCAGTCAAACGGATCTCAAAGGAACGCTGTCCACTAGCGCGACTGATGCGCGGAAGCTTCACGATGCCCGATATATCTCCCGTCGTGGTCGTTATCCCGCGACTAGCAACCCTGCCGTTTAGCAGCAACTTAAAGGCCACCTTGGGCCGATACCCGCTGCCCACTACTTCTAGCGTGCTGGCCGAGTTCCAACAGCCCTTCTCGACGCTGACGGTCGGCGCAGCGACGGCGACGGCCGGGGCTCCTAAGAGAGCGGCGCTGATACCGATCGTGATGAATGAAGAGAGGCCCACAGGTGGCAGGCTAACGGGCGACCGCCTCGTTCTGCGCCGCCAAGGCTCGCGCGAAGCACGAGATCGGCCGCGTTACTCCGATAACCCCATTCGAGCCAAGGCCTGATGGATCTCTACTACGCGACACTTGACTGGGTCGTCGTCTTTGCGGTCGTGGACGAGATCCCAAGTCTTATCAGCCACGTCGCGGGCAGTGAGCGGCGTCGCGCTCTCGTAGAGAACATCGACGAGGCGCAGCTCGAACTCCGCGATCTGAGCCTCGGGCTCACCTGCGGCGAGCTTGGGCAGAGCCTCGGTTGTGTTCTCGCGCCACATGCCGGTTGCGACGAGGAGGCGGTTGCGAAGGGCTACAGGATCCATCGGTGGCGCAGCGTATCGGGCCAGAGCACTTCGTGGGGTCTACCTACGCTCTGCGGACTAGAAACCATGCCTGATTTGACTACCAAGCGGGCGTGTCATACCAAGGGCCACGGCTACCAAATCGCTTCTGAACGCAGGTCGGGAGTAGGGCGGCACCTAATGCGAGAAGAATCTCCATCGCAGAGAGAGTAGGTGGTTAGGTGCGCCCTACTACATCGAGACCTCTGGGGCCGCTAGCCACCTGTCTTGGGCGGAGCCGGGCTGGTGCAGATCTCTTGGGGACTCTTGGGACACAGCTCATAGAGGGTTCCTAGCTCCATCAGGCGCCGTTGAGTGATGATCGTCGGTACTTCTGTCTGGTTGTTGTCGACTGCCTTGACGATATAGAGCGCACCGTCTTCCCAGTCGGTGAAATTGCCTAGTGCCTCACTTGCTCCGGCCTTTGTTCCCGTCACATTCCCTTCCTTACTCCCCGCCTCAAAGCCCACCTTCTCTCCAGCCGCGCTCCCCTGCTTGGTGCCTTCCTTCTTGCCCGCAGCAAAACCTATGGTCCGACCGTGGCTCTCCCCAGCCGAGTAACCGTCGTCATAGATGGCCTTGTAGCCAGGGGTACCTTTTGCGTACTCGGCGCGAATCTCTTCTTGTCCGGTAGCGACACCACGGTCGCTAGCACCCCCCGCATCGGCAGCGGAGTGACCGATGAAGTAGCCGCCGACGCCAACTGCTAGCGCTAGTAGCACTGCCCCCAGGGCGAGCATCGCCGTACTCGGTCCCTGCGTCGGAGATGGCTGTCCACCGCCAGTCGCAGTGGTCGGGATCTTTGTGGTGCCGGCGTCGGACTCATCCATTTTTTAAACTCCTATTGCTGGTGGGCTAGTTACCGGTAATCCTAAGGCCAACCGTCGGGCATTGGAAACTGTTCGTCGCCAAGCGATAGGAGCATCGGCTCGCCGCGCCGTGCCGCAATAACCAGCGGCACATCGTCGTCGTCTGTCTCAAAGACCACAGTCGCGACGCTGCTTGCCTCAAAGAGCTCGGCCAGATTATGCACAGCGATTGCCATAGCTGCCACCGCCCCCAGGGGAGCGGCAAGCTCTCCGGCCTCGACGTCAACAATCAACGCTGGCAACCGAGAGACCGGGGCTAGGTCAAATCCTAAGACCGCGGGCTCACCGATCGCGGCCTCTGTCACCTGCTCTCCCTCTGTCACCTCTACCCCACCGCCAGCGGTGTGATCGACGATCACAGGCTCTTTTTCATCTCCTCGATCAAGCAACACGACGGCACGAAGAGCGCCGGATTGGGAGATGAATGCGCGCAAAATGGAGGCGGCTAGATCGATTTGTTCGTCTTGCATTCTTAGGTTCTAGCAGTCCTTGGCCAGCGCACCATCTATCCTGCCCGCGATGCCATTCTCAGTTCAGATCGGTCTGCTGTTTGCCGTGGCCACTGCCTTCGCCTCGATCGTCGGCTTTTTCTACAAGCAACGAGGGGCGGTCCAGTCACCGGCTATCACGCTGCGCGCACCGTGGAGTAGCACCGTCGGTCTGTTCAAATCACGGTGGTGGCTACTTGGAATCGCGATCGCGCTCGGCTCATGGTTTCTACATGTAGCGGCCTTGGCGCTGGCGCCAATATCGATCGTTCAGGCGACGATCGCCGGCGGCCTTGTACTTCTGACCGTCATTGCAGACCGCCTCTTTGGCTTTAACGTCAGCAAGCGCGAGTGGATCGGGGTGGCGATCACCGCCGCCGGGCTGTCCTTCTTAGCCGCCACGATGGGCTCTACGGGCCACGAAGCACACGCCGACTACGACACGGCCACGCTGATCGCCTACGGCGGCGCTGCCCTGCTGCTCGGTTCGGTCGCAGCCGTGGTGGCCGGACGTTGGAGCCGTCCAGGGATAGTGCTGGCCGTCTCTGCTGGGCTGTTATGGGGGGCATCAGATGTATCGATCAAGGCCCTCAGCGCAAATGTCGGTGACGGAGTTATCGACGCGGCCCTCCAGCCTCTGTCGCTAGTGGTCTTGATCGCTTCGCTCGTCGGCCTGCTCGTCTCCGCTCGCAGCCTCCAGATCGGCGAGGCAGTGGCGGTGATCGCCGTGACCTCAGCGACAGCCAACGTGGTGACGATCGCTTCAGGCTCAATCGTCTTCATGGAACCGATGCCAGATAACCCGATCGCTTTTGCGGTGCGCATCTTGGCCTTTGCGATGGTAGTAATTGCGGCCGCGCTAACTCCAGCACCAGTCAGGGCGATCGAGACGATTGAGGGCTTAGAAGTCTGACCGGTAAGGCCTACGTGCTTCACGCGCCCTCAGGGCGCTGGTACTTGTCCTTCCACTCTTGATGCGCCATTCCATAGACGATCTCGCGTGCGGCTGCGTCTGAGATCTCTACTCCACGCTCCTGGGCGGCCTCTCGATACCAGCGCGCGAGGCAGTTACGACAGAACCCCGAGAGGTTCATCAAGTCGAGGTTGGCAACGTCGGTGCGATCTTGGAGGTGTGCGACTAGCCGGCGAAAGGCGGCCGCCTCTACTTCTGTCACAGAGGAGCCTTGGTCCTGCTCTGGTTGAGTGGGACTCACGCCACAGCCTCCCAAACTGCCGATAGGCGCGGACCCTCTGGACGGCGGTCTATCTCGGCAAAGATCGCTCCGCTAAGGCCGTCGCTGTGGCCGACAATCACGCGCATTACTTCCCGCGCCTGAGGGTGATCTGGAGAGCCGTCGGGAGAGGAGTACCAGCGAGCGGCGATCGCAAATGCGTCGGCCTCATAGCGCCCAAGCAAGGAGGCTGCCACACGACCCATACCGTCGGGATTGCCCAACTGCTCGGCGACCTCATCAAGCAACACCGGAACTAGGCCACTCTCTGTACGCACAACTCCAAATGGAGTGATCTCGGCGGCTGGATCGTCGAGCTCCTCTAGGCGGCTGACGGCCAACCCGCGAGCAAGCTCCATTACATCGCGCAGTGCCTCCTGGACCTCGGCTGGGGCTGCTGGTTCAATCTCTTCCATGATCGTCAGAGATTAGCCTAGGCGAGCATAGAGTTAGCCGCGCGAAGAGCCTTGGGCAAGAATCTCAGCCACGATCGCGAGCGCTACTTCGGCGCGTTCGCGCAACGAGGAGCGCAGCACGAACTCGCCAGGAGTATGAGCGCCCCCGCCGCGTGGTCCTAGTCCGTCGACCGTTAGCCCCACCGCGGTAGCCAGATGGCTAGCGTCGCTGGCACCCCCTCGTCCGACACCGATAATCGTGCGGCCCAGCCGCTGCGAAGCTGCGGCCAATACCGGCGCGGTCGCCTCACGGGTATCCATCCCTGGCCAGCGACGCATTAGCTCGGCTTGCAACGTCACGCCATCTATCTCGGTCGGTATATCCGCGAGAACCGGATCGAAAGCCTCGAGGCTGTCGGCGCGTAGGTCACACATCAACTCTCCCTCGGCCGGGACGACGTTCACCGCACCCCCCGACCGCATCACTGTCGGCACCACGGTCAGTCGCTGATCGCCATCGGGTCTGTGGTGAGCGGCCACGCCAACCGCTACCCGTGCCAGTGCCAGGAGGGCATTGGCGCCTCGATCAGGAGCAGATCCAGAGTGCGCCGAGACCCCCGTCGCTTTTACACGAACCGTCCCCGCGGCCTTGCGGTGGACAACGACGCCCTCTTCGCCATCGCTCCCGCGCTCACCAGCCTCGAAGCAGAGACACGCGTCATAGTCGGCAAAGCGCTCGACGTGAGCGAATGGCTCAGAGCGCCACTCTTCATCACAGACCAGCAGCAGCGCGGCTGTATGAAATAGCTGTGGCTCTTGGGCAAGCACCCGTAAGACTCCAAGCGCCAAAACGTCTCCGCCCTTCATATCAACAGTGCCAGAGCCGCCGAGGCGGGGTCCGTCAAAGGTCATCGGCCTATGGCCACCGTGAGCAACGACTGTGTCGATGTGCCCAAGCAGCAGAAGCTTGCCCTTCCCCTCCCCTGTCACAGTTGCCAACAGGTCGGGCGCAAAAGCTGGAGTTGAGCACGGGATACGTTCGCTTTGGGCCTCTTCGGGTAGAAAGGCTCGTACTACTGCGATCGCTTCTTCAGCGCCTCGCACGTCACTAGACGGGGAGGAGACGGCGACAAGCGCTTCGAGCTCTCGCTCCGTTCTCGCTGAGATTTGATCGGCGCCAGCCGTTATCCAAGGGTCCATCTTTACCTACGATCCTAGCGGCCGGTGCGAACCGGGCGCGTGCCAAAGACCAACACTCTAAGAAGCGGCGCTCAAGCCAGTGATCCCGTCTCGTTCCAGTGCTTGAGGGCTGGCTGGCCGTGCTCATATCCCAGTACACAGATCGCCGCGGTTCCCAGCAGTAAGGTCGATGCCTGGTGTGCCTCAAGCCCTGCCCAACGAGCACCGACGACACGAAGCACGTGCCCGTGGGCGACGAAGAGCCACCTCCCTCCGATGTCGCGTGCGCGTTCAATTAGGGGGTCGACACGGGCTCCAACTTCAGCTGCACTCTCACCTCCCGGGCAGCCATCGCGAAACAGCCACCACTGCGGTTGCGTCTTGTGGATCTCGGCCGTGGTAATTCCCTCATATTCGCCGTAGTTCCACTCGGTCAGCTCGTCTGCTATCTGCGCGCCGTCGCCAAAGCCCGCCAGCTCGCAGGTCTTGCGAGCGCGCTTAAGGGGGCTTGTTAGGACGTGGTCAAACTCCATTCCCGCTAACCGCTTGCCCGCATGACGCGCTTCATCAAGTCCATTCTCGGTGAGATCAATATCGCTTACTCCAGTGTGGCGACCGTTTAGTGACCATTCGGTTTCACCGTGGCGCAGCAGAACGACCTCTTGCCCTGTGTTGGCAGTCACGCTTGGCGCTCGAGTCCAGCCACGCGGCACCCTTCGACGATCTCATCTAAGCCGAAGGCCTCCACCGGACCGAGCGCTCCTGTGCCGTCAAGCCCTCTCGTCGCCGCCTGCTGAGCGCCCCAAGCGAGGATTCCAGCGGTGAAGTCATAGCCGTTGACGCCGCTCATCGTGACTTGGGCGAGTTCGATGCCAGCGCCGTCGTAGGCAGCGGCGATTATCAACGCTCCCCCGCGCGCTCGCGAGGCCGCGTCAGGGCCTCCGGTCGAGCCCTTAACCACTTTGGCCGCAAGCGCACCCAAGCCAGCTCGCACGCCGGGGATGCTCGTCAGCACGGAGCTGCCAGCCGAGACGACCTGAAGCGGGCGTGTCAGCGGCCCAAACCAGCCTAGGTATGTGTTGACTTCGCGCAGGTTGGGCGCCAACCGCGGCAGAGTGAAATGTTCAGATGAACCCACCGAAGCCGCCGGGCTCAGCGTCGAGCCGACGCGGAAGCTACGCACCCGTGCAGCGCCACGCTCAGTGTGAAGCTCGCCGTCGCGAAAAACAAACCCTGGCTCTCCCATCACTCCCGCTAACGACGCCCGCGTCCCGCCGCTCATGCTGCCTGTGCCGGTGTTGAAATATCCCAAGTCAACTCGGACGGCCGACGCGCCAGCTTCGCGTAGGGCGAGCGCTCCCGCCACGTTGCCCGGGACCCAGTCGTAACCGAATGCAGTCACTAAGCCCACGCCTGCCTTTTTGGCGCGCGGTCCGTAGCGCTCAAAGACGTCGCGAATAAACGGCGGCTCACCTGTTGAGTCGATGTAGGAGGCGCCCGCATCGATCGCTGCCGAGACCGCTGGCTCTCCCCAGCGCGCAAACGGTCCGACCGTCGAAACCAAGACATCGCCCGCTTCGACTAAGTCGCGGACCGTCATCGGCTCGCCGACGTCTGCCACGGCAGTCTGTAGTCCGCCGAGGCTATCGGCAAGCCGTCTGAGGCGCTCGCCATTGCGTCCGGCGAGTACCGGAGTAGCACCTGCGGCCACCAACGCCCGAGCGGTTAACTCGCCGGTGTAGCCAGTGGCGCCGAAGACAACGATGCGGCCGGTCATCGCATAAACCTACCCTGCGAGGAGAGTTAGCGCCGAGCCACCGTCGCGCAGATCGAAATCGCGCGACGGTGAAACGCAGAAACCTACGACGATGATCGCGCGGTTAGGCGACGGCCGGATCAGAGCCGACTTGAGGCGAGGGAGACCCCCCGGCCTGCGCCGTCAGCGTCTTGTTCATATCCGACTGCATGAGATATTGGGCGATTGGCGTAACGAAGATATAGATCAGCCAGACCAGTGCGGCGTCAACGCCAGGGGCGACCCCGAACGTGCGGGAGGACTTGTTAATGCGCTGGCAGGTCCGGTAAGTGGAGACGAAGGGCGGAATAATTAAAAACCAGCCGAGCGTAACTGCCAGCAGCGAAGTCCCGGGGCTCTCACCGAGCTCGGAAGTGTTCTGTGCCCTACCCATCGCGGCCATCTCTTTGTTGATCTTGTAGTACCAGACAAGGGCGTAGATGCCGAACGTAATTATCGTTAGCCCGATCACTCCCAGCGGATTACGGATCTTCCCCTGAGCCTCCGTACCGACGATCTGAACTTGCTCGGCCATTAGAAATACCCCCTTGTTGATCTGCGTAGGTTTAACCTGCTAGGCAATCTATAGCCAGCCCCGGCAGAAAGCTAGAGGATTACCCGCGCCTGGCGATGGGAACGTACTCAGACCGGAGTGCCGATCGCCTGGCGAAACCTAAAGAAGAAATCTGGGTCATAGGTATTCTTGATCTCGACGAGGCGGTCGTAGTTAGAGCCGTAGTAAGCGTGACGCCAGTTAGTTAAGTTGGGGTCGATGTAGTTCTGGTAGGCGTACCCCGAGGCGTGTGGGGCCATCGCTGCGTAGAGATCCTTCATCCAAGCCAGACTCTGCGGTGCCGACTCGTTGCCAGACCAGTAGGCAAAGTACTGAGCCGAGAACTGCTGGTCGCGGTGGACGAAGGCGGTCGCCTCGGGCTTTACGCGGTTGATCGCTCCACCGTAGGCGTCAAAGATAACTCCACCGGTTCCAGTGCTTTGATTCTGGCGGATATTGATCCAGTGCTCAAGCGACGACCGTCCGGCAGAAGAGATCGGCTGGGCGAAGTAGTCGGACTTCGCCGCGAAGGTCTCCGGCAAGAACGCCCGACACTTACGCAGGCTCTCACCGCCGCCACATCCAGCGAAGTGCAGAGACATTTGGTAGTAGGAGCCGCTGCCAGTACTGATTGAGGCTCCTGCTCGGGCGAGCGGAGCTAGTACCCGGCGTAGCTGGCTTTCAGAGCCCAGATACTCACCGTAGGCCCCGACCTGGGGACCATCGCTGCCACCTGTTGATAGCGAAATCAGCGAATAGAGTTCGTCGGGGGCGCTGGGGCCGAAAGACTGCCAAGCGCTTAAAGCCTCGCTAGCTTGGTCCCACGACCAATCGGCATTGAAGAAGGCGGCGCGAGTGACCGGGTGCACACGGAATGTAAAGCTAGTGACGACTCCAAAATTACCTCCCCCACCCCCCCTACATGCCCAGAAGAGATCTGAGTGTTGAGTTGGAGTGCAGACACGGTAGGTGCCGTCGGCGGTAATGATCGAGAGGGAGAGAATGTTGTCGGAGGTTGTCCCCCACTTGCGCGCAGCCAAACCGATGCCGCCACCTTGGGCTAATCCACCGATGCCAACAGTTGGGCAGGATCCTCCAGGGATCGTCAACCCTTGGTTGTTAAGCCGATAGTAGATGTCGATCAGGCGAGCGCCGGCGCCGATCACAACCGTACGAGCGCCGCGGTTTACAGTAATCGCTGACATCGGCGTCAGGTCGACCACTAACGCGCCCGTGGCAGTCGAATACCCAGCGTAGCTGTGACCACCAGAGCGAGCGATAACCCGCACGCCGTACTTCTGACCCCAAAGCACAGCGGCCTTGACGTCTGCGCTGTTGCGAGCGTAGAGGATTGCGATCGGCTCGGAGCCGTTGTAGCGAGCGTTGTAGACGAGCTTGGCTCGCCTGTATCCGACTCCTCCCGAGACGATCAGCTTGCCTTTAACTTCGCGCGCTAGCGCACGGAGCTTGGCGTCAGCGGCGTGGCCTGTGGACCCAGCAGCAACGGTCTCCCAGCCCGGCAGGGCTGCGGCAGCGACAGCCAAGCCGCCGGCGCGCGCAAGGAAGGTTCGTCGATTGGCGTCAAGCATCGCTACGAAGCCTACCCGCAACAGTGCAGGCCTGTGCCGGTAACCTCAAAAGATATGTCTGAGCGCGCCAATGCGATCTTCCCGTTTGCAATCGCAGTTGTGCTTCCTCCAGCTGGGCTCCTGCTCGGGCTGTTGGCCCTAACCCAAGAAGACCGCGCAGTAGCCCTGCGGCTAATCGTGGTTTCGCTGCTAGCCGCTCTTGTCTGGCTGGCCTTACTAGTCTGAGCCAGCGGGCTGACTCCCCCGCTGGCTAGGGGGAGTCGCGCCTAAGAAGCAGCGCCCTCTCGTACCTGAGCGGCCATGACATCTGACTCAGCACGAATTACGGTGCCGTCTTCGAGCTCAATCACCGGCAGTAGGTGCTGGCCACTGAGCTCGATCAAACTCTTGCGCTGCCCGCGAAATGGCGCCCAATACTTGACGATCTCGTAGTCGACACCCTGCTCATCGAGCGCCTTTTGAACCTTCCAGCAGGCGTCGTGGTCGGTGTGAAGAAAAGTAAACGGACAACGGTGAAGCTTGACGGCCATGAGGTCTCCTTTTGTTCGACTCTACGCAGCCTACCGACACCGAGCTAGTGACGGAATGGCGATTATTTTGATCGTTAGGATTACGGCCATGCGAGCCGACGCGACCGATTACTACCTTATGCCAAGGGCCCGGTGGCGCGAGGCCTCTTAACCACCGTTTTAGTGATCGCGCTCGCTGGCGTCGCGATCGGCGTGGGTGTGGTCGTAGCTGGCTCCGGCCGCATTTCAGCGCCCACTGGCTCCAGCGCGTCGATCGCTGTCGCCACGACGCAGCTGCCTACTACGTCACCAAGCACGCTAGACACGCCCGCGATCTGCGGTCCGGTCTCACTCAAACGGTTGGGTGAGATCAACTATCAGGAGGCAACGGAGCTATCAGGGCTGGTGGTGAGCTCTACTCAACCCGGCTTGCTGTGGACTCACAACGACTCTGGCGACCGTGCCCGCGTGATAGCGGTGCGAACCGATGGCAGCTTCGTTGGCTCTTTTGACATCCCAGGGGCAGAGTCCCTCGATGCCGAAGATATCGCCATAGGCCCCGGCCCCGACGGCGGCTCCCTGCTCTATCTCGCCGATATTGGCGATAACGACAGCGAGCGCTCCACGGTCGTGATCTGGCGCCTGGCGGAGCCGACGATCGCCTCCGCTGAGGACCAAGTTACGCCGCCACCAACCCGCATCGAGCTGCGCTACCCCGATGGTCCTCATAACGCCGAAACACTCTTAGTCGATCCGCGTAGTGGAGATCTTGCGGTGGTGACCAAGAGCCTAGATGGGCGATCTTCGGTCTACGTTGTGCGCCCTTCGGATTTGGCAGAGGGGGCGATTGCGACGATGGAGCGTGTAGCGCGCATCGACCTCGGCTTCGGTGAGCTTGCAACCGGCGGCGATGTGAGTGGCTCGGGCTCGGTCATAGTCGTGCGGACATACGGCAGCGTATTTGCCTGGAAGCGAAAGGCCCGTGAGTCAATCGCTGCCGCGATGCGCCGGCCACCCTGTCGCGGCGTTGCCAAACTCGGCGGCGAGGGTCAGGGTGAGGCAATCGCGCTTACCGGCGACGGGCTCGGCTTCTATACGGTGGCCGAAGGAAGGAACCCTCCGATCAGGCTTTATTCGGCGAAGCGGCGCTAGCCGCCTAGGCCACCCAAGATCGAGAAGCGATCGCCGCCGCCCGTCTGCCACACCGCGGCACCGCTTGCTTGAGCGTGAACCACGGCACCAGCTGGAGCCTCGGCGCTAATACGTTGTGCGAGCGCGTTAGCACCGTCCTCGGTAGCGGCGCCCACAAGCAGAAACTTCCAGCGCCTCACGGCGTCAATGCCCTCGGCGTGGAGCAGATCAGCAAAGGCGACCGTTTCGCGGTGAGATGGCAACTCGACCCGTACCTCCCACTCGGCAAACCCCGATGCCGCGGAGGCCTCGGCCTCATCGGCCTCATGGCGCTCGTGTTCAGCAGCCACCTCCTCCGGGGTCTGTGGCAGTGCGGCGCCGGGCTCCTCCCAGCGGTCCTCGATTGGATGCCAGCGGTGAACCTGTGTAGTCGCCTTTAACTGCTTGGCTGGAAGAAGTTCGACTATCGCCGCTTGGGCTTGATTAGCGCTCTGCTCGGTATCGGTGTAAACGAACATCGTCAACCCGTCCACGCTGGCGACAACGCGGTCGCCCAGCCGTTGAGAAACCTCGCTAGCGAGCTTGGTTTCGCGCAGGTGCTCGCCGAGCCGATGAAGCAGGCCCTCGTCCTCAAAGGTGACAGTAATACGCCAGTCGTCGTTGGCCATAGTTACCGCAGGCTATCGCGCGGCCGGTCTTGACGTTAGCCCGGCGGCCCTCAAACGCCTTCGACGATCGCGTCAACTGGCCTATCGATAGCTCTCACCCGTCAGAATCTCTACCGTGGCCGATCTTCAAGTGGGTTCTGAGTTTGCTGGCTGCCGCATTGAAGCGGTGGCCGGACGTGGAGGTATGGGCGTCATCTACCGGGCCACCGATCTCAGCCTCGGGCGCCCCGTCGCGGTAAAGCTGATCGCTGCCGAGTACGCAGCCAATCGGGAGTTTCGCGAACGCTTCTCGCGCGAGGCACGTCTGACAGCAGCTATCGACCACCCCAACGTAATACCCGTCTACGCCGCAGGCGAAGAAGACGACCGCCTTTACCTAGTCATGCGCTACGTCTCGGGCACCGACCTCCACCACCTACTCGCCACGGCTGGACGCCTTGAGCCAACTCGCGCAGCGGCGATCATCACTCAGGTTGCAGCAGGCCTCGATGCGGCCCATGCCGCTGGACTCGTTCACCGTGATGTCAAGCCAGCGAATGTCCTGATCACAGGCGAGGCCGGCTCCGAGCACGTCTATCTAAGCGACTTCGGAATCACCCGTCTTGAGGACTCTGAGACCCACATCACAGACAGCGGCGAGTGGGTTGGCACCGTTGACTACATGGCACCCGAACACCTCGAAGCCCATCGCACAGATGCTCGCTCTGACGTCTACTCACTAGGCGGAGTGCTCTACACCGCCCTCACGGGAGCGCCTCCGTTTCGGCGTGGCTCTACGGCCGCAACAATCCTCGCCCACCTCAAAGATCAGCCACCGTTGCCCTCTCTGACGACAGGAGTTCCCGCGGCCTTCGACGCTGTCGTAGCTCGCGGCATGGCTAAGTCACCAGCAGATCGCTTTGCGTCGGCTGGAGACCTCGCGATCGCGGCACTGGCTGCCGCGGGAACCCTCGACGATCTCAGCGCTACAGAGAAGGAGAAAAGCGTCGCTCGTGGTGACGCTGCCCCTCCGAGCGACCGATCGCCAACCGGCGACGGCGGCGCCACAGTAGTGATCCAAAGCCAGAAACCACGCGATGCTGGACGCCAAGCGCGAACTCGCGTCGCCGCGTCGCCTCGCCCGCAAGCAGCCACAGCCGTCGCCGACCAGCCCCAGCCTCCAAAGCGACCAAACTCGCGTCCCTCGCTCAAGCGTCCTTTCATAACGGCGATCGTTGCGGTATCTGTGGTCGTGGCCGTGATCGTGATCGTGTTCGCCGGAAGCTCTACCCAAAACTCATCCCCAAAGCCACTCTCTGCTGGCGACGTTCGCGACGTTGCCAGCGCCTTCGCAGCTGCCTACGGATCCGAGAACGCAACCGCATTAGAGAGCCTGCTGACCACCAACGTGCAGCGGATTGCTCCGCGCGACTCACAGCGCGGGAGACCGGCCGTCCTTGCCGCCTACCGCTCCCAATTTGCCGAAAGCAAGATCAAGCAGTACCGCCTGATCGACCTGCGCTCGGTCGGTGGAGAGGCCGGGCGGGCAACCGCCAGCTATGAGGTGACCCTCGATGCCAAGCCGCCGATCACTGGCGACGTCATGCTTGGCATCGTGCGCCAAGGCGGGGAGCCGCGAATCTCACTGATCGCTGCAGAGCCGACCGACTAACGTCTTAGTCGCTCAGCAGATCTTTGCGATTAGCACCACGACCGAGGTGCCTTTCTCAACCTTGCTCCCAGCCGCAGGATCACTCTCACAGGCTTTCGTCGCTACCGGTAAGAGGTCATCAAAGATCCCGCTGGAGTCCTTGATTGTCGCCACAAGACCGACGGCCACAAGGCGCCGACGTGCATCTTCAGGAGAGTCGCCGCTGAGATTGGGGATCTCGACTAGGTCCTGTCGTGTGACTCTGATCGCGGTCATTGCAGGTGAACGGTCGGGCGCCGTAGCAATGACATCGACCACGTTAGTGCCAACCTTAAGCGGAACCCGAGCGCTAAATCCTCCCGCTCCAACCCTAGCCCGACGACCAAGAACTGTGACGCTAGCCTCAGGCGGGCGCACGCGGCCACTGATCTCTACTGAATCGGTCGCGACCACCGCCTTATCCCGCGGAGAGCTAATGGTCAGAATCGCTTGAGGAGCAGAGTCCTTCCCAGCGTCGCTAGCGCAGCCAGCTATCCCCGCCGAAGCGACGGCAGCTATGACGAGCAGAGGAGAGATATACGGTCGGCGGTGGCGCATAAGATTGTTCGTGCAGCTTAGATGCGCGGCTAACTGACCGGCGCCAGCGCCTGGCCCGCGTAGTCTGACCTAGGGTAATCTGGCGGCTTCAATACCACCAACTTTTTAAGGGAGAGTGCCCGCTGTGAAAACCGTTATCGAATTTACGATGCACGCCAATCCTGGTCACTACGACGAGCTACAAGAGACCTACTCGCAGTGGGCCGAGGGGATGCAGAAGACTCACGCCGGGCTCCACCAGGTGCTGATCGTTGGTGACCCAGCGAGCGGGCTGGTTCGTGGAATCGGCATCTTCGATACCCCTGCCGAAGCAGAAGGCCTCAACAGTGAAGAGACCTTTGCCGACTTCAACACAAAGGCCGCACCGTTGATGGCTGGTAGCCCTGAGCGTGTCGAGTTGCAGCTAGTTCACACTTTCACTCGCTAAAGCCGATGCTGATCGCTGGACGTCGCGGCTCTGCTCCGCTGGCGTCCAGCCGTCCGGCCCTAGTGGTTCTCTGGCGTCATGACAGACAGCCTGATGGTTATGGCGATATCGAGAACATGGGATCGCTAACGTCCCTACCGTCGCTTGGTCAAGCTCGCTCGCCCTTCGCCCACTCCGGCACTACTCACCATCACGCAGGGCGATAATGCCACCAAAGCTGCCGAGATAGGCCGTTCCATCTGGGCCCAACGTGATCCCTGCGTAGTTGTTGTTAAAGCCAAAGCCGGTGCCGGCGAGGCGCTTATAGACGGTCTTGCCGGTGCGGAAGTCCAGCGTCGTCCAGAACCAAGGCTGAGCACCGTTGGGGTCACGATCACGGGTGTAGGTGTAGATCAAGCCATTTTTGGTTGAGAGCTTAGGCACGACACTCGGCGCGCGCTCCTTTGTGTTGGTCCACACAACCCTGCAAGCAGTAGAGGTCCGATCGACATCAATGCGCGCAAATCCAGGGACCGATATTACGTCGCCACCGCCAGCTGCCAGTGGATCGGAGTAGCCGTAGTTATTCTCAACAATCAGCGAGCGGCCAGCGCTAATCAGCGAGTTCTCCGTAGCGCTAGCGCCACGCGTGAACACTGGAACCTCACAGAGCGTGCGCCGCTGACCCTTCTCCAGCTTGATCGCGCGGCGGTAGACAACGACGTTCATTGGATCGGCGTTGTCTGTGATCGCGACGAGACCGTTATCCATCAGCGTTGGCGTCGTGCCCGTGCCGGCATCAACTTGACCTGGCTTCTTGATGCCAGAGTTGCCATAGCGGACACTCCAAGTAGCCCTCGGCTTACCCGTTGGATCGATGCCGAAGCGATACATCCGCTTATCAGAAGCGATGTAGACGCCATCGCGATCGATCGCGAAGGAGTTTTCGATCTCCTCGCCTAAGACGATGCTCTTGATCGCCCCCGTCTTAGTGTTGAGGATCCCGACTCGTCCAAGCTTCTTCGTGACGAACCAGAGGCGGCCTTGAAAGTCCAACAGCGCCGAACTCACACGCTCTTGCGAAGTTAAGACTCTGGTCAGGTCGTAGTCGCGCTTCTGGATAAAGCCACTGCCGTCGGCGGTTTGCGCGAACACCAAAAGGTGACTCGTCGCAGTCGAACTCCAGACCTGGTCTTTTTGGTCAAGGAAGAAGTAGCCACCACCGGTGAAATTCTGAAAGGTCGGAGTACCGACCGGCGGCGCTAGGGCTGGGAGATCGGTCGAGGCGATGACGCCAAGAGTCTTGGGATCGATTAGGCGCAGCTTCGGAGTCTGGGCCGTGGATGGACAGATAGTGATCAGACGTCCGCGCTTATCGAAGGCGATAGAGCCACACAACGAGGGACCGATCTGGTTCGAGAGCGTCACTGATGCGCGCCCTAGCGGACCACTAATTTGGTAGGCATCGGTCATCCAACTGTCGTTGTGTAGATTGCTGCGACCGTTGGCAGCGAAGAAGGGGTTCTGCGGCACGATCGTCGGATCTGACACCACGTGCGCAGTTGCTGGCGCTCCCTGCACAGCTTGAAGTGAAGTGGGCACCCCGCTAGGGATAGGCGTCGCAGCAGCAGCCCGCGCGCTGGCCACGCTGGGAGCGACTGCGCACAGCGAGAGTCCGCATGTAACGACGGCGATAGAACCTCTCAAAAGCAACGACATAGACAAACCCCTTCGTCTAAGCGGAACCTGAAGCGACACCTACCTAACTCAACGTAGCAGCGCAGGCCAAGCAGTGGCGTAAGTACGGTAACGACTTATGCCCTCGAGGCTCCAAAGCCAACTACGAGGTCGACCGGCGATACTCTGATCGCGGTGAAACCTGCAAAAGAAGATGATGAATTCGTGATCCGGGCGATGACGGCCGAAGATGCCGTTGGCGTAGCTGAGCTTGTCCACAGCTGCTACGGCGACGGCTACCCACACGATGAGATCTACGATCCGGCCAAATTCTTTGCCGGCCAAGAGCGAGGCGACCACATCAGTACGGTTGCGGCCACGCCTGACGGCACGATCGCCGGCCACTGGGCCTTCGTCTTCCACACCCCGATCATCGCCGAGAGCGCGATGACAATGACTAGGCTTGAGTACCGTGGCCATGGGATCGCCGCGCACCTCTCCGCAGATCTTTACGCCAAGTTATTAGAGCGCGGTGTCAAGTGGATCATGGGGGAACCAGTCCTAATCCACACCGCAACACAAGAGTTTGCGCTCGAGATTGGAGATGGAATGGGCGCCATCACCGGCATGCGCCTTAAATGTCTGCACCATGCGGAGGCCGCTGGCTTTACGGAGGTCTTTGAGCACGGCCGAGTCTCGCTGGCGATGGCCTTTGGCCCGATCGCGACGATGCGTGTGCACGAGCTTTGGATTGCGCCTGAATACGAAGAACTACTAGGGATCGTTCTCGAGGCTACCGAGTGGCCAAGGTTGGTTCGTAGCGATCCCCCGACCACGGTCGATCTACCCGAGACGACCGTGCTCACTTTTGAATTTGATCTAAGTCACTTAGCGGCAAAAATTGAAATCAAGACGATCGGGGCCGACCTACTAGCAGCGGTCCGCGTCGAGCGCGATCGTGCCCGCTCTCAAGGCGCCCTCTTCATAGAGTTAAGGCTTCCGCTCGGCCAGCCACAGTCGGCCAAGGATGGCCTGCTTGATCTTGGCTTCTCATTCGCAGCACTGATGCCCGAGATGTACCCCGACTGCGATCTTCTGGTGCTGCAGTGGCTTGACGATCCACACGTTGAGCGCAGCACCTGGCAGCTGCTTAACTCCCACATTGAGAAGTTAGCCGACGCGATCGTCGCTCAAGCTCAGGTCGCCTTCGAGCGCCCCGGTTCTCACGAAGCCCTCTAAGGAATGAGCCTGATCAAGGGCTCGGTCAGCGTGGCCGTCGACGTTGTGCACCCCACAGGTAGCCTTTGTCGACGACTCGGCGCGATCTGAGGATCGAGCCAGCGCGGACCGCGGCGACCGCAGCGGTCAGCCGCCGGTAACGTCACGGCGCAGGAAGACGAGGTAGGCCCCGCCTAGACATGGCAGCCCATAGGCGGCGCAAACCCAGGCCGCGCGTATTATCGGCGACCAGTCGATCGGATCGCGTAGGAGCCCCTGCCAGGCGTCGAACTGCGACGGCAAGAGATAAGGACGCAAGCTCTCAAGGCCCGGCAGGATCGTAATTAGCTGGAGAATTAAGGCGACCATTAACGTCCCAACTACGGCCGCCGCGCTGTTGCGCGTGATCGTCGAGAGCAGCAGCCCGATCGAGGCGACCGCTAGTAGCGGGATCAAATAGACGCCGAGGCTAGCGACCACGAGCAGAAGCCCTTCGCCGACCGACACGCGGGTCCCCGACAGCGTCGTGAGCGGGTTAAACCCGGAAGCAATGCCACCAGCTACGACCGCCACGGTGCCCATCAGAGCGAGCGCAAGAGTTGTGTAAGTGGCCGTAGCGAGTGCCTTGGCGGCGAAAATCTGTCCACGATCTACTGAGCGAGTCAGGATCGTCTTTAGGGTTCCGTTGTGATCCTCGGCGGCGAAGATATCGCCGGCCACCAGCGCAGTGACCAGCGGAAAGAGCCAGATCGAGCCGAAGATCAGCATCACCAGTGGAATTGCTAATCCAGAGTCACGCACGTAACGGCCGAAGGCGACGTCGTTGGGCTGGCCAGCGTGCAGGCTAAGCGCCACGACGAATATCAACGGCATCAACACAGCAATCCCCAACCCGAGATAGGTGCGCTTCTGGGCGATCAACTTGCGTATCTCCCAGCGGTATACCGATGGGATTCCGGCCGTGGTCATGACGCCACCTGCGCCGGGGTCGGATCTCCCTCGGTCATGCGGAAGAAGAGGTCTTCGAGTGTCGCGTTCTGGGGCGCGAGGGCGAGAATCTCAAGCCCCGCCTCTACGAGGGCGACGCTGAGGCGGCCCGCGACGGGCTCAGGTGCTCGAAAGCGCAGCTCGCCTCCCACGGCAACGAGCTGGGTGACTCCAACTTGAGCAAGGCAGACCGTATAGGCCCACTCGTCATTGCTGGTCCGCAGCCGATAGGCACTGTCGTCGGTCGCCTGACTACGCAGATCGGCCATCGCGCCCTCAAAAACAATCTGCCCCGAGCGGATGATCGCGACGCGATCGCAGAGCTCTTCGACCTCTCCCATCAGGTGGCTGGAGAGCAACACGGTCATTCCGCCGTCGGCAAGACGTCGCACGAGCGTACGCATGTCGCGCATCCCGGCTGGGTCTAGTCCCGTGGTTGGCTCGTCAAGAAGCAACAGGCGCGGGTCGCGGATCAACGCACCGGCGATCCCTAAGCGCTGGCGCATGCCGTGTGAGTAGCCACCGACGCGGTCCTTGGCACGATCGCTGAGATCGACGGTATCGAGTGCCTCATCGATGCGGCCCTTAGCGCCGCCACCGTCAAGACCAGCCAGCAGCTCAAGGTTCTTGCGGCCGCTCATATAGGGATAGAACCGCGGAGATTCGACGAACCCAGCGACGCCTTGGAGCGCCTTTGCTCCGTCGAGCATCGGATCACGCCCGAACAGCCGTGCGGAACCGCCGCTTGGCCGAATCAAACCGAGCAGCATCCGCAAGGAGGTGGTCTTGCCCGCGCCGTTAGGACCGAGGTAGCCATAGACGTCGCCTGCCTCAACAGTGAGATCAACGCCGTTGACAGCAGCTATATCGCCGTAGTGCTTGACGAGGCCGCGCGCCTCGACGGGGCGCGCGCCCAACTCATTCATCCCTACTACCGCAGATCCCGCGCGGCGGCTTCGGCAGCCGCAGGCAACATTGAGCCGATCACCGTGTAGGAGACGCCATCGCGCTCGAATGTCAAGACGGTCCCCAGAGCAGTAGCCAACTCTTGACCGCTAGCACCATTGATTGAAACGCTTGGGAGTGCGAACCCACCCTCCCTGTCACCCTTGTCGCTCTTGGCGGCAATGGGATTCTTGGCACCGACGGGAGTTTGCATGACGATGATCCCGTTGAGATCATCGCCGTAGGTCACAATCGCCCCGGGCTTGCCATCGGCCCCAACGAGGCGAACCTCGGACCGCGCAAGACCGCCAATCGTCGCCGGCGCAACGAGCTTAAAGTCGAGCTTGGACTGCACCGCCTCTAACCCTGTGACGCTCTTGTCTTGCGAGCCAGCGTTTTTGTCCTTACTCGGCTGATCGATCGTGACGACCTTCGCATCTTGGGGATAGGTGACGTCAAAGACAGATTGCGATACGGAGCCAAAGGAGATCTCAGTGGCTGTGATTTCAAGCACTGGATTTTTGCGGCCCTTGGCATAGATGGCGCCACGCAGGGGGATGCCTCGTGCAGCATCCCAGGCGATCTGAGCACCACCGAAAAGCCCGGCGGCTCGCTTGGGTGAGATCTTCACGGTGTACGCAGGCTCACCGCCAACATTGCTGGGAATCGCGCCAGAGAGATTGGCGTCTTTGGCGACCTCAGCGAGCTTGGACTCAATCTGGGCCAGCGTTATTGGACCCTTCTGATCCTTGCCCTCCTCATCGACGTGCGGCTTGAGCTTCATCACGTAGGCCGTATTTGAACCACTGTCATAGACCCAAGCCGTCTTGTCATCCATAAAGAGCTGAGCGTCTTGACCCGAGCTTGACTGCAGCTCGAGGCGCACCTTGCCATCGGCGCTGGCCCAGAAGCGACCCTTGGCTCCTGTGAGCATTGGATTGGCGCCACTTAGCCCCGAGGAGTCGATTAAGTTGTTGGTGAACGCGATCCGCGCGCTGACCCCGGCGACTTCGGGAGCGTTAAGCCCATCGTTGAGAGCCTGAGCCAGCGGCTTAGCTGGTGGCTTGGGGCCATCAGAACCCAGCGCGGCCATGGCAACCGCGGCTCCCGCGCCCAGCGCAACCAGTGCCGCAGCGAGCAGTGCGGACAGGCGGGTTAGAGATAGGCGGCGAAAGCGATTCATCTGAGAGCTCCTAAAGAGGTTACGAACATAGAGTACCAATGGCTCTTAAGGGGTTTATGAGAATCCAGCCCTGCAAGGATTCTTAGAGGAGGAGACCGTCACGGCGGTGACACAACTTCCCAGATGCACCGATCGCTCGGTTGACATCCTTTGGCTGTGATCACCGCCGTCCGGATCTCGGCTTAGGCCGCGTACGTAAGAGGTCTTATACGACCTGAACGTTTACTGCGCGCGGGCCCTTGTCGCTGGCCTCAGTCTCGAATGAGACCTTGGCACCTTCGGCGAGGGTACGGAACCCTTCGCTCTGGATGCTGCTGTGATGGACAAACAGATCCTTAGATCCGTCGTCAGGGGTAATGAAACCAAACCCCTTCTCGTCCTTGAACCACTTCACTGTTCCGGTTGCCATTTGGCTACCTCCAACTAGTTGTACTTGGAACGCGGAGGATGCTTGGCAACGACTGGGCGAGTGCACAGCACCGCTGTGCCGAAAAACCGAACGACTCCACGATTACGCGCCAAACCGTAGCAGGATGTCAAGTTCGCGGCGCACTTTGCGACAAAATTGGCGCAATACCCCGCTCACCGGACCGCCTCAACGTCTGTGATCACCGGCTATCGCGGGCCCCATGGTGCCGCGATCGTTGGCCCCAAAAACATAGTCGAGCGGATCAAAGTGCCTGGTTAACGCTCGGAAGCGCCAAGTGAAGCCGGGCCACAAGGTGGTGTTGGAACCCTTGGCGTCGAGATACCAACTGTCGCAGCCACCTGAGGTCCACACGGTCCCCACCATCTGCTCTTGGACGCCGCGATTGAACTCCTCCTGTGCACGGCTGCGAACCTCAAAGGTCGCGATCTCTTGACTAGCCATGAAGCGCAGGCACTCCATTATGTAGGCGACCTGAGACTCAATCATGAAGACGATCGAGTTGTGACCAAGCCCCGTATTAGGCCCGACGAGTAAGAAGAGGTTGGGAAACCCAGCAACGGTGGTGCCACGGTAGGCCTGCGGACTGCCCTGCCAGAGGTCACCGAGCAGAGCCCCGTCGCGTCCGCGCAGATACTTAGCAGCAGCCATCTCGCTGACCTTAAATCCAGTCCCGAAGATGATCGTGTCGACCTCGCGCTCGACTCCGTCTTGGGTGACTATCGACCTGGGCCTGATCTCACCGATAGCGTCTACAACAAGCTCGACGTTGGGCTGGGTGAGTGCCGGGTAGTAGTCGTTAGAGATCAGTACGCGCTTGCAACCGAAGGTGTAGTCGGGAGTCAGCTTGCGGTTGAGCTCGACGTCTTTTATCTGCGCCTCACGAAACCGGGTCGCCGCCTTCATCGGCCAAGCCATCAGCCGTGGATGTATGAAAGCCATCACGGTGAGTTCTCGTCCTAAGTAGATTGCGCCGCGCATCAGACGTTGGAGGGCTGGCAGCCGACGATAGAGGCGCCGTTGCAAGGCGCTAATGGGCCGATCGTGGCGGGCCATGATCCATGGAGCTGTGCGCTGGAAGAGGTGCAGCTTGGCTACCGTGGGTTGGATCTGAGGCACAAACTGGATCGCCGACGCTCCGGTCCCAATCACCGCCACCCGCTCGCCTCCAAGATCGTGATCGTGGTCCCATGCTCCTGAGTGAAAGACGCTGCCTTCAAAGCAGTCTAAGCCGGGCAGATCCGGGATTGATGGCTCGCTGAGAGGTCCCGTTCCCGAGACTAGGAGGTCGGCCGTATAGACGCCGCGTGACGTCTCAATGCGCCAGCGCGAGTGCTCTTGCTCCCACGCAGCCTCTAGAAGATCGTGGCCGAAGCGCACCTTCTCGGTGATCCCAAAGTGACTGGCACAGTCACGTAAGTACTCCCAAATCTCTGGTTGGGGCGAGAAGGTCTGGCTCCAGTTTGGATTGGGATAAAAAGAGAAGGAGTAAAGATGGGATGGGACGTCGCAGGCGCATCCTGGATATGAGTTGTCGCGCCATGTTCCGCCGAGGTCATCCGCGCGTTCGAAGATTAAGAACTCCTCTATCTGCTCCCGGCGCAACGCAGCCGCCATCGCAATGCCAGAGAACCCAGCGCCGATAATGGCTATCCGCAGATGTGGCGGGCAATCCTCTGCGGGAGAGCTTATGCCGCTGAGATCAGCCACGGGCGCGCTTCTCCAGCTCGCGCCCGAAGGCCTCTTCGACGGCGTGAGTTAAGCGCTGATGGAAGATCGCAACGAATGTCTCTGTCATCAGTGGCCGTAGACGGTCGAGTGCCTCTCGCACCTGCGGCCACTGCGCCTCTGGCTGTCCAGCAGCATCGAATGGCCTCCAAACCTGGCTCATAAACAGCCCAACGAAGGTAGAGCTCGCGCCGTCAGCGTTTTTTGTGATCCTCTCAAGGATCTCTAGTGCCTTCTCCACCGGCACGCCCAGAGCGACTATCGCCTCGCCAGCCTTTAGCACCGTGGGACTGGGGATCTCATAGCTATCACCGCCCACTGCGACGATCAAACCAAGCCGCTCGGCACGGGCCAGCAGCTTTGCGTGGATCTTGAGATCGATCCCATATCGCTCGGCGAGTTCACCGGCTTCGATGACCTCTGGACGCTCATCCTCGAACGGGGCGAGCAAGGCCCGCGTAAATCCCAGCGCGTCCTCGCCAGAACCCTCCAGACTCTGCGCCATATGCTTAATCGCAGCGAGGTTGTAGCCGTTGGCTTGAAGCTCTTGGATCAAGCGCAGGCGCGCAACATGCTCTGAGCCGTAGTACCCAGTGCGAGCTCGAACCTCTGGCGCAGGCAACAGCCCGCGCGACTGGTGGGCGCGTACGTTGCGCACGGTCATGCCGGTCTCGCGCGCCAGTTCATCGATCGTCATCGAGCCAGTAGGTGCGGTCACGATCCGTACATTACACTGCTCTGTGTATCGTCATTCGATGTAAAGTAGAGCTGTGAAATCGCCTTCTCTAGTCAAGCGCATAGGGCTCCCCAGCGATCTGTTGGCCTGCCATCGAGTCCAGCAACCCTCACCACTGGCGAGCGCGGCGGCGTGAACTCACCGCTCGACACTCGCGCCCTGGCTGCCCGTGCGGAAGCTGTCTTTAGCGAGGAGATCCACCCGCGCTTGCGCGGCGTCTCTCACGCATATGCGTTCTGGTTCGCGCTAGGCGCTGCAATTTTGCTGGTGGTCTTTGCCCCTTCGACCACAGCGCGTGTGGCGGCCGTAATCTACGGCGTTGGACTCTGCGCGCTGTTTGCCTGCAGCGCTCTCTATCACCGCTGGCGCTGGGATCCGCGCTGGCGGCCGCTGCTGCGGCGCATAGACCACTCGACGATCTTCGTCTTTATCGCCGCCAGCTACACACCGATCGCACTCTTGATCCTCTCGGGCAGCACGCGGTGGATCGTCTTGGGTCTCGTGTGGGCAGGGGCGATCGGTGGAGTGATCCTCAGCGTCGCGTGGATCTCGGCGCCACGGATTCTGTTCGTCCTCACCTACGTGGCGCTCGGCTGGGTCGCGATCATCGCGATCCCTCAGCTAATGGCCGACCTGCCGATCGCGCCCTTGGTTCTACTGACAATCGGCGGGCTGTTGTACTCGATCGGCGCGACGGTATATGCGACCAAGAGGCCCAGCCCTTGGCCTCGCACGTTCGGCTTCCACGAGGTCTTTCACGCCTTCGTGATCGCCGCGGTAATTGTGCACTTCGTAGCGATCGCAGGCTGGGTTATTCCGGCCGGCGGCCTCGGCTAAGGCGCCGACTCGAGTTCAAGCGTCGCGGCCTCAGGGCCCTGAGCAGAGTCTTCTGCCTTCTGCTCACCGATCCAATCATCGAGCGCCTGCCAGCAGCTATAGAGCCAGGCGATGCGTTCGTCTTTGGTGGTTGGAATTTCGCTGCGCGGATAGCGCCAAAACTTGACCTTGATCGTCTTGGCGACCAAGCCGCCACGCCAGATGTCGGAGACGTACTCAAAGCCGTCGAGGCCGAAGTGGCCTAGAACTACTACATCGGCTTCATCGGCACCGTCGAGTAGGGCCAGTGGGCCGCCAAGTCGGGGCGGCAAGAGATGCTTGAGTCGGTTGGCATAAGGCGACACGGCCGGATCACTCTCGGCGATCTTGGCCTGCGCGCGAGCAAGCTTCGCCGGCGTATAGCGGGTGCCCTCAGGCCAGATCAACACTCCTTCACTGGTCCCCAGATGTGGCGTGAGTGCACGTATGCGCTCAATCTCGCCGGCCGAATCATCTGAGCCTCGACGGACGAAGTAGCAGGGCGTCCAGCCGACTCCGAGATCGAGTGTCGGTACCGACTGCAACTCGCGCTTAAGTATGTAACGCAGCGCAATCCCATGAGGACCGCTGACCAGAGCAGCTGGAAATGTGTTGTCAATTAGGCTCGCGTGGCGCACCAGAACAATCATCGGACCTGGCTCGACGAGGTCGTCGCCTTCGATTTCAAACTTCAGCCCAAACAAGGTGCGCAAGCCAGCCAGATGGCCACCAGCCCACATCACCTGCAACCTGGCTACGCGTCGGCGGCGAGTTGAAGAGTCTTTTGAGAATGGGCCGCCGCCGAGCACCCAAACGCCAAATAGAGCCAGCAATCCGCGCATCTCGCCAAGGAGAAACCACCAGCCGAAGGCCAGCAAACGGACCCCGACCCACGGCTTGCGCCTACGCAACCAGAGCGTTAGATCTACAGCCGCCGCGCCGACAAAGAAGACCGGGAACAGCACGGTCATGATGACAAACGCGACCACCTCCATCCCGATCGACTTCACGCGTCGCCAGAAGATCGCCGGGAGTGATTGGGTAGGTGCGCTGAGCGCGACCATCGCTGCATCCGGGTTGATATCTGAAGCCTTAGCACGCATCGGCCAGAGACGGTAGCTGACCGTCGCCTAGATAGACGAGCTGCCCTAGGCCCTTAGAGCCACCACCTCCCTGACTGCATATCACTAGCCTTCGCTAATGGCCATCGCAAGATCCAACAACACCGCCGACGACAAAGGGGTGGCGCTATGAGGAGCGCCATCTGCTGTCGGGCTGCTCTGTGGGCAAGGTTTCGCTGATGGCCCACGACGTGCCTATACGCGGGGAGTCGATCCGCCTAGGACAGCTGCTCAAGCTAGTCGGAGCCGTCGAAGGTGGTGGCGACGTAAAGGCCTTCTTGGCCAATCGCAACGTCCTCGTAAACGGTGAGTCCGAACAGCGTCGCGGCCGTCAGCTGCGCCACGGGGACCGCATCGAGATAGACGCCCACCAACTAGTAGTCGTCTCACAGCCAGCCCCAGACCCCGCCTGATTCCAGGGCCGCTGCGCTAGGCGAGTCCGGCGACGCGTCCGCGGATCAGGTCCGCGCCGCGCTCGGCGACCATCACCGTAGGCGCATGTGTGTTGCCCCCTGGAATCACCGGCATGATCGAAGCGTCGACCACACGTAGGCCTTCGATACCGCGCACGCGAAGCTGTGGATCAACCACAGCGAGATCGTCGTTACCCATCCGACAGGTGCCCACCGGGTGGTAGATCAGCTCCACGCGCCGTCGCAAGTCCGCCTCAATCTCTAAATCGCTCTCAACCCCGGGGCCGGGAAAGATCTCTTGCCCGCATGCACTTGCCAGTGGACCAGCGGTGGAGATTTCACGTGCCAACTTGACCCCAGCTACCAAGGATGCGACATCTTCGGGCGCCGACAGTGAGTTGGTGATAATCCTAGGCTTAGCTGAAGGATCCGAGGAGGCTAGGCTCACGCAACCACGACTAAGCGGAGTCAAAAGCGCCGGACCGAACGTCATCGCGTGCCCGTCGTAGCTCTTGAAGCCGTTATCAACAAAGTAGGCCGGAGCGAAGTGAAACTGGATGTCGGCTGCTTTGAGCTCAGGGCGAGTGCGGACGAAGGCAAAGGCTTCAGCTACCGAAGATGTGAGTGGTCCGCTACGACGCAGCAGCCACTCGGCTAGCGCCTTGGGCTTCTCGCCATCAGTCAATGAACCTCCGACTAGGGAGTCCCAGACGCAGACGACATATGGATGGTCTTGAAGGTTGTGACCAACTCCGGGGAGATCGCAAGCGACAGGCACACCGACCTCGCTCAGATGGTCGGCTGGGCCGATTCCCGACAGCATCAGCAGCTGTGGCGAACCGATCGCACCTGCGGCGAGGATGACCTCGCGACCGGCGCGAATCAGATGCTGGCGGCCCTTGGAGTCGCGGTAGCGAACACCGTCAGCTCGGCCGCCATCTAGCTCGACAGCTAAGACATGAGCGCCGGTCACAACCGTCAGGTTGGTCCGCTTGCTGGCTGGCCGCAGATAGGCGTCGGCAGCGCTCCAGCGACGGCCGTTCTTCTGCGTGACTTGCACCATGGATGCACCGTCCTGCTCGGAGCCGTTGTAGTCATCGACCAACGGAATGCCAGAGGCCTGAGCGGCGACCAAGAAGCGTGCGGTCATGGGATTTGGCGAGCGGGCATCGGCGACGTTGAGTGGCCCGCCGACTGCGTGGTGTTCGCTAGCGCCGCGCTCACTGTTCTCGGCTTTGAGGAAGTAGGGCCTTACGTCCCGCCAGCCCCAACCAGAACAACCCTGACTCTCCCAGAGGTCGTAGTCCAGCGGTCGGCCGCGGACGTAGAGCATCGCATTCATTGAGCTTGATCCGCCGAGGCCTTTGCCGCGCGGGATATAGAGCGAGCGCCCGTCGCAGTGCGGCTCTGGATCGGTTGAAAAGTCCCAGTCCAACTTGGTTTTGAACTGCTTGGGGAAAGCAGCTGGGATCTTGATATTTGGACTGCGATCCTTGGCTCCAGCCTCAAGCAGAGTCACGTTCACCGACGGGTCTTCGGTGAGGCGGTTGGCGAGCACGCAGCCAGCCGAACCGGCCCCGACGATCACATAGTCAGCAGTAGGCATTGCGCCATCGTGACCGATCACAGCCGAACCTGCCTACACCCCCAGCTTGCGCCCGTTATTGCGGCTCGCATTCCGAGCGCCTTGAAGTAAAGTCTGATCGGCAATCGCGACCTACACAATTTTGATAATTAACGGCTGCCAAAGAGCTACGAACGAGAGGAAGCAACGACGATGATGCGCCGACGACGTCCACTAATGCGAACCGCGATGATCGGCGGAGGTGCCTATGCGATGGGCAAGCACCGCCAAGCCGGTCAGACCGAGGCCGCTAACGCCGAACAAGACCAAGACCAGCGGATCTCCCAGCTTGAGCAGCAACAAGCCCCACCGGCTGCAGCTAGCGGCGGCGACATGGTCTCTCAGCTCAAAGAGCTCTCGGCGCTCAAGGATGCCGGCGCGTTAACTGACGCTGAGTTCGAGGCCGCAAAGCAGAAGCTCCTCGCGGGCTGAGCACCACCCCCTAACCAGTCCTTACTAACCAGAGAGAGAGTTGATTTTTAGAATGGGACCCGTGCAGATAATTGTTGTCGCCTACGGCCCCGATGCCGAGTTTCACGGCGACGCGCTGGCCGAGCTTCAGCGCCTAGCCGACGCCGACGTGGTGCGCCTCTTGGACCTGCTGATCGTGACTAAAGGCGAAGATGGCAGCGTGACGATCGTTGAGATCGAGGAGGGCAACGATTTCGGCCTCCACGTGAGCGCGCTGATCGGGATCGGGCCTGAGGGCGACGACGGCAGTGAGCCACCGGCCGCAGACCTAGATCCTGAGCAGATGTGGGTAGTAACTGACGAGATCCCACCCGGCACCGCCGCGATCGCCCTGATCGAGCACCGCTGGGCGATCGGGCTCCAGAACGCCGTCGCAGGTTCAGGCGGAATGATGGTCGCCAACGAGTGGGTCCATCCGCTCGACCTCGAAGTGATCGGCATGACCGGAGAGTAGAAAGAGGATGGCGCCGGGCTAAGCCGGCGCCATACCCGGGCTCACGCCGACCCCGACCCTGCCAACCGCTTTACTCCACTTCGTCGACGTAAAGATCCGGCGCTAGATCGGCATCGGCACCGCCGTATGAGTAGGCCGACAGATCCGAAATTCCCTCTTGGGCCAATACGTCCTCACAGAGATAGAAGTTGCCTGTCGTCTCACGGCTGGGACGAGTGAGGATCGCGTGAGCCGCGTCAGAGACCACCTCAGGCTTGCGTGAGCGCGCCATCGCGGCATCGCCGCCGAGCAGATTGCGCACGGCTGCCGTGGCGACCAGCGTTCGCGGCCACAGTGAGTTAAAGGCGATCCCATCGTCACGAAACTCCTCAGCCATGCCGAGCGTGCACATGCTCATGCCGTACTTGGCAATTGTGTAAGCGACGTGTCCTTTGAACCATTTTGGATCGAGCGAGAGTGGCGGCGACAGCGTCAACACGTGAGGGTTGTCGGCTTTCTTTAGATGAGGGATGCAGGCTTGACTAACGACAAAGGTCCCGCGTGTGTCGATGTCCTGCATCAGGTCGTAGCGCTTCATCTCTAATGCTTCGGTACCCGAGAGATTGATCGCACTTGCGTTATTGATGCAGATATCGATAGCGCCAAACCGCTCCACCGTTGCGGCTACGGCATCGGCCACCTGCTCCTCGTGGCGGATATCGCCGACGATCGGCAACGCCTGACCGCCTGCGCTAACGATCTCCTCAGCGGCCGTAAAAACCGTGCCTTCTAGCTTGGGGTGAGGCTCGCCCGTCTTGGCGATCAGCGCAACGTTGGCGCCATCGCGCGCAGCGCGCAGCGCAATCGCCAAGCCGATCCCGCGACTGCCGCCAGAGATGAAAAGGGTCTTACCGTTTAGTGAAGGTGACATCGATGCTCCTCTTGTGGATCAGATCAGGTGGTTCGACACGACACAGACGCAGTCCGGCGATCTAAACACAGGCACGGTGATTACCGCAGCAACCCCCACTCTAAGCGCCCGGACTACCGAAGGCTAAGAGCATCGCCTCGACGATCTGCGGGCCCCTGTCCTCCTGAAGGAAGTGCGCCGCGCCCTCGATACAGACCTGCTGGGAAACTGTCGGCAGTTGGGCGATGAACTGCTCCCCAGAGGCGGGGTAAGGGAAGACCGGATCGGAGTCTGAGAAAGCGACCAAGGCCGGCTTGTCCCAGGTGCTCAGCGCCTCGCCCACCGCGCGCATCTCGGCCGCACCGACATCCTCAGCGCTCATCGGAACCAGCAATGGAAACGTCTGGGCGCCAGCCTTGCTGGCTTGATTAGGAAAGGGCGCCTCGTAGGCAGCGATTACTTCGGGACTGAGATCAGTGGCCGTCGCTCCTTGCAGAATCCTCCCGATTGGAAGGTCTGGCGTGCGCTCGACGAAGTCGCGCCAAGCCTGAAATCCCCTACTGACGCGCCCGCTAAAGAGGCCGGTATTCATCACCACCAGTCGTCCCACCTGATCGGAGTGCTCAACCGCCCAGCGCAGGCCAATCGGGCCGCCCCAATCCTGAACTACGACCGTCACATCTTCGAGATCGATCTGGTCGAGGTGAGCGGTGACCGTCTCGACATGGCGTTCGTATGAGTACCAGGCGTGATCGGTCGGCTTATCCGAACGACCGAAGCCGACGAGGTCGGGGCAGACGACCCTGTGGCCAGCGCGGACGAGGTCGTCGAGCATGTGTCGGTAGAGGTAGCTCCAACTCGGCTCGCCATGGAAGCAGAGCACTGGCTGGCCCTCTCCTTCGTCGAGATGGTGCAGTCGCAGATCGCCGACCTCGACGTAGTTGGGGGCGTAGTCATAGCCGGAAAGGTTTGAGAACCGTTCGTCTGGCGTGCGAAAGATGTCCATTAGACCTGCCTCTCCTCAGTGATTAATAGCTGCGACCTAGGTCTGGGCAAAGTCTTTACGGCTCGCCCCAGGACGTCCAATCGCCGTACGCGGCGCTTACTCGACCAGGTCATCTCATGCACGACCGTTGACGCAGCTATGCGTGATCGAATCCACCGATCGACCCTACCAACACTTGACACCGTGCGACCCGCTTTCGTAGCCTGTCTTTGTACGAGACAACCGGCGTAGTTCGTGGGTTGCTTTGGATAATCTACGCAGGATCCTTGACATGATCAGATCTGCCAGCCGAAGCGCCGTTTGTTTGATCGTTGCTTGCGCTCTCAGCACGGCAATGGCGACCGCGGTGGCAACGGCGGCCAGCCCCAAGCCAACTGCCCGCAGCGGCCTCTATGACACGCGCTACTGCGAGATCCTTGTCGTCAAGGGAGTGCTGCCTAAGGTGACGGTCGCCGTCTGGAACACGATTGGCCTTAACTCCTGCCCCGCCGCTGCCTGGAATGCCTTTAACGCCCAGACCCTGACCACCCAGCTACACGCCGCAGGGGTCTTACTCAACGGGCCGCGCCACTGGGTCATCGATGCCGCAGCCGACAGTCGAGTTGGGGCGATAACAACCTTTGGCGTGATGAAGATGCGAGAGGTCGCAAACTTACGTATCGCTACCGCTGCTCAGCTGATTCAGACTCCCTATAAGACGCTCGTGGTTGACCGAACCAACAGTTGGAGCTGGGATCGCGGCCGGACCGTCTATGAACTCTTAAGCCCCAGTGGCGCCGTCTACGTTATGCAGTCCTTCTCCCAGATAGTCGACCCGACCGTGCGCATCGGCGATCTGCGTCGGCTCGGTTCGAGGCTCAAACTTCCCGCTGGATGGAGCTACCGCAGCCGCAAAGTAGCCAAGGGGCTCACCCTCCAAAGCTTCGGCCGCGCGACGATCGTCCAAGACGACCTACAGAACACCTACCAGCTACTACCAGCCGCGCTGATCGGCTAAACGCCGCGACTTAGATCAGCCAAGGTCTGCAGCATCAGTGCAGAAGCCCTGTGCTCGCCCATCGAGGCAGACCAGTCCGCGCAGCGTCACGCCATCGGCGTCGACGACGACTAGCCGCCGAGTTCCTGCCTGGCGCAAGAGCTCAACCGCCGCCGACACCGTTGCCTCTGGCTCAATCGTGGGAAGGTTGGCTGCAAGGTGACTGTCGGCGCGCTCACTGCCGTCGACTAAGGGGTCTAGAGATTCACGGTCGATCGCGCCGACTAGGGCGCCACTGTCGACTAGCAGCGCGGTGCGCACGCGCGGGTTTTCAAAGAGGCGACGCAAGTCCGCGACGGTCGCCTCGGCTGGCAGCGTCTTGGGCCGCTTGACCATAACGTCGCCGACGAGGCGCTTGAGACCATCGTCGAGTTCGACTCGGGGGGAGGTACATGGATCGTCCATCGCGATGAATCCTAACGGCCTAAAGGCACTCTTCCCAACCTCGTATGCGACCGGTATCCAACCTGAACCATGCCTTGCAGCGCTGGCGCAGCAACCCAATCACACCAATACTCAAACAAAGATGTCTCAACACCCTTCTCGTAATGGCCGCACCCGGGCACTCGCCGTTCTCTGCACGGCTCTGATCGCGGGCGTAGTCGCCTTAGGAGTCTCGATGGCCACGGCGAGCGCTGGCTCCAGCCAGGAATCGGCTAGCGCAGCCGCTGCCAAGCAAGCTGCGATCGTCGCCAAGCGCACTCGCGCGCGCCAAGAGGCTCAACGGCAGGCCAAGATTCGTAGTGATGCGGCGCTAGCCAGAGAGGAGGCTGCCGCCAGGGCCCAACAGGCTCGTGTCAGCGCCTTCAACCTCGAACCTGGCGATCAGGGAACCCGCGTCGGGGCTCTGCAAGAGCGCCTAATCGAACTCAAGATGCTGCGCCGCGACCAAGCAGACGGCAACTACAACGACGCCACGGTCGCCGCGGTGATGGCTTTTCAGAAGTCAGCCGACCTTGACCGCGACGGGATCAGCGGCCCCAAGACCCTCGACGCTGTAAACGGCGCAACCGTCAAGGAGCCAACGCCATTTACCAAACAGAAGGCCGACCACGTCGAAATCTCAATCTCCAAGCAGCTCGCCCAGATCGTTAAAGGCGGCAAGGTCATCCGCGTAATCTCGATCTCCAGCGGTAAGGATGGCCTCGATACCCCCACGGGAACCTTCGCCGTCTACTCAAAGAACTCACGCGCTTACTCAAAGATCTACCACTCCCCGATGCCGATGGCCTCATTCTTCTCTGGCGACTTCGCAATGCATCAGTCGGACTCAGTTCCGGGCTATCGCGCATCACACGGCTGCGTCCGTATCCCCGCAGCCTTTGCCGACGAGCTCTTCGCGTTCACCACAATCGGTATGCCGGTTGTGGTCGTGGCTTGAGCACTGAGACCTAGACAAGGCCGGGGCTGGTTTAGATCGATGCCCAACTAAGGTCTCCAGCGCGCTAGCGTCTTGCATATGAGCTCATCCCAGATCCATGATGTCGACGTAGTCGTCGTCGGTGGCGGCTTCAGCGGCCTAGCCGCAGCACGAGCGCTAGAGGCTGCCGGGCTGGACGTAGTTGTCCTAGAAGCAAACGACAGAGTTGGCGGGCGCGTCGACTACGAGTTACCGCGCGAAGGGCTCACGCTCGACCTCGGCGGGACATGGGCAGGGCCAACCCAAATTCGCCTCGCTGCGCTGGCGCGTGAGTTCGGCGTGGCAAAAATCCCTCAACATGCAGAGGGCTACAACTTAATCGAACTCGATGGCCGCATCCGTCGCTATCGCTCCACGATCCCTCGGATCGGAATCACTGCGTTGCTCGATACCGCCCGCATGCAGTTCGCAATTGAGCGCGCGGCGCGGCGTGTCTCTTCGCTGGCACCATGGGATGCCAAGGACGCTGCGCGATTAGATTCGATCACGGTCGAACAGTGGCTGGCCTCACGCCACCACGGCCGTCGCGCCCAGACGATGCTGGCGATCGCCGGCAAGACGATCTGGGGTGCCGAACCGCGTGAACTCTCGCTCCTCTTCGCGCTCTCTTACATAAACGGCGCAGGCGGACTCTCCGCGCTGCTCGATACCGAAGGCGGCGCCCAGCACGAACGTTTCGATGGCGGCGCGCACCAGATCGCAGCCCGGATCGCATCCGATCTAGGGGCCCGTGTCGTCTTAGGAGCCGCGGTGGAGAAGATCGCAACTGATCCAGACGGCGTGACGGTCAAAGCTGGCTCGGTAACCGCACGGGCCGCCCGGGTGATCGTCGCACTGGCTCCGCCGTTGTGCGCCGCAATCGAATTCAACCCGCCGCTATCAACAGCACGTAGCACCCTCCAGCAAGCGTGGAAAATGGGAGCACTGACGAAGTGCTTTGCAATCTACGACGAGCCGTTTTGGCGAGCCGACAACTTAAGCGGAGAAGCGCTCAGCGACCGTTCGCCAGCAAGCCTAACCTTTGACCTCTCCCCACCCGACGGATCGTGTGGAGTGCTGTTGGGATTCGTCGGCGGCGACGACGCGCGTGCCCATGCAGCTATCAGCGAGAGTGACGGCCGCGCAGCCGTACTCGCCGGGTTCGCACGTCTCTACGGCCCACGCGCGCTCTCTCCCGAAGGCTGGACTCAGCGCGCATGGGCTCAAGAGAGATGGAGTGGTGGTGGTCCAGTAGCGATCGCGCCGCCGGGTGCAATCAGCGCCGGAGGTAGTGCCCTAAGCGAGCCTAGCGGGGCGATTTTGTGGGCTGGAACTGAAACCTCAGACCGCTGGGCTGGCTACATCGAGGGTGCCATAGTAGCCGGCGAAAGAGCGGCTGGCCAAGCCTTGGCGCTGGCCGCTTAGCGAGCTGATTTCGAGGCCGCAAAGAGCTTCAAGAACAGCGCCTGAGTCAGCGCAAAGTTCTCAATCTCAGAGGGATCGACGCTCTCGTTAGGAGCATGGATCTGCGACTTCGGCTCCTCTACGCCGTAGAGCATGATCTCGGCTTCAGGGAACGTTTCGGTCAAGACGCTGCAGAGCGGGATTGACGCTCCCACGCCAGTGGTTGTCATCTCCCGCCCAAAGGCCTCGCCCATCGCGGCCTTCATTGCATCGAAGGCCGGACCGTCTAGCGAGCCCATAAACGGCTCGCCGCCTGCGACGTCAGTGATCGTGGCCTTGAGCCCCCACGGAACGCGGCTGCGCATGTGTTCGATTAGCTTCTCTCGTGAATCAGCGACGTTTAGCCCGGGCTGAATCCGAAGGCTGACGCGTGCGCTAACCGAGGTGTAGATCGACGCAGCCGACTCGGCGATCTTAGGGACGTCGATCCCTAAGACGGTGACCGACGGTCGAACCCAAAGCATCTCGGCAACGCTGCCGTCACCGACGATCTCGACGCCGTCGAGAATCTGTGCGTCGGCGCGAAACTGTTGGTCCTCATAGTCAGCTCCGCTCCAGCGCTCACTGTTGTCAATCCCATCTACCGTCGTGTTGCCTGCTGCGTCGTGAAGCGATGCCAGCACCTCGATCAGCCCGATTAACGGATCAGGAGCGGCTCCGCCAAACATCCCCGAGTGCAGGACACTGGCGAGCGCTTCGAGTTTGAGATCGACCAAGATCATGCCCCGCAGCGAAGTCGAGAGGGTCGGCACACCCACGGCACAGTTGCCCGAGTCAGCGATACAGATCGCGTCTGCTCGCAGCAGATCGGGGTTGTCGACGACGAATGCGTCTAGGCCGCCAGTTCCCTGCTCCTCAGAGCCTTCGCTGATGACCTTGATAGTGCAAGGCCAGCTGCCATCGACCTGCTGGAGTGCGCGGAGCGTCGTGAGGTGCATCACGATATTGCCCTTACAGTCAGCGCTGCCGCGGCCATACCAGCGGCCGTCCTTTTCGGTCAGCTCCCAAGCAGGCGTCTGCCAGTCGTCGCTACTAAGCGCCGGCTGAACGTCGTAGTGGCAGTAGAGCAAAACCGTCGGGGACCCCTGCGGCCCGTGGGCGATCCCGTAGACAGCCTTGCTGCCATCGATCGTCTCAGAGGCAGTGACGTCCTGGAGACCAACTTCAGTGAAAGCGTCGACGACCCATTGCGCCGCCTTAGCGCACTCCTGGGGCGGCTCAACATCCGGGTTGGCAACCGAGCGAAAAGCGACAAGCTCGCCAAGATCGCTCTTGGCCCTACCCATCAGTGAGGAGACAGCGCTGCGAAGTTCATCTGACATGTAGAGGTGCTCCTTGGCAGTCGGGCAAAGAAACAATCGTCGCACCTGTCACGAAATCAAGGGCTGTGGTGAGTGGGCCGGTGCTTTGGGGCAAGCTCCCGACAACAAAGAAGGCCCTGCCAAGCAGGGCCTAAAAAGTAGCGGGGGCGGGATTCGAACCCGCGACCTTCGGGTTATGAGCCCGACGAGCTACCAGACTGCTCCACCCCGCGACGCAGTGACATTGTTAGCAGAACACCCCGCTAGGGATCGTTTTAACCACATCCACCTCGGTTTTAGATCAGACTCTCACCCTGTCTATGGCCCGCGTCTTTGTCACCCGAGATCTTCCTGGCAGCGGATTGGCGCGACTGCGCGCAGTCCATGAGGTCGACCTCTGGGCCGGCGCCGACGCTCCCCCGCCCGACGTCCTGCGCCAGCGCACATCCCAAGCAGACGGACTGCTGTGCATCTTGACCAACGCAATCGACGCAGACCTAATTGCCGCCTGCCCCAAGCTCAAGGTGATCTCAAACGTAGCGGTCGGCGTCAACAACATCGACCTCAAAGCGGCCGGCGCAAGGCGCATCCCCGTCGGTTACACGCCAGACGTGCTGACGGCAGCGACAGCCGACCTCACCTTCGCCCTCATCCTCGCGATAGCCCGTCGACTGCCAGAGGCGATCACTGCAGTACGCGACGGGTCGTGGCTGGCCTGGGATCCGACGTTCATGCTTGGACGTGACGTCGCTGGTAGCACGCTTGGAATCATCGGCCTGGGACGGATCGGCCAAGCTGTCAAGCAACGCGCCAAAGGCTTCGACATGACGGTCATCGATTCAGGCCGACCGGGCGTACTTCCAACCCCCGACTCAGTGGCGCTAGACGAGCTTCTCCAAAGGTCAGACTTCGTCTCGATTCACTGCCCTTTGACCGCCGACAGCCACCACCTGATCGGGCTCGATCAACTACGCCTAATGAAGCCCACCGCCTATCTGATCAACACTGCCCGCGGGCCGATTATCAGCCAACCTGCGCTGATCACTGCGCTTAGCGAAGGCTTGATCGCCGGTGCTGCACTCGACGTCACAGACCCCGAGCCGCTGGCGACCGACGACCCCCTCCTCGATGCCCCAAATCTGATCGTCTTGCCCCACATCGGCTCGGCTACTCACGCCACCCGCGAAGCGATGGTTGACCTCGCAGTCGACAACCTGATCGCCGGCCTAGCTGGCGAACCGCTGCCCCATCAGTACGCGCCGTCGCCCCACGCCTAAGCCACCACAGCTACCATCGCATCGCGATGCGCGTTGCGGCTATCGACATTGGAACCAACACCACTCGCCTGCTTGTCGCCGACGTAGTTGACGGGCGCGTCAAGGAGATCGACCGCCGCAGCGAGATCACCAAGCTGGGGGAAGGAGTCGATGCAAGCGGGAGCCTCGCCGAAGCTGCGATGAACCGCGTACGCGCGACGATGGACTCCTATGCCAGCGCAATCTCGCAGTGCGAGACAACAACCGGCGTGCTCACCAGCGCTACCCGTGACGCCGCCAACGGCGCCGAGTTCGTCGAGGAGATTCGCAGTCGCTATGGCGTAGATGCTCGCGTGATTGACGGCGACACCGAAGCACGACTGACATTCCTTGGCGCGACCAGCGACCGGGCGCCCTCCAGCACACCACTCTTAGTGATCGACATCGGAGGCGGTTCGACGGAGTTCGTGATCGGTAACGGCGACACGGTCTCCTTCCACGTCTCCACTCAGGCTGGCGTGGTGCGCCAAACCGAGCGCCATCTCCACCACGATCCACCGACCGTGTCCGAACTCACAGCCTTCTCCCAAGAGGTGCGAGCGATCATTGAAGCCGGCGTACCAAGCGACGTGCTCGGACTCGGTGCGGCTGGCGTCGCAGTCGCTGGAACCGCTACGCAGTGTGCAGCGGTAGCGCAGTCCTTAGTCCCATACGACCCGGCCAGAGTGCACGGCTACAACCTTTCGTTGATCACCTGCCAGAAGCTGTTCGATCAGCTATCGGCAATGCCACTGGCCCAACGCGCCGCCGTTGCGGGGATGCACCCCAAACGAGCACTGACAATCGTTGCTGGAATCGTGATCTTGATCGAGGCGATGCGGGCCTTCGGGTTGGAGTCCGTAGAGGTCTCTGAACACGACATCCTCTATGGCGCCGCGATCGCTGCGGCTAGCCAAGCCACTGCATAGCGGCGATCGGCCAAAACCGCCCTCAGGCGAGGTTTGACCGCCGCGGATAGGCGACCTCGGGATCGGTCAGCACGTTAACTAAAGAGGGCAATCCAGCGGCCAAGCAACGCTCCAACGCTGGGCGCAGCTGATCCGGTTTGGAGACGAGTTCGCCGTGACAGCCCAAGGCCTCAACGACCTTGTCATAGCGAGTCTCAGGGCGCAGTTTGGCCACGACCGAGTAGCCGTAGATCGCCATCATTGGGTGGTGTTCGAGCGCCCAAATGCCGTTGTTGCCCATCACGCCGACGACGTTGACCCCATGGCGCGCCAGCGTGTCGTACTCCATCCCCGAAAAGCCAAAAGCACCATCGCCAAGCAGCAGCACGACCTGCCTGTCTGGGTGAGCGAGCTTGGCCGCTAGGGCGTAACCAGGGCCGGCACCGAGGCAGCCGTAGGGGCCAGGATCTAGCCAACAGCCCGGCTCATAAGAGTCCACGACGCGTCCCGCATAAGAGACGAAGTCGCCGCCGTCACCGATGATGATCGCGTTGCGATCGAGCATTCCGGCGAGCTCTTTATAGACGCGCAGCGGATGCAGCGGCGAGCGGTCATCGGCCATCTCGGCCTGCTCGCCGGCCCGCTTCTCATTCTCCTGAAGGCGTAGCTCTGCGACCCAATCGGCGCTGGCCTGGACACCGGTCGCGGCCGACTGACGCAAGGCATCTAGCGTCGCTGGAAGCGCGCCGTAGAGCTCAACTGAAACCGCGCGCGGATGATCGCGTTGAGGTTCGGCGACGTCGATAACGACGATCTCTGTCTGCTCGCCGATCGACGCTCCAAAGCCAAGGCGAAAGTCCATTGGCACGCCGATAACTAATGCCACATCCGCGCCCTTCAGCGCCACCGAACGGGTCCTTGAAAAGGCCAGCTCGTGATCGGCCGCCACGCAGCCACGAGCGAGGCCATTTAGGAAGACCGGAATCCCCAGCTCTTCGGCTAGGGCCTGGAGAGCCACCTCTCCCCGACCCCAGTAAAGGTTGGTGCCAGCCATGATCACTGGCCGCTCTGCCGTCTTGAGCAGTGCCGCTGCGCGTTCGATTGCGTCACCGTTAGCGCCCGGACCCTCCCACGGCCGTGGCAGTGGTTTGGCCGCATGGCTCTCTTGGGCCTCCATGAAGACGACGTCTAGAGGAAAGTCGATAAAGGTCGGGCCGGTGTGTGGAGTAACGGCAGCCGCGAGCGCGTCGTCGATCATCGAGGGGATCTCGGCGGTCTCCATCGGAGTGGCGGCGAACTTGGTCAGCGGCGCCACAAACGGAACGTGGTCGATCTCCTGCAGCGACCCTTGACCCCAGCGCATCTGCGGCGCGCGACCACCGATCACAAACATCGGCGAGTTGTTCATCTGCGCGGCTCCCAGTGGACTCATCCCGTTAGTCACTCCAGGACCTGCCGTCAGGGCAGCAACGCCGGGCTCCCTAGTCACCTTTGCCCAGCCCTCTGCAGCGAAAGCCGCCGTCGCCTCGTGGCGTGTGTCGATTAGCTCGATGCCCTCTTCGCGACAGCCATCGTAGATCGAGAAGAGATGCCCGCCGGAGAGAGTGAAGAGCTTGCTGACGCCGTGAGCCTTTAGACGTCGCGCTACGAGCCGTCCGCCGTGATAGCTCTTGATCTCTGAATCCGGTTCGGTGGTCATCGCAGCAATCTATCCGTTTGAGGGGGTAGTAAGCCAAGAACCATCGCCAGCCGCCCTGGCAATCAGCCGATAGACCGACACGTTGGCCTTGCCGTCTACTGGCGGGGCGCTGACACCCACCAATAGCGCCCCCGCACGGGTCCCGGCGAGCTCGTCACGCCTAGCCCGAGGTATCACTCTGACTGAAAGATTTACCCCCGCCACGCCCCAAACCTAGCGTCTCCGTAAGCTCAAGTGCCACCAATGACACAGCACACACCCCACAACCCCAACCTCACAGCCACCCGCGACGACCTGCGCAACATCGCCATCGTCGCTCACGTCGACCACGGCAAAACGACTCTCGTCGACGCCATGCTCTGGCAATCAGGCGCCTTCCGCGAAGGCCAAGACGTCAACGAGCGAGTAATGGACTCGATGGATCTCGAGCGTGAAAAGGGAATCACGATCCTCGCCAAGAACACGGCCGTTCGCCACGGAAACACCAAACTCAACATCATCGATACGCCCGGACACGCGGACTTCGGCGGAGAGGTCGAGCGTGGCCTAACGATGGTCGACGGCGTCCTACTTCTCGTCGACGCAAGCGAGGGCCCGCTGCCACAAACTCGCTTCGTACTGCGCAAGGCGCTCGAATCGCGGCTTCCAGTCATCCTCGCGATCAACAAAGTCGACCGCCCTGACGCCCGCATCTCCGAGGTAGTCGATGAGGTCTATGAGCTCTTCCTAGATCTCGAGGCCGATGAAGAGCAGATCGAATTTCCGATCGTCTACACCAATGCCAAGGCTGGCTGGGCGTCGATGCAAGAGGGCGTCGAAGGCACCGACCTCCAGCCGCTCTTAGATCTCCTAGTAGAGCGGATCCCGCCACCACGCTACGACCCCGACCACCCGCTTCAAGCGCTTGTCACCAACCTTGACGCCTCTCCTTACGTCGGACGCCTAGCGCTCTGCCGCATCCGCCACGGAGAGATCAAACGCGGCCAAGAGGTCGCCTGGTGTCGCGCCAACGGAGAGATCGAACGCCTTCGACTCACAGAGCTCTACGTCACCGAGGCACTCGACCGCGTCGAGGCTGAGGGAGCTGGGCCCGGCGACATCATCGCCATCGCCGGAATACCGGACGTCACGATCGGGGAGACAATCGCCGACCCTACCGACCCACGCGTGCTGCCCGTAACCCACGTAGACGAGCCGTCACTAGCAGTCACGATCGGCATCAACACCTCGCCACTGGCGGGCCGAGACGGCAAGAAGGTGACTGCTCGCCAAGTCAAAAATCGCCTTGACGCAGAGCTGATTGGAAACGTCTCAATCCGCGTTAAGCCGACCGAGCGCCCCGACACTTGGGAGGTCCAAGGCCGCGGCGAGCTGCAGCTTGCGATTCTCGTTGAGATCATGCGCCGCGAAGGGTTCGAGCTGACCGTCGGCCAGCCCCAAGTCCTAACCCGCGAGATCGACGGCAAGCTCCACGAACCCGTCGAACGCCTAGCCATCGACATCCCCGAAGACTATGTAGGGGTCGTCACGCAGTTCCTGGCTCTGCGAAAGGGTCGCCTTGAGCAGATGATCAACCATGGCACCGGCTGGGTACGCATGGAGTACCTCGTCCCGGCTCGAGGCCTGATCGGGTTTCGCACGGAGTTCCTCACAGAGACCCGGGGCACTGGCATGCTCCACCACGTTTTTGACCGCTGGGAGCCATGGTATGGCGAGCTGCGAACCCGTCCGACTGGCAGCCTCGTCTCTGACCGCTCCGGCGCAACCGCATCCTTTGCCCTCTTCAACCTACAAGAGCGCGGGACACTCTTTATTGGGCCTGGTGTCGACGTCTATGAAGGGATGATCGTCGGAGAAAACTCTCGCTCAGAGGATCTTGACGTCAACGCCACCAAGGAGAAGAAGCTCACCAACATGCGTACCTCTAGCGCCGATGAGATGGTGCGCCTCGTACCCCATCGCCAGCTCTCGCTCGATCAAGCGCTTGAGTTTCTACGCGAGGATGAGTGCGTCGAGGTGACCCCAGACGCCGTACGCCTGCGCAAGGTCGCGTTGAACGCCAACGACCGCGTCAAGATCTCCCGAGCACGCGCCGCAGCACGCCGCGAAACCGACAGCTAGCTCGGCTTAAACCAGCCCTCGCCGGCGCAACCCAAATCCCATCGCTGCGGCGAGGAGCACCAGACCCAGCGCGGCAGCGCCAACGGTCACTTCGCGCTGCTCAGGTTTAGTTCCCACCTGTCGTCCAAGCTGCTCATAGACACGTGAGAGTTCGCCGGCATCGGCGACATTAAAGGACTGCCCGCCTGATGCGACAGCGATCTGGCGCATCGTCTCAGGGTCTGGAGGGACGGCGATAGTCTCGCCATAGGGGCCAGCGGTGATTGTCCCGTCTGCAGTTCCCAAAGCAACCGTGTAGATCGGAATCTTCTGAGCCCCTGCCTTACGGGCCACAGGAACTGGGTCACGACCAGCGGTCGCCGTTCCATCCGAGAGCAAGACGATCGCAGCGGGCGGGCGATCCTTGGCCGAGCCGCGTTTCTTGAGTGTCCCAAGCGCCGCCTCAAGCGCGTCGCCGGTGGCCGTACCGCCGTTAGCTCTCATCGAGTCCAACGTTGCGCGCACCGCCTCGTGGTCAGTAGTCGGTCGCAGAACCGTGTGCGGAGTGGTTGAGAAGCCAACCATTCCAACACGAAGCGAGTCCGGCACGCCGTCTAAGAAGTTATCGCCGGCACGCTTTACTGCAGCCAGTCGACTGGGCGCAACGTCTGTGGCCTGCATCGACCCTGAAGCATCGGTCACTAGCACGACTGAGGCTTCCTCTATCGGTACGTCAAACATCGCCTGAGGTCGAGCTAGGGCGACAGCTAAGGCAGCGACCGATAGCGCCAATAGAACGGCGGGAATACGCCTACGCCAAGCCGGAGCGGCCTTAGCCGCTATCGCCAACGTAGCCGTGGCAGGGAAGCGCACAACAAAACGTCGCCGTCGCCGAGTGGCTGTGACCTGGGCGATCACGCCAAGCGGAATCAACAAGACCAGTGCAAGAAATGCGGGGGCAGCAAAGTTCATCGCAGGCCAGCCACTAGTTCGCGCAGCCAATCACGGTCGGTGCGCAGGCGCACATGGCGTACGCCAGCGCGACGCAGCGCATCAGAGACAGCGCTTCGGCGCTGTCTCTCTGCGGCAGCGAACGCCGTGCGCACTGCCGCAGAGCCGCAGTCAGCTTCGACTTGACGGCCGCTTTCAGGATCGACAAAGACGAGCATCCCAGCGTCAGGAAGCTCCTCCTCGCGGGGATCACCGATCTCTACCCCGAGGACGCGATGACGAGCTGCCAACGCATGCAGTGGGCGTTCTAGGTCGTCTTCCCTGAAATCACTCACGACGGCTACGAGGCCTGGCTGCACAGCCATTTTGCGAACTCGCTCGGCCGCCCCAAGAAGTGCCCTTGGGTCCGCATGACCATCTCCACAGACGCCCTCATCGAGCAGATGGCCAACCGCGCCAAGCGCTTGGCGCCCGCCGGTTGGTGGCATCAGTCGCGGATCATCTGAACCACAGGTGAGAACACCGATACGGCCGCCACGCCTGATCGCCAGCCGGCTGATCGTGCGCACAACGCCCTCGGCGACATCTGATTTCAGGCGTCCTTTAGTGCCAAATGCCATAGACGGTGAAAGGTCTAAAATCACCCAAGTCGTCAGTGCTCGCTCGGGTACGTGTTGGCGAACATGTAGCTCTCCCGTGCGCGCACTAGCGGCGGGGTCAATCTGACGCACGTCATCACCCACGGCGTAGGGCCTTAGTTGGGCAAGCTCGGTCCCGGCGCCGACTCCGATTGCGCGGTGATCGCCTGGCAGGGCACCGGCGCTGCGCTTGATGAAGGCGAGGTCCAGCGCCGCCACGGTAGCGCTGGGCATCGGCCCGGGACCCTGCCGCCCTGCGGGGGGCTTGAGCCCTGGGCTCATGCAGCCACCTGAGACGCAGTCGGAGATTGAACCGCCGCCAGCACACGCGCCACAACGTCGTCAGCGCGCAGCCCGTCGGCATGAGCCTCATAGGAGAGGACGAGTCGATGACGCAACACGTCTGGAGCAAGGTCGGCGATGTCGGCGATCGTTACGTACGGCCGCCCACGCAGTACGGCGAGAGCCTGCCCGGCCTGAACTAGGCCGATCGGCGCACGTGGACTCGCACCAACCTCGATCAGATCACTGAGATCTTCGAGGCCGTAGCGCTCAGGGCGCCGCGTTGCGTCTGCAAGGCTCACAGCGTAGGAGATCACTTGCCGATCAGCGAAGGTCTCGCGGACGCCATCGCGGAAGCGCTCAAGGTCCTCAATCTCCATCACCTGACGCAAGGTCGGCGGCGGCTGGACCGAGCGAGAGACGACCTCAGCCTCGTCCCCGGGTGATGGGTAGTCAACGATGACCTTAAAGAGGAAGCGATCGACTTGGGCCTCGGGGAGCGGGTAAGTCCCCTCTGACTCGATCGGGTTCTGTGTCGCGAGAACCAGAAATGGCCGCGGAACCTGATGGGTCTGACCGCCAAGCGTGACCTGGCGCTCCTGCATCACCTCTAACAACGCAGATTGGACCTTGGCGGGGGCGCGATTGATCTCGTCGGCGAGCAGCAGGTTGCCAAAGACTGGGCCTAGCTCGGTGTCAAAGGCTCCCGTATCTGGGCGCCAGATACGTGTACCGACAAGATCGGCTGGTACCAAATCCGGAGTGAACTGGACGCGGCGAAAGCTGCCACCGAGCACGTGGGCGAGAGTCTTGACTGTCAGGGTCTTAGCGAGGCCGGGAACACCTTCCAACAGAGCGTGGCCGCCCGCCAGGAGAGCCACGAGCACGCGCTCGAGCATCGCGTCTTGGCCAACAATCACACGTTTTGCCTCGTAAAGCACTTCTTCGAGCGCTCGCGCGGCCTCGGCGGAGACGGATTGGTCAGAGGGCTCGGGACGGTCGGTAAACAGGGTCATTAAGAAACTCCTCGTCGGGGGATGGTTTTAAGTTAGAGATTGCGGTGTCATGACCCCATAAGGAGCCGGAGCGATACCGTTAAGCGGTGCGCATCCTGATCGCCGAGGACGAACCTCACATCGCCGACGCCGTCGCGCGCGGTCTGCGTCGCCAGGGAATGGCCGTGGACATCGCCGAAGATGGTGCGGCGGCGCTCTACAAAGCAAGAGTCTTCGACTACGACGTCGTCATCCTTGATCGAGATCTGCCCAAGATGCACGGCGATGAAGTCTGCCGCGCAATCAACCGCGAACGGCCCGAAGTCAAAGTCTTGATGCTCACCGCCTCCACCGGCGTAGATGAGCTAGTTGAAGGTCTCGCACTCGGCGCCGACGACTACCTAGGCAAGCCGTTCCGCTTCGCTGAGCTGGTCGCCCGCATCGACGCCCTGGGTCGAAGGACCGAGCGGGCAAGGCCGGCGGCTATGCGGTGGGATGATCTTGAAGTCGACACCGCCCGCCACACTGCTACTCGAGCCGACAGTGAACTTAACCTGACCCCAAAAGAGTTCGGCGTGCTGCGTGAACTTGTTGCTGCAGCAGGGGATGTCGTAAGCCCCGAAGACCTACTGGAACGCGTATGGGACGAGAACACCGACCCCTTCACCAACACCGTGCGGATGACGGTGATGACACTACGGCGCAAGCTAGGCGATCCGCCGATGCTGGCGACCGTCCAAGGCGCGGGTTATCGGATGACCTCAGAGACGGGCTCGGAGTCAGGCTGACTGTCCGCACGCGCCTTACGGCGCTCTATGTAGCGGTATTCGTCTTGGCGACAGCTGCAGTGCTGATCGTCAGCTATCTGTTAGTCGACGACCAACTTCATCGCACGCTGCCAGCAGTCAGCGCCGACGCCACCCTCGACGATCTCGCCGGGCAGTACGCGATCGCCACTGCCGGATTTATCTTGGTGGCAGTAGCGGTGGGTTGGATGGCTGCTGGTAGGGTCCTCGCGCCGCTCAAGACGATCACCGCTACAGCCAGACGCGTGACTCACGATCAGCTCGGTGAGCGCATAGACCTCGGCGGACCCCACGACGAACTTCGCGAGTTGGCCGACACAGTCGACGAGATGCTCGATCGCCTTGAGGATTCTATGGAGGCCCAGCGAAGGTTTGTGGCTAACGCAAGCCACGAGCTACGCAGCCCTCTGACCGTGATTAGGGCCGAAGCCGAGGTCACTCTCAGTGATCCAGATGCTGAAATCGCCGACCTGCGGCGCATGGGAACATCCGTGCTGGAAGCCACCGACCGCACCGAAGCACTTCTGGACGGCCTGATGGTTCTCGCTCGCAGCCAGCGGGGACTCGTGCGTCGATCACCAGTTGACCTCGCAATTAGCGCAAGCCGAGCCGTGGCCGATGTAACGGCCAGTGGCCTAGGGCGCAACCTCCGCCTCGACGTGCAAGCCGAGCACGCCTCCGTACTAGGCGACGAGGCCCTGCTCGGTCGCTTAGTCGCCAACCTAGTTATCAATGCCGCTCGCTACAACGAGCCCAACGGATGGGTACAAGTCCGAACCGGCAACCTTGATGGTGGCGCTTTTGTGCGGGTTATCAATACCGGTCCGCAGATTCCGCCAGCCTCACTTCAGCGCCTTACCGAGCCATTCGAACGCCTCGGCCGACGCCACGGCGACGGTGGAAGCGGCCTAGGCCTATCGATCGTTAGAGCAGTCAGCGATGCTCACGATGCGACCTTACGTCTGCTTGCTCGCGATGGAGGCGGGCTTGACGTAACCGTCTCATTTCCAGCCGTCAGGCCAGCCTAGATGCAGCCCAGCGGCTGTACTTAGATGGCTGGATAGTACTCAGGCGTAGGGTCCGGCCCACGCTGAGTTAGGCCACCCGCGGGCTGCCAATCTGGGCACTCCGTGGTGATGATGATGATCGTAGTCGTCGTAGTCACTGTCGTGGTCTCGGGGAGTGCCTTGATCAGACTCACGCGACTCATAGTGGGTCCGGCGACACGGCTAGAGGCCTCAAGGCGAGATCCGATGTTCGCCACTCCCGACACCGCGGTAGCGATCACCACCAAGCCCGCAAGCAGTAGAGAAAGAAATCCAAGTTGTTTAATTGTTGGCAGGCTCATCTGATCTAAAGGTAAGCCGAGCTTAATTAAGGGTTGATAAAGGCTGTGCCTCTCGGCTTTCCAGCGTCAAAGCATCCGGCCAAACCAACGCAACCCAGCGCCTGCCCCGAGCAGTAGTAGCAGTAGCGCACCTCCGGCAGCAGCAGCGGTAACTTCTCTTTCCTGCGGGCGCTGACTCAGCTGCGAGCCGAGCTTCGAATAGACCGCGTCGAGCTCGCCGGCACTCTGCACGGCGAACGACTCGCCTCCCGTTGCCTTGGCGATCTGCTTAAGCGACTCAGGATCGGGTGGGACCGGCGTGGTCCTAACCTTGCCGTTGGGTAGGCGAGTTTTCACCGTCCCTGTTGGAGTGCCTAAGGCGACGGTGTAGATCCGGATTCCAGCCTTGGCGGCACGCTCGACGGCAGAGGTTGGGTCGCCTCCCGATTTTCCATCCGAGAGCATGATCATCGCCGTCGGCGGCGCCTTGCCGCCTCCGGGAGGCTTCGCTGCGGTGCGTGCTAGATCGATCGCTGGGCCAGCGAGCGTGGTCTTGTCTGGGCGTAGCGCCGCCAGCGCGTCACTCACGGCGCTGCGGTCGGTCGTAGGGGTTTGAATCAATCGCGGAGTGTCATTAAAAGCAACCGCTCCCACTTTGACCTGGCGCGGGACTTTAGCCAGAAAGCGGTCGGCGGCCTTACGAGCAGCATCCATCCTTGTCGGGAAAACATCGGTTGAGCGCATCGACCCAGAGTCATCAGTTACCAGCATCACCGTGGCCTGCTCGACTCCGACGGCGAGGGTCGCTTGAGGCCGGGCAAGCGCGACTATCAGGGCCGCCAGCGCAAGGCCGTAAAAGACAACCGGGACATGGCGGCGCCAGCCTGGCCGCTTCGGCGCAACCGACGGAAGTAGCGCGGCTTGGCTAAACGCCTCGCGACCACGCCTGCCCCGCACCTCGGCCCGCGCGTACAGTAGCGCCGCGAGCGGGATCAAAAGCAGGCCAAGCAGCAGTGCGGGCTGTTGAAAGCTCACTAAGGAGTGCCCTGTGGCCGTGTGCCTAGCTCGACCGAGAGGCTCTTGCGCTGACCGTCGCGCGCAATCTCTAGCTCCACGCGGTCGCCTGGTTTGGCGGTCGAGATAATGGCGATCAAGGCGTCAGGGTCACCAATCTGGCGGCCGTCAATCGCAACGATCACGTCTTGACTCCGAAGGCCGGCGCGGGCCGCTGGCCCATCCGCCGTCACCGTCTGAATAAGCGCCCCTGGGCCGCTGGGGGACGGAGAGCTCGATGCCCCTAGGAATGCACGGTCAATCTTTTGACCATCCTTAAGGAGCGGCACGATCGATCGCACGGTGTTCGCTGGGATCGCGAATCCTATCCCAAGGTTCCCTTGCGATCCTGCGGTCGCAATCTGTGAGTTCACGCCGATAACGCGGCCGCGGGCATCGAATAGAGGGCCGCCGGAGTTGCCCGAATTGATCGGAGCGTCGGTTTGGATGACTTTGTCGATGCTGAAGCCATTGGGAGCCTGTATGTGGCGCCCGATACCTGAAACGATTCCCGACGTCGCTGTCCGTGCAAGGCTCAGCGGATAGCCGATCGCTACCGCAAGATCTCCGACCTTAACTTTGTCAGAGTCGGCTAGACCTAGTGGTTTGAGTGCCGGAGATCTAGCAGGATCGACGTGAAGTACGGCGAGATCAGACGAGAGGTCACGCCCAACCACCTTGGCATCAACGGTTGAGTTGCTGTCATCGAACAGCACCTTGACGGTAGTGGCGTCGCCGACCACGTGAGCGTTAGTAACGATCGTCCCATCGGCATCTACGACAAATCCGGTTCCCGACCCAACGTCGGTGCGTACCTGGACGACGCCGGAGCTGACGGCGCTATAGATCGCATTGACTTGAGAGGAGCCGACGCCACCCGCGGCAGCGATTGGAAGTGCTTGGATAGTTGAAGTCGCCTGATTGTCTTCGGCGATCAGCAGACCCGCTCCTGCTCCACCGAGCAATAAGCAGGCGCCTATGGCTACAAACCAGCGGCGACGCACGCCTTGGCGTGGCGGTGGCGCGAAGGCCGCGGCTGGTGGCTCGACACGGGGTGGTGCGATCTGGTCGGGCTCGAGCCAACGATGATCTGCATCACCTTCGGAGCGGCCAAACCATAGGGGTGGTTGCTTGGGCATAGACGGCACCGTGACAGGTACGGCGTCAGCTGAGCATAAGAAAAGATTAGTTGTCGTAGGACCGCATCGAATAAGGTTATTAAGTGTTTGCAGTGTGGACGCAATAACTTACCGATCCACCCCACGACACCCAAACGCAACCAATGCCCCGCTCAACTCTCTACATAATTGCCGTCGCTTGTGTCATGGCGCTCGCCGGACTAGCAGCTGCTGGTCAAGCGAGAATCGCCACGATTGCCCCAGCGATAAACAGTGGCCTTATCGATTCATCCCATGCCCGGGGTGGGGATCGAACCCACACGTCCCGAAGGACAGCCGGTTTTAAGCCGACCGCGGTTGCCAATTACGCCACCCGGGCTAGGACGCGCCCAGTTTAGCCCGACGCGGCCGCGCTCCGATCTGTCAGTGTTTAGGGTCGAACACGTCTCCCTAACAATTGCTTAACCGCAACTTCTGTGGTGCTGCGGTGTCAGACTCATTAGCGAAGCCTTTGCAAATGGAAGTCTCCTCCCTTAAATCCCCCGTCTTACCTGCCCTCAACGGGCTCTCTCCGCTACTCCGGTTGGCTCCAGACGACCGCCTTATTGCGATGATCCGCCGCGGCAACCAAGGTGCTTTCGAGGCTCTGGTCAATCGCTACCAATCCCGACTGCTCTCTTTTTGCCGCCACATGCTGCGTTCTCAAGAAGATGCTGAGGACGTACTACAGGAGGTCTTTGCATCCGCCTACAGCGCTATCAACGCCGACGAGCGACCGATCAACGTGCGTCCATGGCTATACCGCATCGCCCGCAACCGCTCCCTCAACCATCTCCGCCGGGTCCAATCGATTGGGGTCGACTCGATGGACATCCACCTCGCAGACCACGGCGCCTCGACCGCAGACAAAGTTCACAAGCGCGAAGAGTTCCGTCTTCTACTCGCAGATGTCCAGACACTCGCCGAGACTCAACGCACCGCCCTCCTCTTGCGTGAGATCGACGCACTCTCCTACGACCAGATCGCCGAGGTTATGGAGACTACGGTCCCAAGCGTTAAGTCGCTGCTGGTGCGTGCACGAATTGGCCTAGCCGAAGCATCCGAGGCACGCGGCCTCGACTGCGACGCCGTTCGCCTTGAGCTTGCAGAAGTCGCTGAAGGTCTAATGAAAATCACTGCGCCCGTCCGACGTCATCTAAAAGACTGCGATCGCTGCTCAGGGTTTCAGGGGCAACTCAAAGCCAACAACAAAGCCTTGGCGATGGTCTTTCCGTTTGGGGCATTTCTGCTCGTTAAGAAATTCCTACTCACCCATTTCGCCACGAGCGTTAGTGCCGGCAGCGGCGGGGCTGCCACCACGACTGGTGCGGCGGCTGGCGCTGGCGGCATTGCGGCTGGCGGAACTGCTGTGGCAGGTGGTACTGGGGCGGGCATCTTCTCCGCCGGCATCGCGACCGTAGCCACTAAGACGGCCGCAACACTTGCCGCCGCAGCGATCGTGACCGGCGGTGCTGCCGAGGTACGTCACCTTGCAGTCAACCAGTCGGCGCATCAGGCAGTAACTGTAATTGCCTCTGCGACACCAGCCGTCGCACCGGTTAAGGCCAAGCCCGTCGCCCTCAAGCCCAAAAAACCAGTCGTTGTGACGGTCGCCGCGGCGCCAGTTCCCGCAGCGATTCTCTCCATGCCGGTAACCGTTGCCCCCGCGGCGGAGCCCGTTGCCCTTGCGCCGAGCACCGCCGAAGTTCCCACCGTGCCGCCAGCCACTGCTCCTGAAGTAACCGAGACAGTCACCGAGACAACCGTCTTGCCTACGGATGTCACCGCGGAGATTACTGCGACAACTACTACTACCGCGACGGAGCCCGTCGCTTCTGGCGAGCTCGTCAACGACACGCCTAGCGAGCTCGTCGCCGACACGCCTAGCGAGACGATCTCAGATCCGCCAGTGGCCACCGAACCTCCCGCGGGTGAAGATTTGACACCAGTAGAAGGCGCCTCGGCACCCGTAGATCCAGCCGCCTAGTCGCCGAGTTGCGGCTCTCACTCCACGCCAGTTGAAAAGATGGCCTCGAGGTCGTGCCTAGAGAAGGCCTCGAATGCGACAAGCGTCTGAGTCTTTTCCACTCCAGAAAGTTGTCCGATTGTCATCGTGATCACGTCGGCCAGCTTCTCGTGGCGTGGCACCCGCACGATCGCCACGAAGTCCCAGTCGCCAGTCACCGAATAAGCCTCGGCCACTCCCTCAACGTCAGCCAACCTCTGGCCGAGCGAAACCATCGCAGTACGGTCGGCTTGGATCAGCACGATCGCCGTAGTCATCGGCTATATGTCTCGCCTGGGTCGAGCACGACGACCTCTGATGCCGTATCCGCTTCGACGTCGGACTTAAAGGCCATTACGTCGGTCTCGATCGGCGGAAAGGTGTTGTAGTGGCAGGGAATAACCGTCGCTGCTCCAATAAGGCCAGCGGCGACAGCTGCGTCGTGGCGGTCCATTGTGTAGTGGCCACCGATACAGATCAACGCGACATCAATTGGCGTGCGGCGTCCGACTAGGGCCATGTCCGAGAACAGCGCAGTGTCGCCTAGGTGATAGACCGTGACCCCCCCGATCGTGATCAGAAGGCCAGATGGAGTGTTGACGGTGCCCTTGGCCGTTGTCGAGGTATGCCAAGCTGGCACGAGCTTAACTGTCCCCCAGTCGTAAGTGACGGTGCCGCCAAGATTAGGGTCGTGGAACTCAATACCCTCTTCGCCTAGCTCACGGGCCACCTCGGTCATCGATGTGACCGGCGCACCCGTGCGCTTCGATATCGCTACCGCATCGCCGACGTGATCTTCGTGGCCATGGGTGATCAGAATATCGGTGGCCTCTAGCTCATCAGCCGTCACTGCTGCCTTTGGATTGCCGGTAAGGAATGGGTCAACCAAGACAACGGTCTTCCCGTCTGTGATCTCAAAGGCACTGTGGCCCAGATAGCGGATCTGCATCTCTACTTCTCCTCTTTGATGGTGTGTAAGTCTCTGGCCAACGCGAAGCCAACGGCAACGCCGACGAGCATGCTCATCCGTGTCTCTTCGGCGACCAGCGTACCTACGGCGACAAGGCGTGTGTCGATGTCGGCGTGGCCGGCTGCCTTAAGTAGTTCGGCCTCGTGGGCCGCACCGAACCAGCCGCCACTATTAAGCGCGGAGTTCAAGATCCGCTGCAGCTGAGGCGCTGCTCGGGCGACAAGATCCTCGGCCAGCTGAAGTCGTGCTGGGTCGTCGAGGCCAGCCACAGCAGCGTCAAGCTGCTCGTCGGTATACACGTCTTGCGGCGCAGGTGAGTCGGGCATTGGTGGATCATACGGCTGTGGACGTCCTAGCCCGCATTACTTTTTAGCTATTTAGCTACCTAATCAACCGCCAACGCGGCGACCCTGGCGTTTGGCAAGGGCCAATCCGAGCAGTAGGCCCGCCGCGGCCCCTCCCAGCGCCGCTAGCCAACTTGCCTCGGGTGCGGCAAGAGGCATGACAGCGACTACAGCGGCGACTATGGCGGCTCCGAGCAAGTCAGAGTCACTCTCCTGGTTGCGATAAAGCAACCGCAGGTCTGGGACTGCCCACGCTGCTAGTAGTGCGAGCGCCATCCCGTTGCCACCAGCAGACAACTCAGCTGGCCCGACAAAAGCGGCAAGCGCCATACCGGCCACCGCTCCAGCTAGTGCAACCGCGACCACCGCTGCCGAGCCGCTGCGTCGCTCGATTAGCCAACCGAAGATCGCCACCGTACCAAGTGCAGCAAGCTGGTAACCAGCGCTGTCGTAGGCAAATGGCGCGCTCACCAGTCGCCACCACTGGCCGTTGGGAGGTCCGAGGATGACAATTTCGGAAAACCCAACCGCACCCGATTTCCAGGCAATCGAAACCAAGATCGCGGCGAGGATCAGCGTGAAGGTCGCGTAGGGAAGCGCGTCGGGGCGGATGCCTGGTAGTTCACCTCTTCGCAACGGCCCAAGCGAGGTTCGCCGCGCGCGCTTGGGTTTGGGTGGCGTGATCTGGCCCTCGCGGTCAAGCTTTGGAGCGCGCTTGCGTAGCCGCTTGCCGCAGTAGGGACACTCTGTGACGTACGGGCTGGCTTGAGAGCCGCAGTTCTTACATACGACGAAGAGATCTGGCCCGCTTGACATTGTCTGCGATTCTACGGATGGCGCAAGCCTGAGAGTGCTAGCCCCAAGAATCGTGGCTAATCTGGTGCCGAGAATGTCGCACTAGCCTCAAATCGGGGTATATTGCCGGTCAACGTAACTCTCGACCTCCGGAGGAATCCCTTGGCCAGCGCCGAGCTCACCACAAGCCGCTTAGAAGAACTCCTCGGCGACGATGCCGCGTCACTGCTCAATCACAAGTGCACGACGCTGCCGGCCGATCAGCTTCATCTCCCAGGACCCGATTTTATTGATCGCGTCTGGCTAGATTCCGACCGCAACTCGTCGACAGTTCGCGCCATGAACTGGATGGCCAACAGTGGCCGTCTAGCCGGCACCGGCTACTGCAGCATCCTGCCTGTCGATCAAGGTATTGAGCACAGCGCTGGAGCGAGCTTCGCGCCCAACCCGATCTACTTTGACCCGGCCAACATCGTCGAATTGGCGATCGAAGGCGGCTGCAACGCCGTCGCCTCAACTGTCGGCGTTCTCGGTGCAGTCAGCCGCCGTTACGCACACAAGATTCCCTTCATCGTCAAGCTCAACCACAACGAGCTGATGACCTACCCCAATGGAGCCGACCAGATCATGTTCGCCAGCGTGCAGCGCGCTTGGGACATGGGAGCGGTAGCCGTCGGGGCAACTATCTACTTCGGCAGCGAAGAGAGTGACCGCCAGATCGTCGAAGTGGCCGCCGCCTTCGAAGAGGCCCATCGCTTGGGGATGTTCACGGTCCTCTGGTGCTATCTGCGCAACCCGGCCTTCAAGGCGGACAAGGACTACCACGTCGCTGCTGACCTGACCGGGCAGGCCAACCACCTCGGCGTCACGATCCAAGCCGACATCATCAAGCAGAAGCTGCCAGAGAACAATGGTGGCTTCCTGGCTCTCAACAAGGATGGCGCGTCTTACGGGAAGTTCAGCCCACTGATGTACGACGAGCTCAGCACAGACCACCCGGTCGACCTCTGCCGATATCAAGTAATTAACTGCTATCTCGGTCGCAGCGGACTGATCAATAGCGGCGGCGCCTCCTCTGGCGCGACCGATCTCGCCGAGGCCGTGCGTACTGCGGTCATCAACAAGCGGGCGGGCGGGACCGGGTTGATTAGTGGCCGCAAGGCCTTCCAGCGGCCGATGGCTGAAGGGATCGAGCTGCTCAATGCGATCCAAGATGTCTACAAATCGTCAGATGTGACTGTCGCCTAAGGCGGCGGGCGTAGGGTCAGGTTGAGGTCGTACTGGTTTGAGCGTCAAATGACGCGCCAGCTGCAACGTGCGGGCGCAAGACCTACTCCGCCATAGGGCCTTTTGACAACAAGCAACCGACCTGGCTGTAGCGTCTTGGGTCATGAAGTGGACAGCGGCATCTCTTTGGATCATCGCCTTTGCCGTGCTTGCCATCTTGGGCACTGTTGGAATTAAGGCCCTGGCCGGTGGTGATGGTCGCGGCTCTGGGTTCAGCACTGCCCCTGGAAGCAGCTTGCTGACGAAGGTCACTCGTGTCGTAGACGGCGACACGATTGTGGTCGAGATCGGCGGTTCAGAAGAGAAGGTTCGCTATATCGGGATCGATACGCCCGAAACCAAGAAGCCCAACACACCGGTGCAGTGCTTCGGGAAGGCCGCCAGCCGTGAAAACGAGCGGCTAGTGGCAGACAAACCCGTCCGATTGGTCTTTGATGCCGAGCCGAGGGACCGATACGGCCGCCTTCTTGCCTATGTCTATCGATCAAGCGATGACCTCTTTGTCAACTCAGAACTCGTCCGCATGGGCTTTGCAAAAGAGCTCACATTCCCCCCAAACGTCCGATTTAAAGATCTCTTCTCTAGGCTCGTAAATGCTGCAAAGAGCAGCGGTATTGGCCTTTGGGGTCAGTGTTGAGCAGATGTCAAGCGGTCGACTAGCGGCCGATCAAACCCCTTCCGCTCCTCAAGCGCTGATAGAGTCAGTCCAGCTTATGCGTATGCGTCAGAGCATCGCTCAGCTTGAAAGGGCGTTTGTCGAAGAGGTCGCGCTTGACCGGACGCGCCGTGAAAAGCTCAGTGAAACCGCCGAAAAGCGGACAAGACGTCGGGCGATCCACAAGACCCACCAAAACGGATCGCTGCGTTTTGTCGCGCTCATATTCGCCATCATCGCGACTGCAGTGATAGTCACGATCACGATGTTCGAAGTGCTCTTTCTCGTCTTAGGCTAAATAGCCGCTATCCGGGTAGCGCTGCTGAGCGGCGGCGGCGGTGGCACGCAGGTGGCTAGCTACGGCGAATGTTGATCTTGCCTAGAGCTTCCTCGACGTCTGCCCTAACCTTGGCATTCGGGGGCTCCAGCATCTGTTCGTCATCGATCTCGTGTGGCGCCTCGGTTCGCACCACGGAGATCTCAAGGGGTGCTGAGATCCCGATCCGGACTTGGCCGCCAGCTATAGAGAGCACGGTGATTTCAACGTCATCGCCGATTTTTATGCTCTGCTTGGATTTTCGTGTCAGGACGAGCATTAGCTTTGCAGCCTTCCGGCGACTTAAAATAAGCAGCGACTCTGGCCAGAAGGCTAAAGACGGCTGCGGCGGCAACGCTGCGGCATGGCGAGCAAAGGCCCTCGGCGGGGGTCGCGATGGGTTGATTGAGGGCTTTCCGCTAGGCTCCCGCGCGCTTATGACACGACGATCGCTGCGACCGCAGCTCAACCAAATTCGCTCCTGGGTCCGAGAGGGCCGCACGGATGCATGGATCGCCCACAAGCTGGATGCGACCGTTCAACAGATCGCAGCTTTTAAGATCGAGAACGAGCTCGCCCCTCCCGGCGTGGACGACAACGGATCAACTATCGACCCCGGAGACGAGATTGATCTCCGGGCTGAAGACGACGCCCTAGTGGCTGTCGAACTTGAGAAGGCCGAAGCCGAGAAAGCCGAAGCCGACAAACTCGAAGCTGAGCGCGTAGAAGCTGAACGCCTAGAAGCTGAGCGCGTAGAAGCTGAGCGCGCACAGGCCGCCGAAGAAAACGACGAAGATGAGGATGACAAGCCCAAGCGCCGCCGTGGTGGGCGCGGAGGACGTGGGCGCCGCAAGGCTGGTCCGCGTGCCTTTGAGGGCACCTTTGACCACGGCGAGGAGGGTTATGGCCTCTGGCTAGACCCAGACGTCGCCGAGGATCCCATCTACGCAGAGCATTGGGCAGGTCACCGACAGGTGGAAGTCACGGTCGAAGAGGATCAGATCGTGATTCGCCGTGCCGGCGGAACGGTTGACGAGACAAGTTAGATTCGTCGGCCGCCCGCATAATCGGCCGCTTCGCGTGCGTAGCGGCCGAAAGCGACCTCAGCGACCGTCGCCGTGTCCCAGGCTCGTGGATCCTCGGGAGCGGTGGCGATCGCTAGGTCTAAGCACCAATCGGTGCGTTCGCGCGTGTAAAGCGCCGCTAGCTCATCGACGCTAAAAGCTCCACCGAGTCGGCGGCGTAGCTCACTGATAACCGCGTCAATGACGCGCTCTAGGGCTGGAAGGTCGGCCGGATCGGCTCGAGCCAGACGCCGTCGCCCCTCTTCCCACTCATAAAAGACGTTCTCGATTGTCATCGACGCGCCACGCTAGCAGCGTTGAGCACGACGCCCCCACAAAGAGTCAGGCGCCGCCCTGCGCGCTTAATTCGAGGGAGAGGCAGTTGCGTAAGCGCGCTCGCCTGGGCGCACCATCCCAAGAGCCCTCGCTCCACCCTCAAGCGTGGCGGAATTTGTCAGCTCTGCACGCTTTTTGAGCAACAGCTTGTGGTCGGCCTCAAGCCTTGCCACCTCTGCCTTGCGCTTACCCGACTCATCCAGAGTAGACCAGTAAGAACGCAGCGGGCTGATGTAGGTGAGAACGATTACAGCTATTACGACGAGCAAGGCGATCCTTCCTAGTCGATCCCAGCGAACTGCGCCGCTGGACCTAGGGCCTGTCGAGCTGCCGGACTTAGAACGCCCGGCAGGGCGCCTTGGAGCTGCTCGGGATGCCGATCGGGCCGATGCCATACGTGCTTGAACCCTTCGTTCGACGGCCGTTCTCTCCTTCCTGCGCAAGATATCTTGCGCAGCGCCTGCTAGCGCGAGAGAATCACGACCGAAACACTGACCTTCCTGGGAATGTCGCGTCGGCTCCGAGCGCCTCCTCTATGCGCAAGAGCTGGTTGTACTTGGCAACCCGGTCAGACCGCGATGGCGCACCGGTCTTGATCTGCCCACATCCAGTTGCCACAGCCAGATCGGCGATTGTGACGTCCTCGGTCTCGCCCGACCGATGGGACATAACGGCGGCGAATCCAGCCTCACGGGCGATCTTGATTGCGTCGAGGGTTTCGGTCAGGGTCCCGATCTGATTGACCTTGATCAGGATCGCGTTGGTCACGCCCAGCTCAATCCCTTTGCGTAGCCGCTCAGAGTTAGTCACGAAGAGGTCGTCTCCGACTAGCTGGACGGTATCGCCGATCTTTTCAGTTAGTGCCTTCCATCCATCCCAGTCGTTCTCATCCATACCGTCCTCGATCGAAAGGATTGGGTAGCGCCCAGCCATCTCGGCCCAGTAGTCGGCCATCTCGCTGGGAGTTAGTGCGCGACCTTCGTGCTCGAGCACGTAGCGATCGTCGTTGAAGATCTCACTAGCTGCTGGGTCCAACGCAATCGCTACATCCTCTCCGGGCTCGTAGCCAGCGGCAGTGATGCCGGCCATCAGCATCTCTAGTGCTGCTTCGTTTGAGGCGAGGTCGGGAGCAAATCCTCCTTCGTCGCCTCCCGCGGTGCCTAATCCGCGCTCTTGGAGGGTCTTCTTTAAGTGGTGGAAGACCTCGCTGCCCATCTGCAGGCACTGCGAGAAGGTCTTGGCGCCGCAGGGAACGATCATGAACTCTTGAAAGTCCACCTTGTTGTCGGCATGAGCGCCGCCGTTGAGGACGTTCATCATCGGCACGGGAAGGATGTGGGCTGAGTCCCCTCCTAGGTAGCGCCAGAGCGGCTGGCCCTGCTCGGCAGCGGCCGCGTGTGCGGTAGCCAGCGATACGGCTAGGATCGCATTGGCTCCGAGGCGCGACTTGTTCGGCGTGCCATCTAGGTCAATTAGCGCGCGATCTAGACCGGCCTGATCGAGCGCATCGCGGCCATGGACCGCCTCGGCGATCTCAGAGTTCACGTAGGCGACCGCTGTGGTGACTCCCTTGCCCATCCATGCTTTGCCGCCATCGCGTAGCTCAGTGGCCTCAAACTCGCCCGTAGAAGCCCCTGAGGGCACAGCAGCACGGCCGGCTGCACCCGAGCGCAGCCGGAGATCAACCTCAACGGTCGGATTCCCCCTGCTGTCGAGAATCTGGCGGGCGTGAACGCTTTCGATCTTGCTCATTTGTCTCCATCGGCTGGTGCTCGCGACCCAGCGGCGCGTGCGTGGTCGTAATAGTCATGCTGCTTGGCCTCCGAAAGCTGCTCCCAGATCTCGCCGCTTTCGGCGGCTAGACTTTCGGCGGCTTCGATCCGGTCGCGGAAGCGATCGGCGCAGGCACGCAAAGCGAGCTCAGGATCTACATGTAGCTTACGTGCGACGCTAACGGCGGCGAAAAGTAGATCGCCAACCTCCGCAAAACACTCATCGGGATCTGCGCGCTGGGCCGCCGCCTCAACCTCGCCTAGCTCTTCACGGACCGAAGCGATCGGTGCCTGCAGGTCGGGGAAGTCAAACCCAGCGCTCGCTGCTCGGCGCTGTACTTTGCGCGCGTAGAGCGGGCCGGGAAGAATCTCTGGCACCTCGCCAAAGATGCCTGGCTCCCGCCCCGTCTCCCCCTGTTTTATACGGTCCCAGTTGCGCAAGACCTCACCGGCACTCTCGACCTCAACTTCGCCAAAGACATGTGGATGGCGACGGATCAGCTTCTGGCGACAGTGCTCGGCAACTTGAGCAAGATCACCGACCCCGCGCTCCTCCATCAGCAGCGCTAAAAAGTGAACTTGGAAGAGAACGTCTCCGAGCTCGTCAAGCAGCTTGGCGTCGTCGCGACTGTAGGCGGCGTCGGCGAGCTCGTAAGCCTCTTCAAGCGTATGCGGGACGATCGTACGCTCATCTTGCTCACGATCCCATGGGCATTCACTACGCAGGCGGCGGGTTAGATCGTCGAGTCCAACGAGGGCGTCGGCGATATCAGTACGGCTCATGCCCTCAAGAGTAGATGGAGAGAGGCTTACCGCGGCGTCGTGGTAGCTGTCGGAGCTGTCGACTTGCTCTTCTTAGGCTTCGGTGCGTTGTTGCAGCTCTCCACGATGTAACCGGTGCGACACTCTGTTACGGCCTTCCACTTCTTCTGGAAGCTCTTAACGAATGTGTCCAAAGCCTTCTGCTCGTTTTGAGATTTGAGAAGCTGCTTGATTGAAGGAGTCGCCTCGGCCAGAGTCTGTTGCGTCATTGGGGTGACCTTCTCGACCTTGAAGACGTAGTAACCGAACGAAGTCTTGACAGGGCCAGTTATGACCCCTTCTTGCGCAGCAAAGGCAGCTTCATCTAGGGCCTTCTCCTGCTGACCCTTCTGAACGCCATCGAGCTTGCCCCCAGAGTTCTTGGTGGCGTCGTCGATAGAGAACTCTTTCGCGACCGACGCGAAGCTTTGACCGGCCTCGAGGGCTGCCTTGGCCGCATTAGCTTGAGCTTCAGTCTTAGTCTGGATGATCAGAAGATCGCGCTGCTCGGCCTGGGCGAATTGAGACTTGTTCTTTTCGTAGTAAGCCGAGATTTGTGCGGGCGTCGCCGTCCCCTTGCCCTTGATGATCTTTGTGCGGATCTTGTTCGATAGGGCATCGATCTTGACACGCAACAGAAGGTCCTTCTCGGTCATGCCTGAGCTCTTGAGGAACTTCTGGTAGTCGGCTTCCTTAGGAAACGACTGCTTCTTTTGTGTTGTGAACTGCTTCAAGACCTCTTTGTCGGTGATTGTGACGCCGAGCTCTTTGGCCTGTGCCTCAATCCACTCAGACGAGATTAGGAATGACATCACCTGATTCTTATAGTTCTCGTACTCGGCCTTGCAGGCCGTCTTGTACTTAGCAGCGTTCGGCTTAGGCTGACCAACGGCCGTTGGAGGAGCAGCCTTCTGCTTGGCAGCGATACAGACCTTATAGTCGGGAGCGTCGGGGACGGTGATTTTAGTGGTCTTTGCATTCTGGGCTTGGGCCTGTACGGCCTGAGCTGCAACTACCATCCACCGGTCGAAATCGGCCTTGGAGATCGTGCTGTCCTTGACGCGGGCCACAGCGTTGCCGGGAATGCTGTCTCCACCGCAGGCAGAGAGGGCAACGGAGGCAAGAAAAATGGCGCCTAGCGCCGGAACGATGCGGGATATGCTTGTCATCTGAAAACGATTCTACAGAACGGCCGCTGGGTTTGCGCCAGAGCCGATCTAAGCGGCTTCGCGCTTAACGGCTAGGAGCACATCGGCGGCGCGCACGACCGCGGGGAACCGTTGCGCTGGGTCGTCAGGGACCCGCATCGACAGCTGCGAGCGCCCGGACTCATAGAGCGCCCCTGGTATCTCCTCCCTGATCCGCTTAGCGCCAACCGAAGTTAGCTCCACAGGCGTGACCGCCAAGCGGCCGCCCTTGAACGTCACCGTACGGGCGCCGGCCTCACCCAGCTTAATCCGTGCGATCTGTAGATCTAAGAGATTTGTGACTGCAATTGGTGGCGGTCCAAAGCGGTCATTTAACTCTTCGCGTAGGAGTTGGAGATCTGCCACCTCGCGGGCGCCGGCGACTCGGCGGTGGACATCAATTTTGGCCTCTTCATAGGGAATGTAATCGGCCGGCACATAGGCGTCAACGTTGACGTCGAGGCGTACGGGCTCGGGTAGTTCCTCATCCTCTTGCCCCTCCTGCTCTGCGCCTAGTCGAGCGACCTCCTCGTCGAGCATGCGCAGGTAAAGCTCAAATCCCAACGCCGCCACGTGCCCGGACTGTTCGTCGCCGAGCAGGTTGCCAGCGCCGCGGATTTCAAGATCGCGCAGCGCAATCTTCACGCCGGCGCCGAGTTCGGTGTAGTCAGAGAGCGCCGTCAGCCGCGTCGCCGCGTCGGGTGTTAGTGCTGCTGCGGAGGGGTAGAGCATGTAGCTATAAGCGCGCTCGCGACTGCGTCCGACGCGCCCACGGATCTGGTAGAGCTGAGCAAGGCCAAAGACGTCAGCGCGCTCAACTATCAGTGTGTTTGCCTGAGGAATATCTATCCCGGACTCAATGATGCTCGTGCAGACCAAGACGTCCGCTTCGCCTCGTAAGAAAGTCAACATCCGCTCTTCGAGCTCTTTTTCGTCGAGCTGACCGTGAGCGACGATGAATGTGTGATCGGGACAGAGGCCGCGAAGGCGAGCCGCCGTCTCGTCAATTGTGTCGACGCGGTTGTGGAGAAAGAACGCCTGGCCTTTGCGATCGCGCTCGCGCTCAAGCGCCTGCTTGACCAAAGCCTCGTCGTATTCGCCGACGTAGGTGCGCACAGGACGTCGGCCGAGTGGCGGAGTCTCAATTAAGGAGAAGTCGCGGATCCCGGCGAGCGAGATCTGCAAAGTGCGAGGGATTGGTGTTGCAGACATCGCTATTACGTCGACCCGGAGCTTGAGCTGGCGCAAGAGGTCCTTCTGCTTGACGCCGAAGCGCTGCTCTTCGTCGACGATCAACAGTCCAAGGTCTTTGGGACGGACGTCGCTGGAAAGTAGGCGGTGGGTGCCGATCAGGACATCTACTTTGCCCGCAGCAAAGTCGGCGATCGCGGCCTTCTGTTGCTTGGCTGAGCGGAAGCGCGAAATATGATCGACCGTGAACGGCCAGTCGCGGAAGCGCTCGGAGAACGTGCCAAAGTGTTGCTGGGCAAGGATCGTAGTTGGAACAAGAATCATTACCTGCTTGCCGTCTGCGCAGGCCTTAAACGCTGCCCTCAGGGCGACCTCCGTCTTGCCGTAGCCAACGTCACCGCAGATCAGGCGATCCATCGGACGAGGCGCCTCCATGTCAGCCTTGACGTGTTCTATGGCGTCTCGCTGATCGGGGGTCTCGGTGTGAGGAAAGCGACCCTCGAAGTCACGCTGCCACTCGCCATCAGGCTCGAAGGCGTAGCCGACGCGACGTTTGCGCTCGGCGTAGAGGTTGAGCAACTCACCGGCCAGCTCCTGCGCAGCGCGGCGCGCACGGCTCTTGATCTGCTCCCAGCGCGCGCCGCCGAGCTTGCTCAGCGGCGGATCATCGCCGGACCCTCCGACATAGCGGGAGATCTTCGACAGTTGATCAGAGGGGACGAATACCCGATCGTCGCCTTGATACTCGAGATAGAGGTAATCGCGAGTTACTCCGGCAACGGTTTTGGTGTCAAAGCCAGCGAAACGGGCGATACCGTGACTTTCGTGGACAACGATGTCACCGGTTCTGAGTTCGGCGAACGAACGTAGAGCACCGGCGCGTGGCCGGGATGGTGTGCCGCGCTTGGGCCTGACCAGGCGATGGTCGGGAATCACTGCAAGCTTCAACCCTGCAGCGATGAAGCCATCTCGCAGGCGGGCCTGAGCAAAGCTAAGTCCGCCGTCGTCGCGCAGATGCTCACCCAACCACCCCGGCGTCGAGCGCGCCAGGTTATAGGCAGCGCGCTCTCCGTCGCCATGGTTTGCCCAAGTTACGACAGTTCGATAGCCCGACCGCACGAGCTTTTCAAGCTCTGGCTCGGCCTCATTTAGTGACCTCGCCGCCGTGTCGGCTGCTTGGGCGTGAAAGGCGACCGGCTGATCGCGCAAGACGCTAGTTAGCCTCAGCGGCGAGCGGGCGCCCAACGCGGCATCGATCTCGTCTGGCTTGACATAAAGATGGTGAGCATCAGCGTCATGAAAGGCGGCGGTGATGTCGTGCCAGAGATCCGCCAACGCGGGAGTGATCTCCTCCTCTGCAGCCAAGATGGTGACCGCAGATTCAGGCACGAGATCAAGAAAGGCTTTGAAATTTTCGACCGGCAGCAGTTCGGCCACATCGGGCCTTGCATCTACACCTTCGAGCGCCGCCATCTCGGCTAACTCACGTGTCTGGGCATCTAGCTCCGCAGCAGGAGAGACCTCTACCGCCTCGGTATCGCCCAACGACCGTTGTGAGAAGGTTGAGAACCATCTAAGCGATTCGATCTCGTCGCCGAAGAGATCGACGCGCACGGCATTCTCCTCGGTTGCTCCAAAGAGATCAACCAGCCCCCCTCTGACGGCGAACTGTCCGCGGTCTTGGACTTGATCGACGCGCTCATAACCAGCGGCCACAAGGTCGGTGGCTAGTTCGTCGATGTCCACGAGATCGCCGACTGCAAGCCGCAGGCCGTGTGGGCGCAACGCCGGATCTGGGACCTTCTCCGAAAGGGCAACGGTGCTAACGACCACGACAGGAGCGTCTGGGTCCTTTGGGTCGGCATCAAGCAGTGCGTCTAGCGCGGCCACTCTCAGCCCCACGAGGTGAGCGGGCGGCGCCAGATGCGATTCATAGGCGACCCCACGGGAGGGGTAGAAGCGCACTGGCCGCGGGTCTAGCCAGACTTTCAAGTCGGCGGCGAGATCGCGCGCACCGCGGTCGTCGCCGGCAACGACAAGTGCGGGGCCAGGGGTATCGTTGGCATCAAGTAGTGCGGCGATCAGGTAAGCGCGCAGTGACGGCGAGACGAAAGCCTCACCCCCGTCGCGAGCAAGCGCGACGACATCATCGTTATCTAAGGCATGCTTGAGGAGTGATCGAAGAGCCATGAGGTTCGTGGGACCTACCTAGATGGGACGCTGAGCCGAGACCGTTATGCGCACATAATCGACGATCAATGGCTCTTCTAGTTGGGCCGCCACGGCAGCTACGAAGGGAGCGCGTAACCCCTCGTCAAGTCGCTGTAGGTGGCTGCCGAGAATCACTGTTTCGAGATATTCATGGGGCCTATCGCTGGTTGCCGTTACCTTGTGGAGCGCAGCAGATATCTCGCAAAAACCAGCCCGCTCCATGTCAATGGTGGCTGCCTGTGGCGTGTCAAAAATCCATGGCCCACCCCAACCGGCCAGCGACTGACTAAACGCGGGCTCGATCGCAACAGCGGCGATCGCTGCACGAACCGAGGCTACATTGCCATCGCCTCCGTACTGGGCCAGTAGGCGCCCCCCGGGCTTAAGGGCGGCGAACAGGCGACGGTAGAGATTGGCGTGATCGGGCACCCAGTGAAAGGTGGCGTTAGAGAAGATGACGTCGACGGGTTCCTCTAGTTGAAGTGAGCTGAGATCGGCCAGGCGCACATCGGCGCGATCGCCTAGCCTTGAACGCGCCTGCTCCACCATCGACGGAGCGCCATCGACAGCAATTACACGGCCCATCGGCAGTCGTGCGATCAGCGCCTCGGTCACAGCGCCACAGCCGCAGCCTGCATCTAGGGCCGTCTCGTCGCCACGGAGATCGAGGCTGTCAAGAAGTATCTGCCCGAGTTGGTGCACGGGTTTCGCGACAGCGTCATAAGAGGCTGCGTTCCACTCCCTAGCCGAACTCATAAGCCACCATCGAGTGTTGCTCCAACGGCGTCGGCGGCCTGATCGACTAGGGCCTCGACAGCGGCGGACAACTCGCTAAAGCGCGCCAGTACGTAGCCAGCAACAACATCTGGGTCGGTGCTATCCGGGCGACCAACTCCAACCCGCACACGAGCGAAATCGCTACCCCCGCACTCTTTGGCTATCGACTTAAGTCCGTTATGGCCAGCGAGCCCGCCGCCCAGGCGAGTGCGGACATCGCCGAAGCCAAGGTCGATCTCATCGTGAACAACCACGACATGGTCGAGCGCCACTTGGAGGCTGCCCCGGGCTGGACCGACTGAGCGTCCGGCCTCGTTCATGAACGTTTGTGGCGCCAAGATCGCGATCCGAGGACCGCCAACACCGGCACGCCCTTGGGTAATGCGCCCGTTGAACTTGCTTTTGGCCGCGGGAAGCTCCCAGCGCTGGGCGAGCCGCTCGACGACCGCGAAACCGACGTTATGACGGGTGCCGTCGTAACGGCTGCCGGGATTACCCAGGCCGACGATCAGCCAGTCGACAGGGGCGCCGCGCAGGCGCAGGAGCTACTCGCTCGCTTGGTCGGCGTCGGCGTCGGCGTCGTCACCGCTATCGCCATCGCCATCGTCGCTGTCGCCGTCGTCACCGCTAGCGCTGGTTTCTTCACCAACCACAGCAGTCTCCTCCTCGATCTCGGAGCTCTCTTCAACTTCGACCCGCGGCGGACTGAGGTTGGCGATCACTGTGTGCTCAAGGTCGTCGAGAAGCGTGACTCCTGCCGGTGGCACAACTGCCGACAACATGACGGTGTCATTGATCTCCATCGCCGAGACATCGTGTGAGATCGAGTCAGGGATGTCGGCCGGCAGTGCTTCGATATTGAGCTCGTGAGTGACGTGTTCCAGAACGCCGCCCTCCTTGACGCCAGGCGCATTCTCGCCCCCGGTTAGCTCTAGCACCGTAGTCGCCTGAATCGGCTTGTTGAGATCTACGCGCAGAAAGTCAACGTGCATCGTGGCGCTATTGACTGGATGTCGTTGCTCGTCCTTTAGAACAACTGCCTCTGCCTTGCCGCCCTCAAGCGTAAGTTCGATAACGGCGCCACCGCCAGCTAGCGCAATGCGCAAGTCGCGGGCGTCAACGTCAAATGCCAACGGCTCCTCGCCGCCGCCATAAACTACGCCAGGGATCCGGCCCGACCGGCGCAGGCGACGCGTTGCGCGCGAGCCCTCGGCAGTGCGAGAGGATCCGGCGAGAGTGGTGGTGTCTTTTGAGGCAGCCATCAGCGGTTGGGGATGGTAGCGAATCGGCGACCGAGAGCCCCTTGCGGGTCTAGGGGCCCTCCGACGCGGGAGAGCAAGAGGGCCGACACGAGCGAGGCGGTCCTAGAAATGACCGCAGCCATCCCCGAGCACCAGTGCGCGGGCGGCCCTAACGCATCGAGCGCGCTGCTAGCAGTCGCTCTCGAGTCCGATCGGCGCACCGACCTTGATCACGGTTACGTCAAATCCTGTCAACAGATTTCCTGCACGCGCCACGGTCACGCACTGCACTAGCGGTAGTGTCGTACCCACCCTCCAGACGACCCGTGCGGCTGCGCTTCGAGAGGCGATCGAAAACTTCGACGGGCCGTCGTAGCGCAGTAACTTGAAGGTTCCCGGATGCGCTATCGATTGGGCGCGTATCGCATCAACCACTGCGGTCCTCTCTGTATTGGCGGTAGCAAACAAGCGCGCCAAAATGAGGCTGACGACAAGGAACACGACTGCTGCGGTGGCGAACAGCGCAATGCGCTTTGAGCGAAACATCTAAGTCCAATGATGCCCTACCGAGGAGGGCGGTCGAGTTTCTAGCCCTAGCGCGATGGCTAGAGCTGATCGCCAAGCGCGTGTGCCCTCGGCAGCCAACTCGGTCACAGGCATGTAGGCTCAGGGCCGTGAGGCTCGTTCTTAAGCCATTTGCAATCGTGCTCGGCGCTCTCGCTGGCGTCCTCTCGCGGCGCCTGTTCGCGATCATCTGGAGCTGGATTGACCCACAAGAAGATCCGCCATCGCCAACCGCTGCCGACGTGACGGTTGCCAAGGCCGTCGGTGCAGCAGCACTTCAAGGCGCCGTCTTCGCCGCAACTAGCGCAGCAGTTGACCGCGCCGGCGCTCGAGGAGTGTGGAACCTGACCGGAGTCCGGCTCGGTCCCAAGAGCAGCAGGGCTCAGAGGAAAGCCGCGAAGGCCGCTGCTAATACCGAGATACAGAGAGAACAGACTCAGCCCTAGTTGAGCCTGTCAGTGAGCCTAAGACGTCTCCCCGCGATTACGATCGCCTCCGCCTGCGCGCAGAATGAACCCCCGCGACGAGAGGGTTTCAAGCGAATCCTCAAAGGCGGCAAAGTCGCGAGCGACCAACTGATCAATTGGGCGCCCGTTAGGACCTAAGCGCCGCACCCAGCGGCGCAGTAGAGCCGCACCCCCACGCTCCTCGCCGTCGGCCAACAGAAGCAGTAGTAATCCCAACTCTGGACGGTGGTCGAGCTGGCCTGAGAGCAGTTCGAGGGGGCTGCAGCCAAGGATGACGCAGAGCTCGTCTTCGTCGAGTCCCAGGAGGTCCATCAACCGCGCAGCATCGCCAGATGACTGAGCAGTCACGGCCTAGAACAGCTGGTTCTCGCCGCCGAAGACCTCGCTCACCGAATCGTCGGTGAAGATGCGGCGGATCGAATCAGTGAGCAGCTCAGCGCAAGATAGGACGCGAATGTTCGGGGGTGCTCCAGCGCGCAGAGGAATCGTGTCGGTGACAACGATCTGCTCAAACTTAGACGAGGCGAGGTTTTCGTACGCGTTGCCAGAGAACACTGCATGAGTGGCAGCAGCATGAACGCAGATGGCGCCCTCATCTATCACCGTTTGGGCGGCCGCCTTTAGCGTTCCTGCGGTGTCAATCATGTCGTCGACGATCACTGCGGTCCTACCTTTAACATCGCCGATCACATAACCGATCTCGGCGACCTGGTGGTCTGGGCGCTCTTTGTTGAGAATCGCCAGTTCGGCGCCGATCTTGGAGGCGAAGTTCTTCGCCGTCTTGACCCGACCAGCGTCAGGGGCGACGACGACGAGGTCCTTGAGTCCTTGGTCTGCGAAGTACTGGGTGAGCATGAATACCGCCGTCATGTGGTCTAGCGGCTTTGAGAAGAAGCCTTGGATCTGGCCAGTGTGTAAGTCCATCGCCAAGACGCGGTCAGCGCCAGCGCCCTCAAGCATGCGGGCGACCAAGCGTGACGTAATCGGCTCACGTGGAGCGGACTTCTTATCCTGGCGCGAGTAGCCATACCAAGGCATCACGGCGATCACGCGGTGAGCAGAGGCACCGACGGCTGCGTCGATCATCACCAGCAGCTCCATCAGAGCGTCGTTGGCGTTAATACCAGTCGCTGGATTTTCGCAAGTCGGCTGGACGATGAAGACGTCAGCGCCACGGATCGACTCCCCGTAGCGGCAGTAGACCTCGCCGTTTGAGAATGTCTTGAGTGTGACCGGGCCAAGCTCGACGCCGAGCTTCTCGGCGATTCGCTGAGCAAGCTCTGGATTAGCCCTGCCTGAGAACAGCATCAGCCGCTTGTCGTAGCCGACCTGAAGGCTGTGGCGAGCCAAGTGTGCCTCGATGTTGCTCATTAAACGATGAGTCTAAGCATTGAAGGCGACGGCGTCACTCTTGCTTGCGCGCATCGTAGTCCTCGACATTCTCTTGACGCGCCCGAGCGAACCCCATCGCTCGATCGGGGATGTCGCTAGTGATCGTGGACCCGGCTGCCGTACGGGCGCCGTCACCAATCGTTACCGGCGCTACCAGCGAAACGTGGACGCCGCCTTGAACGCCACTGCCGATCTTCGTACGGTGCTTTGCGCGGCCGTCGTAGTTGGCAGTAATCGTGCTCGCGCCGAGATTGGTCTGCTCTCCCACGTCAGCGTCGCCTATGTAGGAGAGATGGGGCACCTTGCTGCCGACGCCAATGTGGCTGTTTTTGATCTCAACAAAGGCGCCTGCCTTGGCGCCGCTCTCAAGTACCGTGGCTGGTCGCAGGTATGCAAACGGCCCGATCGAAGCACCGGAGTGAGCGGTTGCCTGCACTAGATAGGAGTGTGGCACGACTACCTCTGAGCCCAGTAAGCAGTCCACTAGCGTCGTTAGTGGCCCGATCTTGCACCGTTCCCCAATCACGGTAGCGCCGCGCAGGAAAGAGGATGGCTCTACAACGGTGTCGCGGCCGATCTTGACGTCGGCCTCAATTAAAGTCGAGCCGGGGTCAACGATGGTTACCCCAGCGCGCATGTGGCCCTCGATGATTCGCTGCTGGGCAAGTGCTGTGACGGCCGCGAGACCGACGCGATCGTTGACACCCAGAGTTAGGGTCCAATCCTCAACGAGATGGGCACCGACCAGGTGGCCTGCTGCGCGCATCACCACCAACACATCGGGAAGGTAGTACTCGCCCTGGGCGTTGTCAGATTTGATGTGTTCAAGAGCGTCGAGCAACGGACCACCGTCAAAGGCGAAGACGCCGCTGTTGACTTCAGCGATCGCAAGCTCGGCTGCGGTCGCATCTCCATCGGCCTTGGTCTCGACGACCCGCTCAACATTTCCGTCACTATCGCGTACCACGCGGCCGTAGCCCGCCGGGTCGTCTAGCTCCATTGTGACCATCGTGGCTGCGGCTCCACTGGCCCCGTGTGCGGCCACTAAGCCAGCGATCGCCTCGGAGGTAATCAGGGGAACATCGCCGGAGAGAATCAGTACGACCGAGTCGCGATTGATGTGCGCGGCGGCAGCCTTGACTGCGTCCCCGGTCCCCTTGGCCTCTTGCTGGATCGCCAACTCGACGCCTGCTGGCAATACGTTCTCCAAACCACTGCCGGGCGAACCGACGACGATGACCCTCTCCGCACCGGCTTCTAGGGCCGCGCGGACCGGCCAGATAATCATCGCTAATCCACAGACCGGGTGAAGCACCTTGGGGGTATCGGAGACCATGCGGGTGCCTTGGCCTGCAGCGAGAATCACGACAGTTGGTGCTGGCATAAGATGATCGTATCCGCGACGGCGATGCAACGCCCACAACAGCCAGCGAGGCGAGGTACTCTCGCGGTGCCTAGAATCCTTAATTCGTTGGGGGGTCGTCTAATGGCAAGACACCGGCCTTTGGCGCCGGCTATCGGGGTTCGAGTCCCTGCCCCCCAGCTTTTCTAGGGCCAAACCAGCCCTACGCAAACGACAGCGCATCTGCAATTAGCGGCCTTGCTGGCTAGAGCGGGAGGGATGCCTCTACGGTTGTGCCGACTCCGTATGTCGACTCAAAGATGATGGTCGCGCCAAGCAGTTCGGCTCGTTCGCACGTGCCCAATATGCCAAACCCGCAGACCGGGCTCACGAAGTGATGCCGGGCGCGGCTCAGTAACTCAGTCGTGGAAGCGATAGACGACCCCTGGGGGCGTCAACGCCTCGACATCTATCGCTGGGAGTGCTTGGCCTAAGACGGCACCAAACGCTGCTGCGCTGCTAGTCATTAGCCGGCTCAGCTCTTCGATCGGGGTTGGCTGCTCGCTTACGCCGTTTGCGTAGTCGGTCGCGTACCCCATCAACGCAAATGGGATTTCAGACTCGCCGCAGAGAACAGCCTCGGGGCCAGCCGTCTGGCTGACCGCCGTCACACCAGCGCTCGCAAGCGTCCGAATCTCGCTGGCGGTGTTAAAGCGCGGCCCGTCAACGTGGCCGTAGCAGCCGCCGTCACGGCCGTGGATACCGGCCCGCTGAGCCGCGGCAACTAGCACCTTGCGCAAGTCATCACAGTAAGCAGGGCCGATGATCCAGTGGGCTCGCTCATGGTGGCCAGCCTCCGTAGAGAAGGTGCACAGCGATCCATCTGGCAGCCGGTTTGAGAGGAAGTGCAGGTCATCGAAGAAGATGAGGCTCCCTAGTGTCAGGTCGCGCTCAACGGCGCCACAGGCCGTACAGCTGATCACAGCACGGGCGCCGAGTTCGGCCAGTGCCCAGATATTGGCACGGTGATTGACATGATTAGAGAGGCGCGCGTGACCTTCGCCGTGACGCGAGATATGTAAGACATCGACTCCGGAAACGGTGCCTTGGGACACCAACGCTGCTCCGTATGGAGTCTCGACGTCGTGCAATACGGCGTACTCAATGCCAGGCAAAGAGTGGGCCGCTGAGCCAGTGATAATGCCGATTGCCATGGCTAGGATCAGTCAGGGACGATCGCTACAACGCGAGCTGGTGCCGCGCTAGCGCCGACGATTCGGAGAGGGAAGCAGGCCACTTGAAATCCTTTGGATGGTAGTTGGGCCAAGTTTGTCAAGCGCTCGATCTGAGAGTACGGAAGGTCGGCCTGGTGCGCAGCCCAAAACACGCCGGTTGCATCACTGGCTAGGGCGTCTAGGGCCTGCAAATGCAACGGCCGATCCCACCCCCAGCAATCGATCCCCATCACTCGAATGCCAGCATCAAAGAGGTGGTGGGTCGCCTCTGCGGTGACACCTGGGCCTCTTGCGATGTAGTCCAGCTCCTTATAAAAGACGTCGCGTCCAGTGTGGATTAGAACGATGTCAAGCGGCTTTAGCTTGTGGCCAATGCGGAGCAGCTCTTCATCAATTTCGGCCGACGTGACCGCGTCTCCATCCTCCTTATGAGTCATGTCCAACACGACACCAGGCGCAAAGAACCACTCCAGCGGCAACTCATCGATTGCCTGGGCAGGCTTGCCGGCGATCGTTGAGTTGTAGTGCAGTGGTGCGTCGAGGTGGGTTGAGTTGTGAGTCATGAAGCGCTGGAAGGACTCCGTCGCCCAGCCCTCGCCGTCGCGAAGCAGCCTCGTAGGAACACCAAACATCGACTCAGCGACCTTGGCTCCAGCAGCGTGGTCAGAGAAGGTGATCTCGGTCCTGAGCAGCTCTGGTAGTTCGGATGAGTTGTTTTCGATTGCAGCGGACAGATCAATTATTGGCATACAGGCGAGCCTAACTTGTTCTGTCCTTCGCAGCCAACTAGAAGCTAGAAGCAACCTCCCGCAAGCGGTGGGCCGCTAGGGGTGACTTTTAACGATCCGTAGGTCGAGAGACCTTGCCACCCTTGGCACCAGCCTCAGTGGCTGGACCACGGGGTGCAGCGATTCCCAAGACCCGCATCGACTTCAATCCCAGCGATAGCTTTTCGCGTCCATCAGAGGAGCCGACATCAAGGCCAGTGAGATCGCGGATGCGTTCGAGCCGGTAGCGGATAGTGTGGCGATGGGTGTAGAGGCGCTGGGCTGTCTTAGCAATGCTGGCATCGCAGTCCAAAAAGGCCTCTAGCGTCTGAACTAGGTCTGTCCCGTATTGATCGTCGTAGCTGATTAATGGCTCAAGCGTCTCGGAGTAGAAGCGCTCAAGCTCCTCGGGGTTTTCGCTCATCGCTGGAAGCAGCAGGCGATAGGCCCCTGTCTGCTCGAAGGCTAGGGTGACCGGCTCACCGTCAGCCTCGGCGACATTGGCTGCCAGCAGCGCCTCCTTGCCAGCCCGATATAGATCGCTAACGCCAGCACTCACGCGACTGCGCCCGATGGCGAAGGTGAACCCGTGCAGGCCGGCCTCTAGCTCGGCGAGGACTCCGCTGGCCGCCCGTTGGGCCACCAGCGGATCGCTGTCGGGGATAAGAACTACGACCTCGGCCGCGGCGCCCCGAACCGTTGCCCGCAGCGCCGCCAACGAGGTAACCGACGCAACCCGTGCTCCACGCTCGCAGAAAGCGAGTACGCGCGGACGCCAATCCTCACTATTAGCCACGTGTGGGTGAACCCTGATAACGAGCACCGAACCGCCGTCATCCAGAGCGGCGCCGAGCGTCTGGGCGCGGGCACTGATCTCCTGGGCGTTAGCGATACGTTGCTCTAACAGATCGTTGAGAAAGCCGCCAACCGCTTCCCGCGAGGCCCGCTCGGGGGCGCGTAGGCGCTCGACCTCAGAGGCAACAAGCGTCTTTATAACCGCTAAGAGGGCGCCCGAAGGAGCTTCCCCGCGCAGACGGATACGCATCCGACCTACCGGCTCATCAGCCACCCTCAGATCCTCAACAACGACACCGCTACCCTCCTGCGCCAAGGATCGCTCGTCGGCTGGCGACCGTGCCGCCACGGCCAAAATATTGCCGTCACGATCACTTAAAGCAACGCTTGCATCAAGAACACGGGCGACGGCACGGATGACTTCGGGCAAGCCGGAGCCCGACTCCACCGCAGTGGAAATCGCTTCAAGGGCGCCGAGATCTGGGGCAGCTGGCGTCTCGGTAGGTGGCGCCGGTTGGTGAAGACGCCGCACCTGAGCGGTCATTTCCCTGCGAAGTCTACCGGCGCTGGCGTCAACGCTCGAACAGGAGGTAGCCGCTCAGCAACTCTGCGCAGGCAGCGCAGAGTTCGGCGAAGGCGTAAGCGGCCTAGGCGAGAAGCGCGACCCCAACTTCAGCACCACTCAAGCCATCGTCGCAATGCTGCCGTTTACGTTAAGCGTCTGGCCGGCCTCTTATTGGAAGCGATCCCAGAAATAGATAACCCCACCACCGAGGGCTACTCCAGCGATCAAGAGGGCGGCGAGCACGTAGAGCGACAGGAAGGTCGCCGCCACGCGCTCCCAGATCCGACCGTAGGCAGACCACACAGGGACAAGAAAGAAAGTCGTGAAGGCGGCGACTCCGAGCACGCCCGAAACGCCTGCAACTAGATAGGTGATCTGCGTGTTGTTCATCTGCTCTGCTCATTCTGGCGCATGAACATGACGACCAAGGCCACCATCGCGCAAATTGCAAAAGCAGCGGCACCCAACGCCCATCCACCGACGACGTCGGAGAGGTAATGCACGCGTAGATAGATCCGGCTCAGGCCGATCATTGCAGCCAGACCAATCGCTGCTAGGACGATTGCGGCGCGGTGGACTAGGCGAGGAAAGGCATGGGCCACGCCGACCGCGATAGCCACGAAAACGATCGAGTGCGCCGCGTGGCCAGACGGAAAACTAGACCCAAGCGCCTCCGTCAGCGGATCGGCTGGCCGAGGGCGTTCGGCGATAGCTTTGGCGACTGCGACCGCGACGTAGACGAGCACCGTTCCGGATGCGATCGCCACAGCCTCCGCGATCCGCGAACGACGCCAGAGAAAGACCAGCGCCACAACGGTAACCGCCAATATCGACGGCGTTGAGCCGACCAAGGAGAGTAGCTTGGCGATATCCAAGCCCAGCGCCGATCGCAGAGTGTCGGCGTCATTGAGTGATTGGCGATCGGCGCCCAGCAGCGAATCGCCCCCGAACAGAGCCGCCATCGCGGCGAAGACAAAACCGCCAACCAGCATCACCGCCAACAGTGTCGTTAGCTCGAGGCCTAGGTCTCCAGGAGTTAAGCGAGCCCAAGCAAATCTCAGAACTCGTCCCCTTTCTCCAACCCATGCCGATACCGCCTGTCGGTTCTCAGGCTTTTTAAAATGGCGGTAGACAACAGTCACAGCGACGGTAAAGGCGATCAACGCGCCCAACGCGAATGCACCCTGCCCGGCGTAGGTTGCGACCTTGTCGAAGCTAGCCCAGAAGACGTAACCCAGTAGGACGAATGCCGTGCCCCACAGTCCGGCGCCGATGATGTCGTATGGAAGAAATCGTCGGTAGCGCATCCCCGAAGCTCCGGCCACAAATGGAGCGATCGCGCGCACCAAGCCAATGAAACGCCCGATCAAGATCGTAGGGCCGCCGTGGCGAGCAAAGAACTGCTCAACCTGCTCGACGCGGGCCTCGCTAATCATAAAACGCGGGCCGTGGCGAATCAGAAAATCACGGCCCAAGCGGCGCCCGAGCCAGAACGAAAAACTATCCCCAACGACTGCGCAGATCCAAACGATTGCGATCAAGGCCACCACGCTCACCTCGCCCTGGCCGGCGACTACTCCACCGACCAGAATCACCGTCTCTCCTGGAACGATGAACCCTACGAAGGCCCCCGTCTCAAGGAAGGCAAACAGGCCAACTATCAGGTATGTCCACTGGCCAAGGCGCCTGCCGACGTCTTCAATCGTCGACTTAAGATCTGGTATCTCGACGACCCCCGAGCCATACACGCCAGCCGCCCCAACAATCGCCAGGGCCAAGATCCGACGCTCTTTAGTAAGGCGCGGCCAACGCCACACCACACTCACCAAGACGGCAATCGCTATAGCAACGAAGACCGGCTTCACAGGCCGCCCAGAAGCGGAGCAACCCACGCTCGGGCTACCGCTGCTCCCGGGTAGTGACGTGTTAGGGCTGCTGCGCTGGCGGCTAGCTCGTCTGCCGTCTTGGTATCGCCATCCTCGACCGCGAAGATGCCAAATACAGTCGGGCCAGATCCACTGACCATCGCCTTTTGTGCTCCTGCTTCGATCGCGGCATCGAGCGCACCGTCGATGGCGGGGCAAAGCGATCTGGCCGCGAGCTCAAGATCGTTTTGCAGGAGATCTTGGCTCAGAGATCGTGATCCCGACAACCTAGTCAGGACCGCAGATCGAAGTTGATCGAGCTCGACTTGAGATCGGCCGAGGCCAAGCCTGTCGGCCTCGGCAAATACCTCCGCTGTAGCAAGTCGCTGCTTTGACGGCAGCACAAGGAATAGAAGGGGGTCAAGAGGCTCTAACTCGGCGACCTCCTCCCCCGCCCCACCGACCAGCGCTAGGCCTGGACTTAAGAGCGCTGGAACGTCAGAGCCTAGTCCCGGGGCGATCGCACGCAAGAGCTCTCTACTAGCACTGTCTGGGACACCGACCCAGCGATCGACCAGCCTCAAAGCAGCCCCAGCGTCGGCAGAACCGCCACCCATTCCGGCCGCTATGGGAACACGCTTGGAGATTGTCAGGCGCACTGGTGGGCCGTTCCAGCCAGCCTGCTCGCGGTAGGCGCTCAGCGCGGCGTTGGCAAGGTTTGGGCCTTCGACACCGTCACAGATCACCTCATCCTCAAGAACGCCTACAGCAGCCGCCTCTATGCGCAACTCATCTGCAAGCGATACGGCCTGCACAACCGAGACCAGGTCGTGGCGCCCATCACTGCGACTAGGACCTAAGAAAAGGCAGAGATTCACTTTTCCTGGCGCTGGCTCAATCAGCACGGTCACGGTTTGCTAGACCCCGCAAGCAGCTCTGCGAGCTGCTCAAACTGCGCCGGCGAGAGCCGCTCTGCCCGCGCGTCGGCGGGCAGGCCCATCGCCTCAAGCGCAGCCCTAGCCCGATCACGCAGGCCGGGGGTCGCAGATGGTGCCAACGACAGCGATCGCGGAAGCGCCTTGCGACGGTGGGCGAAGCCAGCGGCGACTAGCGCTCGCAGCTCGGGAGTAGCAGCTGGTCCGTGGCGCACAAGTTTGACGAGCACAGAGTCGACGTTTGGCACAGGGAAAAAGACTCCGCGGGCGATCTTGCGCACCACGCGTACGTCGCACGCGATTTGGGCCAGCACTGACGGCAGGCCGTAGGTGCCAGAGCCCGGCGATGCAGCGAGGCGCTCACCGACCTCGCGCTGGACCATCGTCACCCATGTACTAACCGATTTAAGCTCCTCGACAGTCCTCAGCAACGCGGTCGTAGCGATCCCATACGGAAGGTTTGCCACGACCTTGGTCGGCTGTGGATGCAGCGCCGATAGATCAACCGTTAGAGCATCGGCAAAGTGGAGCGTGACATTGGCGTGAGCGTCGGTAGCATCGCGCAAGGCGGCCTCTAGGCCACGGTCGATCTCCACGACGTGGACGTGAGCAACGCGCACGGCAAGGTATTCCGAGAGCACTCCAAGCCCCCCTCCAATCTCTAACACCACGTCGCTAGGGTCCAGCGCCGCCGCCCGGCCGATCACATCAAGAATGTTAGAGTCGACGAGGAAGTTCTGACCCAGTTCTCGGTTTGGGCGGATCTCAAACCGGCGCATGCGTAATACGCTTGGCTGAGTTGGAAGTGGCGTCGTCACCACCCGAATAGCTCCGCGGCGGTGCGCTCCACCGCGACCTCGAAATCCTCATAACTGATCCCGCGCTCGGCGGCTACTGCTGCTGCGGTGTGGACGACAAAGGCCGGTTCGTTGCGCTGCTTGCGCACGAGCTGCGGCGTGAGGTAGGGAGCGTCGGTCTCAACTAACAGCCGATTGAGCGGGATTCGCTGGGCCGCTGCTCGCAACTCGTGGGCCTTTGGATAGGTGACGTTGCCGGCGAAAGAGAACCACCAGTCATAGGAGAGACACTCCTGCACGCGCTCTGGCATCGAGAAGCAGTGCAGCAGCACGCGTACCCCCTCAGCGTGGCGTGTTAGCGCCGCAATCGTGTCGTCGGCGGCTGCCCGAGTGTGGATTATCAGCGGCTTGCCGGTCTCCCTCGCAAGCTCTATCTGGGCGATGAAAGCACGCATCTGATCGGCGTGCGGGGCGCTCTGACGGTAGTAGTCAAGTCCCGTCTCTCCGATTGCAACGCAGCGCGGGTGGGCGGCTAGCGCGGCGATCTCTGCTAGGTCGCCATCGTCGAACCCAGTTGCCGAGTTGGGATGGCGACCGACAGCTGCAAAGACCTGGGGAAACTCCTCAGCGTGGGCAAGGGCGGTCCGACAGCCAAGGCCGTCCATCCCGATAGTGACGATCTTCGATACTCCGGCCGCGTCTGCTGCGCCTACTAGCTGTGCGGGCGTCTGATCGCAGTGATCGAGATGAGTGTGGCTGTCGATCACGTTTTCGGAAAGAGCGGATCACCGGGGGTTACCGTCGCGCCGCCTGCGCCAGCACCGAGACGGGCATCGGCTAGATCTAGGCCTTCGCGGCCCAGTGCGCTCAGCAGCTTCTTAGATGTCTCGGGAAGATAGGGGTGCAGCAGCACGGTGACAACCCGGATGCCCTCGATCAGTGTGTAGAGCGTGATATCTAGCTCATCACCAGAGCTTGGGTCCTTGGCCAGCTTCCACGGCGCGCGCTCCTCCACGAAACGGTTCAAGCGGCGGATGCGCTGCCAGATCTCATCCAATGCTGCCGTTAGCTCGGCACGATCGAGCAGCTCACAGACACGCTCGGCGAGACCATCAAACTCCGCAGCGATGGTGGGGTCTGGCTCGCCATCGGGGACCACTGAGTCGCGATAGCGGGCGACCATCGCAAGCGTGCGGCTGGCGAGGTTTCCATACTCATTAGCCAGCTCGCCCTCATAGCGAGCCTCGAAGCCGGCAGTCGAGACTGAGCCGTCTTGGCCGAAGTTGACCTCGCGAGCGCAGTAGTAGCGCAAGGCGTCGGTCCCGAAGCGCTCCATCACCTCAAATGGATCCAACACGTTGCCCAAAGACTTCGACATCTTCTCGCCGTCCATCAGGAGAAAGCCGTGGACGAAGACACGCTGGGGAAGCGGCAGGTCGGCGGCCATTAGCATCGCTGGCCAGAAGACCGTGTGGAACTTTAAGATGTCCTTGCCGATCAGGTGCAGGCTGGCGGGCCAGAACTGCTCTGTGAGGTCCTCTCCTGGCCGCGCGAAGGACAGTGCCGTGTAGTAGTTGAGTAGTGCGTCGAACCAGACGTAGAAGACCTGAGATTGATCCCAAGGGACCGGCACGCCCCATGTGAGCTGCGAACGCGACAGCGATACGTCTTGGAGCCCCCCACGGATAAAGGAGATCGCTTCGTTGAAGCGCGTGCGCGGCATGACGAAGTCCGGCTGTTGTGCGTAGTGAGCCTCGAGGCGCTCTTGGAAGGCCGATAGCCGAAAGAACCAGTTCTCCTCCTTGTGCCAGTCCAGCGGCGCCTTATGCACGGGACAGCTGTTGTCGGGACCAACTTCGACGTCGGTCTTGAAGTCCGCGCATGCAGGGCAGTACCAACCCTCATAGGTGCCCGAGTAGACGTGACCGTTGTCGTAGATGCGCTGAAGGACCTCTTGGACCTTGGCTACATGGCGTGGATCGGTGGTGCGAATAAAGAAGTCGTTGCTCGCGTCAATACGAGGCATCAGCTCTTCGAAACGGCGAGAGTTGCGATCGGCAAGCTCTTTGGGAGTTACACCTTCACGCTCGGCTGCCTGCACAACCGGCTCTCCATGTTCATCGGTGCCGGTCAGGAAGAAAACATCCTCGCCACGCTGGCGATGGTGGCGAGCCAATATGTCTGCAGCGATCGTCGAGTAGGCGTGACCCAAGTGGGGCACGGCGTTGACGTAGTAGATGGGAGTGGTGACGTAGAACGACACGGTCTGTCAAGGCTAGATGATTGGGGCCCTTCTCTCCCGGTGAGCGTCACGCGCCGCCCGCGCCGAACGCTTTGTTCGGCGCGTCAAGTGGCTTACTCCCCAGCCAGGAAGGGCCAAAATCAACAGTGCCGCTCCAATCCAGACGACCGTCGGCAGAGGCGTAGCTGCCGGTGTCAGCGCGGCGCCTGGCATGTGTGGCGAACTGGGAGCAAGAGTGATGGCCGGCAAGTTAGGTCGCTCTACCGGGATCGAACCGACCGGAGATGGCTCTGTGAACTGTTGATCCAAAAGTGAAAGTGGGTCCAGATAGGACCATGGCTCTCCCGTGCGGTGAACGCCAAACTGAAGGTGGGGCTCAATCAGCTGCGGCTGTCCACTGGCGCCGACCGTTGCAATCGGCTGACCAACTGCCAGTCGCTGACCTCGGCCTACCGAAATCTCGCCGAGGTGTAGGTAGGTTGCCGTCAGTCCATCTGAGCAGGCCACGCTCACCGTCTGGCCCGCGCTAGCTACCGATCCAGCAAAAGAGACGCTCCCACTACACGCAGAGCGCACGGCCGTGCCGATCGGCGCGCCGATCGTGATCCCGCGTCGCTGCCCCGGGGCGAAGCGGTCGAAGCCAACCTCAAAATGGGTGAGCACTGGCCCCCGCACCGGCCAGCGCCAGCCGGAGGAGCCTGATGCGGCAGCCATCGGCCCATTGGCTGCGAGCACTACAACGGCGACGGCGAGAGTGCGGGCGAGGGAACTAGCGTGCATTGAGAGCACGTTATGTTGGGGCGAGGACTATCTGGGAGACCTACGCCTTATTGGCACACTCCGCACACACTTTCGACACATGACTACTCAAAGGACAGGGAAAGCGCGACGGCTACTTGGCTGAGACGGCCGCGTAAAGTAAGTTCGCCGCCACACCGGTTAGCTCCGAGACCACCTTGGCAGCCGGACGTGCCTTAGCCCCGGCGGCAACGAGCTGGCGCATTGCGTCTACCGCTGGGCCCTCATCAATCTCAGCATTAGTGGCAGCGCCGACTACCAGCACCACCTCGCCGCGAGGAGCTTCTTTGCCGTAGCGCACGGCCAGATCGCCAGCACTCCCGCGCACGATCTCTTCGTGAATCTTGGTGAGTTCACGACAGACCGCCACCGGGCGGTCTGCGTCCACTGCTGCTAAGACCGCCAACGACGCGGCAACACGGCGTGGGGACTCGAAGGCCACGAGCGTCTCGGTCGAGCCAAAGATCGCCACTAAGTCGCCCTTGCGACGTGGCAAAAAGCCAGCAAACGTCCAGCGATCGGCCGGCAGCGCCGAAGCTACCAGGGCAGCTAGGGCCGCCGAGGGACCCGGCAGTACCTCGACCGCCAGACCAGCCGCGACGCAGGCCGTGACGAGCACGTAGCCGGGGTCGCTGACGAGGGGCATCCCGGCGTCAGAGACCAGCGCCACGATCTGGCCAGCACGCATCCGCCCGACAAGGTCGGCGGCTCGTTCGTGCTCGTTGTGCTCATGGTAGGAGAGAAGCGATGCGTCAACTCCGTAGCGGTCTAGCAGTACTCGTGTACGGCGCGTGTCCTCACAAGCGATGACGTCTGCCTCACGCAGTGCCGAGAGCACGCGCAATGTGACGTCTTCGAGGTTGCCGATCGGCGTCGCACAGACAACTAGGCGCCCTGGGACGCCACTATTACCCGCGATTCCTAAATCACCAGCACTCATCCTGCTCCTCCCGCCGCTATAGATCCAGCTCGTTCAATTGCCATGATGCCAGCACCGACCAACCCCGCTTCAGCTCCGAATCCGGCCGGAACAATGCGAACGACATCGCGCGCCAGTGCCAGCGCTCTGGCAGCAACCATCTCACGAGCTGGAGCCAACAGCAACTCACCAGCTCCGATCACTCCGCCGCCGATCACGACCACCTCAGGGTTTAGCAAGTTGATGATGCTTACCAAGCCAATCCCGAGCCGTTGACCAACCGTTGTAACCGCCTCGATCGCCGCTAGGTCACCGTCGTGAGCAAGCTCGGTAACGATCGCTCCAGTCAGCTTGTGCCCATCGGCGATTGCGCCAGCCAGCCCTGATTGTGGCGACAAAGAGGCCATCCTTTCACCCTCCTTTGCCAGCGCGGGACCCGAAACATAGACCTCCAGACAGCCGCGCCCCCGACAGCTTCCCAAGCAGGGGGGACCATCCATTTCGATCACGATATGCCCGAGATCAGCCGCGCAGCCAACCGACCCTCGATAGACGCCACCATTAAGAAAAAGGCCGCCACCGATGCCAGTACCGATAGTCAACATAACGACGTCGCGGGCGCCTTGGGCCGATCCTGACCTCGCCTCAGCGAGGACGGCGGCGTTGCCGTCATTGTCAACAAAGACCGGCACCCCGAGGCGCTCTGCCATTACGTCAGCGAATGGCACATCAACAAGTGGAAGGTGATTAGAGACTGCCGCGACTCGGCGGCTGCGATCGATCAGGCATGGGATCCCGAACCCGACGGCATCGACCGGTCGTCCCAGAGAGCCGCGTACCTCCTCAACGCAGTCAACGATTGCGTCGAGTAGCTCACTCGCGCTGAGCTGGGAAACCCAGCGGTGAGCTCTATTGCGCACGTTTAGTTCCCCGTCGAGCGAGCCCGCAAGGAGTTTCGTACCGCCGAGATCAACCCCGACGACGCAGACGTCGGCCATGTCGGCCACCATACACCGGCTACATGAATGACGAACCACGCCCATCACCCAAGAACCAAGAAGAGCCACCGCAGTACACGGCATATCGCTCGCGCCCGCGCTATCTAGCCTTCCTTGATCGCCGCGCAAAGTCTGACCCAGCCGCGGAATTACAGAGCCTGCGCGCCGACTCCAACGATGTCAAATCACGCCGTAAGCGGTGGACACTGCGGCGCGTGATCAAGTGGTTTGTTCTGATTATTGGCGGCTGGCTGGCGCTCTCGTTCGTTCTATTTATGGCAAGCGCACAGTTCAAGCAGGAACAGGTCTCCCCCGCCGCCAAGCTAGCTCTCGACTCCGCAGGCCCGATGCCATTCGTAGCTAACACGATCCTCGTTCTAGGCAGCGATGCAAGGCCAGCAGGCAGCAAGGAGGGCGGTGCTGATCCCGGTGGCCCAAGCCGCTCAGACACGATCATGTTGATCCGCAGCGGTGGTGGTAAATCTGCACGACTCTCGATCCCGCGCGACACGGTCGTCGACATTCCTGGCAACGGAGCCAACAAGATAAACGCCGCCTACGCCTTCGGTGGCGCCGCGCTGGCGATCACTACGGTCAAGCGCTATCTGGGCATCAAGATCAACCACGTGATCGAGGTCAACTTCGACAACTTCCCCGGCTTCATCAACGCGCTGGGGGGAGTCACGGTTAAGACCGGCTGCGTGACATCCAACATCAACGGCGGCAAAGCCAACGGTGGCTTCACGCTCGAGCTCAAGGCCGGCCAACACCACCTCGACGGCGAGCAAGCGCTCGCCTTCGCACGCACACGTAAGAACGAATGCAACCCGGCAGAAGACGACATCACGCGCGCCCAGCGACAGCAGGCAGTATTGGCTGGAATCAAAGGACAGATGCTGACCCCCGGCACGTTTCTACGCCTCCCTTGGGTCGCATGGAAGGCACCGCAAACGATCCGCAGCGACATGCACGGACCAGGGCTGCTGGGACTCTTCGCCGCGATCGCCACGGGCGGATCGCCACCAACTCGCGTGCTTAAGCCGACCGGCTTTGAGACCTTGCCCGATGGCGGTGCAGGCCTGACCGTCTCTGAAGAATCACGCCAAACCGAGGTCAAACGCTTCCTCGACGGCTAAGGCGCCTAGCGAAACCTTCGATCTACTTCGAAGGCTTCTTCGGCGGGCCGTCAGAGGGTGAATCTTTGCTCTTGGAGCTAGAAGAGCCGGAGGAGTCCGAGGAGGTTGAGGAGGTCGAGGAAGAGTCAGACTTCTTCTCTGCCTTATCGGCCGACGATGACTTGACCTTGGCGTCGTTAGCGTCGGCGCCCTTGTCGGCAGACTCCTTCATCTCCCGGTTGCGCTTCTTGGTTCCATAGTCAGTGTTGTGGAACCCAGACCCCTTGAAGTGGATCGCGATCGGGTGAAAAACGCGAGAGACGGTAGCGCCACAAGTTTCACAAACCGTGATCGGGTCATCGGCCATCCGCTGGGTGACCTCGAAGATGTGTCCCTTCTTGCACTTGTACTCATAGATCGGCATTAACCACTGAGTATAGGAAGCAGAACGCATATTCACCCAGCTGCTCTAACGGGCTGGCATAAGACGGCTCCGCCAAGAGCGCATCAACGCTGGATATTACGACCGCAATTGCGGCGATCATCGGAGCGAGCATCTAAGCCTTTGCGCCAGATCACTAGCATCCATCCAATGAGCCAAGACGTAGTGACAATGGAGAAGGTCGTCGCGCTATGCAAACGGCGCGGCTTCATCTTCCCTTCCTCTGAAATTTACGGCGGCCTTGGCTCGACCTACGACTACGGCCACTACGGGGTGTTGCTGAAATCAAACGTAAAGGCCGAGTGGTGGCGGGCGATGATCAGCGATCGCGATGACATCGTGGCGATCGACTCGGCGATCCTCCAACACCCGAAGGTATGGGAGGCCAGCGGCCACCTTGCTGGCTTCACCGACCCAATGGTCGACTGCAAGACATGCGGCAAGCGCTTCCGTGCCGACCATCTTGGTGAGCTCGCCTGCCCGCCTAAGCCATCTAAGCACCCAGGAGAGGGGCCGGAGTGTGAGCTGACCGGCGCGCGCGACTTCAACCTGATGTTTGAGACACACGTAGGACCAGTCGCTGATACCGCCTCGATCGCCTACCTACGTCCCGAAACCGCTCAGGGCATCTTCATCAACTTCAAGAACGTCTTACAGTTCGCACGCAAGAAGCCGCCCTTCGGAATCGCCCAGGTCGGCAAATCCTTTCGTAACGAGATCACGCCTGGCAACTTCATTTTTAGAACTCGCGAGTTCGAGCAGATGGAGATGGAGTTCTTCGTCCCACCGGCCGAGGCCGCAACTTGGTATGAGTACTGGCAGAAGGCTCGCTATCAGTGGTACACCGAACTCGGGCTCAGGCCTGACCATCTGATGCTGCGCCCACACGAGGCCGATGAACTCTCTCACTACTCAAGCGCCACTAGCGACATCGAGTACCTCTTTCCGATCGGCTGGTCTGAGCTAGAGGGCATCGCCAACCGCGGCGACTTCGATCTCAAGGCTCACACTGAGCACTCTGGGGAGAAGCTTGAATACTTTGACCAAGGCTCCGGTGAACGCTTCGTCCCCCACGTCATAGAGCCAGCCGCCGGAGCTGACCGTGCGACGCTCGCCTTCCTCGTAGATGCCTACGATGAGGAGGAGATCGAGGGAGATACACGCACCGTTCTACGCCTGCACCCCAGGCTCGCTCCGGTCAAAGTCGCGGTCTTGCCTCTAGTTCGCAAGGACGGCCAACCTGAGGTAGCCCGGGAAATCGTCGCGGCCCTGCGCGGGCGGATGACTACCGAGTACGACGAAGGTGGCTCGATCGGCAAGCGCTATCGGCGCCAAGACGAGATCGGCACGCCATATGGCGTGACGGTCGACCACCAGACGATCGAAGATCGGACCGTCACCGTGCGTGACCGTGACTCGCTGGCTCAAGAGCGCGTTGGGATTGACGATCTCACCGAGCTACTAACTGCGCGCCTGCACGCGCCGTGGGTAACGCCGAAGCTTGCTGACTCCGCCAGCTAAACCAGCTCTCGATCCCGCTCAGCTGTCAAAGCCCAAACCGACCCCGTCGAGGAGCCGCAACCATGGCCCGCGGCGCCCGCCGTTCTGATCGGCCCGTCCGAGTGCTCTGCGGGTGGCAGTTATTACCGGCCAGCGCAGTGGCTCAGGCGGAAATGGCAGTGGACGCGTGCGAACCAGCCGAAGCCGCGTGAACTCGGTATCGGCTCCATCGAGTAGGTCCAAGGCTACGCGAGCACCGAACCGCGTCGCAGCGACACCGAGGCCCGTATATCCGACCGCATAGGCCGTCTTGCCTGCGTGAGCAGTGCCGAAGCTAACGCAGAATCGACTGCATGTATCGATCACACCGCCCCAAGTGTGGGTGATCCTCACTCCCTCCAGCTGCGGAAATGTCTCAAACAGATGCCTAGTTAGGGTTGCGATCACCTCGGCATTCTGGTCGTGGTGTGGACCGACGCCGCCGCCGAAGTAATAGACCGCCTCGTAGCCGCCGAAGAGGATTCGATTGTCGGGAGTGAGGCGGTAGTAGTGGAAGCGGTTGCCACCATCTGAGAGCCCTTGACGCCCACTCCAGCCAATCCCGGCCAGTTGGCTGGCTGAGAGCGGCTCGGTGACGATTACGTAGTCATAGACCGGCGCGATAGTCCGGTTGATCGGCGCCAGCAACCCTGGATAGCCACCGGTGCCAAGCAGCACACGCCGCGCGCGCACCTGACCCCCAGGACACCCCACAACAACCCGGTCGCCCTCATCACGCAAGCTTTGCACGGGCGAGTGGTCGTGAATGCGAACCCCGAGCTCGAGCGCCACGCGGCGTAGCCCCCAAGCGATCCGAGCCGGATCAACGATCCCTCCCCCGCCTTTTTGCCAGATCCCACCAAGGTAGGTAGGCGAGTCAACCAACGCCCTTACGGCGGCACCATCGAGCACCTCGACGTCGGCCCCGTAGCGTCTTTGTACGGCAGCAGCTTCCTCGAGTTCGGCAAGTTGGTGAGGTGCCGTAGCCACGGTTATCGATCCGCTGGCCTCGTAGCGAGCGTCGATCGCGTGATTTTCCAGCGTAGCCACGAGGTCGGCAAGGTTCTGCTCACCGATTCGCTCTAGCGTCTCTAGCTCATCTTCAAAGCGAGCAACTCCATTAAGGATCCCGTGGGTTAATGATGCCTCTACAAATCCACCGTTGCGGCCCGATGCGCCAAAGGCAGCGCAGTTAGCCTCGAGCACCACCACGTCGCGACCGGGATCATCCTGCTTGGCTTGAACCGCCGCCCATAGACCGGTGAAGCCAGCGCCGACGATCACTAGGTCTGCGGTGGTGGGGGCTGTGAGCGCGGGGGCAGGTAGCGGGGCGTCGGGTGAGTCAAGCCAAAACGGCCGCGCTACTGCATCGATCAATGCCGGGTGAGCAGCCGTGCTCGACGGCGACCTAAGGCTCACGTGAGGCCACCGCACTGCCCACGATCATCGGCCTTAGATACGCGGCGGCCTTAGGCAGACGTGTGTGCTGCACGGACTCAACAGTCAGCCCAGAGGCCTCAATTGCCGCCAGCGTGTCGCGGTTGGGATGACAGCCATCGGCGACGAAGCTGTGAATCGGATCGAGGCGATCCTGCCAACGCGCGATCCGATCGTCTTGAGATCGGACATGCTCGATGAAGAGAAACCTCCCGCCTGGGCGCAGAACGCGTTTGACCTCTTCCAGCGCAGCCCCCGGAGAAGTAGCCGTGCACAAGACCAGCGTGCAGACAACGGTGTCGAAGCGATCGTTAGCAAACGGCAGCCGATCGGCCGGCGCACAGACGACCTCGGCCTGGCGGGGCCCAGCTGCCACTGCATCCCACAGCCGCCTCACCATGTGCTCTCCCGGCTCGGTTAAGACGAGCTCTGTAACGGCCTCGGGGTAGTGGGCGAGGTTCAGTCCGGTGCCAGCGCCAATCTCAAGCGTCGCTCCGCTAGCGCCGGCTAGCAAAGCGTGTCTACAGTCAGATAGCCCCGCCTCTTCGCTTACCCGTAGCACGCGGTCGTAGAGGCGCGCGAAGGCGCGACCGACCGTGGCGCGATAAAGAGATCCTGACATCTCCCACGCACGGTAGCGCTCAAGCTCCTCGCGCCTCCTCTCGGGCAGTCGGACTGCGCGCCCAGCTAAATTGCTGCGGGGGGTAGCATTAGCGGTCCAACCGTCATCCCAACGGTCGCACTGCAGCCAACGACAGAGCAGCGAGGAGCAAAACTAGCGATGACCACTCCCCAACCGTCGACCATCGAGACTCGCGAGGCCATTGCGGCCGACCAACTCTCCTACGAGGACCTCTACGCTCGCTGGGAAAAGGGCAACTGGAGCTCGACTGATATTGACTTCAGCCAAGATAAGATCGATTGGAAGCAGACCTTCACTCCACTTGAACGCAAGGCGGCACTCTGGAACTATGCGCTCTTCTTTCATGGAGAAGATTCCGTCACCGACAACCTCTCCCCGTTCATCGATGCGGCTCCGCTCGAAGAGCAGAAGTACTTCCTAGCCACCCAGCAGGCCGACGAGGCCCGTCACGCAGTCTTCTTTGGGCGGTTTATGAAGGAGGTGGTCGAGACCGGAGCCCAGACGATCGCTGGGTCACTAAACGCGACTCGACCAGAGCTCACGTGGGGATTTTTGAAGACCTTCGAGGCTCTCGACAGAGTCGCCGATGAGCTGCGTCGAGATCAATCGCCCCCGATGCTGGCCCGCGCGATCACCCTCTACCACCTGATTATCGAGGCGACCCTCGCCCAACCTGGACAACATTTCATCGAGTCATACCTCGTCGAGCGCAGCCTGCTGCCGGGTTTCCGCTCCGGCATGCGCAACGTGGCACTAGATGAGCAGCGCCACATCGGCTTTGGCGTCAAGATGATCGCCGACCTGATCCGGATCGATCCCGAATGTAAGGCAGCTATATCCCAGATGCTACGAGAGGTCACTCCCTACACCGTTGCCGTCTTCGTGCCGCCTAACTGGGACGAGCGCTATGCGACTAGCTTTGGCTTCTGCCTCGAAGACATCTTTGAGGAAGGGGCTCGATCACTGGAGGCCAAGCTGCGCGCGGCAGGGCTTCCTCCTGAAGAGTTGCCAGGCGGATCGGTCTTCCCTTTTGACCTTCCTGCCCGCGAACGCGGCGATCGGGCACTGGCGCTGCTGCGCTCTAACTACCTCGGTGAGCGGTTTGGGCCGGTCTCGCGTGACCCTGAAATCCAAGCGCTCTACTTCGATGGAATCAAGCGTGCAGTCGACCCCAGCGCACCGGAGATGACCGTGATCTGGGAGTTCACCGACGCCGAGCCGTGGCACTTACGAGTCGCCAACGGCTCTACGGCGATCGCGCCGGGACGGATCGAGAACGCCGACCTAACCTTGCGCTGCACGCTCGACGATTTCGTAGATATCACTGCTAAGCGCGAGGATCCACGTCGTGCAATTCTGCGCGGCAAGCTGCGTCTGAAAGGATCGCCAGTGGCGATCTGGCGGGCCCGGGCGTTATTTTCAGCCTGAGGCCTAGTCCAGTGTCACGGCTGCGACTACCTACCAACCACCGAGGGCGCCCGCAGGCGCCCTCGAAAAGCCATCGACGTCAGATAGTTAAAACTAGGAAGTAGATACCGGGTCTGGCAGCGGCGTGGTTACCGTGCTAGAGACGTAGTCGAACTCCTCCTCGGCACCAAACAGTGCATCGAGAACGGTCTTGCGCAGACCTTCGCTCAACGCCAGCGCCAGCGCGGCTCCGGCGACGAGAATCAACAGCTTGCGCCCTAGGCGCCTCTTCTTGCGCTTGACCGGCCCCTCCCGTAACGCAACAACCGAAGTTCCGATCAGCATCGCTGCCGAGCGCAACTCCTTCTGTAGCTTCCTGTCCTCAAGCAGAGCCTGCATCGCAGGCTTGCCGTTAGTCATGCGGCCGTAGGCGCCTCGCGATAGCCCGTAAGCCTCGCGAATGCTCTGGCGTACCTCGGCATCTTGGATCAACCGCTGAAGTGCGGGGTTGTTTCTAAGCTTCTTGAGACCTTCGCCTGCGAATGCCGCTTTATCTCGTGCTGCCATGAACTCTCCCTCGGAACGATTGCTTGGAGTCTGCGCAGTCTAGCTTGATCTGCGCCGCTTGGCAGTTTTCCTGCTGACAAGGGCTGCCGCGATGACTTCGTCGATCTGATCTACGAAGACAAACTCGAGGCCTGCGCGCAGATGGTCTGGGATTTCATCGACGTCTGGTTTGTTGAGCACAGGTGCGATAACTCGCGTTATTGCGTTGCGTTGTGCGGCCAAGGACTTCTCCTTCAGCCCACCAATCGGTAGAACTTGTCCGGTCAGGGTGATCTCCCCGGTCATCGCCGTGTCGTGGCGGATCGGTGTATCGGTGATCAGCGAGATCAACGCCGTGGCCATAGTGATTCCAGCGCTGGGACCATCCTTTGGGATCGCTCCGGCTGGCACATGGATGTGGAGGTCGTGGGTGGAAAACCAATCCTCGGGTAGCTCAGGTGCCACGGTTGCAGCGTGTGCCCGCACGTAGGAGAGAGCCGCTTCAGCGGACTCCTTCATCACGTCACCCAGCTGTCCAGTGATCGCCAACTTGCCAGAGCCAGGCATCGCCGTCGCCTCGACGAAAAGGACATCGCCGCCAACCGGAGTCCACGCCAAACCGGTTGCCACGCCAGCAATACTTGTGCGCCGCTTGGCCTCAAATGGATAGCGCGCTTTGCCCAACAGCGCTCGAGCAGCCTTCTCAGAGACATTGACGCGCTTCTTTACCGTTCCCTCAGCGACCTGTCGGGCGACCTTGCGGCAGACCGTACCGATCTCTCTCTCAAGGCCTCGAACGCCAGCTTCGCGGGTGTAATCAGAGATGATCGCTTTAAGTGCTGCGTCGGAGAAACGGATTTTCGAAGCGGTCAAACCCGAGCGCTCGATCTGACGCGCCACGAGATAGCGCCTAGCGATCTCAAGCTTCTCCTCCTCTGAATACCCGGCCAACCTGATGATTTCCATGCGGTCGCGTAGCGGCCCGGGGATCGTGTCGAGCGTGTTGGCTGTCGTGATGAACATGACCTTGGAGAGATCGAAGGCGACATCAAGGTAGTGGTCGCGGAAGTTGGCATTCTGCTCTGGGTCGAGCACCTCTAGTAGGGCGCTGGCAGGATCGCCACGGTAGTCGCCGCCGACCTTGTCGACCTCATCGATCATGAACAGAGGGTTGTTAGAGCCGGCATCGCGCAGCGCGCGGATAATTGTGCCCGGCATCGCGCCGATATAGGTCCGGCGATGGCCGCGAATCTCGGCCTCATCGCGCATGCCGCCAGCGCTGATCCGCTCAAAGGAACGGCCTAAGGCGCGGGCGATCGAACGACCCAGCGAGGTTTTGCCTACGCCAGGAGGGCCAACGAAGCAGATGATCGAGCCGCGCGCGTCAGGTTTTAGCTTGCGCACAGCGAGGAACTCAAGGATCCGATCTTTGACCTGCTCGATGTCGTAGTGATCAGTGTCTAGTACCTCACGAGCGTGAACGAGATCGAGATTATCCTCAGTGCTGGTATCCCACGGCAGCGTCGCGATCCACTCGAGGTAGGTCCTGATAACACCGTGTTCGGCGGCGGCTGGTGGAAGGCGTTCGAGTCGAGCGAGTTCTCGGTCTGCCTGCTTGCGTACGTCCGCTGGCAGCGCGATCGCCTCCAACTGCTCGCGCAGCTCGTTGGCCTCGGCCTCCATCTCGTCGCCCTCGCCTAGCTCCTCTTGAATCGCCTTGAGCTGTTGGCGCAGGACATATTCGCGCTGGCCCTTATCGAGTTCAGACTGCACCTGACTTTGAATCTTGGAACCCAGCGAAATCAGCTCGAGTTCGCGAGCAAGGACCTCCGACAGCTTGCGTAACCGCTTGGCGACGTCACGCTCTTCAAGCAGTGCTTGCTTGTCGGCGACCGAGATGCGCAGCGCACCAGCGATCAGCGACGACAGCGCGCTTGGGTCATCGAGATTGGCGACGGCAATCTGGAGCTCTTCGGGTAGGTATGGGACCTCCTCGACGATCGCCGTAAACGTCTGCTGGACGTTGCGCGCTAGGGCGACGAGCTTGGGAGTCTGCTTGATGATGTCAGGGGCATCTTCAATCTCAGCAAAGAGGTAAGGCTCCTCGCGAACCCAGTTGGTGATCTTCACCCGCTGACCTCCTTGTACAAGAATCCGTAGAGTCCCATCGGGGACCTTCAACATCCGAGCGATCGTCCCAACCACCCCATAAGTATGGAGTTGTTCGGAGCCGGGGGTGTCGTTTTCGGGATCGCGGCTAGCCACCATCACCAACATCCGATCTCCAGCGAGGGCGTCATTGACAAGCTCGACGCTGCGGTCTTGGCCGACCGCTAACGGCGTGAGCATGTCGGGGAAAGCGACCGTTTCACGCAGAGGAAGGACAGGTAGCCCTTTGGGCAGCGAAGCCTCGACGACCTCGATCAGACGTGGCCCTCCTCCGGGCTCTTCGACCTCGATCATCGCTCGACGCCGCCCCTAGACCCACGCCCGCCGCCAGAGGTCTCGACCGGCACCGACCGAGCCGCTGCTCGTCTGGGTGCCTGTAGCGGCAACTCGACGCGCAGAATGCCGTCCTCATAGGTCGCACGAGCGTCCTCTCCGCTCACATCAGCCCCGAGCTCGATCACGCGTCGAAACCCACCGTGTTCGATCTCGAGCTGTTGATAGACCCGACCCTCTTGGGACTCTGTCGGACGACGAAGGCCGGCGATTATCAGCTCGCGGCCCTGAACCTCCAGTGAAAGCTCGCTCGGATCGATCCCGGCGAGATCGACCTTAACGACCGCTCGCGGCGGGCTATCGAGGTAGAAAACGTCTACCGGGGGAGAGAATCCTCGCCCACGTCGGGCGAGTCCGGTGCGACCGAATGCGTCACCGAAGAGCTCGTCCATCTCGCGTCGCATGCGCTCAAAGTTGGCGAATATGTCACGGTCGGTGGGCACGTGAGTTATCAGCTTAGCGTCGATCAGAGCTCATAGACTGCGCCCTCGGCGGCGATCTCGACCTCTCCACCGAACGTCTCTTGGGCTGCGAGTAGCGCTGCACCTTGATCTAGCTCGTCAGACAAATGAGTCAGAACAAGCCTCGCCGCACCAGCCTGCAGCGCCTGCTGGCCGGCCTCTCCTGCGGTCATATGTCCGCGCTTGCCATCGCTTTCGGGCACTTCGATCGTGGCCTCTAAGAACAGCAAGTCACTGCCCTTGGCGAAGGCCGCTAGGTCATCACAGGGAGCCGTATCGGCGCCGAAGGTGAACCGCCCAGGACCGTTGGTTGACTTTATCTGCACAGCATGAGTGGGATCGATGAAGTGTTTGACCGCACAAAAACGCAACTGCAGCGGACCGACCTCGATCGTATCGGCGGCGTCGTACTCGCTTGAGTCAAATGCCGTTTCGATCAAGTCCTCACTACCCCAACAACCAACAATGCGCCGCAATGCCTTGCGACCGCCGACTGGGAGATAGAGCGCAGGACGCGCGGCTGACTCTTGACCATAGGTCAGCCCATAGGCGTAGGGAACTAGATCTAGGAAGTGGTCAGCATGCATGTGGCTGACGACGACAGCGTCAACCTCTGAGTACTCCCAAACAGTTCGTAACTTGGAAAAGACGCCATTGCCGCAGTCTAGGAGGAGCGTGGTGGCGCCCTCTTGCACTAGGTACCCGCTACAAGCTCCACCTGCGTCTTGCCATGACGGCGATTTCCCCAACACGGTGATGCGCATAGATAGACTTTAGCTGGCGCGCCACCAATGCCCGTCCACTCAGCCGTGCAGCGCGGCCTGTTCTTGAGGTGAGGGGAACGCCCAAGCCGCCCTGGTTCGACGCTCTTGGCGAAAAGCAAAGCGCAGCTGACTTGGTGGAGATAGTCCCTCGGGCCGATTTGGTCGAAATGTCGAGCACGCCTCATCGACGGTCAAGGCACAGAGCGTATTAGCATGGAAGTAGCAGCCCTCGCAAGTTACCTTCGCTGCGCCGACCCGTCGTTGCGCCATGCCTTAACAGCTCCCCTTCCTTAATTGCCTTGATTCGAACTCCCCAGCGGCCGCTCCAACGCGACCGAACGTCAATCAACCATGTTCTCGCCCCCACCGTGACGCGCTATCCCGCAAATCGCAGACTTTTCCTAAACGCTAGAGAAACACCTGCAAAGAGGCGTATTCTGGGATTTAGGTTGGAAAACACCCCGCTAGTTGGGGAGATTTTCTACCACTCGACCTCAAGTGGTCCTGACCCTTGGTCAGTTGCGTACCCTTGAAACGTGTACTCCAACCCAAGCGCCATTCCCTGCTGATGGAAATACTCGTTACCGGGGCCAGCGGCTTCGTCGGATCGGCGTTGATACCGCGCCTGCTCAAAGACGGACACACCGTCCGCGCCTTTGGTCGCGACCGCGCTCGCATCACAGCCGATGTCCCTATTTTCACCGGCGACGCGGTCACGGGAAAGGGTCTTAAAAAAGCCCTAGCCGGCACCGAGGTCGCCTACTTCTTGATCCACTCAATGGAGGCCGCGTCCCAGGGAGCCTTCGCCGATTACGAGCTACAGGCAGCCGAACACTTCGCCGCCAGCGCCAGCGATGCCGGCGTTGCACGGACCATCTATCTCGGCGGAATCGTCCCTGCCAGCGGAACCGCGTCCCCACACCTTGCGAGCCGCTTCGACGTCGAAGCCGTCCTGAGAGAGGCATGCCCTGACGCCGTGGCTTTGCGTTCATCAATCATCGTCGCGGCCCAATCGAGATCGTTTCGATTCCTCGTGCGATTGGTCGAGCGACTGCCGCTTCTGGCCCTGCCCGACTGGCGCGACAATCAGACACAGCCGATCGATGGCCGTGACGTGCTCGACTACCTCGCTAAATCCGCAACCGTCGCGAAGGCCGGAGGGCGCTCGCTTGATATCGCTGGCCCTGAAACGATCTCTTACGGCCAGATGATTGAGCGAATCCGTGAATTGATGGTGATCTCCCGCCCGAGCATCGAGCTGCCTTTTAGCCTGACCGCGCTGGCCAGTCGCGTTGCCTCGGCGGTTACTGGTGAGGATCACGGACTGATTGGTCCACTGATGGAAGGCCTATCGAGCGACCTACTGCCACGCAACAACGAGGCCCAAGAGATCTTTGACGTGCGCCTACACCGCTTCGACGCCGCCGTCGAGCACGCACTTGCCCAGTGGGAAACCGTCGAAGCACTGGCAGCACGGTGAGTAAGGTCGAAGTCTCGATAACGATCGCTGCGACGCCCGCTGCGATCTGGGCCGTTGTAATGGACCCCGACCGCTTAGGCGACTGGGTGACCATCCACCGCGGCCTGGGAAAGGCAGACCCCGCTCCACTTAAGCTCGGCTCCAAACTCGAGCAGACGCTCGAGATCCGCGGCGCACCGTTTAAGGTCAAGTGGACAGTGGCCGAGGCAACAAAGCCTTCGATCGCCGTTTGGGAGGGTTCTGGTCCAGCCCGCTCACGAGCCCATACGGCATACAAACTGACGCCCGAAGGCAAAGGCAAAACACGCTTTGACTACGAGAACGACTTTAAGACTCCGCTGGGGCCGCTTGGAAAGATCGCCGGTCGACTTCTAGTCGGTGGGACCTCCGAGCGCGAGGCCAACGCATCGCTGGCCAAGCTCAAGGCGCTGCTGGAGGCGTAGGCGCAGCTTTAACTTGACTTTGGAGCCTCTGGTATCCGCTCCGATGCGTAGCGCAGGCCGTCGGCGACGATGTCGATGATCTCATCCCAAAGTGCGATATCGCTGACAAGCGGCGGAGCGAGCTGAACCGCTGGGTCGGAGCGATCGTCGAGTCGGCAGATCAACCCGTTTGAGCGCATGCGGTCAGAGAGGATATCGCCGAGCAGCCAGTCGGCCTCGGCGCCAGAGAACGTCTCTTTGGTCGCTTGATCCTTGACAAGTTCAAGCGCCCAGAAGTAGCCGACCCCACGCACGTCGCCGACTATCGGGATATCACGCAAGGCCTCTAGGCGGGCCCGAACGTGGGGAGAGTTGGCGCGCACGTTGTCCAGCACGCCCTCGCGCTCCATGATGTTGATAGCTCCCAGCGCGATCGCGCTGCCGACAGGATGGCCGCCAAAGGTCATCCCGTGCATGTAGACCTCGCCGTTCATAAAGGGCTCGGCAACACGGTCGTGAATCAGCAGCCCACCCATTGCAGCGTGAGCCGAAGTCAGGCCCTTGGCGAATGTAAGAAGATCAGGGACGTAGTCGTACTTCTGCGCCCCAAACCACTCTCCCAAGCGTCCCCAAGCGCAGATGACTTCATCGGAGCAGAGCAGAATGCCGTGGCGATCACAGATCTCGCGCAGCCCCTGCCAGTAGCCCGGTGGTGGCGGAATACAGCCGCCTGCATTCTGGACTGGCTCAGCGATAACCATCGCGACCTGATCCGGAGTCTCGAATTCGATCGCCTCCTCTAGCTCAGCCAGCAACGCCGCCGTCAGCGCCTCTGGATCGTCGCCGTGTGGATGGCGATAAGCATTTGTGTTCGAGACGTGGTGGGTTGGCACAGCCAACGGCTCAAATGGTGCGCGTACTTCTGGAATGCCCGTAAATGAGAGCGCTCCGAGGGTGACTCCGTGGTAGGCATACTTGCGCGCGATCGCCTTACGACGCTGCGGCTCTCCGTTGGCAGCGTGATACTGGCGCGCGATCTTCCAAGCTGCCTCTACAGCCTCCGAGCCACCAGAAGTGAAGAAGACGCGATTAAGTCCGTCGGGGGCCAACGATGCGATCTTGGCACCAAGCTCGGCAGAGCGAGGGTGAGCAAGCGTCCAGTTGGAGACGTAAGCCAACTCCTTCATCTGCGCGTGGGCGATCGCTCCGAGCTCATCTCCGAACGAGTGACCTAGGTTGGTGCAGTAGAGACCCGAAAGGCCGTCGATATAGCCACGACCCGCCTCGTCGTAGACCCGACAGCCCTCGCCTCTCACGATGACCGGGATCTCGGCTTGCATGTCGGTGAAGTGAAGTAAAAGGTGCTGGTGGGTTAGTTCGGCGGTTGTCGGCGCCATATGTCCTCCGGCGGATCAGTACGGCCAGCGAGTTAACAGCTGCTGGCCTGTTTGGACGGCTCCTTAAGCACTACCAGCTTAGGGCACGGGGCAGCGGTGACCGAAGTACTGACCCATATCGCCCGCAGCAGCCAACTTAAGGCTTAGCTGAGCCCTTCTAGGCGCCAAACAGACGGCCGACTAAATCTTGGAGCCCACTTCTGCGCTTCTGCACTGGAAACTCGACGAGAACCCGCTCGCGTGCTCGCGTCGGTGCTTGGGTGTCCAAGGCCAGCGCAGCACGTATTCCCTCGGCTATCGCCGTAGCTTCGCGACTATCAAGCGTGATGCCGACGTCGCCGACTACTTCGGGGAGCGCGCCGCGTCGCGTTACTACAGGCACGCAGCCCCCGAGCATCGCCTCGGCGACCGACACGCCGAACCCCTCGTGCTGCGAGGCTTGAACGTATACCGCCGCGCGCTCGTAGAGGTTAAATAGCTCTTCGTCTGAGACAAACCCAGCCAACTTCACATTCGGCCCGGCCAGCTCTCTGAGCCGCTCAGCACCGTCATCGAGCAGCCGCCCGACAACTACGAACTCCACATCTGGCAGCAGGGCTGCGGCTTCAACGAAGGCTCGTAGCCCCTTGCGCTCTAGGTTGGCACTGTCGACGTTGCCAACAGTGATCGCCAAGCGATCGCGCGGTCCTTGTCGCAGTCTTCCAAAACGATCTGGCACGCCGTGGTAAACGACATCTAGCGGCTGACGTGGGGTTCCGATATTTGCCAAGAACTCGCTGCGGCTGTACTCAGAGTTAGTCATCAGACGCGTGGCTCTCTTGATAATCAAGCGGCTCAAATACTTGCGAGCGCCTCCTTGCTGATAGCCGTAGCCGATATCACGCTCGTTGGCTATGTCGAACCCTCCAACTATTAGTAGCGATGGCTTTTTAAGTAAGGGCGCAAAGATGAATGGCCAGAAAGTGTGCCACGAGGCCCACCAGCCAACAACGCCATCACATCCCCGCACGGCAGCTGCGACCTTGAATGGATTAGACCATCGGCCGGGTTGATAGAGGTCGACGATCTCCCACCGTTCAGCCAGCAACTCGCGATCGAGTTCGATAAACGAAGCCTTACGCGGGTGTACGAAGAGAATTTGTTTTTTGGCAAATTGGCGCATTAGAACTCGAAAACTTTTGGATAACTCTGCTATTAATGTTAGCTATTAATGAATAATTAAAGACTGAGGGGTCATTACTAATGTCGGATTTTCTTAATCAGAAACGTCGTGAGATCGAAGAGCGGCTGCGCGAGCTAGCCGCCGAGCAGAAGGCTCTTGTGGCAGAGGAGAAGGCGCTCACCGCTGCCTCTGCAGCCTTGAGCAAGGCGATCGGCTCGGGAGCCCGTAAGCCCGGACGTCCCCCAGCTTCAACATCCTCCACCCCCGCCAAGGCAAAGCCTAAGCGCGCGTCTAAGCGCACCGCTGGGCAACGCGGCCGCCCGCGCGGAACGGGCAAGCGCGCCAACGAGGCGCTGAACGTCGTACAGGCTAATCCCGGCATCACCATCCCTGAAATAGCCGAGTTGATGGGCATCAAGCAGAACTACCTATACCGCGTAATGCCGGCCCTGCAAAGGGAGAAGAAAGTCGCCAAGCGCGGGCGTGGCTGGATCCCAGGCAAGGCTGCTGCCTAAGCGCCTATCGGCCCGAGGGTCTGATCGAATCAGATCAGACCCAGCTCCGTAACCGCGTCGCGCTCCTCGGCCAACTCTGCCGCGGTAGCGTCGATGCGGGTACGCGAGAAATCGTTGATCTCAAGCCCTTGCACGACCGTGTACTCACCGCCAGCGCAGGTCACGGGGAAGCTCGAGATCAGCCCCTCGGCGACGCCGTATGAGCCGTCAGAGACGATCGCCATCGAGACCCAGTCGTCCTTGGGCGTACCCAAGACCCAGTCGTGGACATGACCGATAGCCGCGTTGGCAGCCGACGCCGCACTTGAAGCACCGCGTGCCTCAATGATCGCCGCTCCACGCTTGGACACGGTAGGAATGAAGTCGCCCTCAAGCCAAGCCTGATCGTTGACTGCCTCGGCGGCGTTAACGCCGCCCACTGTTGCGTGGAAGATATCTGGGTACTGCGTGGCGGAGTGGTTGCCCCAGATCGTCATCTTCTTGATCTCACTCAAATCAGCGCCACTCTTTTTTGCAAGTTGCGAGATCGCGCGATTGTGGTCTAGGCGCGTCATCGCCGTGAACCTTTCGCGTGGCACATCCGGTGCGTTGTGCATCGTGATGAGAGCATTAGTGTTAGCCGGGTTACCGACGACAAGAACCTTTAAGTCAGATGCGGCGTGTGCGTTTAGAGCACGCCCTTGAGGACCGAAGATTCCACCGTTTGCCTCCAGCAGATCGGCGCGTTCCATGTCCTTGGTGCGCGGCCGAGCACCAACAAGCATCGCAATATTGGTGCCGTTGAAGGCAGCGTTTGGATCATCGGAGATATCAATGCCAGCCAGCAGCGGAAAAGCACAGTCGTCGAGTTCCATAGCGGTTCCTTGGGCAGCCTTGACCGCAGCTGGAACCTCCAGCAGGCTCAAGTGAACCTTTGTATCGGGGCCAAGCAAGTGGCCTGAAGCGATTCGAAACAGTAGGGCGTAGCCAATCTGGCCGGCTGCTCCAGTGACGGTGACCTTTACGGGCGTCGTACTCATCAGGCGTTCATCTCCTCAATCACAGCGTCGGCAAAAGCGGCGGTGCCAACGGCGGTGGGGTCGTCTCGGGTTAGTTTTAAGTCGTAGGTGACCTTGTCACCCTTGCGGATCACTTCAGCTATCGCATTTTCCATCCGGTCGGCAGCCTCGCGCTCATTTAGATGGCGCAGCATCAGCACGCCCGAGAGCATCAGCGCCGTCGGGTTGACACGGTCAAGGCCCTTGTACTTAGGAGCCGAGCCGTGAGTGGCTTCAAATACGGCCGCCTCGGTACCGATATTGGCCCCTGAGGCCATCCCCAGTCCGCCGATCATGCCGGCACAGAGATCAGAGACGATGTCTCCGTAGAGGTTGGGTAGCACGATTACGTCGTACTCCTCTGGCCTTGAGATCAGCTGATTGCAGAGGTTGTCGATGATCCTGTCCTCGAACTCAATCTCTGGATGGCGCGCCGCGACCGTGCGAGCGGTCTCCAAGAAGAGTCCATCGGTGAACTTCATGATGTTGGCCTTGTGCGCCGCGGTCACCTTCGACCGGCCGTTTTCCTTGGCGTAGGCGAATGCGGCCTCGACGATCCGCTCAGAGCCAAACTCCGAGATCGGCTTGATTGAGATTCCAGAGTCCTCACGCACGGGCGAGCCTAGCTGCGCAAGGAACTCGCGCATCTTGGCGTTGTCGGCCGAACCGCGCTCAAACTCAATGCCGGCGTAGAGGTCTTCGGTGTTCTCCCGCACGATCACGATGTCTGTCTCAGGGAAGCGGGTGCGCACCCCTTCGTATGACTTACACGGGCGGATACAGGCGAAGAGGTCTAGCTCCTTGCGCAGGAGAACGTTGACCGAGCGAAAACCGGAACCTACAGGCGTCGTCGTCGGACCTTTGATCCCGACCTTCGTTGCCTTGATCGAGTCCAGGGTGCGCTCAGGAAACGGTGAGCCCTCTGCCTCATAAATGTCGATACCAGCGGGCTGCTCGTCCCAGTTAAAGCCGACGCCAGTGGCCTCCAGTACGCGACGCGTGGCCTCGGCTAGCTCGGGTCCAGTGCCGTCTCCGGGGATAAGGGTGACTTCATGTGCCATATGGATTACTTGTCCTTGCTTAGGTATTTCGAAGATTGAGTGGATTGCGGACGCAGTCGATCGTACCCGGGCAGGCCCGGCCGACGACGTCCCCTCTCATCTGAGGGCCACCCAACCGGAGGGGTCAAAGCAGTAATAGCTCGCGCGGGAAGCTAGCTACGGGCGCCAATACTGACCGCTAGAGGCGTGCAATCCGATCACCTAACTGCGAGACTCCGACACAGTGGCCAATCAGCCTGAGAGCCCCAGAGACCCACGCCTACACGCTCCCAACCAGCCTCCCCCGCTGCAGGGGCTCAACACATTTGAAACCGACCTAGCCCTCTGCGAGGCCCTAGAACGCGAGGGCGGGGGCTGGGCGCGCGATCGACTCAGCGAACTTGGCGCGATCTGCGCCGACCCCGAATGGATCGAGAGGGGCGTTGCGGCCAACCAAAACCCACCCTTACTTAAAACCTTTAACCGCTTTGGCGACCGCATCGACGAGGTCTCTTTTCACCCTGCATGGCATGAGTTACTAGCGCTCGGCGTCCACCATGGGCTTCACGCCCTCCCATGGCAGGACCCCCGACCCGGGGCCCACGTCGCCCGCGCAGCTCTCTTTATCCAGCTAGCTCAGATCGAGGCTGGCGTCGGCTGCCCACTGTCGATGACCTACTCAGCCCTCCCCACGCTGCGCGCCCAACCCGAGCTCGCCGCCGTATGGGAGCCGCGCCTGCTCTCCTCGCAGTACGAGCCCGGGCTCGATCTAGCAAATACCAAGACAAGCGCCCTAGCCGGAATGGCGATGACCGAGAAACAGGGCGGCTCAGACGTACGCGCCAACTTAACGACCGCACGCCCGTTGATCGGCGAGGGCCTCTTGGGTGGTGGTGGTGAGTACCTCCTCGACGGACACAAGTGGTTCTGCTCTGCACCGATGTGCGACATCTTTCTTGTATTAGCTCAAGCCCCCGGTGGGCTGACCTGCTTCTTGGTTGCACGCGTACTGCCTGACGGCACACGCAACCCCTTTCACCTCCAGCGCCTCAAAGACAAGCTCGGCAACCGCTCTAACGCCTCGGCTGAGATCGAGTTCATCCAAACCTGGGCCCAGATCGTCGGCGAGGAGGGCCGCGGAGTTGCGACGATCATCGAAATGGTTGGCCACACACGCTTGGACTGCGTGATCGGAGCCAGCGCAGCGATGCGCCAAGGAGTGGCTCAAGCCACTTGGCATGCTGCCCACCGAGCCGCCTTTGGCTCGGCCCTAATCGACCAACCGCTGATGACCAACGTGCTCGCTGACCTATGTATTGAATCCGAAGCCGCAACCGCTACAGCGATGCGCCTAGCGCGCGCCTACGACGAGGCCTCAGATAGCCCCCAGGAGGCCGACTTCAAGCGCGTGGCGACTGCGGTTGGGAAGTATTGGACCTGCAAGCGCGCCCCAGGCCATGCGGCCGAGGCGCTCGAATGCCTTGGCGGCAACGGCTTTGTAGAGGAGTCGGTGATGGCGAGAGTATTTCGCGAGAGTCCTTTGGGGTCGATCTGGGAAGGCTCGGGCAACGTCCAGTGCCTCGACGTCTTACGCGCGCTTTCGCGTACTCCCGAAACGGTCGACGCCTTTCTTGAAGAGGTCGGCCTGGGCGCCGGGGCCGACGCTCGCCTCGACGCGTCGATCGCTGACCTCAAGGATCAGCTCTCAGAACTCGAAAATGCCCAAACGCGCTCACGGCGGATCGTCGAGCAGATGGCAAAAACGCTTCAAGGATCGCTCTTGGTGCGCTATGGCGATGCGGACGTGGCCGACGCTTTCTGCGCCTCGCGCCTAGGCGCAGACGGCGGGCTGGCCTACGGAACCCTGCCTCCAACAATCAATGCCAAGGCGATTGTTGAGCGTCACCTACCGAAGGCTTGATTGACGTCGTAGCCGACCGCTGCTGATCAAATCCCCTTGCTGTGCGACGATTGACCGATGTTCGGTGGCTCTGGCTCAATCAAGCTCTTTCGGATCTTCGGGATCCGCATCGGTGTGGACGCCTCATGGTTCCTGGTCCTCTTCATCTTCATCTTCCTGTTGTCGGGAACCTTCAAGGAGGTTCTAGACGCCTCCGATACCGTCGCCTACGCGACCGCAGTAGGAAGCGTTCTGCTCTTCTTCGTCTCACTCATCTTGCACGAGATGGGCCACGCTCTAGCTGCCAAGCACAGCGGGATAGGCATCGAAGGCATCGACTTGTGGTTCTTTGGCGGCGTCGCAAAGATGTCGCGTGACACCAGATCGCCGCGCGAGGAGCTCAAAGTCTCACTCGCAGGCCCGCTAGTCACGCTGATCATCGTCGGCATCTGTGTGGGGCTAAGCCTGCTCTTGGGTGACGGGCGCGATTTCTGGTCGGGCGCTACGCTCGACGGCAGCGGGGCAAGCATCTCGCCCGGCCTTCTGCTCGTCAGCTGGCTGGCTACGATCAACGCCTTCCTCTTCCTCTTCAACATGATTCCGGCCTACCCGTTAGACGGCGGTCGTGTCGCCCGCGCTATCGCATGGAAGATCACCGGCAGCCGCCTAAAGGCGACGAGGATCGCTGCTGGGATGGGTCAGGTCTTCGGCTACCTGTTGATCGGAATCGGGATCGCGCAAGCGCTGCTGACCAGCGACATCTTCAATGGGTTCTGGCTGATGCTGCTGGGCTGGTTCTTGCTCCAAGCCGCGCGCGGCGCCGTTGCCCAGACGAGGTTTGCCGAGAGTGTTGGGGGCGTCACTGTCGCCGACATCATGGATCACGATCCCGTGGCTATCCCCTCAACGGTCACGCTGGCCGATGCGGTGGACTCATACTTCCTGCGCTATCGGTGGTCGTGGTTTCCCGTAATTGACCCTGACGGCCACTACCTCGGGATCGTGCGCCAAGAACGAGCCGAGGAGTGTGTAGAGGCTGGCGATGGTTCGCTGCGCGTCAGCGATGTCCTCGATGTCAGTGACTACGACGGCCGCGTCGCTGACGATGCGCCGCTCGAAGATCTCCTCGGCGATCGCGCACTGCGCGAGATCGGCGCACTCTTTGCCGTCGATGTAGAGGGCGTTCTGCGCGGCGTCGTGACCTCTGATCAGGTACGGCGTGCGATCGCCTCCGCGGCAGCTTCTCCTGGCCCCGCGGCCTAACCACCACTGCTCTAAAGAACGCTCTGAGAGATCGCAAAACCCCCCGACTGCCGTACCCCATCAAAGACCGATCAGACGTCGGTCAGAATCAATCAATAGGATCACAATCATGCCTGCACACGACGTTCTGATAATCGGAGCTGGTCTCGCTGGACAGCGCGCCGCCCTTGCCGCCGCTGAAGAAGGCGCCACCGTTGCGATCATGAGCAAGGTCCACCCGGTGCGGTCGCACTCCAACGCCGCAGCTGGCGGGATCAACGCTGCTCTAAATCCTGAAGACTCTTGGGAGTCCCATGCCTTTGACACCGTCAAGGGCTCTGACTACCTCGGCGACCAAGACGCGATCGAGATCATGTGTCGAGAGGCACCTGAGGAGATCCTCTGGCTCGAACACCGCGGCGTCACCTTCCACCGCAACGCGCAAGGCCGGCTCGGCACACGCGCCTTCGGTGGTGCCTCCGCAGCCCGCACCTACTACGTAGCCGACATCACCGGCCAGGCACTACTCCACGTTCTCTATGAACAGCTGATGAAGTTCCATGAGCAGATCGATCGCTACGAGGAGTGGTTCACGACCCGCCTGCTCGTTGGTGAAGACGGCTCATGTATTGGTGCCATCGCCAGAGACATCCGCTCGGGCCAGATGGAGGTCTTCACCGCCAAGAACGTCATTCTCGCCACAGGCGGCGCCGGCCAAGCGTGGCAGCCGACGACCAACGCTCTGATCTGTACGGGCGACGGAATCGCCCAAGCCTACGACATCGGTGCGCCCCTCATGGACATGGAGATGGTCCAGTACCACCCGACGACTCTTGCTGAAAACGGCTTCTTGATCACCGAAGGTGCCCGCGGCGAGGGTGCCCATCTCTACAACGCCCTCGGCGAACGCTTCATGGAGAAGTACGCGCCAAACAAGATGGAGCTTGCCTCCCGTGACGTCGTCTCGCGCGCCGAGCAAACCGAGATCAATGAGGGTCGTGGATTTCCCGGTGGAACGATCGCCCTCGACATCACGATGGTCCCCAAGAAGCGCATCCTTGAAGCGCTGCGCGAGATCGTCAACATCGGCCGCGACTTCGCTGGCGTCGACATCACCAAAGAGCCGATCATGATCCGCCCCGGCCAGCACTACATCATGGGCGGCGTCAAGACAGACATCGACGGTCAGACTCCCATCACGGGGCTTTACGCAGCAGGCGAATGCGCTTGCATCTCGGTCCACGGTGGCAACCGCCTGGGTGCCAACTCACTTCTAGACACGTTGATCTTTGGTCGCCGCTCCGGCGAGCACGCAGCCAAGCGGGCGGCTGGAATCGCAATGCCCGTAGTCGCCAGCGGCCAGATCTCCGAGGAGCAGTCATTCATCGACAACATCATCGCCCGCGAACGTAGCGGCCGCCGCGTATCTGAAATCAAGAACGAGCTCGGCGAGATGATGAATAAGGATGTTGCCGTCTACCGTGATGCGGCAGGCCTAGCCAACGCACACGAAGTGATTGGACGACTCAAGGAAGAGGCTAAGACCTCTTACATTGACGACCGTGGAACCGTCTTTAACCAAGACGTACTCGGAGCGATCGAGCTCGACTACATGCTGACCTGTGCCGAGGCAACGGTGCTCTCGGCGATTGAGCGCAAGGAGTCACGCGGAGCACAGTTCCGCACCGACTTCCCGGCTCGCGACGATGCGCAATGGCTTAAGCACATCACCGTTTCTCGTAACGGCGGCCAGGAGCCCGAAGTCGACTACGCCCCCGTAACAATGACCCAGTGGGAGCCTGAGGAGAGGACTTACTAGAGATGCCTGAGTACACGCTAAAAATCCGCCGCTACTCACCCGAGACCGGAGACGCTGCCTACTGGGAAGAGTTCAAAGTAGACCTCGAAGGCCACCGTTCAGTCCTTGAAGGCATCCTCTCGGCTCGTGCCACGACCGACGGCTCAATCGGCATCCGCTGCTCCTGCCGCGCCGCAATCTGCGGTTCATGCGCAGTGCGCATCAATGGCAAGGCCGATCTAGCTTGCCACCACCACCTCGACCATGCGGCCGCAGAGTCCCCCGACGGCAACACGATCACCGTAGAGCCGATGGGCAATATGCCGATCATCAAAGACCTAATCGTCGATATGGACGCGGTGCACTGGAAGAAGATCCAGCGAGTCACGCCATGGCTGCTGCCAGAGGGACCAGAGCCCGAGCGTGAGTACATCGTCCCCCACGAGAACATGGTCGACGTGACCCAGACGATGGCCTGCATCCAGTGTGGAGCTTGTGTCTCTGACTGTCTCTCGATGGAAGTGGACCCACTCTTCATCGGCCCAGCGGCCCTCGCTAAGGCTTACCGTTTTGTCGGCGATCCCCGTGACGGCCAGCAGTATGAGCGCCTCAAGGATCTTGCAGAGGATCCCCACGGAATCTATGACTGCACGCACTGCTTTATGTGCATCGAAGCCTGCCCTAAGGGCGTCGCGCCGATGAGTCAGATCATGCGCCTACGCCGTGTGGCCGGCTCTGATCAGAAGATCAACGACCGCAACAACGGCTATCGCCACGAGAAGGCCTTCGTCAAGAACATTGAGAAGTACGGCACCCTGCATGAGGCCAATCTGTTGCCCGACTCCTATGGCGGCAAGTTCCACCCGCGTGCGATACCAGTCTTGGCAGGGTCGCTGCCGGCGATCGTTCCGGCCTTGCTGCGCGGAAAAGTCACCCCAGCCAAGGCGCTCCACCACCACAAGCTGCCCGACCAGAAGCAGATCCGCGCGATCTACGACACCGTCGAAGGGCGCGACTCGCGCAACGAGCTCAACCTGTACATCGAGGGCTACGAAGACGAACCAGTCCTGAAAGCCGCCGGCGAAGAAGAGAGAGGTCCACACTCATGAAAGTTGCCTACTGGCCGGGCTGTGTGAGCCGCGGTTTCACTCCTGAACTACACGGCTCGATGGCTCAAATAGCACCGATGCTCGACATCGAGCTGGTCGAACTAGACCGCGCAAACTGCTGTGGTGCGGGCGTCATCGCTGAGCACAACATGGAGCTTGCCGACACGCTCAACGCGCGTACTTTCGCGCTCGCCCAGCAGACCGATACCGACTTGATGATGAACATCTGCTCGACCTGTCAAGGCTCCCAGAGCGAGTGCCAGGAGCGCCTAGATGCCAACACTCCCTACCGCGACTCAATCAACGAGACGCTCAAGGCAGAGACCGGCCTTGAGTATGAGCGCGGCATCGTCAACAAGAACTTCCTCTGGGTTTTGGTCGAAGATATCGGCCTCGACGAACTGCGCTCGCGCGTCGTGCGTCCACTGACCAACCTCAAAGTTGGACCCTTCTACGGCTGCTACGTGGTTCGTCCGACCGACCGCTTGGGGATCGACGACGAGCACCCTCGCGACACCTACATGCAGCAGGTAATCGAGGCCCTTGGTGGCACGGTGATTGATTACGCCGGTGCCTACAAGTGCTGCGGCTTCCCGATCATCACGATGAATCAGAAGGCTTCATTGACGATGGCTGGCACCCACCTCGGCGACGCAGTAGACGCACAGGCCGACTGCCTGGTCACGCCATGCCCACTCTGCCACCTAAACCTCGACCTCCAACAGCCAGTAGCTGAAAAGGTCGTCGGCCGCGAGCTCAAGATGCCGGTACTGCACCTGCCTCAGCTCGTAGGCCTAGCGTTCGGGCTTGAGCCCAAGGCGCTCGGGATGAATAAGCATGTCGTGCGGCCAACCTCGGTGATCGACTGGACTCAGTCGGTCGTCGGATCCGCGGCCTAGACCGACCGACCGACTAGCCCTCGTCCAACAGCGAGCTCGGCCAGCTGGACGGTGTTCAATGCCGCGCCTTTGAGTAGGTTGTCGCCGACCACGAAGAAATCTAAGGCGTGATCGTCGGCCAAGTCCACGCGCACCCGCCCGACCGCGGTCTCGTCGCGACCGGCCCATTCCAGCGGCGTCGGCGCCTCTTCAACGACAAGGTTAGGGAAGTCAGCGAGAGCGGCGTTAGCGCTTCCTAGATCGACGGCTCTTTCGAAGGTCGCCTTCACCGCAACCGCGTGACCGACCATCACCGGCACACGAACGCATGTCGGGCTGACGCGCAGATCGGGCAGATCGAGGATCTTGCGCGACTCGTCTTGGAGCTTCATCTCCTCGTCGGTGTGGCCGTTGTCGCCAAGTTTGCCGAGCATCGGGACGACGTTAAATGCGAGCGTGTTGGCATGAACTTCTGAGCTAACTAGGCGCGCTGCACTGTGGCCATCAGCTACCAACAGATCAAGGCGCTCGCCTAGCACCGGCACCTGCGCAGCCAACTCATCGATCCCACTGCGACCAGCCCCGCCAGCGGCCTGAAAGCTCGTACAGACCATCTCACGCAGGCCGAAGGCGTCATGTAAGGCCTTGGTTGGAAGCATTACAACCATCGTTGTGCAGTTGGGGTTTGCCACGATCGATTTGACCGCACCGTCGATCGCCTCCGGGTTGACCTCAGCTACAACCAGCGGAACGTCGGGATCCATGCGCCAGGCGGAGGAGTTGTCAACGACGACCGCTCCAGCTGCGGCAAATCGAGGGGCCCACTCGCGCGAGATCCCCCCACCAGCAGAGAAGAGTGCGAGATCGAATCCGGCGATCGTCTCATCGGTTAGTGGACGCACTTCACCCACCCCTTCGATAACCGTACCGGCCGAGCGGGCCGAAGCGAAGGCGACGATCTCGCTAGCAACAAAGCCGCGGCGCTCAAGCGTCGCGAGGATGATTCGACCAACAGCACCGGTGGCGCCGACAACCGCCACGCGCGGTGCGCTCACGCTGAGGCCTCGTCGCCAAACGGCCGCTCCTGGAGGGTTGCCCCCTCGCCCAAGGCAAAGGCGCTATGTAGAGCTCTCACGGCCGTTGGAACGTGCTCGCCACTGATTACGCAGGAGATCTTGATCGGCGAGGTGACGATCATCTCGATATTGATCCCCTCGCCACCGAGAACCTCGAAGACCTTCGCCGCGACCCCCGGATGAGACTTCATGCCGGCCCCTATCACTGAGACCTTGCCCATCTTCTCGTCAGTCACAACGTCGGTGATGCCGAGTTCGCCGATCAAGCCGTCGAGCGCACTCCGAGCGTCGACTAGATCCGAGCGCGGCACAGTAAATGACATATCTGCGCGATGGCCACCCGATATTGGCTCATTCTGAATAATCATGTCGACGTTGACGTTGGCCTCGGCGAGGGCAGTAAATATCCGCCCAGCGACACCAGGGTCATCGGGCACGCCCAGCAGCGTGAGGCGGGCCTCGTCGGTCGAATGAGTTACGGCTGTTATGAGTGGTTGTTCCATGGTCTCGCCTTCTCCGAGTACAACGGTACCGGGACCGTCCTCCAAGCTCGATCTACAGTGGATACGGACGTTATGGTTACGCGCGTATTCAACAGCGCGTAACTGCAGCACATTGGCGCCCGAGGCGGCCATCTCTAGCATCTCCTCGAAGGAGACAGTGGACAACTTGCGGGCGTCAGGAACGATACGTGGATCGGCGCTAAAGACGCCAGCAACATCGGTGTAGATCTCACAGACCTCGGCATTGAGCGCAGCTGCGACAGCGACAGCGGTCGTGTCGGAGCCACCGCGCCCCAGCGTCGTGACATCTTGGTTGGTCGATACCCCTTGGAAACCAGCCACTAATACGATCGCCCCGCTGTCGAGTTCGCGCTGTATACGAGCAGCGTCAACGTCGACGATCCGAGCCTTGGTATGAGAGGTGTCAGTCAAGATGCCAGCCTGGGATCCGGTCAGTGAAACGGCATCATGGCCAAGGTCGCGGATTGCCATCGCACACAGCGCGCATGAGATCCTCTCGCCGGTCGATAGCAACATGTCCATCTCGCGCGGATCAGGCAGCGCAGAGACCTCGGCAGCCATCGCGATCAGCTCATCAGTCGTTGAGCCACGGGCGCTCAAGACGGCGACAACCCGCTTGCCGGCCTCCTTGCGGGCGACAATTCGCTTGGCAGCTCGGATCACTCGTTGCGCGTCGGCAACAGAGGTACCGCCGAACTTCATGACAATGGTTTCAGGCACGGGTGATCAAGGGTAGCGGCGTTAGAGCGTGCGGCGGCCTGTGAACGCCTTGCCTAGCGTCACCTCGTCGACATATTCGAGGTCAGCTCCGACCGGCAAGCCGCTCGCCAGCCTAGTTACTACGACGTTTGGTGAGCGCTCTCGCAGCTGATCAGCGATGTGCATTGCGGTCGCCTCGCCGGTCGTCGTGGGGTTGGTCGCTAGCACTACCTCTCCACCTCCGTTGGCGGCGACCCGTGCGTACAACTCGGCAATTCGTAGATCCTCGGGATCAACTCCGTCAATCGGAGATAGCGCGCCACCGAGCACGTGGTAGCGCCCACGAAACTCGTGTGTGCGCTCCACGGGAATCACATCACTTGGCTCTTCGACCACGCAGATGATCGTGTCGTCACGGCGCACGTCTTGGCAGATCTGGCAAAGAGGGCCGTCGGAGAGGTTGAAGCAGACCTCGCAGAGGCCGATACGAAGCTTCACCTCACGGATAGCGTCAGCGAGCGCATTAGCGTCCTCGCTAGTGGCCCTTAGAACATGGAAGGCAAGGCGCTGTGCGGTGCGCTGGCCAATCCCAGGGAGCTTGCCTAGCTCAGTGATCAGGCGTTGGACTGGCGGTGCGTACATAGGAAGGAGTTCTAATCCCTTGGTCGGCTAGAAGCCGGGTAGGCCAAGGCCGCCCATGCCACCTGGTCCGCCGATGCCGCCGGTGATCGCCCCGAGCTTGTTCGCAGCGAGCTCCTGTGCCGATCGAATCGCCTCGTTCGTCGCCGCCATAACCATATCTTGGAGCAGCTCCACGTCCTGGGGGTCGACTGCCTCAGGGTCGATCACGATGCCTTTGAGCACCAGATCGCCGGTGATCGTGACCTTGACCATGCCGCCACCAGAGGACGCCTCGACGATCTCGTCCTTGAGCGCATCCTGGGCGCTGACCATCTCCTGCTGCATCTTCTGCACCTGAGCGAGCATCTTCTGCATATTTGGTGGCTGGGGCATCAGGGTGTTACCTCTTCCTCGTTATTTAAGGAGATCTCCTCTCCATCGAACTCTGTGATGAAGCGCTCGAACCAGTCGTCGGCGCTAAGTGGCCCAACACTGACGCCACCACTGCCTGTGGCCTCAGTGCTCGGATCATCAACAAGCGTAAATGTAACCGTTAAGCGATGACCGGTGAGCGCTGCGATCGCGGCTATTACAGCATCTCGATTAGGGCGATCCTCGGCCTTGCGTTTGAGGAAAGAGGCCGACTGTGCAAAGCCTAGGTTGACCTCATCGCCGCTCACGCCAAGCGGGCGCGCGGCCTCGAAGAGCGCCGCGAGCATCGCATTATCGGCGCGGATCGTTTCGATTACAGAGGGCCAGATTGCGGCGAAACGCTCGAAGTCAAGGGGCTCACCGTCTGCTGGCGCTGCTGGCGTCACGGGCGCTGCTGGCGTCACGGGCGCTGCTGGCGTCACGGGCGCTGCTGGCGTCACGGGCGCTGCTGGCGCTCCTCCACCACCGGTGACTTGCGCCTCCAATCGCTCAATCCGTGTGAGCAGGGCCTCGCGAGAGGGATCGACATCGGGCGCTGCAGCCTTGATCAAGGCGAGTTCGAGCTGTGTGCGCGGCTCAGAACCAGCCTTCATCGCCTCCATCCCCGCTGCCAAGAGGTCTAACAAACGCACAACTTCGGCACGCCCAACTCGCGCGGCCTGCTCGCCGAGTCGGCGGTCACGCTCCTCGGTAAGGCGTAGCGACGCTGGTACCTCACCGATCGCGCCGACGACCAAGAGCTCGCGTGCATGGCCCTCAAGGTCACTGAAGAAGCGGCCTGGGTCGCGACCGGACTCCGACAGGCGCGCGACCGTTATCAGCGCGGCCCGCACGTCTCCAGCGGCGACCGCGTCAACAGCAGCGAAGAGGAGCTCACCATCGGCGATCCCCAAGACAGCTAATACATCCTGCACCGCTACCGTCGAGCCGCCGTATGTCGTGAGCTGCTCGAGCGTCCCGAGCGCATCTCGGAAGGAGCCGGTGGCATGGCGAGCGATCAGCGCTGCGGCAGCATCTGGCAGTTCGATCTTCTCCTCGGTGGCAGCTCGCTGGAGCACGGAGATGATCTGATCGGCGCTCGGGCGAGCGAAGTCAAAGCGGTGACAGCGATCGACGACGGTCGGCAAAACCTTCTGAGCTTCGGTGGTTGCCAGCACGAAGACCGTATTGGGCGGCGGCTCCTCGAGCGTCTTAAGAAATGCGTTCCATGCCGCCGTGGAGAGCATGTGGGCCTCATCGAGGATGTAGACCTTTTGACGTCCCGAAACCGGCGCATATGCGACCGATTCGCGCAGATCGCGGATATCGTCAACTGAGTTATTAGACGCAGCATCCATCTCGACGACATCAAGAGAGGTCGCGGTGGCGATCGACCGACATGAATCACAGACGCCACAAGGGGTAATCGTTGGGCCCTGCTCACAGTTAAGACAGGACGCAAGAATCTTGGCCATGCTCGTCTTGCCGGTTCCACGAGAGCCAACAAAGAGATAGGCGTGATGGACCTTGCCTTGCTCCACGGCGTTGCTAAGAGTGCGCACGACATGCTCCTGGCCGACGACGTCGTCGAAGGTCCGGGGGCGGTGACGGCGGTAGAGCGAGGGGCCTAGGGACACGGACGGCCAGTCTACCCAGCCGCGCGGCCCTAGTCGGCCTGCGCGCTGCTTAAGCCAGCCGCCCTAGATGGGCGCGATCATCAGTTTGTCGAAGATATGGACCGTGCACCCTCTTCTGTGGCGAGGCTCTCAGACGCTGACCACTACCCGAATGCTCCGGCCGGGGAACCCCGCAACGCCTATCGGTTACCGCTTAAGGCTGCTTCCTTCCGGACCTGACCTGGTTCACGAGCCGACATCGTACGGGACCCGGCCATCGACGCCTTCGAATAGCGCGCGACCCCGAAAACCAAACCCCTCGAGAGGGAATTCAGCCCCGCTAGAGCGGATTGCGGGTGCAGGGCACCGCTACCTCCCCGCCTAGCACGGTCCACGGCCATGGTAACGCTCACGGGGGTGTCAGTGGGGCGGGCCTTGCCAAACCCCCGAGACGACACCTACACTGACCCATAGATGTCGAGTCAATCTCCCCCCGGACAAGACCCCAACCTTCCGACTTCGGGCGGCGGGAGTGGGAGCAAGATCCTGATTGGCGTGCTCGCCGCGCTCGCACTCGGGCTCGGAGCTGCGGTTGCCATCGTGCTTGTTGGCAACGACAGCGGCTCATCGCAGACGATCGGTAGCACGACCGCCTTAACAAGATCAGTCGATACAACAGCTCCTAAGACGATCACCCAAGAGAAGACGATCACTCAGGAGAAGACGATCACCCAAGAGACGACGCCGACCCAGCCCCCTGGGCCAAAGATCGACGCGGCTACAGCCAAAGAGGTGACGGCTACGGCCGCGAGCACCGCGGCGGCTGCACAAGGAGCGCAGATACCCGCCTCTGACTGGGATGCGCGCTGCACTGCGGTCGGCGGGGGCACGACATCTGCCACCTGGAACTGCCAAGCGGCCTCTAATAACGGCCAGTGCTCAGGACCCCTAAGAGTGGTCGCAACAAGCGACACGGCTGGCCGAGCCGAGGATGTCAAGGTCACCTGCGAGCAGTAGCTTGTAAGATCTTCGACATGAACAACATTCTTGTCCGTACACAACCCCTACAGCCAATCAAGTTCGTCCTGCCAATCGCCGTTTTGTTGACGTTTGTCGCCTTAGTATTCGCTACCGTCGCACCGCCCGCACACGCCGCCACAGCGACCTGTGCCAATGTGATCCACAGCGGAACCGGTCCAAACGGCGAGGGTTATGGGATCGCCGACCACATCACCGCTACCGGCCTGTCCTGCCGCACTGCTCGCGGCGTCGTTCGCTACTTCGGCTGCTACCAGCGTGGGCCCTACGGCTGGGTCACGACAGCTGCTCCACGTGGGGATTCCTACCAGCTGCGCAATGGCAACTGGAGGATCAGGTTCTCAATAGCTGGTGGTGCCTTCTGCCCCAGCGGCGGCGTAACCGGCTAGGTAGCTACAGACTCAAGCCAGCCAGGTCGCAAAAGAGTCGAGTTGCGACGCTGGCGGCCAGCGATATAGCCGGCGGAGGACCGCCGCCTGGAGGACCGCCGCCTGGAGGACCGCCCATGTTGGGCATCTTCGTGATCAGCGACGAGTCGACCTTGCCGTGGAAGCAGCGGATCGAAGAGGTTGCGTTGCTCGTGCCTGGCAGCACGTAGTGGTAGATCCCCTTCGGGAACTCCGGTGTAGGGCTAGTGATGCCATTGCACTTATCGAGCCTAGAAACCGAAATCACCTTGCCCTTAATGTCGCGCTTGCCGTAGATCGGGAAGCCGTCAAGTGCGATCCCGATGATGTGCGATGGCCCAGCTGAAGTGTCAACCTCTTTAGAAACGCAGGCCGGAAGCCCGTGATAGTGGTACTGACCGCCACCACCGCCCATTGCCGGCGTCGGGTGGCCGCTGCAGGCGTCGACGAAAGGCGCCTTTGAGCCGTCGGGCGCAGTCAGCACGAAGTTGTTCGCCATCGCTACGGTGCTGCCGTCCCCCTCATAAGGGTTGAACAGAACCGAGCCGGAGATCATCATGCCGATCGACCCAAGCGGCGCCGCTGTTGTTTTGGCAATCTTCAATGGTGTCGTGGGGATCTTGAAGTCGTAGGACTGCGCCTTGGTTGGATCCTTCGCAACCCGCGCCGTCGCCGCAGTCGGGACTACCACGCCCATGTTGGGCACGGCGTAGTACTCAGAGCGTGCGTGGTTAGGAATCCCATTTGAGCGCAAGCGGATCGTGCTCGTTCCGTAGGTCACCGTCATCTTCTTGCCCCACTTCACCTTCTTAAGGCCAGCTGCAGTGCTTGGACTACTAGCGGCAGCGATGCTTGTAGCGCTGCTGGCTGTGGCCGTGTTGCCGCTCGCCGTGCCGCCTGCGCAGGCCGCAAGTACGAACGCTGCGCAAACGCCACAGACCTGTAGGCACAGAGCTCTCTTTCGACTCATTTTGATGTTCATCGTTTCAAGCGTAAGTGATCATCTTAAGAAAACCTTGAGGGACGTCATACGGCTTCTACAGGCTGGTTCGAAGGTGCCCTGCTCTCTAGCCGTGACGCCGCTGGGCGGATCGTGGCCACACATCGCGGCGCTGGATGATCATCGCGTGGCCGCTATCTCGGGCAGCCAGTATTCCCAGCATCCACAGTAAGATTTGACCATTCCCGGGCGCGTAGCTCAGCGGGAGAGCGCTCGCTTCACACGCGAGAGGTCGCTGGTTCGAAACCAGCCGTGCCCATGGTCAGAGAGGCTGGCTAGAAGGCGTTAGGTAGCGCCGCCCAGGCCACGGCGTCGTGTCCCGGGATCGCGATCGTGTTGGGGTTATTCGTGAGGTGTCGCTGGATTCGCCCGAGCGAGTCACGGAAGCCCCGTCGGTCCTGCATAACCGTCATTTCGAGAACTTCGTGCAGCTGGCGCTCAACATGGGCGGCGTCGCCACACAAGAGCACGGGGCCGTGCTCTGTTTCAAGCAGGAGCGAGAGATGCCCAAGCGTGTGGCCGGGGGTGCGCAGCAGCCTGATACTCCCGTCTCCGAACAGATCCAGCGTCTCGTCGAAGACACCCCACCGCTCTTTCGGCCTAAGGGCCCGGATGCGTTGATGCTCCCTGAGCAGTACCGGGTGGTAGCCGCCAGGGTTCACTGAGGAACCGGGGCGTGTCGCGATTGCGAGCTCAGCCTCATCCAACAGCAGCTCGGCATCGGAAAACTGGCGCAGTCCGCTGAGGTGATCCATGTGGCAGTGAGTCATTACGACGATCCGCGGCTGGCCGAGCCCGAGCGCCTCAAGTTGTGGGGCGACAGGCTCCGCGCGATGGTCGAAGATGAAACGGCTCGGTGGCCCCATCGTGTTCGCTGGATCGTTGTCGACCGAGGGGTCATAGCCCGTGTCGACCAGCAGCAGTCCCTCATCGGGGTGTTCGATTGCGAAGGTCGGTACCGGCTGCCACGCCGCGCCGACACGAAGCAGCTGCCGCGCCCAACCATGCAGTTGCCCCACGACTCCCGCACCGGAAGGCTTGACACTGAAGGCTGGCGAGAGTCGGATCTCCCCGCCTCGGATCGGATAGACACGCACGACCGTCATGTCGAGCGAAGAATAGTCGGGCGTCCGGTATCTCGGCTTGTCCGCGAAAGCAGCGCGACCCCAGGGCCACCGGCACCACAGTCCCGCGCGCGCGGCGCGCAACGGCTCCTTAGCTACAGGTAGCAACCGGACGGCAGGCTGCCGCGTTTGGGTAGCAAACCAGTAGCAACCACCCCGAACCGCCCGCCAACGCGGCGATTAGAACCAGCCGTGCCCATCAAAAAACCCCGGGTCGATCAATAAAGCAGCCTCCGACTCGGGGCCACTGCGGAGCAGATAGCAGTTCGCCTGCCCCAGGCAACCGTTAAGGGCTGAATTTCGGAGCGCTCAGCTCGCCGCCTTGCTCGCCGCCGCGCTCTTAGCGAGGTAGCGGCGATAGAGCCAGCGGTCGCTGTAATAGCTAAACGGGACGTAGAAAACGAACGCCACCGCGACCCCTATCCACGTAAATCCAGTCGAGCTGTTGAGCAAAAGCAAGTTAAGCAATACCCAAAACGCGACGAAGGCGATTCCCCCAATCGCAGCCCTGCCCCAGCTTGGCGGGCGCGGGTTGTAGCCAAAACGCCCTTTATCGGCGCCGGGAGCGTCAACCCCTCCAGCGTCGTTATCGCGGTTCTCCGAGCTGCCTTCACTATTCGTCTGAGTCATCTGAGTTCGCAGATTAGACCATTCTGGGGCGTCAGCCTGCTGCGGCAGATTACGGGTCCAGGTAGCACACGGATAGCGAGCTCCCGCGTATTTTCAGCAACCCAGTAGCAACCGTCCCGAATCGCCAGCCAACGCGGCGGTTCGGACCAGCCGTGCCACAAAAAGCCTTTTAAGATCAAGCTTTACAAGGTCACGGTTTGGCGCCGGTCGGGTTCAGGTCAGCTAGCTCGCAACTGCCGACGCACAGTCGGCTCGTACCTAGTACGGTCGCCACATGCTGAAATTACGCAGGTCACTTTCGCTCCTTCCCCTCGTCGTCGTGGCGGCCGCTTTCGGCCCTGCCGCCGGGGCGAGCGCCCAAGCCGCGCAGATCAGCTGGACCGCCTGCCCGGTTCAGAATTATCCAACGCTTCAGTGCGGGACTTTCGAGGTTCCTTATGACTACAGCAGACCAACCGGCAAGAAGTTCACGCTGGCGCTGCAGAAGCTGCCCGCTTCGGGCGCCAAGATCGGCACGCTATTTACAAATCCTGGCGGCCCTGGCGTCCCCGGGCGGACCAGCTGGACTCTCCCGGCCGCGTCGCAATCGCTGAGTGAATCCTTTGACCTCGTCGGCTTCGACCCGCGCGGGGTCGGCGAAACCAAGCCGGCCTTCGACTGCGAAGAGCCGCTTGAAGTACGCCCCAACAGCCCCAAGGTTGACTGGGTCAGAGTAGGCAGGGCGCTGGCACCCGGGATCGCCAGGGCAAACCGGGCCTGCCAGAGGAAGAGCGCTGGCTTTATCGCCCACGTGGGCACCAACAACGTGGTTCGCGATCTCGACGCAATGCGGGCCGCGGTCGGCGATGCCAAGCTGACCTTCCGGGGGGCGAGTTACGGAACGAGAATCGCCTACGTCTATGCCTACCGCTATCCGCAGAGGGTTCGGGCGATCCTCATCGACGCTCCGATCACGCCGGATGGAAGCTGGGCCGAGTACGCGGAGGTGCGCTCCAGGTCCAACGACGAAGCGCTGCGCTTCATCCGCTCGGTCAGCCCTGCCACCTACGCGGCGGTCATCGCCACCCGCAACAGCCTCATCGCTTCCCGGCTCGACATCGGAACTGCCGGGCGCAGCATTCCTTTGGGCGGGTACGACTGGCTCGCCATAATGACGGGCAACCTGCTCGCGCAGTCCAGCTGGCCGAGCATTACCGCACTGGCCGATCTGGTCGCGACGGCCCGCATCGTCGGCACCGGCGGCGATCAGGCCCGCGCGGTGCTGCGCAGGGCGCTGGCAATAGCCGAGGCCGAGGGCCTCGACGGGGCCACTGCCGGTGGTAGAGCACTCCAGGCGATCAGCTGTATCGACTACGCCGACCGGCCGGGCGCCCGCCAGCGCTCGCGGATCATTCGCAACGTCGTCGCGCGAGCACCGGTCATCGGGGGCCTTCTCGCTTCTAGTACGACCGCCGATTGCGCTGGTTTCACCTTCCGGCCCGACCCTGTCCCGAGGATCGCCTCGAGGGCCTCTCTGGCGCGCGTCAGGAACCTTAAGCTGGCGATCTCGGACTCGACCGCCGATGCTGCCACACCGCTGGTCTGGGGCAGGGCGATGGCCAGGGCGTTCCCAAGCGCTTTCGAAGTCACCCAGCTGGGCGGCAACCACGTCAACTTCCTCCGGACCGAGTCCGACTGCGTCGATGACCCGCTGCGCGAGTACCTGCTGACGCTGAAGATGGCTCCGCGACGGACAACCTGCCTGTTCACCGCCCCCGCGGGGCTTGACATGTCAGCGGTAGCTGCCGGCAAGCGCAAGCTCAACTAGGGCGCGA
>CANJIV010000008.1 GCA_947474595.1 Solirubrobacterales bacterium
CGAGAATCAAGCGATCGAGAGCTCGCCCGTCGCGCTCAGATGCGGGGGTGGCAACAAAGTGGCAACAGCAGAGATCGGGACGGCAGGCCGGGCGCGCTAACCCGGCGCACGTGTCGAGCGGGTCGGGTATTGTGGCCCGATGCGCTCATTTTCGAAGGTTTTCTGTCTGTCACTTCTATCGGTTGCGCTGCTCGATGGCTCGGCGCAGGCCCGCACCGTCAACGGCTGCGAGATACGTCCCAACACCAACTGTGCCGGCGCGAAGCTGTACGGCGCGGACCTGCGCGGCGCGAACCTGCGCTACGCGGACCTGCACCGCGCGTTCCTGCACCGCGCGGACCTGGACGGCGCGAACCTGCGCTACGCGCAGATGACCGGCGCGAACCTAGACGGCGCGGACCTGTACCGCGCCAACCTGTACTGCGCGGACCTGCGCAACGCGGACCTGCGCAACGCGGACCTGCGCAACGCGGACCTAAGCCGCGCGGACCTGGACGGCGCGAGCCTGCACGCCGCGGACCTGCGCGGCGCAAATCTGCGCGGCGCGAAGATGACCGCGCAGATGACCGGCGCGAACCTGTACCGTGCGGACCTGTACCGTGCGGACCTGCGCAACGCGAACCTGCGCCGCGCGGACCTGAACCGCGCGAATCTGCGCGGGGCGAATCTGCGCGGGGCGAACCTGGAGTCTGCGGACCTGACCGACGCGAATCTGCGCGGGGCGAACCTGGAGTCTGCGGACCTGGACGGCGCGGACCTGACCGACGCGGACCTCCGCGGCGCGAAGATGCCCGACGGCACAATCCACAAGTAGCCGCCAGCATTCCCACTAGGGACAACTAGCTGTTCCCTGCGATGAAATCAGCAGGGCACGGCACGATCCGCTGGCCAAATTAGAATCATAATCCGCGTGTCGGGGGTTCGAGTCCCTCCTCCGGCATCCTGCAAACACCGACAAGGCTAAGAGATGCGCTAAGGCTTGAGTGCTCGTAGCACCGTCTTGTCACCGTTAGATACCGACGAAATTGGTGAGATGTTTCCTTGGAGTGCCAACGTCTCTGCGCTGGTGACATTCTTCAGATAGAGATGACGGCTGAGCCCGAACTTCTTGATCGACACCTCAACTGAGGCGCGCTCTATCGAGTAGTAAAGCTTTGAGGCACCCTCACTGGTTACCCAGTCGAAGAGATGGATCTCTGTCGCACCAACCGCGACGAGCACTCGATAACCATCAAACCCACGTTTCTGCGCTGCGTTGTTGCGTTGGGCGTGCATCGCCTCTACGCTGCCCACCGCATCACCGAGTGTGCCCGCTAGCGCTCCTCCAGCCACTCCGCCAAGAGTTCCCCAACCAACGAGCTTGAGGTATTGGTCTTTAAAGGCAAAGATCCCCGCCGCGCTAACGGTGGTATCTCCACTCAACGTCTTGGCGCTTGAAATTAGTTGTTCGATATTGCTCATTGGAAAGCTGTCTTTCGCCGGGAATATATTTCGCCATTAGCGATGTTAATCCGCGCGTCGGAAGTTTTGGTCTCGCCTCTCCCACCTCTGAGACGTGATCAGATCCTTTGCGGGGCCTGCCTTAGAGGCGTTCCACACACGGCCAACTCTGTAGGCTCGCCAGCGGCTATGTCAAACTCAACCGGCTCGGCGAAATGAGCACGACTCCTGCCCCTAGCGCACCGAGCTCTCCGTTGGAGTCCCCGATTCGGATCGGGATAGCAACGGCCGCGGTCTTTGGTGGAGTGTTCGTAGGGCTGGGACTTGCCAGATTCGCTTTCGCCCCCTTGCAGCCAGCTCTCGTGGCCCACGGATGGTTTAGCGCTAGTACATCTGCGTTACTAGCAGCGGCAAACCTCGCTGGGTACCTAATCGGGGCCCTCGCCGGAGCCCACCTGGCCCGAAGGTTCTCGGTTACGTCCTTACTGAGAGTTCTCATGCTGATCGTCGCCCTTTCGTTCTTCGCTTGCATGGACCGATCGCTTCCGTTTGTCTGGTTTTTCCTATGGCGGGTGGCCTCCGGAGTTGGCGGCGGGGCGATCATGGCCTTGGCCGGGCCAGCTGTCCTAGCCCACGTCGAGGCGTCGCGGCGGGCGCTGATCGGACAGATATCGCTATTCGGAGTCAGCCTCGGAATCATCGTCGCTGGCGCGCTCATGCCCGTGCTCTTGACTGATGGGATCCCGCTGGTTTGGTTGGTACTCGGATCGCTGGCCCTAGTCGCTACAGCGATTACTTGGCGTATGTGGCCGCCATCACCACGACGGGAGGCGGCTGTTGTTAGGCCGCCGCCCGGACAGAGGTTGTTCTATCTCCAGTACGGGCTGGTCGCAATGGGCGTCGTACCGCAGATGATCTTCTTGGTCGACTACATCGCTCGAGATCTCGGCCGTGGAGTGAGCGTAGGTTCAAGCTTCTATCTCGTCTACGGAGCCGGTGCGGTGGTCGGGCCATTGATGCTTGGTTTTGTAGCGGGACGGATCGGACTTCGGCCGACGATACGGATGGCGCTGGTCATCCAGTTCATAGCCGTGGGACTTTTGATGGTCGCAACAGGGAGTGTGGTTCTCGCGCTCTCATGCTTCTTGGCTGGACTAGGGATGCCGGGACTGCTGGCCGGCTTCTTATTGCGCAGCCAGCAGATAGCCGACGGAGACCTGCTGATCCACCGAGCACTATGGGGGAAGGCTACGGCGTCGTTTGCAACGGGCCAGGCCCTCGCGGCGTTTGGCACCGTCTACCTAATCGACACCTACGGCGAGCACGGCGCGGCATACCCCGTGCTTTTTGTTGTCTCCACCGCAGCAATGGCGATCGCAATCGCACTGGATTTCGCGATACGCAAGTAAGCGCCGGCCGCTAGGGGAAGCTCAGCCAGTGAGGCTCAGCGACGCCGGCGTGAAGTTACGCAGGTCGTACTGGCGTGCTAATAGTTTGAGCACCTCGCCGCTCACTACCGCCCCGCCTTCCATCGTGATGTGAACGCCGTCTGGCGCTCGCACGACCTTCTTGACCCCACCAACGGTAATCGTGTCGCTGTACTTGGCCCCGTTGGGCGAGAAAAGGCTGTAGAGGTCGAGGTAGATGACTCGTCCCGGGCGCTTGGCGGCCTCGGTCTTGTAGACCTCGTTGAGCTTGATGATCTTCTCGTTAAGGGCGCTCTCTTCCATCTGGGGCTCCCCCATCCAAATCACGAACCGCCCGGGCTTCTGTGTTGCGAGATCCATCATCCCCCCCACGCGGCGCCGGTACTCCTGCTCCCACACGGCGTCGCCGAAGTGTTCGCTCTGCTTCGCGTTCTCGGGTAGTCCAGACATGTAGGCATCGGCGTCGTTTCCACCAAACATCAAGGAAACTACGTCGGGGTCCTCGGCCTTGAGCATCTCCGTGAGATGGCTAAACCAGTTAAAGGCATCCGGACGGTTAAGTCCGGTTGAGATATGGAAATCCGCCGGCTCAACTGTCATTACTCCGGTTCGCGGTCCGATCTGTTCCATCGCCAGCCCAACGGTGCCCATCAGCGAGTCGCCTCCGAAGTAGAGCTTCATCTTCTTCTGCGGGCTAAAGACCTCTTTGACGGGCACAACTGGCTTGGTTGGCTTAGCTAGCTTTGTGGGCACGATTGGTGGAGCGGGTGCCTTGATCGGAATAATCACCTTGGTGTTGATCGTGTCCTTGTCGCCTAGCCCCACAACGTTGGCGATCCCCTGGCGGATCTGAGTGATCTGTGTGAAATTACTCACTCCTTGGAGGGCGCCAGTGGCTGCCATGGCAAGATCGCGTCCTGTTCCAGCGGGCTGGTTGACAGCCGATTTATGTAGGGCGCGTGCGTCAAGAAATGAACTCAGAACAAGAGCGATAATGACCGCAAGCATGGCGTGGCCAACTGGTCGTAGCCGGTTGGCTTGGCTATCTGGATTCTCAGTCATCAGTCAATCAAAATTGGAAGTAGATGAACGGAGCAACCCCGTAGGGCCCTAGGAGGTTGATGACCATCAAGACGACGCCGAGGCAAGCGCCCTGGCCAAGTGCAGAGAAGCCCGAGAAAAGGCCTCGCAACCTTTGCCCGACCGAAGGCGGCGTGAACTGGGTAACCATCAAAGCAGCGATCGCCAAGATGACTCCGATCGTTATCTGGGGCGAGGGCTGGCCCCAGTTAGTGAAGAGGTGGCTAAGCAGATTTGTTGCGCCACCAAGCGAATCCTGTCGGAAGAAGACCCAAGCAAGGCAGACGAAGTTGAAGGTGAGAAAGATCATTCCCCACCGCCGCGGCCCAGAGGTGGCCGGTTCCCGGCCGCCACGTTCGCTACGACGGCTCACCCACCAGTGGTCAACAACCAGCCCGAGGCCGTTTAGGGCACCCCAGATCACAAACGTCCACGATGCCCCGTGCCAAAGTCCACCTAAGAGCATTGTCAGCATGATGTTTATATAAGTCCGCGTCCGTCCCTTGCGGTTGCCGCCCAGCGGGATATAGAGATAGTCGCGCAGCCAACGCGAGAGCGTCATATGCCAGCGGCGCCAAAACTCTCGCAGCGATGCTGAGGAATACGGACGGTCGAAGTTCTGAGGAAGTTTGAAGCCAAGCAGCAGCGCGATTCCAATCGCCATGTCTGTGTAGCCGCTGAAGTCAGCGTAGATCTGGATCGCATAGGCGTAGATCGCGATCAGGACGACCAGCGACGAATACTGGTTGGGGGCCCCAAACACGGGATCGACAAAGTCCGCTAGCGCCGTGGCGATCACAACCTTCTTAAACAGCCCTCCAGCGATCAGGGCGAAGGCTCGGGTTGTGTCGATGCGACGTGGGTCCGGCGGCGGCTCGAACTGGGGCACGAGCTCCGCTGGGCGGACGATCGGTCCGGCGACGAGGTGTGGGAAGAAGGAAAGAAAGACGGTGAACTTCGCGAACGTGGTCGGCTTTTGATCTCCACGGTAGATGTCGATCACGTAGCTGAGGGCCATGAAGGTGAAGAATGAGATTCCAACAGGTAAGACCGTGTGAACGAGCAGGGATGGAACCTCGAAGCCTAGGTTTCCTAGAACCGCTTGGCCGGAGTCTGCGAAAAAGTTCCAGTACTTGAAGTAGGCCAGGATTCCGAGGTTCACGACGACAGTCGCGACCAGGAGCGCGGTGCGCCGCTGCTGATCGCTCGTGCGATGCATCGCCACCGCAAACCCTTGGTTGATGATCGTGCTACCAGCTAGAAGGAGCGCGAACCTCCAGTCCCAGGCAGCGTAGAAGATGTAGCTGGCGAGCGTGATGAAGATGCGCCAGCGATGGGGGCGCACCATTGTGATCCAGTTGATCGGCCAGACGATCAGGAAGAAAACAACGAACGTGAAGGTCGGAAAGAGCAAGTTCTCTTAGGCGCTCGGTGCCGTCGTCCCGCCGGTGGAACTCGGGGTGTCTTGATGCTGCTGCGGTGGCGAGATGCCTCCGGTTGGATTTGAGGCCGGCGTCGGCGGGTGTTCGCAGTTCTTGACCGCCCCAGCGATCATCTGGGCAAATGATGCAAGCCCGATCGGTCCGGGATGTACGCCGTCGTAGGAGGTCCACTCCGGATGGCGCTCTGCCGCCGAAGCCCAATCGACGATGCTTAGCCGCTTGTAGCGTGCCGCTGCCCGCGCCATCAGGCTGTTGGTCTGAGTAAAAATGTTGGCGCTCACGCGTCTCTTGCCTACTAGTTTCGTGGTCCGGTGGTAGAGATTGACCCAAATAACGCAACGAGAGCTACCTGTCACCGCCATCGCCTGCGCGATCATCGCAGTAAAGACGGACGGTTGAGCGGGGTCGTTATTTAGACCGAGCTGGAGCACTACGACCTGCGGAAGGCCGGGCTTTCGCGCATATGCCCGCAGCGCTTCTATGCCTTCACCAACAGTGCGGCCGATGCGCGCTGAGATTACGAGTTGGTTGGCCGGCAACAGTGCCGGCAGGGCATCGATAATGCCGACCATCAGCGAATCGCCCTGTAGGTAGACCTGAGGCTTGGTGGCCGCGGGCTGCGCAACAGCAGGACGCCCTGGCGGACTATAGGAGGTTTGATTAAAGTTGCCCCAGGCGCCACAGGCCAACGCAACGGCGCAGCAGGCAACTACCGCCGCTGCTGTCCGGCTGCGGGGCAAGTTCGGTCGCGGGCGCCTGATTAGGCGCACTTTGGGGGACGATCTGTCCATGGCTTAGGCACACGAACTGCGACTGAGACTCTACCGGGGCCGAGCCCAGCTCACGCCAGCAACCGTGCAAGCCTGCCACCACGCCACGAGCGCGCTGCCCCTTGTTACCGGCCGACCGAACGAACTATGTCGCGGGCACGCTGGCCAAGCTCTGCTAAGAGCGTCCTGATCTCGGTAAGCCCAGCGCGCAGCTCTGAGTCGCCAACATCGACTGGCATCATTGAATCTTGGAGGGTTCCCACGGTGGCGTCGGCGCCCGCTACGGAGTCCATCGCGCGTTGCACTAGCTCTTTTGGGCCAACCGATGGCGGGCTGTCGGGTGGTTGCGCGAATGGCCTGGAAGTTAAGTCGTGGCGGGCAGCGAAACCAAGATAGGTTCGTTGGGCACGCCCATAGGCGAGCTGCGTGGGGCGAAAGATCTGCGTCTCTAGACGCTCGGCGCTGTCGTCATCTAAGCGCTCGTGTGCATCTCCTAGGGCGCCCAGTGCGGCTCCAATCTGATCAATGGCTGTGGCCACGCAGTCCAGTAGCTCTTGACGCGCTTCGGCGGCGAGATATGTCACGAGCCTTAGGCTACTCGCACTGCACGCATAAGATGCTTGCCATGCACCTAAAGAAGATAGAGATCCGGTGGAGCGACCTAGACGCTTTTTGCCACGTCAACAATGCCGTCTACCTTAACTATCTCGAAGAGGTGCGGGACGAGTTTCTAAATCTTGCGGTGGCACCAACCGGAAGTGCTTGGGATTTTGTGCTCGTGCGGGTTGCGATCGACTATCGACGAGAACTCAAGGAAGAGGATCAGATCGTCGTTGCTTCTTGTGCTTTGACCTCGATCGGGACCGCGAGCGTGACCACGCACGAAGAGATCCGTACGCTTACAGGAGACCTAGCTGCCGAGGCTGAGGCGGTGATGGTCGCTCGCGACCGGGAGACCGGTAAATCCAGGCCACTTACAGATATCGAACGGGCAGGCATTGAGCGTGTCTGATGGTGGGAGTGAAAACGATGGCGGGCGCCAAGGACAGCGCTGGTTAGTGATCCGGCGAGTGGCCGGGCCGAGCATTCTCTTCCTTGCCGGGGTGGCCATTCTGATCGCTTCCAGCGAGGACGGTCCGTGGTCGCTGGTTGGGTTCTCGCTTATCGGCGTTGCTGCAGTGGCGGGAGTTTCGCTAGCTTTTTATGAGGTCGGGCTCAGCGAAGATCGCGCTCGCAGCCGTGACAGCGCACTAACCGCTGCACGATCGGACTCCGCAGACGCGACGGTCTCGACCCCAGACACTCGACCCCCCGGACCCTCCTCGCGTCGCACGACCCCGGCGCCGACGGCGACCCGCCCACCACGGCGACGCAGCCGCGGGGACGGTTGACGCCTAGGCAGCTTGGGGCTCGTCATTGGGGCCTGCATCGCGCGGTAGATAACCAAGGCAGCGACCAACCGGTAGCTGGGGATAGCGGGCGAAGCGGTTCGGTTCGGTGCGAGAGCGCTCGCAGAGGGAAAAGAGCGATCCACGGGTATTGGGGACGAGCCTTTGGTAGGCACATGAGTCGCAGAGTCCAGAGGGTTTGGCGAGCATTCGTGAGACAGTATGAGTGGACAAGCGTCCCGAGCGCATCCACCTACATGCTCGCTTTCTAACCCAAGGGCCAGAGCGCTTACTCCACCACGACAACACTACACTTTGTAAAGCATTGGCTATTTTCTTTAGATTAATCGGATTCTTACGGCCTTACCGGGTCGGAGTTATATGGTCTTTTGTGCTTGCCTCGCTCGCGATTGTGGCCACCGTCTCGATCCCGTGGCTGACCGGCGCGGCGGTTAATCAGATCGACAGTGGGGATAAGAGCAGCCTTGTCAAGATTGCAATCGCAATTGGTGGGGTCTCGATCGTACGGCTCGGGCTGACCGTTGGGCGGCGAATTGTTGCGGGCAGGATCTCGCTTGGAGTCGAATTCGACCTCCGTAACCGCCTCTATGGGCATCTGCAGGGGCTCGAACTAGGGTTCTTTGACCGCCAGCAGACTGGTCAGCTCATGTCTAGGGCGACAGTAGATCTCCAGTCTGTTCGCTTCTTCCTCGGTTATGGCCTGATTTTCCTAATCCAGTCCGCCCTTACCCTGGTGATCGGCGCGACTGCGATGTTCATTCTTAATCCAAAGCTGGCGGCGATCTCTCTACTGCCTGTGCCGGCCGTCGTCTTAGTCGCCCGTCGTTACGGAATTAAGGCACGCCCAGCTTTGCAGGAGGTTCAACAGAGAATCGCTGAACTTACCGCTGATGCCCAGGAGAATGTTTCGGGCGTACGTGTAGTGAAGGCATTTGCCCGCGAGGAGCGTCAGGCAGAGCGCTTCCGCCATACCGTTACGCGGGTCTTTGATCAATCGATGTACTCAACCAAGCTGCGTGCTTTCTATAACCCGCTTATCGGTTTCCTGCCCTCCCTAGGTCTCGTTGCGATTCTCTATGTCGGCGGGCGCGACGTAGTCAACGGCTCTCTCACGCTTGGTGGATTCACCGCCTTCTACGCCTATCTGCTGATGATGCTGGGACCGATGCGTACGCTTGGCGTCGCGCTTGGTATGGCACAGCGGGCAGCCGCCTCCGGGGCACGGATCTTTGAGCTTCTTGACCGTGAGCCGCGACTAGTAACTCCTGCGGGGGCGCCAGATCTTGTGGCTGGAGCGGGGCGCGTTGAGTTCCGCGACGTCTCATTGATCTATGAGGGTGCAACTGAGAACGCGCTAACCAATATCGACCTCACCGTGCAAGCGGGCACCACGGTCGCATTAGTAGGTACGACCGCGTCAGGAAAGACCACGCTCTCATCATTGATCCCGCGCCTCTACGACGCCACTTCGGGAACGGTCTTAGTCGACGGTGTCGATGTAAGAGAGGTATCTATCCCCTCTCTTCGCAACTCGGTCGCACTTGTCACCGACGATCCATTCCTGTTCTCGGAAACTGTCGCTGAAAACATCACCTATGCGCGCCCTGATGCCAGCGTGGAAGAGATCGAGATTGCTGCGCGGCGGGCCCAAGCCCACGACTTTATTGAAGCCCTTCCCGAGGGCTATAACACCCTTATCGGTGAGCGGGGACTGACGCTTTCAGGAGGCCAGCGCCAGCGATTGGCGATCGCGCGCGCGCTCATAGCTGACCCCAGAATCCTGATTCTTGATGATGCAACCTCTTCGGTTGACGCCTCGACCGAGCATGAGATCAAAGAGGCGTTGAGGGCGGTTATGGAGGGTCGCACGACCTTCATCATCGCCCACCGACTTTCGACGATCTCACTTGCGGACGTGATTGTCGTGCTCGAACGAGGTCGCGTCGTCGCCCACGGTAGTCACGACGATCTCGCGCGGGAGTCAGAGCTCTACGCAGCTATCGTGGAAAAGGGGCTGCCCGATCAGGTATTTCTTACCCGCAAGCCAGTTGAGACAGAGGTAGTCGGGCTGTGAGCAGCCATCGACCAACTCGATCATCTGAGATTAGCGACGATATTCGCCGCCGACTCAAAGGGACCAGTGGTCGCGGTCGCAAGTTACGTGGGCTGGTAGAACTGCTGCGGCCTTATCGGTGGCGCGTGGGAGCAATGTTCATCGCGCTGATCGCAGCGACTGCGGCCACGCTGGCCCCTGCCCCGCTGATCAAGATGGCGATCGATAAAGGGATCGTGCCGGGGGATCTAACCCAACTTAATATCGCCGTTGCGGCCTTTATCGGCTTCGCCCTGCTCTTGTGGGCCACAAGTGCCGTTCAGACCTATCTCGTGGGATGGGTCGGACAGCGTGCACTCCAGGACCTCCGGGTGCGGATCTTCGAGCACCTTCAGACGCTCTCGATCGGCTTCTATTCACGCAAGCAGTCGGGAGTCTTAGTCTCGCGCATGACCAACGACGTCCAAGCCTTAGACCAGCTGGTTTCCGACGGAATAGTGACACTGTTTCAAGCCACTCTGACGCTTGTGGGTACCGTGGTCATTCTGCTCTGGCTCGACGTCGGCCTCGCCCTAATCTCCTTCATCATCTTCCCGCTGATGGTCGGGGCGTCGCTGGCTTTCAGGATCGCTTCAGCCGATGCCTACCGGATCACGCGGGAGAAGATCGGTGCAATCACTTCATATCTGCAGGAGACGATCTCTGGGGTACGAGTAGTTAGGTCGTTCGGGCAAGAGCCGCGCCATGTTGCTGCCTTTTCGGAACTAAACGATCAGAATCGCGTGGCGAACCTCAAGACGGTCTACCTTAACGCCGCTTACTTCCCTGCGATCGAGTTGATGTCAGCCGCTCTAACGGTCGCAGTCCTCGTATACGGCGGCTTTCAGGTAATCGACGGCAGCATCACGGTTGGCGTCCTTGTCGCCTTCATAGCAGCTCTAAACACGTTCTTTGATCCGATTGGCCAGCTCTCCCAGCTCTACACCACCTACCAGAGCGGCATGGCTGCCTTGGACAAGATCTTCGAGCTGCTCGACGAAGAGCCGGACCTAGTAGATGATCACCGAGCCCCAGCGCTGCCGCGGATTAATGGTGCGATCGATTTCGAAGGTGTCAGCTTTCGCTACGGCGAAGACGATGCGGGAGCTTGGGCGCTGCGAGACATCTCCCTCAAAGTCCCAGCCGGACAGACCGTAGCCTTAGTTGGTAGCACTGGTGCCGGGAAGTCGACCCTTGCCAAGCTAGTCGCACGGTTTTATGACCCGACTGTGGGATCTGTGCTTGTAGATGGCCATGACCTCACAAAGGTACGCGCCAGCTCACTTCGCTCTCAGCTCGGGATCGTCCCCCAAGAGGGATTCCTGTTCTCGGGCTCCATCAGGGAGAACATCGCATTCGGCCGTCCTGATGCGACCGACGCCCAGATCGCAGACGCCGCAGAAGCGGTCGGAGCAGACGTATTCATCCAGGAGATGAGTGCTGGATACGACACCGAGGTGGGAGAGCGAGGCGCGCAGCTCTCTGCTGGTCAGCGCCAGTTGATTGCTTTTGCGCGGGCGCTGATCGCCGATCCGCGCATCTTGGTCTTGGATGAGGCGACGTCGAATGTGGACATACATACCGAAACAAAGATCGAAGAGGGGCTGCGCCGGTTACTGGCTGGGCGCACCGCAATTGTTATTGCCCACCGGCTGTCAACGATTCGATCGGCTGGATCAATTGTCGTGCTCGAACACGGTCGGATCGTTGAGTCCGGCACCCATGACGAGCTGATCGCTGCCGAAGGGGCATACTGGCGCCTGTACCGAGATTGGGCCACGCAGGCCGTCGCCTAGTCGTAATATCCGCTTGATTAGAGGTCCTAGGCCGAGAGAGTCGACCCCAACTGAGAGGTGGCCACCGTGTTGAAGTTTGAGACGCTAGAGCTAGAGGTCGAACCTGAAGGTCGGATCGGGCGGATCACTCTTAACCGTCCAGCGAAGCTAAACGCTCTTAGTCCAACCCTCCTAACCGAGCTCGCACAGGCCGCTCATGCGTTTGACGAGATGCCGGCCGTGCGCGTTGTGATCGTGTGCGGCGCAGGCAGGGCCTTCTGCGCCGGAGCCGATCTGGCGACGTTCGCTGAGATCGTTTCAGCAGAGATCGAAGATCCTCACGCAGTCGCCGACCTCGGCCGACGGATGGCAGACGCAATCGAGGCGATGCGGGCAGTGACGATCGCTGCGATCCACGGCCGTTGCGTTGGCGGCGCGGTTGTCTTGGCTGGCGCCTGTGACTTTAGGGTCGCCAGCACTGACGCGATCTTCTCGATCCCCGAGGTAGACCTCGGGATTCCGCTGGCTTGGGGTGGGATCGCGCGACTTGTGCGCGACATCGGACCCGTGCGAACCAAGGAGCTTGTACTGACCTGTCGTGAGTTCTTAGCTGATGAGGCGTTGGCGGTCGGCTTCCTAACCCAAATCTGTGCCCCCGATGCGTTAACCACGACGGTCGATCATCTCGCCTCCTCGTTGGCAGCTAAGGCTCGACTTCCGCTCGCCTTGACCAAAGCTCACGTCAATGCCGTCAGTGACACGATGGTCTCCCCCAGCCGTTCATTCGCTGACGCCGCGGGCCTGATCGCTGCGCTAGGAGATTCGGAGTCCCTTGATGCTGCGGCGCGTTATCGCAGTCGACTCTGAGGGGATTGCAACAGCGATGGACGTAGAGAGGTTTGGGTCTGACAAGTGAGCACTGCTGATCAATCTGCCTCGATGGATGCCGACCAGAGGCGGCTTGCCGAGTTAGGCTACCGGCAGGAGCTCGATCGCTCGTGGAGTGGATTTCAGAACTTCGCGATCAGCTTCACAACGATCTCGGTCCTCGCCGGGTGCTTTACGACCTACTACCAGGCGTGGAACAACGGCGGCCCGGTAGCTATCTCTTGGGGCTGGCCGATAATTTCGGTCTTCATTCTGCTGATCGCCTTCTGTATGGCCGAGCTTGCCTCGGCATATCCGACCGCTGGAGGCATCTACTGGTGGGCGTGCAAGCTCGGTGGGCCGGTTTGGGGGTGGTTCACTGGTTGGTTTAACCTGCTCGGCCTGATCGCAATCGTGGCCTCTGTCGACTACTTCGCCGGCCAATTTCTGCGGGTCATACTCGGCCTCTACAACCTCGACGTTTTCGGGATCAACTTCGCCGATACAAATCCAAGCGCCGCTCTCAAGCAGACCTTCCTCCTCTTTGTGATCATCCTGATCGCACACGTGATCATCAACATCGCTGGCAGTCATCTTGTAGCTCTTTTTAACGGCATCTCGGTCTGGTGGCACGTGCTCGGCGTGGCGGTGATCGTGGCAATCCTGGTGTTCGCTCCTTCTAAGCACGCGAGCATCGGTGACGTCTTCACCCAAACACAGAACAACTCGGGCTTTGGTCACGGGATGTTCTGGTGGTACGTGCTGCCGCTGGGCTTCCTAATGACCCAGTACACGATCACCGGGTTCGACGCCTCGGCCCATATCTCTGAAGAGACACACAACGCGTCAATGTCGGTGCCGAAGGGAATCTGGAAGTCGGTCTTCTACTCAGCGATCATCGGTTATATCGTCCTGTTAGCGATTACCTTCGCTGCGGCCGACCCCAAGGCGGTCAATGCCGGTGGTGGCAGCGCCTTCGCCGTCTTTGAGAGCTCGATGGCCGCACCTTGGACCGCTGCGATCCTAATCATCGCGGTCATCGGGCAGCTCTTCTGCGGAATGAGCGCGATGACAAGCGCATCGCGCATGATGTACGCCTTCAGCCGCGATGGGGCCGTCCCGGGATGGGGCATCTGGAGTCGGGTGAACGCTCGTAGAATTCCATTCAACGCCGTGATAGCGGTCGCGACGCTCGCCCTAATCATCACCGTGCCGGCCCTCAAAGGCAATAAGGAAGGCCTGACAGTGGCCTTCACTGCGGTCGTCTCAATCGGCGTAATTGGACTCTACATCTGCTGGGCTATCCCGATCTTCCTACGTTTGCGGGCCGGGGATAAATTCGAGCCCGGCCCGTGGAATCTGGGGAGCAAGTACAGGTGGATGGCACCTGTAGCTCTACTGGAGATCTTGGTTGTAGTGGTCGTCTACTTCAGCCTTCCGTTTAGCCCGTCTGGCGTCCCGTGGAGTAGCGACTTCGACTGGTCTCTCTTTAACTACACCCCGGTTGTGACGGGCGGTCTAGCCGTCGTGATCGGGCTCTGGTGGGTGCTCGGCGCGCGCAGGTGGTTCACCGGCCCACGCCAGACGATCCAAGAGGACGAGCAGCCAATCTGACTCGCGCTGCTGGGTCAGGGGTCTCTTCGCTGCCGGCGGGGAGGCTCAGATCGCCAGTAATGAGATCTAGCCGAGTATCCCGCCGCAGGTCTTGCGCAGTAAGAGATAGCGGGTACGGGTCCGCGTGAGGCCGCCCAGCGGAGTAAAGGTCGTCTTGACCTGGACGGGAATCGGGTGCAAGCAGCGGGCGAGCATAGTCGCAGCGTTCAGTCGGCATTCAATGATCAAAATCGATGGCCGGCTGACGTCTTGGGCTCTAGTGCAGACCGTTGCGCCGTGGCGCAGCAGACCGACCCGGACGCCCTTTTGGGTAACGCGACCCGCGCTTGGAAACCAAATCAGGGTGCGGATCACTGCGTAACCAGGGCGGGTCCACAAAATCCTGAAATCGTTGCTTGTTTGGAATACGGCCTCAACCGTGCGACTCTTGGTCATCGCCACCGTGCAGCTCGCACTGCCGCTGCAGTCTCCGCGCCAGCCGGTAAACGTTGCGCCGTCGGCGGCCTTTGGTGTCAGCGTGAGTCGCGTACCGTCAGCAAAAGACTGGGTGCAGTCTGGACCGCAATCGATCCCCGCCGGTGTCGATGTGACGGTACCCAGGCCGCTGCCGCTCTTGGTGACGGTCAGTCCATAGGAGGGCTTGGGGACATCGTTAAACCTAGCCGTCACACTGCGAGCCGCGCTCATCGTCACCGTGCAGCTAGCGCTTGCGCTACACGCTCCGCCCCATCCGCTGAAAGTTGACGTATTGCTAGGCACGGCAGTTAAGGTCACTTTGGCGCCAGGTTTAAATCCCTGCGCGCAATCGCTTCCACAGTTGATGCCGGTAGGAGTCGAGCTAACGGTTCCCGCACCGCTGCCACTCTTGCTAACCGACAAGAGATAACTGGCTGGAGGCGGTGGTAGATCAGTGAAGGTAGCGGTGACGGTGCGCGTCGCAGTCATCATTACAGTGCAGCTTCTAGCAGAGCCACTGCAGGCGCCACTCCAGCCGGCGAAGGTGGAATCGTCGCTAGGTGTGGCGGTTAACGTCACCTCTTGAGCCTCCCAAAAGGCACTTGTGCACTGGGCACCGCAGTTGATGCCACTTGGCAGTGATCCAACAGTTCCCGACCCGCTACCGGATTTGATCACGCGAAGGTCGTATTCACTAACTGCGACGCTGGCGGGGCCACCGCCGGCAGAGACTGCCGCTGAGCGAACTGGACGATAGAGCGCGCGTAGTGCGGAAAGCCCTCCGCTAAGCGGGCTGATGAAAGTTGTGTTCACTCCGCTCCCGTCAAGGTTGGCTCGACCCATCGAGTTGCTACTGAAAAGCGTCCAGTAGAGGTAATGGCCGCTGATTTCAAGCCCATTTGGCAGCGACCCCTCTGGCCCGGCGACGATGAAGTTTGGCTCGACGCCGCTGCCATCGAGCTTGGCGCGTGAGATCGTAGGAGGACCGGCGGAGTTGGTCCAGTAGAGGTAGTTAGCGTTGGAGACGACAGTCGCTGGCGCCCTCACTCCATCGCCGGTAATGAAGTTCTGGTTTACACCACTGCCATCAAGTTTGGCGCGACCAATGCTTGAGTTGCCAGAGAAGCTCCCGTTGCCCCAGTAGATGTAGCCATTAGAGGCCCAAACCGTAGCCGCCGTCACGGTTCCAGTGATGAATCGCTGGTTTACACCACTGCCGTCGAGGTTGGAGCGGCCAATCGAATTGCTCGAGCTATTGGCCCAGTAGAGGTGGGTAGCGTCGGCAGAGACATCTGCCGCCCTACTTGTACCAGTGATGAACTCCTGGTCAACCCCGCTGCCATCGAGGTTGGAACGGCCGATCGTCGCGCTGCCGTAGTTAGACCAATAGATCTTGTCGGCCGTCACGAAGAGCCCGTATGGGTTGCCCGGCGCTGAGATGAACGAGTTGTTCTTTGCGCTCCCGTCGAGTGCCGAGGTACCGATCGAGAGCGGCGTCGCAGAGTTTATATTTGACCAGTAGAGCGAACCGGCGCTTGCGCCAGCGGGCAGTGCGGCCACGAAGAGCCCTGCGGCGGCAGCCACAAATAAAAAAAGTCGTCTCCGCAATCCCACAGAGTGAGCCTAACGAATTGCTGGCCCATCTGGGGAAGTTAGTTCGTGCTGGGTTGAAACTGATTGTTCCCTTCCAAGGCGTTTCGCTCTACTGCGGGACAGGGATTCGAACCCCGATAGCTGGTACCAGAAACCAGAGTCTTGCCGTTAGACGATCCCGCACCGAGCGCCGAGTTTAGCGATCCGGGCCTTCAGAGTCCGGCTAGGTCGGCCTCTAGATCGCCCAGCATCTCTGAAGCCTCGCCCAACTCGGTGCGCGCAGCGATCAGCCGGCGCGCGTGCTCGAGATCCTCGCTACGGCCGACCGAAAGAGCCCCGGCAAGGCGTCCGCCTTGCATGTACCAGATGCTAAAGGCGCCATCGTCGAGCGACCCACGAACAATTTCGCGGTCCCAGCCATAGGCCGGCCCGACGTATTCAATTGCGGCCCAGTCGGCTAGATCGGAGAAGAAATAAGGCACGACCTCATGTGCCACGTCTGCCCCAAGCATGTTGAGGGCGACCGTCTTGCCATGGCTGAAGGCGACGTCCCAATGCTCTAGGCGTATTGGACCCGCATGCATTTGGCTGTCGTACTCACAGACATCTCCGGCAGCGTAGATCCCGGGAGCTGATGTCAGCAGCCGCGATGAGCACCTAATGCCTCCGCTCTCCCCCAGTTCGAGTCCGGCCGCTTTAGCCAGCATCGTGTCAGGGGCGGCGCCTGCCCCAATTACAACAAGGTCAGCGGGGATTTTGAGGCCGGACTCCGTAACCACAGTCGTGACGCGATCTTGTTCGCCTTCAAAGTGATCGAGCGTCTCGTTACCAACCACGCGCACTCCATGCTGCTCGAGGACCCGTTGGAAATAGGCGCCAGCAATCGAACCGAAGCCACGTTCGAGGGTGAGGTTCTCCTGCATTACGATCGTTACCTTCTTGCCAATCTGCGTCAGGGCGGCGGCGACCTCTGTGCCGATGTAAGAGCCGCCGATCAGGACAATATTCTCGCGGCCTTCTAAGTCGCCCCGGATCGTGTCGGCATTGCGAAGCGTGCGCAGATAGTGGATGCCGTCAAGCTGGGCGCCGTCAACCCGCAGAAGACGGACGTTGGCACCCGTCGCGATCAGAGCGCTATCGAAGGAGATCTGCTCTTTGTTTGACAGCGTGGCTACCCGCTCTTGTGTGTCGAGCTTCATCACGCTTGCTCCCGTGATCAGGTCGATCGCCTGCTCAGACCACCACTCCCCAGGGCGGAAATAGGTCGCCTCACGAGCCTCATTGCCTTGGAGGTATGCCTTTGAGCAGGGAGGCCGATTGTAAGGTGGGTCGGGCTCGCGACCGACGACGAGGATTGAACCCTCCCCGCCAGACTCGCGCAGCCATCGCGCACAGTTAGCTGAAGCTATGCCGCCTCCGATTAAGAGGTGGTCTACGTGGCGGTCAGCCATTACGCTTGGCGTTGGGATCAAACTGAAGGGTTATAGCGTCCATTAGGCCGGGGTCTAGGACCACCAATACATCATCGCCAGCATTAATTTGGGTACTGGGCTTAGGAACGAACCCTCCGCCTTCACGCAAGATCGAAATGATCAGGCTTCCCTCCGGCATCTGAACATCACCGACCTGCGAGCCAGCGGCCGGAGCGTTTTCAGCGACCGTCATCTCGATGATCTCTAGCCGATCTCCAGCGAGGTCAAGGAGGTGGACGAGTCCATAGTCAGGCACTTCATGCTCGATCAACCGCAGGATCAGGTCAGTTGCCGAGACCGCTGGCTCGATGCCAAGGAGCTTGAAATGCTGAAGATTACGTGGGTTGTTGACGCGCGCAACGATCCGTTCGCAGAGGTACTTATCGCGGGCCATTTGGCAGATCAGAATGTTGTCTTCGTCATCGCCGGTCACAGCGATCGTGAGATCTGCTCGGGCTATGCCAGCGCGCTCAAGGACCCACAGCTCGGTCGCATCGCCGTACTGGATGCGGTGTTCGAGTTCTTGCTCTACTTGGAGATAGCGCGAACGCCTACCCTCCAAGAGGGTGACCTCATGGCCCTTATCAATCAGCTCACGGGTAAGGCTCCAGCCGACCTTGCCAGCGCCAGCGATAATCACATACAAGAGCAGGCCTCCATCTCTTGGCAGCAAATCACAGCGCAAGCACCGCCTCTTCGATCATCTCAATCGCGTGCTGAGTCGGACAGATCGTGTGCAGCCCCTGGCGGCCATACCACTCGGCTCGACCGGGGTCTAGTACTCGAACGATCACCTTAGCCACGTTGAAGCGCTTCTGAGCGATCTGGGCTACGACAAGGTTGGTGTTATCGCCGTTGGTCGTGCAGCAGAGGACGTCGGCGCTCTCAATTCCTCCTGCCAGCAGCGCCTCAACCTCTAGAGCGGTCCCGAGCGTAAAGCGTCCGCCCGCATCCTCCCAACTCTCCGAGAGACCAATCTCAAGCTTCTCCAGCGAAAGCGGGTCCTCGTCGATAACCGAAACCTGATGGCCCTCTGCGAGCATCCGCTTGGCAATTGTCGCGCCAACTCGGCCCGCTCCTACGATGATTACGAACATGACAGAGACTTTACGCGATTGGCGGCAAGCTCTGCGTATCGACGTCGCCGTCCTTAGCCGGTTGGATGCTAACGCCGGGTGCAGTGAGAATCACTCGGCACGGAGCCTTGTTAACGACGTAGCGAGTGATGTCCCCGCCGAAGTTCTCCAGCGGACCGCCTCGGCCCCCTAGAAGCGCTCCAGCTCGCACCTTCGACGGCTCTTCGGCGGCCATAACGATCACCTCAACACCGCGCCGGCGCGCCTCGTCAACGATCGCCTGCCCTGTTCGCCGCGCGCGAACTGTAGTTGTCGCGACGGTGACCCCTTCATACTCCTCTCCGACCGCCTTAGCCCTAGCGAGAGCGCGCCGAGCGGCCTTGAACTGTGCGTCAGGCATAGGCGCGTCGATAGGCAGCGACATTGGGACCTCAAAGACCCACAGCGCTTCGATGGTCGCCCCGCCGGCGCCCTCATCTTCAAGGTCTTCATCGTCGACATCAACGGCCGCCAAGCGCCCTGCAGTGCCCACGATGTCGTCGTCGAGGGTTGTACCTAGGAGCGGGACCAAAATTCGACCGTACTCGACCTCTGTGGCCTGATGACGCAAGGCAGCCTCAGGGACCGACACCCGACGCAAGATTGGCGTGCCCTGGCGTTTGCGGTAGACCACATACAGAAGAAGGCCAAATATCATCCATCCCGTGCCGACGTAGCCCGCCTTATGAAGGACGATGACACTGATCCAGCCGCCGAGCGACAGCAGGAACCCTAGGGCCGCAGGTATCGGCAGATCGCCACCTGCGATGCGAACAGAGAACGGCATTCGATAAGGGCGGTGACGGTCGGGATCGCGGTAGCGCAAGACGCAGATTGAGAGATGGGCGATTGTGAAAGCTAGCATCGCACCGTAAGCGAAGATCCCGATCAGGAAGCTCAGGTTAAGCGGCATGATGAGCGCCGAGGCCAACACGGCGGCGATCATTATCGCCACGTATGGGGTAGCCCTAGTGCTGTGCAGTCGTCCGGCCGCACTTGGGATCTGGCGGTTAGTAGAGAGCGAATATGTCAGCCGCGAGAGCCCAAGCATCGCTGACTGGGCGCCGATGACAAGCACGAGCGCCCCAGTGATTGCGACTAGGTAGCGCAAAGGGTCTGACCACCAGGCGCCTGGATCTAGCGCGCCGACCACCCCAAGGAGCGGCGCGTCGACTACCCCAGGCGCGCCCAGACCCGTCTTGCCGTTGACGACCGGCAGGGCGCATAGCGCGACCACCGCAATCCCAAAGTAGATGACTACCACCGATAGGTTGCGCGTCACGATTAGGTGGCGCAGAGCCTGACGTCGGACCCTCAGCTCCCCAGCCAATCCCGACCCAGACTCCAAGGCGATGAAGGGCGCGGCGGCGATTGTCAGCCCAAAAATTACACCCGACCAGCTAGGTGAGCTGCCGAGCTGGATTGGATCAACAAGGTCGCCGACGTTAAACACAAGTGCGAGCCCAAGCACGATCAGTAGCAGTTGAACCAAAAGGTCAACCACAGCTAGCACGGCAATCCGATTGAACCGCGACGCGGTAAGTCCGCGGATATTTGAGGCTGCAATCAGAGCGATCAAGCCGATCGCTACGACTACCTCTAGCGCGCCTTCCCCGATCTCTGGGATGAATGCCGCGATGTAGTTCGTCGCGGTCAGGGTCGTGATCGCGATCAAAATGACGTAATCGAGCAACAGCGCCCAACCAGCGACAAAGCTCCAGAGCTCATTAAAGGCATACCGAGCAAAAGCTGATGAGCCGGTGGCCTCTTGGCGCATCGAGGCCCCTTCGACATAAGTCATCTGACAGAGCACGAAGAACAGTGCTGCACCAAGGAAGACCAGTGGGGTTAGGCCCAGCGCGTTGTCTGCGATCACGCCTAGCGAAAAGTAGACGGCGCTTGCAGCGGTGCCGTAGGCAATCGCAAACAGCGCGGGTGCCCCGAGGCCACGACGGATTACCCGTTGGCCAAGTGCGCTGGCCTGTGAGCGAGCCGAGCGAGGATCAGCCACTGTTGCGCTTCCCTAGCAGGAACAGTCGGGCGACTCCAGCAGCGATGAAGAGAAGTCCAAAGATCACGCCCGTACTGAAGAGGCCGCCACCGCGGACCAGCGTCGAGATCATCAAGACGATTCCAATCAAGACCATCGCAATCGAAAGAACTCTCGTTGACGCGCGTTGGAACTGCTTGGGGTCACTCTTGGGCATCAGGCTCCTCGGTGGTGTGAGTCCTTTGGGTGACCGACGTCGGGAGTGTGGTTGTACTAGCAGCCGGAGATTCGATGATGACCCTGCACGGCCGGGCTGCTAAGACGGTCTCAAGAGTCTTTCCGAAAAGCGACTGACCCGGAGATCGTCGCGGAAGTGCGAGAACGATCGCGGTGGCTTGAAGCTCACGAGCCTCGTCGACGATACGGCGACCACTCTGTCCAACTCTGACCTTCTCCCAACGCCCTGAGACCTGTCGACCCCCGAGCAGCTTGGCCTGCTCAACGACCGATTGGGCTGCTGCCTCTTGCTCAGGCATCGAAGCGTCTATCGGGCTGGTATTTGGAACGGGAATTGTGACGAGCACGTAGATTGCGCGCTTGCGTCTGGCGGCTACTTTTACGGCCGTCGCCATCGTCTCGGAGACAAAGACGCCGCCCTCGTATGCAACTAACACGGAGTCATATTCGGCCTCATGGTCGACGACCGGGGCCGCAACATGTAGCTTGACCGTGGTCGTTAGATCAAGGCCTTGGCTGCGCCGGTAGAGCCAGTAGACGCCTACTCCCAATGTCAGCCAGATGAACCCTGCTGCCGCTACATCGAGGTGTAGCAGGGTCACCGTTAGCCATGCAAGACCTGTCGCTAATCCGCCGACGACCGCGAACGTCGGTAGTCGCTTCCCTGCAAACTTAATTGTTCCGGGGCCGCGATATGGACGGTTGCGATCGGGATCCTTTAGGCGCATGGCTACGACCGCGGCGTGGGCGATCGTGAAAGAGAGCATCGCCCCAAAGGCGTACATGTTGCCCAGAAACTCAGCTTGACCTGGAATCAGTGCGACGCAGGCTAAGCCGCCGAAGAGGATGATCCCGACCCACGGGGTCCCGAACTTCGGGTGTAGCTGGCGTAGTTGATCGGGTAACTGGCGGTGCAGACCCATCGAATAGACAAGCCGCGAGACACCAATGATCCCTGCGTTAGCGGCGATAAAGAGAATCGTGGCGGCAAGAATGCCGACGTAGATCTCAGCGGCCGACTGCAAGGCCCCGAGGTCAAGCTGCTTGACAACTCCGAGGATCGGGTCGCCCGCGTAGCCGCCGTCAGCCTCAGAGAGCCCAAGCAAGGTCTGACACTTGCCGTCCACACATTTGACCGGCAGCGCCGAGAGGGCGATCGCCGGTAGGAGCGCATAGATCGCAAAGACGGCAATTACTACTCGCTTGATCGCCGCAGGAATCGTCTTGGCCTCATCCTTAGCCTCCTCTGCCATATTCGAGATCGTCTCGATCCCGGTGTAGGCGATCATCCCGACTGGAATCGCAACAAGGAAATCGCGCCAAGTCGGAGCGACTCCAAGCTGAACATTGTTGATCAAGGTGTCGGGCGAGAAGACTAAGACCAGACCCACAATCACCAGCAGCAGTTGCGTGAGGAAGTCGGTCACTGCAAGGAAGATGTTGATCCCCGCTGACTCCTTGGCGCCAAAGACGTTAATCGCGCAGAGCACAACAATTACGCCGATCCCGAAGAAGATGTCGGCGGGCGAGGACCTCAGAGGCTCCCAGAAGAGCCCGCCGATGTAGTGAGGCACGAAGAAAGCCGAAATCGCAATCGTGATCACGTAGTTGAGCATCTGGCCCCATGCGGCAAAGAACGACCAGAACTCGTTAAAGGCGTGGCGGGCAAAGCTTGATGAACCGCCGGCCTCGGGGTACATCGCGGTGGCTTCAGCGTATGTGGCCGCCGTTAGGTAAAAAATGAATCCAGTAAGTAGGAAGACGACCGGCGTGAGCCCGAGGGCCAGAGAGGCCACGAGGCCCAGCGCGTAATAGATCGACGACCCCACGTTCCCGTAGGCCGTAGAGAAAAGCGCGTTGACCCCCAGCACTCGCTGGAGACCTTCAAGACGACGTTGAGCCATTGCCGTAAGACAGTCTAGGCGCCAGCTCGGAAAGTCCCGGAACCGTCCCCGGCCCCGGGACCCATCTCTAGCGCCTTAGGCGATCAATGGAATGATCAGGATGGCGACGATATTGGCCACCTTGATCATCGGGTTGATCGCTGGGCCAGCGGTGTCCTTGTATGGATCGCCGACCGTATCGCCTGTGATCGAAGCCTCGTGGGCTAGGGAACCCTTGCCGCCGAAGGCTCCGTCTTCAATCAGCTTCTTGGAGTTATCCCAAGCGCCGCCACCAGAGGTCATCGATACGGCCATGAAGAGACCAACGACGATCACGCCGATCAGCAGTCCGCCAAGCGCCGTGTAGCTGAGCACGCCAACGATGACCGGGATCAAGATCGGGATCAACGCGGGAACGATCATCTCGCGTTGTGCTGACTTAGTCACGATGTCTACGCAAGTCGCGTAGTCAGGCGTGTCGGTGCCGTCCATGATTCCTGGCTTCTCGCGGAACTGTCGGCGGACTTCTTCGACAACCGCTGCTCCAGCGCGGCCGACTGCCTCCATCGACATCGCGGCGAAGAGGTAGACCATCATGCCGCCGATTAGTAGTCCGATCAGGACGTCTGGGTCATCGAGCACGAAGCGCACACCCTTGCCAAGCTCAGCTTCGAGCTCGATCTTAAAGGCAGCAAAGAGAACAAGTGCGGCGAGTGCTGCCGAACCGATTGCGTATCCCTTGGTCACAGCCTTAGTCGTGTTACCGACAGCATCAAGCTGGTCGGTAACTTTGCGAACCTCCTCGGGAAGGTCGGCCATTTCGGCGATCCCGCCGGCGTTATCGGTGACTGGGCCGAATGCGTCTAGAGCAACAATCAAGCCGGTTAGCGAGAGTTGTGCCATCACCGCGACGCCGATGCCGTAGATCCCGGCGAGTTCATTGGCGCCGAAGATGCCAGCAGCAAGAACCAAGGCCGGTGCGGCTGTGGCCTGAAAGCCTTGTGCAAGCCCTTGAATGATGTTGGTCGCGTGACCGGTCTCAGATGCCTTCGCGGTCTTGCGGACTGGTGCGAAACGCGTTGAGGTGTAGTAGTCAGTGATCACGAAGAGCGCTGCGGTAATACCTAGCCCAATCAGTGAGCAGAGGTAGAAGTCAGTCGCAGTCGGACCAGTAACGGTGTCACCGACGAGCTTGAGGTTGACGTCATCCATCAGCCAGAAGGTGACCGGGTAGAAAGCAATTGCGGCAAGCACTCCCGAGACGGCTAGTCCTTGGTAGAGGGCGCGTTCCACATTGCCAGACGCTGAGCGGACCGCGTAGGTGCCGATCACCGAGGCGATGATCGAGACACCGCCGAGCACGAGTGGATAGAGCGCTACTGAGGACTGCTCTTGGAAGGTTAGGACGCCGAGCAACATGACCGCTACGGCGGTCACAGCGTAGGTCTCAAAGAGGTCGGCGGCCATGCCGGCGCAGTCACCGACGTTGTCACCGACGTTGTCGGCGATGACAGCTGGGTTGCGCGGATCATCTTCGGGGATGCCAGCCTCAATCTTGCCGACGAGGTCGGCGCCGACGTCAGCGCCCTTTGTGAAGATGCCGCCGCCAAGGCGTGCGAAGACCGAGATCAGCGAGCCACCGAAGCCAAGGCCGATCAGAGCATCGATTGCCTCCTTATCGGACTTGTCAAAGAAGGCGGTCAGTACTCCGTAGTAACCAGCCACACCAATCAGGGCGAGGCCGACAACGAGCATTCCCGTAACGGCTCCGGAGCGGAATGCCACCGAGAGCGCAGGGGCAATGCCATCGCGAGCCGATTCGGCAACACGGGCATTCGCCCGAACCGAGACGTTCATCCCAATGTAGCCAGCGGCTGCCGAGAACAGCCCACCAATTGCAAAACCGATCGCCACGTCGATGTTTTGGATGAAAATCAGGGCGACGAAAAGCACGACGCCAACGATCGCAATCGTCCGGTATTGACGGTTTAGGTAGGCGCGAGCGCCCTCCTGAACGGCTGCGGAGATCGAGCGCATCTTTTCGTTGCCTGGAGATAGAGCCAGCAACGAACGTGATGTAACGGCTCCGTAGAGAACTGCTACACCGGCGCATACTAGAGCTACTACGACCCCATGGTCGTTAAGAAAATTACTCAAGGTCTCGGTCCTTTGAAGTTTTTTATGGCGCGGGATTCAGGACACCGTGTCCAGCCGCATTGACAACCGACGCTTCTCCACGCCAGAGCGCGTGCATCGGGTAAGGCGCGCGGAAGTCTACCCTCGAAGGCCACTGTGGCGCGGTCTCGCTGGTTTGGCAGGCTTCCTATCAGGAGAATTCTGCGCGGCCCGCGGCCTGTTACTGACCTGGAATCCACAGCCGGCTGGGCTGCTGGGGCGGTGGATTACTAGGCGTTTGTGGGGCGGCTGGGGGACTAGTCGGTGGTGTCGGCCCCGCGCCACTGCTCTGGATTGGTGGCGTACCCGCCGCTGTCGCCATCTGCGCGTAAGCCATCTGCAGCTGGGATAGGGCATCGCGAATCGGACCCAGCTGATCTCCGTGGCGTGCCTCAAGTAGCGGCACCAAGGCCCGGCAGCCTTCAATCGCAGAGTGAACTTGTACGAGGTCGCGCTCATCTTCTGAGCCTGGTGCGAGGCCCGCCTTGCGTCCTGCAAGGTTAATAAGTGAGACAACCGTCTGAATCAGGAGATCGTCGACGGTGATTCGGCGCATCTCCTCTTCGAGTGCGGCGCGCATCTCCTCTTCACTGAGCTCTTGGTCCGGGGCTGGGGGCTGGTTCATAGCGTCATCTCCTGGCTATAGCTTGTTCTTGTCTCGGCCACGACGGAGCTGTAGATCTCTTGCATGCTAAGCCCTGCCTCGATCATCGCTCGTTGGCGTCCGGCTCCGTTGAGCTCGGGGAAAGATGGGGTAATTCCTAGCTCGCCTCGCATCGGGGCAGTCCAGTCAAGCAGTCGGCCGACCAAGTGCGCACAGGCAAACTCTTGACCGGATCCGAAGTCGATCATCTTGCCCGACAGCCCGTAGCGAATAGCCCGCCACATGTTCTCTTCGATCAGAGAGCCTGAAAGATCGGCCCCTCCTCCGAGCAATGGCGGCGCTGGGCGACCTTCGTCGTAGTCACGGCTGGCTTGGGCGACACATGCGACTACCAACGCGGCCAAGGCCTCTGACTCGGCCGCAGTGCTCTGTGCGTCGCAGATACGCACCTCCACCGTCCCGAAGGAGATATGAGGGCGAACTGACCACCAGACCTGAGTGAACTCGACGATCGAGTTGGTCTTGACTAAGAACTCCACATAGTCGGCGAAGGACGCCCAGGTTTGAAAGGCCTCAGGGACGCCGCAGCGGGGAAAGCTTTTAGTGAAGGTTTGAGTGCGCGCCGACTGCAGCCCGGAGTCACGCCCATCAAGAAATGGAGAGTTGGCAGAGATCGCTAGTAGCAGCGGCAAGACGGGGCGCAGTCGGTCACAGACGGCGATCGCGCGGTCTGCCCCATTGATGCCGACGTGTACGTGCATAGAGAAGGTGTTGTTACGCCAAGCGACGTAGCGCAGACTGTCTTGAACTCGCTGATAGTGCTCTGTATCGATGATCTGCTGATCGCGATAGTCAGACCAAGGATGAGTGCCAGTTGAGCCCAACGAGAGGCCCAGGCTCTCGGCCACTGAGAAAAGCCGGCGACGGTATTCGCGCTGGAGCGAGATAGCTTCGCTTAGATCTTTGCCACGCCCTGAACGGATCTCGATCTCGGATGCGATTAATTCGCCGGCAACAGACGGCCCCAATAAGGGGTCTGCCTCTGCCGCTTGGCGCAAATCCTCATAACGGGCAACCATCGAGAGGGTCTCTGGGTCGAGCAAGGCGAACTCCTCTTCGAGTCCGACCGTGAAGTCTTCTGACCCTTCAAAGGCGGCGGCTGCGCTGGTGAGATCTAAGGTCAAAAGGTGTGCTGGCGGTTAGGCAAGATAGAAGTAAAGAGCGTAGAGAAGGTCGACTGCTGGGCTCGAAGTGTGGACGGTTACAGCCGAAGGTGTCTGGATCAGTGCACCTGAGTAGTTGAAGATGATCGTAATGCCGGCCTCGACAAGTCTGTCGGCGAGCGCCTGAGCGGCCTCGTTAGGGACTGCAAGAACCGCCACAACTATCTCTTCGTCATTAACGATTGTGGACAGATTGTCAGCCTTACGCACAAGGTGAGGACCAACCTTAGATCCGATCTTCGCGATGTCAGAATCAAAAACGGCGACTATCTGAAAGCCGTGGTCGGCAAAAATATCTGATGTTGCGATCGCGGTCCCGAGATATCCCGCACCGAAGAGTGCGATATTTCGCTCGCTCCCAGTGTGGAGGATTCTGCGTATTTGGGCGGTTAGGGACTCGACGCTATAACCAACCCCGCGCTTGCCAAACTTCCCAAAGCCAGAGAGATCTCGGCGAATCTGGGTTGAGTTTATATGTGTGTAGTCGGCTATCTCCTGAGAGGAGATCGTCTTAATGCCCATCTTCTTAGCCTGAGTGAGAACTTGAAGGTAGCGTGATAGTCGCGACGCAACCCCGAGCGAGAGGCGCTTAGATGGTTTGGGGCCATCGCTTAAAGGCTGGATCGTCTCGTGCGTGCTCATCTAAAGAGATTTTAGGTGGTTACGTAAATCCGACTCAGCCACGAACAGCTCAAAGATATCTTCGCCATCGATTCTAAGCACCGGAATACGGTCGAAATAGGCACTAAAGAGCGCCTCGTCAGAGTTGATATCGACTTCAAGTAGCCCAAATGGCAGGTCAACCCTGACGCGGTCAAGCACAACGCGGGCGTCGTCGCAGAGATGACAGCCAGGCTTTGTGTAAAGGATCACATCCGTCATCTGCTTAGAGCCCCTTAGCGCCAGTGGGATAGACATCAAGGTCAAGGTACATCGGAAAGGCGAGAGGCTCCACTGAGCGTGCTGCGGAGGCGATCATCGCTGCGTTGTCGGTACACAGCTCTCGCGGTGGAATTCCAAGATCTACCGCCAGAGCCTCCAGGCGCCCCCTCAACGCACCGTTGGCGGCGACCCCCCCACCTAGCGCCAGTCTTGCGCGACCGGTTTTATCTAGCGCCCGCTGGGCACGTTGAACAAGTGCCTCGACTATCGCGCTTTGGTAGGAGGCAGCCAGATCGGCGCGGCGGCGGTCTGCCTCCTTCTCCCCGAGGTCACGGATCGCGTAAAGCAGGGCCGTCTTGACTCCAGCGAAAGAGAAGTCACATCCCTTAACTCCCTTGGCGGTTGGAAAGCTAAATGCATTCGGATCGCCATCCTGGGCGAGCCGTTCGAGTGCCGCTCCTCCTGGATAACCAAGACCAAGCATGCGAGCACCTTTGTCAAAGGCCTCTCCGCCAGCGTCATCGAGCGTCTGCCCCAATAGCGCGAACTCCCGCGGACCCGTGACATCTACGAGGAGCGTGTGGCCGCCGCTGACGATCAAGGCAACAAATGGGGGCTCGAAGGGCTGTGGCTCTAGAAATACTGCTGCGATGTGTCCGTGGAGGTGGTCGACAGCAGCTAAAGGTAGCTCGCGCGAGCTAGCGATCGATTTGGCTGTCACTAGGCCAACTAGCAGCGCTCCTATTAAGCCTGGGCCTTGAGTCGCGGCGACTAGGGTTACGTCATCGAGGGTGACTTCTGCCTTGTGTAGAGCTTCGTCGACAACTGCATTGACCAACTCTAAGTGGTGTCGAGAGGCTATCTCGGGGACGACGCCGCCAAAGCGGTCGTGAATCCCTTGGGACGAGATCACGTTAGATCTAATTACACCGCCGTCGGTGACGACCGCCGCACAGGTGTCATCACAGCTGGTCTCTAGCGCGAGGATCACTTCTTCGACCTCTCTACCCCAGGCACGTCGGCGAGAGGGTCGCCGTCATTAGAGAGAGTCGCGGGGGTCCTCCACATAATGATCGCGTCCTCGCCATTGTCTTGGTAGTAGCGGTGACGCAGCCCCGCGCTGCGGAAACCGAAGCTCTCATAGAGAGAGATCGCAGGGGCGTTAGAGATCCGGACTTCAAGCGTGTACTGAGCGTCATCTCCGAGCTCTGATAGGAGGTGACTAAGCATCGCCGAAGCTACCCCCGTGCGGCGGTGGTCAGGGTCTACTGAGATATTCATGATGTGCCAGACGGTGTCGTAGCGTGAGCAGATCGTGTAGCCGACTAACTCCCCTGAGCTGGCGTCGGTCGCTGCTAGACAGACTCCGCCGGCCTTCGACAGCTCCAGTACGAACATCGCAAGCGACCATGGCGTCGGGAATGAACGTCGCTCGATTGCGATCACGTAAGGGAGGTCGGCATAGCTGAGGCGACGGAGACTGGAGACGGTGTTCATTAGCTTTTTAGCGAGATTTCGGCATCTGGCTGGCGCAGGTAGTTAGGGATCACCTTATCGAGAGATACCAAGTCGCCCCGGGCGCCTAACTCGCAGATTGCTGGCCCGCTGACTCGATGTTCGCTCGCCTCGTCGGCAGCTATCAGCGCACCTGCTGCTTCGAGCATGGATCGGTAGCGCACCGCACCGTCGCCGACGGCTGTCGGCTCGCATCCGAGCTGGCGGAGTGTCTGACAAAAATCATCGGGGGCAACTGCCTGTGGGGCCAGCAGGGTAGCTTCGCCCTCCCACACGCCCGCGAAGATCTCCCCTCGGCGTGCGTCAATGATCGCGGCAACTGGCCTGAGTGAGATGCCCTCGATTGGCGAGATACCCTCTAGTGCGCCAGCGGCTAGGGCGCGCAATGTCGAGACTGGGGCGATCGGCAAACCTCTAGCTTGTGCCAGTGCGCGAGCGGTAGCTACGCCGATCCGCAGGCCGGTGAACGAGCCAGGCCCAACTCCTATGGCCACTCTGTCGATATCTTTCCAACCAACCCCCCCGTCCTTAAAGAGGTCCTCAATCAAACTCAACAGGCGGGTTGCATGGCCTGGCCGCGCCCCCACTGCGGGATCGTCTCGACGCTCGAATGACTGTCCGTTGAAAGTTAGGCCCGCCACGGTAGCGGCGGTAGCAGTGTCGAATCCGAGTACGGTCAGCGCTGGCATCCGACAATCATGGCGATCACTGCGGCGCGGCGACCGCTAGAGGACGGTAATCCGCCTGCGATCACCGCCTAGGTGTTCGAACTCCAACCGCATAACAACGTTCTCAAGCTCCATTTGGGTCCCCACTGCGGTCGGCCATTCGACAAAGGCAATCGCGTCGCTAGTGAGATAGTCGGCCAGTAGAGAGGGGTCTTCCTCTCCCCCTGCCCCGAGGCGGTAAAGGTCAAGGTGCGAGACTGAGACCGAGGCGTTGTCGTAGCGCTGTCCAATCGTGAAGGTCGGGCTAGTCACTGGTCCTGCGATGCCCAGCGCACGACAGGCGCCGCGAACAAAAGTCGTCTTTCCACTCCCTACCTCGCCAAAAAGAAGCACCACGTCGCCGGGTCGCAGCCGGTCGGTTAGCTCGGCGGCTAGGGCCTCGGTCTGGCCTGGCCCTTCGGTTTGGTGGACTAGGTCAGGCACCTGGGCTGCGCAGGCGTAAGCGGACCCCAACGCCGGCCAGCACTAGTCCTGCGCCACCAAGCGCTATCAACCACGTCTCCGAGCCGGTGTAGGCGAGCTGACTGCTCTCATCGGCCGCCCTGGCCCGCGGCTCTACTAACGGCTTTGATTCGCTGATAACCCCGGATTCGCTGATAACCCCGGCGGAGCTGTCGCTATCGGTGTCGCCGGAGCCACTAGTGGTCGATGGCGCTGTGGAGGTTGGGCCATCCTGTCCGGCAAACGGATCGGAGTACTGGTCATCGCCTGCGCTCTGAGCAGCGGCGATGCCGGGGAATGCGAAAATCAAAGATGCAGCTAGAAGTGCCGTAGTGCGTTTAAAACCCATAACTGAGCATATTAGTCAAAGCGCCCGCGCACGTGCGCTGGCAAGCCGTACGACTTCGGCTGTTATCGGCTACCGTCCGCGCGGTGAGTGCGAAGACGCCCCTGCGCGATACGGATATGGCTAAAGCGGCAGGCCTCGCGGCGGCCCAGATTATTGCGACCGTCTTTGCCCTAGGGCTTACCGTCACCTTCGCTCGGGAGTTGGGCACTGTTGATTACGGTTCCTTGGCCCGTATGTTCGCGATCTTGGTGATTATCTTGGTACCAGGCTCGGCCCTTCAGGTCGCAACAGTCCGTGAGGCTGCGTTGGGCCGCATGGGCCACGATGCTCAGTGCGCAGCGACTCTAAGACGATGGATCCGCGGGCTACTTGTGATCTTCGTCGCGGTGACAGTTGGCTCGATCCTGCTTCGCGTCCAGCTGGCCCAAGCGATGAGCGTCAACCAGGTTTGGGGGGCGGCACTTGTTCTGCCAACAGGCGCCCTATTCATGGTTGTCGCTGTTCAACGCGGGGTGCTCCAGGGGCTTAGAAGCTACCGTCCTGTGGGGATCAGCCTAGTTGGAGAACAGATAGTTCGCCTAGCCCTCGGGCTGGCCCTTATCGCCGCCGGAGGAGCCGTCACGGGGGCCTTCGCCGGTACGGCGCTAGCTGTTGTGGCGATGGCCTTGGCCTTGCAGTTGGTGCTTCATCGCCGACTTGGGCGGCCCGCCGGGACTCCAGCGTTGAGCAAGCTTCGCCACCTAGTCTCGACTAACAGGGTTCCGATCATCGCTTTGACACTTTTTGCGGTTGTGCAGAATGTCGATGTCGTTGTAGTGGGACACACGCTCTCAAGCGACGACTCAGGGGCCTATGCCGTCGCCTCGATAGCCGCCAAAGGGATCGTCTGGGTCTCCATCGGACTCGGCCTATTTCTGCTCCCTGAGGCGACGCGGGGCATAGCGGCCGGCAGGGATATGCGTTACCTCTTGCTGCGTACCCTCGGGATGCTCGCTCTAGTGGCGATTCCGATGGTTGCAGTCTACGCCGTGGCCGCCGAGCCGCTCTTGCGAGCTGTGTTTGGCGGCAAGGCGCCCTTAGCAGCCGGCGCCCTACCGTGGCTGGGCTTGGCAATGTCGCTTCTGGCGTGTTCCTATCTTTCGGTGCAGTTTCTATTCGCCCGCCATCACTGGCGGTTCGTATGGTTTTTGGCAGCAGCAGCAATCGCCGAACCCGTAGCCCTGTTGGCAGGCGGCGACAACTTGAGTTCGGTGGCCGCGATCATCGTGGCCACCAACGCCCTCCTGGTGGTTGTGATGCTTGGCTCCGCGTTCGCGAGCGACCGAGGTCAGCCTCCAACTGCCTTCCCGGGAGATGATGACGACCTTCCAAGCGAGACTGAGAGTGTTTAGTCGCGATCGCCGAGCGCGCTCGATTTTAGTGACGTTATAGGCTAGGTTCGGCGGTTGACACTGTATGTCCAGCTAAGGGAGGCCTCGTGAGCGTTGTCAAGATCATCGAACTAGTGGGTAGCTCAAAGGTCAGCTCTGACGATGCAGTTCAACAGGCGTTGCGCGAGGCACAGTTAACACTGCGAAACATTAAGGCCATCGATGTCGTGTCAACCGGCCTACGCGGGGAGCATCTCGACGAGTGGCGCGCTCATGTGCGCGTGGCCTTCTTGATTGACCGCATTAACGATTAGCTCCTAGAACATTCCGATCTGCCCGCCGGGCTCTTCGATCAGCTTCACCTCTACCGCCGGGCTAGGGGCTTTTAATTCTTCTTCTTGGGGATCGGGAAGCGGCAGCTTTAAGAGTGCGGGGATCCGGGCAAAATCGGCCCGCATGACCTCGACAGCCGACGGCTTATAGAGCGCGGCCGCAGGGTGGAAGACCGGATAGAGGCGGACGCTGTGTCCGCCGAGCAAGACCACCTCTGGGCTTCCGTGTAGCTCAGTGATGCCGGTCGGGTCGGCTCGCAGGAGTTTTGTTGAGAAGTTGCCCAAGGTGCAGATCAGGCGAGGAGCAATAAGGGATATCTGGGAGTGCAGATAACTTGAACACTCCTCGATCTCGCTCGGCCGCGGGTCGCGGTTATCGGGAGGGCGACACTTGAGCACGTTGGCCACAAAAACATCAGAGCGCTGCATTCCGATCTCCCCGAGCAGCTTGTCGAGCAGCTTGCCTGCCGCTCCAATGAAGGGAGTGCCAGCCTCGTCTTCGCGCTTGCCGGGCGCCTCTCCGATGAACATCAACTCCGCATCGGGATCACCAGAACCAAAGACCACGGTTGTTCGAGTTTTAGCCAGCGCGCAGCGGACGCACGCATGGGCCTCTCGCGACAGATCGCTTAGCGCCTCACGCCTCTGCTCTGGGGACTCCATCGCAGCGATCGTAGCCGTTGGGGCCTTTGAGCTAGGCGCGGGTATCATCGAATCCCCCCGTTGCTCGCACAAGCGTGCTCACCGAGAAACCAGAGTCCCTCTACGCCTCATCCGTCCCTTTTTTAATGGCGCAACAGCAACCTAGTCTAAATACACCCGCTCAACAGGTAGCGATCGTTGGCGACGGGCGTATGGGCAGGGCGCTTGCCAAGGCCCTGCGGGAGGCCGGAGTAGCTCTCGATGGCCCACTTGGGTACGGGGCTAACCCCGCCGAAGCTGACTTGGTCCTGCTTTGTGTTCCTGATCAGCAGATTCACAGCGCCGCCAGCGCAATCACCCTCGGTCCGCTAGTAGGGCACTGCTCCGGAGCCTCCTTGCTCACAACCCTCTTGCCCCACGAAGGCTTCTCTCTTCACCCACTGATGACAGTCACGGCGGCTGGCGCTGTCTTTGAGGGCTGTAGCGCCGCGATTGCTGCAACGACTTCCCGTGGATTTAACGCGGCGCGCTCACTCGCCATAAAACTGGGGATGCGACCGATTGAGGTAGCCGAGAGCGATCGGGTCGCCTATCACGCAGCGGCATCGATGGCCTCAAACTTCCTCATTACTCTCGAAAGTGCCGCCGAAGATCTTGCTGGCAGCGCCGGGGTCGATCGCGAGGCGCTAGGGCCGCTGGTACGTGCGACTGTCGAGAATTGGATCGAGCTAGGGCCATCCCGCGCGCTGACCGGCCCGGTAGCTCGCGGTGACGAAGCTACGGTGGCTGACCAGCGCGAGGCTATTGGGCAGCGCATGCCCGAGCTACTACCGCTGTTTGATCTACTCGTGGGCGCCACTCGCGATCTAGCTGCAAAGGTTCACTAGCTATGAAAAGTGTTACTTCGCTTATGGAGCTGCGCACCATCCTTGAGAGATACCGGCGCGACCAGCTCACGGTTGGCTTAGTGCCGACGATGGGAGCTCTTCACGACGGCCACCTCTCACTAATCGCTAAAGCAAAAGAGATCGCCGACATCGCCGTGGTGTCGATCTTTGTCAATCCAACCCAGTTCGGTGCTGGCGAGGACTTCCAGGCCTACCCACGCGACACTCAAAGAGATAGTCAGTTAGCGGCCGGTGCGAACACAGACGTCCTCTTCATTCCTACTGCCCAGGAGGTCTACCCATCGGGGTTTGCCACCACCATCTCGGTCGCCGGGCTAACCGAACCCCTAGAAGGCCAGCAGCGTGGAGCGGCTCACTTCAACGGCGTGACTACGGTCGTCGCCAAGCTGCTGAATATGACATCTCCCGATGTCCTGTTGATGGGGCAAAAAGATGCACAGCAGGCGATCGTCGTGGGACGCATGATCAAAGACCTTGATCTAACCGTGCGCCTAGAGGTCTGTCCCACTGTACGCGAGCTTGATGGGCTGGCTCTGTCGAGTCGCAACACCTACCTCACGTCCGACGAACGTAGTCAAGCGGTCGCCCTATACAAGGCACTTCAAGCTGCGCAATCAGCGGTATCTGGTGGCGAAATAGATGGTGTCAAGGTTCTGACTACGGCACTGACAGCGATGGAGCCTTTCGGTGTTGTGCCGGAGTATTTGAGCCTTGTTTGCCCCCAAACCCTCAATGCGGTTTCGGTTATTGACCGACCCACGCTGCTTGCCGTGGCAGCCGTGGTGGGATCGACTCGTCTAATTGACAACGTCACTCTGATCCCGCGCTCTTAGGGGCGATCTGTGCGTTGGGCTGTATCATTGCCGGTAGGCGGGTCGTTTTGCCCGCACAGACCACCAGGTGGCGACCCCAAAAGGCGTCAACCGTGAGTGAAGGAGCCAGATGTCTAGTCATCCCACGCCGCATGACCCTGGCGCGATCGACCGTCCGCCGGTCACGCTCCCCCAGATCGCCGAACTAAAGCGGATCGGTCAACCGATCGTCATGGTCACCGCCTACGACTACCCATCGGCCCAAGTTGCCGAGGCTGCTGGAGTCGACATCGTCTTGGTCGGCGACTCTGGGGCGATGACCGTGCTCGGCTACAAGACCACCGTTCCGGTTGGCCTCGATGAAATGCTGATGCTGACACAGGCCGTGCGGCGTGGCCTAAAGACCCCGCTCTTAGTATGTGACCTGCCTTTTGGCTCTTATGAATCTTCTGACGAGCAGGCGATTGCCACCTCACAGCGGTTCATTAAGGAAGGCGGCTGCGATGCCGTCAAGCTTGAAGGCGGAGGCACGTCTGTCCAGCGCGCGAGGGCGATCGTCTGCGCTGGCATCCCAGTGATGGGCCATATCGGGCTGACTCCGCAAACAGCAACCGCGCTTGGTGGATATAAGGCACAGGGACGTACTGCCCAGCGAGCAACCGACGTTTGGACTGATGCGCTCGATCTTCAGGCCGCCGGCTGCTTCTCAATCGTCTTTGAAGCAATTCCCGCAGCCGTCTCAGAGATAGTGATGGAACGGATGGAGATTCCCGTGATCGGAATCGGAGCGGGCCCCTCTACCGACGGCCAAGTTCTCGTCTTCCACGATCTTTTAGGTATTCGCGAGGGCCACGGCGCGCGCTTCGTTAAGCGCTACCGAAATATCCTCGATGAGATGGTCGGGGGCGTCACCGAGTACGCAGAAGATGTCAGGGCCGGGCGCTTTCCGACCGAGGATCACACTTACTCGATTGACCCCGAGGAGCTCAAACAGTTCCGAGCGAGACTCACCGAACATCACACCGGAGCCTACGATTTTATGAGCTAGAGGCTAGGAACGGTAGAAGGTGGCAGTGATCGTTGCTTTACGCGGTCTTCGCATTAACCTCTTCCCGGCCATTAAGAGCTCCTAATACGACGGCACTCTTGTTTTTAGTACTCGATCTTTTTTAGCACCCGAGCCGGTGCTCCAGCAGCGATTGAGAAGGCTGGGATGTCGGTGGTGACGACACTGTTGGCACCGATCACAGACCGCTCGCCGACGGTGACGCCACTTGTAATCACAACGTTCGCCCCGCACCAGACGTTGTTGCCCACCCGAGTCGGCCCTTTGGTCGTAAACCCTTGCCACGGCACTGGCATATTGGGGTCGTCAAAGCGGTGGCTGCCGTCAGTCACAAAGCAGCCGTTGGCAAGCATCACGTTGTCTCCAATCTCGACCAACTCGACGGAGGCAACCATTACAGCGATGTTGAGGAATGATCCGCTGCCGATTCTGATCCGGCCGTTGGCTCCTGCGGTGAGCCAGACGTTTGGCTCGAGAAGAGTGCCACTGCCAATCTCTAGGCGCCCCGACCGCAACAGCTCAAGGACATCGCCGTGCACAGGCCAGCGCACGAATGCCTCACGCCGCATGAACTCTCTGTGTATTGCCAGACGGTTCCACGGAAGGCTATTTCGCTCATACCATCGCCACTTCTGCAGGTAAACCTTGGCTCGTGAGCAGGCCACAGCTGATCCTATGCGGCCGCTGGGCTCTTGGCGACCCGCTTGGGGCGTTTGGCGCGGACTGGCTTTAGCGCCTCGCGCAGGTAGAGGCCGGTGTATGAGTCCTCTAACGCTGCAATCTCTTCCGGTGTTCCCGTCGCCACGACGTAGCCCCCCTCTTCCCCACCCTCGGGACCCATGTCGACTAGGTGATCGGCGGTCTTAATCACATCGAGGTTGTGTTCGATCACGACAACACTATTCCCGCTGTCGACTAGCCGGTGAAGAACTTCGAGTAACCGCTGAATGTCAGCGAAATGCAGGCCGGTGGTGGGCTCGTCGAGAATGTAGAGCGTCCGGCCGGTGGCAACCTTAGACAGCTCTGACGCCAGCTTCACTCGTTGCGCTTCGCCGCCCGATAGTGTCGTTGCCGGCTGACCGAGACGGATGTAGTTGAGCCCAACGTCGTCGAGGGCCTGTAGGCGGCGCTTGATCCGCGGGATATGGGTGAAGAACTCAACCCCGTCCTCAACCGACATCTCTAAGACATCCGCGATCGTTTTGCCTTTGAAGCGAACCTCTAGCGTCTCGCGGTTGTAGCGCTTGCCGTGGCACTGCTCGCACTGCACGTAAACGTCGGGCAAGAAGTGCATCTCTATCTTGATCTGCCCGTCGCCTCGGCAGACCTCGCAGCGACCACCCTTGACGTTGAAGGAGAATCGCCCCGGCTTATAGCCCCGTGCCTTGGCCTCTTGTGTCTGGGAGAAGAGGTCTCTGATTTGGTCGAAGAGGCCTATATAGGTAGCGGGGTTTGATCGCGGAGTGCGCCCGATCGGCGATTGGTCGACCGAAATGATCTTGTCGAGTTGTTCTAGCCCCGTAATCTGACGGTGAGACCCAGGGCGACTCTTTGCCCTGTGTAGCCGGTTAGCAACCGCCTTGTGAAGCACTTCGTTGACCAAGGTGGACTTACCCGAGCCCGACACTCCCGTGACCGCGCAGAAGGTGCCTAAGGGGATGCAGACGTCGACGTTCTTTAGATTGTGCTGGGTGACCCCCTCGATCACGATCTCGCCCGAACGCTCACGACGGACGCCAGGGACGGCAATCACACGGGTTCTCGCCAGAAACTGTCCGGTTAGAGATTCAGGGACGGCTTGTACCTGTGCTGCGGTCCCTTCTGCTACCACGTATCCGCCGTGCTCGCCTGCTCCAGGCCCCATATCGATGACATGGTCAGCCGCGCGCATGGTCCCCTCATCGTGTTCAACCACGATCACCGTGTTGCCGATGTCGCGCAGCCGCTCGAGCGTTCCAATCAGGCGTTCGTTGTCTCGCTGATGGAGGCCAATCGACGGCTCGTCGAGGATATAGAGCACCCCTACCAACGAGGAGCCGATCTGGGTTGCAAGACGGATTCGTTGAGCCTCCCCGCCCGATAACGTCGCCGACGCCCGGTCCATCGAGAGGTATCCCACACCAACGTTTTCGAGGAAGTTCAACCGCTCGTCGATTTCGCGAAGAATTAAGGTCGCGATCTGGCGATCGCTCTGAGATAGCTCTACCTCGGCCAGCCACTCCAGCGCCGAGCCGACCGAGAGCGCCGTGAACTCGTGGATCGCCACTCCGGCAACGGTCACGGCCCGCGACTCTGGCTTGAGACGCGCCCCGGCGCACGCAGGGCACGGGCGCACAGACATGTACTCCTCAATCTTCTCGCGCGACCAATCCGAATCGGTTTCGCGGTAGCGACGTTCTAGGTTGGAGATGATGCCGTCAAACTTGGTCATGTAGGAGCGGTCTCGCCCGAAACGGTTGCGGTAGGAGATATAAACCTGATCGCCATCAGTTCCCTCAAGGAAAAGGTTTCGCTGCTCGTCGCTTAGCGACTCCCACGGGGCATCGAGGTCTATCTCATACCGTTGAGCGATCGCCGCCGTAATCTCCTCGTAGTAGTTGGATGAGCTCGACGACCACGGCAGGATCGCGCCTTGAGCGATTGAGAGCGAAGGGTCCGGAATAATTAGCTCGGGGTCGACCTCCATCTGAGATCCCAGCCCGGTGCAGCGCTCGCAGGCACCGTGCGGCGAGTTAAAGGAGAAGATGCGCGGCTCGAGCTCTGCGATTCCCGCCCCGTGGTCGGGACAGGCGAACTTCTCAGAAAAGAGCATCGTGCGCTCTTCATCGACGATCTCAATCTCCACCATCCCGTCAGCCAAGGCGACCGCGGTTTCTATCGAGTCGGCAAGGCGTTTGCGTAGATCGGTGCCCATTACCAGGCGATCGACGACAACTGAAATATCGTGTTTGTACTTCTTGTCTAAGACGATCTCCTCTTCGAGCATGCGCAGATCGCCATCGACCTTAATACGGGTGAACCCCTCAGCCCCGAGCTCTTCCAACAGCTTCCCGTACTCCCCCTTACGCCCGCGCACGACTGGGGCCAGCACCATGAAACGGACCCCTTTCTCAAGCATCATGACGTGGTCAATTATCTGCTCGGCCGACTGGCCGGCGATCGGCTTGAAGCAGATGTGACAGTGAGGCTTACCGATCCGCGACCACAACAGACGCAGATAGTCATATATCTCAGTAACGGTGCCGACGGTAGAGCGGGGATTACGAGAGGTGGTCTTCTGGTCGATAGAGATAGCTGGAGAGAGGCCCTCTATCGAATCTACGTCGGGCTTATCCATCTGCCCGAGAAACTGGCGTGCGTAGGCCGAAAGAGATTCGACATAACGCCGTTGCCCTTCGGCATAGATCGTGTCGAAGGCTAAAGACGACTTTCCCGAGCCAGAGAGGCCCGTAATCACCACAAGTGCGTCACGTGGTATCGAGATCGTGATGTCTTTGAGGTTGTGCTCTCGCGCGCCGGAGACGACGATCTGATCGTGTTTGGCCATCTAACTAGAGATCGTAGCGACGGACGGGTTTGGGCTCTTAGTAAAGATTGAGCAAAACCTCGCTACTGGTGTGTAATCAGAGCCCGGTTTTAGAGTTTGTGTCTGTGAAGATCGAATTAGAAGTCAATCCAGACCCCCAGACATCTCGTTCGAAGCGTGCTCCCGCAAAGGAGACAAAAACAACAGATCGGGTCCGCATCAGCGGGCCCGATCTAGTTTTCTAGTCCAGGCTCGCGTAAACGTCGTCGAGCAGCGCGCTGCGGTCAGCGACAGAGTAGTGAGCGGCGAGGTATGCGTCGGTCTCCTCACGCGGAGTCCCATTGAGGGCCATATCGAGCGCTACTAAGCGCGCCCCCTCCTCATCGTCGCTCGTGGGACCAGTATCAACATCTTGGTCACCCTCAGGCAACGGCTCATCTTCTTGGATTGGCGGGGAGTCAGCGGCTAGACCCGGGTCCGTGTCGAGATCGCCGCGGTCTGGGAGATAGCGCGCAGTGACTTCTTGAGGTTGTTGGGCTATCTCAACGGGCTCCTGGGATGCGTCTTCTTCAGAGCGACCGCCATCACGCAGCGCGCCTACTTCGCTTTCGAGCCTAGTCAGGTCGGCCCGAACCCTGCCGGTTCCGGTACGTAGGGCGTCAAGCACGGTTGCTAGTTCGCGTTCGGTGGCCTCGATCCGCTCGCTCATCGCTGCAACCGCATCGCCTACTCGCGAGACGTGCTCCCGAGCTTCGCTGGCGGCCTGTTGACGGCTGCGTTGAGCCTCTTCCGCGGCACGCCGACGGGTCTCGGTTGCCTCTTCGGCAGCGGAGCGACGCATTTCGGAGGCACTCATCTCGGCAGCAGCAATAATCGTCTGAACGTGCTCGCTTGCTGCCGCAGCCAGCGACTGCGGCTCGGCTTGAAGGGGCTGCTCACGATCGTCGATCTGGGCCTGCGTGGCGAGCAGAAGAGCCTCTTGCTGTTCTATGCGGTTAGCTAGGCCACGCAGGTGCTCGTCGACTGCCCCGGGGTCGTAGCCGCGCCGTCCGATCGGAAAATCTTTCTTCTCAATGAACTGCCGGTCGGGCGCCAACGCGATCCTCTCTCGGGGGGTGAGTCGTTGACCGCTAGCCTACCCGACGTGGCCCCCCTGGGCGCGCGCCTCGTCTAGCTCACGCCCAAGTGCTCGAAGCTCGTCACGGAGAATTGCCGCGTACTCAAAGCGCAGATCTTCAGCCGCCACCAACATCTCGTCTTCAAGATCGGCTAGAAGCTTCTCGAGCTCGGCGACGGTCATCTGCGACTCGCGCTTGTTCGCGCGCGCCTTGCGACCTTTGGGAACCTTTGATTCGGACTGTAAGAATTCGCCGATATCTGAGACGCCTTTGATAATCGACGCCGGGGTGATGTTGTTGGCCTCGTTGTAAGCAATTTGAATCTCGCGGCGGCGATCGGTCTCCTCGATCGCCGCAGTCATCGCCCGACTGCGCTTATCGGCATACATCAGGACGGTGCCTTCGACGTTACGGGCCGCCCGTCCGATGGTTTGGATCAGGGAGGTCTCTCCTCGTAAGAACCCTTCCTTATCTGCGTCGAGAATCGCTACGAGGGTTACCTCGGGAAGATCAAGTCCCTCTCGCAACAGATTGACCCCGACTAAGACATCAAACTCCCCTAGGCGAAGCTCTCTAATGATCGCGATCCGTTCGAGCGTGTCGACCTCTGAGTGCAGGTAACGAACCTTAAAGCCCATCTCCAATAGATAGTCGGTTAAGTCCTCTGACATCTTCTTAGTTAGCGTCGTTATGAGTACGCGTTCGTTACGCGCAGCCCTGGCTCTGATCTCATTCATCAGATCGTCGATCTGGTTAAGCGTGGGCCTGACTTCGATCGCCGGATCGACAATTCCTGTCGGCCTGACAATCTGCTCGACCACGCTGTGGGAATGAGCGCGCTCGTACTTTCCCGGGGTAGCAGAGACGAAGACCATCTGGGGTGTTATCTGTAAGAACTCATCAAAGGTCTGGGGGCGGTTGTCCATCGCGCTGGGCAGCCGAAAGCCAAAGTCCACGAGAGTCTGTTTGCGCGAGCGGTCGCCTTCGTACATGCCGCCTATCTGCGGCACAGATTGGTGGGACTCGTCGATGAAACAGACGAAATCCTTGGGGAAGTAATCGATTAGGCAGTACGGCCTCGCACCCGGCTCGCGGCCGTCGAGGACTCTCGAATAGTTTTCGATGCCAGAGCAGAAGCCGACCTCACCGAGCATCTCCATGTCGTACCGCGTGCGTTGGCGCAGTCGATGGGACTCAAGCACCTTGCCGGCCGCATCTAGCTGCGCACAGCGGCCATCTAGCTCACGGCCTATCTCGGCTACAGCTACGTCGAGCGCACCGTCTTTGACGGCGTAGTGGGTCGCAGGCCAGATAGCGATGTGCTCAAGATCGGCCTCGAGGACCTCACCAGTTAGAGGGTCAAATTGCGTGAGAGCCTCTACTTGGTCGCCGAAAAGAGTTGCTCGATAGGCGCTTTCGGCGTATGCCGGGAAGATCTCAAGCGTCTCCCCCCGAACTCGAAAGGTGCCTCGCACTAAGGCGGTGTCATTGCGGCTGTATTGGATCGCTATCAGTTTGCGTAAGAGAGCTTCGCGATCGATCTCCTCGCCTTTGCGCAGGATCTGCATATTGAGGTCGTAGGTCTCAGGTGATCCCATTCCAAAGATGCAGGAGACCGAGGCCACGATGACTACGTCGCGTCGGGCAAACAGAGCCGCGGTAGCAGCATGGCGTAGTCGATCGATCTCTTGGTTAATCGCCGAGTCCTTCTCGATGTAGAGATCACGGCTGGGCACGTAGGCTTCAGGTTGGTAGTAGTCGTAGTAGGAGACGAAGAATTCAACGGCGTTATCTGGGAAGTAAGTGCGGAATTCGTTACAAAGCTGAGCGGCGAGCGTCTTGTTGTGAGCGATCACTAAGGCTGGCCGCTGAAGCTCTGCCATAACCCCGGCCATCGTCATTGTCTTGCCGGTTCCGGTCGCCCCCAGCAAGGTGGTGTAGCGCTCACCGCTGCGTATGCTCTCGGCGATCGCGGCGATCGCGCCCGGCTGGTCTGCTGCTGGCCTGAAGGCCCCATCGAGTCGAAAGTCTGGCATCGCCGTTGAGAGGAGCGTCCGCTATGAGACCGGCTCGACGCGGGCGCGATCTGCCAGTGTGGTCGCGAGCAAGGCTTGAGAGAAGGGCGAATCGAGCACAAGGTGCTCGGTCTCGACGTTCTCAGCATCGATGCGCTGAAGACGCAGATAGTCGTGACCGCCTAGACCGAATGGAATCAGTCCGGAGTAGAAGAAATCACTAGCGTTAAGTGCCTCGATCGCGTCGGTCGCGTCCGCGATCGCGCTGATATTTATATCGGCATAGATGACGTCCTCATGGTGCATCACGAGGTGGCGAAGCGCACGCTGGAGGAGCTGGGGAGTGTCGCTGTCCCAACGGTCAATTCGCAGGCTGCCGACCGCAGCTGCGTCATCAGTGGTGTAAACAACCGACTCGCCAGCGTTCACAGCGTCTCCATCTAGGGCGGTGGCGCGCAGATCGCTGATCTCTAGTCCGATATTGGAGTAAGCAGCTATTAGCTCATCGCGATAGCGCGACGGCAGCGTGACTGGCCTCGGCGCGGCTTCGAGAATGAGGTACGAGACCAGCAGTGCATTGCGCATATTTTGATTGGCTACAGAGATCTCCCGAAACGTCTCCCAAGTCGCCGTGTGACCCAAGAGTAATGCCGTCTCACGGTAACCCTGGCGGTGTTCGACTCGCTGGCTATAAGGGTGCACAGTGACCGCGCAACCGAAAATAGCCGACAAACCATGGGCGCTTGCACGTGTCTTGGTGTGAGCAAACAGCTTCCCAAAAATGCCGAGACCTCGATAGATCGGATTCACTGCAGCGGCACCTGATTCTGCCGACGGCGTATCTGGTTTTAGGAAGAGTGCGTGATGGCCGACGACGTCACCTGCGTAGAGGGCGACGGTCGAAACCATATGTCCGTCTTGGATCTGGGTGGCCAGCCAGCGGGGACGGTAGAAGTCGGGGTGTACATAGCTCAGTCCGTAGGTCGAGTAGATCAGGCGTGAGATCGGCTCAACGTCAGCCACCGTAGCGTCACGGATCTCGATCTCCTCAGGCTTGATATCGGGTCGCTCAGCTTCGCGGCGCACCATTGGTGCCCTGTGATCAATGGCAGGCTCGCTACGCAGCTCTAGGCTTGCTGTAAGACGCACCCCATCCCCACCAAAGGTCTCCAGCCGCAAATCGCTGGCGTGCGGCGCTGCAGCGCGTAAAACGTCAGGCGGGTCTCCGATACCAGGGCCGAAACTAGTAGTCGGCTCCCCCCAGTCGCGTATCTGTAGCGACACCTCCCGGCCTTCAAGGATCAGAGTGACCTCAATGTCGCCGTCGCTCTGATCTCCATAGGCGCGGTCTAGGGCGTAGCTGGACAGGACACTCACCAGAGAGGTAAGACGGTCTCCATCAAAGGCCTCTATCCCGTGGGTGGCGGCAAACCGCTGGGCTAGCGCAGGCACTAGAGGCAACGAGATCGAGTCACCGGGGATAGTCAGCGAAACCTTCCTCAAAGTCCTAACTCCTTTGCGTACTCGCTGCGATAGTCGGCTTGGGCTTGGATGACGCGCTCAACGTAGTGGCGTGTCTCAGGGAAGGGGATGTTATCTACGCCGAAGGCCTCTCCGCGTCGCCCGGCTTCGCCGAGCCACTGGTCAACATTGCCTTCCCCCGCGTTGTAGGCAGCTAGGGCCAACGTCTCATTGCCGCCGTAGCGGTTGAGTAAGTAGCGAAGATAGTAAGAGCCGTAGGAGATGTTTGTCTGCGGCGTGCCAAGGTCTTTGAGCTGGAAGGCTGTTCCGCCGGAAAGGTCAGCGATGTACTGCGCCGTCGCAGGTGTGATCTGCATCAAGCCTCTAGCTCCAGCCGATGAAGTCTGATCTCTAAACCTCGATTCGGCGTAAATCACTGCCGCGATTAGCTCGGGGGACAGCTTTTTAGCTTTGGCCTGCTGGCGGATGATGTCTTCGTGATTTAGTGGGAGCGTGAGCTCATTAACGGCCTTGTTGAACTGTGGGTAGATCGCGATAGCCGCGACGCCGACGACCACCACTGAGACCAAAGCGACTAACAGCCTGCGGCTGCTTTTTGGTTTTGACCTACTAGCTTTTGTTCTGCCATGCGCGTTCGCCGCACGGTTGTGAGGTCGTGGACGCGCGGTCACAGTGCCAGCTTGTCAAGGATCACTGACAGCTTCGCTTCTAACTCTTCTAAGGAGCCGTCATTGGTCACTACGTAGGAAGCACGCCGCGCCTTCTCCTCTTGGCTTAACTGACGTGCGTTGCGTTCGTCGAGGGAGACCTGCCCGCGGGCACGTGCTCGTTGATCGCGAACCTCTTGGTCGGCGACGATGACGATCGTCGCGTCATAGGCACGCTGCATATCTGACTCAAAAAGTAGCGGCACCTCGACAACCAGTGCGCGCGGTGGCGGCTTAGAAGCAGACACGCGTTCTCTCCACTGGGCCATCTTTTCCCCCACTAACGGCCAAAGTAGTCCCTCTAGCCAAAGACGCTCTTCCGGTGTAGCGAAAGCTTTAACGGCTATGAGTGAACGATCGACCACGCCGTCTGGCGCGACCTCTAAACCCCAGCGTTCAGTAACGGCATCACGCACCAGCTCGCTGCGGTACAGATCGTGGACAACCACGTCGGTGCTCAGCACTGGGACACCAAGATGTCTAAGTGCTTCCAGCGCCGTCGACTTGCCCGCACCAATTGACCCAGTTAGGCCGACAAAGGGAACCTTTGCCGTAATGATCGACCGCGCCTCAGTCCGTGGGGTCCGCTGGCAAATCGACAGCTTCTTCGGCTACGGCCTCAACGATCTCTTCGGCCACTGCCTCTTCAGCTACGTCTTCAACGATCTCTTCGGCCACTGCCTCGGTAGTGACCGCGTTGCCTAGGCCTTCGGTGGCGGCGTATGCGGCAGCCGTCTGAGCTCGCACGACCTCTTCAGCGATCGGATCACTCTCAGGTAGGACGATCTCGCTCGGATCATCGAGTGACCTCGCGATTGCCGCTAGAGCCGATGGCTTAAGCGCGAGGGTTTGACCCTCTACCCGCTTGACTGAAAGCGAAAGACGGCGACGTTCAGAGTCGATCTCAAGGATCTTGACCTTAATCTCATCGCCGGGATCAACAACATCACTAGGACTCTCGACGTGGTGTGCGGCTAGCTCTGAGATATGGACTAGACCTTCAACACCGTCAAGAATCTCAACGAACGCTCCGAAAGTGACGACCTTAGTCACTGCGCCTTCGAGCTCATCTCCAACGTTATAGGTGTTGACTACACGCTCCCACGGATCCTCTTGGGTCTGTTTTAGCCCGAGCGAGATGCGTTGGCGGTCGCGGTCAATATCAAGGACTTTGACCTGCACCGTGTCGCCGATGTTGAGGATCTCGCCGGGGTGATTGACGTGAGACCATGAAAGCTCGGAGATGTGGATCAGTCCATCTATTCCGTTGAGGTCGACGAAGGCGCCGAAGTCAACGATGTTGGAAATCTGACCTTCAACTACGACTCCAGGCTGGAGGCGATCAAGGATCTCTTGTCGTTGATCCTTGCGCTCTTCTTCCAAGACTGCACGACGCGAAAGCACAACGTTATTGCGCGAACGGTTGAGCTCGATCACCTTGCATTCGATCTCAGTGCTCATGAACTCGTCAAGGTTGGCGACTCGGCGGATGTCAACCAGAGACGCTGGGAGGAACCCTCGAACGCCAAGATCGATGATTAGTCCGCCCTTAACTACCTCGATGACCAAGCCGATCACTGGCTCTCCGGATTCGGCGGCTGCCTCTATCCGGCGCCACGCCTTCTCAAAGCGTGCGCGCTTCTTGGAGAGGATTAGCCGACCATCGGGATCCTCACGGATCAGGACAAGCGCATCGACCTCTTCGCCCATCTCGACCTCGTCGGCGGGGTCAACAGATTTGCGGATTGACAGCTCGTTGGATGGGATTACTCCCTCGGACTTATAGCCAATATCTACGAGCACCTCGTCCTTATCAATTCGGACGACGTGGCCGGTAACTACGTCGCCTTCCTCGAACGGTTTAAAGGTGGCGTCATAGTTGGGGACGATCTGCCCATCGATCATGAGCAGGAGTCCGTCTGATCCCTCGACGACTGTAGCGGCCGGAGGGAGTTCGGTAGTGGTTTCGGTCATTAGTGGGCAGGGTAGCGGGATTGGGCCTGTCGGCGCTTAGTGGGGCGTCCACCTATGATCGCGGGGAATGACTATTCGGGCAACAAAACGGGGTAGCCAACGCACCCCGCTCTCGGCGGAGTGCGACGTTTTAATCTGTGGGGCGAGCTTTGCGGGCCTCTCAGTGGCCCGAGAGTTGGCCGGTATTGGTGCAAAAGTCATGGTTATCGATCGCTACGAGATCGGTGAGCGCCAGACCTCGGCGTGTGCTGCGCCGACGGCTTGGTTAGAGAATCTCGGTTTGGGCCAGTCGATCCTTCAGACATTTGGTGAACTCGTCGTCCACACCCCAGATCAATCTGTTCGCTGGGAACTCCCTTTTACGTTCTCAACGTTTGACTACCGCCAGCTTTGCCTCCTGCTCTGGGATCAGGCTGGCGACGCCCACTTTGAGACAGCCAAGGTCAATCGGCGAAGCGCTAACACCGTTGAGACCGACCGCGGTGCGATCACTTCTGAACTGATCGTCGACGCAATGGGCTGGCGACGGATCCTCGACTCTCAACCAAATGTTCAGCCCCCCGACGCGCCGATGTCGCGTGGGCTTGAGGTATCCCCCGCAGGCTCTCGAGAAGATCTGGAGCTGTGGCTAGACCCTTCTTATCTGGCATCTGGCTACGGCTGGTCGTTCCCTGCTGGGGGTGAGGTGCGGGTGGGACTTGGCTCGTTTGAGCCACGCGATCACGTTCGCGAGCCAACAGTACGGCTATCCAACACCCTCGGACTGGCACCCGACAAATACCAAGGCAACTGGATCCCGCACAAACTCCGGCCTGGGGCTGGTGACGAGATTTTCTATGTCGGGGACTCCGCGGGACACTGCCTGCCACTCTCAGCCGAAGGGATCCGGACTGCCTTCTACTTCGGCCTAGCAGCCGGACGGGAACTACGGCTAATCCTAGAAGGGGGACAAGGTCGCGAACAGGCGCTAGAGCGCTATGCACTGTTTAGCGCCCAACACGCCGCTAAGTTCTCAATCATGCTCGGACTCCAACAGGCCTACCCAAAGATCCCCACGCGGTTGATGTCTAAGGCTGTGAGAGCCTTCGGTAATCCCAAGGTCAGTCGCTGGGCATTTCAAAGATATCTCGAAATTGCGCCACCTTCCTATGCTCTGAGCGGGCCTGCGCGCGCCGAGAAGAGTCCTGCCTCGAGCGCAGCGGCGTGAGAGTTAGCGGGCCAACGCATAGAGTCTCTCTTCGATGAGCTCGTCTAACGCTGTAGCGCACTTCACAGATCGGCTGATTGACCGCGTTATAGCGACACGTAGCCACCTTGTCGTAGGACTTGACCCAGACCTCTCAGAGCTTCCCGCGGAGCTCTTAGACGGTGTAGATGACCTTGGCGGCGCCGCAGCAGCGGCAGGACGGTTCTGCGTGGCTCTAATTGACGGTGTCAGCGAGCATGTTGCGGCGGTAAAGCCCCAATCGGCCTTCTTCGAACAGTTCGGCTCGGCGGGAGTGGCGGCCTTGGAGATGGTGATCGCTCATGCTCACTCCGTCGGGTTACTGGTGATCGAGGATGCCAAGCGGGGTGACATCGGCTCAACGATGGCCGCGTATGCAGCCACCACGATCGGTTCGGTCAGGATCGGCGGACGTGATCTAGCAGCCCATGACAGCGACGCGGTAACTGTCAGTCCATATCTTGGCCCCCAATCGCTCGAACCCATGCTCGAGGTTGGTCGGCCTTTAGGCAAAGGCATCTTTGTTCTGGTCAGAACCAGCAACCCCGGCTCTGCAGAGATTCAGGGCGATCTAACAGAGCTGGGCTCCGAGCCGCTCTACCTCAAGGTCGCGGCGATGGTCGCGCGGTTAGGGGCCTCCAATATCGGCAAGCACGGATACGGTGACGTTGGAGCAGTTACCGGCCTGACCTACCCCCAAGAGGCCCCGGGCCTACGTGCCGCGATGCCTGACTCCTACTTCCTAGTTCCCGGTCTTGGTGCCCAAGGTGGCAAGCCAGAGGATTTTGCGGAGTTCCTTAATGGCGATGGGCTCGGTGCGGTTGCTGCGGCTTCGCGCAGCATCTCAGGAGCGTGGCGCAATGCGCCCCAGGGCGGAGCGATCTTAGATCTCGTGCGCACCTGCTCCCAAGCGGCCACGCTGGCCACTAGTCAATCGCTAAATAACGCCCTTGAGGCGGCCGATCGCCTGCGCTTCTAGGGCGATACCCGCGCGACTACTTGGCGTCCATCCAGTTTGTGGCGCTTGCGATATCAACAGTCAGAGGTGGAGTCAGCGGGAACGCTGCTGCCATCTCGCGCGCGACGAGCTCGCGGACCTGCTCGGCCTCCTGGGGAGGGCCCTCTAGGAGGAGTTCGTCGTGGATCTGAAGGATCATCGTGGTCGTGTAATTAGCGGCGCTCAGAGCCGCAGAACAGCGAACCATCGCAACCTTGATGATGTCGGCGGCGCTGCCTTGGATCACAGTATTAACTGCCAGACGCTCACCTAGCTGGCGTTGATCATGGCGGCTGGCCCGTAGCTCGGGGATCATCCGCCGACGACCAAAGAGGGTCGTCACGTAGCCGTCCTTAGTCGCCTGCTCGACCGTTTGGTCGATGAAGGTTTTGACTGCCGGAAAACGCGCTAGGTAGCGATCGATGAACTCTTGAGCTTCGGCCTGAGGGATCTGTAAGCGATCGGCCATCCCCCATGCAGAGAGTCCATAGAGAATGCCGTAGTTGATCATCTTCGCCTTCGACCGCATTCCGCTATCAATCTGATCGCTACCAACGTCAAAGACCTGCATAGCGGTAGCGTCGTGGACATCTAGGCCCATCGTGAAGATCTCTTTCAAGACCGGCTCATCGGCTAGGTGTGCGAGGACTCTGAGCTCCACTTGTGTGTAGTCGGCCGAGGTCAGCAGAGAGCCGTCACGGGCGATGAAACATGCTCGAATCTCGCGCCCAATTTCACTTCTGACGGGAATGTTCTGGAGATTGGGGTTAGTTGATGAGAGCCGTCCTGTAGCCGTGGCTGTCTGGTGCAAGGTCGTGTGGATGCGACCGTCGGCGGCGATCAGAGCGGGAAGCGCGTCGAGGTAGGTTTGGGCGAGCTTTGTCAGCTCCCGCCACCGCTCGACCTTCTCGACGATCGGATGCTCGTGACGAATCGACTGCAGTACTCGTGCGTCGGTTGAAAAGCCAGTCTTGCCGCGGCGCTTACGCGAGAGTCCCAGCTTCACGAACAAGATCTCAGAGAGCTGCGCAGGGGAGCCTAAGGTGAACTGCTCCCCGGCGAGCACCCAGATCTCGTCCTGGAGCTCGGCTGCATCGGCTTTGACACGGGTTGATATCTCTGCCAAGCGGGCGGTATCTAGGAGAAGCCCAACCTCTTCAAGGTTGCGTAACACCGAGACCAACGGAAGCTCCACATTTTCAAATAAGTCAGTCAGGCCACGGGCATCTAACTCTTGCCTTTGCCATTGAGCAAGCTGGTCCGTAAGCCAGGCGTCCTTAGCTGCACCGTCCTCAAGCTCAGAGGTCAGACCACGATCTTGGCAACACTCGTGTAGTGGGTAGAGGCGCCCCGGGGGGTCAAGTAGGTATGCGGCCACGAGTGTGTCGTGGCAGAGATTGGTAGGCACAGACCCCAGTGCCTTTGCGTCGTGGCAAGTAACGGGACGATCTCCCAACGCCTCGATAAGCGCCGGCGGCTCATCGCACTCTCCGACCAAGATTTCGTCGCTTCCGGTCACCGCGACTGCGAATCTCCAACTCCCCGCCTCACCAAACAGCGCACCTTCTGGTACTTCCGGCGCACGCAGCGCCACAGCAACCGAGCCATCTGTCAGTCCTGCGATATGTGAGAGGCTCACTTCGCGCACTACGATCGGTGACTCACTCGCTACAGCGACGGTCTCCCTAGCGTCGTCTGGCGAAGCCGTTGTCTCTGCAGCTACCGAGCCTTCACTCAGCGGCCCAAGATGCGCCTCTAGACGTCGCAGCGGGTCGCGTAGCTCAAACTCACGAAAGACCTCTCTCAGGCGAGAGCGGTCCGGCTCGCGGGAGATCTCCCCCACTGGGTCGATCGCTACATCTAGGTCACGGTGCATCGTCGCTAGACGCTTGGAGGTGCGGGCATCATCAGCGAACTCGATCAGGTTTGCTTTGCGCTTAGCGCCACTGATCGAGTCGACATTGGCGAGCACTTCCTCGAGCGAGCCGAACTCGACCAAGAGAGCCGAAGCCGTCTTGTCTCCAATGCCAGGGACCCCTGGAATGTTGTCGGAGGTGTCTCCCTTTAAGCCGATGAAATCCGGTACGAGTTCGGGGCCGATGCCGTAGCGCTCAATGACCCCCGCGCGATCGTAGATACGGGTGTCGGTGATACCTCTCGAGGTGGTCATGATGCGGACACCATCGTCTACTAACTGATAGGCATCGCGATCACCAGTGACCACCATCACTGGCACGCTTGCCTCCTTGGCGCGCTGGGCTATCGACGCGATCACATCATCGGCCTCGTAGCCCTCAAGAGAGACGTTATGCCAGCCAAATGCTTCAACTAGCGGCTCGAAGTGAGGCCACTGCTCTTTGAGTAGGTCTGGTCGACCCTTTCGCTGTGCTTTGTACTCGGGGTAGATCTCTTTACGCCCACTGGTGCCAGCGTCCCAGACGACAACGGTCGCCTTTGGGCCGTAGTCAGTGAGGATCTTCACCAGCATCGAAGCAAACCCAAAGATCGCGTTTGTCGGCTGTCCGGTCGACGTCGCAATCGATTCCGGGAGAGCAAAAAATGCGCGGTAAGCCAGGCTGTTGCCGTCGATCAGGAAGAGCTCATCGCTTTGAGGGGTTGCCACGGTCTCTCCACTCTATGCCCAGAGGGAGCTATTCGCTGCGACGGACTACCATCGTGTTTTAACTTAGCTAGTCCACTGCCCGTTATCGCGTGAAATCATTGAGCCGCTCAATCGACTTGTGCGTAACCCCACTGTCACTCTTTCGCCGCGGAGATTCGGGGCGATCTGCGAAATCCACTGGAGGAAGTTGACGATATGAAAGTAACAATCACCGGGGCAACAGGACTGATCGGCCGCCGACTGGTACGAGCCCTTAAGTTGCGTGGTGATGAGGTGACTGTGCTCTCGCGCGACGCTAAATCCGCGAGCGAGCAACTCGGCGTCGAGGCTTTTGACTGGGATCCTAGGAGAGGGCTAGCTCCAAGCTCGGGTCTAAGTGGTCGCGACGGTGTGGTTCATCTCGCCGGCGAGAGTGTCGCTCAACGCTGGAGCCCAAAGACCAAGCGACGGATCAAGGAAAGCCGTGTAGTTGGCACCCAAAACCTTGTTGGCGGACTGCGAGAGGCCGATAACCCCCCGGGTGTGTTGATCTCCTCCTCAGCAGTCGGCTACTACGGGCCGCGCGGTGACGAGGTCGTGCAAGAGTCAGAGCCGCTAGGGAGAGGCTTTCTTTGCGAGGTCTGCGCTGACTGGGAGCGCGAGGCGATTGTCGCCGAAGCTCTCGGCATCCGGGTAGTACGGCTACGCACCGGGATCGTTCTAGATCGAAGTGGCGGAGCGCTCAAGCAGATGTTGGGTCCATTCAAGGCCGGCCTCGGCGGACCTATCGCTGGCGGCAACCACTTCATGCCGTGGATCCACGTAGACGACGTTGTCGCAATGACTCTGTCGGCGCTAGATAGTGCTCAGTGGGTGGGTCCGTTTAACGCTACAGCTCCCACTCCGGCCACGAACAAAGAGTTCACGAAGTCGCTCGGTCGTGCTCTGGGGCGACCCGCGGTCGCCCCGATCCCCGCTATCGCTCTCAAGGCGCTCTACGGAGAGATGTCAGAGATCCTCACAACGGGCCAGAACGCCCAGCCTGCCGCCGCGCTAGCGCTCGGTCATGGGTTCACCCACACAGATCTAGACGAAGCGCTTAAAGCGGCGCTGAGCTTAAGCTAGGCGGGTGCCAGTGCCGGGTTAGCGCTTGGCAAGCAGGGAAGGATCCAGCTTGATCGTCCTGCTGTAGCTGGGCATCCCTGCCTTAACCACGTAGAGGCCGTAATCGGTGATCGTCGTGTCACCGCTTGGATCTATCGAGTAGGTGCCTAAGACGCTCTTGCGGTCTTTGGTGGAAAATAAAGTCTTCACGATCTGAGCGCGATCGTTGGCACCCTTACCTGACCGTTTTATCGTGTCAAGCGCCAGAGCCATCGCCTCATAACCGTAGACCTCGTAAGGATTGAGTTGAGCATCCTTGGCAAGCAGTGGGCTGAGGCCGAGATTGAGTCCGCTCAGGCCGATGTTGGGATTAGTGATCTTGACGCGTGGTGCTATCGCCGGCGAGATGCCACCTTGGGCCGGGTTGGTGAACTCTCCGGTGGCCAATCCATCTGGGCCGTAGAGCTTCATATTAGGCTTGGTGCTTCCAACCGCATCGAACACAGCCACGCCGGTTCCTTGGCTGCCATTTGTGCCGGCCCATGCAAAGCAGTCGCTACTGACCGCAGCAACCTTGGCGGCGATACTTGTATCGCCACTAGCGACTCCTTGGCGATCTACAACATCGATCCCAGCTAGCTTGGCCGAAAGCTCGATGTCGCGAGCAAGGCCTGCGCCATAGACGCTCATATCGTCCCAGAGCGCCAGGCTCTTGCAGCCATCGTCTCGCATCACCCAGACCATCGCGGCCGCTTGAATCGTGTCACGCGGAACAATGCGCGCGTAGGTCCTTGTGCCTGAGGGGTAGTACTCCTCAGGCTCTCCAGGCTTGGTCCCTGGGTCACTGGTGGTTAATCCAGGGTAGGTATTGGTCGAGCTAATCTGAGGAATACCAGAGTAGTTGAGAATTGGAAGTACTGACTGGGTATCGCCTGAGCCGAGCTCACCCAGATAGAAGGCAGTGGTCTTGTCTTGGGCGGCCTTTCGAGCATTTGCGACTACCTGCGCCCGATCAGAGGCTCCGGGACTCTCAGGAGACGAGCTAAATAACGAAACAAATTGGATCTCAAAGCCGTTTATCTCTGCTGTCGGCGCGAGCTCCTTAAATGCGAGCTTCTCTCCTCTTAAGACAGCGTCAGCAATTGAGTCCGCTGCGCCACCAAGCGGGAGGCTTGAGTAGATCGTCAGCTTTGTCTTGCCGTCGCTGGAGGTCGGGACCGTTGTCGCTGTGGTGCTTGAACCACCACACGCAGCTAGGCCAGCCGCGAGTGCGGCCACCAAGACCACCGATGACAACTGACGTATGCGCAACCTTCCCCCTCAGAGATCGAAAGCTGACATTCACCCTAACAGCATCGCCAGCGCCACATCGAAGCTTCGCTGCGATCGTCTGGGCTCTTGTCTGGCGTCGTGCCCCTAGGGTCACGGGCTATCGAAGGGCCCCACGCGTTGCTCAAAGATTTGGCCGCCCATCTCTGGCCGATAAAGGCCATATTCCCGTGTGGTGGTGTTGCCGTTTGGGAGGATCGCGTAACTACCGATCGGTGACCCACGGTGTTGGGCGCCAAAGAAGGCCTTGGTGACGGCCCTGCGCCGGTTGGCGTCCTTGCCCGCAGATCTGATGGCAGCTAGCACCGCTCGCATCGCCTGATAGCCATAGACCGCGTACGGCTGTGGTTGGGCGCCGAAGGCACGACGAAAATCGGCGACAAACTTCTCGGCTGCGATCGGTCCTTGGGGTGCTGGCAGCGGAGCATAAGTCAGCGCTGTCGAGGCTGCCCCAGCAGAATCTAGCTGGCCTACAAAGGCAGGATCAGCGCCAAGCGGGCTGGGTGCGTAGAGCCTTAAGCCCGGCCGTCTATTGGCGATCTCATTAATAAGGAGACCTACAGCTGAGCCGGTACAAGAGAGGAGCACCCCGTCGGCGCCGCTCGCATCAGCCGCAGCGATGATCACCTCAGCGCCGGCACTAATTCCTACAGGATCGTTTTGAGATCTCCCTGCGCGTATAACCTGGCGCCCAACGACCTCAATCACAGCCGAGAGCGCCATGTCTGCGACGTTAGTGGCGAGGCTGTCGGCAAACATTGTGTCGTCGCTCGTGATCAGGAGCTTGCCAATCGAGTCTTGGCGCATTACTGCCACTAGCGCTCCAGCTTCAACGTAGTCAGATGGCATTAGCCGAGCGAACGTTCTACGGCCGTTAGGGTAGTACTTCTGGGGCTCGCCGTTACCAGTCGCCCCGATCGGTGACGTTAGGCCTGCCACGGTGTCGGCAGGGCTGATCTGAAGGATCTCCTGCCCGTTAAGCACCGGAATTGAAACCGCGGACGCGCCGGTATCAAGCTCGCCGATGTAGGCAACTGTGCGCGGATCTTTGGCAGCAAGATTAGCGTTGGCCAGCACGAGTGGAGCCTCCCATGTGGCCAAAGCTGGCGGTGGCTGAGCGCTGTTGCGCGCCCTGAGCACCACGTTAAAGGACCCCACCTTCCCCCCAGCCTGAAGCAGCGCAAGACGTTCGCCCCGGACCACATCCATTCCTTGGGGAGCCATCCGGCCGACAAGTGGCTGGCTAGAGTAGACGACCACTGTCTTGCCAACTATTTTGGGCGACTGTGGCGGTCCGCTGCTGGAGCCACAACCTACAGTGGCCACCCCGGTAGCGACCAGGGCTGCCAACAGCCACCAACGCCGCGGCGCCCACAAGATCTTGGGATCCGATACCGTCCGGCCCCATATGCGCCCTCTCGTTTCACTAATCGCCTTAGCGGCCCTCTGTATGACTCTGAGCTCCTGCGGCGACGCTGCCATTAGCGATAACTCTGACAAGAAGCCGACCAAGGCGGTTGCCCAGATGTTGAGCGAGAAGCCCAACCCAAGCTGCGCGAGCTCAGCCACGGCTGCTGTGCGCAAGAATTTCCTCGTAGAACATCCCGCACTGACCGACAAGCAGCTAGCGCGCGTCTGTCCAGAACTCTTCCCATCCGGCTATCTTAAGCCCGCCGACATCACCCAGCAGGACCTCGCTGCCAAGAAGGCGCTAGAGCCCTCTTCAAAGTGAGCGCCGAACTGCGGTCGTCGGCGATCGTGGCCTAAGGATGAGAGCAGCTGCAGCTGGCTAGATCAGTCGCCGCGGGCGCCGGGCAGCTTCGGCCCGATGATGTGACCAGCGGCTCCCAGCACAAGAATCACCATCATTACGAGCATGCCGTCAAATGACTTGACGCCGAGTGCCCAGAGGCACACCCAGATGCTGAAGCCGACGGTTGCGGTGATTGCTAGGCCCATGTGGCGAAGATATTAGCGAAGAGCGCCCGCGAAATCAGATACCAGCGCTCGCACTGCTTCGGCTGGGTCTTTTGACTCTGCGGCGGCACGTACAAGACGGGTCCCCACGATAACGCCCTGTGCGCCGGCCTGGGCCGCACCGTCGGCGTCTTGAGGCGTTGAGATTCCAAAGCCGACAGCCACCGGAACGTCGGTATACCGGCGTGCACGCTTGACAACCGCTGCTAGGTCAGTGGGCTGCTGGGATCTCTCACCAGTCGTCCCAGTTACCGCGACCGTGTAGAGAAATCCGCGGGCTCGGCTGCCAATCTTGGCCATCCGTTGGTCCGGGGTAGTCGGTGCTACGAGTGGGACTAAGGCGACACCTCGATCATCGCAGGCGGCTAGAAGAGTCGGCGCTTCTTCGATCGGCAGATCTGGAACTATCAATCCACTAACGCCAGCTTGGGCAAGCGCTGAAGCGAACTGATCCTGGCCCCGCGAGAGCACCAGATTGGCGTAACACATAACAACCACAGGTAGGCGCCCCGCTAGCTCTTGGGCAACCTCTAGAACTGAAGCCACCGTAGATCCTGCGCGCAACGCCTGCGCGCCTGCAGCTTGAATCACGGGGCCGTCAGCCAGCGGGTCTGAATAGGGGATCCCAAGCTCGATGAGATCGGCGCCCCCATCAGCGTAGGCGTGTCCGATCGCCAGCGACTTTTCAATATCGGGGAAACCCCCCATCAGGTAAGGCATCAACGCCGCTCGCTTATCCGAACGCGCGAACGCAGCGGCGATTATCTCAACGCCTGTCACGGGCCAGAGGTGCTGGGATTTAGTCGCTGGCGCACTTCGGCTAGGTCTTTATCTCCACGCCCAGAGAGACAGATCAGGTCAATGCCATCGCCGGGATTAGCTTCAACCCAAGCTAATGCGTGTGATGACTCAAGCGCAGCGATTATTCCCTCCAGGCCAGCGATAGATGTAAAGGCAGCCAGAGCATCGTCGTCGGTGACCGCCACGTAGCGTGCGCGGCCAGACTCCCGCAGCCATGCGTGTTCGGGGCCACTTCCAGGGTAGTCAAGACCCGCTGAAACCGAATGGGCTTCAGCGATCTGCCCTTCGTCGTCCTGCAGTACGGCCGAGAGGGAGCCGTGCAGGACTCCCGGCTTGCCCCCTGCGGTCAACGGCGCTCCGTGGCGCCCACTAGCTATGCCCTCCCCCGCCGCTTCGACTCCGATTAGCTCGACCTCCTTATCGTCAGCGAAGGGAATAAAAGCGCCAATTGCGTTAGAGCCCCCGCCGACACAGGCGATCACGCGATCCGGCAGGCGTCCGGTCCGTTGGAGCATCTGACTTCGTGCCTCGTCGCCGATCACCCGCTGGAGGTCGCGCACGAGCACTGGATAGGGCGCCGGCCCAACAGCGGATCCGATTATGTAATGGGTCGTGGCGACATTGGTCACCCAATCGCGAATGGCCTCCGAAACCGCGTCTTTAAGGGTTCCTGAGCCTGCCTCAACTGGCGAAATTGCGGCTCCGAGCAGTTGCATCCGTTCAACGTTTGGCATCTGGCGCCTGATGTCTTCGGCGCCCATGTAAACGATGCACTCCAGGCCTAAGAGCGCACAGGCGGTCGCCGTGGCCACGCCGTGCTGGCCAGCACCAGTCTCGGCGATGATCCGACTCTTACCCATCCGTTGCGCTAACAGCGCCTGTCCGAGGGCGTTGTTGATTTTATGAGCACCAGTGTGCAGCAGATCCTCGCGCTTGAAGTAGACAGTCCCGCCAACCTTTTCGCTGAAGCGCTCGGCAAGATAGAGCGGGGTTGGACGTCCAGCGAAGTCGCGTAGCAGCACCGACAGCCGGTCAACAAAGGCTGGGTCGTCGCGGGCCTCAAGCCACGCTGCCTCAAGTTCTCCTAGCGCCGGCATCAAGGTTTCTGGCACGTACTGTCCCCCGTATGGGCCAAACCGGTGCTGAAGTCCTGCTTGTGCCTTCACGCGACGATCTCAGAGTCGTGGCCAGTCGGTGGAAGCGCCGGGGCTGGGCGCGGCACACCAATCTCACTAACTACTGCAAAGAAAGCTGCGAGCTTGGCCGGGTCCTTGCGTCCGGGACCAGCCTCGACGCCGCTGGCAACATCTACGCCAAACGGCTCAGTGGTCGCGATTGCTTCGCCAACGTTCTCTGCGGTGAGGCCGCCGGAGAGGATCATCGGAACTCGGCGGTGGCGCGATTCGACGAGCTGCCAATCAAAGGTCAACCCGGTGCCACCCCGGAGATCTTCGGAGTGGGCATCGAGCAGATGAAAGTCGGTATGAAATGCCCCAATGGCCTGTAGGTCTGCCTTCCCGGCAATTTGTGCAGCTTTAATAACACGCAGTCCACTTCGCCTAGCAAGTTGGGCTGCGTAAATCGGGCCCTCGTCACCGTGCAGCTGAACCATCGTCAGACCAGTCGCGTCAGCGATCCGTACGACCTCGTCGAGCGGGCGGTTAACAAAGACGCCTACAACCTCAGCTTCGCGGCGAAACGCGGAGGAGATGGCCGTCGCTTCAACCAGAGTGCAGCGCCTCGGAGACGGGCGGTGGAAGATGACTCCAAGGGCCCACGCTCCATGCTCGACGGCGAGCTGCGCGTCTGCCAGATTGGTGAGTCCACAGATCTTGATCTCGGGCCTGATGGTGTCCACGCCACACATCGTAGTTGTGAGCCGGGGGAATGCCGTACTCGAATTGTGATCGAGAGCCAACAGTCGCCTTGACGGGCCTCGTGCTTTAAGCGTTCTCTCCGCCGGCGAACACCCGACAAGATGCCTCGAGGTCTTCAGAGGCCATAAGCGTCTCACCGACTAGAACCGCGTCGACACCGACTCTCTCGAGCTCGTCGATCTCCTCGCGCGTTCTAATTCCGGACTCAGATACGACCGTCTTACCGGCTGGCACGTCAGCTAGCAGCGTCAGTGTCCTGTCGATATCGACTGAGAAGTCTTTTAAGTCACGGTTGTTGATGCCGATCACATTGGCGTCGATCTCTAAGGCGGCTTCTAGCTCGCGTTCGTCGTGCACCTCCACTAAGACATCGAGGTCAAGCCCCACGGCTTCGCTGTGTAAGGCAGCAAGGAGTTGAAGGTCTAGGGCCGCCACGATCAGCAGAACGGCATCGGCCCCAGCGCCAGCGGCCTCGTAGAGTTGGTAGACGTCGACTATGAAGTCCTTCTGCAAGATCGGCAGGTCTGACGCTCGGCGAGCTAGGCGCAGGTCGTCAAGGCTCCCGCCAAAGTGACGTTGTTCGGTGAGAATCGAAAGGGCTGCTGCTCCGCCGCGCTCGTAGGCCCCGACTATCTCTTCTACGGATGAGCCCTCTCGGATCACGCCGGCCGATGGTGAGCGTCGCTTGTGCTCGGCTATCAACGATATGCCCGGACGTGCCAGCGCCTCTGAGAACGGCCTATCTTGACCGCGTGTCGCTACCGCGCGCTCTAGCTCAGACTGAGATACCGCGCTGCGGCGCTGCTCCAACTCTTGGCGAGTGGTCTCGACTATCTGATCGAGGACGGTCATCGTCCCGATGGGGTTAGCGAGTTACTGGTGGATATGTAGAGATCAAGCACAGCGGAGGCGGCGCCCGTGTCGACCGCTGCTTGCGCGGCACGTACGCCTGCCTCAAGGGTATCGGCCCTGCCACCCGTGTAGATCGCTCCTCCAGCGTTTAGGACCGCGAGATCACGCTCTGGGCCGATCTGGCCGCCCAATATCGAGCGAGTGATCACAGCATTGCTCGCTGGATCGCCCGCCCTAAAGAGGGTCGGGTCGGCCCGATCTAGGCCGAACTCTTCCGGTGTGACGCAGTAGCGCTTGATGACATCTCCATTGATCTCTGCTACTTGGGTTGGCCCAACGGTGCTGAGCTCGTCTAGGCCGTCGTCGCTAGACACAACCATCGCTCGAGTCACCCCAAGAACCACGAGGGCCCCAGCGACGGTTTCGATCAAGGCCGGATCTGAGACGCCGATCAGCTGGCGGCGCGCGCCCGCCGGGTTCGTCAACGGCCCGAGGAGATTAAAGACGGTTCGGATCGCCAGCTCTTTGCGGACGGGCACAACGTAACGCGTGGCGCTGTGGTGGGCCGGGGCAAACATGAAGCCAAAGCCAACCTTGTCGATACATGTAGCAACCTCTTGCCCGCCAAGGTTGATGTTGGCTCCTAGCGCCTCGAGTAAATCTGCCGATCCCGAAAGGCCGGTTGCCGACCGGTTGCCGTGTTTGGCGACTGCACACCCAGCACCCGCGGCGATCAATGCCGCGGTAGTCGAGACGTTGAAGGTAGGTCTCCCCCCTCCAGTTCCAGCAGTATCGATTAGGTCCGCCCGGGTAGCAGGGACAGCGACAGCCAGCGACCGCATCGTGCGCGCCAGGCCAGCCACCTCCTCAACGCTCTCACCTTTTGTCCGCAACCCAATCAAGAATCCCGCGATCTCAATATCGCTAGCGCGACCGTCCATGATTTGGGCTAGAACTTCCCCGGCATCCTCGGCGCTGAGATCTGATCCGCAAGCTATCCGCTCCAACGCCTGCGTGATCGTCGGATTGGTCATCGTGACCCGTCTGTGGGATTGAGGCCATCGCTTAAAAAGGTTGCCAACATCTGCTTCCCAGATGGTGTTAATACCGATTCGGGATGAAACTGAACCCCTTCCGCAGGCAGCGTACGGTGGCGAATCCCCATCAGCACACCGTCTCCGCGACTGCTGACTTCAAAGCACTGCGGGAGGTCTTCTTCGGCAACGATCAGTGAGTGGTAGCGCCCGACGACGAGCGCAGTGGGCAATCCGGCGTAGATTGTCTTGGCGTCGTGAGTTATCTGGCTGGTCTTACCGTGGACTGGCTTGTGACGCACGACCGTACCGCCGAATGCTTGGGCCAGCGCTTGGTGGCCGAGACAGACGCCTAGGGTCGCAATACCCGCCTCCGGGAAGCGCTTGATCACGTCGAGCGAGATTCCCGCGTGGTCTGGGGTACATGGTCCCGGGGAGACAACGGCTCGGTCATAACCCTTACCGAGAAGCTCCCCCACATCTCCCTGATCGTTTCGCACCGTATCTATCTGTGCCCCTAACTCGCCGAAGTACTGAACAAGGTTGTAGGTGAAGGAGTCGTAGTTATCGACCATCAGGAGCTTCATGGCCAGTCAACCTGCCCGACGGCTAGCTCGATCGCCGCCATCACAGCTTGGGCTTTAGCTTGAGATTCAGCGAACTCATAGGCTGGCTTTGCATCTGCGACGGTTCCGCCGCCAGCCTGGACGTGGGCGACGCCATCCTTGACGACAACCGTGCGGATATGGATACAGGTGTCTAGGTCTCCTGTGTAGGAGAGATAGCCGATCGCTCCTCCATAGCCGCCTCGCTTGATCGGCTCGAGCTCATCGATGATCTGCATCGCGCGGACCTTAGGTGCCCCCGACAGCGTTCCAGCGGGCAGCATCGATTTAAGTGCGTCCATCGCTCCAACATCGTCGCGTAACTGGCCGGTGACAGATGAAACAATGTGCATCACGTGGCTGTATAGCTCGACACTCATAAAGGTCTCTAGTTCAACGCTGCCGTACTCACAGACTCTTCCAAGGTCATTGCGTCCGAGATCGACGAGCATTACGTGCTCGGAGCGCTCCTTTTCGTCTGCCATTAGCTCATCGGCGATCCTTGCGTCTTGCTCGGCACTATCGCCTCGCGGTCGAGTCCCGGCGATCGGTCGGGTCGAAGCCTTGCGTCCACTCACGGTTAGTAGCGGTTCCGGGCTAGCGCCGACGACTTGAAAATCTCCAAAATCAAGGAAGTACATATACGGGCTGGGATTGACGGCCCGAAGTCCCCGGTAGATCGAGAACGACTCAATCGAAACCTCAGCAGACCAACGTTGCGAGGGAACTACTTGGAAAGCGTCCCCATCATGGACGTACTCCACGATCCGCGCGACCATCGATTCAAACTCTTCGCGCTCCATATTTGGAGTAAAAATCGGTGGCTCTCTGTCGGCCCTAGGCACCGATCTAGAGCTTGGAACCGGACCGGCGAGTCGCTCACGCACATCAGCGATTGCGGCGGCAGCCGTGGCGTAGGCTGCCTCTAGTTGGGGTGGACTATCGGCGTAAATATTGGCCAAGACTGTGACGGTGTGTCGGAGGTGGTCAAAGACAACAAGCAGATCGGAGAGCATCAGAGCCATATCCGGCAGCCCGAGGGGATCGGGGTTCGGGTCGCCTAGCGGTTCCACTGTACGCACGAGGTCATAGCCGAAGAAACCGACCGCGCCGCCCGCAAATGGAGGCAGCCCCGCGAGCGGAGCCTGTCTGTAGCGAAGTACCTCTGACTCTGCCACGGCGTAGGGATCCCCTCCGTCGGCTAGGGACCAGCGCACAACCTTGCGGGGGCGAAAGCCAATAAATGAATAGCGCCCGACGCGTTGGCCCTGATCAGCGGACTCAAGCAGGAAGGACGGCCCCTGATCGCGGAGTTTGAGAAACGCTGAAACCGGAGTCTCGCAATCTTCGATAAAGGTCTGACGCAGAGGGATCAGGTTGTACTGCGTGACGAGACCTCTGGCCTCTTCCAGGGATGGCGATAGGGCCCTAGAGTCACCCTCGGCGGCCATCGAGCACCTCCTGCGTCGCAGCCAGAGTCAACCCGCGCGATCGCAGCAAGACTGCAAGGTGGTAGACCAAGTCTGCTGACTCCTCAGCGACGCGTTTATCGCTCTCCTCGCGAGCTGCACGGGTTACCTCCTCTGCCTCCTCCTGCACCTTCGATCCGATCATCTCGGGATCCGCTAGTAGGGCAGCGGTATAGGAAGCGCCTGGATCTGCGCCGCTGCGATCGGCGATCGTGCGTTCGAGCTCGGGCAGGACCTCGTATGGAGCCATTGGCTGCATCTGTCCCCGGTAGAAGCAGCTGCGCTGCCCGGTGTGGCAGGCGGGGCCCGCGGGCTCGACTAGCGCTACCAGCGCGTCGCCATCGCAGTCGAAGCGGATTGCTCTGACCTTTTGAATATTTCCACTTGTGGCGCCCTTGTGCCACAGCTCGCTGCGCGACCGGCTCCAGAGGTGCAGCTCTCCGGTCTCTCTGGTCAGCGCCAAGGAGTCGGCATTCATGTAGGCCAGAGTGAGGACCTCTCCGGTGTTCCAGTCTTGAACCACGCACGGAAGTAGCCCGTTTTCGTCATAGGTCAGCTCAGAGTCATTCACAGGACGGCGATTGTAAGGGGCCGGGGTCGCGCAGTGCGCCCAACCGCATCAGCCGACCCGCACTCGCACCGCGACGGTGTTGAGTGATTTAGGCGACCGCGCTCGATATATCGGCTAGAAACGGCGCCCGCGATCGCACGAGCGCAGAGGCCATTTACGAGATCTAGCGTGCCGCGCGGGCCTGCATTTAAGGCCGCTGAGGTCCCGATCGGTTCAGGCGGGTGCGTGCTACGGCCGCACCCATCTCCCAGGGCCAAAGTTTGGTTCTTGCTCCCAACACATCGAACCCAACGCCCTCTATACGGTCGAGGATCCGTAGATAAACCGCGCGAGCAAGAGCCATCGCCGGTCGAACTGCGGGTGCGACCGAGGCGATTGCCTTGTCGCCGCCATCGGCGAACAACGAACGGGCGCGCACGACCTCGAAGGCCAGCAGCGCTTTGAACTGCGGGGTCGCTCTGCCGTCAGCGATGTCTGCCTCGCTAACACCAAAGCGCTCCATATCTTCGGCCGGAAGATAGAGGCGATCTAGCTCCCAGTCTTCGCGCACGTCGCGGATGAAGTTAGTCAACTGAAATGCCAAACCAAGAGTGGCGAACTCTTCTCGGCGTTCGGGTGCTGCACCCAGCAGTGGAGCCATGACGCGCCCAACCGAGGCCGCACTGCCCTGCATGTAGCCATCGAGGTCCTTCCACGTCTGGATCCGAACCCGACCGCAGTCGGTCCTCATTGAGCTCATATAAACCCGTAGCTCTTGAAGCGGTAGGTCGTGCCTAAGTCCCGCGTGAGCGAGAGCCGCAACGACGGGATTCTCGGAGCCGCCGGTGAGGACCCCGCGCTCGAGCTCTGCCTCCCAGCGATCTAGATCGGCCCTGCGCAAGGCTGGGTCGCTGTGGCGACGCGGGCCGTCGACAACCTCGTCTGTACTACGCACAAAAGCGTAGAGAGCATGGACTGCGGGCTGAACTTCGCTAGGCAATCTACGCGCGGCCCAGTAGTAGGTCGGATCGTGCCGACGGTGGATTCGACGGCAGCTTGCATAGGCTAATTCGAGGTCTGTCACGCGCTTCATACTCCTAGAGTCAATCAAGCCTGCCACGATTGGTGCGATGTCCTGCCTTATCGACAGATCGATGATCTACATCACCGGCAAGGGAGGTGTGGGTCGCAGCACGGTCGCGACCGCGGTCGCAATGGCTGCTGGCAGAGCTGGGAAGAGAGTCGTAATCGTTGAGGTTGGCAGCCGTGATAGGACCCCGGGCACAACTCCTGAGCCATCTGGCATAGACAACCTGTGGACCCTAACGATCGATCCACAGAAGGCGCTGGAGGAGTGGCTGAGTGCCCTGATCGGCTCTCAGACCCTGGCGGGCATGTTGTCAAAGAGCAACACGTTTGCGTATTTCGTCGCAGCTGCACCTGGTGTCCGCGAGCTCGTAACTCTTACTAAGGCCTGGGAGCTATCTCGGCAGAAGGCTCGAGATCAGAGCACAGCCCCGTTTGACCTAGTCATCGTCGACGGTGGGGCCTCCGGGCATGGCTTAGGTATGTTGCGTACGCCTCAGACGTACGCTGAGATTGCACGCATAGGTCCAATTAGCACTCAAGCAACTCGGGTCAAGGAGTTCCTCTCTGATCCCGAGGCGATCGGCTACATAGCCGTGACCCGACCGGAGGAAACTCCGATCTCTGAGACTCTCGAACTCGAGGAGGCGCTGCTGGCCCAGCTTGGCCGTGCCTTGGACGTGATTATCGTCAACGGTGTCCTTCCTAGACAGATGACACGCGCCGACCTCCACGCGATCGAGGAGGCGTCTGCGGCGCCCCTAAGCGCCGACGCTAGGGCTGCGATCGCTACTGCTCGCACCAAGGCTGGGTGGAGGCAGTCGCAGATGGCTCAAATATCGAGACTACGGGGCGCTACTAAGAGCAGTGTCGCGACGTTGGCCTTCATCGGTGGTACCGATCTAGGGCTCAAAGAGTGCGGTGAGCTCTCGCTGCGCCTTCCTGCGGTGGTCGTCGGCGCAAAATAAAGAGATCAATCAATCCCTAAGCGATCGAGCAGACCGTCGTCGGTGCGCCATCGCTTCCTGACACGGACCGAGATCTCTAGGTGGACCTTACTCTCCACCTCCTCTTCGAGCGACCGCCTGGCTGCCGTGCCGATCTCGCGAATCATCTTGCCCGCTGAGCCGATCACAATCCCCTTCTGAGATTCAGTCTCGACCCAGATATGGCCGCGCACAATCATCAGGCCATCGCGTGGATTCTCGATCTCGCTGATCGCTACTTCAATCGCATGCGGGATCTCCTCACGAGTCCGACGTAGAACCTGTTCGCGAATGAGCTCAGCAAAGAGAACCGCGTCGGAGAGGTCTGTGTGGTCCTCAATCGGGTAGTAGCGCGGGCCTAAGGGAAGAGATCCCACTAGGTGCTCGGTGAGCTCGGCCACGCCAGTACCCTTGCGCGCTGAAATCGGAAATACCTCTGACCCCGGTAATAGCTCTGAGGCAGCCTGGAGGGCCTCGACTAAAGCCGTGTGAGAGAGGCGATCTATCTTGTTGACGGCAACCACTACCGGGGCTGAAGAGTCGGCTAGCGATTCTGCAATAAAACGATCCCCTGGGCCGCCCACCCCTTGCTGTCCGTTAAAGACGACAAGGACTCCATCGCACTCGGCTAGTTCACGTTGCACGCGGTGGGCCATTCGCTCGGTGAGTGAATCGCGTGGCCTCTGGACGCCGGGAAGGTCTACGAGAATTAGCTGCCAGTCGGGACCATTAGCGATCCCGCGAATCGCACGACGAGTCGTCTGGGGCTTGTCAGAGACGATCGCAATCTTGTGACCTACGATTGCGTTGATTAGGGTCGACTTCCCGGCGTTAGGTCGCCCGGCAAAGGCTACGAAGCCGCTTCGGGTATCGAGTTCGCCATCCATCTGCTTACCAGCTAAGAATTTCGCGCTGCACGGCGAGCATCTCGCCGTCGTCGGTCTCATGGTCCATCCCAGTGAGGTGGAGCACACCGTGTACGACCGCCTCCCTGAGATCGGCTGTCTCTGACGGACAGATCACTACGTCGCCAAGTTCACGCGGCCCAGCCGTTGTCGCATCTTCATCAATTGGGAAGGAGAGCACGTCTGTGGCCTCATCGAGGTTGCGGTGCTCGTAGTTGAGCTCCCGGATACGAGCGCAGTCAACAAACTCGATCGCGAGATGCCCTTCGCTCAGATTGGCTGATGCGGCTGCGATAAGGGCTAGGCGCTCGATCTCAGCAAGAACGATTAGGTGCGCTACCTCTTCTTGGCCAATTACTTCAATCTCTAGCAAGGTCGCAGATACCTAAGCACGGCGGCGCTCAGCCGGGCGTAGTTCGGGCGCGAGCTTCTCGTCGTGGACGCCATATGCTTCGACGATGCGCTGAACAAGCTTATGGCGCACAACGTCCTCGCCCCCAAAGCGAACAAATTCGATTCCATCTAGCTCCCCGAGAATCTCTGAGACCACCATCAATCCCGAGGCCTGAGCCGGAGGAAGATCGACCTGAGTGACGTCGCCTGTTACGACCATCTTGGAGTTAAACCCCAGCCGAGTCAGAAACATCTTCATCTGCTCTGGTGTCGTGTTTTGGGCCTCGTCGAGGATCACGAAGGAGTCGTTTAGGGTCCGGCCGCGCATGAAGGCCAAGGGCGCCACCTCAATTACTCCGCGCTCTAAGTGAGCAGCGACTCGCTCGGGGTCGAGCATGTCGTTTAATGCATCAAAGAGCGGACGCAGGTATGGGTCGACCTTTGCCATTAGATCCCCCGGCAGAAACCCCAACCGCTCGCCAGCCTCAACGGCCGGGCGAGTCAAAATGATTCGGTTAACCTCGCGACGCGAGAGCGCAGCAGCGGCCATCGCGACCGCTAGAAAGGTCTTGCCCGTTCCGGCTGGTCCAATTCCAAAGGTGATCGTATTGCCACGTATCGAGTCGACGTAGCGCTTCTGATTAACACTCTTGGGAGCCACCTTGAGCGCGCGGTGGCGCCAGACTACATCATCGAGTATTCGGCTTGGTGATTCGTCGCGCTCTAGGGCGCCGGTAACGGCTTCGATCGTAGCCAGAGACATCTCGTGCCCGGCCGAGATCAGTCGCCCTAGCTCACTAATGAGTGGAAGCGCGCCTAGCACAGCGACTTGATCTCCTTCGACCGTCAGTACGTTGCCACGCAAGAAAAGCCGACAGCTCAGATGATCCTCTAACAGCCGCAGTACTGAGTCTTGGCTGCCTGCTAGCTCGACGGCTACGGCATTGTCGAGCTCTATGCGCTCGCGCTTAGCCTCAGGCACTAAGCCCGGCCTTCACGGCTGTCGAGACTCGCTTGCCATCGGCACGACCAGCAACAGCTTCCATCGCCGCTGCCATCACCGATCCCATCTCCTTGACTGACTGGGCGCCAGTGTCGGCTATCGCCTTAGCGACTATCTGGGCAATCTGATCATCGGTTATCTCCGCTGGAAGATAGCTCTCAATGAGTGCAGCTTCAGACTCTTCTTGTATGGCCAGCTCTACGCGTCCGCCGTCGCGGAACTGCGTAGCCGCCTCAATCCGACGCTTGCGCTCTCGACGCAAAACGGCGACCTCATCGCCTGGTCCTTCCTTAGCGTCCTTTAAGAGCTCGGAGAGAACCAGTCGCAGGGCTCCCACGCGCTGCTTATCTCCACCTTTTAGCGCGGCGGTCACATCCGCTTTGATCTGAGTCGTGAGCGTGTCGGTTGCGGGCACAGCTAAAGAATACGCAGGTGGCGGCGGATGGTCGGCAATCTCGGCTTGAGCCGGTCGCGTCGTTTGTGCGTACTACGAACGTGGATCTCAAAGGCAAAGTCTGCCTAGTCACCGGAGCGTCGAGCGGAATCGGTCGCGCAACGGCGCTGCAACTCGCTCAGCGCGGAGCCGTCGTGGCGATGGCTGCGCGGCGCGAACAGCAGCTCAGAGAGATCGCAGAGGAGATCGGAGGTCAGTCGTCAATTCATCTCTGCGATCTAGGCGATGCAGCTAGCGTCCTTGATCTCGCCGATGACGTACTCGCCCTGCACGGCCAGATCGACGTCTTAGTTAACAACGCAGCTGAGCTGGTGGCGGGTGAGATCAGCGCTGTCGACCTTGAGAGTCTCGATCGCTGCTTCCAAATAAACCTACTTTCGCCGTTTTTACTGTGCGGGCGTCTAGCGCCGTTGATGGCGGCTCGTGGAGAGGGCGTCGTAGCTTCGCTGACGACTGCGATCGCTAGTGGACGCCGCGGGCTTGGTGCTTATGCTGCCTCTAAGGCCGCATTAGACTCACTAACTCAGACACTTCGCCAAGAGGTTGGTGGCAAGGGCGTTGCTGTCTTCTCTTACGACCCCGGTTGGGTACAGACCGCCATGGCGCCAGATGGCAAGGAGTCACCTGATGATGCTGGCGCCAGGCTCGTTGCCCATATCGAGGCGGCAAAGTCCGCACGTCAGCCGCTGACCTAGCCGAGGCCAGACTGTGGAACCAAGACGATTGCTGTCCATTCGTTTTGCTCGCGCGATGATTTAACTGCCATGCCTCGCGCCGCAAACGCCTCGGCAACGCTAGATGCCTCTGTGCTGAGTATGCCGCTGACAATCAAACATCGCGGAAGTGGATTGGGTAGCCGTGGCGCAAGCTCAATCAGCAGAGGCGTCACTAGGTTAGCCAAAACCGTCGGCGCACTGGGAATCGGGTCACGCTTGAGATCGACTCGAGCGAGATCAATTTTGACCTTATTGGCTCGGGCGTTGTCGCTCGTCGCTGCTAGGGAGCGCGGATCGTTGTCGACTGCCAGAACGGGGCAGAAGCCGATCTTTGCGCCAGCTAAGCCCAGAACCCCTGAGCCGGCGCCCAGATCGACTAACCGGCCTTGGGGGTTGGGGACTTCTAACAGCAGTTCCAGCACGAGGCGGGTGGTCGCATGCGCCCCGGTTCCAAAGGCCTGTCCGGGGTCGATCACTAGATCGATCAGATCTGGGCGAGCGGGCTCCCACGGAGGGCGAACGTAGAGTCTTTGGGAGACGACCAGAGGATGGTGAAAGAGCTTCCAGCGCTCGCTCCAATCATCGGGCACCTCAGTGGTGCTCACGTCCACCAGTGCGCCGCCGACCGCCGCCTGCAGCGCGGGCAGCTGGGGTAACTCTCCTGGTGCTCCGTAGACTGCGTACTCGATCTCGTCGCCAAGATCGATCTCTTCAACACCGTCGGGTACCAACTCTAATAGTTCGGCTAAAGCAATCTCAGCCTGCTCGCGACGGACCCGGATCGCAAGGCGAATCACACGCGCAGAACCCGCTTGAGTTTGGCGAACATGCCTTCATCAGTGCGTAGGTTGTCGGCTGTCAGGGTTGCGGTGAATGCCTCTAATAGCCCGCGCTGCTCGTCGCTCAGGCGTCTAGGAACTATGACGTTGGCGACGACCCTGAGATCGCCGTGGCGGCCCCTTCCAAGCGGCGGAAGGCCCTCTCCAGAGACTGTGATTGTCTCTCCTGGCTGCGTCCCAGCTGGGATCTCGATCTCAACGCTGCCGCTTAGGGTCTCGACCTCAATGCTCGTGCCCAATCCGGCCAGCTCACTGGCGATATCGGCCACCGTCACGAGATCGTTACCGTCGCGGATAAACCGCTCGTCCTGGGCGACGCGTATCTGGACATAGAGATCCCCCTGAGAGCCACCTGCTTCGCCTTCGTGTCCACGTCCAGAGACCCTTATCTGTTGACCGTCAGCGATCCCTGCGGGCACGTCAATACTCATCCGTTTGACTTCAATCACGCGGCCACGCCCCTCGCAGGCTCCACATGGAGAAGAGGGAATCCGGCCGTCTCCGCCGCAGGCCTCACAGACCACTGCACGTGCCATCTGTCCAAATGGGGTCCGCGAGATCTTGCGCAGCTGACCCTGTCCGTCGCAGGTTTCGCACTTATGAATAGGGGTTCCTGGTTGGGCCCCATTTCCGTTACAGGTGCCGCAGCGACTGACTGCTTCATATTGCACCTCTAAAGATGCACCCTCGGCTACCTGCGAAAGGTCGATATCGAGTCCGACGGCGATATCGCCACCGTGGGCAGGACCACCACCTCCACCCCCGAACGGACCGCCAGCGCCGAAGAAGGCGCCGAAAATATCGCTAAAGGACCCTGCTCCCTCAAACCCTGATGCATAACCGCTGGTCTTGAGCCCGTCTTCGCCGTATCGGTCATATACCCCCCGACGCTCGTCGTCGGAGAGGACCTCATAGGCCTGAGCGGCCTCCTTGAACTTCTCTTCGGCATCGGGGTCGTGGGCGTTGACGTCTGGATGCAACTCTCTCGCCAACGCGCGAAAAGCTTTCTTGATCTCAGACTCGCTGGCGTCGCGTGCGACCCCAAGAACCTCGTAGTAGTCCCGTGCCATTACGAACCCAATCCTATTCGTCGTAGACGTCTTCGACGAACCGCGAGAGCTGCTTGGCGGCTGCGCGCACCGATCCAATTGCTGTGGCGTAGTCCATCCTGGTAGGTCCAATCACTGACACCGTCCCGAGGCTTCGGCGCGCCAAGCCGTAACTAGTAGCGACCACGGCAAGGGTCCTCAGGGCTGGGTTTTCATTCTCGGTCCCAATCCGAATGAAGAGGTTGTCTGGGCGGACTAAGGCCTGGCGAAGGACCGCTAGCAGCGAGACCCTTCGCTCCAACATCCCCATTAGTTCATTGAGCTGCGAAAGGTCTTCAAATCGGTATTCGCTCAGCAGGCGGGCCGCTCCGTCGATGTAGAGAAGCTCCTCCGATGTTTCAGTCAGATCGGTAAAGGCCGGGGCAAGGCTGGCAAGAAACGTGCGCTCTGAAACCGAGAGCCCGGGATCACTGAGTCGTTGGCTAATCATGCGAGCGCCAACCCCGATCCCCTCTAGGCGCTCGTTGAGATAGCTGGCTGCCCACTGAGCAAGGCCCGAGTCAACGGCGCTGTCGGCGGTGAAAAGACGCTTAGTGACGCCGCCCGTTGATGTGATCACAACGACCATTACGACCTGTGGCTGAAGGAGAAGGACCTCTACGTGGCGGATCGTCGCGGTGTCTAGAGCAGGCGCCGATACGATCGCCAAGAGGCTCGTGACTTGGGAGAGAGCCTCTGTGGTCGTGCGCATCGCCTCGTCCACTTCGCGGCGCACAAGTGAGAGTTCCATCGTCGGCAGTGCGGGGGCCTCTTGGCCTCGCGGGAGCAGTCGATCTACGAAGTAGCGGTAGCCAGCATCCGTCGGAAGTCGGCCAGCTGATGTATGTGGATGAGCAAGCAGGCCATGCTCTTCTAGTACCGCTAGCTCGTGGCGAATTGTCGAAGGACCCCAGATCACGTCGGTGTCGGCAGCTAGATGCTTAGAGCCAACCGGATGACCGTCCTCTAGGTGTCCCTCGACGACTTTCTTGAGGATCAGCTCTTGGCGCTCGGAAAGCATTGGTCAGATTGTAGGAGTCAACCGGGCGTGGCCCCGGTCTAGCTCGGATCGATCTCAGCTGTAGCGCTGCGAATGATTGCCTTGCCACCCTGAACGACCTGAGCCTCGAGGGTGACTAAGTCACCATCGACGGCTACAACTGATCCAGAGACCACCAGCTCTTGTTCAGGTAAGCCCATCCCTCGAAACTGAACCGACAGACGGCTGAGGGAGTGTGGCCCACCGCCGGCATCGGTTGCCAGCCGTGCGACCTGAGCCATCGTCCAGAGTCCGTGGAGAATGCGTCCAGGCAGACCGACGGCCTGAGCGAACTCCTGATCAACGTGGATTGGATTGAAGTCGCCAGATGCGCCCGCGTAACGGTTGGTGAGATATCGATCTGGCGTCACAGATATCTGGGGTAGTTCACTACCTATCTCAAGAGCGGCCATCTCAGATCCCCCTCACGATGTTCGTCCAAGTTCCCTTGCAGACGAGATCGCCGCGCTGGTTGGTCGAGTTTGTCTCAAATATGAAGAAGCCGTTGGTGGCCTTCGTGAAGATCTCTTTAACGCTGGCGACGGTCGTAACCTCGTCTCCGGCGACGACTAGCGGCCCCCACTCAAACTCCTGAGCGCCGTGGACCATCATCGCAAAGTTGATGCCAACTTCGGGATCAAAGAGTGCTGGAAAGATCGCCGCTGCGCAGTAGACCACAGCGAACATAGGTGGCGCGACAACGTCGGCGTGGCCGCCAGCTCTGGCGAACTCAGCGTCAAAGTGCAGCGCGTTTGTCTCACCCACAGCGCTGGCGTACTCCTTGATCTTCTCGCGACCCACCGCGTAGACCACAGCATCAAAGCTCTTACCAACTGCTTGATCACTAATTGCCATCGGAGTCCTCTCTTAAAAACTAGCCGACGTCGGAGTCTACGGTCCCCAGGGGCTGGGAGGGTTAGAGGATCCCGGGCATCGCTCCGCCGTCGACCGACCACGACGATCCGACCACATTGGCAGCCACCTGCGAGCAGAGGAAAGTGATCACCCCTGCGATCTCCTCAACGCTACCTAGAGACTCGCGCGGAACGGTCGCCGCCATCCCCTCTAGTACTTCTTCTCGGGAGACCCCAGCGATAGCAGCAGCCTGATCTGCGAGACCACCAGCCTCCTCCCACATTTCACCCAGCGTTACCCCGGGCGTTACGGCGTTAACTAGTACACCGCGACCTGCGTACTCCTCTGCGTAAACGCGTGAAAGCGAGAGTTCGGCGGCCTTTGTGACCGAGTAGGCCGCCCACCGTTTTGACGGACGCTTGCCCGAGACGGATGAGATATTGACAACCCTCCCCCACCCCCGCGCAGCCATCTCTGGCACCAATGAGCGCATCAGTCGCTCGGGGCCACGCACATTGATCTCCCACTGGTCGTTCCAGACGGCCTCGGTGTGGTCGGCTAGGGAGAGGATCTCCACCGCCCCAGCACTGTTGACCAAGATGTCGATCTCTCCAAAGAGCTCCTGACCCGATGCCAGCAAGATCTCGCCAGCATCGACGGTGGTGATGTCTAGTGCGAGCGTCTTTACCCGCCCAGCATCTCTCCCGCCAGGGCCCTGCACGCCATCGCAAAGCGCCATGGCGGCGTTTAGCTGTTCGGTGGAGCGCGCGACCAACAAGACATTGACGCCTTCGGCCAACAGCGCCCGTGCTGTTGCTAGCCCAATTCCTCGCGATCCGCCCGTTATCGCTGCACAACGACCGCTAATACCTAGATCCATCGCGGAGCCGTCGGGCGCGTACTCACTTGTCATCTCCAAGTTCGAGGACTGCCAAGAAGGCCTCTTGGGGAACCTCTATGCGACCCACTTGCTTCATCCGCTTCTTGCCTTCTTTCTGCTTCTCCAAGAGCTTGCGCTTACGCGAAATATCGCCCCCGTAGCATTTGGCAATCACGTCTTTGCGGAAGGCCTTGACCGTCTCGCGTGCGATCACGTGGGCACCGATGGCAGCTTGAATGGGAACGTCGAACTGTTGGCGTGGGATCTTCTTGCGCAGCTTCTCGGTAAGAAGTCGTCCCGCGTCATATGCCTTGTCGCGGTGAACGATCATCGACAGCGCATCGACTGGGTCGCCTGCGAGCAGAACGTCGAGCTTGACCATGTCTGAGACGCGGTCGCCGGTGAAGTCATAGTCAAGTGATGCGTAGCCTTTGGTGCGAGACTTAAGCTGGTCAAAGAAGTCCAAGACGATCTCTGCGAGCGGGAGATCGTAGGTCATCTGAACCCGTTCGGGTGAGAGGAAGTGCATCCCGGCGTGCTGTCCGCGGCGCTCTTGGCAGAGCTCCATCACGGGTCCAACGAACTCCTTTGGGCAGAGGATCGAGGCCCGGATGAATGGCTCACGGACCTCTGCGATTACACCGGCATCAGGGAATGCGCTGGGGTTGTGAACTGTGATGTCACGTCCATCAGTGAGCGTTACCTCAAACTCGACAGATGGCATCGTGGCCATCAGCTCAAGGTCGTATTCGCGCTCCAAGCGCTCTCGCACGATGTCCATGTGTAGCAATCCGAGAAAACCACAGCGAAATCCAAATCCCAATGCGTCGGATGTCTCGGGCTCCCATGACAGCGCGGCGTCGTTAAGTGTCAGCTTCTCGAGCGCGTCGCGAAGCTCTGGGAAACGGTCAGAGTCGATCGGAAAGAGCCCGCAGAAGACCATCGGCTTGACCTCGCGGTAACCGGGGAGTGCCTGCACCGCAGGGTTGGCACGTGTCGTCAGGGTGTCACCTACGCGCAGGGCCGTTACGTCTTTAAGTCCGGTGATCAGATAGCCGACCTCGCCGGGCCCAAGCTGTTGGACTGGAGACTGCTCGGGGGTAAAAAACCCAATGTCGTCTATCTCGGCCTGCGTGCCACCCGCCATCGCGCGGATCGCTTCGCCCTTGCGAAATACGCCATCAACGACACGGATGTAGGCGACGACGCCGCGATACTGATCGAACTCGGAGTCGAAGATCAACGCACGTGGCGGGGCGTTTGGATCGCCAGTCGGAGCCGGAACCTTCTTGACTAGCGCCTCAAGGATCTCTGTAACCCCCTCCCCGGTCTTGGCGCTGATTCGCAGTACTCCGTCGGCCGGCTCGCCCAGTAGCTCAGAGATCTCATTCGCGACCCGCTCTGGCTCAGCGCCCGGGAGGTCGATCTTGTTGAGGCAGGGAATCAACTCCAAACCGGATTCGACAGCAAGATAGGTGTTGGCCAAGGTCTGGGCCTCGACGCCTTGGGAGGCGTCAACTACCAACAGTGCACCCTCACATGCAGCCAGAGACCGCGAGACTTCGTAGGTGAAGTCGACGTGTCCAGGGGTGTCGATCAAGTGCAGTTGATAGGTCTCACCATCGAGCGCCTTGTAGAGCACGCGCACAGCCTGAGCCTTGATCGTGATCCCTCGCTCGCGTTCTAGATCCATCGAGTCGAGCATCTGGGGACGTTGATTACGTCGCTCAACGGTGTCGGTGACTTCAAGGATCCGATCGGCTAGCGTCGACTTGCCGTGATCGATGTGGGCGATGATCGAGAAGTTGCGGATGTGGGATTGATCGATCATTGCTCGGCTACGAAGGGTACGCGTTGTTCGTGGCAAGGGCCCTAAGCAGTGCCTCGACTGAACTTACGGGCAACCATTTCCCGGATTTGGTGGGCCTCCTCGACGCGCAAGATATGGATCGCCACCGCGTAGATGCCTACTCCGGCCACAACGGCGCTTCCGACGGAGATCATCTGCGCGATTAGGGAAGTCCCTAGGGCCCCGTCAAGCAGGTACCAAACACCGTAAGCCGCTCCAGCCAACGCCGCGGAGGCGATCAGCACTTTGACCACCACGATCGAGACCTGTCGACCTTCGATTCCACCCAGCGTGCGCCGCGCAACGATGATTTGGCCGACCAACATCACGAGGTTGCCGACTGTGGTCCCGATCACAATTCCCGCTATACCAAACGGCTCATAGAGAGCTAAGGCAACGACCACGTTGGCGATTACGTTAGCGCCCGCCAAGGCCGTAGGCAGCCACGGCCGCTCGAGCGAGAAGAAGGTGCGCGTGAGTAATAGGTTGAGCCCATTAAGAGGTAGCGAGAAGCTAAACCAGAACAGCGCACTGGTCACCAGCACCGTGGACTCCGGACCGAAAGCTCCACGCTGGAAGACCAGTCGAGTGATCGGCTCGGCCAGCACAAGGGTGAACGCCGCGGAGGGAATCAACAGCAGCGATATCTGACGCAGCCCACCAGCGGTCGCGCGGCGCAGACCGTCGATATCCGAGCGCCCGGCCAGGCGAGCAAGTGTCGGGAAGAGGACTGTTGTGATCGCGACACTAAACATCCCTTGCGGCAGCATGTAGATACGGAACGCACGATCGATCGCGCTAGGGGCCTGATCTGAGACAAGTGAGCCGAAAATCGCGTTGATGACGAGTCCGAAGTTGATTAGGCCCAAGCTGATCGTGACCGGCAACATCAATCGCAGCACGCGCCCAATCAGCGGGTCGCGAAGGTTGATCTTGAACTCGAAATGAAAGTTGTAGGCACGCAAGACCGGAAACGCCATCGCGAACTGAACGATCGTTCCCGCTAAGACGCCAATCGCGTAGGCATACATCTCGTCGTCACCACTAAAAAGAGGCCGCGTCAAGACGAGAACGGCGATGATCACTAGGTTCCAAACCACTGGGGTGATCGCTGGAATCGTGAAGTGGTCGTAGGCGTTGAGGATGCCAACGCAAAGCCCGTTTAGGCCCAACAGGACCACGATCGGGAAGAGGACCTGGGAGAGTCCAGAGACCAAGTCGTCCAAGGCGCCGTCGAAAGCAGAGCCCGTCAGCAAGGGCATAATCACGGGCGCCAGCAGAATGAATAGAGCCGTGATCGACCCCAGCACGGCGACGATCAGAAAAAAGAACGTCGACGCTAGCCGGACAGCTTCTGCCCGACGCTTTTCATCGATCAGTTGAGTAAATACGGGAACAAACGCCGAAGTGATTGCCTGGTCAGCGACAAGCTGGCGCAAAAGGTTAGGAACTGAGAAGGCGATCGTGAAAGCCGAGAAGGCTCCGCTGGTGCCGAAATAACTAGAAGCAAGAATGTCGCGAGCCAGGCCGAGCAGTCGCGATGCGCCGGTAGCGATCGAAAAGATGACCGTGTTAGCACCAACTCCACGGGTTTTGACCAGCCATGAGAGCAGTGGGCCTTGAGCCTTATGGCCCGGCTCAGGGGCGGTCGGCTGCGGGGAGAGGTTCTGTGTGGGCACGAGCGCGCTATAGTACGCGGCTGCTGCACCGTCTTGTGCAGCCTTCCGATCATGGCCAATATCAAGTCACAGAAAAAACGCATCCTTCGCTCCGAGCGCGAGCGTCTGGAGAACCGCCGCTACACGTCGAAGATCAAGACCTACTTTCACCGCCTAGAAGCCGCCGTGGCTGCTGGCGATAGCGATCTCGCCGATGCTGACCACAAGGTATTGATCAGCACGATCGATAAAGCCGTCAAGCGCACCGCGATTCACGCTAATACCGGCTCACGCAAGAAGTCACGCGCTGCGCGCGTACGTGCCGGCTCAAGCGCCTGATCAAGCCGCCTCTATCGCACCAGTAATCGTCAAGATCGCTCGGACGGCGTTCGTGTCGTTATCGAGCTGACTAGCGCCGCGCGATTGCACTTCCAAGTCAGCCAGCGTACCGATCGCTAGGCGCAGTGCCACACGATCTGTCTTAGCCACATCCGCAACGAATCGCTCTGCCGCTTTGGGCGGCATGCGCAGACCGGCCCTTGCCTGGGTCAATGACTCACCGGACTCAAGACGTCCAGCCACCAACTCAGCCTCGCGCAGGCGCCCAGCGATTGTAAATAGCAGCCCGCCAATACGCTCACCTTGCCCGGTGAGTTCAAGGTAGATCCGCGTGGCGGCCGCTGGGTCACCGGCCACCATCGCGTCGCCAAGGTCCCAGACCTTGCGCTGAGAGGAAGATGCGGCGATCTCGCGCACCTCCTCCACGCCGATTTGAGCGCCCCTTCCGAGCTCAAGCTCGATCTTCTCTAGCTCGCGCAATATCCGCTGCTGTCGCTCTCCGACAATAGCCACAAGCGCTCTCGCGCCCGCCAAGTCCAGATCGATTCCGATCTCACTGGCGCGTTCGCGCGCCCAGCCGGCCAGCTCCCATGGCTTCACAGCGATCTCGGCGTCGACGTTTCCGCCGGCCTTAAGAACAGCCTTGCGCAGACGATCGCTGACCTTATAACGCCCATCTTCACGCCCGAAAAAGGCAACCGTAGTGTCGGGTGAGATTGTTGCCAGCGACTGCAAAAGCAGCTCTAGATCGGAGTCCTTAAATCGCTCTGCGCCATCGACGATGATGAAGCGGTGGCCAGGATTTAAGGTCATCGCCTGGAGTAAGAACGCAGCCTGGTCGGGTGTTGAGTGTTCGTCGGGAAGTATCTGGACACCGTCCACGCCACTCTCAGCCTCGGCCAGTGCGCGCAGCTTGGCACGACGTTCGCCGATGCGGCCGTGGTCGTCGCCGTGAATTAGGTAGGCGGGTTTAAAGACGGCCATAGAAGTGATCCTAGGGGTCGGTGCTGACGTGCATTGTTCTGCCCTCCACAGCGATCCGAACTGTGTGATCTTGATCGGTGCGATAGAGCCCTCTCACCACGGCCTTTAGTGCCGTCAGGGCCTGCGCAGTCGGATGTCCGTAACTATTTGTTTTGCCAACCTCGATTACAGCTATCGATGGCTTAAGTCGCGAGAGCAGGTCCTCTAGGCCCAGATCAGAGCTGCCATGGTGAGCCACTTTGAGAACGTCCACTTGTGCCAGCTCCAGCGAGCCAGTTACATCGGACTCGGCGTCTGCGGGCAAGAAGAGATCAAAGTCTCCGTCACGTAGGTTGGCAACAATCGCGCGGTTATTCGGGTCGTCTCCGGCATGCAGAGCGGCCAACTCTCGGTGGGGCCAGAGAATCTCGAGTTCAATCGGTCCGACCTTGAAAACCTGACCAGCGTCCGGGCTCACACGCCTAACTCCTGCGCGGCTGGCTGCCGCCTCGATCTCTAACCGCTCGACAGATCGCCCGCCATCGCTTCCCCCGTCTAAGACCATCGCTACCGGGATCGCCGAAAGGACTGCAGCGGCTCCGCCTTCGTGATCGGCCTGTGCGTGAGTGATAACTAGTAGATCTATGCGAGAGACACCGGCTCGACGTAGTCGCTCGAGAATCGGACTCCCTGGCGGCCCTGTATCGACGAGAATCGTGGCTCCGTCGTGTTGGATCAGAGTGGCGTCGCCTTGGCCGATGTCTAAAAACGAGACCCTAAGCCCCACCGCAGCGATCGGTGGTGGTGGTCGAGCACTCAGCCATGCCACAAAGATCAGGGCCGTTGCGATCACCGCGATCGCGGCCCTTGAGCGCCGCACGGTTACCACTAGGTAGGCAGCTAGCCCCAGGGCAGCGTAAACGCCAACTAGAGCTATCCCAGATCCGATACGTACTGCGATTGCAGCCAGCGGCATCTTCGCCGCCGCGTCGGCTAGCCACTCAAGGTAGCCCAATGGATAGGAGGCTAGAGCAGCAGGTAGGGCCGCCAGATCGACGCTTAGCTGAGCGACTAAGCCCGCGATCATGCCAAGCCACATGATCGGAGGCACCGCGGGCACCGCAAGAAGATTCGCCGGTAGCGAGACGAGCGAGAGCTGCCCAAAATGGAAGGCCAGGAGTGGCGCAGTGGCGACTGTGGCCGCGACTGTGATTGCGGTGGCCTCTGCCAGCCCAACAGGTAAGCGTCTGGCAACCAAGTTCTCTTTAAGCGGCTTGCCCAAGACCAGGATCGCCACCACTGCCGCGAAACTCAACTGCCACCCAGGGTCCCCACTGGCACGTGGGTTAAGAGCGAGTGTTACCAACGCCGCCAGCAACAACGCATACCATCGAGAGCCGGGGCGCCCAGCCATTCCAGCGATTAACCCTGCTCCACCCATCACCCCTGCTCGCTGAATTGAGGGGCCACCACCGGCCAAGGGAACGTAGAGGGCGACTAGGAGCAAGGCTCCCAGCAGCCGACCACGCAGGCCGAAGCCGAGTAACGAAAGGATTGGAATGGCGAGTGCGGCTAACAGCAGCACGTTCTGTCCACTAGCCGCCGTTAGATGCGCGAGCCCAGAACGACGCATGTTGTTGCGCACTACCTCCGAGAGCGCTTCATCTTGGCCTAACACCATTCCGCGGGCTAGGGCTGATTGTGGAGGAGCCAACCCTGCTCCTAGGCCTTGCTCAGAGCGCGTCCTGACCGTGTCTAGCGCCCCCGCTAGACCACCCCGGTGAACTCCGGTTAGCTCTATCTTTCGTGCATAGACCACAGCATGGGCCCCGCGACGCCGTTGGTAGCCATCGAAGCTTCCAAGTGGTCGAAGCGACCCCGCCAGCACAACCTCGTCACCTGGTGCGATATCCGGGAGATCGAAATCTCTTCGCACTCGAACCAAGACCCGCTCCCCTTGTGCGGGCCCTTGACTGATTTGGAGTAGCGCTGAGCGTGTTCCAGTCAAAGACCGGCGGGGGCGCTCCAAGGCGACCGCGACGGTCGAAAGCGTCGCTGCGGGTCCTGGCGCCAAGGCGGAGCGGTCTAGGCCGCTCAGACGAGCGTTCCCGGCGACTACTGCGCCCAGAAGTAGGCAGCCGGTGACTACCGCCACCACAGGCCTCCCAGCCGTCAACACAACCACTAGGACGGCTATAAGCAAAACGACAGCCCAGCTAGACCCAACAAGTAGAAGCCCGATCACTAAAGCGCCAAGGATTAGATGACGAGGGCGGTCAAGCAAAGCCTCACGGGCACGCAGGAGTTCACGGTGATGGCGCTGCAAACGCGCAACCACAGCCGACGTCGCTCGCTTCACACGCGGACCATCTCCCGTAAGGTCGCGAGTCGTTTATCGCCTATCCCGGGAACCTCGCCAAGCTCGTCGACGCTACGAAATCCTCCGTGAGCCTCACGGTAAGTGAGTATCTTTTGCGCGGTCGCAGGCCCGACCCCATCGAGCGTGTCTAACTGCTGCGCCGTAGCCGTATTGAGGTTCAGCGGTGCTGACGCCATCCCCGCGCTACCTCCCTCCCCCTCCCCCGCCCCCGCTAGGCCTGACCCAGTGACCCCTACGCTCGCTATCGGAACGATCACCTGACGACCGTCCTCAACCTTAGCCGCAAGATTAACCCCGGTAAGGTCAGCGCCCGCAGTGGCACCGCCGGCGCGGGCCACAGCGTCATCAACACGTGCTCCAGGACTCATCCGATAGACCCCTGGCCGCTTGACGGCTCCGACGACGTGGACGGTCGCGGATGCGGGCTGCGCCTCTGTGAGCGACACAGAGGCATCTGATGGCTGCTTTGACAGCGAACCGCCAGTAAGGCTTGTGGCGGTTGTCGTCCCAGCAGCGGTGTCGGCGCTAGCCCCGGACTGCTGGCTTAGAAAATGGGCACCGATCAGTCCAATCGCGATCGCTGCTGCTAGGTAAACGGCGATCTGTGGACGGCCGAGCTCGGGCATGTCAAAGACGGTAGTGCGGACCGTGTTACGTGAGAGCACGCGATCGCTGAGGTTCAGCGCAGACCCCCGCTCTAAGCCCGCCAGCGGGACTAAGCAGCCGGGCGAACGACGAAGTTGACGAGCTTGCCTGGAACCACGACGGTCTTAACCGTCTCTGTGTCCCGAAGGTGTGCAACCACGTTGGGTGCGAGGCGAGCGAGCGCTTCGAGCTCGCCCTTTGATGATCCCGTCGGAACCATCAGTCGATCGCGGACCTTGCCGTTGACCTGACAGACCATCTCAAACATCTCGGATTCGAGCATTGCTGGGTCGGCGATTGGCCAAGGTGTCTCCCAGACGCGCTGCCCCATGATGCGGTCATAGACGTCAGACCCAGTGTGCGGGGCGAATCCAAAGATCAACGATGCAGCCGTTGCGACTGCGAACCTCTGAGCGTCCGGTCCACTGTTATCACGCAGGCGATAGCACTCATTTACTAGCTCCATCACTGCGGAGATCGCTGTGTTAAACGCAAACCGTCCACCGGTCATGTCGCCTGTCACCTTGTCGATCGCCCAGTGCGCTTTGCGTAGTAAGACTAGGTCGTCGCCAGCGGCGCTCTCACACACCACAGGCGTCCCGCGTCCGTGGCTCTCTTCCAGTTCGGCTCCAAGGCGCCAGAGGCGCGAGAGAAAGCGGTGCACTCCTTCGAGGCCTTCATCAGACCAATCCGCGTCGTGCTCGGGAGGGCCGATGAAGAGGATGTAACAACGGGCCGTGTCGGCTCCGTGGGAAGCAACGATCGACTGAGGACTAACCGTATTGCCCTTGGACTTCGACATCTTCGAGCCGCCGCGGGTAATCATTCCTTGTGTGAAGAGCTTTGCGAACGGCTCCTGAATTTCAACCAATCCCATGTCGGCAAGGGCCTTGCAGAAGAAGCGCGCGTACATCAGATGCAAGATGGCGTGCTCGACGCCGCCGATGTACTGGTTGACCGGCATCCACTGCTCTAGTGCCGCGGAGTCCCACGCGGCCTGATCGTTTCCTGCGTCGCAGTAGCGCAGGAAGTACCACGAAGAGTCGACGAAAGTATCCATCGTGTCGGTCTCTCGCCGGGCCGGACCGTCGCAGCTGGGGCAAGTGGTTTTGACCCAATCAAGGGCCGCGGCCAAAGGCGACTGGCCCTTGGGTGCATAGTCCTCAATCTCAGGCAGGATCACGGGCAACTCTGCCTCGGGCACGGCTACGATGCCGCATCCATCGCAGTAGACAATCGGAATCGGGCAGCCCCAGTAGCGCTGGCGGGAGATCAGCCAATCACGGAGGCGATAGTTGACGGAGGCGTGGCCTTTTCCCTCTCGCTCAAGCCACCCGAGGATGGCCTCCAGAGCGTCACGATTACCTAGGCCGTCGAACTCCTCGGCCGAGTTAATTAGCGGTCCGTCTCCGACATAGGGAAGTTCGTCTCCTCCCTCTATAACCCGCCGCACAGGCAGGCCGTACTTGGTGGCGAAGGCGAAATCTCTGCCGTCGTGTGCCGGAACGGCCATAATCGCCCCAGTTCCGTACTCCATCAGAACGTAGTCAGCGACGAAGACCGGGATCTGCTCGCCGTTGACTGGATTAGTGACCGTGCGTCCGAGGGGAACGCCGGTCTTATCTTTCTCAGCATCACCACGCTCCATCGAGGATTGGGTGAGAGCCTCCTTGACGTAGGCCGTGACCTGATCTTCGTACTCAGTTCCGGCCGCTAGGCGCGTTACGTCGGGATGTTCGGGAGCCATCACAAAGAAGGTGGCGCCAAAGAGAGTGTCGGGACGTGTGGTGAAGACCGCGTAGTCGATGCCAAGCTCCTCGCAGGCGAAGATCACCTCAGCACCCTCGGAGCGACCAATCCAGTTGCGCTGCATCGTTTTGACGTTCTCGGGCCATTCGATCGTGGCGAGATCATCGAGCAGGCGGTCGGCGTAGTCAGTGATGCGAAAGAACCACTGTTCGAGTTGGCGGACCTCTACCTGCGCACCAGACCGCTCGCTGATCCCGTCAATCACCTGTTCGTTGGCCAAGACGGTCTGGTCAACAGGGTCCCAGTTGACCGCGGCATCCCGACGGTAGGCCAGGCCACGTTCAAAGAGCTTTAGAAAGATCCACTGTGTCCAGCGGTAGTAGGTGGGCTCATGGGTGCCGAACTCGCGCGACCAGTCGATCGAGATCCCCCACTCCCTGAACTGCCGCTGAAAGGATGCAATTGAGGCCTCCGTTGAAGCACGCGGTGCCACCCCCGTCTTGATCGCATGATTCTCAGCCGGAAGGCCGAAGGCGTCATACCCCATCGGATGCAAGACGCGCCGCCCGCTGCGGCGGTGGAAGTGGGCGACCGCGTCGCCGACTGAATAGACCTTGAGATGGCCAATATGAGGCTCACCGCTTGGATAGGGCAGCATCTCCAGAACGTAAGACGAGGGCCGCTCATCGGGTTCGTTGGAGACTTCCCACGTGTGCTCGTCGGCCCAGATCGCCTGCCAGCGTGGCTCAATCTCTTTAGGGTCATAGCGGTGTTCAAGCATCCTTGCTGGAGGGTATCGGGGTTAGGCTGTCGACCGGAGCGTCGCTGGCGCCTAGACTCTTGCGCATGTCCTTAGATCCCAAGGCTTTTCCAATTCAACATGCCACGGTGCGCGAGGGAGTGGAGCTAGCCTTCATCCGTGCCGGAGAGGGTGGCTACCCACTGCTCTTACTTCACGGCTGGCCCGAAACTATGCGCATTTGGTGGCGCAATATTGAGCCGCTCGCGGAGGCGGGTTTTGAGGTGATTGTCCCTGACTTGCGAGGCTTTGGTCTCTCCGGGCTAGCGCCCGATGGCGCCTATGACCTTGCCGCTCACGCCCGCGATGTCTACGCACTCGTCCACGACGTACTTGGCCACGAGCGCTGCTGCGCAGCTGGTGGAGATCTCGGTGGTGGGGTCGTCCAAGACCTCGGCCTGCGTTTTGAAGGCTTCGTCGAGCGCCAGATCCTGTTCAACACAATCTTGCCGATCCTGCCCGAGCAGTACGCCGCTGCCGGCCTGCCAGCAGATACATCGCCTCGAGTTCGCCAAGCGCTCGACTACTACTTGCGCCAAGGGGGCGATGCCGATGGCCTGGCCGCTGAGCTAGCGACGGTCGAGCAGCGCCGCCGCTACATATCCCAGTTCTACGGCTCTCGCTTCTGGGCCACGCCCGGCGCGTTTACCCGTGACGAAGTCGACTTCATGACAGAGCCGTTCTCTGATGCCGACCATCTGAGGGCCGGCTTTGGCAACTACGAATCGGCGATCGGCAATCGGCCTCTCTCTGAAGCGCCGAAGTTCTTTGAGATAAGCGCCGTCCCCACCGTGGCGCTCTACGGCCCCGACGACCACGTCATCTGGCCTGACTTCTGCGAACGCTGCGAGGTTGCATTTAGTGACCTAGTTGGCCCCTTCGTGGTCGCTCGGGCCGGCCACTTTCTACAGTGGGAGCGCGCCGATCTACTAAATAACACGGTGATAGCGGTTTTAAGAGACCGCCTGCGCTGATCATCCAAATCCCCATCGCTACGATCGGGCCGATGCAAGTATCTGGGCCAGCGAAAGGTAGTTCTGAGGCAGTTTTAGCGGCTGCTCAAGTCGGTGTGATCATCGAACAAGCCGAGAAGGTAGCTAATGAGATCACCGCCGAGGCACGCGCTAGAGCCGATCAGATCAGCGGTGATGCACAGAAGCTTGCCGACCTGCGAATCGCCGAAGCCGACCGCGCGAGCGAGTTCCGCGTCACAGCCGCCGAAGAGGAAGCGGCCGAGATTCTCGCGGGGGCCCATGAACAGGTGCGACAGGCCCTCCAACAGGCGCTAGCCTCAGCCGCTGATGAGGCGGACCAGATCGTGAGTCAGGCCAACAGAGAGGCCCGGCAGGCAACCAGCGATGCCTTAGCGGCCGCGAAAGCCACGATCGGGAAAGCTCAAACCGAAGCCGGCCTTCTCAAAGATGATGCCGCGCGCTACGAAAAGGTCGTCCGAGCGGGAGCCGATGCCAAGGCGCGCGACCTAACCCACGAAGCCCGCGTGGTCGCTCGGGATGTACTGACCGAAGGAGACGAGGTCTCTCAACAGCTACGGGCGCTGGCAGACTCTCTCTATCGCAACGCCGATCGCCTCTTGCGTGACGTCAAGTTGACCCACGCTCGCCTTGACTCGGCCATCGAACGCACGGTCGGAACCCAGCCATCTCAGTCGATCAGTGCTCCGGGGGCTTACGCCGACTCCGATCGCGAGTTAGAGGTTCCAGAGTTCATGGTCGGCTCTTAGTAGCTGTCGCCTTTCTGGGATTCCCGGGAAGCGCTGGCAGGTGATGCCCGGGCAATATGAGGCTTCGGTATAAACTTAGTGGCGCACGACAGGTAAAGGGGCTATAGCTCAGCTGGGAGAGCGTCTGGCTGGCAGCCAGAAGGTCGTCGGTTCGATCCCGACTAGCTCCACTAAGTGGAAAACGTTGTTTTGCAGAGAGTTGTTAGATAAAGCATTAGGGATTAGTAAGTTTTGGACCCGCTTAGGACCTGTTCTCCGACCGTAATCTCAAGGCCAACTAGCTTTCTTAGTGCTTGGCGATCCTCCTCAGAGCTATCGATCGCCTTCGCATGAAGCGTCAACGTTCAATCTACGCTCATGTGGTCAAGCTCGCGCTTAACCTCGACGTTGAGCTTCTTTTAAGTGCCGTCCCGCTTAGCGACAGATAGTTAAAAAGCCCGAATCGGCCTCAAATATGCGTTCTGAGTCTTAGTTAACCACGTAGGCCCGGTATAGCCTTGCCAATCGGTTACGGTTAGGGCGGTAGTCGTATCAGCACAACAAACGGCGAACCCACTGTTCTGCGACGACGACCAGTATTCACCACCCGACCCCACCACCTGCCCAACAGAAAAGCCCGGGAACTCATCTAACGACGGCAAGAACCAGTCTTTGTAACTGTTGCCTGCGTAAGCCGCGGCGGCCGAGGCAGCCGTATTAGATCCACAGCCACCAGCATTGATGGCAGCCGTGTTGGCATATCCACTACCGCCGTTCAGTGAGGTTGTTATGGAATTGGTGTTGTTACACCAAATCAACTGAGGATCAGGGCTAGAGCCTGGATACCAGCCAGCTGGAGCAACTTCGAGGTTATGGCAGTTTGAGCCACACGGGGCGCCTGTCTCAGTAAAGGCCGTCGGCGAGGCATAGAACACGGTGCCACCGCCAGGGCCCTTGGCGCCAACTGGAGCAACAAAGTTTGCCGTGATAGATCTCGCCTGGCTCATTGTCACGACACAGGTATTAGAGGTAGACGCTGCGCAGGCGCCACTGGGCGAGCTCC
>CANJIV010000009.1 GCA_947474595.1 Solirubrobacterales bacterium
CACGGGGAGATGACCATGCCTGGAGTTGTGCCGAAGTTGAGCAACACACCAGGTTCAATCCGGCAGGGCGCACGTTGGACTGTTGGTGCCGACACCGACGCCGTGTTCGGCGAGATCGGTATCGATAGCGCAGAGCTAGCCCAACTACGTGAAGAGGGCATAATTTAGCTAGTCAGATTGGCCAAGCGGCAGGATTTGGATTTAGAATCGCGATCATCAGGGAGGAAGTTCAGATGGCATATCGGCTCGGTGTAGATGTAGGAGGAACGTTTACGGATCTATTTCTCGTTGACGATACGAGCGAGAGTAGGCGGTGGAGAGTTAAGACTCCCTCGACGCCATCAGACCCATCCGAAGGTGTACTTACTGGCGTTCGACGCATCTGCGAAGCAGCTGAGATCACGCCCGACCAACTCGGCGCGGTGACCCATGGGACGACCGTGGCTACCAACGCCGTGCTTGAGTCAAGCGGCGCACGCGTCGGCCTGATCACGACGCGAGGCTTCGGCCAGATCCTTCATCTGGCTCGTTCGCAGACGCCTGGGCCGCTAGCGGGATGGATCATGATGGAAAAGCCCGACCCACCTGCTGCTCTGGCTGATACCCGCGAAGCCAACGAACGCCTCGACGCCCGCGGGGTCGTGCTTGAGCCAGTCGACCGCGATCAAGTCGCCAAGGTCGTTGCAGAGTTGATCGATTCTGGCGTCGAGTCGCTGACCGTGTCGCTGATCAACTCCTACGCTTCGGGTGCTCATGAGAGGGAGATCGGAGAGATTGTTGAGCAGCTATACCCCGGGTTCCCGGTTACCCTTTCCTCCGAGGTCTTGCCGGAGTTCCGTGAGTATGAGCGTGCGCTGACGGCCTGCATGAACGCATACGTACGGCCGCGCGTGGCCGACTATGTCGAGCGTCTTCAACGCGCCCTAGCTGACCTAGGGGTCGCCGTCGACTTTGACATTTTGCGGTCTGATGCTGGACTGATGACTCCACGCGAGGCTGCTCGTAACCCTGTATATGGGGTTCTTTCGGGGCCATCGGGTGGTGTCGCCGGAGCGTTGTATGTAGCCACGCGGGCCGGCTTTCCAGAGATCCTGACCTTCGACATGGGCGGAACCTCGACCGATGTCTCGCTCTGTCAGGGCGGCCAGCCAACACTAGGCCGTGAGACCACGATCGGGCAGTTCACGATTAAGGTCCCGTCCGTTGATGTGCACACAGTTGGCGCCGGGGGAGGCTCGATAGCTCACGTGCCGGAGCTCACGCGTGCGCTGCGGGTTGGGCCAGAGTCAGCGGGCGCCGAGCCGGGTCCGGCGGCTTACGGTCGCGGAGGCAGCGCGCCGACAGTTACGGATGCCAACGTCGTCGCTGGTCGCCTACCGCCCCGCCTAATTGGCGGGGAGATGCAGCTCGATGTCGAGGCCGCTCGTGCGGCTGTTGGGACCGTCGCCGACGCGATGGGCTTGACGGTCGACGAGGCGGCAGAGGGCATCCTTGCCATCGTCAACGAAACTATGGCTGGGGCCCTGCGGCTTGTGTCGGTTCAGCGCGGCCACGACCCACGCGAGTTCGCCCTGGTGGCCTTCGGTGGTGCCGGTCCGCTGCACGCCAACGCCGTAGCCGAAGTGATGGGCTCCTTTCCAGTACTCGTTCCGCCCTCGCCTGGACTGCTGTGCGCGCTCGGCGACCTTGTGGCGGACTTCCGCTCAGAGTTCGCTCAGACGGTTATTCGGCCGACCCGCGAGGCCGATCCAGCTGAGCTGAGTGCCATTCTCGCTGGCCTAGAGGGACGAGCCCGCGCTTGGATGGATGCCGAGGTCATTACGCCTGATGCCCAGCGCGTCGAGTTCACCGCTGACATGCGCTATCGAGGCCAAGGCTATGAGATCGGCGTCGACTTGGACGAGGCGGCGCTTGATGCCGAGGCGCTTGATCAACTAGAGGCGCGTTTCGGGGAGATGCACGAACAGCTCTACGGTTTCCGGATGCCTGGAACCGCGTCTGAAATTGTCAACCTCCGCGCAGTAGGCGCAGGAGTCCGTCCCAATCCCGATCTACCAGTAGCAGAGCCCGGGCCGCCTGATCCCGCAGAGGCGATTGCCGACCGCACTCAGATGCTAGTCGGCGGTTCGCGGATTGACACACCCGTATATGACCGGGCGCTTCTGCTGCCTGGTCACCGCTTGTCAGGTCCAGCCGTGATCACAGAGTTCGATTCCACCACCGTGGTCCTCCCCGGATATGACGCCGAGGTTGATCGACTATTCAACATCCTCATCTCGCCCCAGGAGATCTCATGACACAGAGTTCTGGCAGCATCGATACGACAATCCGGATCGCCGATATCCCCGATCTCGAGGTCGACCCGGTAACGGTTGACATCATCGAGAACGCCTTGCGAAATGCCCGACACGAGATGGACGCGGTGCTTTTTCGCTCAGCAATGAGTCCTGTCATCCGTGAGCAGCACGATGAGTTCCCGATGATTACTGACCCGCGCGGGCGCATGGTCGTCGGCCAGTTCGGTGCCTACATCAACGAGATGATGGAGGAGTGGGACCGCGGCATCTACCCAGGCGACGTGATTCTCACCTCCGATCCTTATAAGTGCTCGGCTTCGGTCTCGCACACAAACGATTGGCTCGTTCTCGTGCCAATCTTCTTTGAGGATGAGATTGTCGGCTGGGCAAGCCAGTTCGGACATCAGATGGATGCCGGCGGTAGGTTGCCGGGGTCGCTGCCAACCGGCGCCAAGACGATCTTTGAAGAGGGGATAATCATTCCCCCACTGAAGATCGTTGAGCGCGGCGAGGTCTGCGAAGACGTGTTGCGGTTGATCCTCAACAACGTCCGCCTGCCCGAGATGAACCGGGCCGATCTGTTCGCAATTATCGCCGGTTGCCGTGCTGGTGAGCGCGCGGTAATGGGCCTATGTGAGCGCTTCGGACGCGATGTTTATCTGGCCACGCTCCAAGCGCTTCTGGACCGGACCTATGCGGCGATGAAGGTTCTTATTCAGATGGTGATACCTGAAGAGCCTCAGACGTTTGAGGACTGGATCGATGACGACGGCCTAGGCAACGGCCCCTATCGAATGCGCCTAACTATTTGGCGAGAGGGTGACGAGGCCTGGTTTGACTGGTCGGGGACCGATCCGCAGGCGATCGGCCCGGTGAACTTCTACCTCTCTGAGGGGATGTTCAAGATGTTTATCGGGGTCTATCTGATCATGGTTGCCGACCCACAGATTCTCTTCAACGATGGGTTTTACCCGCTGCTTCATGTGGTCATGCCTGAGGGTTCTCTGCTTGCGCCGCGCCATCCAGCAGCGTTGGGTTGCCGTACGCACGCGCTAACACGCCTCTTTGATGTGCTCGGTGGCGCTCTGTGCAAGCAGGCTCCCGAACTCAATACGGCAGCCGGATATGGGACATCGCCATACATGCTCTACTCGGGATGGGGTGAAGATGGAGAGTTCTTCTACGCGATGGAGATTCTCTACGGTGGCATACCTGGCCGCCCGATCGGCGACGGTATGGATGGACACTCTTGGTGGCCGCTGTTCGAGAACATCCCGACGGAGTACCTTGAGGCCTACTATCCGCTACGCGTAGATGGCTACACGACGGTGACCGATTCTGGTGGAGCTGGAATGCACCGCGGAGGTAATGGGGTTGAGAAGCGGTACATGTTCCTTGAACCCGGTCAGATTTCGATCCACGATGACCGCTGGCTGACTCGACCTTGGGGCGTGCTTGGTGGCGAGCCGGGTCAACGTTCTACCAAGCTGCTGCGCCGCGCAGATGGCACCGAGCAGGTTCTTCCGGCCAAGTGCGACGAGGTAGAGGTAGAGCCAGGCGACATCCTGATCTATCGCACTGCTGGTGGCGGTGGTTGGAAAGACCGGCTAGAGCGTGATCCAGAGGCCGTGGTCTTCGACGTTGCGGCCGGCCTGGTTTCACGCGAAAAAGCCCGCTCGGCCTACGGTGTTGTTCTGACCGCTGACGGTAAGGTCTCGGCTGCTGAGACCGAGACCGAGCGGGCCTCTCAGCGCGAAACGCGTGGCGAGTTCTCAGCGTTTGACTTCGGTCCGACGATGGAAGAGGTACTGGAGCGATGCGAGGCCGAAACAGGACTCCCGGCGCCGAAGCGCGCTAAGCCGATCCGGTGGTCGCCACTGGAAGATGGTGATGTTGCATTGGCGCGGGTACGGGCCTCGCTTATTCCGTGAGACTTTGGGAGGTGGGCCCCCGCGACGGGCTTCAAAATGAAGATCAGGTCTTAGCGCCCGTAGTTCGAGCGGAGCTTGTCGATCGCTTGGCTGCGGCTGGACTTGGGCAGATTGAGGCCGTGTCTGCGGTTGATAGCCGAAGGGTGCCAGCGATGGCTGGGGCCGAAGAGGTGCTCAGCGCGATCACTCGTCGTTCAGGCACGCGCTACGGAGCCTTGGTGCTTAATGAGCGCGGCTATCAGCGCCTGGCGGACTCCGAAGTCGATGAGGTCCGCTTCGCCTTTGCTGCATCCGAGGAGTTCAACCAGCGCAACCAGAACGCCACTCCAGATGAGTCCTTTGCTGTTGGAGAGCACATCGTGGCCCTCGCCCATGCCGATGGCCGCACCGCTGGGATAACGATCGCGACTTCCTTTGGCTGTCCGTTTGAAGGCTCGGTGGATGCCGGCCGCGTTCTTGACTTTGCCGAGCGCGCAGCGGCCACAGGGGCCGATGAGATCGTCTTTGCAGACACGGTTGGGGTTGCGGTTCCAACCCAAGTCTCAAGCATGGTCACAAAAGCGATCTCGTTCGGAGTCCCCGTCGGGGTCCATCTACACAACACCCGCAATACCGGCTATGTAAATGCGTGGGCTGCGCTAGAGGCAGGAGCTACCGGCCTCGATTCGTCCGTCGGCGGCCTCGGTGGCTGTCCGTTTGCTCCACGCGCAACCGGCAACGTGGCCACCGAAGATCTCGTCTATCTACTGCATGGAGAAGGGGTCTCGACCGGGGTAGATCTAGAGGCCCTGTTGGAGGTAACCCAATGGCTTGAGCAGGTGATGGGCAAGTCGGCCCCCGGGCAACTTCATAGCGCCGGTATTTTTGACCCCGTTGCCTCAGGCGATGCGGTTAGAGCCTTGCGCCAATCTGAAGTCGCGTGACCACCACAAAACTCGAAGGCTTCGGCAAGACGACTGGCTTTGGCCAACGCTTGGCGCTGGTGGTAGTAGATATGAGCACCGGCTTCACCGACCCGGCATCTCCGCTGGCCTGCGACCTCGATGGGGTGGTTGGGGTGATAGCCGACCTGCTCGCTGCGGCTCGTTGCGGAGGCCACACGGTGATCTTTACAAAAGTGGCTTACGACGATGCGGGAGCCGAGGCGGCAGCGCTATTTATTGAGAAAGTGCCGGCACTACTCGCTCTAGCCGCCGGCTCACAGTGGGCCGAGATCGATCCGCGACTGGCTCCGCTGGAGTCAGAGAGTGTGCTGACCAAGCTCTGGGCCTCTGCCTTTTTTGGCACCCCTCTTGACAGCTTGCTGAGCGCGGCGGAGATTGACACGGTCGTGATCGTTGGCGCTTCTACCTCCGGATGCGTGCGCTCTACTGCGGTTGACTGCCTCCAGCACGGCTATCGCACGATCGTCTGTGCTGACGGCGTAGGGGACCGCAACCAGACCTCGCACGAGGTTGCTCTCGCCGACCTCCAGTCACGCTATGCAGACGTCGTCGAAGCCGCTAGCGTTGCCGACTATCTGCGCGATAGCCAAAGATGACGAGCGCGCTGGCTAGCAGGGCGCAGATTTCGACTATCGGTGTGTTGCCGCGCTAGTGGGTGGCCGATAGGTGAGAGGGTCCGAGCTTGGTTAGTATGGACCTTCGGATAAGCCAGCCAGTGGTCGACTGAGGGTAAAAGGAGAGAGAGATGTCTGAGGATCACGTCGCCGTAGCGTCCGAGGGCCTAGAGCGCGAGCTCGAGGCGCTGATGGAGGTCGAGAGCTTTGATCCGCCGCCGGCCTTTCGTGAGCAGGCGCTGCTCTCGGACCCTGCGATCTACGAGCAGGCCGCAGCGGATCCACTGGCATGGTGGGAGCTTCAGGCGCAGGCGCTGGATTGGTTTGAGCCGTGGGAGAGTGTCCTCGACGACTCACGCGCTCCGTTTTATCAGTGGTTTGCGGGCGGAAAGTTAAACGCCTCCTATAACTGTGTCGACCGCCATGTTGAAGCCGGTAACGGCGATCGCGTCGCTTTCCACTGGTTTGGCGAAGAGGGAGAGCAGCGCGATATCACCTACGCCGATCTCCACCGCGACGTCCAGCTCTTGGCCAATGCGCTCAAGCATCATGGGATCGGCAAGGGTGACGTCGTTGGGATCTATCTGCCGATGATCCCGGAGGTCGTCGTGGCGATGCTGGCCTGTGCCCGGATCGGAGCGCCTCACAATGTGGTCTTTGGTGGATTTGCGCCGGAGTCGGTTAAGGAGCGCATGGAGGTCTCACACGCGAAGGCTTTGATCACTGCTGATGGAGCTCGCCGCAAGGGTAAGACCGCGCCAGTCAAGCCAGGCGTCGATGAGGCTATGGGCGATCTGGCCAGCCTCCAGACGATCGTCGTGGTTCGCAACACGGGCAACGAAGTAGCAATGAAGGAGGGGCGCGACGTCTACTACGACGAGATCTGCAGTCGCGCTGATCCGATCTGTGAGGCCGAGCCACTTGACGCTGAGCATCCGCTCTTCATCCTCTACTCCTCTGGCTCGACTGCCAAGCCAAAGGGGATCCTCCACACGACCGGTGGATATATGACGGGCGCGGCCTCCACGCACAAGTATGTCTTTGATCTAAAGCCCGAATCTGATGTCTACTTCTGCACGGCCGACGTCGGCTGGATCACCGGACACACCTACATCGTCTACGGGCCCCTTGCCAACGGCGCTACGAGCGTGATGTATGAGGGCGCGCCAGACTACCCCCACAAGGGCACTTGGTGGGAGATCGTCGAGCGCTCGCGTTCGACCATCTTTTACACCGCACCAACGGCAATTCGTGCCTGTATGAAGTGGGGCACCGAGCATCCCAGTGCACACGACTTAAGCTCGTTGCGTCTGCTCGGATCGGTCGGCGAGCCGATCAATCCAAAGGCTTGGCTGTGGTATCACAAGGTGATCGGGCAAGAGCGCTGCCCGATCGTAGACACGTGGTGGCAGACCGAGACAGGCCACATCATGATTACACCGTTGCCGGGAATAACTTCCGCCAAGCCCGGTTCGGCAGCAACTCCGTTTCCCGGTATCGACGTCTCGATCGTCGACAACGATGCTGGCGAAATCGCCGCAGGTGGTCCGCAAGGGCTGCTTGTGATCAACAAGCCGTGGCCAGGCATGCTGCGAACGCTTTACGGCGACGATGACCGCTACCGCGAGACCTACTTCGAGCGCTTCGGCGACCGCACCTATCTCGCCGGTGACGCTGCTCGCCGTGATGGCGATGGCTACTACTGGGTGATAGGCCGCATCGACGACGTGATCAACGTCTCGGGCCATCGCCTCTCGACCGCTGAGGTGGAGTCGGCGATCGTCGCGCACCCGAAGGTCGCCGAGGCGGCTGTGGTGGCAGAGTCCGATGAGCTCACCGGTCAGGCGATCGTGGCCTTTGTCACGCTCGGTGGCGGCATAGATGGTGACAGCGAGATGGAGGCAGAGATACGCGAGCACGTCGCTAAGCAGATCGGCAAGCTCGCACGGCCTAAGCGGATCATCTGGTCTGACGATCTGCCTAAGACGCGGTCGGGCAAGATCATGCGCCGCCTGTTGCGCGATATCGCCCAAGGTCGTGAGCTCGGCGATGTAACAACGCTACGCGATCCAGCGGTGATGGCCGCGTTGCAGAAGGCGATTGAGGTCTCTGGCGACGACGATGAGTAGCCGGATGATTTTCAACACGAAGTTACGAAAGAGTCAGCTATGAAGGCGCCGCAATCCTATGAGGAGGCCTGCCGCGACCACCGTTGGGAGATTCCCGATCGCTACAACATCGCCCAAGACGTCTGCGATAAACACCCCCGTGAGAAGCTCGCGATGGTCTGGGAGGATTGGGAGGGCAACCGCCGCGATGTTGAGTGGGGCGAGCTTCAAGACCTCTCCAATCAGATCGCAAACGTCCTAGTTGCTAACGGCGTCAAGCCCGGCGATCGGGTGGCGATGCTCTTGACGGCTACGCCCGAGACAGCCGCCGCCTTCTTCGCCACATGGAAGGTCGGAGCGATCCTGCTCTCGATGTCTGTCCTCTACGGGGACGAAGGGATTAAGCACCGTCTCACGGACTCACAGTCGAGCGTTCTGATCACTGATCGTGACCATGTCGATCGCGTTCCAGATGGCCTAGTCGAGACCGTGTTGGTTCTTGATGATGCGCTGATAGCCCAAGGCTCACCAGAGTTCACGCCCGTCGACACGGCCGCCGATGACCCTGCTCAGCTCTACTACTCCTCCGGCACGACCGGATTGGCCAAAGGGATCCTGCACGCCCACCGCTACCTACTAGGCCACGATGAGTTCGTCTACTGCCACGAGGTCGGCGATGGTGAGTTGTTTCACGGTATGGGCGAGTGGGCCTGGGCTGCTGGAGTCACGCCACTGCTTGGCCCTTGGCGTTTTGGCGCAGTACAGATGGTCTTTAAGCGCAAAGGTGGGTTCGATCCTGCCCAGCAGCTTGAGGTCCTCTCGCGTCACGGTGTGACGAACGTCTTCACTACACCCACCGCGATGCGCGCGATGATGGCGATCAAGGACGCAGGCAAGCTCTACCCCCAGAAGTTTCGGCGTGTCTGCTCCGCCGGTGAAGCACTCAATCCAGAGGCAATCCGGTGGTTTCGGGAGCAGTATGGGGTCACTGTTCTGGACTACTACGGCCTCACTGAGTCCTACCCGTTAGTCGCTAACTATCCATTTATGGAGGTACGTGAAGGGTCGATGGGGAGGCCGATGCCGGGCTGGGAAGTGGCGATTCTTGATGAGAACGAGAGTCCTTTGCCACAGGGTGAACGCGGCGAGATATGCCTACGCGCGCGCAGTAATCCCCACTATCCGCTGGGCTATTGGAACAACCCGCAGGCCAGCGAACGCACCTTCGGTGGAGAGTGGTTTCATACCTGCGACGCTGCCAGCCAAGATAGTGATGGGTACTTTTGGTACGAAGGGCGCGCCGACGATGTCATCATCTCGGCTGGCTATCGGATCGGCCCCTTCGAGGTTGAATCTGTCTGCCTTGAGCACCCCGCGGTGGCAGAGGCTGCCGTCGTGGCATCGCCGGATAAGACCCGCGGCTCGATCGTTAAGGCATTCGTCGTCGCGGCCCAGGGGTATCAGCCAAGCGACGATCTAGGCCGTGAGATTAGTGCCTTCGTACGCGAGCACCACTCGGCGTATGCCTATCCTCGCGTAGTTGAGTTCGTCGACGACTTGCCGAAGACTCTGACCGGCAAGATTCGCCGCATCGAGCTGCGACAGCTCGAGATTGACCGAGCAAGCAGCGGCGAGGATGAGGGAGCTTAGTGCGCATCGGAGTCCTCACCGGAGGCGGTGACTGTCCCGGCCTCAATGCAGTGATCCGCGGCATCGTGCGTCAAGGCGTCGATGCCTACGGCCACGAGTTTGTTGGCCTGCGCTACGGCTGGGCTGGAGTGCTAGACGACAATCAGATGGAGCTGACCGTCGAATCCACGGCCGACATCCTGCCTCGCGGTGGGACCATCTTAGGTACTTCGAGGACCAATCCATACGCCGATGGTGGCGACGGAACTGCTGTAGTGAGTGCGGCGATGGATCGGATGGGCCTCGACGCGATGATTGCGATCGGCGGCGAGGATACGCTCGGAGTTGCCGGCCGATTGGCAGCCGATGGCGTCTCGATCATTGGAGTTCCCAAAACGATCGATAACGATCTTGCTGGCACTGATTTCACCTTTGGCTTTCAGACCGCTGTACAGATCGCGACCGACGCTATCGATCGTCTTCACACAACCGCGGAATCACACAACCGCGTGATTGTGGTTGAGGTGATGGGTCGCCACGCTGGCTGGATCGCGGCATACGCCGGGATCGCAGGTGGGGCTCAGGCGATCTTGGTCCCCGAGCGGCCCTTTGATATCGATGCGCTCTGTGATTCAATCCGGCGCCGTCACGACGGTGGCCGTACCTACTCGATCGTGGTTGTCTCGGAGGGTGCGGTGCCAAAAGATGGCAGCAGTGTGGTGCTCGTTAGCGGGGAGATAGACGCCTTCGGGCACCCGAGGCTCGGCGGCGTTGCTGTAGCGCTAGTGGCCGCGATCGAAGAACGCACCGGATATGAGTCGCGCGTCACGATCTTGGGACACGTCCAACGCGGCGGCACGCCGACGGCCTATGATCGCGTCTTAGGCACCCGCTTCGGGGTCGCGGCGATCGACGCCGTACAGGCTGGCTCGTGGGGATCGATGGTCTCGCTGAGCGCAACAGAGATCGTTCTCGTCCCGCTCTCTGATGCCCTTGACGAGCCCAAGCTCTTAGATCCAAGCTTCTACGACACCGCAGCAGTCTTCTTCGGCTGAGACTCCTAGACCGACGCCGTAGACGTCGGTCAGACGCCCAGCACCGTGTTGAGCTGGCGCTCAAGTGCTGTCGATAGAGCTGCGTGGATCGGACCCTCTGGGAAGCGCTCCACGAGCTCCTGGAGGAAGCCCTCGATCACTAGGCGCTTTGCCATCGCCTCGGGAAGTCCGCGTGACGCTAGGTAAAAGAGCTGCTCTGGGTCGATCTGTGCGATCGCTGCTGCGTGAGTACAGCGCACGTCGTTTGCTTCGATCTCAAGCCCGGGGATTGAATCGGCATGGGCGCGCTTAGAGAGCAGCAGGTTGCGGCACTCTTGGAAGGCGTCAGTCTGTTGGGCTCCTGGCTCTACGCGGATCATCCCGCGCCAGACGGCCGTTGAGCGTTCGTTGAGAAGTCCGCGGAAGGCTAGGTCTGAGACCGTATTGGGAGCTGCATGCTCTTGGGTTGTGTCGAAGTCCAAGTGCTGGCGCCCGTGGCCGGTGTAGGCGCCCGTGACCTTCGCAGATGACCCTGCGCCGGCGAGCTTGGTCTCCATCCGGACCTTGCCTCCAGCCGAACCGAGGCCAAGGGCAACCCAGTCGAGGTTTCCGTCGCGCTGTACTTCGGCGCGCTGGGTGCCAAAGATCCATGACTTTTCTGAGAGGCTCTGACCGCAGACGTAGCGCAGATTTGCGCCCGGCCCGACAACGATCTCAACGATCGTGTTAAAAAGTCCGGCCGACTCGGGATCAACGCTGAGATACTGCTCCCAGACCTCGGCCTGAGCTCCCTCTTCTAAGACGATCAGTAGTCGCCAGTTAAGCGCTGCGGCCGTTGCTGCTTGGATCACGGTTAGCAGCACGGGAACGTCGAGGCTCTGATTGCGCGGTACATAGATGAAGGCCCCAGCGGTGAACGCCGCTTCGTTGTTAGCAACGAAGACATCCTCGCTTGCAACTATCGACCCGAGGTGTGGTTCGACTAGCTCAGGGAAGAGCTCGGCGGCTTTGGCCAAGCTCATCACGAGTGGCTGGCCAGGCGTTGGTTGCACGCCATCGGTTACCGTCAGCCCGTCGATCTGGTCGATCTGGCGAGCGCCATCTTGGGGCTCAAAGATCGCCGTCGCACGCTCGCGCATCGAGGCTTGGCCGTCAGGAGATGGACCAAAGTTAGCGAGGTCAAGTCCCTTTACGTCCGTGAACTCCCAGCCCGGGGTACGGGCGTCGGGAAGAGTGAGCGAGCTAGCCAAGGCAGTCGCGCGCTTACGGCGCGTCGCCAACAGCGGAGCTTCGGTAGCCACGCTAGCCAATTGAACCCTCCATCTGGAGTTCGATCAGCCGGTTCATCTCAACTGCATACTCCATCGGCAGCTCCTTGACGATCGGCTCAATGAAGCCGTTGACGATCAACTTGCCAGCCTCCTCCTCGGTGAGTCCGTGAGATTGGAGGTAGTAGAGCTGTTCATCGCCGACCTTTGAGACGGTGGCCTCGTGGCCGACGTTGACGTCATCTTCAGAGATGCGAATAGTCGGATAAGTGTCTGAACGCGAAGCCTCGTCAAGTAGCAGCGCATCGCAGACCACCTTGGACTTTGAGCCGTGGGCGCCCTTGGCAACCTCAAGCAGGCCTCGGTAGCTAGAGCGACCGCCGCCCTTGGAGATCGACTTAGCGAAGATGTTGCTGGTCGTGTTCGGCGCGGCGTGAACGATCTTGCCGCCGGCATCTTGGTGTTGTCCATCGCCTGCAAACGCGATCGAAAGGATCTCGCCGTGGGCCCCTTCACCCATCAGATAGACCGATGGATACTTCATCGTCAGTTTCGACCCCAGATTGCAGTCAACCCATTCGACGGTGGCGCGTTCTTGGGCCACCGCACGCTTGGTAACGAGGTTGAAGACGTTGGTCGACCAATTCTGAACGGTCGTGTAGCGGATACGGGAGCCTGGCTTTGCAATCAGCTCAACTACAGCGGAGTGCAGGGAGTCAGAGGAGTAGGTCGGTGCCGTGCAGCCCTCGACGTAGTGCACATACGAGCCCTCGTCGGCGATGATCAGAGTGCGTTCGAACTGGCCCATGTTCTCTGTGTTGATGCGGAAGTAGGCCTGTAGGGGCATCTCTACCTGCACCCCTGGCGGCACGTAGACAAAGGAGCCACCCGACCAGACCGCTGAGTTCAGCGCGGCGAGCTTGTTGTCATTGGCAGGAATGATCGTTGCGAAGTACTCGCGCACGATCTCCTCGTGGTCGCGTAGCGCACTATCCATATCGAGGAAAATCACGCCCTGCTTCTCGAGTTCTTCGTTGACTTGGTGGTAGACCACCTCTGACTCATACTGAGCTCCGACGCCGGCAAGGAACTTACGCTCGGCCTCGGGAATACCTAGGCGGTCGAATGTTTTCTTGACGTCTTCAGGAACATCGTCCCACGAACGCTCGACCTTCTCCGAAGCACGGACGAAGTAGTGGATGTCGTCGAAATCGACTTCGGCCAGCTTCGGGCTTCCCCAGTCGGGCATCGGACGAGCCAAGAAGTAGTCAAGTGACTTAAGGCGAAACTCCAGCATCCACTCAGGCTCGGATTTGAACTCAGAGATCTTCTCTACGAGCTCGCGCGTGAGTCCCTTGGGCGCCTTAAAGAGATAGTTCTCGGCGTCGTGGAAGCCGTAGCGCTCGGTGTAATCAGAGTTGATGTCGGCCAGTTCGGCGTTTTCATTAAGGACTTCGGGTGTGGCCATGTCAGTCAATCTCCAGGGTGATTATGTTGCCGGTAATGGTGACGGGAAAGGTCTCAATCGACTCGTAAGCTGGCAGCGTCAGTGGTTTGCCGCTGGCTAGATCAAAGAGCGAGCCGTGGCGCGGGCACTCGATCGTGCACCGCGCTTGGTCGAGCCCCCCTTCGACGAGCGGGCCGTCGTCGTGAGAGCAGCGGTCTTCGATCGCGTAGATCGTGCCGGCGCAGTTAAAGACGCCAATCTCTAGCCCGTCATGTTCGATCAGGCGCACCTCTCCGGGACCAAGCTCGGAGGTATTGCAGACGGTGATCGTTGTAGCCATCGCTCAGCGCTCCGCGCCGGCGTTGACGCTGGCCCCGGCCGACTCCCAGTCCACCGCTGCGCCGAGCGAGGCGCCTTTTAGAACCTTCAGCGAGAGCATCGCGCACTTCATCCGCGTTGCGGAGATGTCGATTCCGAGTAGGTCTAGGACGACGCTGCGATCGAGTTTGAGCAGATCGTCAATCTTCATCCCTTTGACCTCATCAGAGAGCATTGAGGCTGCAGCGGTGCTGATTGCGCAGCCGTGGCCGCAGAACTTCAGGTCGGTGATCGTCCCATCCTTGTCGGTCGTGAGTCCGACCTTGAGCTCGTCGCCACAGAGAGGGTTGTTGTCCTCGAACTCGTGGTCGGCGCCAGCGAGCTCGCCCCAGTTGTGGGGACGCTTGTAGTGCTCGAGGATGTATTCGCGGTAGAGATCGTCCATGGCTTTAGTTACTTGGCTGTCGCGACGGCTATGCCGCTGCGGCCTCGACCTCATCTTTGATCCAGCCGTAGCCCTTCTCCTCAAGCAGCGTGACCAGCTCCGGCCCGCCCTGCTTGACGATGCGGCCTTGGTAGAGGACGTGAACGAAGCCAGGCTCTACAAGGTGCAGGATCCGCTGGTAGTGAGTGATGATCAAGATTCCCATCTCGGGGCCAGCGACGTGGTTTACACCGTTTGCGACTACCTGGAGGGCGTCGATGTCAAGTCCGGAGTCGGTCTCGTCGAGGATCGCCATCGAGGGCTTCTGCAGCGCCATCTGTAGGATCTCCATGCGCTTCTTCTCGCCACCAGAGAAGCCGTCATTTAGATAACGGGTGGAGAACTCACGGGGGACGTCGGTCAGGGCCATCGCCGCCTCGACTGTCTGGCGAAAGTCCTTTAGGCTGATCTCAGCTTCGCCACGAGCGATGCGGTGGGCGTTCATCACTGTTCGCAGGTACTTGGTGACGGTGACGCCGGGGATCGCGACGGGATACTGGAAGGCCATAAAAAGCCCCATCCGGGCGCGTTCATCGACGGCGGCCTCGGTGATGTCTTGGCCTTCAAAGATGATTTGGCCCTCGGTGACATCGAGGCCGGGGTGGCCCATAATCACATTGGCCAGCGTTGATTTGCCGGACCCGTTAGGGCCCATCAAGGCGTGAATCTCACCCTTGCCTACGGTCAGATCCACGCCGCGCAGGATCTCTTTCTCATCGGCTCGGACGTGCAGGTTTCGGATCTCTAAGTGGGGCATGATCTCTCTACGGTTGTGGTGGTTATGGGTCAGCGCGCTACTGCGGTCAGAGCGATCGGCGGCGCGGCTGGAATAGTTGGTCGTTTGCTGGATTGAAAGGCGATTAGTTCGGCGAGCGTGGTGGCTTGGAGGGAGCGGATGATCCCTCCCTGGACCCGTGTCCAGAGCAGCTTCGTCGCGCAGCCGGCGCCGGAGTCGTAGTCGTGGGAGCAAGAGACGCGCTCGGGCTCGTGGACGAAACACTCCATCGGAGCGATCGCGCCTTCTAGGCATAAGACGACTTCGTCCATCGTGATCTGATCGGCAGGGCGTGCAAGGCGATAGCCACCCTGAGCACCACGACTTGAGACGACCAAGTCGCAGCTCTTTAGCTTGGCGACCACATGCTCGAGATAGGAGAGCGGCAGGCCCTCGCCCTCTGCTATCGCTTTGAGCGAAATGGGTTGATCGGAGCCTTGGCGGCCAAGCTCAATCATCAGCCGCACTCCGTATTCAGCCTTCGTCGAGAAGATCATCGCCATATCCTATCAGCGCGGTAGGATTGGCAGTGCGCGGTCTCAGCTACGTGCTTGGGTGCGCATCTCCGAGAGGATCCGTTCAAGCCGCGGTTCGGCCTCACGGTCGACATGGATCATCGCAGCGGCGATCGCTGGGTGAACGGCAGCTATCTGGGCGTGCATCTCATGGGCGACGGCGCGGTAGCTGGGGTGGCCCTCGCGGCCGGACCGTAGCTCAATCAAGGCCATCGCCTCGCGCGCGTTGCAGTCGAGCACGTATCGAATCCTGAAGCCGAGACAGAGCGCATAGGGGGCTGCACGTTCAAGTCCAAGATCTACGAGTCGGTGGTACTCGCCAGCAGAGGCATCGAGGGCTCGCCGGTAGCCCTCGCCTTGGCCGGCCTGCTCAACTTCCTCTGGAACGCCGGCGCCGAGATGAGGCCCAAGGGTTTGCCACTGCACGGTAAGCATCCGGTGCCGCTGGAGGTCTCGGAAAGCACCGTAGTCTGAGACGATCTCAAAGCGGTAGCGGACCGCTTCAAGGCCACGGCCAGGACGGTGGCGGCGGTTAGAACGCTCACCGATAAGCTCGCCTAACAGCGCCACACGGGCTTCGCCTGAGAGCTCAGCCACGGCGGCGCGCGTGTGCTCTTCGGAGGTATCGGCAGCCTCGAAGAGGAGGGCTGCCAGGAGTGAAAGCTCGTCGCCGTCAACGTGTAGGAGTTTGACAGAAGGACCGCCGGCGCCATCGTCGTCGGGAGAGCGATCAAGCCCGAGTGCCGCTGCCGCCCGTCGGCCTGCATCTTCGCGCTGCTCCAAGTAGGAGATCCACTCTCCGCCTCGTTCGGGGCGCTCTACACGGGCAACGAAGCTTGGCATCACGGACTTGATTTCAGCCAAGATCATCGCCCCGAAGTGGCGGGCTTCAGGTAGCGGGTGTGCGAACAGATGCAGGATTAGCTGCTCGTAGGTCTGGCCGGTGGCAAAGATCCCCATGTGGGAGAGCGATGCGGCAGGCAGTAGCCCCCGAATCAGGTCGAGCGCCTTGGCGTTGATCGCTCCAGCGTGGGCTGCTTGGGATTGGCTCTCTGTGCGTGGGAACCTCTCTTGAACCCAACTGCGAAGCGCGGGCAGCGACGTAGCGTAAGTATCAAAGAGCGAGTCCATCGCGGCCACGTACTGAGGTCCTAGTGAATCATCAGAGTAGTAGCGATAGCCGCCGCCAGGGATCGGTGAGTCATAGGCGATGTAGCGCGTCGATTGCTCTAAGTAGGCCCCCAGGCGTGGACGCTGGAGCACCTTCGTGAGTACGTTAGAGACCCACTCGCAGGCGACATGGGCGCCGCCGAGTTGGGCTACGGAGTCGTCGCCGTAGCCGACAAAGATCCGCTCATAGAGTTCGGCGGCGCGCGCGCCTTCGTCGCCCTCCCAACCCTCTGCTGTCTCGGGCAGGCTGTCGGCGAACTCGTCGAGAAAGAGTCGTCGCAATGTCCCTTGATAGCGCGAATAACGGGCAAATAGCGCGCCCTTGACAGTCTCGGGCAGGTTCACCAAAGCAAAGACGGGGAGGTCGAGATTGGTGAAGTGCGGCGCTAAGCGCTCACGTTCGGCGGCGGTGAAGGTCTCGACAGGGTAGTCCACGGGATCGACGATCCTAGTCTGAGCACCCGACGACGTGGCTAGTTCTGAGAGGATGTCGCCTAATGACAGAGGCGATAGGCAATGGCGATCAGGCTGGCCCAGCGGGTATCGATGTCGAGGCCGTCACCAAATGGGTCGAGCAAGAGGTCGCGGGAGTCGTAGGTCCACTCTGTTTTGACCGCGTCGGCGACGGTCGTTCGAACCTGACCTTTACCGTTACTGACGCCAACGATCGCCGTCTTATCTTGCGTCGCCCGCCGCTAGGTGAGACCTTGGCCTCCGCCCACAACGTAGCCCGTGAACACCTTGTCGCGAGCGCCCTACACGCTGCCGGACTGCCTGTGCCTGCGTCGCTTGCCCTCTGCGAGGATCTCTCGGTCACCGGGGCGGCCTTCCTTGTGGCAGATTTTGTTGACGGTCAGGTGATTTCAACCGTAGAGGCGGCTGAAAAGCTTGATAACGATGCGCGTGTCGCAGCCTCTCGGTCATTGGTATCAACGCTAGGCGATCTACACGCCCTAGATCTCGCCGAGGTTGGACTAGACACTCTGCGGCGCCCGGGCAGCATTGCCGAGCGCCAGCTGCGTCGCTGGCGGCGTCAGTGGGAGGACTCACGCACGCGCGATCTGCCTGCGATCGACCGCGTAGCCGACCAGCTCCAGGCAGCGATGCCTGTTGAGCCTGAAGTCAGGCTTATCCACGGCGATTACCGTCTTGACAATACGATCATTGGCGAGACCGGCGGGGTGCGCGCGATGCTCGACTGGGAGTTGTGTTCGGTTGGCGACCCACTCGCTGACCTCGGCATTCTGTTGGCCTACTGGTCGGTGCCGGGCGAGGATACGAGCGTGCTGTTGCCACCGGTAACGGCGCTTCCTGGCTTCTTTAACCGTGAGCAGATCGCGCAGGAGTATGGACGCGTTACGGGCCGCGACCTCACCAACCTTCCCTTCTACGTCGCCCTAGCTCGCTGGCGCCTAGCGATCATCACCGAAGGCATCTACCGTCGCTGGCTCAACGATCCGGCCAACGGTGGTCCGGGCGCAGGTGCGTTGGGTGGAGCGGTCGCACAGCTGGCAGAGATGGCCGAAGAGGGTGTTGCGCAGCTAGCCGGCTGACGTCTCGGCGTCATCTTTAGCTGGAGTCAAGGTCGACCCCAAAGTCTCGCTGTGTGAGACGAACTCAACCAATGCGTCATTGAAGGCAAGCGGCCGTTCGATCATTGGAACGTGACCGGTGTCTTCCATAATTAACGTGGTTGAGCCGGCGATCAGTCGGTTGAACTCGTAGGCATCGCCGAGCGGGACGAGAAAGTCCTCTGATCCCTGCACGATCAGCGTTGGGCAGGAGATCTCGCAGAGCCGGTGCTTAAAGTCGTAGCTGAGTAGCGCCTCTAGCGCCGAGGCAAAGCCGGGCTTTCCCGACCCTTGGACCTGTTCGGCCAGTAGGTCCTTCTTGAGCCTAGTCGGGTGGCGCATGACCGAGCCTAGGGCGCCTTGAGTAAAGGCTGGGCGGCTAAAGATGCGCTTAGTGCGGTCGCCATCTGCTGGGATCGACGGCGTAATGAATCTTGCTAACACGGTGGTCAATCGGTCCATCCCGCTCGTGATCGAGATGCCGGCGGCATCGACGAGTACGAGGCACTCGACTCGCTCGGGGTGACGGATTGCGACTTCCGCCGCGGTAAAGCCGCCCATCGAGTTGCCAACTAAAGCAACGGTCCCAAATCCCAAGAGATCACACAGGAGATCAACCGTGGCGGCGAAGTTCGTGATTGAGATCGGCTTGATCGGCATCTGGGACGCGCCGAAGCCGGGCAGATCTAGCGCGATCACCCGTCGCTGTGCGGCTATGCGAGGGATGTTCTCGAGCCAGTTCTGCCAGCAGCCACCGAGGCCGTGGACGAATACCAACGGCACGGCGTCGCCACTGCCGATGTCGACATAGTTGACCGTTCGCCCTGCAATCTCGGCTTGATGTTGGTGGGCTAGCCAATCGATCTCGCGCCAGTCGTTGGCGTCGCAGGCTCCGTAGCCGCTGTCGGTCTTGGCGGCCCGACGCCAACCTATTGGTCGCGAAGGAGAGGGAAAGACGTGCCTGAGCGGGCCGCGACGGTATCCCTGAGCATGATTCTCGCTGGCCATGACCAAACCTAGGCTAGCTGGTCAACTGTTTAGAGCAGACCGATCGACTCGCCAGCGCCTCTGACGAGATCGTAGATCGGCGAGGGTATGATTCCGAAGAAGATCGTTGCCGCACTGCAGATAATCGCCAAGCCGATGATCTCGGGTTGACCGTGCGGCCTGTCGGTCTCAGGCGAGTCGCCCCTACGGTCGGGCATCCACATCACTGCGACGATACGCAGGTAGTAGGCCAGTGAGATCGCCGAGCCGATCGCAATCAGCACGCCCAGCCAGGCGTAGTCGCCATCTACTGAAGCGCCGATTAAGTTCAGTTTTCCGATGAAGCCAGCGGTGGCGGGGATTCCGGCCAGCGAGAGCATCGCAATGGTCATCGGCACAGCCAGGATGGGTCGCTTGGAGCCGAGCCCAGCGAAGGCACTAAGGCTGTCGCCATGGGTTGTCTCACGCTCGCGTGCAACGACCACTGAGAAGGCCGCAAGGTTCATCACGACGTAGACGACTAGGTAGTAGAGAGTTGCCTCTAGGCCGGCGGCGCTGGAGACAACGATGCCAACGAGTAGGTAGCCGCCTTGGGCCACACTCGACCATGCGAGGATCCGCTTGACCGATGTCTGGGCGAGTGCTCCTACGTTCCCTACGACGATAGTGATCGCCGCCAGCGCCGCTAGCAGTGGCTGCCATGTCAGCGCCTCGTCGATTACGGCGACATCCATGAAGCGCAAGAAGATGCCAAAGGCTGCAGCCTTGGTGGCGACGGACATGAAGGAGGTAATTGGCGAAGGAGCACCCTCGTAGACATCGGGCGTCCACTGGTGGAAGGGGGCGATAGCAGCCTTAAAGCCAAGCCCCACAACCGCCATGCCAAGGCCGGTGAGCATCAGTGGGTTGCTGGCGATCGTTTCGCCCTTGCTACTCAGTGCCGCAGCGATGCCACTGAAGTCAGTCGAGCCGGTAGCGCCGTAAATAAATGAGAGACCAAAGAGGAGGGTCGCCGACCCAACCGATCCAATCACTAGGTACTTAAGGCCAGCTTCAAGGGACTTCTCGCGCTGCAACTCTGAGGCGCACAGTACATAGAGGGGGATCGAGAGCAGCTCTATTCCAACGAACAACGTAACAAGGTTTTGGGCTGCCACTAAGACGGCCATTCCCGCCAGCGACGCGAGCAGCAACGTGTAGTACTCACCCTGTCCGGCCTGAACGGTTGCCCGCTCGCGCAGCGACATAACGACCGTGACGAGGCCGGTGGCGACAAAGACGACGTTGAGAACAAGCGAGAGACGGTCTACGGCTAGCGCGCCGGAGATGATCGAGGTGTTCTCACCCCACTGCCAGATCGTCAGTCCGAGCGTAGCCAGGAGGGTTAAGACTGTGGCACCCGGGACGATCTGTTCGCGCACTCTGCGGCCAGGCAGCAGGCCGATCAGCAGGACGATCACAGCTCCGCAGATCAGCGCCACGATCGGGGAGAAAGCGGCCCAATCGATGTAAGGGGCTTTGATTGAGGTGGCGGCGGCGGCGATCATGGTGTGACCTGTGAAATCTTCTGTGTTGACGCTCGTTGGTCTAGCGGATCTAGCGCGAGGCGGGCCTTAGCCACAGACCGAGCAGCTGGACCTTGGGCAGCCTTTAGGGGCGCTTGTGGGTAGATCGCCAGAGCCAAGATCACCAATACCAGCGGCACAAGCACCAGCGCGTCCTGGAGCCCAATCTCGCGCGGTGTGGCCTGCGCGCCAACACGGTTGTGCATCGTAGATATATAGGCCCGCAGCGCATAGACGGCGGCCATTGCAACTCCGCTGAAGGCGATGATCGCGATCACGGTCTTGGATTCAAAGACGCCCAGCAAGATGTAGAACTCTCCGATGAAGTTAGAGGAGCCTGGCATCGCCAACGTGGCGAGCGAGACGATCAGGAACAGCGCGGCCAGCAGCGGCGCACGGAAGGCGAGCCCACCCATCTCGCGGATGTCCTCAGAGCCACGTGAGCGGGCTGCTAAGAGGGCGATGATGAGGAAGACGGGGACTGTGATTACGGCGTGGTTGACCATCTGCAGTAGCGCGCCCTCGGCGCCGCGTGGGCTTAGGGCAAAGATCCCTAAGACGATGAATCCAAGTTGCGCCACGGATGAGAAGCCAAAGATCAACCGCAGGTTGGTCTGGGTGAACGCCATCACCGATCCGTAGATGATCGAAGCCAAGGCGATCAGTAAGAGCAACTCCTGGAAGTGCGCGGCGCCATCGGGGAAGAGGGGGATCACGATCCGCAGGAACCCGTAGGCAGCGACCTTGGAGAGGATCCCTGAGAAGACCGCTAGGGCCGGCAGCGGCATCGTGCGGTAGGCGTCTGGCATCCAGCCGTGCAGCGGGAATAGCGGCATCTTGACGAGGAACGCTGCGGCGAAGCCAAGGAAGATCCACTCTTGGGTTCCAGTCGAGAGTCCAGCCTGCTGGAGTCCAGAGATCGCGAAGGTCAGCGGCTGGCCCCCCTCGGCGGCAATAACACCCGTGGCGACGGCGGCAACGAGCATCAGTAGTGAGCCGATCAAGGTATAGATGACCATCTTGGTGGTCGCTTGAACTCGGCCTTCGCCACCCCACATACCAGTGATGAAGTAGAAGGGAATGAGCATCAGGTCAAAGAAGACGACGAAGAGGATTAGGTCTTGGGCGCAGAAGGCACCAAGCACCGCGCTCTCGGCCACGGCGAAGAAGAAAAAGAAGAGATTTGGCCGCTCCCACTCGCGGAAGCTTGCGAACAGGATTGCCGCGAAGAAGAGCATCGCCGTCGTCGTCAGCAGCCAGACGTTGAGGCCGTCGATGCCGAGCTTGTAGTGGATGCCAAGGGCTGAGATCCAGTTCTGGTCGGTGACGTTTTGAAGGCCCGGTGCCGAGTTGTCAAAGCCCACCAGCAGGATTACGGCCAAAACAAGTGTGGCTAGGGCCCCGACCACGGCGAGGCGCCCTGCGACAGCGCGTGGGGCCAGCAGCGAGAGCGCGCCAGCGACCGCTGGGAGCCAGATGATGATTGACAGTGACACCGCTATGCGCTCTCAATCAGGAAGTAAAGGGCGACGCCGATCAGTCCAAGAACAATCAGGCTGGCGTAGGCGCGCATGTAGCCGCTCTGGCCTGAGCGGACAACCGACGAACCGGCGCGCACGATGCCGGTCGCGCCGCCAACCATCGCGCCGTCGATGACGATGCGCTCAAAGGTGTTCTTAGCAAAGCGTCCGACGGCCGCCATCGGGGCGATGATGACGGCGTGGTTTAACTCGTCGAAGTACCACTTATTGACAAAGAGCTTGTGGATCCACGGTAGGCGAGCTTGGATAGCGGCGGAGCTGCCGGGCCTGCGCACCCAGATCCAGTAGGCGGCTATGAGGCTTACGATCGCGATCACCGAGGAGAGAATCAGGCCAAAGGCCTCGAGGCCGCTGTCTTCGGGCATGTAGGCGACCGTCGAGTCGGCAAAGGTCGGGTGGAGGAAGTCGCTGATCACATTGGTGATCCCGAATGGCAGCTGAATGACGCCAGCGAAGACCGCCAAGATGGCCAGTGGAATCATCGCGTAGCGCATCTGCCAGGTCTTCTCCGCGTACCTGTGCTCGTGACCAGGAAAGCCGACCTCTGGGTCTTCGACCTCTTGAGTTGAGGGGTCATCTTCGTTGCCGGTATGGGGGTTAGTGTGCTGGGCCGGGTGGTAGGCGTCTCCGGTCTCCATCACAACAACGGCCTCCTTGCAGGGCTGGCCCCAGAAGGCGCGGAAGATCATTCGCCAGGTATAGAAGACGGTAAATGCCGCGCCGACGTAACCGGCGACGTAGAGCGCCCAGTACCAGCCTCCGCGCGCACCGACCTCATAGAGGAGGGTGTCCTTTGAGAAGAATCCCGAAAAGAGTGGGAAGGCCGAGAGTGCGAAGCCGCCTGCGAGGAAGCAGGCGAAGGTGAACGGCATCGCCTTGCGGAATCCCTTCATGTTATTGAGCGACTGATTACCGCCCATCGCCGAAATGATCGAACCTGCTGCCATAAAGAGCAGAGCCTTAAAGAAGGCGTGTGACATCAGGTGGAAGAAGCCGCCGACGTAGGCCGCAGCGCTGACGCCCATGATCATGTAGCCGATCTGGGACATCGTTGAGTAGGCGATAACCCGCTTTAGGTCGGTCATCACAAGTCCGATACTTCCTGCGACGAGCAGCGTTATCGCTCCGATGATCGCGCCAACTGCAGCCGCCGTTGGCGCCCACTCAAAGAGCGGGTGGAGGCGTCCGATCAGGTAGACCCCGGCCGTGACCATGGTGGCAGCGTGGATCAGCGAGCTGACGGGCGTTGGGCCCTCCATCGCATCTGGCAGCCATGTGTGGAACGGGATCTGTGCCGACTTAGCGAAGGCCCCAACGAGGATCAACAGCATCGCTGCGACCAGCTCTGGAGCGTCCTTATCGAAGGCGACATGGATATTTGAGAAGAGCTGTCCGTAGTCGAGCACACCCATCGTGCGGAAGAGGAAAAGGGTCCCGAGAACGAGACCGATGTCGCCGATCACGTTGATCACAAAAGCCTTGATGCCGGCCGCCGTAGCAGTCTCGCGGCGATACCAGTAAGAGACCAACATGTAGGAGGCCGCGCCTACAAAGGCCCAACCGACGATCAGCAGAATTAGGTTGCCGGCGAGCACTAGTAGCAGCATCGAGAAGACGAAGAAGTTGAGGTAGGCGAAGTAGCGAACGTAGCCCTTGTCGGTCTGCATGTAGCCGGCCGAGTAGAGGTGGATCAGGGTTGAGACTCCGGTCACGATCAAGATCATGAAGGTCGACAACGGGTCGATATAGAGCCCGACTTCAATCTTGACGCCACCAACGTTTGCGAGGTCCCAAAGCGAGGTCGTCTCGAGGCGAGCGTTAGATGGAAGCTGTTGCAACTTGATCAGCGTGACCACAGCAAAGGCGAAGGCCAATGCGATCGCCAGCGTCCCGATAGTTCCCGCTAGGCGCGGAGATAGCTTCTTGCCAAGCAGCGCAATCGAGAGCATTCCCACGAGTGGGCAGGCAAGAACAAGCCATGCGGAGGTTGCCAGGGTCATCCTTGAAGCTCCCGCAGTTCGTCGGCATCGATCGGTAGCCGGCGTCGGTGCAGGGCGACAATCACGCCGAGGCCGACCGTAACCTCGCAAGCAGCCACGACCATCACGATGATCGCGAAGATCTGACCGTCGCCGTTACCCCACATCCGCGAGAAGGCGATCAAAGAGAGGTTCGCCCCGTTAAGCATCAACTCAAGGCAGAGCAAGATCACCAATGGGTTGCGCTTGAGCATCACGCCCGCGGCGCCGATGCAAAAGACGGTAGCTGAGACAGCGAGGTACCAGTTGATCGACATCAGCCGAGATCCCGCCCGGTTGATGTGCTGTCGTCGCTGGCGCTAGCTGTGCTCTTCCTGAAGAAGCCCCCGCCGGCGCTCTCAGCCATCGTGCCGGTGCCAGCAGGACGAAGGAGACCTAGCGGCGCGGGAACTTCTGGCTCGTCGAGCCCACGGCGGCGGCGAGCGAGCATTACGGCCCCTACGGCTGCGATCAAGAGCAGGAATGAAGCGACTTCGAAGGGCAGGAGGAACTTCGTCAGCAGCAACTCGCCGATCTGCTCGGGCTCGCCGTAATTGGCTGCAAGTTTGGGCCCCTCGCTAGAGATCGCGCTGAGGCCAGTGCCCAGAGTGGCAATCATCAGCTCGACGAAGAGGCAGAAGGCAAATAGTGGAGCGGCAATCCGCAGGCTCGGGCTATTAACGGCACGGATTGGCAGATTCTGACCACCAACGTAGGAGACGACAAAGACGTAGAGCACCATTACAGCGCCGGCGTAGACGACTACCTGTACGGCTGCAACAAACTGAGCTTCAAGCAGCAGGAAGAGAAGCGCCAGCGAGAGCAGGTGGGCGACGAGGCTCAGCACGCTGTAAAACGGGTTCTCAAGCACAACCACGCCGACGGCGCCCGCGATCGCTCCGATTGCAGCGATGAAGAAGAGGATCTCAACCACAAAGGCCTCGATTTATCTGGAGCCGTCGCAAAGACATCGCTGCTACTCGCCCTCGTTACGCAGCGGAGTGCGGTCGATTGGCTCGGCCAGCAGCATCTCTTTGGTGAAGATCAGGTCACTGCGGTTGTAGTCAGACATCTCGTAGTCATGGCCCATCGTGATCGCGTCAAACGGGCAAGCGATCTCGCAGTAGCCACAGAAGATGCAGCGAGAGAGATTGATCTCATATACGGCGGCGTAGCGCTCTCCTGCTGAAACGCGATTCTCCGGATCGTTTTCGGATGCAACCACGCGAATACAGTCCGACGGGCAGGCGGCCGCGCAGAGCGAGCAGCCAACGCACTTCTCCAGCCCAGTGTCCTCGAAGCGGTGGAGTTTGTGGCGGCCCCGGAAGCGTGGGTAGACGGGGACCTTCTCCTCGGGATATTGGATCGTGTTTGTTCCCTCGATCACTCGAGCAAAGGTCGTCTTGAGTCCGCGAAGGGTCTCGCCGAATGAGCGGTAGGCGCCGCCGGCCCCACCAGGCTCTGGGCCGCGTTGTACGGCGATTACGTCTTCGCCAGGGTTCCAAGGTGTCATTGAAGTTCAGCCATTTCAGTCGATTGCCACGACGACGATTGCGGTGATAAGAGTATTTAAGGTTGCGATTGGAAGCAGAATCTTCCAGCCAAAAGACATCAGTTGGTCATAGCGCAGCCGCGGTAGCGTTGCACGGACCCAGATGAAGAAGAAGACGAAGGCGAACATCTTGACGAGTACGACGATTGGGTCGACCCAAGTCGGTGGATCGATTCCAAACGGCAACAGCCAGCCGCCGAAAAAGAGCGTCGTGGCGATGCCCGAGACGATTAGGACGTTTAGGTACTCAGCGAAGAAGTAAGACGCAAAGCGGCTACCGCCGTACTCGGTGTTGTAGCCACCGACTAGTTCAGCGTCAGCTTCAGCGAGATCGAACGGCGTCCGATTGGTCTCAGCAAAGCTCGCGACCATGAAGACGATCAGACCAACGAACTGTGGGATGAAGTACCACATTCCCTCCTGAGCCTCGACGATCTCCGTGAGAGAGAGGGTGCCCGCAGTGATGATCACGCCGACGATCGAGAGGCCTTGAGCCACCTCGTAGCTGATCAGCTGGGCGGCAGCTCGCATAGAACCCAAGAATGAGTACTTCGAGCCCGATGCCCAGCCACCGAGCATGATTCCGTAGAAGGCCACCGCGCCAAAGGCAAAGAGATACAGCGGCCCTATCCCGACGTCGATGCCATAGAGCCCGACAGGCGTCCCGGCGATGTCGACGACATTGCCGAAAGGGATGATCGCGAAGGCCGCAACGGCCGTGATCATCGAGATCGCGGGGGCCAAGATGAAGAGGAATCCGATCGATGTGGTCGGCCTAAATGGTGCCTTGGTGATCAGCTTTCCGATGTCAGCCAGTGGCTGCATCATTCCCATCGGTCCAACGCGGTTGGGGCCGTAGCGACCCTGGAAGCGGCCCAGCAGCTTGCGTTCAACAATCAAGACGACTGGCACCATGCTCAAGGCCACGGCGAAGATGATCACCGACTTCAAAATCGCGATCCACCACGGCTCGGCGTAGCCGACTACGGCAAGGATTGGGCTCACGCTGGGCGCACCTCTACAAGGCGTGGCTCGCCGTTGGTGAGTAGGTTGGCCGGCTGGGAGTCAGTGGCCTCGGCGAGGAAGACGGTCCCTGTCGGGACGGCTGCGCGAAGCGTGACCTGTGCGTTGACGGCTGCCCCGTCGTAGGTGACCTCGACGCGGTCGCCGTGGCCGACGCCGATCCGCTTGGCATCGTCGGGAGAGAGTTCCACTTGCTGGTGAGGAATCAGGAACTTCAGCGCCGGCGATACGGCGACCTCGCTACCTGCCCAGATCGAGCGATAGGTGCCTAGGCGTAGCGAGCCGTTTGGCGTCAGTGCGGCCGGTGGCGCAGTTAGTTGGTAGGGCGCGCGGTCGGAGGCAGTTGGCAGATTGGCAGCAGCTGCGGTCTGTTGCCAGCGCATGCCGCGGCCGCCGATCTCATCCAGCGTTAGATCGGCGTAGAAAGGCACTGCATCGACGAGCGCCCGAAAGACCATCGGCACGGTATGGAACGTCATCTCTAGCCCGGCTGCCTTACAGATCGTCGCCAATACTTGCCACTCGGGCCGCACGCCGCGAGCGTGGCTGATCGCCGGGCGCAGGCGTTGGATGCGGCCGTCTGGATGGGTGAATGTACCCTCCTTCTCAGCGTAGGCTTCGGCGGGGAAGATCACGGTCGCGTGCTCAATCAGGCCCTCTGTGAGGTATCCAGCGTGAGCCACTACGGTCGTGGCCTTCGACAGTGCTCGGTTCCATAGCCCACGGTCTTGGAAATCGCGTACTGGATCGCAGTGCATCAAGTAGACGGCCGTCAGGTCTCCGGCAGCTAGTGCCGCGCCAATCGCTGGCGTGTCGCGGCCTTCACGGCCGGGCTCGCCAAGGCCAGGGCCTGCGTTTGAGAGCAGACCGGACTCGCGCAGGCCGCGTCCGTTGGCGCCTGAAGGGATCTCAAGCAGTCCTGCTCCATCGGCGCTAGCGAGCTTCAAGCGAGATGCGACATTGAGTAGCCCGCGCACAGCGTGATCGCCGCGTGGGCCGTGCGCTAGGCGCTCGCCCCACAGCACGACGACGTCCTCGCCGGCCTCACTAAGCAGTGCGGCTAGCTCGCGAACTTGATCTACATCGGCGCCAGCGGATGCGGCAAGTCCGTCGACGTCGCCGGTGCCTGAAAGGGCAGCGTCCAATGCCGCAACGAGCGCCTCTCCGGCGCCTGGCGCAAAGCGCAGCGATAGCGTGGCGTTTGCATCGAGCGAACTCGGTCGACTGCTGGCCACGGCAAGCTTGACGCCCTTACGGCGAACGCCCTTGCGAATGCGCAGATCAAGGATTGGCGCGTCATCGACGGGTTCACAGTCGAGCACTAGGACGGCGTGAGCAAACTCGATGTCGACGACCGTAGCGCTAAGTGCTGGGTCGGCCAATGCGCGGTGTAGGTCAAGCGCGAGTGCGCCGCCTGGTCGTGAGTCAAGGTCTGGTGAGTCAAGGCCCTCGCGCATCAGGCGCTGGAGCAAGAACGCCTCTTCGTTGGTGGTCTCCCCACCTACGACCGCGCCGGTGCGCCCGGCAGCCTTGGTCAACCCACTGATTGCGCTCTGGAGCGCTCGCTCCCACGAGACCGGCCGCAGCTCGCCGCCGTCACGCAAGAGCGGCTCGGTGATCCGCTCTCCGACGTGCATCGCCTGGTAGGCGAAGCGCCCCTTGTCGCAGAGCCAGCCGTCATCTACCTCGTCGTGGTCGCGGCCCAAGACCCTGAGGACCCGTTCGTCGCGGACGGTCAGCGTGACGTTGCACTGGGCGGGGCAGAGGGTGCAGATCGAACCCGAACCCTCGACGTCCCATGGACGCGCGCGGAAGCGGTAGGCCTGGGAGGTCAGAGCGCCGACGGGGCACAACTCAACGATATTTGCGCTGAAAGGGGCGACGTAAGGATGTCCGTCAAAGGTCGATACAAATGAGTGCGCGCCGCGCTCGCTGAGGATAAGTTGGTAGTCCTCGGAGACCTCCTGTGAGAAGCGCACACAGCGGTAGCAGAGGATGCAACGTTCGCGGTCAATTGCAATCAAGGGAGAGAGCGCCAGCGGCTTTTGGAAGTGGCGCTTGGGCTCGATGAACCGCGATGTTCCGCCGCCCCAGCCAAAGGTGATGTCCTGCAGCGGGCACTCGCCGCCCTTATCGCAGACCGGGCAGTCCAAGGGATGGTTGATCAGCAGGAATTCGACTACGGCGCGCTGGGACTCTTTAACCCGATCGCTCTCTGTGTTGACAACCATTCCCTCCCGGATCGGCGTCGAACAGGCGGTCTGTAGCTTGTTGATTCCTTCGACCTCGACAAGGCACATACGGCAGGCGCCAACTGGTTGACCGAGCTTGGCGTCGTAACAGAAGACAGGTATCTCGACGTCAACGCACTTGGCGCCGTCGACGAGCATCGAATTCTCGATCGCACTGACTTCGCGCCCATCGAGCGTGAATGTGACCATTTTTTGTTCTGGGCGGGGCATCGCTTCTTTCAGAAAACCTAGGCGACCGAGGTGTAGGGGCCAGCAGCGGCTGAGCCGACGGCTTCAACCGGATGTGGTGACGGTGGCGCGCCGAGGTCGTTGCGGTGGCGCGCGGCTTCGATGTGGGACTCAAACTCGGGCCGGAAGTACTTGATCATCGAGGAGATCGGCATCGCCATTGAGTCACCTAGGACGCAGAGGCAGTGATCGGTGATGTGTTCTTGGACTGAAGCCATGATGTCGAGGTCCATCGGCGTCGCCTCACCAGAGTCGATTCGCTCAAGCATGTGAACTGTCCAGTTGGTCCCCTCGCGACATGGCGTGCACTTGCCACACGATTCGTTGCGATAGAAAGTGGCGAGCTTGAGCGCGACGTCGACAACCGGTACGGAGTCGTCGATAACGATGATTGCGCCCGAACCCAACATCGAGCCAGCGCCAGCCATCGAATCAAAGTCGTAGGGGAGGTCTAGGTGCTCGGCAGTAAGTATGGGAGCCGAGGATCCTCCCGGAAACCAGAACTTGACCTCGCGGCCGTCGGGCGGTCCACCAGCGAGGCCGTAGATCAGGTCACGTGACTTAATGCCTAGTTCAATTTCGTAGTTGCCCGGGCGTTGGACATTGCCTGAGATTGAAACTACCTTTGTGCCAGAGGAGTTCTTCACGCCCAACTCCGACCAAGCCTTGGCGCCCATCCGCACGATATGGGAGAGATTGGAGAGGGTCTCAACGTTGTTGATCAGCGTCGGACCTTGGTAGAGACCTTGGTTTGCGGGGAATGGAGGCTTGAGCCGCGGGTTGCCGCGCTTGCCTTCTAAGGAGTCCAACAGCGCCGTCTCTTCGCCGCAGATGTAGGCGCCGGCGCCGCGGTGCACAACAAGGCTTAGCGACTGATCGGTGCCGAGGATGTTGTCGCCCAGATAGCCGGCCGCGCGTGCTTCAGCGACGGCGGCATCAAGAATGTCTGCAACGTAGTCGTATTCGCCGCGGATGTAGATAAAGGCGCAGTTGGCGCTGGCAGCGTGGGCGCCGATGATCAGTCCCTCAATCAGCTGATGGGGGTTCTTCTGCATGAGCTCACGGTCCTTGAAGGTCCCCGGCTCGGACTCGTCGGCGTTGCATACGAGGTACTTGTCCATCTTGTCTTTGGGCAGGAAGGAGGCCTTCTTGCCCATTGAGAACCCAGCTCCACCTCGGCCACGCAGCTCGGAGGACTCAAGCTCTTGGATCAGATCTGCACGGTCCATCGCCAGCGCCTTGCGCAGGCTCTGATAGCCGCCGTGGCTCTCGTAGACGGCAATTGTGTTGAGGCCGGGCTCGTCGATGTTCTTGTAAAGAAGTTCCATTAGGACTCCTGCTTAGCGATGGTGTGAGCCGATGGTCGTCGGCGCAGCTGTTTGTCGGGAAGGACTTCACGGCCAGCCTTGACGTCGGCGATGATCGTCGCGCAGTCGGAGGGTTCGAGCGGGCCAACATACTCTCCGTTGACCGAGGCCATCGGCGCAATGTCGCACGCTCCTAGGCACTCGAAGTGGCGCACATTTAAGTCTGAGTCGTCTGCGGCGGCTTCGAGCATCGCTGAATAGATTGCGTCACCGCCACGTAGGGAGCAGGAGATGTTGGTGCAGACGTAGATCGCTTGACGCCCGCTCGGTTGGGTTTCGATCATGTCGTAGAAGGTCCCGACGGCCGTCAGATAGCCGGGCGTCAAGCCCATAACGCAGGCGGTCTGTTCGATCGCCAAAGGAGAGCACCAGCCGTGTTCGCGCTGGGCTGCGCGCAGTGCGGGAATTGAGGCTGAGCGGAAGTCTGGGTAGCGCGCCATGTACTCCTCGATCTCGGCGCGCAGGTGCTCTGGGACTGGAGTCGTGGCGGCGTCAGGGACTACGGCAGGATCTTTTGAGAAATCAACTGCGTCGTCCCAACCAGGAATGCGAGAGCCGTGAGTGAAGCGGCGAACTTCGGTCATCGGTCGACTCCTCCAATAATCGGATCGAGCATCGCAAGTGTCGCGATTAGGTCCGCGATGTAGCTGCCTTCAACCATCGTCGATAGCGACTGCAGGTTGACAAATGAGGGGTCACGCATGTGTACCCGAGCAGGCTTAGACGAGCCATCGGAGCGCACAAAGCAGCCAAGTTCTCCCCGCGGGCTCTCGATCGGGTGGTAGGCCTCACCGGCAGGGACTCGAAACCCTTCCGTCACGAGCTTGAAGTGGTGGATCAATGCCTCCATCGACGTCGCCAGTTCGTGGCGAGGCGGCAGTGCGATCTTGCGGTCCTCAGTGATATGGGGGCCCTCGGGGAGTCCTTCCATCGCCTGCTCGATGATCTTGACCGACTCACGCATCTCGGCGGTGCGCACTCGGTAGCGGTCGTAGTTGTCACCGACTGTGCCGACTGGAATCTTGAAGTCGAAGTCGTCATAGGAGCAGTAGGGAGCGGCCTTGCGCAGATCCCAAGGGTTTCCAGTCGCACGCAGCAGTGGGCCTGTCACGCCAAGACCCAACAGCGTCTTTTCATCGACTACGCCAACGTTGCGAAGGCGTTGGAGCACGATCTCGTTCTTTGTCAGCAGCGCCTCGTACTGCGTGATCCGCCGCGGCATCTCATCGGTGAGGTACTTGAGCTTGGCGGCGAAGCCGACCGGAATGTCCTCGATCACGCCACCGATCTGGAAGTAGCGTGTGTGCATGCGCTGGCCGGTTGACTGCTCAAAGAGGTCGAGGATCGTCTCTCGCTCACGGAAGCAGTACCAAAACATCGACATCGCGCCGAGGTCGAGTGCAGCCGTACCGAGCCAGACGAGGTGGGACATGATGCGGTTGAGCTCCATGTGGATAACGCGCAAATACTGGGCACGCTTGGGGACTTCGACCTCTAGCAACGTCTCGACGGCGCCGCAGTAGGCCATCGAGTTAAAGAAGTAAGCGAGGTAGTCCATCCGCTCAATCACCGGAATGACCTTCCAGTAAGACTTGGTCTCAGCGGTCTTTTCAATTCCGGTATGGAGGTAGCCGATGATCGGCTTGAGATCGCGCACTACTTCGCCCTCGAGCGTCACCAGCAGGCGCAAGACGCCGTGCGTCGCTGGATGGTGTGGGCCCATATTGAGGGTGAACAACTCGGTGCTGGCGCCGTCTGACCCAGAGGCTCCAAGCGGCCCCTCGACGGTCGACAGTGTGACGCTCTCCTCGAGCTTGCGGTAGTCGCTTACCTTGCTCACTGGGTCCATCCAGGAGTCTGTGGCTCGTTGTAGGTGAAGATCACGGGCTCGCCGCCGGTCGGGAAGTCGCGGCGCTGTGGGTGACCTTGGTAGTCCTCGGGCATGAGAATCCGCCGCAGGTCTGGGTGGCCTTCGAAGACCACGCCAAACATGTCGTATACCTCGCGCTCGTGGTGATCGGCCGTAGGGAAGAGATCGACCACAGAAGCCACTGCGGGGTCGTCGAGTGTCACCCGCAGCTTGACGCCAACACGGTCGACGCGGTCCATGTCGAGCAGTTGGTAGTGAACTCCTAAGCGAGGCTCGTCTGGGTAGTAGTCGACGCCGTGCAGGCTTGAGAGGAAAGAGTAGCCCTGCTCGCTGAGCACGACGAGTGCCTCACGGTTGGCGTCGGGCGCGACCTCAATCATCGCTTGGCCGTGGTTATGGGTCACCTCTATGACGGCATCGGCCCTGAGGTCTCGGATCCTCTGAGCGAGCATCTCAAGGCCGTCGGCGTCAGGCATTGGTGACGTCCCCGGCGCCGAAAACATTTACCGCGTCGACTACGCCAGGGTCTGAGCCGATGACCTCTTCTGTGCCTTGTGCGTGGTACCGCTCGCGGCTTCCGGCAGGCGCCTTGCCCTCGATCTGGTCGCGCAGTTGGAGGATCCCGTGCATTAGGGCTTCTGGACGCGGCGGGCAGCCCGGCACGTGGACGGCAACCGGCAGGAACTTGTCAGCCGGGACGACCGCGTAGTTATTAAAGACGCCCATCGAAGACGAGCAAGCACCCATCGCGATCGTCCACTTCGGGTCGAGCATCTGGTCGTAGATCCGACGGATGATCGGCGCCATCTTGATCGAGATGCGCCCCGAGAGGATCAGGAGATCTGCCTGACGCGGGGAGGCACGAAATGCCTCGAAGCCAAAGCGCGCGATATCGAGTCGGCCACCGACGATCGACATCATTTCGATCGCGCAGCAAGCGAGTCCGAATGTCAACGGGAAGAGTGAGTTGGACTGCGCCCAAGCCGTCGCTCGGTCGACGGTCGTGGTGATGACTCGCTCTTGGACGTACTGCTCAAGCTCGCTATCTGGCAGGTCCCCACGCAGCATGTCGCGCGCGCGCAGCTGCCTGATACGGAAGTCGTCTGGCGACTGATCGCCACCGGTTACCTGTGGGTCGACGGTCTGACGAATTATTTCCATTCCAACGCTCCTCTTCGCCAAACGTAGATAAAAGCAACCATTAGAAGCACAACAAAGACGATCGTTTCAAGCAGTGCGAATGTCCCAAACGCTCGTAGCTCAACGGCGATTGGGTAAAGAAAGACCACCTCGATGTCGAACAAAATAAAGAGCATGGCGATCAAGTAGAAGCTGATCCCGAAGCGAAATCCCTGCTTGACTTCCGATGGTAGGCCGCACTCGTATGGATCGCCCGTGGCTACTAGCTTTGACTTTGCCGGCCCGAGGACCTGATTGAGGACAGCAAAGGATCCGCCTACGACTGCGCCGAGGGCGACAAAAACTAAAGCTGGCAGGTAGGTAGAGAGCATTCGACTCTTGTTCTATCACTCGCTAGGCGAAGACGGCTACTTCGTGACCTTTGGCTCGTGCTCCGAGTCATCATCGCACGACCCCACCACGCCTACATTTAGCACCGCGGCGCCGTACTCTGGGGGGTGGGATCTCGATGAGCGCCTTACATCTAATACTCACCATCTTCGTAATTGCCGCCTTCACCGCAGCGGCGATTGTCGGCGCCTTGGCGTGGTGGGCGGTAAGGCCATCGGAGCTCTTCTGGCGCCTGCTTAGGGCGTCTCAGGTCTCGCTGGTGGCCCTAGTCGTGCTAGATGGCGCGCTTCTGGCCTTGGGCCGAGAGTCTGAAGAGGGCCTCTACTTTCTTTACGTGCTGCTCCCGGTCGCGATCTCTTTTATCGCCGAGCAGCTACGCATCGGTGTAGCGGAGTCGGTGCTTGAGGCGCGTGGCTTGGGGTCGGCCCAGGCGGTTGGAGATCTTCCGCAGGCCGAGCAACGGTCGATCGTCTTGGCGATTGTGCGCCGCGAAGTTGGCGTGATGACGCTCGCTGCTTTGACCTGCGCGGCTCTCTTAGTGCGTGCTGCATTCATGGCTCCGCTGACATAGGACGCGCATCGGGAGGATCGCCGCCGGGCTTATCTCGTAGTATCTCCACTTCTCCATGACTCGCGGACGTATAGCTATCGCCCTCATTGTCCTAGCCACCGCTGGCACCACCAGCGCTTGCGGCGAACAGGGCATCGAGCTGGGCTCTAATCCAACCGCCCAAGACAAGCTTGGTGCGCAGCTGTTCTCAGAGCGCTGTTCCGGTTGCCATACCTTGCGAGCGGCTGGCGCAGAAGGCTCGGCGACGAAGATCAACGACCGCGAGCGCACCGACGGACCGAACTTTAATCAGCGCAAGGAGACAAACCTTCAAGTGCTCTACGCGCTTGCTAACGGTGGCTACTCTGGCGCGATCATGCCTCAGAACATTGTCGTCGGCGCAGATGCCAAGGCCGTGGCCGCCTTTGTCGCGAAGTACTCCGGCTCTGAGGTCAACGTCCCGGCCAGTCCCGGAGCGGCCCCGTCGGGCTTCTAGCGCGAGGGGTTCGCCCGTGCTCGATATCAAGCTGATCCGCAGTGAGCCAGATGTGGTCAGAGCAGCGCTGGCCCGCCGCGGAGCCGACGGCTTGGTCGACGCCGTTCTTGTTCTTGATGAGAGGCGGCGAGAGTTGCTGCCCGCTCTTGAGTCCATCCAAGCCGAGCAGAACGCTTCGTCGAAGGAGATCGGTGGCGCCAAGCAGCGTGGCGATGATGCGACCGCAGCGATCGCTGCGATGGCAGATGTAGCGGCCCGCGGGCGCGTGCTCAGCGACGAACTCAACGACGTCGAAGCAGATCTAAATGCCGCGTTGGCCGAGTTGCCCAATATGCCCAGTGATGACGCACCGTTAGAGGACACGGTTCTGCGCGAGGTAGGCGAGGTCGGACGCAGCGGCCGCGATCACCTTGAACTGGCCGGCTCGATGATCGATATGGAGACGGCGGCGCGCGTGTCGGGGTCGCGGTTTGCATACCTCAAAGGCGATCTCGTGATGCTTGAGCTGGCTCTCGTAAGGTTTGCGTTGGAGACGCTTCGAGGCCACGGGTTCGAGCCCGTGATCCCGCCTGTGCTCGTGCGCGAGCAGGCCCTCTATGGAACGGGATTTCTCCCCGACACCGAGCAGCAGATTTATAAGGTCTCCGAAGATGACCTCTATCTGGTCGGGACCGCCGAGGTGCCGCTCGCTTCGCTGCACGCAGGAGAAGTGATTGACGGCGCCGATCTACCGCTGCGCTACGCGGGCTTCTCTCCCTGCTTCCGCCGAGAGGCAGGCGCCGCTGGGCGCGACACACGAGGGATCTTGCGAGTCCACCAGTTCGACAAGGTTGAGATGTTTTGCTTCGTCGCACCTGAGGCAGCCGCAGAGGAGCACGAACGACTGCTCTCGATCGAGGAGGAGATTCTCAGCGCCCTAGAGATCCCATACCGCGTAGTCGCGATCGCGGTCGGCGATCTCGGTTCTTCGGCTGCCAAGAAGTACGACTGCGAGGCCTGGCTACCGGGACAGGAGCGCTTCCGCGAACTCACCTCCTGCTCGAATACGACCGACTTCCAAGCTCGCAGACTAGATATTCGCTATCGACCGGAGTCAGAAAAGCGCCTCCGTCACGTACACACCCTCAACGGCACCGCCGTGGCAGTAGGCCGCACGATCATTGCCTTATTAGAGAACGGTCAGCGTGACGATGGCAGCGTTGTACTGCCTGCGCCGCTGGTTGCCGTTGGGGCTCCAGTCGAGTTACCGCCAGCCGACAGTTGATCGAGCTTGGCAGTCTTTTCGCTAATCAGTAATGCTTGAGCTATGACTACTCCAACCGCCTCCGACGCTCTTGTCTTTTTTGGTGCCACCGGCGACCTCGCCTACAAGCAGATATTCCCCTCGCTACAGGCGATGGTCAAACGCGGACTACTCAATGTCCCTGTAATTGGCGTGGCCAAAGCAGAGTGGACTCTTGATCAGCTCAAGGACCGCGCGCGCAAGTCGGTGACTGAGCACGGTGGACTCGACGAGGCAGCGTTCGCAAAGCTCTGCGATCTGTTGGGCTACGTCGACGGCGACTACAACGACCCCGCTACCTTCGCCGAGCTGCGTAACCAGCTTGGTGATGCAAAGCGCCCACTGCACTACCTAGCCGTGCCGCCGAGCCTGTTCGGAGTGGTCGCCGACGGTCTTCAGGCCAGTGGGTCGGCCGAGAATGCCCGCATCGTGGTTGAAAAACCGTTCGGCCATGACCTCGCTACAGCCGAGCAGCTAAACGCAATGTTGCATACCGTCTTCCCCGAGGAGTCAATCTTCCGCATCGACCACTATCTCGGCAAAGAGCCAGTCGAAAACCTCGTCTACTTCCGCTTTGCCAACTCCTTCCTTGAGCCGATCTGGAATCGCGACCACATCGACAGCATCCAGATCACGATGGCCGAGTCATTCGGGGTCGCCGATCGCGGGAGCTTTTATGAGGAGACGGGGACGATCCGCGACGTCGTCCAAAATCACATGCTCCAGATCACTGCCCTGATGGCGATGGAGCCACCGTCGCACGAGGCCACCGATGCCCTGCGTGATCTAAAGGCGATGGTGCTGCGGTCGATGCGAACCCTTAAGCCCGAAGACGTAGTACGCGGCCAGTACAACGGCTACCGCCAGGTTGACGGGGTTGATCCCAAGTCAACGGTAGAGACCTATGTAGCTGTGCGTCTACATATCGATTCGTGGCGTTGGGCTGGAGTGCCGATTCTTATCCGTGCCGGCAAGTGCCTTCCCCATACCGTCGCTGAGGTCGCAGTTAAGCTCCGCCGGCCGCCGAGGGTCGTCTTTAACGAGTCCAAGCCCGGCCCGGCCAACATCGTGCGATTTAGGCTCCAGCCTCAGGTTGAGATCGCAATTCATGCGCGTGCCAAGATGGAGGGACAGGGAATGCGTGGCGAGGACGTCGAGTTGAAGGTCATCGAGGACGCCACCGATGACATGCCTCCCTACGAGAGGCTCCTCAGTGACGCCATGAGTGGAGATCCCACCCTCTTCGCCGACCAGCGCAGCGTCGAAGCTGCGTGGCGCGTAGTCGACCCAATCCTCGACAATGCGACTCCGGTTCATTTTTATGAGCAGGGAAGCTGGGGTCCCAAAGAGGCCGACCACCTCGTCAAAGACGTCGGTGGATGGCACGTGCCAACGGCACCCAGCTGAGCGCCGAGCGACCCGAATCTAGCCTTTGCCCTGATCACCAGCCACCGCTATCTGTCATAAGGAGTCTCTAATTACACCCCAACCAACGTTGCGCAAGCGTCCCGAGTGGAAGGCGCTAGAGGCGCATCATGCCGAACTTAGCCAGACCCACCTGCGCGATCTGTTCGCTGCACAACCAGGCCGTGGCGAGCAGATGACCGCTGAGGCCGTTGGTCTCTATCTCGACTACTCCAAGCACCGCGCCACCGACGAGACGGTCGGCCTGTTGATCGAACTAGCTCGCGCTTGTGGGGTTACCGAGCGCCGCGCTGCGATGTTTGCGGGAGAGCGCATAAACACCACCGAAGGCAGGGCTGTCCTACACGTTGCTCTGCGCGCGCCACGCGATGAGACGATCATGGTCGACGGTGTAAACGTCGTCGATGGCGTCCACGAGGTGCTCGATCGCATGGCTGGCTTCGCTGACCGCGTTCGCAGCGGCGAGTGGACTGGTCATACGGGTCGGCGTATCACCAACATCGTCAACATCGGCATCGGTGGTTCAGACCTCGGGCCGGTGATGGCTTATCGCGCGCTGCGTGACTACTCCGACCGCTCGATGACCTTCGGCTTTGTCTCTAACGTCGATTCGACAGACTTCGTCGAGACAACCAGCACATTTGATCCCGAAGAGACTCTCTTCATCATCTCCTCTAAGACGTTCTCAACCCTAGAGACGATGACTAACGCCAACACGGCGCGGGCTTGGTGTCTGGAGAAGCTCGGCGACGAGGCGGCGATAGCCAAGCACTTCGTAGCGGTCTCAACCAACGCCGAGGCAGTGCGGGCCTTCGGGATCGACACCGACAACATGTTTGGCTTCTGGGACTGGGTCGGCGGTCGTTATTCGATGGACTCAGCGATCGGACTCTCGACGATGTTGGCGATCGGTCCCAAGCACTACGCCGAGATGCTGTCGGGCTTTCACGCTATGGACGTCCACTTCCAAAATGCTCCGCTGGAGGCAAACCTCCCGGTTTTGATGGGTCTGATGGCTGTTTGGTACAGGGATTTCTTTGGCGCCCAGACCGCAGCGGTTCTCCCTTATGACCAATATCTCGAGCGCTTTCCGGCATATCTCCAGCAGCTCACGATGGAGAGCAACGGCAAGCACGTGACCCTCGACGGCGCCCGTGTCGACTATGAGACTGGGGCGATCTACTGGGGCGAGCCAGGTACCAACGGCCAGCACTCCTTCTACCAGATGATTCACCAAGGGACGTCGCTGATTCCGTGTGACTTCATCGCCTTTGGAGAGTCGCTCAATCCGCTCGGCGACCATCACGACATCCTTACTGCAAACGTCCTAGCCCAGGCCGAGGCGCTCGCTTTTGGCAAGACGGCCGACGAGGTTCGCGCCGAAGGAACTGCCGAGGAACTGGTGGCACACCGCGTCTTTGAAGGCAACCGCCCCAGCTCAACGATCGTTCTGGAAAAGCTCACTCCCTACGCCCTAGGCACGCTAGTCGCTCTCTACGAGCACAGCGTCTTTGTTCAGGGTGCGGTCTGGGGCATCGACTCATTTGATCAGTGGGGAGTCGAGCTTGGCAAGGTCTTGGCCAAGCGGATCATCCCCGAGTTGCAGGCCACCGACGACGGTGACCTCACTCACGACAGCTCGACTAATGCATTAATTCGACGCTTTCGCGACATGCGCGGAGAGGGTGGCTGAGATGGGTTTAAGAGATTTCTTTAGACGCGCAGGGGGGTCGTCTTCTGGCGATCCCAGTGGCGGTCACGACGAGCATCTGGTGACGGCGCAGGAGGGCATGGCGGCAACCGAGACCTACCTCGACGAAGATGGGATCGCCCATCCGCTGACCGACCAGCGCAAGGCCGAGATGATGGCGAATTTAGAGCGGATAGCAAGGCCCGGCAGCCAAGGCTTAATCCCCGGAGTGATGCCAGAGCCCGTGGTGCCGGTTGAGGAAAAGGACGACGAAGAGTCAGCCAAGTAGGGGTTGGGAGCCGTGGTCGAGTCGTCGGTAGGGTCCAGGCTAGCCACGCGTGAGCCCCGAGCTAGCCACGCGTGGGCCCCGAGCTAGCCACGCGTGAGCCCCAAGCCAGCCACGCGTGAGGCCCAAGCCAGCCACGCGTGAGGCCCAAGCCAGCCACGCGTGAGGCCCAAGCTAGCCACGCGTGAGGCCCAAGCTAGCCCCGCGTGAGCCCCCAACTCCCCCGCGGCCGTTGCCGTTAGCACCAACTCTCCCTAGAAATCGTGGAGAACAGCCCACGCGCAGGCCACAAACCCCTCCCCGCCATCGATTATCAGGGGGGTGAGCTCCCGAACCCTGAATATCTCAGGACAACTACGCACACCCCCATTAAAACAGCCCGCAGCAACCTCATTCGACTGTGAAATTGCACGGGTGGCAGGGCTTCAGCACGGCGTCATCTCAACCGCACAGCTTTTTCGTCTAGGAGTCAACCAAAACGCGATCGACCACCGCGTCCGCGTCGGGCGTTTGTACCGACTTCACCGGGGTGTCTTCGCGGTCGGCCATAAGGCACCATCCCTACACGCACGGGCGATGGCGGCTGTACTTGCCTGCGGCCCAGGGGCTGCTCTCAGTCACCGTTCCGCGGCCGCACTTTGGGGGATTGATCCGAGCTGGCGCTCGCCGGTGGAGGTCAGCTCTGCGGGGAGTCATCGCCATCCGGGGGTAAGAAGCCATCGATCGCACACTTTGGAATCTGGAGAAATCACCGTCTACGCAGGAATCAAGGTGACTACGGCGACGCGCACGCTGATCGATCTCGCCGACGTACTCGACTCTCAGCGCCTAGCCCGCGCGGTAAATGAGGCACAGGTTCTACGCTTGCTGACCCGTGAACAGCTCGCGCTTGCGCTTGCCAATACCAACGGACGCCGCGCCGCCGGCCTGCTGAGGCCGTTTATTGATCGGACCGACGCTCCCACGCGCTCGGTGTTTGAGGATCTCTTCCTCGTCTTCATCAAAAAGCACCGCCTCCCCCAACCAGAGGTAAACCAAAGGGTTGCGGGGCATCACGTAGACATGCTTTGGCGCCGACAACGCCTCGTAGCCGAGCTCGACAGCCTCGCCTTTCACGACCACGCTCAGCCATTCGAGCAAGACCGCGACCGTGACGCAGACCTTCTCGCCGCTGGCTACCGAGTCCTACGCATTACTTGGCGCCGGATGACCCGTCAGCCAACGCGTGAAGCGAAGCGACTACGCGCAATGCTTGGCGACCACGACAGTGTCGAGAGGGTCGGGAGCAAGCTACAAACATGAGCTGAGAAGGCTTTGCTGACGCCGACGCCGACGCCGACGCCGACGCTGACGCCGACGCCGACGCCGACGCCGACGCCGACGCCGACGCTGACGCAGGGCGGAGTGCCCAGGTGCGAAGGGCGAAGTGCGTGGCGGAGCATTAGGCATGGCGCGATTGGGGGGGTGAGCTCCCGAACCCTGAATATCTCAGGACAACTACGCACACCCCCCTTCACGCCCCCTTCACGCCCACGCCCACGCCCACGCCCACGCCCACGCCCACGCCCACGCCCACGCCCACGCCCACGCCCACGCCCACACCACCGACCCACTGCCAATGGCGGCCAGCCAAGAGCCATTAGGCGACCATCTGGTGACCGCCTACGTAAACCGACCCGCGGCCGACGATCAACGGAGGGGGAGGGATTCGAACCCTCGGTACGGGGTTTACCCGCACAACGGTTTTCAAGACCGTCGCATTCAACCGCTCTGCCACCCCTCCGGGGGCTGGACCTCGCAGGGCCCGGCCAGATCCTCGCAGACCGAAGCATAAGACCAGCCTGACAACGACCCATCCGACGTCGGTGGATCCCAGCCAAGTCAACAAGTCAACGGTCGCCCTACTTACCCTCAGTTGGCACGCCGGAAGCCCCGCACTGCACGCCTCTGCCAAGATGGACGGATGTCTACTACCCGTCCTCCCACCCGCAGCATCAAGATCTCTGACGATGAGCGGGGAGGCTGGTCGTCGGATCGTCCGCGCCGCGACGGTGCTCCGCCGCGTCCAGCCAACATGGCCGCGCGCTGTCACGTGCTCGCGCCAACTGACCGGATGCGCTACTCGCCAGGCAGCCTGCTAGTGATTGTCTCTGCATCAAAAGAGGCTCGCGACGCCTTCGCCCTAAGGGTGCTCGAGGACCAGGCTCCGCTGCTTTCGCTCGACAAAGTTCGCGCACTTTTGGCAGGCCGCGTGGAACGCGCGGAGGTCGAGGAGCGCGCCGTCCAGCTGCTCGACGCAGCCGTTGCTAAGCGCCTAGATGCTGGACAAACGGTGGTCATCGCCGCCGATGGCCTCGGGCCCGAGGAGCGTGAGCACTTCGTTCGGATGGCCTTTACGCTCAAGCGCCCGCGGCACCTGATCCTGCTTGATACCGGTCGCGACCAGGTCGCCGATGACGATCGCGCAGCGCTTAACGAACTGCGCCGTGCGCTGGATACCGGCGAGGTCGGTGACGAGGGATTCCAGACAGCGATGCGCCTCGGCGGTGCATCGGTGGGAGATCTACACAAGATCGTCTTCCGGTCGGTTCAACGCGACGACGAGTAGCCCAGGCGCTTGCTCCCGGCGGTGAGTGGCCTCTCTCAGGCAACTCACAGCTTTTCCCCGCACAATGTAGAAGATGATCACTGAGCAGGCACAAATAGCTCACCGGATTCTCGTTGTCGACGATGAGCCAAATATCGCCGACGTCGTTTCGATGGCGCTGCGCTATCAGGGATTTGAGGTACAGACGGCGGGCACGGGGGAGGAGGCGCTGGCGGCGGTTTCTACGTTCAAGCCAGACCTACTCGTGCTCGACGTGATGTTGCCCGACATGGAAGGCTTTGATGTCGCAGAGCGCTTAGGGGCACAGCGTGCGGGAGTCCCAATCATCTTCCTTACCGCCCGCGACGCGACCCAGGACAAGGTCCGTGGCCTCACTACCGGCGGCGACGACTACGTCACAAAGCCATTCAGCCTCGAAGAGTTAGTAGCGCGGGTGAGAACCATTTTGCGCCGGGCCGGCAAGGTCGAGATTGAGTCCAGTCGCCTGACCTTTGAGGACATCGAGCTCGACGAAGATACGAGAGAGGTCTCGCGCGCAGGCCACCCGATCGAGCTCACCGCAACCGAGTATCGGCTGCTGCGTTACTTCTTACTAAATCCACGTAATGTCCTGACGCGTACCCAGCTGCTTGACCACGTATGGGAGTACGACTTTGGTGGAGATGCCCGCGTGTTGGAAACCTACATCAGCTACTTACGCAAGAAGCTAGATGTCGGCGGTCCGCCGCTGATCCAAACTGTGCGCGGCGTCGGCTACGCACTCCGGCTGGCGCGCTCCTAGGCGATGTCTCTGCGCGCCCGCCTAGTCGCCGGCCTGCTCTTATTGGCAGCCGCTGGATTGCTGATCCTCGGTGGGGTCACTTACGTCGAGCAGAGGTCTTTCCTTGAGGATCGGCTCGACAGTCAGGCCACGAGCGCGATCCCTGTGATCAACAAGGCGCTTGTGGGAATCGAGGTCGGCCCTAGCGCTGGTGACCCCGGTCGCGGTGGGCGGGGTGGCCGCGGCATCAACCTCCCGCCAGGCACCTATGGGGAGCACCAAGATTCATTCGGGGAGGTGATCGATAGCGTAACTCTGAGCTACGGGCAGCAGGCCTTTGCAGCGCCGTTAATTCCAGCGCCGATTGAGGTCAATAAGTTGATCACGGTCGGCTCTGTAGGGGATTCCGGTTTGCGGTATCGAGTTGTCGCCGAACGTAGGCGCAACTTTCCCTACACGACCATTGCTGCAATCCCAATGCAGGAGGTCGATCAGACCCTCGAGCGGCTACTACTAGTCGAGGCGTTGGTGATCGCGGCCGTGCTGCTCGCGCTTGGCGCGCTGTCATGGTTGCTGGTTGGCATCGGCCTGCGGCCACTGGATCGAATGGCTCAGACCGCCGATGCGATCGCGGCTGGAGATCTCTCTCATCGAGTCGAGCCAGCTACTCCGCGCAGCGAGGTAGGACGACTAGGGCTGGCCTTAAACGGAATGCTTGGTCGGCTGGAGGGGTCGTTTGCCGAGCGCCAAGCAGTAGAGGAGCGTCTGCGCCGATTCCTTGCCGACGCGTCGCACGAGTTGCGCACGCCGCTGACGTCGATCCGTGGCTACGCCGAGCTGTTGCGTACAGGGGCCGCTAGTGATCCCCAGGAGGCCGCCAAGGCAATGCGCCGCATTGAAGAGGAGGCTGCCCGGATGGGGGTCCTTGTCGAGGATCTGCTGACGCTCGCGCGCCTAGACGAGCTGCGTGATCCCGTGCGCGCGCCAGTTGATATTTGCGCGCTTGCTGGAGACGCTGTCAACGATGCAGGGGCATCGGCTCCGCAGCGCACGATCACCCTAAATGCACCGCAACCAGTCGTGATCAGCGCCGATCGTGACCAGATCCAACAGATATTTGCCAACCTCATGCGTAACGCCCTCGTCCACACGCCGTCCGATACTGCCATCGAACTCACAGTTAGCCGCGAAGGCGCCGATGCTCGTCTGGATGTGCGCGACCACGGACCCGGCCTTCCGACGGGAGAGAACGCAGCCCTCTTCGAGCGCTTTTGGCGCGCCGAAGGCGGCAGGACGCGCGGCAAAGGTAGCGCTGGCCTCGGGCTAGCGATAGTCGCGGCGATAGTCGCAGCCCACGGCGGACGGGTCAGCGCCAAGGACGCCGATGGCGGCGGTGCGCAGTTCACGGTATGGCTCCCGCTAGACGGCTCTTAGACACTCGGGAAGTTCTCAGCAATACCCAAGGGCGATCTCAGCGTCGTGGCCCAAGATGGTTGTTGACAAGGGCCAGCCGGCCCATCACCAACAGATCAGGAGGCTCTCATGTCTATCAACTCCAAGCGCATCACCGCCGCTCTGGCTACCGCAACTGTCGTCGTTGCCGGTGGATTCGGCCTAGCTCAGCAGGCTTCAGGTCAGTCCACCCCGGCGAAGGCTAAGTCGACCGTCAAGAAGGACCACAGAGGCCATAAGGGCCACAAGGGTCCTAGGGTAGCCGCCCTGGCCGCCAAGTTGGGCGTTTCAACTACCGTTCTCAAGGCCGCACTCGACGCGACGCGCCCCGCAAGGCCCGACGCAGCAAGTCGACCGACCAAAGCCCAAAAGCAGACCGAACGTGCAACGTTCTTGGCGACCGAGCTTGGCGTCAGCGTTGACCAGGCCAAGGCCGCACTAGAAGCTGCTCGGCCAGCTAAGCCAGTCGGAGATCGTCCCGAGAATGGCCAAAAGGGGCCGCGTGGACCGCGTCCCGATGTCAGCGTTCTAGCCGGCAAAATAGCCACGTCGCTGGGTATCGACAAGGATGTCGTTACAGCTGCCCTCATTAAGGGCCGCGCAGCTCACGAAGCAGAGCGCAACGCAAAGCACAGCGCTCGTCAATCGGAGAGGGCCTCAGCCCTAGCCCAGAAACTCGGTATCGACGTATCCACGGTCAAGGCGGCGCTTGAGTCACTGCGTCCGGCAATGCCTCAGGGCGGACCGACCGGTTGAGCCAAGTCCGCACCAAGGGTGCTTAAGGTTTAATCACACACGAGGGCGGCCAAATCGGCCGCCCTCTCTGTGTTGAGAGGGCGCTGCTAACGCGCCAAAATTACTCTTCGGATCGAATTTGGTGCCGGTTGCTCTAACGTTTAGGGATCGCTAACGCCGACCCAATCACAACTAACCCAGCGATTGACACAGATCGCTCTCGTAACTCGCTACCACGCCTACGACGTCTAAACGTGATCGTCGGCGGCCTCCACGGCGCCCAAGCGGTAGCGATCCTCGCGCTCGCCGGGTTTGGCGCGACGCTACCGATCGACATGACTTACATGACGGGGCCGCCCGGCTCTGGAGATCGCGGTGGGCCGGTCGAGCTGTTGGCTCTACCGATCGGGCTCGCCGTGGCGATCTTTCTCCTTCTCGCAGCCTTCGACCATTTATCGATGGCAACCTGGGCGCGCGGCTGGTATGAGCGAACCGTCCCACGTGGGGTAAACCCCGCCCGCTGGTGGGAGTATTCGATCAGCGCCTCGCTAATGGTGGCCCTGATCGCGATGCTTTCAGGCGTCACCGACGCGGTCGCATTGGTCGCTATCTTCGGAGTCAACGCTTCGATGATTCTCTTTGGGTTAGTCATGGAGCGTGCCAACGTCGGCCGTGAGACCGTCGACTGGAAACCTTTCATATACGGCTGTATCGCGGGAGCGATTCCGTGGATCGCGATCTCGATGCAGATCGGGGTCGCCTACGCCGAGGGTAGTAATCCGCCGGCTTTCGTCGTCGCCATCTTCGTCTCGCTCTTCCTGCTCTTCAACAGCTTCGCGGTGAATATGTGGCTGAGTTACCGCGGAAGAGGACGGTGGAGCAATCCCCTCCACGTCGAGCGTGTCTATCTGATCTTGAGTCTTGTGGCAAAGAGTGTGCTGGCTTGGCAGGTCTACGCCGGAGCGATCGCAGGCTCCTAGCCGCTTGGCCTATCGGTCCCGGCTCACCGCTTGCGCGCGAGCGTCATTCCGTCTGAAACCGACAGCAATACGATATCTACGCGCTGATCGACGGCGAGACGTGTGTTGAGTTCTGACAACGCGCAGGCCGCCTCGTTCTCGGCCGGCGGGTCGACGACGAGGCCGCTTAAGAGCATGTTGTCGAGCACAATCAGCCCACCTGTGCGCGTGCGTAGGAGTACCTCTTCAAAGTAGTCGCCATAGCCGGGCTTATCGGCGTCGATGAATGTGAGATCAAATGCGGGATCTAGGGGTAGCGACCGCAGTGTTTCAAGCGCCGGACCGACGCGTATCTCAACGCGATCTGAAAGTCCCGCATCATCAAGATTGGCGCGGACTGTTGCGGCGTACTTCGCTTCAAGCTCGCAGCAGAGCAGCGATCCATCGCTAGGGAGACTGCGAGCTAGGCAGATAGCGCTGTAGCCGGTGAAGCTCCCGATCTCCAAGATCCGCTCAGCGCCAATAGCTCGCGCTAATAGCGTCAGGAACGCTCCTTGGTCCGGCGAGATCTGCATCCGCGAGATGTCGCCCATCGCTTCGGTATCACGCAGGACGCGGTCAAGTACCTCGTCACTGCGGACGCCTTGTGCGACGACATATGCGTGTAGTTCCGGTGTTAGTGGGGTGAAGTTGTTATCGGCCATCTCGCCATTCTGCACGACGGCGGGGGCGGGGTCTAGTCGGTCGCAGCGATTGCAGGGTGCACTCAGAGCGTGGCCCGCGTACTCTGTTGTAGATGCGTTACCGCCTACGACCACTCTTTGACCGCGTTGTGATCAAGGAGCTTGAGCCTGATCGTGTTCGACAGTCGGGCCTCGTCGTGCCGGCCGGCACGCGCGAGCTGCCGCCCCAGCACGGCATCGTGCTCGAGGTTGGTCCCGGGACCGACTGGTGGGATTCGGCTGGAGTGGCGATGCCCGTGCACGTCGGCGACCACGTCGTCTTTCCAGCTACGGCTGGCAACTGGGTCGAGGTCGAGGAGGAGAGGCTGCTGGTGTGCCGCGTTGAAGAGCTGCTCGGCGTTTTGGAATCGTCGCCGAGCTCAGACTTCGCGTCGATCGACGGCATCGATTCCGCCGAGGACGACGCCTGAGGCGTTAGCTAACTCCTACCAGGCGGCGCGGTAGAGCTTTAGTAGCTCTTCAGCGTTGGCGGCAGGAGGAGTCAGTGATAACTCGCCGCGCTGGCTTGCAAGCTCGGCACAGTGGGGCAGAATGTCCTCGCTAATACCGATCGCTCTGAGTGACTGTGCTTGGGCGCGGCGTGCAAAGCGACGGGCTAGCTCCTCCACCGCCACGCCGGTAGCCCGATCGAGCGCTGCGACTTTTTCGCCGAGCCGCTCTCTCAGCGCGGCGCTAGTCACGGGCAGCATCGCGGCGTTAGCCCCGGCGTGACTGGCGCCTGCTGCGCGCACAAGGGTTTGGCTCATGACGTGATGGAGCCCAACTGAGGTAAGCCCGTAGCCTGAGAGCAGGGACCCCAGTGCCAATCTGTCGCGCAGTGGCTCGCCATCTTCAGGCAGTCCTTCGGCCAGCAGCACCGCGGCGCGGATCGCGGCCATCGTCGGGACTGGGCTGGCGCCTTCGATCACCGCGGCCTCGATCGCGTGGCCTAAGGAATTGGCAGCGCTTCTCGCTAGGTCGGGCATCGTCTGTGAGGCGCTAAGGGCGGGGTCGTTGATCACTAACTGTGGCCGCATTGTTGAGCTGGAGGGCGGCGCTCCGCGCGCTTGGCGGTGAAACCAGGTCATCTCGGCTGCGCTAAGAGTTGTTGGGATCGCGGCCACGAACGTAGGCTGTGGAGATGCCGCGCCGAGCGCCTTGGCGGTGTCGATCACACGGCCGCCACCGAGCGCGACTATTTTTGTGCCCAGAGGCCCGTTGGCCAGTAGGTCGCCGGCGATCTCATCAACGAAGCCCTGGCCAATGTCGATGACCCGCTCGGCTCCTAGCTCAATGTTTGGACACTGGCTTCGCGCCCGCACGGTGGAGATCAGGGTGAATCCTTCGCCGATCAGGCCCGGAGCCTCAAGAATCGCACCGCGCCCAAAGCGAATCGTTCGTTCACCGTCACGCCAAGTGAAGTCGTAGTCCATCGGCGGAGATCTTCGCAGAGTGTCTGCTCGGACGCCTGCCTAAGAAAAAACCTCAGAGCAGATAGATCGCGTAGACGGTGATCGCCAAGCCCAGAAGGCCCGCCGCGAGCCCTCCCGTTAGTAGCCAAAGAGCTCCGGCAACGATTGAAATCGATGCCAATACGATCCCGATCTGTAGCGCCCCAATTCCAATCTCGAGGTTTTCGTACTCGTTATCCGCACTCGTGGCCTCGGCTCGCACAGTCTTGATTTCGTTTGACAGGGCTCGCTCTTCAACCGCAAGCTGTGCTGCTAGGGCGGCCTCTTTGGCTTCGGTGGAGCGGGTTTGAGCAGCTTGGCTTGGCGACTGTCCGACTAGGACTGCGTCGAGGAGAACTTTGTCATTTTCTACGACGGTGCGATGGTTGTCGAGCGCGTCTAGTTTCGTCTCCAGAGCCCCGATTCGACTCTCGCCTGTAATAACGGACTTCATCGCGTGGTGGGCGTTTAGGTCGGCTATCGCAAGGACCGCAGCCATCGCGGCGATCGCGATCGCAGTCGCTTTGCTGCGACGGCCTAGGCGAGGCTTGTGGCCAGAGCTTTCGTGCTCGTGCAGCGCTTCAATGTGCTCTTGGGCCATCTTTCCAGCTTCGCTCATTGGCCTAACTTTCGCAGAGTGTCTACTCGGACGCCTGCCTAAGAAAAAACCTCAGAGCAGATAGATCGCGTAGACGGCCATCGCCAGGCCGAGAAGGCCCGCCGCGAGCCCTCCCGTTAGTAGCCAAAGAGCTCCGGCAACGATTGAAATCGATGCCAGTACGATCCCGATCTGTAGCGCCCCGATTCCAAGCTCTAGGTTTTCATACTCGTTCTCCGCACTCGTGACCTCGGCTCGCACCGTCTTGATTTCGTTTGACTGGGCTCGCTCTTCAACCGCAAGCTGTGCTGCTAGGGCGGCCTCTTTAGCTTCGGTGGAGCGGGTTTGAGCGGCTTGGCTTGGTGACTGTCCGACTAGGATTGCGTCGAGGAGAACTTTGTCATTTTCTAAGATGATGCGATGGTTATCGCGCGCGTTTAGCTTCGTCTCCAGAGCCCCGATCCGACTCTCGCCTGTAATTGCGTTCTTCATCGCGTTGTTGGCGTTTAGGTCGGCTATCGCAAGGACCGCAGCCATCGCGGCGATTGCAATAGCAGTGGCTTTGCTGCGACGGCCTAGGCTAGGCTTGTGCCCAGAGCTTTCGTGCTCGTGCAGCGCTTCAATGTGCTCTTGGGCCATCTTTCCAGCTTCGCTCATTGGCCTGACAATACGAGGTTCGCTCGGGTCGGTCGGCGCTCAAGAGTGTGATCAACACTTGGACCCGTCACAATGAGCTGTGGATCTACCAGAGGAGCAGCTATGGCTATCACTGTACCCGTTGAGATCGACCGCGAACGAATCCGGCAACTGACCCAGCGCGAGGAGAGGCACCTTGACGAGCGCACCAAGGCTTCGGCGGCGATGTACGAGCGTGCGCGCCACACTCTGAGCGGCGGCGTCGCGTCCTCTTACCAGCTGCGCTCCCCCTGGCCAATCTACATCGAGCGAGGCGACGGTCCCAAGGTCTGGGACGTAGACGGAAACGAGCTCTACGACTTCCATAACGGGTTTGGCTCGATGGTCCAAGGCCATGCTCACCCAGCGATCGGACGGGCAATATCTGAGCGCTACACCAAGGGCACCCACTTCGCAGCCCCCACCGAGGACTCGATCGTCGTCGGCGAAGAGCTCGCCCGTCGCTGGGGACTACCCAAGTGGCGCTACACCAACTCTGGCTCTGAGGCCACGATGGATGCGATCAGAATCGCCCGCGCTGTCGCCGGGCGAGACACCGTGATGAAGATTTTCGGCTCTTATCACGGCCATCACGATACGGTCATGGTCTCGATTGGCGTCCCATACGATGCGATCGGCGAGCCCGACAATCTCGCTTCGTTGCCATACGGTGCCGGCATCCCCAGCGCTACGGTGGAGATGACGATCCCTGTGCCATTTAACGACGCCGAGGCGATGGAGCGCCGCATCTTGGCCCTAGAGGCCGATGGTCGCAAGCCTGCCTGCGTGATCATGGAGGCGGCGATGATGAACCTCGGTGTGGTTCTGCCGGAGCCAGGCTACTTAGAGGCCGTTCGTGAGATCACGCGTCGCCACGGAATCGTCTTGATCTTTGATGAGGTAAAGACCGGTGTCACGATCGCTGCCGGCGGCGCGGTCGAGAAGTGGGGAGTGGTCCCCGATCTCGTGACTCTCGCCAAGGCGATTGGCGGCGGCATGGCGATCGGCGCGATCGGCGGAACGGAGGAGGCGATGGCCGTTGTCGCCGATGGCACCGTCTACCAAGTCGGTACCTATAACGGCAATCCGCTTGGGATGGCGGCGGCGCGAGCCAACTTGCTCGAAGTGCTCACACCGAGCGCCTACATCCATCTAGACCACCTAAACGACCGTATTTTGGCCGGCTGCGAAGGCGTGATCGCGGAGTTCAACTTGCCCGGCTACGCGGTCGGGGTCGGCTCCAAGGGCTGCGTGACTTTCTCGACTCAAAAGATCGTCGACTACGCATCTTTTAAGGCAAATCAAGATGCCGCACTTTGTGATCTAGCTTGGCTCTATAACTTAAATCGAGGGATCTACATGACTCCGGGGCGCGAAGAGGAGTGGACCCTCTCAGTCACCCACACCGACGAGGCTGTCGACCGTTACGTGGAGGTATTCCGAGAGATGGCAGCCGACCTAACTGCCTGAGCGCGCGGGCTAGTCGCGACGCTAAAGCTCTACGCCGACCAAGACCGGCTCGGCAACAAGCCTCACTGCGAAGCGCTCGTAAACCGCGTCGCGCAGCTCGCGAGCGAAGGTGACTAGCTCGGCAGTTGTCGCGTTACCGCGGTTTATGATCGCCAAGGTGTGCTTCTGGGAGAGGCCGACGGCGCCAGCACCGTAGCCCTTAGGAAATCCGGCTTGCTCAATCAGCCATGCGGCCGATGTCTTGATAGTGGCGTCGCTTTGATCAAAGCGTGGCGGTGACGGGCCATCGGCGCCCAATAGATCTTTCGCGCGCAGTTCGAGGTCTTCGAAGTCGGCTGCGGTGAGCACTGGGTTAGTAAAGAACGACCCAGCAGAGCGTGAGTTGGGGTCATCGGGATCGACCACCATGCCCTTGGCTACGCGAAGAGCTAAGACCGCAGCGCGTACGTCGCCTAGAGGCGCCCGTTCGCCGACCTCAACGCCCAACGCGCGCGCGAGTTCCGCGTAGAGGATCGGCTCCGACTCAGGCGAGCGAGCCAGCGAGAAGGTGACCGATAAGACTAGAAAGCGGTCGTCGCCCTTAAAAGTCGAGCCGCGGTATCTAAAGCCACATTCGGCGGGAGAGAGGGACACCGTCGCCTGCTTTGAGCGGTCATAGAGGCGCACGGCGCAGATCGTCGAGGCAACCTCCTGACCGTAGGCGCCGACGTTTTGTATCGGCGTCGCTCCCGTCGATCCAGGGATACCCGATAGGCACTCCAATCCAGCCAGACCCTCCTCAACGGTGCGCTTGACTACTCCATCCCACGGCTGACCAGCGGCAACAGTCAGCTCCACGCGGTCGCGGTTAGGCATTGAGTGAACGCCTGTAGTCATGACGCGCACGACGCTTCCCGGGAATCCGGCATCCGCGATTACAAGGTTGGATCCGCCGGCCAGTATGAGGGTTGGCTGCGCGGAAGCGTCGCAGCTGGCTACGGCTTGCACTAGCTCTGCTTCGGTTGCAGCCTCGACCATACGCGTGGCGCGACCACCAAGCCTGAGCGTGGTGAAGGCGGCGAGTTCAACGTCGGCCAGCGTGCGCACGCTAGACAGAGTAGATGAGTGCTTGGCCCACGCCGCCCAGCTACTGCGTAGTGATGAGGCTAACCGGGCAACTGACGCCCGTGCCCCCAAGTCCGCAGTAGCCGTTGGGGTTCTTTGCCAGATACTGCTGGTGATACTCCTCGGCGTAGTAAAACGGCCCCGCTGGTTGGATTTCAGTCGTTATCTCGCCCTCTCCGGCGGCGGTGAGTGCAGCCTGAAAGCGCTCACGCGAGGCCACTGCCCCCGCTTGTTGGGAGGCGTCAGATGTGTAGATGCCTGAGCGGTACTGGGTCCCCATGTCGTTGCCTTGGCGCATGCCTTGGGTCGGGTTGTGGCTCTCCCAGAAGGCACGCAGGATCTCCTCGTATGCGATCTTCGCGGGGTCGTAGAGAACGAGTACGACTTCGTTGTGCGCCGTGGCGCCGCTACAGACCTCTTCATAGGTTGGGTTCGGGGTATGGCCAGCGCCATATCCCACGGCTGTCGTATAGACGCCATCGAGTGTCCAGAAGGCGCGTTCGGCTCCCCAAAAGCAGCCAAGGCCCAAGACGATCGTTTCCATCTCGGCTGGGAAAGGTGGCTTGATTGGGGTGCCCAATACGAAGTGGGTGGAGGCGGTAGCGATCGGCGTATCGCGGCCCTTCAGTGCCTGGGCGGCTTCGACCATATTGCTTTTGTCGCGGAAGATAGAGAACACTCAACAGCCTTTCTTTCGGATCGTTATACAGGTTAGAGACCTGCTTAAAAGAAAAGATCCAGGCCAGCCTTCTCACGCTGCAACCGTTGACCGGCCATACGCTGGCCCTGCAGTCGCTAAAGTGGCCCTGCAATGGGCAAACTTAAGACCGTCTTCGTTGTCGTCGTGGCTGTTTTCGCAGCGGCTAGCGCCACTGGCGCTAGCGCGGCCCCCCCGACCGTTGTGAAGGTCGGCTCTCTGCCGGAAACGCCTTCTAAATACAACAAGGTCTTCATCACCAAATACGGCCGTGCAAGCGCAAAGAACGTCCTCCTACTAATCCCTGGGACCAGCGGCGGGGCGGCTAACTTCTCGCTGATCGGGCCAGAGATAGCGCGACAGATACCGGAAATCCAGGTCTGGGCGATGGACCGTCGCGAGCAGGCGCTGGAGGACAACTCGATGATGATCAAGGCCTTAGCTGGCACGGCGACTCCTCAGCAAGCACTTGACTACTACCTCGGGTGGGTCCTCAATCCGGCGCAGAAAGATAAGTTTGTACCGCTTAAGGCCAAGGACTATGCCTTCATGAAGAACTGGGGCATGAAGATGCAACTAGAGGATGCTCGCGCCGTGATCATGGAGGCCAAGAGGGCCGGCAAGACGGTGATCCTCGGCGGCCACTCGCTAGGGGCCTCAATGGCGGCGGCGTATGCGACGTGGGATTTTCACGGCCACCCCGGCTATAAAGACATCGCAGCCATCGTCGCCATAGATGGTGGGCTCGGCGGGACCTTTAATTCCATAAGCACCGCCGCGAGCGCCAAGAAGGCCCTCGCGAGCCTCGACGTCACAACCGCTACCCCCGACGGGCCGTGGGCCAATCTCTTACGCATTCCTGGGTTCGCTTGGGTGGCGGGGCCATTCGTTCAGATAGGCGCGTTGGCGGCTATTAAAGATCCAAACCAGCTCTCGATACTTGGCAGCTACCCACTCCTGCCGGCTTATCTAAAGGCTGATATCCCAACCACCAACGAGGGCGCTCTCGGTTACGCCTTAGACAGTGACAGCTCACCAAAGGCGCTCTCGTTGATTCAAGTGCGTGCTGGTCATCTGGCAAGCAGCGGTAATCCGCGCGGCTGGAAAAACGGTGAAGTGACGACGGTCGAGAACCTCGCCAAGGCGTTTGCAGGCGACCGCTATGGCACCAACGGCGTTGACCTCTATTTCCCGCTGCGCCTCAGCGTTGATATCGCCGGCGCGAGTTCGATGGACCCAAAGAGTCCCGCCGCCAAGGTGCTCGGGCTTCGCCTCTTACACCTCAAGGATGTCGACATCCCTTACTACGTCTTCCAAACGTCACTGACCGGTAGTCGCAACGGTGTGGCTAATGGCGCAAGGAACTTTGCCGCTCGGTCTAAGGTCCCCAAGAGCGGCCTCGTGATCGTCGATGCGAAGGCAACTACGAGCCACCTGGACCCCCTCTTGTCTCCCCCGAAGACCAACGACTTTCTCAAGACTGTTGTTGTTTTCCTACGCAACAAGATTAAGCTCGCAAGGTAGCGGTTAGACGATGGCCCCATCATGGATCTGGATGCAAGCGGCGATCGTTGTTTTCGTCGTGGCCGGGATGATCGTCGCCGCAGTCAAGCTTATTTAGGTCAAGTGCGCCCGAGCGTGGTGGCCGCATCCACACGCGACTGCGATTGCTCAATATGATCATCCTAGGCAGGCGACAGCTGTAGGAGGAGAGATATGTTCAGCTCGATTGTTGTTGGAACCGATGGGTCAGAGACAGCCAACGAAGCGGTGCGCCAAGCGGTAGAGCTCGCCAAGAGCACAGGGGCGTCACTAGATATTGTCAGCGCCTACGAGCCCGTATCGGGTCAGAGGCTGCGCGACGAGCGCACGCAGGTTCCCAAAGACGTCGAGTGGATGATCAATCCGCGCCAAGATGTCGATCACACACTCGTCGCCGCGGCGAAGCTGGCGCAGGCCGCTGGAGTAACCGTCAAGACTCACGCTCGCGAGGGCGATCCTGCCGACTGCATCCTCGATGTTGCCGAGGAGACCAGCGCGGGCCTAATCATCGTCGGCAACAAAGGGATGACAGGAGCCAAGCGGTTTCTTTTGGGCTCGGTCCCAAACAAGATCTCTCATCACGCACCTTGTTCGGTGATGATTATCCGCACGACCTAAGGCGAGCCAGAGCTACCGACTCCTAGCACTCTTGGCGGGCTCTGTTGGTTTCGCCGGCTTTACCGCAGCAGCTGTGGCCTTGGCCGCGTCGAGCAGGCCATATCCGTATCGGTCGTCGTATCCAGGGGCGCCGAGATCGCGAGCGGTGGCCTTGAGCCTTCTCTCGACCGCTGCGGCGCTCGGCTTGGCGCCGAGCACGCCACTGGCGATAACCAGGGCGGCCGCGGCTGCTACGTGTGGCGAGGACATCGAGGTCCCCTGAAACTCTGGGACAAGAGAGAAGACCTTTACCGAATCCTTGAAGGTCAACTGGAAGACATCCGAGCCGGGGGGGTCCAGCGGGCGACAGTTGGGATCCGTAGCGACACTCGCGTCGCTGCCGCCACCTGGGGCTACGAGGTCTAGTCCGAAGCCTTGGTTTGAGTAGTCGGCTTGGCAGAGGTGCTCTGTCGTGGCACCGACCGAGATGACCCCGATGGCGTTCGCCGGGTATGCGACGGTCTGGCTAGCTTCGTTACCTGAAGCAGCGACGATTACCACGCCACGAGAGCGGGCGTAGTTGATCGCGCCGATGACAGTGGGGATTTGGGTCGCGTCAACGCCCATATCGAACTCAAGGCTAAGGTTGATTACCTTCGCTCCGTGGCTCGCTGCCCAACGGATGCCAGCAGCAATATCGGCCGCATCTCCCATCCCTTCATCATCGAGCACGCGCACAGCCATCAGCTTCGCTCCGTAGGCCAGGCCCGTGAGTGAAACGCCGTTGTTGGTTCGCTCGGCTACTACTCCAGCCACGAACGTTCCGTGTCCACTGCCGTCGTTGGGATGTGAGTCACGGTCAACAAAGTCATAACCAGGCACGAACTGGCTGGTCAGGAAGTCTGGAGAGCGACGGAATATGCCGCGATTTTCGTAGGCGACCCCTGAATCGAGCACCGCAACGACGACGCCTTTGCCGCCCGCCTTGCCAACGAGAGCTAGGTTGCGCCAAGCATCGGGAGCGTTAACGCTCGCGGGGCCAATGAAGTTCCACTGAACCTTGCGCCAGTTGCGCGCTCCCCCGAGGCCCGGATCGTTGGGGATGTAGCTACTCGCGTGGGCTATGTAGTTAGGAACCGCGTAGAGCACCGCGCCGCTGGACTGTAGCTCGCTGGCGGCCTCAGCGACACTTTGGCCGGGTTGAACTTCGACCACCTGTGTTGTTGGGGCAGGTGGCGCGGCTGCGACTACGACATCAGCGGCGGCTTGAATCGATTCTTGCTGCACTGCCGTCGTTCCGTCGGCATAGCCGACAATCAACTCACCAGGTCGATACGTCGCTGCACCGGACGTCTGCTCGGCACTAGCGGTGGCACTCCCGATCCCAAGGGCGGCGATTGCCACCAGGCAGGCTAGAAGTAAGCGAGTGGAGTAGGGAGAGTGCATGTAGTTACGAGGGCCGACGACGACGCGCGTCGTACTTATAAGACATTATCGAAGGGCAAAAGTTGCTCTGCGTACACACAATCGTAGAGAGACGGTCGGTGTAGTAGCTCCGATAACCCACGAAACACTTGCATGCAGAGTAGATTCTTCCCACGCGATGAACATTTCATGCGACTTGCTTTGCGCGAGGCCCAACGCGCTGGCGAACACGACGACGTCCCAGTAGGCGCGGTCGTTGTGCATGACGGGGAGGTGATCGCAAGCGGCCACAATGAGCGTGAGCTGCGCCAGGACCCGACCGCCCATGCCGAGATCATCGCCTTACGCGAAGCCGCTGGCCGGTTGGGCAGCTGGAGGATCCTGGAATCTGTGCTCTATGTGACGCTTGAGCCTTGTGCGATGTGTGCTGGGGCAATCGTTTTGTCCCGGGTACCAAGGGTTGTATTTGCAGCATCCGATCCGAAGGCAGGTGCTGCTGGCAGCGTGTTTGACCTCTTGGCAGAGCCGCGGCTAAATCACCGTCCGGAGGTTAGCGCCGGGCTTCTGGCCCAGGAGGCTGGAGATCTCCTGCGAGAGTTTTTCTCCGGTCGGCGCTAGGCGACAGGTCGGGCGACCCGACGTCACTTCGGGGAAGAGCGCCCAATCGCTAGGCTTGAGGATCGCGCCGCGGTGGCGCGTCACGGAGGGGTGCCGGAGCGGTTGAACGGGGCAGTCTCGAAAACTGTTGTGCGGGTAACCCCTGTACCGAGGGTTCGAATCCCTCCCCCTCCGCTTGGTTGCTGCGCATCCTCGATAGATGCAAGTTAGAATCACTGAGAGTTCAATGATGACTTCACCAATTCGGGGCAATTCGAAAAGGTATCAGCGCGTTTTGATGCTCTTTCTGCTGCTCTGCGCTGGACTTCTTGCCCTGCTTCCAGGATCGGCCCAGGCGGCCGGAACTTCAAGCAATTACATCGTGCTTTACGACAGCGGCGACGGCCTCTCGCAGAAGGTGGCTAGCGAGGAGGCTCGCGGCAACGATGTCCAGGACGTCTTCCGTAGCGCCGTGAAGGGATATGTCGCTTCACTCGACTCGGCCGACGTTGCTCGGCTACGCGCCCAAGATGGCGTGCTCCTTGTTGAGAAGGACAAGCCGGTCGAAGTGCTCAGCGCCGGGACGCGCAGTGGGGTCGCATCCTCGTGGGGCCTCGACCGCATCGACCAGCGCTCACTCCCGCTCGATAACCAGATCTCGACCAGCCAAAACGGCTTCGGTGTAACCGCCTACATCATCGACAGCGGCATTCTCGCAACCCACACACAGTTCGGCGGCCGCGTGACAGCCGGCTACGACGCAATCGGTGACGGGCAGAACACGAACGACTGCAACGGCCATGGTACGCACGTCGCCGGCACGGTCGGCGGCTCAACCTACGGCGTTGCGCCGGAAGTATCGCTGGTTGCAGTCCGCGTCGTTAACTGCAGCGGCTCGGGTTCGACTGCCGGCGTGATCGCAGGGATCAACTGGGCGACAGCAAACCACGCCGCGGGCGTTGCGGCAGTCGCCAACATGAGTCTCCGCGGCGGTTACTCAGCCGCACTCAATACCGCGACGGAGAACGCAATTGCCGACGGCATCACTTTCGCCGTTGCCGCCGGGAACGAGAACGCCAACGCCTGCAGTTACTCGCCTGCCTCGGCGCCGAACGCACTGACGGTCGGTTCGACAGGTTCGCCAGGTTGGGGAGATGATCGCTCCGATGATCGCACCTACTTCTCCAACTGGGGAAGCTGCGTCGACATCTTTGCGCCGGGCGGCTTTATCACTTCGGCTTGGATAGGCTCGACGACGGCCACTGACTCGATCTCCGGCACATCGATGGCATCACCACACGTCGCTGGCGCTGCTGCTCTGCTGCTCTCGGCCAACCCTTCGAGCACGCCCGCTCAGGTCGCTACTGCGATCGGCAACGCCGCAACTACCGGCGTCGTTAGCGACGCTGGCGTCGGCTCGCCGAACCGCCTGCTTTACGTCACACCAGCAGCCGTGATCGCCGCGCCAGCCGGCCTTGTTGCAACGCCCGGTGATGGCAGCGCGAGCATCGCGTTCACGCTCGGCTCGGCGATCACGAACTACGAATACTCAACCGATGATGGGGCGACGTGGACAACACGCAGCCCCACCTCAGCCAGCACGCCGATCGCGATCGCAGGCCTAGCCAACGGCACCACTTACCAAATCAAACTACGAGCGATCAACGATGTTGGAACCGGCAGCGCATCGACCGCCGTTAGCGTCACGCCAGCCGCTGCGCCAAACCCGCCATCCAGCCTTTTTGCAACGCCCGGTGATGGCAGCGCAAGCATCGCGTTCATTCCTGGATATGAAAATGGTGCTGAGATCACCAACTACGCATACTCGACCGATAACGGCGGGTCGTGGACAACACGCAGCCCCACCTCAGCCGCCTCTCCAATCGCCATCACCGGCCTGAGTAACGGCACCACATACCAAATCAAACTACGCGCCATCAACAGCGCTGGAACCGGTAGCGAAGGCTTCGCGGTAAACGTCACACCAGCCGCTGCGCCGGCCGCGCCAACGTCGCTTTCCGCTATCGCTGGCAACGCCAGCGCGTCGATCGCGTTCACGCCCGGCTCAAACAACGGCAGCGCGATCAGCGATTACGAGTACTCCTTAGACGGAGGTACGAACTGGGTGTCCAGCGGTACTGCTTCGTCGCCGGTCGTGATCACCGGCCTCACCAACGGCACCACGTATTCGGTCCTTCTGCGCGCTGTGAACGGCGCTGGCGACGGGAAGGGAGCTGCTTCGGTCCCTGTGAGCGTCACACCAGCGACGGTGCCCGCCGCGCCGACCAGCCTTGTTGTGACGCCCGGGAGTGGCAGCGCAAGCATCGCGTTCACGCCCGGCTCGGACAACGGCAGCGCGATCACCACCTATGAGTACTCATTGAATGGTGGTGAGTGGCGAGCGCTCAGCTCGCCCGACAACTCCTCACCGATCACAATCACCGGCCTCACCAACGGCACCACCTATTCGGTCCGCCTGCGCGCTGTGAACGGCGCCGGTGACGGGAAGGGCGCCGCCTCGAGTGCGGTCAGCGTGAAGCCAGTGGCGCCCGTCGTGCCGCCAGCAAAGCCGGCTGTTGTGTGGTCATCGTCGACGAAAGAGAAGAGCGTGACCGCGCTGATCACCCCCACCACCGGTGTTACTTACGCGCTCACCGCGAAGAGCGGCATCAAAACGAAGACCGGCGCCTGCAAAAACGTCACGATCAAACAAGGCAAAGCGAACGTCACGCGCCGCTCCTGCACCTTCAAACTCACAAACGGCACCTGGCTTGCTTCCATAACGCCAGCAAAGGGCGCGGTCAAGGGCACCGCCAGCAGCAAGAGCTACAGCTTCAAGTAGCGCCGCCGTTCGCGCGTTCCCAAAACCGTTCCCACGAACACACGGGCACCCCGGAAACCCAAGCAACTAAGCGGGAATCCTCGTTTTCTGGGGCAGACTAGATCACCTTCGATGACGACGAAACTGTTGAGCGGGTAACCCCTGTACCGAGGGTTCGAATCCCTCCCCCTCCGCTTACGTTCCGTGATGGTTGGCTGATGCCAACGCAACTGCCCAGTTCTGGGTCGCAACTAGGTAGGCATCACGTCATAATCCGGCCATGATCAAATCTTCCGCTGTTCGAAAGTTCAAAGTAGGTTCACTCTTGACGCTCGTCGCTCTAGCTGCCGCTACGCTTCCAAGCGCGGCTTCAGCCGATCCGGGCGCCAGCGCCAGCAAGGCGACGAACTGGGTTCACATCAGGGGTCTCGCAGTCGAGGTTGGTGCGCTGGAGAAGAATCTCGTCGGCGCCACGGTCGGCGTCGTTGAGAACAGCAAGTGGAAGACGAAGGTCAAGGCCAACGGTAGTTATGACCTCAAGGTGCCAGCGCTGACCACGGTCACGCGGTACTTCGACATCGGCGATCACCTGCGCATCTACACGCCGACGATCAGGACGACCAAGACCGGCGTGCCGCGTTGGTCGAGCTTGAACGTCGCCCTGCCGAGCCTTTCGCTCGCACGACAGCTCGCTAACTTCATCAAGATTGAGATCGCAGAAGGTAAGGATGCTCCGAAGGACTGTGTCGTCGTACCGCTGGTGGCGATAAAGGCGTTCGAAACGATGACGCTCGCTCAGGTCCTCGCGCGCAACATGCTCGTCGGCGTCCCTGGGGCGAAGCCGACGATCAGCCCTACCAAGGGGATTAAGGCGCTGTTCGTCGGCGTTTCCTTAGCCAGCGGCAACTACACGCCCGATCCGGCACGAACAACGACGGATGCGTCTGGCTTGGCGATCTACATCGGCGTCAAGCCCGGTACATATAAGTTCTCAGCTACCAAGGCCGGCGAGAGATTCTCATCCTTCACGGCTGTCTGCAAGCCGGGCCGCGTGATCTTCGGGGAGATCGGCCAACTGTAGACAGAAGCGTCGGCCAACCGGCCAGCTAGGCGCCTGAGCTAGGTCGCCTAGGGCCGGTAGTACAGCGGGACGCACCAATGGTTTTGGGCGACCCAGTCTGAATTAGGCATTTCAACGCTGTGGCCCATGATCCGGTGACAAGGTTGGTCGTAGACCTTACCGGTGGACTTCTCAATCTCTGAGAGGACGATGTACTTATATAGGCCAGAGACCATTCCGTCGGGGAACTCCAGCCTCGCCGGGTAGATCGGGTCAAGCTCGCGACGCGCTACCTCGTTCTTCCACGTCACGATCTCCTCCATGCGCTCAGTCTGGACGAGGCCTAGCGCCGCCGTGAACTCACTCATTCGGAAGTTCAGGCCGGCTACTTCGTGCTCAGGCTTGCCGTAGTTACGGTAGGCGCGAGCGAAGGCGATTAGGTCCTCGTTGCCTGAGACCAAGACGCCACCCTCGCCGGTTGAGATCGTCTTGGTCGCGTAGAGCGAGTAGATACCTGCGTCGCCCCATGTTCCAGGGCGACGGCCGTTCCAGGATGCCCCGTGGGCGTGGGCGCAATCCTCGATCAAGAAGATGCCCTCGGACTTACAGTAGGCCGCGATCTTTTCGATCTCAAAGGCGATATGGCCCCCAATGTGGACGATGAAAGCTGCGCGCGGCTTGTGCTCTTGAGCTTTGCGCTCAAAGTCATCAAAGGAGAGGCAGAAATCATCACGGTTGCAGTCAACAAACGCCACATCGGCTCCTGCCGCTAGGGCTGCCAGGGGCGTAGCCATAAACGTGTTGGACGGACACAGCACCGTCTCGCCGCGTACTGCGGCGAACTCCAGCGCCGCCATCGCGCCGCCGGTCCAACTCGAAGTGGCCACTGCTGTGGCGGCGTTCCACTGCCCCCAAGCTGCTTCGAAGCGCTGTGTCAGGTCTCCCTCGGACCAGCGTTGGGAGTCGATGACTTCGTCCCAGAGCGTATGTAGGCGGTCGCGGTCGCGCTGGTCGAAGCCGATTGCAAACGAAGAGAAGTCATTCATGGTCTAAGGGGGCGCGGTGGTTGGAGGCAGTGGTGAAGAAAAAGCCGCGGCGGCGGACCCTAGCAGCGCCGCGGGCGGCGGTCGCTGCTCATACCCCAACGGTCTTTAGGCCGAGCGCTTCAATGCGGGCTAATACGGCTGGCAGTGCGGCTGCTGTGGCCTTCCATGAGTCCTTGTTTGAGTAGTGGTCAGCGTCGTGTAGCAAGAGCACGTCACCGGAGGCCAGCTGCTCGGTTACCTCGCTGCAGATCGTCTGCGGAGTCTGGCGGTTAGACCAGTCATGCCCCCAGCGGGACCAGAGCAGAAGTCGATAGTTGGCTCTGCGAGTGATTCCTAGGCTGGCGCCGCTATAGATGCCGTATGGCGGGCGGTGGACCTGGGGCTCGCGGCCGGTTGCTTGGGCGATAGCCGCGTGGCCCCTGCGAAGGTCTTCGCTGACGGCGCGCGGCGAGAGGCGCACGTGGGCGCGATGTGTGTCGCCATGGAGCTCAATCTGGTGGCCGGCTGCTGCTGCCTCGGCTACCAAAGAGGGGTAGCGTCGGACCTGCTCTCCGACGACAAAGAACGTCGCAACTGCGCCTGCATCGGCAAGCGCTGCTAGAACGGCTGGCGTCCCTTCAGGGTGGGGCCCATCGTCGAAGGTGATGGCGACGGCTTGCGCGGCGTCGATGCGTAGCGGGATATCGAGCAGGCTGGCGACGGAGGGGACGTGTGACGCGATGCTGGGCAGAGACCAAGCAGCCGCGACAGCGGCGCCGGTTACGGTAGCGGTACTAAGGCGCATCCCGTAATCCTCGCAGGCCCGCCCGCCCGCCCGCCCGCCGCCTTATGATTGGTGCAACCGTGGCTACCGTAGCGCTAGGAGTGTTGGCGGCAGTTATTGCCGCCTGCCTCTACAACCTCTCCGTTGTGGTGCAGGCAAAAGAGGTTCGCACCATTCCGGTGGAGCACTCGATGCAGGCGTCGCTGCTCGGCCGCCTACTGCGCCGCCCGCGGTGGGTAGCCGCTATTAGTTTGAGCGCTCTAGCGGTACTTATCCAAGGCGGCGCCCTGATGCTTGCGCCTTTGACGGTTGTAGGGCCAGCCGATGCTGTCGGATTGGTCGTCCTGCTCGTGGTCGGAGCTCACTACCTCCAAGAGCCGGTCGGCGGTCGCGAGTGGTCGGCGGTTTTCGGGATCGGTGTGGGCGTTGTAGTGCTTGCGCTCGCGGCTCCAGAACGCAGCACCGACAATGCCAGCGGAACTGCTTTGCTAATCCCGCTGGTGGTGCTGGGATTGATTGCGCTTGTACCGTTTGTCATGGCTCGTACCCAACGAGGCATCCCTCCGGTTGTGATGGTGGTGGGAGCTGGCTTGGCCTTTGCCTGGAGTGCGTTTGGGGTCAAGTTGATCAGCGATCACATCTCCACCGGCGGCTGGGCAGCGGCAGTCCTATGGGCGATCCCGACCTTCGCGCTTGGCGCAACGGGCACGGTGAGTGAGATGAGCGCGTTCCAGCGACTACCCGCGACGCGAGTAGCCCCGGTCATCTTCGTGATCGAACTCGTAGTGCCGGTTGGGCTGGCGGTCTTCATCGGTGGCGAGGCGTGGAACGGTGGGGCTGATCAGATCGTTCTACTGTCGCTGGCGCTTGCCTTAGTGGTCGGCTGTGCTTCGGTACTAGCCTCGTCTAAGAAGGTCGCGGGGATGATGAGCGCCGAGGCCGAGGCCGAGGCGGCTCAGGCGGGCGGCTCGCGCGTTCCAGCGCCAGCCAATGCCAGAACAAGCGATGCCGCCGAAGGCGCCGACCTCGGCGAAGTATCCGGGACAAGCTCAGTGGCGATTGCCGAGCGCAGTGCCGAGAGCAGTTCAGAGCGCGAGAGCGCCACGTCGGCTAGGCCGAAACGCTGGTAGGCCTCGTTGTTGGCGCGGATGTGTCCAGCGCCCCAGCCGAATGAGATCGGCTGACAGCCGCGCATGCGGGCCTCTAGGATCGTTAGGCCGGCGGTTGAGTGGATCAGCACATCGGCTGCCGTTAAGAGGTCGCACATCTGGTCGGTGAAGCCCGTGATGCGGACCCTAGGGTGAGCTTCAAAGCGCCGTGCAAGGGTAGTGCGCAGCTCTTCGCTGGTCCCACAGAGGCAGACGACGAAGGTCTCGGGGATCTCAAGCGCTACTTCGACGGCACCTTCGAGATCGCCGACTCCCCATCCGCCACCGGAGACCACGACGATCGGGCCGTCGGGAGGGAGCTCTAGGGATCTACGTGCCGCTACCGGGTCGACGGGGGAGAGGAACTCCGGCGCGCTAAACCCATGTACGAAGGTGATCTCTCCCGGACCGGCGATCGACCTAACCTCTGGGATCGACTCGGGGTGGATGACCATATGCAGGTCCACTCCGCGCGACGACCAGTAACGCAGACCAGCTAGATCGGTGATCGCCGAACAGACCGGCACGTCGATCTTCCCGCTGCGACGCAGCCAGCCAAGGATCTCAGTTGTACCCGGGTAGGTGGATACGACGACATCGGGGCGCCAGCGTGCGATTAGACGCTTAAACGGCCAGTAGCCAAGTGCGTGGGTCATCTGAAGCATCAGCCAGCGAGTCGGTGCTAGGTGGGTGATGAGCGCGTATTGAAGGTCGAAGAGCCACGCTCCACGGTTAAACATGATGCGGCTGTTGTCCTCGATCGTCTTGATCGCTATGGGCCCCATCTCGGCAAGTCCGTCGACTACTTCGACGGTGGCGTCGGGGCAGGCGTCGCGTAGGTCCTGGGCAAGCACTTCGGCCGGTCGATCATGGCCCGCACCAATCGCAGCCGAGACGATCAGTATCCGGGGAGCGCGGGGTGGGGGAGTTTGAGGAGAGTCTGGTGTGGGCGTGGGTTCAGTCACGGGCGCCTGCGACCCTATCGCGATCTCGCTTCTCACCCCGCGTTGGGGGGTACGCTGCGGGGGGTGTGCGTAGTTGTCCTGACATATTCAGGGTTCGGTAGCTCACCCCCCAGAGCCGCCCGCCTTAAAGATCGTGTTTGATCCAGCACAGCCGTCAACGACACCAGCCCACGACACCACCAACCGACGCGCCCAGGAGGCAGACAACGACCATGGACGACGAGCTAATCCAACGCTTTGCCGACCTCATCGTCGGCTTCGGCGCAAACGTCCAGCCGAATCAGATCGTGGCGATCGGCAGTGAGCCCGGCAAGGAGCGCCTGACCCGTGCAATAGCCGCCAGTGCATATCGCCACGGAGCTAAGTTTGTTGACGTAGCGACCTTCGATCTTCACGTTAAACGCGCACGGATCCTCTACGCCGACGAGCAGAGCCTCGACTTTGTCCCATCTTGGTACGGCGACCGCATGCTTGCGCTTGGTGACCAGCGCTGCGCGCGGATCGGCTTGACCGGACCCGTCGCGCCCGGCCTGCTAGACGACCTCGATCCGGTGCGTGTCGGCCGTGATCACATGCCGTTCCTTAAGGAGTCCGGAGAGGTGGTCAATGCCCGCACCACAAACTGGACCGCAGCGCCCTGTCCGACCCCAGAGTGGGCAGCGCTTGTTCACCCCGACCTCGAGCCGTCTGCTGCCTACGCGCTTTTATGGGAGCAGGTTGCACATCTCTGCCGCCTCGATGAGCAAGACCCCGTGGCCGCATGGAGCAGCCGCATGGACAGACTCACTGCGGTCGCCGAGCGGCTTACGGCTGCTCGCTTTGACGCCTTGCACTTCGAGGGACCAGGCACTGATCTTCAGGTCGGCCTAATGCCTAGCTCGCAGTGGTTGACGGCGAGATTCTCAACCATCGACGGCTTGCCTCATATGCCCAATATTCCCTCCGAGGAGACCTTCACCACTCCAGACCCGCAGCGCGTCTTTGGAACCGTTACCTCAACCAAGCCACTTGTCCTAAGTGGGACGATCGTGCGCGGGCTAAAGGTCGGTTTTGAGGATGGGAGGGCGGTTGAGGTGACCGCTGAGTCGGGAGGGGAGGCGCTTGCGGCGCTAACCCAGACAGACCCCGGGGCAGCACGGCTGGGGGAGGTAGCCCTCGTTGATCGCGAGGGTCGGGTCGGGGCGCTAGAGACAGTCTTCTACGACACACTGATCGACGAGAACGCCGCCAGCCACATCGCGCTAGGAATGGCATATGGGTTCGCACTCGCCGATGACGCCGATCGCGCTCGTGCCAACGCCAGCACGATCCACGTTGACTTCATGATCGGCTCACCCGAGGTCGATGTGACAGGGCTAACTAACGGTGGTGAGCGCGTCGCGATCCTACGCGGTGGAGACTGGGCGCTCTAAAGCTGCGCGGCTCGCTACCCTTGACCCGGTCACATTTTGGAGAGGTGCCGGAGCGGTTGAACGGGCACGACTGGAAATCGTGTAACGGGGGTAACCTCGTTCGAGGGTTCGAATCCCTCTCTCTCCGTAGTTCCTAAAGGGTTGTCGAACACTTCAACCCTCGATCCACAACCGAAAGGCTGATGATCATGGATGACGTAGCCGAACTGCTCTTTGCTCCAGCTACAGAGCTGGCCGGACTCGTGCGTAGGGGAGAGGTGACGTCGCATGAGCTAGTTGAAGCCTCTCTGGGGCGTATTGAGGCCCTAGATAGGCAGATCGGTGCGTTCACGACGGTTGATGCAGAGCGCGCCCTGCAGACGGCAGCAGCGATCGGCCCCGACGATCCCCGCCCGCTGGCTGGAGTGCCGGTAGCTGTGAAGGATCTCTTTACTGCGGTGGCTGGGATAAGGCTGACGCAGTGCAGCGACCTCTCAGGCGAGAGTGTCTCGGAGTTTGACTCACTTGTTTCACGTCGCCTTAAAGAGGCTGGCATGGTCATCGTTGGCGTCACGAAGTCGCCGGAGTTCGGCATCTTGCCGGTCACTGAGCCGCGCCGCTTTGGACCAACCCGCAATCCCTACAACTTAGACCGCACACCAGGAGGTTCGTCAGGAGGCAGTGGCGCCGCTGTTGCGGCAGGAATGGTCCCCGTCGCCCATGCCAGCGACGGCGGTGGGTCGATCCGGATCCCGGCAGCCTGCTGCGGCCTCGTGGGCCTCAAGCCATCTCGCGGCCGCATCTCCTCTGCGCCGATGCTCGGGGACTCAATGTTGGCAACCGACGGCGTACTTACTCGAACGGTCGCTGATACCGCAGTACTGCTCGATCTTCTCTCAGGCTATGAGCTCGGTGATGCGACATGGGCACCGGCACCGCCCCAGCCATTTGCTACTACCGCCGCAGCTGCGCCCGGACGGCTGCGGATCGCCGTCGTAGTCGACCCGCCAATCGATGCCACGGTCGATCCAATCTGCCTAGCAGCGGTTTCGCAGACAGCCGAGCTACTGCGCGACCTAGGCCACGAGGTCCAAGAGATCTCATCCCCTTGGACGATCCCTTACCTGCTGCCAGTCTTCACCGTAATTTGGGCCACGTTGATCGGCGGCGCAGCGGCTGCGGTCGCGATGGGGGCGGGGCGAGAGTTGACCGAGGACTCCGTCGAGCCACTCACTTGGGCGCTGTTCAAACAGGCCTTAGATCAGAATTCAATGGCCTACATGGGTGCCGTCGTACAGAGCCAGGCGGCCGCTCGAATGCTGATCACAGCACTCGCTCCCTACGACGCAGTCCTGACACCGGCACTAGCTGAGCGTCCAGTCGCGATCGGCGAGATCGACTCCTGCTCGTCCGAGCCGATGCTCGACTTCAACCGCTCCGGCCGTTTTACCCCGTTTACGGCGGTGGCCAACCTAACCGGTCAGCCAGCGATTGCGTTGCCAGTGGGAATCGGACAAGACGCGATGCCTGTGAGCGTCCAGCTAATTGGCAGGCCCGCCGGAGATGGGCAGCTGCTCTCGTTGGCGACCCAGCTAGAGACGGCCCGCCCGTGGTCAGACCAGCGGCCTAGCCTCTCCATCTAGAGCCGCGGCAACTAAGGTCGGCAGGTGACGTAGAATCTCGCAACAGATGTTCGTAATCGCTTTTGCCAATGACATCGTCGAGTTCGTCAACCTGACGCCGAAGAACGGTCTGGAGCCGGGGCGCGCCGCTGCGTTCGTGGTTCTGTTGGCATTCCTGCTCTCGTTTGCCTTTATCCGCACCAGCGCTCGGCTGACACGCAGTCCGAAGGTCCCCTGGTGGCCCGGCGGCGTGGAGACCGAAGGCGGACTCCACATCCACCACATGGTGTGGGGGATTTGGCTAATGATCATCTGCGGATTTGCGGCGTTTGCCACTGATCTGACCTCGCCGTGGTGGTGGATCACCTCGGCAGGCTTTGGCATCGGGATCGGCTTCACGCTCGACGAGTTCGCGCTCTGGCTGCACCTAGATGACGTCTACTGGTCCGATGAAGGACGCTCCTCTATCGACGCAGTGATCTTCGTAGCGATGCTTGCAGGGTTTGTAGTGATCGGGTTCAGGCCGTTTGGGCTAGATGACACCGGGTCGGTGGTTGGTACCGCGGGGATAGTCACGATCACCATTGTGTGCGCATCGGTCACGCTGCTCAAAGGTCGACTTGGCTGGGGTGCCTTAGCCGTTTTCATTCCGATTATCGGACTGTTTTTTTGTTTTCGGTTGGCAAAACCAAACTCCCCTTGGGCGCACTGGTTCTACGGCAAGAGGAACCCATCGAAGATGCAAAAAGCTCGCGATCGTTTCCCCGAACACCGCCGTACCGCACGCCTGGGCAGACGCATTGACGAGATTCTCGGAGGAAAGCCAACCGAGCCCGCGCCCGACGCGCAGCCGCCTGCTAGCCCGCCTCCGCCGTCAGCATAGCCACCACACCAGCGCCTACTTCAGGCGACAGTAACTACACGCAGCTCGCGTCTGTCGCCCGACGGTAGGCGGACGGTGACGACGTCGCCTGCCGTGGCGCCCATTAGAGCCTTGGCGACTGGCGAAGCGACAGAGAGCAGCTTGAGCTTGGCGTCAGCCTCGGTGCTGCCGACCAGTGTGAACGTCTGATCAGGCCCACCCGCGACAGGCGAGTAGGTCACCTTTGAGCCGAAAACGACGGCCTTGGCGCCAGCGCCTGCGCTTGCGCTTTCACCCGCCGCCTCTCCCGGAGCGACTACGACTGCGTTGATGATTCGGTCGCGCAGCTTTAGGACGCGAGTCTCCATGTGCGATTGGGCCTCTTTGGCGGCGTGATATTCGCCGTTCTCTTTGAGGTCACCCCATTCGCGAGCGGTCTTAATGCGAGCGGCGATCTCGAGGCGACCTGGGCCTTCGAGTTCGGCTAGCTCTCGCTCAAGCTCAGCGAGCCCTTCGGGACTGATTGTGTAGTCAGACGTCACAGACATCGGCTCGCTCTCGGCTGGGGTTAAAGGCTGATACTGCGACTGTAGCGATCTGTCGAGTTAGACCGTCGCTTGGCCTCGACCACAACCGATGCGGACCAAGCCGACAGTCAGCCAGCGCAGGCTACGCCGTGGCTCGCAGCAGTGCCATCGTCACAGGGGAGAATCGACGGACCCTGCCAGCCGGTGCCGTCGGTCGCTCCGTTGATCCCTGCCTGCGAGAGCCCGTAGAGGCGAACTATTAGGCGAAAGCCTTGCGTCTTGGCGGCCGCAGATGGGGTCGGAAGCCAGTTCGCGCGCTGGGCTGAATTGGCTGGAGCGTTTGGTTGTAGGTAGATGTCGAGCGAGCCATCGCTGTTGTATCTGAGCCGGCTGCGGTCGTTGACGAGGTAACGGTCGAGCGGGTTATCGACGAGAAAGCTATCGCTGTCATAGAGCGTCATCGACCAGAAGAACTTAACTGGAGGGCGTGCCGTCTTGGCCGAGAAGTGGGCGACGTAGCGCTTGGATCCCGTGAGTATTCCGCGGTTGCTGTCAAGCAAGGCAAGTGGGTACATGGCAAGCTCGGGCGTCGGCGCGCCAAGCCCGACCCTGTCAACTATCGCGCGGCGGTTGTAGTTAGTGGCGTAGGTCCCTGTCTTGACGACGATCCAGCCGTTGTGAGCAGTGAAGCCTGCAATGTAGTCGGCGAAGAACTGCCCCTGAAGTTTTCCTGGGCCTTGGGTTACTGCGTCTCGCATCGCCTGAAGTTGAGCGCCGCTGAGCTTGGCGGTCTTGGTCGGGTGCAGCCCGATGCCGATCCCTAGCGCCTTGATCTGGGCAAGTATCGGAGCATCTCTCTTAGGAGGCTTGTAGAGCTTGAGCTGATCGCCAGCGGCGTCAAAGAATGTGGCAGCGTCTTCCCCCGGGCCCGTGCCGGGTATATGGGCCTCGACCGTAGCGCGTCTGATCACCTTCGGCGGAGGCTGGGTGTAGGTGTCGGGCGAACTATCACCGCGCCACTGATTAAGCGGCACAATCTTGTAGCTGGCCATCACCTTGCGGGCCGCCTTTAGGTCGGCCTTGTCGACGACGTAGGTGCGTCCGATCACCCATACGCGGTTATAGGGAGAGCGGATCTGCCTAAGACCGGATGGGATCTTGCCCTTGAAGTTGGGTCCCGTGATGACATTGTTGCCGTCAGGTATCGCCTTATCCGAGGGGCCGATGTTCTTAAAGTTCTCTTCCCAAGGGTCAAGCAGCTCAAAGACATGAAAGCGCTTGGTCGTGCTGTTCGAATGGATCACTTGCGGCGTCTTGGAGAGATCTAGCCAAGCCATCGAGTAGAGCGTGTCGCTATTGGGCGCAACTACCGTGCGGTCTTTTGCATCTGCGAGTTTTTCGAAGTGGCTGAACTGGTTGACCGGGCCACCGCCACGGCCGTTATTAACGGTCGGGCTCGTGCTGGTCTTGAAGGTTCGCTCCATATTGAGGACCGGGACCGCGTACTCGTATGCCTTGGTGGCAACCACAAGAGCGGCGTCGTACTGTGCCTTCTGTGCCGGATCATTGGCGTCGTAGTCGCCGCCGAAGGCTGCTGCCGCGCTACTTGCACCCGATGCCAGAATGATGCAGGAGAGCGCGAGGCCGGTGGCCAAACGGTGGGCTGGGCGCGACGTTGTCTTGCTCACTGCGACTCCTCCTCTACCAGTGACCTTCCGTAAGCCTAAGGGCAGAGCTTAAGTGGCTGCGCCAGTCACCACAACCCGCGCGATGGTGGTTAGCGACTGATAGTAGATATCGCGCTCGAACCCCGGGGCAGGAAAGAGAAACCCTTGGCTAGGGGAAGGGATGTCAACCCGCGCTTTATCTTCGCCGTTATCGAGGTCTAAGACCACGAGTTGGTCGTGCCCGGTGGCCAGCGAGGCGCGCCTAGCCCGAGCCGAGTTGGATGCGATCCGTACCGCTGGCCGTAAGGCGCGGCGCACGAGAGGGCGTCGCAGGAACTCGACGTCTGACCAGTCTTGGGCGACTAGCTCTCGTGTGTCAGGGAAGAGGATCAGGTGCCCAGCGTGAGCGAAGTTGTCGCGGCGCCAGAGTGGTTGTAGCTCGTCGCCAACTAGGCGCCAGGCCCGCAGGACGGCGTTTGCTGCGTCGTAGGCGACAACGACTCCACCGACTCGATCCCATGCCGGTGGATTTGACTGAGTACCGAAGGCAAGGCCGCTGATCTGGACCGATCCCAGACGGCTGGCATCGTCGCGCCTGACCCACCACAGCCGCGATGGATCGGGCGAATCTCCGCTGGTGCGCATCGTGCGGTCGGTCTGGTTGCGGCCGTTGTCCATCCAGAGGATGTGCTGATCGGTGATCACAGGGTCCCAGCCGTAGCTGCGCCCTGGAGATGGGCCATAGGAGGGACACCACTGGTCATCGACAACCAGTCGCCCACCCTCGCGGTCGAGTCTTAGGCGGTAGATGACAGTCGTGCCCACGGCGATTACGCTCTCACCGTCGCAGGAGAGTCGAGCTATCGAAGGTTCGCTTAGGCGTAGCGGTGCGACTACCGGAAGCAGGGTTTCTGGGTCTAATACCGAGACGGTCGAGGGCTCGCGCCCAGCTGGTGCATCACAGTCCTTGGTGACAATTTCGCCGCCATTGAGTACGACGAACGAGTTGTGTGGACGTGGCACCGGCAGCCGGTGGGAGGCCAGCACGTTCAGGTCGCTGCTTAGGCGGTGCGCCCAGCGACCGAAGACCATATGTAGGTCGCCATTTTTGTGGGCGGCCAAACCGCCCGGCCAAAAGGCGCCGCCAGGAAGGCGGGGTGTCGATGCTAGGACTTCTAGGGTTAGCGGATCGAGGCGCTCGACCCAGCCCTCCACGGGAGTGGACTGCGCTCCTGAATAAGGGATGTCGTGGCGCAAGGCGTAGAGCTCGCCTGGGTCGCGGCGTACGAGCAGATCGGTTGCGAAGGCATCGCGCACAGCCGCGACCTCAAGTCGCTCCCCAGCCCTGATCCCCAAACCAGGGATGCCATCTGCGCAGCAGTGACGAAGCGGGCCGCCGTCTTCACACGTCCACGGCTGTGGCCAGTAGCCGCTGGGGGTGGTCACGGGTCAGCTCCCGGTTGGCGCGTTTAAGTAGCCGACGTCGCAGCGGATTATCGCCGCCCGTTCTAGTCCTGCTTCACGGTGTGCGAGTACCTCGCCTAGAGTTGGGTCAAGCGCCAGCTCCAAGAATGCCTTTGCGCTCGGGTAAGAGACCGCGATGACCTCGTCGTACTGGTCGCTGTCTTCGCCGATGACCGTCATCGTCGCTTGCGTGTGCCAGAGAATCGTCCCGCCAACACGATTGAGTACTTTCAGTGCGGTGAGGCCATAGCGCTCGTAGGCTTCGCGGCCTGAGACTTCAGGCGAGCTGCCGCACGGAGGTTCGCCGACATACGCGGCGCGCTCATGGTAGCGGTTGAGATTGAGCATCACGAGCGGGCCATCTTGGTCACTGGCGGCGAGGGCACTTAGTGCGGCAATCTGTTGGGCATCAGGGTTGATCGGCATCAGGTGACTACCTCCGGTTTGGTTGGAGAGCGGGTCGTTGCACGGACGCTAGGGACGACAGTAAAGAACGGTGACAAACTGCTTCCCAGAGCGCAAAAGACAGCGCCGCTCGTGTTCTGTCTGAAAGTGGAGCAGGTCTGCGACAAAAGGGCTAGCATTGTCTTCATGCTTCCATCTATAAGGGTAGGACAACTTAACTTACGTCGCCTGACTCCAGCGATAGTCGCCGTGCTAGTCGCGACGGTATTTTCTCTCTCGATCTCTCTAGCAGCCGATGCTCTCGCCGATGGTGGTACGTGTACTAATGGAGCTCTAGTTTCCGGTGCGAGCCTCAGTGTCGATGGGGTACTCCAAGATCCTGCGAGCGGGGAATACACGGTCACGGTCTGCAGGTGGCCGACCGGGATGACACAGGTCTATACCTACTCCATCAGCACGCGTAGTTCGGGCTCCACCGCTACTGAGTTAGGAGAAGCTGCGGTTGGTAAGACTTTCACGGCCAGCTTTACCGTGGCCGATGGCGATCAGCCGATCAGCGCGGAGGTTTATGGTGATGTCTCTGACTACACGGTCTCTGGCCAGAATGTGGTGATCACCGCTAAGCCGGTTTCGATGACGCAGATTAACGGCCCGCCTAACGCCGGCACTACCTGTGAGTTGCCAGCTACACCAGTCGGCGTCTGTGCCACCAGTGTGGCCAAGCTCAGCGGCGGTGTCCGGTATGTCGCAGAGTCGGGTACGGCGCGCCCAGGGGATGCGCTGATTGGAATGTATATCGGTGCCTCAGCAAACGGCTATCAAGTCGACCTTCAAGGGTGTCCGGGAATCAGTTACAGCAACCCGGCAGCCACCAGCGCTGATGCCCCCCCAGGCAGCTCTGATCCGAATGGCGCTTCCGTGCCAGTGCTTTCGGTCCAAATGAACGGCCCGCACTTTGAGCAGGATGGGACAACTCTCAACAGTGGATCACTTGAGGCTTTCATGCCCAATGCGCTGCTGGCGACCTGTGTCGGGGGTGACGCAGCCGCGGCCAAGGCAGGGCTGTCAGTAACTCGTACCGAGAGCGGATCGACGACGACAGTATCTGCTGGAGCATTCACCGCAACAGCTGAATCAGACGGCTTAAGGATCATCGTTCCGCGGGTCGGGTTCTCCTCTCCGACTTACAAAATGAGCTTCAAAAAGGCTGCTAAGCCGAGCAAGCCTGTAGTCCGATGGGTCTCCAAGAAGGGCTCCAAGACAATCACAGCGACAGCTACATCCGTCACCGGGGTGACATACGCAATCTCGGCCAAGACAGCGAAGAAGGTCAAGAGCGGTATCTGCAGGCCGAATGCCAAGACGAAGAAGAACGTCTGCACCATCACGCTGGCAAGGGGCTCGTGGACGGTATCGGTGACGCCGAAGAGGCGCGGAGTTACGGGCACGGCCAACAGTAAGAGGTTTGTCTTCTAGGTCAGCTGTGGATTGGCTCGCTGGCTTAAGCGCGCACGAGCGCAGTGACCGGGCCCGTTAGACGTACCTGTAGGCGATCGCCGGGGTGCCAGGCGGGAAATCCGATGCTGCGGCTGCGTACGCGAACGCCGCCGCTGAGTTCGAGCGTCACGATCTGGTCGTGGCCGTAGTAGATGCGCTCGACGACGATGGCGTCGTAGCCACCGTCGTGGCCGGTTCCGACCGATACCGACTCCGGGCGGATCAAGATGTCAACCGCGCCGCTCAGCTGAGGAGAGACACGCACGTCCCCCAACGCGCAGCTTGCGACACCACCGCTAGCCTCGCCGGGGAGAGTGTCGATCTCGCCCAAGAATGAGGCAACCCAGCGAGTGGCTGGCTGGCCGTAGATCTCTTCGGGCGTACCGATCTGCTCGATCTGACCCTCGTTCATCACCGCCACAGTGTCGGCGAGGCTCAGGGCCTCCTCTTGGTCGTGGGTGACTAGGAGTGCCGATACGCCAGCAGTCCGCAAGATCTGGCGGACTTCGCCGCGGACGTGCTCTCGCATCGAGGCGTCAAGGTTTGAGAACGGTTCATCTAGCAAGATGACCGATGGCGTCGGTGCTAATGCACGGGCTAAGGCCACTCGCTGCTGCTGGCCGCCTGAGAGCTGATCGGGGCGCCGCGACTCCAAGCCGTCTAATCCGACCATTTTGAGCACCTTCGCTACGCGTTGGCGATCGGGGCGGCGACCGAGCGCGTATCCGACGTTCTGTTCAACGGTCATATGGGGAAAGAGCGCGTACTCCTGAAAGACCATTGCCACTCCACGCTTCTCCGCAGCGATGAAGTCGGTCTTGCTTGCAACCCGTTGGCCAGCTACATCGATCGACCCCGCATCAGGAGCTTCGAAGCCGGCGATCAGCCGTAGAAGAGTCGTCTTACCGCAGCCGCTTGGACCAAGTAGCGCGCCGATCTCCCCGGCGCGGAGGGAGAGAGATACGTCATCAACGGCCAAGACAGCACCGAAGCTCTTGCTTACTCCATTGCAGCTAACGATAACGGGCGCCTCGCCGTCTCCTCCGATCGGGCAGGCGGCAATCTGGTCTTCTAGCGAATCCATTAGCTACATCCTCCCAAGATCGCTCACCGTTGACGACCTACCAGCAGCCAGACTCCCGGAGCAGTCACCGCGATCAGCATCAGCGCCGGGATCGCGCCACTCTCAAAGAACGATCGCGATGACTGCTGCCAGATCACTAAAGGCAGCGTGTCAAAGCCAATCGGTGAAAGCAAAACAACGATCGGAAGCTCTTTGATTGCGGCCACAAAGACCAGCGCCGCGCCGGCGAGGATGCCTATGCGAGTCAGGGGGATGCCAACCGTAGCCAGCACGGCCAGTGGCGAGCGACCACTGCTGCGAGCGGCCTCTTCTAGTCGTGGAGGTATCTGCAGCACGGCCGAGCGCGTTGAGGTGACAGCGAGCGGCAGGCAGATGATCACCATGGCTATCACCGTCATCGGTAGTGACTGGTAGAGGGCGGGCACAAGGCGGATGCCGACGAAGACCATAGCCAGCGCGACGACGATCCCAGGCAGCGCGTATCCGCTAGTGGTCAGCCCATCGACGACGCGCGAGAGCCTCCCCGGCGCCCGTGCACCCAACCATGCCACAGGCAGCGCTGCAACCACTGCGACCGCCGCTGTCAGGCCGGCTAGTAGGACCGAGTTGGCCGCTGCTGTTGTCACCTGGGACCAGTCGATATCGCCGGCGATGCTTTGGGTCGACCAGAAGATCAACATCCCGACCGGCATTACAAAAGAGAGCAAGGCAACGACTGTGCAGAACGCCACCGCTGGCCAGCGCCACCGTCCAAGCGCAACATCCTCAGTAATCCGGGCGCTGCCGGGCCCAATCCGGTGGTAGGAGCGTCGCGCACGCACGCGGCGTTCGGCTGCCAGCAGGACGAACAGCACCAGTACCAAGACCCCCGCTAGCCCAGCAGCAGCCGTTCGGTCAAAGCTCGAGCGGTAGGACTGGTAAATAACCTGTGTGAAGGAGTCAAATCGCAGGATTGAGACGGCACCAAAGTCTGAGAGCGCATAGAGGCTGACGAGCAGCGCACCAGCTCCGATCGCAGGGATCAGCTGTGGCAGGATTACGCTGCGAGCGACTTCAAACTGCGATCGACCCATCCCGCGGGCCGCGTCCTCAAGCGTTGGATCGAGGCGCCTCATCGCTGCGCGCACTGGCAGTAGGACGAGTGGGAAGGTAAAGAGGGTCAGCACAATCCAGGCACCCACGAAGCCATAAAGACTCGGCAGCTGATCGACTCCGAGCAGCTTCTGAAGTTCGCCGCGCGGGCCGAAGGCCGAGACAAAGAGGTAGGCCCCGATGTAGCTTGGGATCACAAGTGGCAACACCGAGAGAACCGTCCAGCCGCGCCGCCACGGCAGATCGCTGCGACCGGTTAGCCAAGCCAGCGGCACGGCCACGGCTGTCGCAGTGAAGCCGACTGCTACCGCCAAGGCCAGGCTGCGTAGCAGCAGGCTCAGCGTTGCCGGACGCCAGATCGCCTGCCATGCCGCCGCCGGCTCGTCGAGGATCACGACGAAGAGGTAAAAGATCGGCACGGCGCAGACCGCGGCTACGAGGCCGGCGCTGAGCAGAATCGCTGGCGATAGGCCCCGCAGGGAAAAGCTGCCAGTTCGCGGCAGTCTTTGAGCGCCGACTTCCAACTTCTAGAGCACCCCGGTCTCCTGGAGGAGCTTCTGGGTGCCTTGGAGGTCGGCGAGGTCGGCGAGGTCGAGCTTATCTGGCTGCTGGATGCTTTCTAGAGGCGGCAGTGAGGGATCTTGGGCGATGCCTTTTACTAGAGGGTACTCGCCTACTTCGTCGGCGAAGTACTTCTGCTGTGGATCGGCTAAGACGAAGGAGATAAAGGCCTCTGCTGCCGCCTGCTGAGTAGAGCTCTTGGGGATACCGATCCCGGCGACGTTGATCATGGTGCCGACGTCGCCGCCAGGGAAGAAGAGAATCTTGACTGGGTAGGTGGCGCCGTTGGCCTTGCCTTCTTTGATCGCCTCGAGGACGTAGTAGTGGTTTATGAGGCCAACTTCGATCTCGCCGTCGGCGATCGCGTCACGGATTATCGAGTTCTTTTCGTAGGAGTGGGTGTCGTTGGCTTTCATCCCTTCGAGCCACTTCTTGGTCTTCTCTTCACCGTCGGTCATTCGCATCGCTGTCACGAAGGCTTGGAAGGAGGCGTTAGTTGGCGCCCATCCCACTTTGCCCCTCCACTTCGGATCGGTGAGATCAAAGACCGATTGAGGCAGCTGGTCGGCTTTAAGAACCCTGCTGTCATAGCCCAAAACGCGCACCCGGCCGCTTGTGCCGACCCAGTCGCCCTGCGGGGAGCGGTAGGCGCTTGGCACGCGATCAAGGATCGATGTCGGCAGTTGTTTGAGTAGGCCCTCTTTGCCCAGCGCGCCTAGCGCGCCGGCATCTTGGCTGAAGAAGATTCCAGCTGGGGTACGGTCGCCCTCTTCGCGGATTGTCGCGGCCAGCTCGGCGCTGTCGCCATAGCGGACCTCTACAGCCATCTTCGGGTTGGCTCTCTTAAAACTTTCGATCAGCGGCTCCACGTACTCCTTATCTCGGCCGGAGTAGATCGTCAGACTCTTACTGTCGCCCGAGCCGCCGTCGCCATTAGATGCGCACCCGCCGACGGCCACAGCGAGCACTGCGAGCGAGAGTGAAGCGATTCTTGGGATCCGATTAAGCATAGGTTTAGCGCCCTTTACGGTCGGGGTTAGGGTTCCCTATTTTAGGTAACCCTAACAGAGGCATCCGCAACAGTAACAGAAATCCAACCGGGTTGGTCGGGTATGAGAGGCGAGCGCCGAAACTTGCCTAGCGTCGAGCCTCGCAGGGGGTAGTAGCTGGCCGTCGAACCCTGCAATGTGAACTTCTTCCACGCCAACACGACACCCTTTGGAGGCATTTGATGTCAGCCAGCCCACGCTCTGCGCCGATGACGGTCCGCCTCGATGGCGCCCACGCGATTGTGACTGGCGCCGGGCGTGGAATCGGTCGCGCCTGCGCGCTGGCACTGCTCAAGGCGGGAGCCAACGTGACGCTTGTTGCCCGCTCAGGCGATCAGCTCGATGAGGTTATCGAGGCCGCTAGCTCACTCGACGGAGAGGCCTATAAGCATCTAGCCGACGTACGCCTTGAGGACGAGGTCGAGGCGGCGGTCGAGGCGGCGATGCAGCGCGGCCCAATTGACATCTGTGTGAACTGCGCCGGGGTTAACCAGCCGGGTCCGACGGTGGCTTCAACAGTCGCCCAATGGGATCTGATCATCGACACCAACCTGCGCGGCTCCTTTTTAGTTTGCCGAGCCGTTGGACGCAGGCTGTTGGAGGCAAAGCGAGGAGGGCGAATCATCAATATCTCCTCCGATCTTGGCTCCGTGGGCTACCCCCAGCGTGCTATCTACTGCGCCTCCAAACACGGTCTCGACGGGCTCACGAGGGCTCTCGCCGTCGAGTGGGCAAAGGACGGAATAACGGTTAACGCCGTGGCGCCAACCTTTATCAATACGCCTCTTACCAAGCCAATGTTCGAAGATAAGGAGTTCCTAGAGGAGGTCCTCCGCCGGATACCTATGGGCCGCATCGGCGAGCCCGAAGATGTTGCTGGTGCTGTCCTGTTCTTGGCTTCTGACGCCGCCAATCTAGTCACAGGGGAGATTCTGCGCTGCGACGGCGGCTGGGTTGCTTGGTAAGGAGCGCTATCGAGAGTGCCCGCCAGGACTACGGGCCGTTGGTCGCCCGTGGCTAGTCAGAGATTCTCTGGGCGCGGAAGCCGACCCCGGGTGCCGCGGAGAACTTCGGTGCGCCAATCGCGCCGGTCAGCGACTTCCACGGCAATGGCAGTGGCGTTGTCGACTTTTGGCTAAGGAACTGATCAAAGAGTCCGTACTTGCCAATCACTTTCGCGCAGGAGATCCCAAACGCGTTTAGCTTGTAAGTGCCCTTAACGAAAAGGCGGCCGTCGACACGTTTGTCTTGGCGAACCTTAAACGTGCCGCAGCTCGGGGTCTGGGGCCCCTGAGACATCGCTCCAGAGGTAGTGATTCCCACGGCGATGGCGACGGCGACGGCTGTCGCCCCCGTGGCCAAAAGCAGATTCCTCATCATCAACTCGCTCTCTTAAAGTTAGAGGTAAGACAATTTCTACTTCTCACCTCTAAGGGTGCGCTAAGAATGCTTAAGGGCTGTCTAGGTCGTTAGGAGCCCTTGACCTGCAGGTTGGAAGCCTCGGCCGCACGCTCTTGGACTGGATTGGGAAATCCGCCAGGAACTGGCTGGGCAGGAAGGAGAATTTCATTTACGAACCGATCGCAGGATTCCTTGGAGTCCCATACGGCGATGATCAAGAAGCCACCGTCGGTCGGTCCGGCGATGTGGTAGGTCTGGCCTTCAGGAAGGCCGCCTGGAGGGTGGACTGCCGCTATCTCTGCTTGGTAGTTAGCCTCGGTTGCTCCGGGCCAGAAGTGACTTAGTAGATATGACATAGCTGCTCCTTTTACGGTCTAATCGGGATGGTTAGGAGAGGACTCTATTCGCCACTATCGAACGGCGCAAGATCGAGGCCGACTAGGTACGGCAGTTGCAAAGCTGCGCATCCCGACCTAACCGACGGCCGGACAGCCGATCCTATTTGGTGTAGTCATCGCCGAGGCTGACCCCTTGATCGCCTGGTTTATCACTGCGCCGACTGTCTTATTCCACGTGATTCCAGTCGAATCTGCCAGCTTCGCTACGCGCGACATGTAGAGGCTGTGCGTGCCGCCTTGAAGGAGGAAGCAGCGCCGATGCTTGATCACCGCGTCGGAGACCTTCTTGCCGAGCGCGCTGTCGATTGCGACGATGCCGTCGTTGGGCCACGTAGTCGACAGCCCACCGACCTTAGTGAAGGCATTGCCGCCCACCATAGTCACCGGGATGTGATCTAGATCGCCCTCGTAGAACTTGTTAAAGGCACGCATATAAGCGTACTTCAGCTCGACAAGAAGGACCGGAGCGTGGGGCAGGAATGCATCGAGGACCGCGGTGCAGACTGGGAAGCCATCGCAGACG
>CANJIV010000010.1 GCA_947474595.1 Solirubrobacterales bacterium
ACGCGTGGGAAAAGGGCTTTGCGGCCCTAGAGTCCTACGTAGAAAGGGTGGGCAACGCGCTCGTTCCTCAGACCCACAAGGAGAACGACTTTGCCCTCGGGTGGTGGGTGGGTACGCAACGTAAGAACTACGGCAATGGAAAGCTCGACCAGACTAAGAGTGAGCGGCTTGCGGCACTTGAGGGATGGTCTTGGGACCCGAACGCTGACGCGTGGGAAAAGGGCTTTGCGGCCCTAGAGTCCTACGTAGAAAGGGTGGGCAACGCGCTCGTTCCTCAGACCCACAAGGAGAACGACTTTGCCCTCGGGACGTGGGTCGGGTGGCAGCGTAGGAACTACAGCAAGGGAACGCTCGACCAGGCTAAGCGTGAGCGGCTTGAATCACTTAAGGGATGGTCTTGGGACCCTCTTGATGCCGCTTGGGAGGAGGGCTTTGCAGCCCTAGGGTCCTACGTAGACCAACACGGCAGCGCGCTCGTTCCTAAGCGCCATAAGGAGAATGGCTTTGCCCTCGGGGCGTGGGTAATTACGCAGCGCAGCGCTTTCCGCAAGAGAACACTCGATAAAGGCCGACCCGAACGGCTTGAGTCACTTGAGGGATGGTCTTGGGACCCGAACGCTGACGCGTGGGAAAAGGGCTTTGCGGCCCTAGAGTCCTACGTAGAAAGGTTGGGCAACGCGCGCGTTGCCGCGGCCCACAAGGAGAACGACTTTGCCCTCGGGACGTGGGTCGGGTGGCAGCGTAGGAACTACAGCAAGGGAACGCTCGACCAGGCTAAGCGTGAGCGGCTTGAGTCACTTAAGGGATGGTCTTGGGGCCGGCGGAAAATCCAGTAGCAGCGCCGTTGCTCGGGAGCTGATCACCATCGCGACCTCAAGCACGAAATTCGACTCGAAAACCCGATCTTCAGCACCCAGGACACTTGCGGACGTTTACCTTGGCCTCAATGCGGACGTTTGTCCGGTGGGATGCGGACTTTGGTCTGGGGGGTTGCGGACGTTTGTCTTGGCCCAACACCCTTCTAGGCCCGTCTGCAACAGCGACTGGGGGCTGTCCAAAGTCGTTGTCGTAAAGTCGGTAATAAAGTCGAAACTACAAAGTAGGGCAGCCACATCTCTCAAACACAACAACATTGACGGCAACGGCTCGACAAAGAAAAAAGTCTCGCGTAGCGGGATATCTTTTTAAAGTCACAGGTCGGAGAGGTACCGTGTGAATTGCTTATGCGCATTCCAGGGTCAGCCAACTTTGTACCGGCCGTTACCTGCGCCACTAAGAACACGCCCGACCCAAGGGGTTCTCTTGGTCTAGGAGTTCTAACCCCATGAGCACCGCCGTCTCTAAACCAAGCCGCAAAGGTTGGGGCGATGGTAGCTTGGTGGACGCCGCGACACTTGGCCAGGCGCTGGGAATGAGTCGCGAGACGATTTATGACCTAGCCGCCAGCGGCGCAATCCCCTGCTTTCGAATCGGCAACGGACCGCGGCCGCGAATCCGTTTTGATCTTGACGAAGTCCGCGCGAGCACGGCGGCAAGCAACGAACCTGGCGAGCCTAACCACGCTGCAAAGCGGCAAGGGCCCCAGAAGCCGACCAACAGGCCGCCCGGCGGCTGGCGTGTAAAAAGGCCGACCGACAGGCCGCCCGGCGGCTGGCGTGTTTAGCAGGTGAAATGAACAATCCAACCACCAAAACCGACACAAATAAGAGCGACCCAAGCCTAAAAGCGAGTCGGCGATACAAAACCGCCCTAACCCCTGGCCCAGGAGTTCTAACCCTCATGAGCAATACCGATGCTAAGGCAAACCGCAGGGTTCGGGGAGCGGGAACCGTTAACCACCTTGGCGCGGATCGCTGGCGCCTACGCTTTCAAGTTAGCGGCACGCGCCACTCTAAAGTCGTCCGCGTATCGTCCAAACGAGCCGCCGAGCGTCAGCTAGCCGAGTTCATAACCGACCTACGCCGCGATGAGTGGGACCCAGCGCCGCAGGCACCGGCCCAGCGCCCCGAGATGCCAACGCTTGGCGAATTTGTCGAGGGCGTATGGTGGCCGCAATCCACGGTCGGCCTAGCGCCGCGCACGATTGCCGACTACCGCTGGCGCCTCAACAAGTATCTATTCCCAGCACTAGGCAACACCCCCCTCGATGAGATCGACGCGCGGACGCTTGACATGCTGCGCACGAAAACGATGGGTGCGAAGATTGGCCCCGGATCGTGGAATAAGCTAGTTCGAATCTTGGCGTTGATTCTCGACCTCGCCCTTGAGTACGAGATTATCGACCGCAACGTAGCGCGAGCCAAAGGTCGTCGCGCGAAGGCCATCGCGCCTGCGCGCACCTACCTAGATTCGGCGCCTGCAATCGCTGCGTTACTTGATGCGGCAGGCGAGCTAGATCAACAGTCGACCCCTGCTCGCCAGCCTGGTATCCGGCGAGCGCTTTTGTCGACGCTGACCTTTGGCGGCCTGCGGATTGGAGAGGCGCTCGACCTCGAGTGGCGAGACGTCAATCTCGCCGACGGTCGCCTGGCAGTAAGAGGGACCAAAACCGCGGCGGCAACGCGCACCGTTTCGATGTTGCCGATTTTGCGCGATGACCTAAGCGCTTGGCGCGCCCGGTCGCCTCAAGCTGGCGGCAACGTGCGCGTGTTTGGCACGCAGACCGGCGAGCTACAAAACCGCCAAAACGTGCGGCAACGAATCCTCATCCCAAGTGCGAACATGGCGACCGCGCGCCTGCAGCGCGACGGCCGCGGCGAGCTACCGGCGCTGACACCCCACTCACTGCGACGCACGGCCGCGTCCTTATGGATAGCGCTAGGAATCGACCCAGCGCAGGTAATGCGCCAGCTAGGCCACACGTCGGCCGACCTCACAATGACGCTCTATGCGAAGGCGATGGACACGTCTGAGAGCGATCGCGCGGGCCTTAGGACTTTAGTTGGCCTTGACGATACCTCGGCCGAAGTGGTCACGAAATGGTCACAAACCGCAGAACAGGCCCTAGGGTAGGTGCCTGATGACTGAGCCTCCAGTGCTTCAATCGCAGTCACGGCGTCAAATAACAAGAATCGGGGCGAGAGGATTTGAACCTCCGACCCCCTGCTCCCAAAGCAGGTGCGCTACCAGGCTGCGCCACGCCCCGTTCTCGCTAATCAGTGTACGGGGTTGAGGGGAGCGCTACTGGCTGGCAACAATGGATAGCCTGCTGATCTCTATGGCAAACCTCAAGCCCTTCACTGCTCTGCACTACGACCTTGCGATTGCAGGGCCTCTGGTGAACCTGATCTCTCCGCCCTACGACGTTATCGATCCAGCGCAGCGCCTCGGATTAGCAGCGCGCTCCCCTTACAACGTCGTCGAAATAGATCTGCCAACAGGAGATCAGCCTTACGAGCGCGCCGCCGACCTGCTGGGCCAATGGATAGATCAAGGCGCCGTAGTCCGCGACGATACGCCCGCCATTTGGGCGCTTAAGCAAGAGTACGAAGGCCCCGACGGAACCTCGCGCACCCGCAACGGCTTCTTTGCCTGTGTACGTGTGGAGCCATACGGGGCAGGAAAAATCCGCCCTCACGAACGCACTCATCCCGGCCCCAAGGAAGACCGACTCCGCCTGACGAGAGCCGCTAAGGCCAATCTATCACCGATTTTCTCGCTCTACGCTGACCCGAGTAACCGCGCGTGGACGGCCCTCGAGTCCCACCTAGACACCTCCCCTTGGGGCGAGGCCACTGACGATCAGGGCACCATCAACCGGCTCTGGCAGGTGACTGATCCCGACGCTCTGGCCTCTGTTCAATCAACCCTTTTAGAGACTGAGCTACTAATCGCCGACGGCCACCACCGCTACGAAACAGCACGCGTATACGCAGACGAGATTGGCGGCGAAGGGCCTCACCGCTACGTCTTGATGTACCTCGTGGCGCTCGAAGACCCTGGCTTGACGGTCTTCCCAACACACCGACTCGTCAAAGGTCTCAGCAAGGCTCAACGCGAAGCCTTGCGCGAAGCGATGGCAGAGTCCTTTGATCTCGCGGCCCTCGATACCGTCGAGGAGCTTGCTCCAGATAGCAGCACGCCGCTAAAGATCGGCTACCTCGATAGCTACCATCGCCAGCCCTACATGCTCACGCTTAAAGATCAAGCGATTGTTGACGCTGCGCTGCCGGATAGGCCAGAGCCCTACCGACGCCTTGACACAGCAGTCCTCGAAGCCCTGTTGCTCAAAAAGGCCCTAGGAATGAGCGATGACGATATCTCTCACGTACGTGGCCTCGGCTACGCGCGCTCCTTTGATGAGGCCCGCGCGCTGATCGAGGATGGAACATATGAAGCAGGGTTTTTCATGGCCCCGATTCCGATCGAGCAGATCGGCGAAGTGGCTGCCGCGGGAGAAACGATGCCCCAAAAGTCGACGTTCTTCTATCCAAAGGTTCCGACAGGGCTACTGTTTAACGCACTGAACTAGCTCTCTAGCCTTAACCAGCTACCAACAGAGGACTCCATGAAAGCCATAGCCCGCCGCAGCAAAGCTGGCACATATCAGCATGACATTGCGATCCGCGAGCACTCGATCGCGACCGATGAGCCCGGAGAAGCAGGTGGAGATAACACCGGCCCCAGCCCACAGGAGCTGCTCGCAGCATCTCTAGCCTCTTGCACGGCAATCACCGTTGAGATGTACGCCAAGCGCAAAGGTTGGGAGATCGATCCGATCGAAGTTGAAGTCGAATATCTACCAGCCGAACGCGGGTCTCCGACCAGTTTTACACTCAAATTAGTTCTCCCTAGCCACCTAGACGACGAACAGGTTGGGCGGTTGCGAGTGATCGCAGCGAAGTGCCCAGTCCACCGCATCTTGGACGGCGAAGTCATGTTCGATGAGATCGTCGAACAGACGCCTGCGGCCTGACTCTGGTGAGCGCCCGGATAGGGTGCTCAGATGAAGGCCCTTGCAGAGCAGCTTCGTCCCTTGCTGCTAACCCCGCAGGCGGCGATCGCACTCGACGTCCACGGCACAATGGACGCGGCCGTACTACTAGCGCTTTTTGTGCGCTCAGACAGCTTGCATGTCGTTTTGACTCGTCGCCGCGATGACCTTCGCCGCCATCCCGGCGAGATCTCGTTTCCCGGCGGGCGTCCGGATATCGAAGGTGAAAATCTCTTAACCACGGCCCTACGCGAGGCGGACGAAGAGATAGGGCTTCCGCGCGGTGCGGTTGAGATTGTGGGCGCGCTACCGCCAACCCCAACCCTAGCCACCAACTACTCGGTCTACCCGTTTGTTGGCCTGATCGCAGACGGCCACGAATGGATAGCTAGCCCGACCGAAGTAGCCGAGATTCTTGAGGTCGATCTGGACTCACTTCGATCCGCCTTTGAACGCCGTCAGTTCACGCGACGCGGAATTACTTTCCAAAGCGACGCTTATACGGTTGGCGACCACGTCATCTGGGGGGCTACGGCACGGATCCTGGGAGACCTCTTTGATCGCATCTCGCCACTGCTCGACGGACAGCTGTCGCGCCCTTGAAAGCGCGAAGGGCGGCCCGGAGAGGCCGCCCTTCGACAGTTCCAACATGGAGTCCACGTGGCGGCGCGAACCCCGGTATTACATTTGAGAGGGTAGACGGTCTCGGCGCCAGGCGCCCTCCCCGCTAATTAAGGGCCGACCTCGATTGGGACTCCGACTAGGTTGCCCCACTCTGTCCAAGAGCCGTCGTAATTGCGAACGTCCTCCCTGCCCAGCAGCTCGTGGAGCACGAACCACGTATGCGCAGAGCGCTCTCCAATGCGGCAGTAGGCGATGATCGAATCGCCGTCTAGAACCCCTTTGCCTCCGTAGAGCTCTGTTAGCTCGTCGGCTGACTTAAACGTTCCGTCCTCGGTCACTGCCTGGGCCCACGGGATCGATGCTGCGCCCGGAATATGGCCTCCACGCTGAGCTCCCTCTTGCTCATACCCGGCCATCGCGATCAACTCTCCAGAGAACTCTTGTGGTGAGCGAACGTCGACTAGCTTGGTCCCGGCGGCGACTGCCGGTAGGACCTCATCGCGGAATGCGCGAATCGTGTCATCGCCTTCCTTGGCAGTGAAGGGCGTGGCCTCGTAGCTAGGAACTTCAACAGACGTTGGACGATCTTCGGCCAGCCACTTCTCGCGCGGGCCGTTAACGAGCTTGACCTTGTGGTGGCCGTAGTACTTCAGATACCAGTAGGTGTAGGCCGCAAACCAGTTGTTACGGTCGCCGTAGAGAACGACCGTGTGGTCATTGGAGATGCCTCGGCTACCAAAAAGCTCGCCGAACGCTTTCGGGTCGAGAAAATCACGCATCACCTGGTCTTGGAGGTCGTTCTTCCAGTCGAAACCAATAGCACCGGGAATGTGTGCCTCGGCGTAAAGATCGGGATTCTCGTCAACCTCGACGATGCGGATCGTGGGATCATCGAGGTGGTCTTGCACCCACTGGGTATCAACGAGAACATCCTTGGCATAGTCAGCCACGGTGAGCCTCCTTCTAATCCTTATCCGGATTACGGGTATTATCGGTTCAGGCAAGTGTAGCGCGCGCGGCTACTCGCCGATAAGCCGTGCAATTGCCCCACGCTGGAGCTCAAGCCAGCCGTCGGGCTCGGCCCCATAATCGTCAATTATCTCTACCGGTATCGCCCAGGTCTCGTGAGCTCTAACGACCTCCGCCGACCCGCCAGCTAGCAGCGCTGGGTCGAGGGTCCCTACAGCTTCGTAGACCACGCCGCGTACCGTTGTGTCGATCAGGCGTTCTAAGAAGAACCGCAGGCGCGTGCTGTGCAGGGCGGCAAGCCCTTCGGGGTCGGCGGTAGCACTACCCAGCAGCCAGCAAACGACAGTAACTCTATCGAGGGCACCCATCAGGGTGACTATGCGATCGGGATCGCCGACAACTCCCTCGGCCCCCACGGCGGCTATGGACTCAAGCCTGGCTGGATCGCGTGTCGTGGCGCGAACTGCGTGACCGTCGGCGATTAGGCTCGCGGCGAGGGCGCGACCACGGCATCCACAGCCCACAATCAATACGCGCGCCATTTAGGTGTGCCCGTTCTTCATTGCGTGCAGAATACCGGGCGACTATCTCCTCTGAGGGCATCCGGTGTGCTTCTCGGATTTGCGACGAGTCGTGATCGGGGGTCGTTGACCAGCCTTAGAGGCCGTCTCCTACCTACGACAACCGCCCCGCGGCCCAGGTGGCGCGCGAGGCGGTTGATGGCCTTTAGGGGCCGACGATCTCTAGAACTTAAACGACTTACCCAGCATCACGATCTTCTTAGCTAGGAAAGAGACTGAGTAGTCTTTCTTGTCAAACGTCATCTTGCCTGTGAAGGTCGCGTTGACCGAGCCAGCTATGTTGTCAGCGAAATCAGCGAGCCGCTTACACGAGATCTGATCGTCAGCTTCCTTGTCCTTATCTCGGGTCGAGTCAGCAAAGCACTTAGCTTTTCTTCCGTCTAAAATTAGGCTCTCGCCTTCCATCTCCTCATTCATGATTTTGCGGGTCTTCGCTGCAACCCCGCGGATGATCTTCACAAATGACGCATCGAAGGTTCCGTCAACGTCGCCCCCACTTTCGATTTCAACGTTCATCACGAACGTTTTCTTCGTCATCTCAGATGGTGGTGGCTGGTCCAGGGTTGGCTCGTCAGATTCCCCGTCGCCTGCCGTTCCACCGGGAGCTGCCCCGTTATCGATGAAGCAGGGGGACCTTTCTGAAGGCTTTTGCCCCTTTGCACACGGTCCAATCATGCAGGGCTTAGCTTGGGTTGGCCTCTGCCCCTGCTCGCACTGATCTGGCCGATTGCCGCCACCTTGGTTGTTGCCGCCACCTTGGTTGTTGCCGCCACCTTGGTTGTTGCCGCCACCTTGGTTGTTCGGTATGCATGGTTGGTTATAGGTCGGCTGTTGGTTAGGGCCGCAAGCTGGTGGCTGATTGCCGCCACCTTGGTTGTCCGGTATGCATGGTCGGCTAGAACTCGGCTGTTGGTTAGGGCCGCACGCTGGTGGGGGCTGCTGCGAAGTGCCGCCAAATGTTACGGCCGCCGTCGTGCTTGCCACCGCCAGCCCTGCCAACGCGACCGCGAAAATTGTCTTTAGCTTAGTAGGCACGCTGCTCTCCTCACGTTGCTCTGTTTAAGTTGTGCTCGTTGAAGCCAACTTACTTATGTGATGCAAATTACACACACCGCCTGACTGGCAAATTTTACCACTGCCTACTAATTTGTAAAGTACGTACCGGGCCAACCGCTCTCTTACGATCATCGGCGTAAAAAGCGGTCATTGACTATGCATCGCGGAAACTATGGGTAACTTTAGGCAGTGAGCAGGTCGGCACGGCTTGCTTGGTGTCTGAGCGATCCAGCGCTTGCAGTTGCCAGCCCCTGTAAAGCAGCCGTTAAATAGCATCGGGAGTCACCTTGTGTGGACTAATGATCGGCACGAACTAGGCGCACGTGCCGCTCGCGGGCGTTGCGGATTTTTTTGGCCTTGATAGCAGCCCGCGACTTCGCCGCCGACCGGGAGCGGCTGGCCGTCGTTGCTGTGAGTGAAGCGGTTTCGGCGACCGCGAGCGCAGTCGGTTCACCGATACCGGAGGCGCAGAAGCCAAACGCGACAACGCTCGCGCCAGGCGCCACAGATGCTGCCCAATTTGGCGCAGTCACCGTAACAACATTCCCACTGCGCACGGCGCTACCGCTCCAGCTGTCGGTAATCCTTACTGAACTCGGAAGAGTAAATGTCAACTTCCAGTTAGCTGAGGCCTTGGTGCCCGAGTTAGTGATTTTGAAGCTGCGACAGAAACCAGTGGCCCATGTCGAGTCCTTCGTGACAGCCGCCGTCAGCACGGCCGTGCCGGGGGTTGGAGTCGGGGTCGGGGTTGGAGTCGGGGTCGGGGTTGGGGTGGGAGTCGGAGTCGGGGTCGGGGTTGGGGTTGGAGTCGGGGTTGGGGTTGGGGTTGGAGTCGGGGTTGGGGTTGGGGTTGGGGTTGGAGGGGTGCCGACGGTGTGAGATATCACAACGATGCTTGCGAGCTGGCCTGAGCCCGACCCTGAAACACACATTCCGGTATCGGAGTAGCTGCCGCCGGCCACAGCCTGTGCCCAGCTAGGCGCAACCACGGCGTAATCGTTGCCCGTATGGGTGTACGTCCCACCCCAACTGCTTGTCACCCAATCTCCGCTAGGCACCGAAAAGGTTATTTTGTCGATGACTAGGTTGTTCGCCGTAGCGTTGGAGACGACAATCTTTCCGCACCAAGCTCCTGCCCACTGCGTATCAACCGAAACCCTCGAGCTAACTGTGCCCGGGGTCGGGGTTGGGGTCGGGGTCGGGGTTGGGGTCGGGGTTGGAGTCGGGGTCGGGGTCGGGGTCGGGGTCGGGGTCGGGGTTGGATTGATTACTGGCGCTCCACCGAAGGCCTTCCAAATGCTCGAGAACTGCAGTGGGCTCTGCCCCACCCCGCTGCAGTAGTTGCCCGTGAAGTTACTTGGGGTGGCGCACTGGAAGTCGCGGTTTAGCGACCACATCGCGATCCTTCCGATGCTCTTCGCGTTAGCCCAATTCAGCACCTTTGTCGCGTCGCTAGTTGTGAAGATCTCCGCAGGGTTGTCGTTGATCCCGATCATCGGAGTTATCCCGACCATCCGGTAGAGCTCTACGTCGCTGCGCCCAGGATAGAGCGACGCTAGCTGGGTTCTGAGTGCCTCGCCAGCCTGTACAGCGTAATCGCCCATCTTTCCGGCAGGGTTCTGCGATGAGTCGTAATAATCCATCGCCATCACGTTGACGACGCTGACGTTGACGCCGTTGGAGATTGCGCTACGCAGTACGTTCATCCCGTCATAGGTGAGGCCGGTTGGCATCGTCGGGAGTGTTAGTGAAACCGTGACCGGCTTGCCGGCTGTGACTCCCGACGCTTGGATCCTTGCGATCGCTTGGAATCTACGCGCCAGTGAAGTCGGGTCAGCCTGATCGGCGCCCTCGATGTCGAAGTCAAGACTGTGAACGTTATAAGCATCTATAACGGTTTGGTATTGCGCAGCCAAGTCCGAGACGTTCGTGCAGGTGCGCGCCAACTCCTGGCCGGATGCTCCGCCAAACGAGATCACAGGTTCGGAGCCAGCTGCGCGAGCATCAGCGATCACCTGCTTAGCATCAAACCAGTCGTCGGAAGCGTTTAATCCGTAGTAACCACCCCACGATGCTTGACAAGCCGCACCGCTGACAATAAAAGCTAGCGTCGATGCCTTAGCTCCGGATTGCTTGATGTTGTTGGTATTGGTGACCTTAGATTGCAGCGTCATATCAACGTATGGAGCGAAGCTCGCCGACCCAGCTGCGTGAGCGCTGGCCGCGGTCGCCGAGATCGCTGCAACAGCGACCAGCGCCACCGCAGCGCTCCTCAGGCCGCCGCGGCGCTTGATCGAGGGCTCCGTCTCTGTTGTCTTCGTATGCATTGGAATCTTTCTGTCTCTGCGGGCCATTAAGGCCGCGCTGTGATTTGGAATTTTGTTGAGAGAAACGCGCTGCTGACTGGCGAACTAGCGGCTGACACGGAGCAGACCCGCGTTCCGCTTGCGGGCTTGGCGGATTTTCTTGGCCTTCACAGCTGCCCGCGACTTCGCCGTCGACCGGGAGCGGCTGGCCGCCATTGCTGTTAGTGACGTGGTTTCGGCGACCGCCAGCGCAGTCGGCTCACCGCTGCCTGAGGCGCAGAAGCCAAAGGACGCCGTGCTAGTTCCAGGCGCGATCTTTGACGCCCATGCCTCGGACGTGACCGTGACCAGATTGCCACTGCGACTCGCTGAGCCGCTCCAACTCTGTGTGATCACGGCCGTGCTGGGGAGCGTGAAAGTTAGCTTCCATGCCGTTGACGTTGCTGTGCCGCTGTTGGCGACTTTGAAGCTGCGGCAGAAGCCCGCGGCCCAGGTCGAGTCCTTCAGCACGGTTGCCGAAAGAACCGCGCCGCCCGGCGTCGGCGTCGGGGTTGGCGTCGGGGTTGGCGTCGGGGTCGGGGTCGGCGTTGGGGTCGGGGTCGGGGTAGTTGCCCCGGCAGCCGTCACCGTCAGGTTGCTCAGCGTTCCGGTCCCGGAGATGCAGAGGCCAGTATCAGCGTAAGTGCCGCCGGCGATCGCCTTAGCGAACGACGGAGCCGCAATCTCGCGGGCCGTTCCGGTCCCTGTGACCGTTCCGTTCCATGAGCTCGTGATCGCCGCGCCTGCAGGCAGGGTGAAGGCGAACTTCGAGATGCTGGCATCGACCGTCGAGGTGTTGCTGACGACGAGCTTGCCGCACCATCCACCTGTCCACTGCGAATCCAATGCCAGCCGGACGCTGACCGTTCCCGCGGGCGGGACCGGCGTTGGCGTTGGCGTTGGCGTTGGCGTTGGCGTTGGCGTTGGCGTTGGAGCCGTACCCGGTGCATACGGGATGGCTTTGCGAGCGATTAGGTCACTCAATAAGGCCATCTTTGTTGGGTTTACAGTGTTCCAGTCGTCCTGAAGCACTCCCCCAGTGTCGCCTGAGTTCGGGTTCCATGCCCAGAAGGTCCAGCTCATTCCCCTGCCGGATAGATAGTTGGCAAACTGGCGGATCCAGCGGCCTTCGACGGTGTCGGTGCCAACGTTCTTGGCTCCGAACTCACCGATCAGAATCGGCGCTGTCCCAGCGTCGTGGATGTAGCCAAAGCCTTTCTGCCAGCGGTCATCGAGGATAGAAACCATGTTGGGGTCCGAGAACCACGGCTGGGCAAAGACGCCTGGGCCATACTCATGCGGGGAGTAGACCACGCGGTTGGCGACGTTCAAACGCACGGGGTTATTGCGCACACCTTCAAGATTTCCGCCCCACCAAGCACGATCAAGGAACTGTCCGCCAGCCACTGGTCCCTCTATCCCTTCAACTAAGACCAACCAGTTTGGTGCGTTGGCCAGAACGGCATTACCAGCGAGCTCTGCTGCACGCCTCCAGTCGTTGGCTGCCCCTGTGCCCCAGGTAGCTTCGCCGTGGGGCTCATTTTTCAGGTCCGCCCCAATGACGTTGGTTTTATTCGCGTATCGAGCCGCCAGAGCCTTCCACGTATTTACCCAGTCGAGCTCGGTATACCCTCCGAGGCCGTACCAGAGCGGATGCATGAAGGAATCATCTGTCGTCGAGTGGTTGTCGAGGATGATCATCAGCCCTTGGGTGGCTGCCTCGTCAATGATCACGTCCATCACCTGCTGCGGCGTCTTTCCAGCGAGGGCAGCGTTGTGCCCGCCGCCGTAATCGATTCCACTCGTGCTCGTAGAGCGCAAAGCTTGAATAGAGAAAGGCATCCGAATCGTGTTGAACCCCTGCGCCTTGATCTGGGCCAGCATCTCTTTGTAGTCACGTGTCCACAGACCATGTGGAGCGTGATTGCTAGTTTCGAAGCCGAACCAGTTAACCCCTTGCAAGACAACTTGATTGCCAGAGGCATCGACGATCTTGCTCCCTTGGGTCTTTAGGGGAGTGAGCGCGGCCGCACGCGAGACTCCGGGAAGTAAGAGCCCGGCGAGTAAAATTGACGCAACTGCGGCAACTGCTATCAGGCTCTTAGTGAAGAGTCTCACTAGGCGATTAGGCTGGCTGTTTGCGCTCAGTTGGGCGGGGTTCAATGCGGTAACGCTCATCTCGAAGATCCTTCCGCCTCGGGCCAGTGAGGTGATTAGTTGTGTAGGAACACCCCAGTCGTCCGGAGTGCATATCTGGCCTTATTCGTTATCCCCAAAGACACATCCGCGAAGCTGAAGTTGCGATGGCGCATCGTTTCAACGCGCATCACCTCTTTCATGGCCCTTGGGCTTGAGCGCTACAGCGCGACTGTGATCTGACGATGTTCGAGGTGCGTAATTGTGAGACAATTTATGTCTGAACAGATCCATCGTGGCGCTAGGCCTTACCGGCCGCCACGGACCCCCTTACCAACACTTCTCAACCCTTCTCACCGATTCAACCAATGGAAGACAACCTCCGAGCCGGGGTGCGTATAGGCACGTTGTGTGCACGCGTCGGCATAACACCTGAGCGTCTGCGGGCCTGGGAGCGTCGCTACCAGTTAGTGATCCCCCAACGCTCACCTAGTGGCTATCGCATCTACTCACCGGCCGACGAAGCTCGTGTGGCCAGAATGCTTAGCCTGATAGAACTCGGCTACGCCCCTGTAGAGGCGGCAAGAATCTCCATACACGGCACCGAAGTAAGCGCCGAACCAGCCTCCGCCTCGGCGCTAATAGCAGAGCTCCACCTGGCCGCAGCCAGCTTTAATGACGCTGCAGTTCACGCCGTTCTTGATCACCTCTTTGCCCAAGAGTCAGTCGACTTGGCGATATCTGAGGTCGTAATGCCATTTCTATTTGAGCAAGGACAGCAGTGGGAGAGTGGATCGGGGTCGATCGCCGAGGAGCACTTCACTACGACGATTATCCGGGTGCGCTTGGGAGCATTAAGCCATCGCTGGGGAGCCGGCGATGGGCGGATGGCCCTGTTGGCCTGTGCCCCTGGCGAACGCCATGACATCGGCCTGCTCTGCTTCGGCCTCGCCTTGCGGGCCCGCGGCTGGCGAGTCACCTATCTTGGCGCCGACACTCCGATCAGCGAGCTCGATGGGCTAGCCGCGAGACTCGCGCCCGCTGCAACCGTCATCAGTGCAGCGATCGAAGAGGTCTTCGAAGCCCACCTCGACGAACTAGCATCGCTCTCTGCTCGTACCCCGCTTTATATCGGAGGAGCTGGAAGCACCGAAGCTGTCGCCTTGCGAATCGACGCTCGCCTACTGCGTGGCGACCCAGTTTCTGCCGCTATCCAACTGACCCGTGGACCGTCGGACCAAGAGCCAGAGATCGGCCCTAAGCCGACCTAGCGAGGCCGTCGAGCACTGCGGCAATCTCGCCAGCAGATTGAAAGCCTAAGCCGGTCGCCTGGACCTTACGGGCCCGGATTATGCCCGCCTCGTCGACCACAACCATCGCTCGGCGAACGCCAATAAGGGGAAATGTCACTCCGTAGGCTCGGGCGACAGCTTTATCAGTATCGGCCAGAAGTGGCACCGTGAGGCCGTGCTTTTGAATGAACCGTTCATGGGAATCGAGGCTCTGGGGGGAGATTCCGACAACCGTTGCGCTCAGGCCCACCATCTCTTCCCGACTATCGCGATAGGAGCAGAACTGCTTAGTGCAGACCGGAGTCTCGTCCCCGGGGTAGAAGAGCAGCACCACCTGCTGGCCGCGATAGTCGGCTAAGCAGAAAGTGCCATCGGTCCCGAAAAGTTCGAAATCGGGCGCTTGATCACCGACCTTGGGAAACTTTCCCATTCTTCGTGCCTCCGTCTCGCAATGTGTCTCCACAGATTAGACCCTAACTCTACGGCTGGCATTCTAATCTTGTAGCTTCTAGACCATAGCTCCCAAGCAACCACAACAACGAGCTCATGCGGCTGCTCCAGCGCTGGTAATTGGAGTGGTTGGTGCCGGCACGATGGGATCGGGGATTGCCCATCTCGCGGCTCTCTCGGGTGCGCGAACACTGCTCTACGACTTAGATAGCGCTGCACTTGCAAGCGCCCTCGCAGCAATCTCCGAGACCCTAGGCCCAGCTGCTGCAACACTCGTTGAAGGTTGCGACCGCCTGGAAGGCCTTGAGGGCTGCGATCTAGTCATTGAGGCCATCCCAGAGTCGCTGGGAGCCAAGCAAGAGACCTTCAGTCGCCTGGGCGCGATCGTGGACGAGAGGTGCGTACTGGCCACCAACACGTCCTCCTTATCGGTGACCGCTATAGCGGCTGGAACCCCTAACCCAAACCGAGTCGTTGGGATGCACTTCTTTAATCCAGCTCCTGTGATGAAGCTGATAGAGATCGTTGCCGGACAAGCTTCCGACGAACGCTCTATCTCTGTTGCGATCGCTACCGCCCAAGCGATGGGCAAGCAGATCGTCACCGCCGAGGATCGCCCAGGCTTCTTAGTCAACCGCTGCATGCGCCCATTTGGGCTCGAAGCCTTACGAATGCTTGGCGAACAGATCGCTACCCCCGAGCAGATAGATCGCATCTGCCGGCTTGGTGGGGGTTTTCGGATGGGGCCTTTTGAGTTGATGGATCTCGTGGGCCTTGACGTTGGCTTTGATATCGCCCGCAGTCTCTTTGAGCAGTCGTTTGGGGAGCCACGCTGGCGGCCCTCACCGATCACAGCTCAGCTAATAGCCGCCGGTCGCACCGGTCAAAAGACTGGCCGTGGGTTCTACGACTACACCGCTGGGCGTCATCGGCCCGAGGATGGCGACGAGCCATCCTGTCCGAGCGGGGACGGCTTGATCGTCGTCACCGGCGAGCGATCTATCGCTCATGACCTTAAGGTGGCGGCACTCGCCGCAGGCTGGGAAGTTGAGCCCTTCGTTGATCCAGATGGCCCGTTGCCTTGGCTTATCTTGGACTGCGGCTCGCTCCAAGACGATCCACCGCTTCAAGGGGGCCCGCAGGCAATCCTCTGCGCCGAAGGATCTCTGGCTGCGCTGGACCCCGAAGGTAGCGCCGTCGGCTTCCATCTCCTGGGACCTATCGAGGAGAGTCGCGCCGTCGAGCTAACGCGCTCACCAACCACTAGCGAGATCGCCGTGCGACGTGCAGTCGAGTTCTTTTCGTCCTTAGGAAAGCGCCCGGAATGGGTAGCTGACGCTCCCGGACTAGTGCTAGGTCGAATCGTCTGTCAGCTAGTCAATGAGGCCGCCTTCGCCCTCGCGGAGGGTGTTGGAACAGCGACCGACATCGACCTCGCCATGGTCGCCGGCCTCAACTATCCTCTTGGCCCGCTGGAATGGGGCGACACTATCGGCCTCGACCATGTACTCGACGTACTCGACGGCTTGGCAGACGAGTACCGCGAAGATCGCTACCGCGCGGCGCCCCTGTTACGCAAGCTAGTTTGGGAAGGACGCCTTGGCAAGGGTTGCGGTGCTGGCTTCTTCTTGTACCCGGATGAAACCGATATCTAGGTCTGCGTAGAGTGAACAGCCAGACAGTGAGCGAGCCCTACCGACCGTCGCTTGCCTATTCGGTCATTCAATCGCCGTTAGAAGATCTTTTAGTGATCGCAACGGCCGAAGCCGTCGTGCGGATCGCCTATACGAGCCGTACCAGCACCGACGAACTCCTCACATCCTTCTCCAAATCAGACACTCCAGTCGCCCTAGCCCAGCATCCATCAGGGGCGCTAGCCACTGCCATTGATCAACTCGGGCAGTACTTTGACGGCAGCAGAGCGGCCTTCGACCTCCCCATGGAGCTTGGAGTCCTGCGAGGCGGCTTTACTGCTCGAGTACTGCTTCAGGCCTCCGCTATTCCCTATGGCACGACGACTAACTATGGCGCTATAGCAGCGCGCTGCGCCAATCCTCGTGGCGCTCGCGCGGCAGGCAATGCGCTGGGATCTAATCCGCTACCAATTGTTATCCCCTGTCACCGAATCATCCGCTCAGACGGCAGCCTCGGGGGCTATACAGGGGGGCTGGACAAGAAGGCTTGGCTCTTAGAGCTTGAGCAAAGGACCCAGCTTTAGCAGCAGCGTCGCCTGCCCGATTATCTACGCTGGGAGCTGTGGTGTGTCACGTAGGTACCACTCAGCATCTAGCGCAGCCTGGCAGCCCGAGCCAGCCGCAGTAATCGCTTGGCGGTAGGTATGGTCGACGAGGTCTCCTGCCGCGAAGACGCCTGGCAGATTGGTCTTCGTCGACCGCCCAGCGACAGCGACGTAGCCGTTCTCGTCAGTCTCAACGGTGCCTTTGACCAGCTCAGATTGGGGCACGTGGCCGACCGCGATGAACGCGCCTTTGATGTCGATTTTGCTCTCGTCGCCGCTTTCAACGTTGGAGAGGCGAGCGGATTCTAAGGCGCCGTCTGCTCCCGCGACGAACTCCGAAACCACATAGGGCGTCAAGACCTCGATGTTATCCATCGACCGCACTCGCTCGACCATAATTTTGGAGGCTCGCAACTCGGCGCGACGGTTGATGATCGTGACCTTGGAGGCAAACTTAGCTAGGAACGAGGCCTCCTCCATTGCTGAGTCCCCCCCGCCGACGATGATCGTCTCTTTGTCGCGAAAAAAAGCGGCATCGCAGGTTGCGCAGTAGCTGACCCCGCGTCCGGAAAGCTCCTCCTCTCCTGCCACACCGAGCTTCTTGTGCTCAGCTCCCATCGCCAAGACGACCGCACGCGTTCGGTAGGCCTGATCTTCGACCCACACAGTGTGAATCCCGCCGGGCTTGTCGCTTAGCTCCACGCGGGAAGCCTGATCGGTGATCAAGCGAGCCCCGAAGCGCTCGGCCTGGCCACGGAAATGCTCCATGAGCTCTGGGCCCATGATTCCCTCGGGGAACCCTGGATAGTTCTCCACATCGGTCGTCTGCTGAAGCAGCCCGCCCCACATAAATCCCTCAATAACAAGCGGCGATAGGTTGGCCCTAGCCATATAAAGCGCGGCGGTATATCCCGCCGGCCCGCTGCCTACCACGACTACGTTTTCAATCTCGGCGCTCATCTGGTTCTTTCGTGTTTTTAGTTCGGAGTGGTACTCAGGGTGCTTCATTTTGTATAGCAGACTGCGTTTGCGCGCCGCCTCTTAGGCGCGGCATCACTGTTTGACTGCGGCTGATATTGACTCGGTTTCCAGCTGCTCTTGCTTCCAGCCTGCAACTGTTTTGCGCAGCTGCAAGTAGGCAATCACGCCTGGAATCGTGGGCAGCCAGAAAGCAAAGGCTCGGTAGGTTAATACTGCCACTACCGCCAATCCACCGTCGACACCGAACGCTAAGAAGGAGCCGATCATCCCTCCTTCAACCCCGCCGATTCCACCGGGAAGTGGCAGCGCGTTGGCGAGCATCCCGACGAAATAGCCCATTACCAGGACTCCCAGCGGTGGAGGTGAGCCGTAGGCGTGAAAGCACGCCCACAGAACGCCCATGTCGAAGATCCACCACGCCGGGGCGCCCAAGGTCCCCCACTCGCGGTTACCGGCCATCCTTAGTGCGGTGCGGACACCGTCTGAGAGCGCAGCGGGAACTCTCGCAAAGCGGCGAGCCCAGCGCTGTAGACGCGGATCGCGATCGTCATGAGCCCACCTGTCCAGGCGGCGCTCGAAATCACTGGGCAGCGCAGCGATCATCAGGAATACGGTGATCGCGACGAGGCCAAACATCGCCGGCACGACCGTAAATCCAAACGGGGCCTCTCCGCTAAAGATGCCAGCGTCAAGACCGAAGCCGAAGATGACTAGGCAGGCCATATAGAAGCTGTAGAGCAGCGACATGAAAGCGGTCATTCTTAAAGCGACAGTCCGTCGGCTCATCCCCGACCTGCGCACCGCCCAAGCCGTCAGCGCAACTCCGCCAGCACCAGCCGCAGCAAAGAGCCTCGTCGCGGCTAGCCCGGCCATAGTGATTTGGTAGCTCTCACGCCAGTCAATATGTGTGCCCTCGCGCACAAAGGTCGTCCGGAAGAGAACGATATAGCCACCAAATGAGCAGATCTCCAGGATCACGGCGCCCAGAAGCCACCAAGGATCGCCACTATCGAGGCGCTCCCATGTCTCGCCTAATCCCGCTATCTGTGGAAGCACGAAGTAGAGAAATCCGATCGCTGACGCGACGAAAACGGTAAAGATCAGCGCATTACGCTTGGTGATCCTTACGCGCGGCATCTCCTCGTCTAGATCCTGAGCCACCCCGTCTATGACTGCCTGAAGATCAGGATCTAGTAACAGCTGGTCCTCGGCGTTATGACCATCTGGCACCATCGCACCCGAGTTGCCAGCTGCGGCGAGCTCGGCCAGACGTTGAGGTTCGAGCTCGTCGGCCATCACTACTGCCTCCTAGGCATGCGCCTGAGCCTCAAGAGTTCTGATCACTTCAGCGATCCGACGAACCACTGGTGTCAGATGAGGCGCTCCCGCGCGGATCCCCTCCGTTAGCGCGAGGCCGGCGAGTAGGTCGACAACGTAGTGCTCGCCGAGATAAACCAAAGCAAATCCCAGCGTGGCCGCGTAGGTCCATCCGACCGTCTTTTCAACCGGCCCAAGCTCTGAGAGCATGTGTGCGGCCATGACCGAGGTGGCGAAATGCAGTGAGGGCATCGCGGCTAGCGGGTTGCCTCCCAAGACGCCGTAGATGCGTCCCCAGTTTGTACCCCAGAACTTTTCGCCGTGCTCGAGCATCATCCGCCGTAGCTCGGGATCACCCTCGGCGCTCAAGACGCCCTCGCGGGCGGCGTACCACGGCGGAGCCGTTGGCAAGAGCCAGTAGCCAATTACTCCGAGGTCAAAAACTGCGTATGTCAATACGGCGGCGCGAGGGAACCGTTCTGGACGACGCAGCAGGGTATAGAGCAGGGTGCTGTGTGGAACGGTAAACCAGATCCAGTGTGCCCATACTAAGACCTTCTCCGGCAGGCGCAAACGTCCGGGCCGTGCAAAGCGCTGCAGCCGCAAAGACATCGGGACTCCGAGCCCTAATGCTGTATCGATGCGCACCGGGTAGGCGATATGAACCCGACGAGCGAGAGCCTCGGGATTGTCGTTGGGCATTTCGTAGGCAGCCACATAGGCGTACATCTGTAAAAGGCAGACAACTACGTCGCGCGGTCGCGATCGTGGCAGTGCGACGCTAAACGCGAACGGCACGGCCGCCACGGCAGGAAGGACGACCGCTGGATGTAGGCGAAACCGGCGGCGCACACGGGGAGCGGCGATACCGGCTGCGACGACCGCCCAGGCGCCCACTTTTAGAGCCCTTGAATTGCGCAAGACCGGGCCAGTATAGGCGCATAGATCGATCTCTTGTGCCGCGCCTCACTTGCCAGTCCGTTGTTGGAGAAGCGATCACCGCTCGGCGATCCGATCGCCTCCCTGATGCGTAATCATGTGGTGACTAAACGAGATAGGAATTCAAAGATGAGCGTCAGGATTGGTTATAAGGCTTCTGCAGAACAGTTCGGCCCCCGTGAACTCTTGGAGTTATCGGTTGAAGCAGAGCGCTGCGGGTTAGACATGATCGCCGTCTCTGACCACTTCCAACCGTGGCGCCATAGCGACGGCCACTCACCGTCGGCGCTGACCTGGCTAGGCGCAATTGGACAGGCCACGTCCACAGCGGTCCTGGGCACCAGCGTCCTGACGCCGACCCTGCGCTACCACCCTTCGATGGTCGCCCAAGCATTCGCCACATTAGGAGCACTAAACCCCGGTCGCGTCTTCCTAGGGGTTGGGTCAGGAGAGGCGATGAACGAGACGCCGGCCACCGGGCAAGAGTTCCCCGGGCGCAAAGAGCGCAGAATGCGCTTAGCCGAATCGATCGAGGTCATCCGCTTGCTGTGGACCCAGGAGCGCGTGGACTTCAAGGGCGACTACTACGAGGTCTCTCAGGCGACTATCTACGACCGCCCAGACGAGCCAGTGCCGATTTTTGTAGCCGCCTCGGGCCCTCTGGCAGCCAAGCTCGCGGGACGTGCCGGTGATGGCTTCATCTGTACCAGCGGCAAAAACCCCGAGCTCTATAAGACGCTTCTAGCAAACGTTGAGGAAGGCGCAGCGGCAGCTGGGCGTGACTCAACCCAGATCCGCCGCATGATCGAGATCAAAGTCTCATATGACCGTGATCTCGACACTGCCTATAAGGCCTGTCACTGGTGGTCGGCTCTTGCGCTCTCTCCCGAACAAAAAGAGGGAATCGAAGACCCGATCGAGATGGAGCGCCTGGCTGATGCCAACGTGGAGAACGCACACACCCGCTTCATCGTCTCCGACAACCCTCAAGATGTCGTCGATCGAATCAGCCCTTACCTAGATCTCGGCTTCGATGACCTCGTCATCCACGGGCCGGGCACCGATCAGATGCGCTTTCTGGAGCAGTTCTCGCAAGACGTCTTACCGGCACTACGTACGCGCGCGGCAGCAGGTGTGACCGGCGGCTCCTAACCGCCCCCGCGCAGGTCACCCCCGCTAGCGGCCAACAACTGCTCCCAAGGGGCCCACAAAGCTAAAGCGTTTACAAGCCCTCTCAATCGGCAAAGACCGGTCCTACCTCTACGCTCTCGACGGTGACCTACGAGCAGACCCACGTCTATGCGCGCGAGAAGGGGGTCTCACGGCCACTGTATGCGGCGATCAGAGTGATCGTAGTGCCCTTCATGCGTATCTACTTTCGCCTGCGCATCACAGGCAGCGAGCATATTCCCAGAGTTGGGGCCGCGATCATCGCTCCCAACCACAAGAGCTTTTTTGACTCCTTCTTCATCTGCGCAGCCTCGCGTCGGCACATGCGTTTTATGGCCAAGAGCGAACTCTTAGAGGGGCCAAAAGGCTGGCTCTTACTTCGCCTCGGCGCCTTCCCCGTGCGCCGCGGGGGCGCAGATGAGGAGGCGCTGGAAACCGCAAGAGAGATCCTGCGCCAAGGAGGACTACTTCAGCTCTTCCCCGAGGGCACTCGGATTCCAAATCCGACAGAGCTCGGCAAGCCCCACCGTGGAGCGGCTCGCTTGGCGCTGGAGACCGGAGCTACGATAATTCCAACAGCAATAACCGGCAGCGATCGGCTCTTTTTTGGCCCGTTTCCTAAGCCCAAACAGGTCCGCGTCTCCTTTGGAGCTCCGATTACGATCACTGGTCCACAGGCAACGATCGAAGCCGCCGCACAGCTTACCGATGAGCTGTGGCCGGAAATCGAGCGCGAGTTTCACCTGTTGCGTAGCCGCAAGGGAGTTATCGCCATGACCGCTGCAGGCATCGTGACCCTAGCCGCCGGTGCGCTAACAATCTCAAAGCGTCGTCACGGTAGCTAACCCCTGATCGCCGCAATCCGCTTCGCAATCGTAGACTTCTAAGAGTTGCTAATCCCGACCACACCCCCCAGCTGATGGCCGGACCCGTTGTCTTGCTGACAGGAGGTACCGGCGGAGCCAAGCTCGCTCGCGGAATGCTCGAGCATGCAGCTGGCGATCTTGTTGTGATCGCCAATACTGGCGACGACATTGAGATCTATGGCACCCACGTGTCGCCAGACCCTGACCTCTGCGCCTATCGCCTTGCAGATCTAATCGACGACCGCGGCTGGGGGTTAGCTGATGACACCTTTGAAGCGATGGCGCAACGGCGTGCCGATGGCGAGGAGATCTGGTTCAACCTCGGCGACCGCGATCTCGCTATCTGCAAGCATCGAGCGCAACTCCTAGATCAAGGCGCGACCCTCACGCAAGCGCTTGCCGACCTCACGGCCCAACTTGGGATAACCGAGGCCAAGATCCTCCCGATGAGCGACTCACCCGTACGAACCCGCGTACGCGCCCGCGATCGGGAGATTGGGCTTCAGGAGTTCCTTATCCGCGAACAAGGCGCCGGACCGATCCAAGACATCAACTTCTCCGGCATCGAACATGCCGCCGCCACTGATGAGGTACTAGAGGCCATCGCCTGCGCTCGGGCGATCATCATTGGTCCGTCGAACCCAATCATCTCGATCGCGCCGATCCTCGCCGTCGGTGGAGTCTTGGAGGCCTTAGCCGCAGCGCGCGCAGCCGTCGTAGCTGTCAGCCCGATCGTGGCGGGGACGGTGCTCAAAGGGCCCACGGCCGCCTGTATGCAGTGGGCAGGACTCTCGGTCGATGCGGCTGGAATCGCCGAGCACTATCGATCCGTGATCGATGGTCTTGTCTGCGACGAACAGTACGACCTTTGCCCATCGCTGCGTACTAGAACCAGAATGGACACCCTCGACCAAGCGATGAGCCTTGCATATGAAATCCTTAGGTTCGCGCAAGGTCTATCGCAATAGACTCCACGATGATGATCAAGACGATCGCAGTCCTTCCAGTTAAACGGTTCACCCTCGCTAAGCAACGACTCTCGGCCGGGCTAGACGCTGACGCCCGACGAGCGCTAGCGGCCGCGATGGTTGGCGACGTCCTCCAGGCGTTGATGGAAGTAGATGAGATCGACGCTGTGGTCGTCGTCTCAAGCGACGAAGGCATGTTGGAGCTAGCCGCTGATAGCGGCGCCCACACAGTCATCGACCGCTTCGAAGACGGCCAAAGCGCAGCAGCAGAGCAAGGGCTTCTGCACCCGGCCGCCGCCGGTGGCGACCGTGTACTTCTGGTTGCCGGTGACACACCGGGGGTAGATCCGTCGCAGCTCTCCCAGCTCCTGCGCCAAGCAGCCGTCGAGCCATCGGTTCTGGTCGTCCCAGACCGCCACGGCAGTGGCACCAATGCCCTTCTGCTTACCCCTCCAGGAGTTATCGCTCCTGCTTTTGGTCCACTGAGCTGCGCTCGCCATGTCGACCTAGCAACGGCAGCAGGAGTCGCGGTCCGAGTGGAGGTGGTTACTTCGCTTGGCTTTGACGTTGACACTCCAGACGACTTAGAGGCCTTGTGTGACGCGATAGCCGACCGCCCTGATGCAGCACCACGGACGCGCGCGGCACTGGCTCAACTCGCTGGCGCCAGCACCTCTTAAGCTGTAGAGATGCCCGACCTGATACTCGACGCGATTCCCGGCCTGCCAGAGATCGCTGCCGGCGATGACCTCGCAGCACGGATCGCAGAGTGCGCAGAGAAGATTGGCGGCTTCCAAGAAGGAGACCTCCTGGCGATAGCCCACAAAGTGATCTCTAAGGCCGAGGGGCGCACGCGTGATTTGGCAGATGTAAGGCCTAGCCCGAGGGCAGTTGCGTTGGCGAGCGCTCACGACAAAGATCCGCGGCACGTCGAGGTCGTCCTAGAGGAAACCTCCGAGCTGATCCGTGCCGATCACGGGGTCCTAATCTGCCTTACACACCACGGCTTCGTCTGCGCAAATGCGGGCGTCGACGCATCTAACTCTGGTGCCGACGACCAGCTCACTCTCCTGCCAAAAGACCCTGATGCATCGGCTCGCAATCTGCGCAGCCGACTCGGTGAGCTGACCTCCGTGCGGCCTGCGGTGCTGATCACAGACTCATTCGGTCGCGCATGGCGCAATGGCCAATGTGAGATTGCAATCGGCTGCGCTGGGTTAGCGGCCCTCGATGACTGGCGTGGACGAACCGACTCCCGTGGGCAGGAGTTACACGCAACATGGATAGCGATCGCAGACCAGGCGGCGGCAGCGGCAGACCTAGTCCGATCAAAAGACTCGCGCGAGCCAGCGGTCCGGATTCGGGGCCTCGCTCAACACGTAACCGTCGACGACGGACCAGGAGCCCTAGAACTCCTGCGCCCCAGCTCGGAAGATCTCTTTCGCTAGCGGCTAGGAGATCGCTGCCGTGACCGGCAGCTCATAGCGCCTAAGAATCTCGTACAGCGTGCTACGTTCGGCGGCAGGGCGTCCGGCTCCATGGGCCGCTGCGATTAGATCGCCGGGTTCCAGCTTAACTCCGTGGTAGCTACCGGCGAGCCGACTAATGCTCTCCTCCATCAACGTTCCGCCCAGGTCATTGACGCCCCAACGCAGCGACTCGGTCGCCGCATCAAGGCCCATCTTGACCCAACTGGCCTGAAGGCTAGTAATCGTCTCGCCCAAAGCAAGGCGAAATACTGCAGTGTGTTTTAGGTTCTCCTCGCGGCTTATCTCCTCGACTCCATGGGTGCGGCCCAAGAGAGTGTGGAAGGGGATGAAGGAGAGCGGAACAAACTCAGTGAAGCCGCCGGTGCGTTCCTGGAGATCTCTGACCACACGCATGTGTTCTGCCAGCTCCCACGGCTCTTCAATGTGTCCAAACATCACCGTGACCGTCGAACGCAGGCCAGCGTTGTGTGATGCCTCGATGATCTCGACCCAACGCGCCACAGGCAACTTGTTCGGTGAGATGCGCTCACGTACGCCGTCATGGAGCACCTCGGCAGCGGTGCCAGGGGTAGAGCCCAAACCAGCGTCGGCGAGACGGGCGAAGACCTCTGATGGAGGCAACCCAGAGACCACGCACATGTGATCGATCTCCATTGCGCTGTAGGCGTGTAAGTGCAGATGGGGCGCGGTTGCTTTGGCGAGACGCAGCCAGCTGAGATAGTCCTCAAGGCCCCAGTCGGGATGGATCCCAGACTGAATACACAGCTCCGTGGCACCGAAGGCAACCGCATCGTTGATCCGTGCCACGAACTCATCCTCATCGTGCTCGTATGCGTCGGGGGAGCGTTTGCCCTGGCCAAAGCCGCAGAACGCGCAGCCGACGATGCAGATGTTTGAGACATTGATGTTGCGGTTGACAACAAAGGTCACCAGATCACCATTTAAGCGGGCGCGAAGCTCGTCGGCAGCGATCCGCATCTCCTCGATCACCTCTGGCCTGTTCTCTGCGAAAAGCGCAGTTAGCTCATCCTCGCTTAGCTTCTCGCCTTGAGCGCCTTTCTCGATCGCCCCGCTGACAAGATCACTGCGGATCTCACGCGCCTGGGTCCTGCCCGATCCCCGTCGCGGGATGAAGCTCCAGTAGCGCTGGCGGATTGTGTCCAGCACGCCTTGGGCGACCCACTCGCTATCGATGTACTGCGGGTACACGCAGAGCCTCTCGGTCAGGGCCACCCCGTCGGCGCTGAGACGCTTACGAACCTGGTGTGGAGAGGGAAAGGGGTGCTCTGGCGAGATGTGATCACCGTTGGCGCTAAGACCACCCAAATCGGTAGCACCAGCCTCGACTAGCTCCGGCCACCAGTCGGCCAGATTCGGCGGAATCTGAATGCCGACATCGGGCATCAGTCGTTTCGCCTCAACGATCAGTCGTTTCATGTCTTCGATCGTGACCTCACAGGCCCACTGGGGAAGCTCCAACTGCGGGCCGTCGGCTACGCCCGTGCGCCAGTACTGCTCTGAAGCCTTGTCGGCAATCTCGGCCGGCTCTTGGCCGTAGTAGCGCTCGTGCGGCACAAAGTTCTGCAGGATTACCTCTTGGATGTGGCCGAACTCGTTCTGTACCTCAGCGAGCGCCTCTAAGGAAGCGATGCGATCGGCTTCAGACTCGCCAATCCCCACCAAGATCCCCGATGTGAACGGAATCTGGAGCTCTCCAGCCCAACGGATCGTCTCTAGCCGCCTTGCCGGATGCTTGGTCGGCGACCCCTGGTGGGCGACTAGGTCGGGGTTGACTGACTCCAGCATCAACCCTTGTGAAGCGGTCACCTCGCGCAACCGGGCCAGATCCTCGCGCGAGAGAACCCCGAGATTTGTATGAGGCAAGAGGCCGCGCTCTAAGGCCTGCTCACAGACCCAAACAACGTAGGCAGTGAAGTCGTCATGGCCGTAGGCTCGCAGCCGCTGGGCAACCTCGGGAACTACTTCGGGCCGCTCGCCCGTGAGGATCAGAAGCTCTTTGATACTGCGCTTCTGTGCCCCGTCGAGAATCTCATTTACCTCTTCTGGTGAGTAGAGGTGAGGCTTGTGTGTCGCGAAGGAACAGTACTTACAAAAACACTGACAAGTGCGCGATAGAGAGAGCGTGAGATTACGTGAGAATGTGACCCGCCGGCGCATTACTTGTGAGTCTATCTCAGCGATTGGCCGAAGGCGTGTACTAGTAGAGACCAACCCACCTCAACCCTTGCCCCCAAGCAGTCCAGCCACTAGGTCGCCGCCCTCGCGCACCATCCGTGAGCGGGGCACTACGAGATCAAAACCGGCAGCTTGAGCGCGCGCACGCGTTTGGGCATCGACGTGGGAGTAGACCGCGACCGTCGCCAGCTCATCGCACTCGCCGTTGGCGTTCATCGCTTGCACCAACACGACCCCAACTTCGGGATCTATGCTGAGATCGGCGATCAAAAGGTCGGCTCCCACGGCGGCGGCTCGTGCCTGGTCTTCGGTAGAACAAAGCGCCACTTCGTAACCGGCGCTCTCTAGCAAAGCCAGCAGGCGAGAGCCAAACAGTAAGTCCGGAACCAGCGCTACTACGCGTGCCATCTGGACTACTGCGAACGGATCTGGCGAAACTGCTCTTTCATCGACTCGGGTCGACCCCACATCTGGGTGACCTCGACCCGGCCGACGCGTACCTCGCGCACCACGAGCTCTCCCTCGATCTCTGCGTCGTCGAGCAGGGTCAGCGCTGTGTGTACCGCCGGAACGGCGGCCGCGTGTCCGAATCGATGGGCTACAAGTAGGCGCCAGTGCCAGTCGTGGCGGGAGTAGGGCTGCGCGTTACATGTAACGAGATAGGTCGCTGCGTCGATGTAACGGCTCTCGTCGAAGATCCGTAGATCAAGTTCTAGGTCGGTCCAATCGTCGGTCAGAGAATCGACTACTTCGGTGAAGGTCTGCGCGAGTCCCATGGTTGATAAGTGTAGTGGGAGAGTCCCGTCTAAGCTCAGATGACGAAGGTATCGAGGATCAGGAAGGCGTTGAGGGCGATGATCATCGCAACCACCACCGTCGCTGCCACGGTGGTGATCGGGCGGTTGACTAATGCGCCCATCACCTCTCGCCGCCGGGTCAACAAGATGAGCGGGACTAAGGCGAAGGGGATTCCAAAGGAGAGCACCACCTGGCTAAGCACTAGAGCCCGCGAGGGGTTTAATCCCACGGCGAGGACGATCAACGCCGGGGTCATAGTAATTAGGCGACGGGCCACAATCGGGATCGTGCGGGCGATAAAGCCCTGCATCACTACCTGGCCCGCATAAGTACCGACGCTCGAAGATGCAAATCCCGAGGCCAGTAGCGCCAGCGCAAAGGCAAGGGCCGCGCCGGGACCAACGAGATCCTTAAAGCCCGCGTAGGCAGCTTCGATCGAAGTGATGTTAGTTAGACCGGCGTCATGAAAGAGCGATGCGGCCACGATCAGCATCGCCATATTGACCAGACCAGCTATCCCCATGGCGATGAAGACGTCGATCCGCTGCCAGCGCAGCAGCCACCGGCGCTCAGCCAAGTTGCGGGGCGCAATTCGATCCTGAGTCAATGCTGAGTGCAGATAAATCACGTGCGGCATCACTGTGGCGCCCAAGATCGCGGTCGCTAAAAGGATCGAGTCCGCTCCGTCAAAGTGCGGAACAAAGCCCTCTAACACGCCTTTTGCGTCAGCTCCGATTGCCAAGGTGTCATAGAGAAAACCCAGCAGAATCACTGCCAGCATCCCTCCGATGGCAAGCTCGAACCGCCTATAGCCGCGGCCCTGTAAGCCGAGAATTCCGAAGGCAACAACCCCAGTGATCAGCCCAGCCGGAAACAGGGGGACCCCAAAGAGCAGATTCAAGGCGATCGCCGCACCGATGAACTCAGCTAGATCAGTTGCCATCGCGATCAACTCGGCCTGAACCCACAGCCCTCGGCTTACTGCACGAGGGAAGTGTTCGCGACAGAGCTCTGCGAGGTTGCTTCCGGTGGCGATGCCGACCTTGCCGGAGAGATTCTGGATCAGCATTCCCATCAGGTTGGCCGCCAGGATCACCCAGAGCAGCAGGTAGCCGTACTTGGCGCCGCCTGCGATATTGGTCGCAAAGTTGCCGGGATCAACATATGCGATCGCTGCTACGAATGCCGGGCCTAATAGGCCGATTGCAGATCGCATGCGGCCACGCGAGCGCAAGGTTTCTAGCGGGCTCAGATCAGGCGCGGGCAGCGTCTGGGCTATCGATGAAATCGGCAAACTGCCGTCTGAGCCAGTAGATCCTGAGCCGGGGTGGCTCACCGACGGACCTCAGCACGCATCGCTGCCGCGAGGTCGCCGCCGAGAACGTGCACCTCGCTGCCAAAGCGGACAAACAGTGGGCCACCGAACGGCTGCCGCTCAACTACCTCAAAGCTGTCCCCGGGGGATATTCCCCGCTCTGAGAGGTAGCGCAGCATCGCTGGCTCGGAATCCGAGACCCGTACAAAGACGCCTTGAGCCCCTGCGCCTAAATCAGCAAATGAATCAGTGGCTGGCTCGTGGAACTTTCCATCCCGAGCAGGAATTGGGTCCCCGTGCGGGTCGATTGTGGGGTGTCCAAGCTTGGCCGAAATGATCTCTTCAAGCTCATCAGAGAGCACGTGCTCGAGAATTTCAGCTTCTTCGTGGACGCGGTCCCAAGGCATCCCAAGCGCCTCTGCCAGATATAGCTCCAGGAGGCGGTGGTGGCGCAAGACCTCAAGGGCTACGTGTTCACCGGCATCCGTGAGCCCAACGCCTCCGTAGGCTGGATGAACGGCCAACCCACGTTGATCGAGCTTGCGGACCATGGCTGACGCCGAAGCCGCGCTGACCCCGAGCCGTGCCGCGATCGCATTAATTGTCACCGGCGAATCGCGCTGGCCAAGCGTATAGATCGCTTTAACGTAATCCTCAACGGCCTCGGTGGTTTCTCGTCGAGCCCAGCGCGCCGAGTGAGAAGAAGTATTAGCAGTAGGCATCTCTTGATTATGCCATGTCTAAATTAGTTCGCCAGGCCATCTTTTAAAGCTGTCCCCCGTTCTGCGGCTATCCTCGGGCGATGGACGCCGAGCAACTCGCCTTCGAACACCACGTCTTAACAACCAGCTGTGGCTTAATAGATCGCTCGGCGCGCGGCAAGATGGCGTTGACTGGGGCCCAAGCGAAAGAGTTCCTCACAGGCCAGGTGACCAATGACGTCTTAGCGCTCGCAGTTGGTCAAGGCTGCTACGCAGCCTTCCTAACTCCAAAGGGCAAGATGCGCGGCGATCTACGCGTGCTCAATCTCGGAGACGAACTCTTTCTCGACACCGAACGGTCAACACTTCAAGAGCTCTTCACGATGATCCATCGCCATCGCATCGGCTATCAGATTGAAGTTCACAAACGGACGCTTGAACAGGGCCTGATTTCGTTGATTGGACCCCACGCCCGAGAAGTCGCCGGCGCCGGACTCTTGGGGGCCCAAGAGTATGCGAGCGCGCCCCTTGAAGTCGATGGGCTGTCCACGGTGGCCGTCGCCACAGACCTTGGCGTTGACCTCATCTGCGCGGCAAGTGAGACCCAATCGGTTACCGGTGCGCTACTGGGCCGCGGCGCGATCGCGATCGGCGACGAGGCCGATGAAACTCTTCGCGTTGAGAGTGGGCGGCCGCGCTACGGGATTGACTTAGATGACACGGTGATCCCACAAGAGGCAGAGTTAAACGCTCGTGCGGTCTCTTTCACTAAGGGCTGTTATGTGGGCCAAGAGACGGTCGCGCGCCTCTTTTATAAGGGCAAACCCAACAGGCATCTACGTGGACTGGCTTTGAGTGCCCCTGCCGCAGCAGGCGACGCTCTGAGCTCTGCGGGCAACGACCGACTCCTTGGCACCTTGACCTCCGCAGCCATCTCCCCCACCTTCGGTCCAATTGGGCTGGCGTTGGTTCGCAGAGAGGCACAGCTAGGCGAGACCGTCGAGGTTGGATCGGGCGATATAACGGCCGAGATAGTCAAGCTTCCCTTCGCAACAAGCCCGAGTAACTAGCTCCAACGACGGCCATGGAGAGAGTCGCGCCGTCCGGGTCGCTACAGTGTTACTACGTTCATCGGTCAACCATCGAAGGGAGCGCTTATATGACTACGGTAACCCCTCAGCGCGATAACAACGCACGACTCGAAGAGCTTGATGAGCTCACTCAGGCCGCGTGGATGGCTTACAGCGAACGGCTGCGAGATCTCACAGGGAGCGAGTACGCCCAAGCAGAGGAGGAGGGCTGGTCACTACTCCAAGATGAACTGGCAGATCTCGGTGCCCAGCGAGCTACCCTGACGGCCTCGGCCATCGAACAGGCTCACCCGCCAGTCAAGTAGTCTGACTGGTCCATAGGCTCCTAGCCCCAAAAGCCTTAAGCTGGCCGGGGGCCGACCGATGCAGCAGACCAACTCAATCGCCAAAAGCCTTAAACGTCCGCTTGGACTACTGGTTTTGTTGGTACTCGTTGCAGTGACTGGCTGTGCCGATGACAAATACAACAACGACAACCGGCCTCCAGCGCCGATCACTCTGTCCGCTGCAATATCTGATTCGCAGGTCATCCTTAACCCCTCAGAGATAGGCGCGGGACCGATCGTCTTAATCATCACCAACCAGAGCGATGCCTCCCAGGTGATCACACTCGAAAGCGACTCAAGCCCGTCAGCGCCGGGAACTACACAGAGCACCGCAGCGGTGAAGCCAACCAATACGGGTCAGATTCAGGTTAATGCGCAGGCCGGGCGTTACACGCTGCATGTTGCAGACCAGGCTATCGCGCCAGCGACCCTTGTGGTTAGGGCGCAGCGCAAGTCGTCCCAAAACGAACTGCTGCTGCCCTAGCGCCCTACTGACCGCAGCGATCGTTCTCTTGGCAGCGGCCTGGGCGGCCTGGGTGCTGATCTCAGACCGACCCTCGGCCGCGACTTAGGCGCCAGAGATCGGCCCGGTCTTTAATATAATCGGGCCCCACGACGACCTTGGGCGCCCATCTATACGATCATGGTGACTAGATAACGCCCCAGTCCCCACCGAATCACAGATACGAGATTATGCCCCTCAATATCGATCAAATTGCAGATATGACAACAGAGCTCGGCGAACTGCCACCGACGATGCTCGCTTGGGTCATCCGCGCCGAGCGTGAGGGTCAGCCCACTGACGCGTTCAAGCTAGAAGAGATCGAGACACCAGAGCCCGGCGCATTCGAGGTCGTCGTTCGCGTTATGGCCGCCGGTGTGAACTTCAATAACGTCTGGGCCGCGCTTGGAACGCCTGTTTCAGTCTTTCGCTCTCACCCCGACGAAGACCACCATATCGGCGGCTCGGATGCTGCTGGAATAGTCTGGAAGGTAGGCGAAGGCGTCACCCGCTGGGCGCCCGGCGACGAAGTGGTCCTGCACTGCAATCAGGCCTCTTATGAGGACCCCGAGGTCCACGGCCATGACCCGATGGCAGCCCCCTCGCAGAAGATCTGGGGATACGAGACTAGTTGGGGTTCATTCGCTCAGTTCACCAAGGTCCAAGCCCAACAGCTGCTTCCAAAGCCCGAGCACCTCTCTTGGGAAGAGGCTGCCTCCTACGGCCTGACCTACTTCACCGCATACCGCATGCTGATGGACCAGGCCGGACTGCAGCCTGGACATAAGGTCCTAATCTGGGGAGCGGCTGGTGGATTGGGTGTCTTTGCCACCCAACTCTGCAAGCTAGCCGGTGCCGACTCCGTTGGAGTCGTCTCCTCTGATGAGAAGGGCGCCCTAGTTCAATCGCTTGGCGCGGTCGGCTTCATCAACCGCAATGAGTTTGAAGGGATGATGAGAAAGGGTGGCGAGAGCGAAGAGGAAGAGAAGGCTCGTTTCGCTGAGTCGCGTCGTTTTGCCAAGCGCGTGAAGGAGATCCTTGGCGACTCCCCTGACATTGTCTTTGAACACGTTGGGAAGGCGACCTTTCCGACTTCGGTCTTCACGGTTAAACCGTTTGGAAAGGTTGTCATCTGCGGGGCGACCTCAGGATACGACCTCGACTTCGACGTCCGCTACCTTTGGATGCGACAGAAGCAGATCATTGGCTCGCACTTTGCTAACGCGTGGCAGTGCAATAAGGCCAACGCATTGATCCAACAGTCTAAGATTCGCCCGGTCCTGTGGCGCACTATGGAATTCTCTGAAGTCGCCAGCGCCCACCAACTTATGCACGACAACAAACACTTGGGAAAGATCGCGATCCTCGTCGGTGCGCAAGAGTGCGACACCGGGCGGACCGCCCAAGGCCCGAGAGCAATCACAGCGGAGGTTGGTGCCTAATGGCCGCAAGTCGAGGTGGAGTAGTTCATATCCCTTGGTATGCAACAGGGATGCGCGGGGACAAGCTCCAAAGCGCTCTCGAAGAGATCGCCCCAGCGGCGCTGCGTTTTGGCGCCAGTCACTACGAGCTCTTCCGCATGCGAGATGACCGCTACAAGTTCCTCCAGACCGCGACCTTCGCGGACCCGCTGGACTTTGAGCGCTACTGGTATGGGGAGCGGTTCTGTGCTTGGCGCGCACTGAACTCCGGCTACTACCAAGTGCCGCTGGTCTACGGCTGGGCCGATCAACTCTGCGCAGGCAGCGCGACGGTTGCTGGCTCACAAGAGTTGGTAAGCGGCGCTGCTGGACTAGTCGCGCCCGAGTAGACGCGCCTACCCTTGCTCGAGCGGTGCCATCGTCAGGCCCGCATCTCTTAGCTGCTCCCAGTAGAGCTCAGCAACCTCTAACTCGCCGCTCCAAACAATCGCTAGCCCTGTGCGATGTATCTGGTCGGCTAGCTTGAAGCCGCCGGCCAGAGTAACGCCCGCTATGTGGCGCGCTAATGTGTTGGCGACGTGGTCAAAGGTATTGTGATTGTCGTTGCGCACGATTACGCGCCATGGGCCACCCGTTCCCGACCCCGGCCCTGCGGTGCGGGGAAGCTCGATCGTCTGGCCCAAGTTGAGGTCTCTTAGTATCCGGTGCCGGTGTGGACGGCGACCGGCCCTGAGCCTTTGCCGCTTGCTTGGCTTTTGAGCGTAGCCACGGCTTCGGCGATGTCCTTGACGAGCTGGTTAATTAGCGAGCGCCCAAGATTCTCCTTAACCAAGATCCTCAGCATTACGGTCTCTTGGGCGTTGTTAGGAAGAGCGTAGGCAGGCACCATCCAACCACGGATCCGTGCGAGTTGGTCGGCCACTTCGTAGGCGGTAAATGACTGTCCTTCAGCGACAGTGAACGCGACGAGTGGCAGCTGCACCTCGGGAGTTAAGACCTCAAACTCCTCCATCGCAGCGATCCGGTCTGCGAGATCGTCGGCGTTTCGCTTCATTGATTCGATGATCGCCTGATAGCCGTCGTGGCCGTAGTGGAGAAAGTTGTAGTACTGGGCTAGGACCATCGCGGCCCCCGTCGAGAAGTTCAGGGTGAAAGTCGCATCCACCTTTCCGAGGTAGTTCTCATAGAACACGAGGTCCTCGGGCAGCTCGCTTCGATCACGGAAGATCAACCAGCCGATCCCTGGATAGACGAGGCCGAACTTATGGCCCGAGACGTTGATCGAGCTCATCTGCTCGAGGCGGAAATCCCACGGATGATCGGGGTAGATAAATGGCATCACGAATCCGCCGCTCGCGCCGTCAGCGTGCAGTGGAATGTCGAGACCGCGATCTCTCTTAATCTTTACGAGCAGATCGTTTATCCCGACGATGTCATCGTTCTCCCCGGTAAATGTTGTCCCGATCACACCGACCACGCCGATCGTGTTCTCGTCGATATGTGGCGCCACATCATCGGGCCCGATCGTGAACCGTTGCGGGGTAAGCGGGATCTCGCGCGGCTCGACATCGAAGTAGCGGCAGAACTTGTCCCAGACAACGTGAACGTCAGCTCCGTAGACAAGGTTGGGCTTGGCAGTATCTTGGCCAGCGGCCTCACGTTTGGCGCGCCAACGCCACTTCATTGCTAAGGCGCCCAACATGATCGCCTCGGAGGAGCCTTGGCAACGAGCTCCCATCGGCTGCGCTCCCTCCGGAGCGTGATAGAGCTTAGAAAGCATCCGAATACACCGCTGTTCGATCTCAGCGGTCTGAGGATATTCGGCGTGATCGATGAAATTGCGGTGAAGATTCTCCGAGATCAGCTTGCGGGCATGGTTGTCCATGAAGGTCGTTACGAAGGTCGCCAGATTGTGGCGTGGGTCCCCATCAAGCTCCATCTCGTAGTTGATCGCGAGATAAGCAGCGTCGGAGCTCATCCCTTGGGCCGGAATCTCGTCGGTCGGCAGCTCGCAAGCAAATGCTTCCAGCGAAATGACCTTTTTAAAGCTTTCGGGGTCGATCGTTATCTTTGGCCTTGAGGGTGTCATGTCGACCACGTTAGTCGTCTATGCCCGCTTTTGCCAGTAGCGGGTAAGGCCAGCCCAAAGTTGGGCCTTGGCTGCTGCCTGCTCGAAGAAGGCAGCCGTTTCTGGGTCTTCGCCTCGACCTTGACGCACGCCCATCTCTGCCACGAACTCTTCTTCGCTGAGCGTACGCGCCATTTCGGCCTGCCCGTCAAGAGCTACTCTGACCGCTGCGATCTGCTCCTGGGCATCCTCGACGACGCCAAAATGAGTTAAGGCCAACGCCGTTGGATTCCAGGCCGCTATCGCATCGAGTGAGCTGTGCCATGCCTCAACGTCAATATCGGGGGGCGGCGTAGGAGCGATCGTTATGCGCGAGGGAGGGATACGTACGCCCGCCACGTCTCCGACAAAGGCTACGCCGGAGGGCCGATGAAAGTAGCTGACGTGGTGTGAGGCGTGCCCCGGCGTGTAGGCAACTTCAAAATCATCAAATAACGTCTCGCCGCCAACAATCGCCCGGATGTTCTCTTGCGGGATTGGAACAACCTCCCCCCACAGAAGATCGAATCGATCGCCGTAGAGGCGAGTCGCGCTATCGACCAACCGCTCTGGATCTACAAGATGGCGAGCGCCGCGCTCATGCACGTAAACCTCGAGATCGGGCCAGCGGCGTACCAGCGCACCGGCGGCACCTGCGTGATCGAAGTGAATGTGGGTTAAAAGCAGCGCGCGCGGGCGCCAATCGCCGAGCTCTTCGAGCAGCGTAGCCTCGCATGACTGCGGGCCACAGTCGATTAAGAAATCGTCCTGCCTAAAGATCGCGACGATATTTTCTTGGCCGAGGTGCTTGACATCAATGGTGTCCATTGCCGATCACCTTACAATCAGCGGCATGGATCACCGCCTGCCCCATCCCGATCGACCTTGGATGATTAGGACCTATGCGGGCCACTCCACGGCCGCTAAGTCCAATGAGCTCTACCGCGGCAACCTTGCCAAAGGCCAGACGGGACTCTCGATCGCCTTTGATCTCCCCACCCAAACCGGATACGACGCCGACCACGAGCTCGCCCGCGGCGAGGTGGGCAAAGTGGGCGTACCGGTCGCCCACAGCGGCGACATGCGCACGCTGCTTGACGGTATTCCGCTCGACGAGATGAATACCTCGATGACGATCAACGCCACGGCTGCCTGGCTACTGGCGCTCTATATCGTCGCCGCCGAAGAGCAGGGAGTCGACCAGTCCCTGCTCCAAGGCACTACCCAAAACGACATCCTCAAGGAGTACCTATCGCGCGGAACCTATGCGTTCCCCCCCGCTCCCTCGATGCGACTGATCGCCGACATGGTCGCCTACACAGTCTCCGAAGTTCCAAAATGGAATCCAATCAACATCTGTTCCTACCACCTCCAAGAGGCCGGGGCTACCCCCGTACAAGAGATCGCATTTGCGATGTCAAATGCGATCGCCGTCCTAGATGCAGTGCGCGAGCGCGTCGACGAGAGCCTGATGCCTCAGGTCTTTTCTCGGATCTCCTTCTTTGTCAACGCAGGCGTTCGCTTCATTGAGGAGCACGCCAAATTGCGCGTGATGGGAATCGTCTGGGACGAGCTGGGTCGCGATCGCTACGGCGTGACAGACCCCGCCGCAAGGCGGTTTCGCTACGGAGTCCAAGTCAACTCGCTTGGACTCACCGAGGCTCAGCCTGAAAATAACGTTCAGCGCATCGTCTTGGAGGCTCTAGCGGTCACGCTTGGACGCAACGCCCGAGCCCGCGCCCTTCAACTGCCTGCTTGGAACGAGGCTCTCGGACTCCCACGACCGTGGGATCAGCAGTGGTCGCTGCGAATTCAGCAGGTCTTGGCCTTTGAGACCGACATTCTCGAATACCCGGATATCTTCGAAGGTTCGATCGTTATGGACGGGCTCGTCGCAGAGCTCCTGGAGGGAGCGCGAGCCGAAATAGCAATCGTGGCTGAGCATGGCGGGGCGGTTGAGGCGGTCTCCTATATGAAGGCCGCCCTAGTGGACTCCCACCGTGAGCGCATACGCCGTATCGAGTCCGGAGATTTGACGGTAGTCGGACAGAACCGCTTCACCGAGACCGAAGATTCGCCGCTGACCACTGACTCTGAGGGTGGGATCCTAGTGGTCGATGCAGAGACAGAGACCCAGGCAAAGGCAGCATTAGCTGACTGGCGAGAGCGACGCGATGAGGCTGCGGTATCCGCTGCGCTAGACCAACTCTCAGCTACTGCGCGGGACGAGAGCGCCAACATAATGATCCCGACGATCGCTGCGGCTCGTGCCGGGGCGACCACTGGCGAATGGTCGCAAACGCTACGCGAAGTCTTCGGCGAATACCGCGCACCAACTGGCGTTGGGGAGGCATCTGGCCCGATCGGAGATGACGATCTGCGTGAGATCCGTGACGAAGTCGAACGCGTCTCGGGCGCGCTTGGTCGACGCCTGAAGATTCTCGTCGGCAAGCCTGGCCTCGACGGACACTCAAACGGCGCCGAGCAGATCGCAGTCCGCGCCCGCGATGTTGGGATGGACGTCGTATATGAAGGGATCAGACTGACCCCAGCCCAGATCGCCGCATCGGCCGCTCAGGAGGGCGTCCATGTGATCGGCCTGTCGATATTGAGTGGCTCGCACCGGGAGCTGATCCCGGCCGTGGTCGACGCTCTACGAGCAGCCGATGTTGACTCTCCAGTTGTTGTCGGCGGGATCATCCCCGACGCTGACGTCACAGCACTGCGAAATGCGGGCGTCGCTGCCGTCTACACCCCTAAGGATTTCGACCTGACTGCCATCATGCGTGACATCGTGGCACTCGTGGCCAGACACAACGACGTCCCTGCGTAGCCGTGAGTGATCTGACTGATGGTGCCACTCTCGGTGCCCGGCTGAGGGCCGGGGATCTAAGTGCAGCACCAGCGGCCCTAAACCTAGTTGAGAACAGGTCACCGGCCAGCAGAGTAGAGTCGGCCAACCTCCTGCGAGAGACCTCCCCGGCGGCGATCGGCCACGACGCCACAGGGCATCTGATCGGCGTGACAGGCCCTCCCGGGGCTGGGAAGTCGACCCTGCTTTCAGCGTTAGTCGCAGCGTGGCGCAGCGACGGGCGCAGCGTGGCAGTTTTGGCCGTTGACCCATCTTCTAAGCGCTCCGGCGGCTCGCTGCTAGGAGACCGTGCACGGATCGTGGTAGACCCAGGTGACAGCGAGATCTTCATCCGCTCCACGGCGGCAGGCGAGCAGCTTGGCGGACTTGCGCCGGCGACGCGCGCCGGGGCCCAAGCGCTCTCAGTGGCCTTCGACGTCGTGGTTATCGAGACCGTAGGGGTCGGCCAGTCAGAGACCGATGTCGCAGACGTTGTAGACACCAATGTCGTAGTAGTCCAGCCAGGCTCTGGAGACGTCCTACAGTTCTTGAAGTCGGGAATCATGGAGACCCCTGATGTCTTAGTCGTCACCAAGGCCGACCTCGGTCAAGTCGCCTTGAGTGCTCGCCGCGACCTTTCCGCAGCGCTACGGTCGCTTGGAGCACGCCAGACCGAAGTCATCTCTGTCTCAGCGATAGCACCACTGAGCGGGATCGTTGAGTTAATCGCCGCGATCGACACCCACTGGGCTGGCGCCGACGTAGGCCCAAGGCGCCTCCAAGCCCGTCGCCGTCACGCTTTAGCTGACTTCTTAGCCGAACACGGCGCAAGCGGACTGCGGGCGCTAGGCGGGCGCCGCACCGCGATGGCCTGGCTAGATGAACAAGAGCCAGGAGTCGACGTGCCTGGCCTTACTGCCCTGCTAGAGGCACAAGCGACTGCGGGGAGTTAGAGTCTGATCTCTGATGCTGCGTGACCTTGCCATCATGATCGGGGCCTTCGCCGTTGTGAGCGCAATCGCTGGCGCCCTGGGTGCCGACAATCTCGGCATCGCGCTCTCCTTTGGCCAGCTCGGCTTCGCCGCAGCGCTGGTCTCGGTGATGGTCTTGCGCGACTAGCTCCCCGTCAACGCCTACTTAGAGAAGGTCGGGGGTGTCGAAATCTCGGTCGCTACCGATCCCTTGGCACTCGCACTCAGATAGCTTCGCCGCGCTCAGTATCTCGCGAGCACCGACATCGCCGCGAAGCTCGCCAACGTGAGCGAAAAGCTCCTTCTTGATCAACACCGGATGGCCTGGCCGTCCGCCATAAGTTGCTCGTGCTCCCTGGCTGAGCGGCCCAGCGCACGCGATCACAGCAGCGATAGCCTCCGATGTAATCAGGGGCTGATCGGCGAGCGTAATCACCACAGCGTCTGCACCGTGTTGAGCTAGCCTCTGAACGCCAGCACGTAGCGGTGCAGCCATCCCCTCGTGCCACTGATCACAAACCAAGACATTTACCTTCGTGAGGTCCACTCCATCAGCGATCTCCCGAGCACTGCTACCGAGCACCACCAGAATCTCATCGATCTCTTCAACCCCACTCATCGCATCTACGGCGTGTGCCAGAAGTGGGCGCCCTTCTAGCTGCGCAAGCTGCTTGATCGCTCCAAAACGACGGCTGGCTCCCGCGGCAAGAATGAGTCCGGCGATCATTGCTCTGGCTTCCTGATCGCGCGATCTGGCTTCTTGCCGGGGTTCATTACGCCCTGTGGATCAAATGCCGCTTTGACGGCCGCGTGAAGGTCTAGGGCGCGCGGCGACCATTGGCGCTCTAGTGCGTGGCGCTTGACCCAGCCGACTCCGTGCTCTCCTGAGACCGATCCACCCAGCCTGACTGCAAGGTCAAAGAGCTCCTCGGCTGCCGCCTCGGCGCGACGTAGTCCTCCATGATCATCAACTGCGACCAGGAAGGTGGAGTGCAGATTTCCATCCCCAGCATGGCCCCAGCTGCAGGCCGGCAGTTCGTGGCGCTCACCGATCTCGATCGTGGCGTCGATCGCCTCGGCTAGGCGATCGAGCGGAACTACAATATCTTCGCTCACCTTCCCTCCGAGTTGAGCACCAACTGCAAGCGAGATGCCATCGCGCCATCTCCACAGTGCACTCACGTCGCGACGATCGTCTGGCAGCGAGGTCCCCAGCGAGCCACCCTCTAGCGCTTCAACGAGCCCTGCGCGCACCGATGTTGCCTCTTGAAGCGAACCGTCAGCTTCTGAGATTACGACGAAACCGGTCTGGGCTGGAATCTCAAAAGGCGAGCTTGGAGCAGCAGCTGCAATCGTCGCGCGGTCAAGATACTCGAGCGTGGCGGGAAGAATCCCGAGCGCAAGAACTCGCTCGATCGCCTCACAACCGCTAGCGGTGTCCGGATAGAAGCCGACGACCGGTAGAGCGACCTCGGGGGCGGGTATTAGGCGCAACCAAGCCGCAGTGATCACTCCCAAGGTCCCCTCTGACCCGATAATTAGGCTCTTTAAGTCATACCCAGCGACATCCTTGCGGATCGGGCCGCCGACCCTAATCACGTCACCAGGAGCCACGACCACCTCCAACCCCGTCACCCAAGCACCAGTAACTCCGTACTTAAATGCGTGTGGACCGCCAGCATTGGTGGCGATATTGCCGCCAATCTGAGATGACTCGGCCGCGCCGGGGTCTGGGGGGAAGAAGAGACCGTTCTCGCGCGCCCTACGCCTTACCTCGGCGGTCAGAACTCCCGCTTCAACCTGCATTCGCCATAGCTGTGGATCAAAGCTGCGCACACCGTTCATCCGCTCAAGTGAGAGGACCACTCCGCCGTTCAATGCCACCGCTCCGGCCGCGAATCCAGTACCACCACCGCGCGGGATAAGGGCAACCTCGTGAGCACAACACCAGGCCACAACTGCGGCCACCTCGGCAGTAGTTTTAGGGAGAGCGACCAGGTCGGCCACACCGCGCAGGCCGCGGCCTTCTGTGGCGTCTGCAAGGTAAGCGCTTGGGGCTGGCTCAAGGACGCCCGCGTCACCGAGAAGCTTCTTGATCTCGTAGCCGATCATCTAGAAGGCCGAGCTTCGGGCGGCCCTAGGTCTGTGCGTCGATAGGCAGACTGAGCTTTAGCCATCCCCTTAGGGTACCCTTGACCGATGAAGCGTGAACCTCTGATCGACGGACACGGGCGCCTAATTGGTGACGTAAGAATTTCTGTCACCGACCGCTGCAACTTCCGCTGCCAGTACTGCATGCCCGCAGAAGGGCTCGCCTGGCTTGCGCGCTCTGACGTTCTTAGCTTTGAGGAGATCGAGCGGATCGTCGCCTTGCTGGTCTCGATGGGAGTTAGTGACGTGCGTCTGACTGGCGGTGAGCCGCTCGTCCGTAAGGACTTCCCACGTTTGGCTGGGATGATCGCGGCCATTCCGGGAATCGAGGATCTCGCGGTAACCACCAACGGCTTCTTGCTGGAGCGCGACGCTGGCGCACTAGTGGCGGCTGGCATCAACCGATTTAACGTCTCAATCGACTCACTCCAACGCGATCGCTTCTTTGAGATGACCCGGCGCGACGCTTTGCCCCAAGTTCTCGCAGGACTAAAGGCCCTTGCAGCATTCCCACAGGCCCACCCGATTAAGGTCAACGCAGTAGCGATGCGAGGTTTTACTGAGGATGAAGTTCTCCCCTTCGCTGCGTTCGCGCGCGAGCATCCATACGAGGTGCGCTTCATTGAGTTTATGCCGCTTGACGCCGACCACCAGTGGACGCCGGAAAAAGTCTTAAGTGGTGAGGAGATCCGCGCGATAGTCTCAGAGGTCTGGCCGTTAGAGCCGGTCCAGCGAGAGCCATCGGCTACTGCAAAGCTCTACCGCTTCGTTGACGGAAAGGGCACGCTGGGCTTCATCAACCCGGTCTCTGAACCATTTTGTAGCGACTGCAACCGCATCCGCTTGACTTCAGAAGGACTGCTTCGTACCTGTCTGTTCTCGCTCAACGAAACCGACCTGCGCGGGCCGATGCGTGCCGGTGCCGATGACGCGGAGCTGGAGCAGATCGTGCGCGATGCGGTCTGGCGCAAAGAGCTTAAGCACCACGTCAACGAGCCGGGCTTTACCCAGCCGGCCCGTACGATGTCTCAGATAGGCGGCTGACGGCCACCTGCATGAGCCGGGTCTTGTCGCTGCGCAGTGTCCTTGAGGTCACGCTTTGCTTATTGGTGGTGTCGCTGTTATGCGCCCCATCAGCGTTCGGGCACGCCGCCTTACTAAGTTCGACCCCAGCCCCTGGCCAGCGCGTAGAAGTTCCACCGTCTCAGATCACGCTGAATTTTAGTGAGCCGTTGATAGGACGCCTGACTGGCGCCACGCTGCACGACTCAACCGCAGGCCGTGAAATCGCGGCCAGCGCGGCCACCAACAATCGCCATGAAGTTGTGATTACTCCTGCGAGCCCACTGCCGCGCGGGGCTTACAGAGTTAGCTGGAGGACTGTTTCGACCGATGACGGCCATGCACTAGAGGGCTCATTCTCATTCGGGGTACAGAGTGCTGCTGTTGGAAAAGCCACGGTGCAGTCCGATCCGTTGGCCCGCTTGGGCTGGCTACGCGCGATCGTGCGCGCAGCGATGTACATCGCCCTACTGCTCTTCTGCGGAGGAGTCTTTCTCGCGGCGTTGCGTCCGCGCTGGCTGGTGCCCGATTCTCTGCTTACATCAGGCGTTAGTCATTCAGAGCTTAGCTCTGCCTCGGCTAGGCAGCGCTCACTGATCGCCGACTCTGGCCTCTTTGCCGCCGGGCTCGCTGTAGCGGCAGCGTTGGTAGAGGCTGCCACTGCCGCAGATTCGCTAGCACCGTCGCAACTAAGCGCATTCTTTCTCTCAAGCCTTGCTGGTGTGGCTCGGATCGCGGTCGTCGTCTTTGTGCTGGTGGCCCTGTGGCTTGTCAGGCGCAACGCGCGGATCGCCGCCGTAGCTGCCGTCTGTGCGCTGGGCGCTGTCGTGGTATCGGGACATGCCAACTCTGCAACCCCACGCGGACTAGCCATTGTTGTTGACTGGATACACCTAGGCGCGGGTGCGGTCTGGTTTGCAGGGGTCTGCCTCCTGCTCTTGGTCTGGGGAGCCGCGATGGCTAAGGGCGGACGACCACTACGGACTGCGATCGCACGGGAGGTCCTACCGGGCCTTGGGGCAATTGCGTTACCTGCATTCATCCTGCTCGTTGGCGCCGGCGCGGTTAGAGCCGTTCTTGAACTTGGGAGTCTCTCTCAGCTGTGGACCACCTCTTATGGAATCGTCTTGATCGTCAAGATCGCACTGGTCTGTGCTATCGCAGTGCTGGCCTGGCGCCATGCCGGTCGCTTAGGGCCACGCTTGGCTGGCCCTAACTCCGAGGCTGTGAGCGCCTCCAATGAAGCGACCCACTGGCGTTTTATGCGCTACGAGGCAGTACTTGCCGTTGGCGTCCTCTTAATGGCGGCATTGCTCTCTGTCTTCCCACTGCCACCACGCCAAGCCGACCGTGCAACGGCAGCCCAAGGGAGTGCGTCGGCATGTGATCCAGCATGCCCACTGCCGATCGCCACCTCCGATCAGCTAAATGTGGCCGCACAGGGTGGCTCTCAAGTGGTCGCAGGATGGATCAGGCGCACCTCTTCAGGACTTCAGGCAACCGTGCGCATTATCGACTCCAAGGGTGCTGCGGCCAAGAACCCGATCGAGGTTCCTGCCGCAACAAAGCTGACTAACTGTGGCGTCGGCTGTTACCGCCTGAGCACCCTGACCTTGTCCGAGACGCTACGCGTACGCGTCAGCCAAGACGGACGCTGGTATGACGCCGTTCTACCTGCGCGCTGGGAGCCTCTCTCCCAGGGTCCAGCGCGCAGCCTGCTGGCCCGCGCCCAATCCACAATGCGTGCGGTTGACTCAATCCAAGAAGCTGAGAGCGTAAGCAGCGGCCCGGGCCAGAACGCCCGCGTCGACTACCGCCTCCTCGCCCCCGACCGGCTCGCATGGCGTACCGATCTGGGTATTGCGAGCATCACGGTCGGTGACCGGCAGTTCATCCGTGGGCCCGACCAGCCCTGGTCTGAGACCCCTACTCCAGGTGGCGTGCCGTTTAGAACCCGTAGCTGGTTTCGCTGGACCCCCTATGCACGTACGGTCGCGATCCTCAGCCGCCACTTGGTTGCGGGCCGAGAACGGGTCGAGCTAGCTTTGGCCGATCCCGCCACCCCCGTCTGGGCCTTGTTGAGCGTGGATTCAAGCAGCGGGCGCGTAATCACAGAGAGTCTTGTGGCACCCGCCAGATTCATCGTCCATCGCTACAGCGACTTCAACAAGCCACTAAATATCTCGATCCCTCAAACTACTACCCCGTGACCTCAACTCCTCCACCAGAGAGCGCCGATAAGCCTAGCCGCCGCCTACGCTACCTCGGTCGTATTAGCGCTGTTGTGATCGGAGTTCTTTTTCTCGGGCTCCTCACCTACGGAGTCCTCTCACGCCCCCAGGACACCACGATTGACGAGCGCCTGGCCAACCAACAGACGGCCCAGGCCCCTGCCTTTGATCTGCCCATTCTCGATCGTGGGCTGCTCGGAGCGCAGCTCTCTAAGCAACTGGCCCCTGTGCTGGCTGACGGTAGGGTCACGCTCGGCGAGCTGCAAGGCATTCCCTTGGTTTTAAACTTTTGGGCGTCGTGGTGTGTGCCTTGTCGCGACGAAGCATCATCGCTTGAGGGTGGCTGGCAGCTAGCCAGGCCCCAAGGCGTGCTCTATGTCGGCCTCGACATGCAGGACCTCACCCAAGATGCTCGGACCTTCGCCAAGGAGGTGGGCATGACCTACCTGTTAATCCGCGATCGCAGCAACACCGTTGCGCGCTCCTACGGAGTGACCGGGATTCCTGAGACCTTCTTTATTGACGCCGGTGGTCTGGTGGTTGGCCATGTCGTGGGAGCAATCACTGCCGCACAGCTTGCTAGCGGTACGGCTGCGGCCAAACGTGGCGTCTCAGTCGGAGTGCAGGCCGGCGGCGAGCGTCTCAAGACCCGCTGAGCAGAGTTAGACGTCTTGGAAGAAGTTGATGCCTAAGTCACGCAGCAGGCTTTGCACCTCTATGTTGAGGCGGAATAACTCCCCCGTGTACACGAGCACGCCCATAACGATTAGGACGACGCCCGAGATCACCTGGATCGCGGCGTAGTGACGCTTAAAGAAGCCAAAGGCGTGCTGGGCAGCGTTGAATGCTGCCGCTGCAAAGAGGAATGGAAGCGCGAGGCCAAGCGAGTAAAACAACAGCAAGATCGCCGCGTGTCCAGTCCCGCTTGTCGTCGAGGCCAAACCCAAAATAGCGCCTAAGGTTGGTCCCACACAGGGCGTCCAAGCAAGTGCGAACGCCGCCCCGGCAACGATCGGACCGCCAGTGCCAGCCCTTTCGATCAGGCCGCCTGGACGCCACTCTTGGTTGAGCTTGACGAAAAATACCGAGCCCGCGAACAGGATTCCCATCGCGATGATCAATGCTCCGGCCACCTTGTTAAGCAGTGGCTGGTTGTCGAAGAGAAACTCCCCTAAGGCAGTTGCGCTTAGCCCTAGAGCGATGAAGATCAACGAGAAGGTTGCGCAGAACAGCAAGCTGCGGGCCATCACCTTTGGGTCGATGCCGCGCCTATCTGCATCTGCTGGCGTAAGGCCGGCGACGGTCGCTAGGTAGCCAGGGACCAGCGGCAAGCAACACGGTGACACGAACGAGATAAACCCAGCAGCAAAGGCCAAGACGATGCCGGGAGAGTCGATCGAAGCAAGGACCATTGGCGTTACGAGGGTCATTGCGTGGCGTAGCGCTTTATATCTTCGGCGAGCTTAGCTTCGGTTGGATAGGACCCAGCGTAACTCTCGGTCAGCTTTCCGTTGGCATCGTAAAAAGCGGTCGTCGGAAAGGCCCGTCCGCCTCTAAAAAGCCGAGCGATCTGGCCGTCTTGGTCTTCGAAGCTGGGATAAGGCACCGGGTTAGCCTTTAGAAACGCCTTGGCATCGTCGCTGCTGTCTTTGGAATCGACGCCGATAAAGGCGACCTTGCCTGCGAGTTTGGTCGCCTGTGAAGCGAAGAAGGGAAACTCATACCTACACGGCCCACACCAAGAGGCCCACTGATTAACGACCACCGGAACCCCTTTTAATGCGGCTAACTGAGCCTTAAAGGCATCCACTCCGCCACTACGTAGCTCCCCGGCCTGCTGGGCGAGTTCTGTCGGCGAGGTCGCTATTAGCGAAGCCCCGCCTTCGTCGGTCACCGAGCTAGCCCCACCGGCGCTAGAGCCGCAGGCGCTTAACCCGCACAGCAGCGAAATAGCTGCCACGACGGCCAAGCCCGAAAGTGTCCTTCTCGTTTTCATAGCCAACTACAGGGTAGGGAGTGAGGCCCCTAGACCGATCCAGGCCACAGTACACAGACGTTTCTTAGAGAGCTCCTTCACAATCCCTTAGGTGCTTGTTTTGATCGTCTTCGCAGTCATAGCTGGAGCCGCGACGGCTCTCTCTCCATGCGTACTGCCGGTGCTACCTGCCCTTCTTAGCGCCGGTGCTACCGGCGGGCGGCGGCGACCTCTGGGGATCGCGCTGGGCCTAGCGATCACCTTCACGGTGACTATCGTTGGTCTTGCCACTGTTGTGGATGGCGTCGGCCTCGGTGCAAGCCTCCTGCGCGATCTAGCGATTGTGGTCTTATTTGGCTTTGGCGTCGCGCTTTTGGTCCCCTACCTCGCCCAGTGGTTAGAGCGCCCTTTGGCGCGCCTCTCCCGCTACGGACCTAAAAGCAAGGGCGATGGTTTCTGGTCGGGCATCGGGGTGGGTGCTGCGCTGGGGTTCGTATATGCCCCTTGTGCTGGGCCGATCCTCGCAGCCGTAATCGCGGTCAGCGCATCCCAGGGAGCATCGGTCAATGTTGTCTTAGTTGCCTTGGCTTACGCAGCCGGATCGGCCGGAGTTCTACTCGGGCTAGCCTTCGGTGGTCGCGCACTGCTTGAGCGCGCTCGCAAAGCTGGGCGCGGCCCGCTCATTACACGCATAGCCGGAGTCGTAATGATCGCTACTGCACTTGCGATGGCCACGGGACTCGACGTGCGCTTTCAGAGTGCAATCGCCGACCATCTTCCAGCCGTTGTAGTCAACCCTGCTGGGTCATTAGAGAACTCCGAGGCGATCAAAGGTGGACTAGCCGACCTTCGCGGCGCAAAGCTATCGCGGTTGGAATCTGGCCCCGGCGCCACGGCGAAGAACTCCCAGCTACCAAATATTGGGCCCGCCCCACAGTTCATCGGCAATCAAGAGTGGTTTAACACGCCCGGCGATCGACCGCTGACCCTCGCATCACTGCGCGGCCGTGTAGTGCTCATCGACTTCTGGACCTACACCTGCATCAACTGCCTGCGCACCCTGCCCGCGCTGCGCGCCTTAAGTGACCGCTACACCAAGGATGGACTAACTGTGATCGGGGTTCACACGCCAGAGTTCGCCTTTGAGAAGGATGCGTCTAATGTCGAGACCGCTATCGCTACCAATCAGATTAAGTACCCGGTCGTACAGGACAACAACTACGCCACTTGGAACGCCTACGCCAACCAGTTCTGGCCCGCGAAATATCTGATCGACGCCAAGGGAAATATCCGCTACGTCCATTTCGGCGAAGGCAAGGAGGCTCAGACCGAAGCCGCAGTGCGCAAGCTTCTAGTCGAAGCCGGAGCCAAAGATCTCGGCCCTAGCGGCGGGGTTCGCGGGGAGCAGCCAGGAGCACTCAGGGCCACGCCGGAAACTTACTTTGGCACCCAACGAGCACAAGGGTTCATCCAGGCGCCACAACTTGGCCTCCACGATTACACCACCTCAGCCGCAGGTCTTCCCCTAAACGCCCTCGCTCTCAACGGCAGCTGGCTAGTGACCAAAGAGGGCGCCACAGCCGTCAAGGACGCAACGATCACGCTGCACTTCTTCGCGCGCGACGTCTTCTTAGTGATGGGATCAAAAGCCAGCCAGCCGCGAAAGGTTTCGCTGACCCTCGATGGACGCGCCGTTAGCCCCAATCAAAGCGGCTCAGATACCCAAGCTTCAACGGTGACGGTCGCGGGCCAGCGCTTGTATCGGATCATCGCTTTGGCATCCCCCGCTGAGGCGACTCTCAAGCTAACACTCCCTCCCGGCGTGTCGGCATATGCATTCACCTTCGGATAGACCGTAGAATCACGCAGATGGAGGGGTCAACAGAGAACGGTCCTGCGCGCAGCTGGCTGCGCTGCTACCGCTGCTGGTCGACGAACCTAGAGGTCCAAGTCCACTACGACGGAATCCACCGCATCGATCCAGAGACCGGCGAGCGAGCAGAGGTAGTCGACGAGCTTCAGGAGGCCGTCGTTCAGTGCTTGGACTGCATGCACGATCAACCCCACTTGGGTTTCCATAACGGCCACGTCGAGCCGATCGAGGACCGCTGGGAGCGGATGGTCGCAGGCACCCCGTGGGTGGCCTCCTGCACGGTCACCGTAGATGCCGAAGAGGTAGAGACCTGCTCAGGTCCCGAGGCGGGCGATGCGCTCTCCTATGCGGCGTTTGGAGATCACGGCACGCGCGAGTTTTTTACACACGTACGGTTCCATAAGCACGACGACGACAAGATCGTCGTCCACCTCCTCGTTGAGCTCTACGCACGCAACATCGAAGAGGCCACGGGGGTCATGGAAGATGCCGCCCGGGGAATGTTGGCGATCACGTCCTTAGCCGAGGAGTCACGCCCGCCAGCTTCGACGGGCCACGACCGCCACTAACGGCGACTGTTGCGCCGTTGCTGGACGACCTATCCGCCAGATCGGGCGATCAAGCAGCGTCTAGACGCTGCGTCAACGCCGCGAGCTCGTCGCGCAAGGTGCTAGGCAGGCGCTCTCCGAGCTCCTCGAAATACTCACCGATCCCTGGAAGCTCGGCCTTCCACTCGTCGATATCTACGCGCAGGAGTTCGGCCATGTCGGCATCGCTGATGTCTAATCCGGTTGTGTCGATCGCACCCTCGCCGGGGATACGCCCAATCGGCGTGTCGACCGCCTCGCCGTTGTTATCGCAGCGATCAAAGACCCATGCCAATACGCGACTATTTTCACCGAAGCCTGGCCAGAGCCAGCGGCCCTCAGAGTCCTTACGAAACCAGTTCACGTAGAAAATCTTTGGCAACTTGTCGTCGGCGCCGCGCTCGCCAACCTCAAGCCAGTTGGCGAAGTAGTCGGCCATGTTGTAACCACAAAACGGCAACATCGCGAACGGGTCACGGCGCAGCTTTCCTACTGCGCCCGCGGCGGCGGCAGTCGTCTCCGAGGCCATCACGGAGCCAAGAAACACTCCATGATTCCAGTCAAATGCCTCGTGTACGAGCGGAACAACTGTCGAACGTCGACCGCCAAATAGCATCGCGTCAATCGGGACACCGATCGGATCCTCCCACTCGGCCGCGATCGCTGGATCTTGGGATGCCGGAGTCGTAAAGCGGGCGTTGGGGTGAGCCGATGGACTCTCCGAGGCTGGCGTCCAATCGTTTCCGTGCCAGTCGATCAGGTGCGCGGGAGTCTCTTCTGTCATCCCCTCCCACCAGATATCACCGTCGTCAGTCTTAGCGCAGTTGGTGAAGATCGTGTTCTCTTTGATCGTCGCCATTGCGTTGGGGTTGGTCGCCTCTCCGGTCCCTGGGGCAACGCCGAAGAACCCGGCCTCTGGGTTGATCGCATAGAGGCGCCCATCGGAGTGAAACTTCATCCATGCGATGTCGTCGCCGATCGTTTCAACTGTCCAGCCCTTAAGGGTCGGGATCAACATCGCGAGGTTGGTCTTGCCACAGGCCGAAGGGAAGGCGGCGGTCACAAACTTGACCTCTCCAGCTGGCGAAGTGAGTTTGAGGATCAGCATATGCTCGGCCATCCAGCCTTCGTCACGGGCCATCACTGAGGCGATCCGCAGCGCGAAGCACTTCTTGCCTAGAAGGGCGTTGCCGCCGTAACCGGAGCCGTATGACCAGATCTCGCGGGACTCAGGGTAGTGAACGATGTACTTCTTCTCGGCGTTACACGGCCAGGTGCTGTCTGCTTGCCCTGGCGCTAGAGGGGCCCCAACACTGTGCACGCAGGCCACAAACTCGCCATCGTCGCCGATCACGTCGAGTGCGCCCTGACCCATACGGGTCATGATCCGCATGCTCACGGCTACATATGCGGAGTCTGTGAGCTGGACTCCAATATGGGCGATGTCAGAGCCCAGAGGGCCCATCGAAAACGGTACGACATACATCGTGCGCCCACTCATGCAACCGTCAAAAAGTTCAGTTAACTCTGCGCGCATCCCAGCAGGCTCGCGCCAGTTATTTGTCGGACCAGCATCAATCTCCTCTTCGCAGCAGATGAAAGTGCGGTCTTCAACTCGAGCAACATCTCCTGGATCTGAGAGCGCGAGATAAGAGTTCGGACGCTTGGCGTCAGAGAGCTTCTCGAACGTGCCCGCGTCTACTAGTGACTGCGCGAGGCTGTCGTACTCCTGCGCGGAACCATCACACCAGTGAATCGAGTCGGGCTTAGTCAGGGAGGCGATCTCCTCCACCCAAGCGTTTAGCTTCGCGTGATGAGTCAGGGCTGTGGTGCTCACTAGAAAAGACAACTCCTAGGGTTTGTACGACAGGATCGCGGGGATTCTGCCGCACGCGCGCTTCTCGTGCGCTGCGGTAGGGGGCCGTGGGCGGTTTGGGGGGCTGGCTAGCGCGCTAATTTGGCGGCTGGTTGAAGGGCTTTGCGCAGGCACGATGTGACCCATTGGGAGCGCTGGTCGATCTGGCGCCAAGTGAAACGCAGCACCGTATATCCATCTGACTGTAGATCGACGGTCCGGCGGCGATCCTCCTCAAACGATCCGCGTGAGCGGTGAAATGCCCAACCGTCGAGTTCGACTATCAGTCGACTGCCGCGCCAGAGCAGGTCGACCTCGCACCCGTACTGTGGGAGCCAAACGTTAACTTCAGGTGCAGCTAATCCTGCCGCCGAGACAAGCTCTAGACAGCGGCGCTCGAGCTCCGAGCGCGTTCGCGCCCGTCCTGGATCGCGATCGGCAAGCACCGTGCGCAGACGAGTCGAGCCGGCGTGCCCACGACGAAACTGATCGGCGATGCTGGGCTGGTTATAGATCCCCAATCTTATTGCTTGATCGACGGCGTCGAGAGTAATGCGGTCACTAGCTACCCCGGCAAGATCGACGAGCGTCCGTGAGACGGTAGTAATCGGGACCCCGCGATTAACCGCAACATCGCTGCCCTTGAGCAGTGCCGATCGCACGCGGATTCCTCGCGGACCCCTGCCCCTACCTCTGGCCACCGAGACCTCCACCAAGGTAGGGCCGTTATTAATCAACCCCCAATGCCAAGCGGCTGACCGGTGAGAAAGAACCGCTCCATCGCCACACGCTAAGACGGCCGCTAAACGCAGCCCCTCTGGACGAAGGACCGTGTGGCCCACGGCGTAGACGGCTCGATAGAGACGCCGCAGCCATCCGCTGCTCAGAAGATGCGCAACTCTCGACGGCGTAACTCCGCACGCCTGCAGCTGCCTGCGGCTCACAACCCCATACTGGCCAGCAGCCAACTCCAATGCCCGCCGATCCGCTGCGACCCCACCTGAACGTTCTGCCCGAACATGTGCACCTTTTGACCGCTGGACGACTACTTCTTGCACATGTTCGGCCATGTGAGCAATTCTGGCTCGATCTTCGAGCCAGGACAACGCATCTTTGTTGCGGGCGACCCGCCGATGTGTGACGAAATGGGACCTGGGAGCCCGCGGCCTACTCTCGCTCTCTTAGCCGTGATCTCGACGCGGCACGAGCACTAGGCGCTTGAACTGCGCGACCAAGACGCCGTCCTGATTGAAGACCCGGGTCTGCACCTTAACCGTGCCGCGATCGAGCTTAGTCTTGGATTCGCGCTTCTCGAGTACCTCTGACTCAACGTAGAGCGTGTCGCCGTGAAAGACGGGCGCCGGGTGGGAGAGCTCTTCGGTCGCGAGGTTGGCAATCGCCTTGCCTGAGACATCACTGACACTCATCCCCAATGCCAGCGAGTAGACCAACGGCCCGACGACAACATTGCGACCCTGCTGGGACTGCGCTGCATAGACATCGTTTAGATGAAGAGGATGGTGGTTCATCGTTATCAAGCAGAAGAGGTGATCATCGGATTCGGTGACTGTCTTTGCAGGCCAGTGCTTGTAGACCGCGCCGACCTCAAACTCTTCCAGGTAGCGGCCATAAGGGTGGGATCCGCTGGCTTCGCGCGCGGCCTGGTCGGTTTGGACTGCGGAATTGGTGGTCGTGTCAGACATCGCTGAAAGGAACTCCTTGGATGGATTGATCTCTTGTCAGAGTTTGGCGGATCGGCTTCGAAGGCCGCGGGCCGATAGCCTTCGAGGGCCGCGGGCCGATAGCGTTAGTAGGGATGGCTTGTCAGATAATGACAGCCCACCGCAGCGACCCACCGGCCAAACGCCCTACCCGAAGCTAGGAGACCACCCACCATGCGCAACCCTCGTGACTTCTTTAAGCCTCTGGCAATCGGCGCGCCCCAACCGCTAACCGAGATCCCCGTCACTCCGTCGAGGATGATCCACTTCTTTGACCCCAGTAACGAAAAGATGCGAGCCAAGCTGCCCCAGATGGCGGCCGAGACCGACATCCTCTTAGGTAACCTCGAGGACGCCGTCGCAGTCGAAAATAAGGAGTCCGCACGCGCTGGCCTGGTCACGGTCGGCAAAGAGATCGACCTTGGAACGACGTCTCTGTGGTGTCGAGTCAACTCGCTTGAAAGTCCCTGGGTACTCGACGACATCACGACACTCGTCACAGAGATCGGCGACAAACTCGACGTAATCATGATTCCGAAGGTCGAAGGGCCTTGGGACATTCACTACGTAGACCGCCTACTAGCTCAACTTGAGGCCAAGGCTGGGGTGACTCGCCCCATTCTGATCCACGCTTTGCTTGAGACTGCCCAGGGCGTTACTAACGTTGAAGAGATAGCAACGGCTAGCCCTCGAATGCAGGGAATGAGCTTTGGCCCGGCAGATCTGGCGGCATCTCGGCGGATGAAGACCACACGCGTCGGCGGTGGTCATCCGGGCTACCGGACGATCGAGGACCCTGACCCGACAAACCCAGATGCACCGCGCGCGAGTGCTCAACAGGACCTCTGGCACTACTCAATTGCACGGATGGTAGATGCTTGTGCTGGGGCTGGCATCCTGCCCTTTTATGGCCCCTTTGGTGACATCAAGGATGTGGCAGGCTGCGAAGCTCAGTTCCGCGCCGCCTTCCTGATGGGCTGTGTGGGAGCGTGGTCGTTGCATCCGGTCCAGATCGCGATCGCCAAGAATGTCTTCTCTCCCGATCCCGACGAGGTCAAGTTTGCACTCAAGGTGATGGCAGCGATCCCCGACGGACGCGGGGTTCACATGATCGACGGCAAGATGCAAGACGACGCCACCTGGAAGCAGTGCAAGGTTATGGTTGATCTGGCTCGCAGCCTTGCGGAGGACGACCCACATCTGGCAGCGCAATACGGGTTGTAATAAACGCCGAGAGAAGGGTTGCGCCGGCGACTATAAAGAGCATCTGCGGACCGCCAGCGTTGGTCAGAGGGCAGAAGCGCGGATCGGCTCGCTGGGGTGACAGACATCGCTAAACCGTAGTCGCTAGAGTCCCGCCTCGCTAATGCGCTTTTACGAATACGAGGCACGCGAGATCGTTCGCCGTGCCGGAATCCCAGTTACCGAGTTTGGTTTTGCGACCACTCCCCAAGAGGCTAAGGCCGCTGCGGAGAAGATCACCGGGCCAAGTGTCATCAAGAGCCAAGTCCTTAGCGGCGGCCGGATGAAGGCTGGCGGCGTGCAGTTTGCCGACACCCCAGACGAGGCAGCAGCCCACACCGAAGCGATCCTGAAAATCGAAATCGGTGGACAGATGCCACGCGGAGTGCTCGTCGACACTAAGGCGCAGGTCGAGCAGGAGTACTACGCAGGCGTGGTCTGGGACGGCAGCGCTAAGAAGCCGGTAATCATCTTTAGCCCGGTCGGTGGGATTGACATCGAGCAGGTGGCCCACGAGCAGCCCGAGAAGGTCGGTCGGCGCCATATCTCAAACCTTCGCCCGGTAAGTGGCTACGAAGCCAAAGAGGTCATCGCGTCAACTGGAGTGACCGGCTCGGAGCTAAACAAGCTCACACCGATCGTCACCAAGCTCGCCCAACTCTTCATCGATAACGACATGACGCTCGCTGAGATCAACCCGATCGGGCGCCTTCCCGACGGCTCATTCATCGCGCTCGACGCCCATATGGAGATGGAGAACGAGGCCCGTGGGCGCCACAAGAAACTGTTGGCTGATCTTGGCGTGGGCGACGACGAGACCCGCGAAGCACGCGAACCGACCCCCTTCGAATTAGCCGGAGAGATCGTAGACAGCGAAGACCACCGCGGCGTTGCGGGCAACGTAACTGAGTTCGATGGCAACCTCGGGTTAGTGATCGGCGCTGGCGGCGGCTCTCTGACGCTCTTCGATGCCGTTCGCGCCCACGGCGGCAAGCCGGCCAACTACTGCGAAATCGGCGGCAATCCATCGGTCTCAAAGACCTGTGGCCTAGCCAAACTCGTGCTGCAAAAGCCTGGAGTGGACAAGATCGCCGTGATGATGTCGATCGTCTCCAACACCCGCGTGGACATCGTGGCGCGTGGCGTAATCAAGGCCTGCCTAGAGCTCAACATGGATCCAGCAGAGAAGATCGCGATCTTCCGGATTCCCGGCGCGTGGGAAGACGAGGGCTTTAAGATTCTCGACGCCTACGGGGTCGAGTACGCCGACCGCACCGTCTCAATGCACGAGGCTGCAAGGCGCGCAGTTGAGAAGATCGGCGGCGCTCAGTAATGAGCATCCTCGTCGACGCAAACACAACCTTCATCGTCCAAGGGATCACCGGCCGCGAGGCCGTCAACCTAACGCGTGAGTGCCTCGACTACGGCGCCGGAGCTAAGGTTGTCGGCGGCGTCACACCTGGTCGCTTGGGTCGCGAGGTCCACGGGGTTCCTGTCTTTGACACCGTCGAGCAGGCCGTCGCCCACCATGGAGCGCCAATCGACGGCGCAGTAGTAACGGTCCCCCCTGCCTTCACTAAGGATGCAGTCTTTGAGGCGATTGAGAACGGGATCAAGCTAATTGTGATCGTGACCGAACGGATTCCGCGTCGCGACGTCGCCGAGATGGTCGAGTTGGCGGCAGCGAACGATGCCCGCATCATCGGACCAAACTGCCTCGGGATCATCGTCCCTGACGTGATCAAGATGGGCGGCATCGGAGGCCCGGCTAAAGACGCAGCTAAGGCCTACAGCCCCGGCTCCATCGGCGTGATTAGTCGCTCTGGTGGAATGACAACCGAGATGTCCTCCACTCTTACCGCCGCCGGCATGGGACAGTCAACCGCTGTTTCAATCGGCGGTGACGCGATCATCGGCTCAAGCTACGCCGAGCTTATGCCGTTCTTCGAAGCCGACAAGGCAACTGAGGGGATCGTCATCTACACCGAGCCGGGTGGCCGGATGGAAGCCCAGCTTGCTCAGTGGGTAGCCGACAACAACTCCCGCCTACCGATCGTCGCCTTTATGGCCGGTCGCTTTATGGACGAAATGCCTGGGATGAGCTTCGGACACGCCGGCACAATCGTCGAAGGCAAAGAAGACACCGCAACCGAGAAGATTGCGCGCCTAGCAGAGGCGGGCATCACTGTCGCGGAGGAGATCAGCGAGATTCCAGCCTTGATCCAAGCGAAGATCAACGAGAGGAAGGCCTGATGCGCGCCGACGGAATCTTCATCGCTGTGGAGGTCGAAGATAGCGCCGCCGCCGACCGTGCGCTCGCCGCAAAGCTGGCCGAAGTCTGTCCTGTGGACATCTTCGTAGTCGTCGCATCAGGCGAGCTTGAGCTCGTCGAAAAGAACATTGACGAGTGCGTTCTTTGCCGCCTTTGCCTTGATGCCGCCCCGCAAGGCGCGGTCACAATCATCAAGCGCTACGACAACGACACCCAGCTCTAGTCGTTAGCCGGAGGCGAAGCAGGCAGCTGCGCCGCCGGACTCAAAGGTCACAGTCGTGCACATCGCCGCCTGCGGGTAGTAGGCGCCCATCGCCTTCTTGGCGGCGGCGACCGACTCTCCAGTAGCGCTCTTCGGTGTCGTCTTAAAGGTGCTTGCGACCAGCATGTTGCGCAGCGAGACCTGCTCCACAGCATTTGGCGTGCTTGTTGACATCGGCAGCCACGCGATTCCGTTGGCGTAGGTAGCGTTGACAGGGCGGTCGGCGGGGTAGCTAAGAACTGCGGTAATAGTGGAGTCGGCGGTCGTTGGTGATTGCAGGTCAGCCACGCAGCCGTAGATCGTCGTTCCGTTAGCCCCCGGGGCTACTACGACTGGGTAGGGCGCCTGGTAGACGTAGTTGCACAGCGACCAGTAGCGCACCTGCCACCGAGCAGCATCGTTGCGCGGCCAAGGCACCGGCAACTCTCCGCTACCACGCCCGCTTCCATAGTCGTAGGGCGAGGTCGGAATCTTGGCCTTAATAACTACGACCTTGCCTTGCTGGGGCGTAAAGAAGGCAGCAGCGTAGCCACTTGTGGTGTTGGGGAAAGGAATATCGCTGCCTGACGGGGGGACAAAGAAAGCTAGGTTTGGCGGACAGCCCTTCTGACCGGGCGGACATGGAGGCTTAGCCGGCGCAGTGCCACCCTTTAGAAGCTTCAATATCTTCCTTCCGACGCCCGAAAGATTGAGCTTCCTGGTTCCCTCGCCGCCGCCGCAACGCTTTAGCGTGACGGCCTGCTTGCCCGCCTCCTTGATCGTGATCGAAGGCAGAGAAATAGCAGCGAAATTCAGCTCCGGCGGCAGATAGACGCGCACCATTATGAAGCCGATGTCCGCCGGGAGATAGCCTGCGGCGGGATATTTGGGTGCGATCGGGAGGGTATTACGCAGCGATCCGGTCACTCCGCCGGTTCCAGTTAGCGAACGCAACGTAATGCTGTAAAGCCCAGATGCTGTGGCTGTCCAGGCTCCCACACTCCACGGATTTCGACCGACACTCGGGGCTATCTGGTAGTCAGTCAATGACGATCCCACCGAGTTAACAGCGAAGGGCTGGGCGTTGCTGTCATAAGCAGTAACTGAGAAGTAGCGGGCCGTCGGATACGCCCCCCGCAGGTAGATCTTCATCCCAGGCTTAATGCGATATGGCGTCGTCCAGTAGGTTGAATTGGAGTCCGGGTAGAAGATATTGGCGGTCGTTGGGGTTGATTCAACCGGCCACGAACAGCCCGGAAAAGGCGTCGCCGCCGAACTGATCGGCGCGAAGGTGGCGACTGCCAGAGCGCAGAGTCCGATTGCGCCAAAGAGCTTCGTTAAGGATCGTGCCTTCATCACGATCGAACCTTACTCTAAAGAGTGGCGCTCTCTAAACGGTGAAGTTAGCGGCGCATGCGAGTCTGCGCCTCGGTGCAACTCAAGACCATGGCCGACAGCGTCGACGTGCTCGGTCAGCTCCTGCGGGCACGCCGCAGCGCCGATAGCAGCATCTTATTCTTAGAGAAGTCGCGCCCCACGGCTGCTCGCAGGGCAAACGTCAGCGCCTGGCTGCGGTCGTCTCGCGAGAGGGCGCCAGCGCCGAGTTGGGCGGCGATGACCTCGCGCCGCCGGCTGGCTTGGAGATCGCAGCGCTGTTGGTCTACTCCGCCACTGCTCGTATGGGCCCCACTGTGGATCAAGGTGACAGATGGGTCAAATACCGTCGACACTGCGATCGCTCTTGCTCTGAGGCAGAGTTCGAGGTCTTCGGCAAATAGAAAGTCATCGCCGTTAAACGGACCGAGTTCACGTAGGAGAGCAGTCTGAGCGGCTAGGCAGGCCCCAATCGCCCAACCGACCCTGACCTCCTCTACGGCACGGAAGGGTTCAAGGTGGTTACGCAGCCGGGCGGGCAGTAGGCGAGGCACGGTCACTGCGGCTAGATAACCGTCGCGTCCGCCGGGGATTGGGTGGGCGCTGTCTTGGATGCTGCGATCGTCATTAAGTAGGCGTGGTGCGATCAACGCTCGGCGTCGAGCCGCCGCTGCCGCAAGACGCGCGAGGCCGCCGTCGAGCAAGACAACGTCGGGGTTTAGCATCACGGTCACTTCGTGGGAGGCAAGCGGGAGGGCCGCATTATTAGCCGCTCCGTAGCCGGGGTTGCCCTCCATTACCACTACCTCAGCACCCCAGGCCTCGGCCAAGCTCGCGCCGTCGTCGGTGGAGCCACTATCAACGCAGATGACCTGCGGGCGATCGACTAGGTGCTCATCGATTGAGCTCAGTAACGCTGTTAGCTGCGGCGCAGAGTTGTGTAAAACGATCGCGACGGTAAAGCTCATCGAGCTAACCCTGCCGCCTGCGCTAGGACGCCCCTCAACAGAGCGGCGGAGCTTGTCCAACTAAAACGAGCGACCGCCTTCCTAGCCTCGTCCCCAAGCCGATTGCGTAGTTCCACGTCTGTGCTCATCACAACCAGCGCTTTGGCTAAGGCCGCACTATCGCCGACGGGAAATGTGATCGCGCTATCGCTGAGAGTCTCGCGAAATACCGCCAGATCGCTGGTGACGCTAGGAACGCCGTGAGCTGCGGCCTCCACAGCCGGTAGTCCAAACCCCTCTAGCCTTGATGGCATCACGACCGCTATGGCGTTCTCATACCAACGAGCGAGCTGAGCGTCGCTCTGGCGCCCGACTAAACGCACGCCCGATACTCCCTCTAAATCGCCGCCTGAGCGTCCTTCTCCAACGACAACGAGCTCAGCGCTAAGCCCACTGCGCCGCGCGATCACAGTCGCCTGCGCCAAGGTGTCGATCCCCTTACGTGGCTCCAACGCCCCGACGTAGAGCAGATATGGCCCCTCGTTCTGCCCCTGCTCGGGTCCGCCAGCAGCGCTGCTAACCCGCAGCGAAGGAGCTCCTGGGACGACCGTGAGCTTCTCGCCAACGATCGGCCAGCCAGCAGCGATGAGGTCGGTGGCTGTCGCTTGACTGTCGACCACCACCTGCGCTGCGCCTGCGGCCAGCCGCCGCGGTCGGGCAACGCTATGCCAGATCCGCTCGTAGACGGTGAACTCTGCGCGATTGCTCTCAAACGAACGATCGTGGACGGTAAGTACATACGGAGTTTGGCCGCCGCAGGCCACTGGAGCGGGCGCAGGGATCCAGCATACGTCGGCCCCTCCGGCTAGCTCTTCTAACCGCGGCCAGCCGATCAGCGCAGCAGCTACGAAAAGAGGTCGCGATGTCAGCCGCGTGCGGCGCAGCTCGACACCATCAGGCACCTGCACCTCTCTATCGCCAGGAACCACGGCTACCCACTGGTCGCCTGTAAAACCAGCGGCCAGCGCAGCGAGCATCTCTTCTAGATATCGCGCAACACCACGGCCAGCGCCGAGATGTCGCGCGTCAATGGCGACGCGCATCAGGAGAGCAAGGTAGATGATCGGCGCCAGCTAGTTAGATCTGGCGCTGGTGAGTGCGTGGCGGTAATCTTAGTAATCGATGGCCCAAGTCAGCCAAATCAGCGGTCTCCGTGTCGCATTGGTGCATGATTTTCTGCTCGACCTTCGCGGTGGGGAGAGGGTCTTTCTCCAACTCTGTGCGATGTTTCCTGAGGCCGATATCTTTACTGCCGTCTATGACCGCGCAGGCACCCAAGGACGCTTTGACGGCCGTAATGTAGTCACCTCTGGCCTCCAACGCCTACGTCCAACATCGCGCACCTTCCGCGCCCTACTGCCGTTCTATCCGGCCGCAATTGAGTCACTAGACCTGCGCGGCTACGACCTCGTTATCTCGAGTTCGTCGGCTTGGGCTCACGGGGTCATCCCTGACGAGCACGCCATCCACATCTGCTACTGCCACAACACATTCCGCTACGCCTGGACTGAGCGCGAGGCCACGCTCGCGGCCCGCAATGCACTAGTCCGGCCCGTGCTTGGACAGATTCTTCGAAGTTGGCGCCAGTGGGATTACATCGCCGCTCAGCGCGTCGACGCCTATGTGGCGAACTCTGCGACCACCCAGATTCGCGTCGACCACTACTTCTCGCGCCAGTCGCGCGTCGTCTACCCGCCGGTCGAGTTGGAACGATTCTCTATAGGAGCCCCTGAGGATTACTTTCTCGTCCTCTCAGAGCTTGTTTCCCACAAGAGAATTGACCTGATTGTCCAGGCCTGCAACACCCTCAAGCTGCCACTTGTGATCGCCGGCGATGGCCCCCAGGCGCGCCACTTGCGCCAAATTGCTGGCCCAACAGTGCGCCTTGTGGGCCGGGTCAGCGACCGAGAGGCCGAGCGCCTTCTGCGTGGCTCGCGCGCCCTAGTTGTTGCGGCTACCGAGGAGTTCGGCATCGCCGCCGTCGAGTCCCAGGCATCCGGGCGTCCTGTGATCGCCCTGCGCGCCGGTGGTCTTAAAGAGACAGTCATCGAAGGCCAGACAGGGATCTTCTTCGAGCGACCTGAGGCCGACCAGCTATGCGCTGCTTTTAAGAGGTTCGAGGACCAAGAGTTCTCAAGCGAGGTTTGCGTCCAGCACGCCAAAAACTTTAGCCTCGAGCGGTTTGCCAGCGGGCTCAACGCCGTGATTAGCGACGAGCTAAATAAGCGCACTAATCAGCGCCCAGACCACGACCAGCTTGGATCCAACCGGCCACGCCGCCGGGGCTTGGCCTTAAGAGTCGGCAGTTGATCGTCTAACTGCCGAGCAACTCCTCGATCTGTGAGAGCTTTGCGTCGTTAAAGGAGTCCGTCCAGCTGCTGCTCCATGCGACATTGCTTGCGCTAGCGCGCGAGGAGAACTCCTGCACCCGGTCGCTAGCTTTGCGAAGCGTGGCAGCAATTGACTCAACCGTTGGCTTGGCAGCGAGCAGGTTTGGTGAGATCAATGCCAGCGCTTCCGCGGTCTTGTTCTCGAAGCTGTTGGTGACCGTCACCATCCCAGCCGAGGCCATCTCGATCGGCACGAGGCTGGGATGTGGCGTGTACATCAGCGCTAGGCCGACATCATGCTCGGGTAGTAACAACGAGTACTCAGATTGCTGGCTACGAGGCAGCAGCTTGAGATGCTGTCCCCCACCTAAGTCAATGCTCTGACTACTACCAACGCTTCCGATGCCGTGCAGCTCCCAGCCTTCCCCGAAACAACCGCTATCGAGCGCTCCGCGCAATCCAAGAACCGCCATCTCGAACATATTGCGTGCAGCATGTGGCTCTGGCCTGGCGTACATCAACAGCCGCCGTGACTGACGGTCGGCCAACGCTGCCGCCGTCGGTGGGCAGACCGCGGTGATCGCGTTCTCAAAGGCCAGCGAGTGGCGGTCGCCTTCGGCAGCCCCAGCCGCGAATACGCCAATCTCGTGTTGGCGAAAGTAGGAGCGTAGGAGTTCGCTGGAGAAGAGCGCCTTGTGGGCAAACTCATAAGACTGATTAGCGCTAGCGGCGTAGGAGCCCATCGGGAAGGTGAACGGTTCGTACTCCTGAATCAGGTAGAGAAAACCGTCTCGGCCCAGCACACCTAGCGCCTGGTGGGCGATGTGAGCGCTCCACCACGTCGTGGCGATAAAGCTGTCCTCGTTACTAACCTCAATTGACTGCGCCTCGCGACCGAAGGTGATCTCGACCTGATCGCAGACACCACCGAGGCCTTCGTAGCCTTGAAGTTGTTCTTTCCAAGATGGAGCCAGCACGCCGACCGGATCGACGGTGATTATCCGTACCCGGTGCCCGCGGCGAGCAAGTGCTAGCGCTAGGTTAAATTTCGCGATGTAGCCGCCAAAGAAGTGCTTGAGATCGATCGTCGGGATCAAGATGTTGATCCGCTTTGGGGCACTATCGCTAACTGCGATTCGCAGCGGCTCTACCTTCTCAAGGAGCGCTAGTGGGGCGCCCGTCGGGGGTGTGATCGCCCCCGGCTTGGGGTCAAGCTTTCTAGGTGGAAGCGCATCGAGACGGAATCTCCGTTGGGGCCTGGAGTGCGTCCGCGCTGAGGCAGTCACCATTCTGCGCCAAGCAAAGGCGTAGAAGAGCCCTCTCTCTGCGCCGAATGTCTCTGTTTTACCGGCGATGTCTCGAACGCCGCGCAGCCCAAGATTGAAGAGAGAGAAGTAGGAGCTATCGACAGTCAAGAAGCGTTCGAGCAGTCGACGTTTATCGGGCGACATCTGTCCCGCGCAGCGCATCTCGATCACGGTCGCAAACTGCAGCAAGCGGCAGCCGTCTACAAAGAACATGTTTCGCCACTGGCGCACACGTCCACGTGGATCTCGCCTCAGTGAACCAAGACGACTGCGCATAGTGGTCTGCCGATTGGCCGCTTCGTGGCCCAACACAGCACCGGCGTGCTGGGTGTAGTCATAAAGAGGGCCGTCAACGAAGGCAATATCTCCAAGCGCGAGAGCCACGAGGGCTATCCAGTGATCATGGAAGTGGCTGAACTGGCCCGGAGGGAAAGGGAGAACGTAGTCAAGGAGATCGCGTCGCAGTAGTGCCGCAGCCCCTGTAACTGAGTTCGCAGTCAGCAGTGAGATTAGATCGCTGTGATTGTTTTTCCTTGAACTCCAGTAGGTATCGGCGATGACCGCACCGCTCTCATCTACGATCCGCGCGTCACTGTAGACAAGCGTTGCGTCGCCGATCTGGGAGACAAGCGTCTCGAGCTTCTGGGGCTGCCAGTAGTCATCCTGATCAGCCATCGCGACAAACTCTGCCGACGTCGGCGACAGTGACAGCGCGCGTTCAAAGTTGTGGTAGAAGCCTAGGCGTCGTGGCGAGCGCGAAATCACAAACCGGTCGTCATCGCCAACCGTCTCCTCGATCATCTTAAAGGCGGCGGGCTGCGAGCAGTCGTCACTAATGACACAGGCCCAGTTGGTCTCTGTCTGTGCCCTGATCGACTCAATCTGGCGCCGGAAAAGGTTTTCGGTTGGGTTAAAGGTCGCCATCGCGATCGCAACCAATGGTCGATCGCTAGGCGCCTTAACTTCCAACGGCGCGATCGCATTAACCGTCGTGAACTCACCCAGCCCCGTGCTCAGCTTAGTTCCGTTATCGAGCGAAACCGAGAGGCCAACCGTGTGGACCCCAATAGCTGTTGACTGCGGCAACTCGATTAACCCCCAGAAGCCGCTTCGATAGCTCTGTAGCGACGGGTCGGCCTCAGAGGCAGGGTCGCTCTTTAGCCCACCGGTCTCAAAAGCATCGAGCTCGGGATGCATGGACTCAAAGACATCCAAGCGCGGGATCGAGTAGCCCATCGCTGCCTGTGGGCGGCCATCTAAAGTCAGCTCCACGCAGCTAATCTGGCCTGAGCTAGCAAAACACCAGCCGCCTACGAAGAAGACTGTCCCACTGCCAACCGTTACCTCTGGTGGCAACTGATAGTCAAGCCCGGCAATTACCTGTGGCGCTTGATCTTTGGATTGTGTTCCCACTAGGCCTGCAACCATACAAGTACAACAACTGCCTCCCAAGCAGCGATCGCCGTTGACGGCCAACACCCACCCCTCGGCGGGCTCGCTGTAATACTTTTCGCCGGAGATCTGACCTATGCCCGCCGACGACACCAAGAAGTTACAAAACGCATTCCTTAGAGATCTCCGTGCGCGCCACCCGCGCCTGCGAGATGCCATTCCAGCGGACGTGAAAATAACCGCGATGTACCGTGGAGAGCGCCACGACTTTAGGTCCAAAGGAGACCTGCTACTCGCCGGTCTGAGGCTTGCATGGGTCAGCGACGCATTTCTCGCCCATCTGCTTTATCGAGTCAAGGCAAGACTCCAAGGCCTAGGTGTCCCGATAATTCCGCGCATTGCCCATCACCTTGCGATCATTGTCGGTCAGGTCGCAATCGGCGATCCAGTCGTGATGGCGTCAGGTGTTTACCTAGTCCACGGCCAAGTCGTGATCGACGGAATTGTCGAAATTGGACCGGAGGTAGTGATCAGCCCGTTTACCACGATCGGCCTTCGAGCCGGCGACTTCAACGGCCCCAAGCTCGAGCGCGGCGTCATGGTTGGCACCGGCGCCCGACTGATCGGCGACATCAGAATCGGCGCTGGGGCGACGATCGGCGCAAATGCTGTGGTCGTTAGCGACGTTGAGCCGGGCACCACGGTTGTCGGCGTACCAGCCAAAGCACTGCCGCGCAATACCCCATAAACGCCATAACTAGGTGATAGAGTCGGCCTGTGTCTATCTTTAGTCGTCGATCAAGAGAGGCGTCCACCCCGGCTGCGGCTCCAGTCACTGTTAATGAGCCCTTCAACGGCAGCGACCAAGATCTCAGCGATGAGATCGCCGCGCTCACAGCGCTAAACCGCACCGAGCCTAGCGTCGAGAACGAGCGGCGGATTCTCTATCTGCGCCACCTCGCCGGAGTTCGTCTGCTCGGCCAAAGCCACCAGGCCCAATACCCAGCCACTGATTTCTCGCTGCTCCCCGATCTCGGCGATAGCCTGCCAGAGTTTGAGCCATCTGACTTGACGCCAGAGCTAGTGCGCGCTGCGATCATGCGCGACGGCTCGATCATGGTGCGCGGGCTGATTGCGCGCGACGTAGCCCTTGACTTTGCCGACAAGATCGAGTCGGCCTTTGTCGCGAGAGCAAAGTTTGAAGATGAAGGGATCGCGACGCCTGGTACCTACGAGGAGTTTCTTGCCGAGCCAGGCTTTGGAGGAGCGATCGTGCGGACGTGGATCCGCGATGCAGGCGGCGTTCTTGCTGCTGACTCGCCCTCGCTTGCATTCCAGATGCAAGAGATGTTTAGCTGCGCGGGCATCCCTGAGTTGGCATCCGCTTATCTCGGCCAACCCGCCCTCTTCTCTGCCGATAAATCCACTCTGCGCAAGGCCGCTCCTGGCACTGCTGGTGGCTGGCACCAAGACGGCCGCTTTATGGGACCAACCCGGGCGCTTAACCTCTGGCTTTCGCTATCACGCTGCGGCGATCTGGCGCCTGGCCTGGACTACGTCCCGCGTCGCCTCAACGATCTTGTTGCTACAGGCACCGACGAAGTCCTTCTCGACTGGATGGTTTCACAGACCAAAGCCGAAGAGGCCGCAGGTGATCGTGGGATCGTAAGCCCGATCTTCGAGCCCGGCGATGCACTTTTCTTTGATGAGCTAAACCTTCACAAAACCGGCTCGCATCCATCGATGCCCAACCCCCGTTATGCGATCGAGAACTGGTTCTTCGCCACCGAGTCGTTTCCCGACGACTACGTGCCGATAATGGCCTAGATGACCGACGCCACTGAACGCGGTGGCGACCCCGTGCTCGAGCCAAACGATTCACCCAATCACGCAGCTGCCCCGTTTTTTTCATCGATGCGCAAGGCGCGGGCCCTGGAGCGCCTACCCCCAGGCGCCTCAAAGCGAGGCCAGCGCCGCGGCAGTGCCGTCCTGACAATCGTTCAAAACGAACCCTTCTTCTTCCCGATCTGGCTTAGCTACTACTCGCGCTTCTTTGCAGCTCAGGACATCTACGTCCTCGACCACGACAGCGACGACGGTTCGACTGAAGGCACCGGCTTCAACAGGGTCCCTTTATCTCATGACACGCTTGACTTCGGCTGGATGGTCTCAGCGGTCGAGGCCAAACAACGCGAGCTCCTTGAGCGCTATGACGTCGTCGTCGTAGTTGACGTTGACGAGATCGTGGCGCCCGATCCACGCTGGGGAACCCTCGAGGAGTACCTCGCGAGATTTAACGGCAGCTGGGTTGAGTGCTTGGGTTATGAGCTGATTCATCTCCACGACAGCGAACCGCCACTGACTCCAGACCAGCCACTACTTGCCCAACGCAGCCAGTGGTTCGCCACAGCCCTCTACAACAAACCGGCGATCTCGCGGGTCCCGCTGAGCTGGGATCTTGGCTTCCACAGGGTCCGCCGAGAGCCCGACGCTAACCCTTGGGATGGCTGGGATGAACACATCGATCCCGACCTTCGGATGATCCATCTCCACAGAGCTGACTTCGAAGTGTGTAAAGAGCGCCACCGGCGCCTTAGTAGTCGAGAGTGGAACCCAGAGGACCTCGAGCAAGGGTTTGCAGCCCACAACCGCGTCACCGAGGACGCCGAGTTTGAGGCTTGGTTCTACCGAGGCCTGTCATGGGATGGCAAAGAGAGCGACGAATTCAAGCCCACCGACCTACTCCTTGAAGAGATCGGGGCCGAGTGGAAGGCCGTGCTATGAGATCCAAAGCCACAGCACGAGTCAGCGAGTTTGTCGACCGCGCCCGGATGGCGACACGTCTTCGCTGGGCTCCCGAAGCAGCTTGCGCTGATGAGCATTGGCTGCGCCAGCGACTAAACGAATCGATAGAAGAGAAAATCGGGTCGCTGGATTGCGCCAATCTGACCGCCGTCGAGATCAGCGGGACCGCCCAATCTAGGCATCAGTGGAAGCGGTTTGAGGCGCTTGAGTATCCGGCCTTTGACCTCTGTGATCCAACGCCACAGCCCGATCGGTTCGACGTCGTGATCTGTGAGCAAGTTCTCGAACATGTCCTAGACCCCTGCCGTGCGGTCAAGACGCTCTACGACCTCACATCGCCCGGCGGGCTAGTGATCGTCTCGACTCCTTTTATGGTGCGCGTCCACGAGCTCGCCCTCTACGGCCTGCGTGACTACTGGCGTTTTACCCCGCGTGGACTTGGCGTTCTGCTCGAAAATGGCGGCTTCGAGGTCCAAAGCGTGCAATCTTGGGGCAACCGTGACTGCGTAGCGGCAAACTTAGATCACTGGGCTAAATACAAGCGGTGGCACTCGCTTCGCAACGAACCAGAGATTCCACTTCAAGTCTGGGCATTCGCCCGCAAGCCCAGCAACTAGCTAAGCCAGCACAGCGCTCTCTGCCGTAACCCATCTAGCTACTATCTTCGCTGAAACCCCGTGACCCCAATCTCTCGCATAGACCAGCTAGACCACGACCCCGAGCGCAACTGCGCTTCGCTTGCCCACATGTCGAGCCTAGTGCTGGCCTGTCTCGATGCCGTCCAAGCACGCTCGGTCGTCGAGGTAGGAGCCTTAGCAGGCGACCTAACCGACGTATTGGCCGATTGGGCTCAGGGCTGCGGCGCGCGCGTCTGCGCAGTGGACCCTTCACCCCACGAAGACCTTCTCAGCCTCGCTCGCGATCGACCCGAAGTGAAGCTTGTCCAAAAGATGAGCATTAAGGCGCTCGCCGAGATCGACCTCCCAGATGTCGTGATCCTCGACGGCGACCACAACTACTACACGGTCATCAGCGAACTGCGCGTGATCAGTCAACGAGCGTCGGGCGCCGATCTGCCACTGATCCTCTTCCATGACGTCTGCTGGCCTCACGCACGCCGCGACGACTACTACGACATCGAATCTATTCCGCCGGAGTACCGCCACAAGATGGTCGGCGACCGCGGCGGCCTACTTCCTCAAGAGCCAGGCTTTAGCAGTGACGCCGGCCTCCCATTCCCGAAGTCAGCCGAACGCGAGGGCGGGCCACGCAACGGTGTACTGACGGGCATCGAGGATTTCATCGCCGAGAGCGATCGGCTTCGCCTGGCAGTCGTGCCAGCGTTTTACGGCTTCGGCGTGCTCTGGCACCAGGACGCGCCGTGGGCGTCGGGCCTGCAAACCGTGATCGAGCCATGGGATGCCAATCCGGTGCTAGCGGCACTCGAGTCCAACCGCCTAGAACACCTTGCGCGGTCGCACTCGCGCCTAATGCAACTCGCCCGCCAAGAGGCCGTCTTAGATCGGCTGCTGGGATCGAGTGCATTTGAGGTCGCAGAGCGCCTATCTAAGGCTAGGGCTCGCGCTGGCGTAGCAACCAGCCAGTCGCTCGTCTCCAAAGATGAGATACGCCGAGCGCTTGGACGCTAGCTGCTCGCAGCCTTGCGAGCAGCACGCTTGGCATTAGCCCAACGCAGCGGCTCGGTAAGTTGCCAGGAGTAAGTTTTTGTATAGACCTCAAGCGCCTTGGTCCGCTCGGCGATATTGACGTCGGAGTCGAGTAATTTCGACTGGGCATGCGCTCTGGAGGCCGAAAGCTCAGCCTCTGCCCGTCGCGCGCGTTGCTTCCATCTCTCGCTGTTGGGGTCTTCGTCCTGATCGGCCAAATCCCATTTCTGGGCGACCTGCATGTGCACAGCTACCCGAAGCGCATGGTGCGGCCTCAGCTCAAGTGGATGGTGGCGCCTAACTCCGAAGTCGGCGGTCACTACCGTGCGCCCTGCTGCTTTGATCTGGCGGCAGTAGTCGACGTCATAGCCATGAGCCGCTGTGAAGGCCTCGTCGAAAGCGATGTTCTTGACAGCCCAAGGCGAGAGCACCATCAGCATCCCATCGACCGCGTCGACTTCGCCAAGCCCACTGGTCAGGTCGCGAGACTCAAACAGTGTCATCGAACCGCCGCCCAGCTCACGGTAGCGGTGCTCGACAGATACCCCGCTAACTTCACCGTTTGACCATGTTGAACCGCGAAACCCTCGCCCCCCTAGACAGCCAACGACTCCAACTAAAGGATCCTGAAGAGCGCTGCGAACCTTGGCTGCGAACTCCGCATCGATGATCTCTGTGTATTCGTTGAGTAATACAAGAGCCTCTAGGCCCTCTATCTCGCGGGCGGCCTCTAGTAGGAGGTTGTTGTTGCGGCTTGCCCCATCGACGGTTGCGAAAGTGAGTACAACTGAATCGCTCTCGGCCACCGCACGGATGCTAGGTGCGACAAAGCGCGAGTAGGCCACATGGTCGCCGATGTGGGAGGCAAAAACGATCACCGTCGGCCACCTATCAATCGAAATGGCTGGGTTAGGCGCCAGGCGATGCTCTTGCGGGCCGCGCTGATCTTCGCGTCTAACTCTGTGACACGGGCCTCGCGCTCTATATCGTGGACGCGGGCGTGATAGAGCACTGCGTCGGCCTGCGCCTCGGCGAGCAAGGCGCGCTCTTTCCAGCTGCCTGTGCCTGCCCCCACGCCTTCGACTACCCCCTCCCACTTATTAGCGACTGCGATGTGGGCATCGATCCATCCTTCGTGGTTCTTTAGCATCACAAGCGGGCGGTGGTGAATCGCGCGCACGTCAGCGGTCACGACCTTGCGGCCTGCAACTCGAGCTTGAAGGCAGATGTCAAAGTCGTAGCCGTCTAACTGGCCTAGTGACTCGTCAAAGCGTAAGTTCTCGATCGCCCAAGGAGAGAGTACGAGCATGAAGCCGTCGATCGACTCCACCTCTCCCGTGCGGGCATAGGCCGGTGCGTCTTCCCACTCCCACGAGAAAGATGGCAGCGTACCTCCGCCCCGTTCCGGATACTGCATGAGGAACGATCCCGTAACCACTGACCCCTCCCACCAAGCGATGCTGCGCACGCTGACGGCCCCAGCACAGCCGACCACGGCGACTTCAGGGTCTTCTAGCGCCTTGCGGATGCGACTACAAAAGTCACTATCGACGAGTTCGGTGTCCTGGTGTACCAAGACGAGCGCTTCAAGATCCTCTGCGGCGCGGGCGAGGTCCAATATCTGGTTGTAAGCCTCAAACAGCGAACACTTTGAGTTGAACTCATAGATCGCAGAGTCTGACTCTGCGGCTAGGCGGATCCCCGGTTGGGCGCATTCACGGTAAAGATCTGGCCTAGTTATTGAACATCCGAATGCGATCATCGATTGCGCGCAGTATAGCTAAGGCCATACCCTCTAGATCGCCTAACGGCGGGCTGTCTGCGGTCTGATAGGGCCGCTGTCTGCGGGTATAGTTGGCCTGCGGATAGACTCGTTTGCCTCGCTAATGTCAACAGATACCACGCAAAATGAGGCTCGCACCAAACTCGCTCAAGGCGCAGTACTAGCAGAGATGCTCGAGCGCCCTGTGGTTGTCGAGGCTAGGCGCATTAACAAGACCTTCCGTATCCCACTAAGCAAGGTCGACTCGCTCAAGGAACGCATCACGCGTCCCACAGCCAAGACCTCCTACCGCGAGCTGCGAGCGCTTAACGAAATCTCCTTTGATATCCACCAAGGTGAGTTCTTCGGGATTGTCGGGCGCAATGGTTCTGGCAAGAGCAGCCTCCTAAAGATTCTCGCCAGCATCTACCGCCCCGACCAAGGAACGGTCCGCGTCGCCGGGCGCCTAGCTCCCTTCATTGAAATGGGAGTTGGCTTTAACCCGGAGCTGACGGCCCGCGACAACGTTGTCTTCAACGGAGTACTGATGGGCAAGAGCCTGCGGTCGGCTCGCAGGGGCCTAGACGAAATCCTCGAGTTCAGCGAGCTGACCGAATTCGCCGATCTCAAACTTAAGAATTACTCCTCGGGCATGATGGTCAGACTCGCCTTCTCCGTAATGGCTCAAGCTGACGGCGACGTGATGTTGATCGACGAGGTGCTCGCAGTCGGCGATGCCTCTTTTGCCCAGAAATGTATGGACGTGTTTCAGGAAAAACGCGCCGCAGGCAAAACGATAATCCTCGTCACCCACGACATGAGCACGGTGCAGGCCTTCTGTCATCGAGCGATGCTCATTCACGACGGAGAGATGAAGTACTTGGGCAACCCAGAAGAGGCCGCACTGGGCTACTACCGGCTCAACTTCGACCCAGCGTCCTTCACCAATTCACTCCCGAATTCCGAGAGCGGTTTGGTCGTTGCCAGACAGCTCAACGCGCGTCTGATCGAAGCAAAGGTCTTAGATAGCGCTGGCAACTCGTTGGCGAGCATTGAACAGGGCCAACCGATCAACCTGCGAGTAAAGCTCGAGGCCGCGCGTAGGCTCGAATCACCTAAGGTCACGATTAACGTGCGCCAACTCGACGGACCGGTGATCTTCGGATTTGAGCGCGATCTCCAAGCAACCGTTGATGACGGTGACCACATCACGCTCGCCGGCCAGATTGACCACCGCCTCTTGGCCGGTCAGTACGTCGTCGAGTGCTGGGTGCGAAGCGATCGCAATGACAATGTGATGGGGCTACAGGTGATGAAACTGGCCCACTTTGACGTCCGCGGGGCAACCGGGGCTGAAGGCTTGGTTTCAGTTGATAGTGACATCGAGGCAGTCATCCAACGGCGGTCGGTCGATGAGTAGCGCAGCAGAGCCCACCGGCCTGCCAGATCTGGGGCCGCTTAAGCCGATCCCGGGACCGTCCCCGCTTGGGGGAGGGTTCAAGCGCGCCGCTGAACTGCTCTACCTGATCGGCCTAACCGACTTCAGAAAGGTCTATTTCAATACAACGCTTGGCTACGCATGGTCGCTGGCGCGACCTTTGATGCTCTTCGGCGTGCTACTCGTCGTCTTCACCCAAGTCTTTAGGATCGGCTCCGAAGTAGCCCACTACCCCGTCCTGCTCTTATTCAACATCGTCCTATTTGGCTTCTTTCAGGAGGCAACTACGATGGCAGTCGGCTCGATCGTCAGCCATGAGTCGGTCGTGCGCAAGACTCAGTTTCCCAGGCTCGTGATCCCACTTTCAACCGTCTTCACCAGCCTTCTAAACCTTGGCCTAAACCTCATCGTGGCATTTATCTTCATCCTCGCGTTCGGCGTCTCGCCGACTTGGACCTGGCTGCTGTTTCCATTCACTTTGGTCCTGCTGATCGTGATCACCTGCGCCGTGGCGATGATCGTCTCAGCGCTATATCCTCGCTTCCGCGATCTAGCGATTATCTGGGCGGTCTTCTCGACGATCTTGTTCTACGCGACCCCGATCCTATACCCGATCAACGTAGTTCCAGACACGCTCCAGCAGATCCTCTTGCTCAATCCGCTCAGCTCACTATTTGAAGAGATGCGCCGCTACGTCATCGACCCCAGCGCCCCGAGCGCCGTAGAGGTTGCCGGGGGATGGCTGACGCTACTACCAGCGATCGCTATCTACATAGGAACCTGCATCTTTGCGGTCTGGATATTCCGCCGTGAAGCGCCAACGATCGCCGAGCAGCTATAGATGGTCGGCGAGGCTTCGTCTAACCGAGCGGCTCTTAGTCGCACGCCTACCTCGGCTCGCCTGCTGATAGGCGCCCTCTCGATAGTGATCGTGGTGTGGCTAGCAATCCTTTTTAGAGACACCGTTATCTCCGAGCCAGTCTCAGGACAAGCGTTGTCCACCTGGCTAGAAGATCCTCAAAACGGAGGCTTCCCACAAGCCGAGCGCGACCTAAATCAATCCCGCCTGCTTAACCCCGTGCTGAGCCCAGATCTGGCGCTGGCCTACCTGTATCTGATCAAGTTAGACACCAATAAGGCGACCCAAATGACCGAGTCGGTCATCAGCCAAGAACCAGAGAACCCAGTCGCCTGGCGCCTGCTGCTGACGATCGGCCACTGGACCAACAACCAGTCGCTGATCAGTCGAGCGACCGCTGCTCTAAACCGGATACTGCGGCCACTGCCATCTCGTTAACGAGCGGCGCCTCTTGGGAGTTATCGGCCTCGGCGATCAATGCCCCCGCTAGCGTCAGCGCGATTAGTGAGACCGCCGGCATCTGCCAGACCCAATCTAATCCACTGTGAAAGATGACAACGCCCAGTACGGCGATCCAACCAGCGACTAGGGCTGGGTCGCCAGAGCGAGCCCGTCGCCCAGCGGCCACGATCGCGGCGACAAATGCGATCAGAAGGGCTATCCCGATCAATCCCAGCTCGGACAGCGTTTGGATGAAAAGAGAGTGCGGGTTCCTTGCCGGTGTGGCCTCGGTTCGCTGCGCCAGCCACAACGCCTCAAAGCCACCAACGCCAATCCCCTGCACGGGCCGTTGGGTCCATCCGTTTAATGCAACGTCCCAATAGCTATAGCGCGCGGACTCCGAGCTGACTAGTCGGCTGGGATTAGCTCCCACAGCCGACTTCTCCGAAGAGACCAGTGCGCCGCCACCTATAACCACCGCGATAGCGACGAGCGCAATAGTTACCTTCATCCAACCTTCTAATGACTTAATCTCAGATCGCTGAGCGGATCTATTGGAGAGCATCTGTTGGGCCACTGCCGCAAGGGCCATTATCGCCAGCGAAATCCCGAGCACCGCTGCCCCTTGGCCATTGCGCACCGCGCGCGACTGCTCCACAAGTGAGATGCCATCAAAGCCAGACGCCACAACACAGGCGATCACCCCTGCTACGCAGCAGAGCACTGCTGATTGGATCTGCGAGCGCGTCCACCGAACGCAGAGCAAGATCGCCAGCCCAAAAACAACAGCCGCGATTGCTCCACGCGAGTAGGTCAAATAGATAGCTAGAGCCATCGGAACTGACCCAGCACAGGCCGACGCTCGCATCAGCTTCGGCCGTCGACTGTCGCCAGCGATCCGCACGCATAGAAGTAGGCCAACCCCAGCAATCGTCCCCAGTGCGTTCCAGTAGGTCAGTGGCTGCTCTAGGCGACCAAAGGCAAGCGCCGAATTACTGCTTGGGATGACCGAGGGCAACAGTCGAGTCAGCAGCGCGTACCCGACTACCACCAAGGTCCCCAAGGCCAAGACCGGCTCAACAGATATTTGGACAGCCGCAGCCCTAAGGAATGCGGCCGCTGCGATTAGCCAGCCGCTAAAGAGCAGTAGTAGTACGACGACGTCAAAGGCAGGCGTCGAAAGTGGTGCGAAGACGAACATCGAGAGAGCTGCCCAGAGCGTCAAGGCGACAAGGGTCGCGATCGCGACTCGGGCGCTGATGACTCGTGGCACCACCACACGGCAGGTCAACGTCGCGACTGCAACCAGGGCCCATGCCACCCCAGCCGCGATCACTCTCTGCTTCCAGAAGAAGCCGCCGGCGTAGAAGGCAAGGACCGTAGGGCCCAAGAGCAGCACCCCCGACGCTAGGTATACGGCGATGCGATGCGATGCACCCGTAACGTTTGTCATCTTCAGTGGTTATCCATCGGGCGTTCGCTGCCATCCTACCCCCGGCGATCATCGCGTAGGCGGCGGCTCTGACTGCCGCTAGCCAGACGGCAACCGCCCGAGCGCCTTTGGATGAAAGGCCGATGGCCTTGAGCAACCGAACCGCCGCACGTTAGGCCAGACAACTGCTAGTTTGCCGTTGACAGAAGCGTCCAGGTCATCTGTTGGCGAGAAGCAACTTTCTCCCTACTGACACTTGACAAACCAGTACCGCTTAGAAATAGAGAATCAGCAATGCTGAATTTGGCCGTGGGTTCTTCTTGGCGTCGCTGCGCAACCGCGCTGGCCGGTCTTGCTTTGTCCCTGCTCTGCGCGGCAACATTCACCGGCTCAGCGAACGCGGCCTTTGGAACCACCGGCAGCATCCCGATCGCGATCACCGTTGATTCGGCCGGCAACATCTACACCGCCAACACCGGCTCAAACAATGTGACAAAAATCACGCCCGATGGCGTCTCCACCACCAACTGGGCACCAACTGGCACCGGCAGCACCCCGGTCGCGATCACCATTGATTCGGCCGGCAACATCTACACCGCCAACCAGAGCACAGACAATGTGACCAAGATCACCCCCGAAGGCGTCTCTACCACCAACTGGGCCGCAACTGGCGACGGCCCGAGCGCGATCACCGTTGATTCGGCCGGCAACATCTACACCGCCAACGCCAACCCCGACGGGGACATCGGCTTAGACAATGTGACAAAGATCACCCCCGATGGCACATCAACCGCCAACTGGGCCGCAACTGGCGACCGCCCGATCGCGATCACCGTTGATTCGGCCGGAAACATCTACACCGCCAACTACAACTCAGACAATGTGACAAAAATCACGCCCGATGGCACATCAACCGCCAGCTGGGGACCAAGCGGCGCGGAAGTTAGAACCGGCGACAGCCCGCAAGCGATCACCATTGATTCGGCGGGCAACATCTACACCGCAAACCTCCGCTCAGACAATGTGACCAAGATCACCCCCGCAGGCGTCTCTACAACCAACTGGGCGCCAACCGACGTCGGCCCGAGCTCGATCACCGTTGATTCAGCAGGCAACATCTACACCGCCAACCAGAACTCAGAAAATGTGACAAAGATCACACCCGAAGGCGTCTCCACCACCAACTGGGCACCAACTGGCACCGGCAGCACCCCGTACGCGATTACCATCGATTCGGCCGGCAACATCTACACCAGCAACCTGGGCTCCAGCAATGTGACAAAGATCACGCCCGACGGCGCCTCTACCACCAGCTGGGGACCAAGCGGCGCGGACGTTACAACCGGCAGCGGCCCGCTCGGGATCACCGTTGATTGGGCAGGCAACATCTACACCGCCAACGGGAGCCCGGACAATGTGTCAAAGATCACCCCTCAAGGCGTCTCCACCACCAACTGGGCCCCAACCGGCACCGACCCGTACGCGATCACCGTTGACTCGGCCGGCAATGTCTACACCGCCAACTACAGCTCAGACAGTGTGACCAAGATCACCCCCGCAGGCGTCTCTACACCCAACTGGGGCCCAACCGGCGCCTACCCGACCGCGATCACCGTTGATTCGGCCGGCAACATCTACACCGCCAACGCGAGCTCACACGATGTGACAAAGATCACACCCGCAGGCGTCTCTACCACCCACTGGGCCCCAACCGGCGCCAACCCGGCCGCGATCACCGTTGATTTGGCCGGCAACATCTACACCGCCAACCAGAGCTCAGACAATGTGACAAAGATCACACCCGAAGGCGTCTCCGCCACCAACTGGGCGCCAACTGGCAGCAGGCCGTTCGCGATCACCGTTGATTCGGCCGGCAACATCTACACCGCCAACCAGAGCTCAGACAATGTGACAAAGATCACGCCTCAAGGCGTCTCCACCACCAACTGGGCCCCAACTGGCACCGACCCGCGCGCGATCACCGTTGATGCGGCCGGCAACATCTACACCGCCAACATCGGCTCAGACAATGTGACAAAGATCACGCCCGAAGGCGTCTCTACCGCCAACTGGGCCGCAGCTGACACCGACCCGAAGGCGATCACCGTTGATTGGGCCGGCAACATCTACACCGCCAACTACAGCTCAAGCGATGTGACAAAGATCACACGTAGTTCCTACCCTGCGCCACCTGCCAAGCCTGCTGCGCCTAACGCCGCCCCGGGCGACGGGAGAGCCGCCGTGTGGGCTACGCCGAACCCGCCCTCAGCAGCCAATGGTGCGCCGTCGTTTTACACGGTCACCGCCGTCGAGGACCCTACAAAGCACTGCAACATCAGCTTCCGGGAGTCGTCCTGCGTTGTAAGGGGCCTGACTAACGGAACCTCCTACACATTCACTCAAAAAGCTAATCTCGCCACATGGGCCACAGCAGCTTCGGCTCCCTCGGCCAGCGTCACCCCCGCAGCCGCGCCTGCCGCGCCAACCATATCCGCCACGCCCGGTGATAGAGCGGCCACCATTACGTTTAGCGCCGGCGCTGATAACGGTGCACGAATCACCAACTACGAGTACTCAACCGACGGTGGCCTAACGTGGACTGTCCGCAGCCCCAGCTCAACCGTCTCACCGGTTGTGATCACTGGCCTAAGCCCGGCCACCACCTACCGCATCGCGCTGCGGGCAAGAAGCAGCGCCGGCATAAGTGCTCCATCAAACGTGGTGAGCGTTCGGCCGGCATCTAAGCCAAAGAGGCCATCGGTGATCTGGTCATTGAATAAAAAGACCAAGACCGTCACCGCGGTGATCACCCCGATCAGTGGCGCTACCTACAGGCTCGCGGCTAAGAGCGGCTCTAAAACTAAGGTTGGAAGCTGCAAGAACGTCACGGTCAAGCAAGGCAGGAAGAGGGTCGCGCGCCGCTCCTGCACGATCAAACTTGCCAAGGGCACCTGGCTTGTATCGGTGACTCCGACCAAGTCCAAGCTCAAGGGCACAGCTAACAGTAAGAGTTATCGGTTCTAAGTAGGCGCAGGCCTAATGGGCCCCCAGACAACTGCCCCATTGCGGCCAAAGAACTGATATTTTGCCGTCGGCACAACTATCCAAGTCATCCGTTGGCGAGCGACATCCGTCGCCCCCTGACCCTTGACACAACAACGCTGGTTGGGAATAGAGGGTCGCGCAACTATGAGCATGGTTATCGGTACTTCGTCGCGGCGGATCACAGCCGATTACATCTTGATCCTAAAGCGGTCCATTTTACTGCTGGGCGCGTCCTTTCTGGCCGCGTGCGCTCTGGCATCCCCGGCTTTCTCTGCCGGGTTCGAGCGCACCGGTGACCTAAATGTGGCCCGCGAAGCCCCGATGGTTGTCAAGCTCGCCGACGGGAGGGTGCTGGTAGCGGGGGGCGCAACCACGGGTGACGTTTCCACCACGACCGCTGAGATCTACGACCCTTCCAACGGGACCTTCACCCTGACCGCCGGGGAGATGGCAGTCGGACGGCAGTTGGGAGCGGCTGTACTGCTGCCAAGCGGCAAGGTCCTGCTCGTCGGCGGCCAGGCTATCAGCACCCCGCTCGCCACAGCTGAGCTCTTCGACCCTGGGACCGGAACCTTCACCAATGTCTCTAGCACCATGAGCGCCCCCCGGGTCTGGCCGCTGGTGACGCTGCTTGACAGCGGGAAAGTGCTCGTCAGCCAAGGCTGCTGTGCAACAGCGAGCGCCGACATCTACGACCCCGACAATGGCTCAACAGGAACTTTCACCCCCACGATTGGCCAGCCGAGCCAGGCCTACACCAACAACTCCGGCACGGCCACTAAGCTCGCCAACGGAAAGGTCCTGGTGGCTGGCGACTGGAACAGTGGAGTCGCAGGCAGGCACGCCCAGATTTATGACCCGGCCGACGACAGCTTCGCGAACACCGCGGGGTCTGCGGTCATTGAGCGATCGTTGTCAATGGCAGTGCTGCTCGCCAGCGGAAATGTGCTTATCGCTGGAGCGGTCGATGCCGGCCAGGACACCGCCGAGATCTTCGACCCCGTCACTGGGCTCTTCACTGCCACTCCAGGGAATATGAGCGCAGCAAGGGGAGGGGGATACATGGCTCGGCTACTCGACGGCCGCGTGCTTGTCGCCGGGGGGGGGTCCGCCTGGGGAAGTACTCCCAACAGCTCTGCTGACATTTTTGACCCGGCGACCGGCACCTTCACAGCGGCCGGCACAATGTCCGTGGCGCGCAGCCAGATCGCTGTTGTCAACCCGCCCGTCCTCACCGATGGCCGGGTGCTCTTCGCCGGCGGCCATACCTCTGGCGGGCCAACCGTAATCTCTGACCTCTATGTGCCCGATGTACCGTGGCCTGACGCGCCAACCGCTCTGGTTGCCACGGCCGGCAACGCCAGCGCGAGCATCGCGTTCACCGCAGGCGCCGACAACGGCGCACCAATCACAAACTACGAGTACTCAACCGACGGTGGCACAAGCTGGAGCCTGCGCAGCCCGGTGTCTACAACGTCACCGATCGTGATCAGCGGCCTGGTCAATGGCACCGCTTACAGCGTCAAGCTGCGTGGGGTAAATAGTGCTGGCAGCGGCGCTGCATCCCAGGCGGTAAGTGTTACGCCGGTGGCGCCAATACCCACGCCCGCATCTAAGCCCGCAAAGCCAGCTGTCACTTGGTCCTCATCGGCGAAGACGAAGACTGTCACTGCCGTGATCACGCCGGTGACCGGCGTTACGTACAGGCTCACCGCAAAACGCGGTCGTGTGACGAAGACCGGCTCCTGTAAGAACGTCACGGTCAAGCAAGGCAAGAAGAGGGTCGCGCGCCGCTCCTGCACGATCAAGCTTGCCAAGGGCAAGTGGCTTGCGGCGGTAACACCAAAGAAGGGCTCCGTTAGCGGCACTGCCAACAGCAAGAGATACAGCTTCAAGTAAGCAAAACCGTAACGCTGAAGAACACCAGCAGCGGCCGGCTAGAGGTGGTACGCCAGCGCGCCTAGCCACCGCGCCCACACCCAGCGCGAAGCAACTAGCGCTTTCTAACCTGACGTTTAGTATTTTGTACTCTTGAGAGACGGAAGAAATTAACCTGCTGGCGCAGCGGCGCGGGTTGGCTCTCTGGCTGTTGACAAATCAACGTGGTTTTCGATTGAGGAGAGCTGGATGATGAGTTTCGTTGCTGGTGGTTCGTTGAGGAGGGTTGCGGGCGCGGTTGCCGCGGCCGGTGCGGCGCTGCTCTGCGCGGCAACGTTTGCAGCTTCAGCCGAGGCGGCCTCATTGCCCCTGGGCACCACCGGCACCAACCCGCAAGGGATTGCGGTGGATTCGGCCGGCAACGTCTACACCGCCAACAACGGCTCGGACAATGTGTCGAAGATCACGCCGGGCGGCATC
>CANJIV010000011.1 GCA_947474595.1 Solirubrobacterales bacterium
GCTTGTGAATGGAGCGCAGTATCAGTTGCGGCTGGAATCCAATACGAAGGCCAAGAAGTCGCGCTGGGTTGTTAAGTCAACTTTGGTTGGCTCGCCGAAAGCGCCTGTTCCAGCTGCGACCGTGCCGGGTGCTCCGACGACCGTTTCGGGCGAGGTTGGTGACACTTCGGTGACTGTGTCGTGGTTGGCTCCGTCTAGCAATGGTGGCTCTGCGATCACCGGTTACACGGTCACTGCGTCTGGTGATGGTGGTTCACAGACCTGCACAACGGCAACTCTTTCTTGCACTGTCACTGGGCTCACCAACGGCACGTCTTACACGTTCACTGTGGTGTCAACTAATGCTCGTGGTAATTCGGGCGCTTCGGTGGCGTCCGCTGCAGTTACGCCAAGCATGGCGTCGTGCGCTAACGGTCGCGCTGTGTGTGTGGTTGGTGACACTGGTCCTGGCGGCGGCAAGGTCTTCTACGCTCCGGGCGGCACGTTCACTGAGACGGGTGCGGCGTGTGGTTCGAGTTGTCGTTATCTGGAGGCTGCACCGGTTGATTGGAATTCGGGTGGTAGTCCTGATCCAATCCTTAAGTGGGGTGGCGGGAACGGCACTGCGGGGCAGTGCAGCGCCAGGGACATCCCTGGCGCTACTGACACTGCTGTTGGTTCCGGTAAGGCAAATACCGACGCGATCATGGTTGCCTGCCCCAGTACTGATCCGTTAGATGTTCAGTCGGCTCCTGCTGTGCTTGCTGCTTCAACCTACGAACCGACCGTCAATGGTGTGGTCGTCAACGGCTGGTTCCTGCCATCTATCGATGAGCTCAACGAGCTTGATATTTCCTCTGTTGGTGAGTTAGAGACCTCACTAAGCTACCCCCTCTACTGGTCGTCGTCGCAGGCGAATTATTTGTATCTCAACGGTCTGTACCAGATAGTCGGCCTCGGCGTCGGGGGCGGCGGCAGCAACGGGGGCGGCCTTGGGGCGTATTTCGGCGCAAAGACCGTAGCCTGGAGTGTGAGGGCGGTTAGGGCTTTTTAGCTAGGGAGTGGGTCCAGCACCAACGAGTAGTCAAGCCACTCGGAGCGCTCGGCGCCAACCCGCTCGTAGATCGCTTGTGCGCGCTTGTTGTCTTTCGCGGTCTGCCAGCCGAGTGAGAGTACGCATCAGCGGCAGCGGCGCGCTCTATTCCAACCACCCTGGGCAGCGACTAGAAAGAGACTAAATAGCCGCACTTTGCGGCAATTGCTATATCCACGGGATTCCAAGAGGCCTTCACTTGCCCTCAGGCGATCGCCACTCTGCGAACGTCGCTACCTTGTTGGTCGGTGGTAATCGATCCCCAAACACCCGTAATCGTCGGAGTTGCTCAGGCGACCTACCGCGACGGCTCGACCCTCGATCCGATCGAGATGATCGCCGCAGTCATAGCTGACGCGGGTATCGATGGAACCGGTGACGGGCGACTGATCGCCAAGGCCGACATCTTGGCTGTAGTCGATATCGCCTCACTACAGATCCCAGATCCCGCAGCCCTAGCTGCGCAGAAGTTGGGGATCACGCCGCGGGCAACGGTCCGCAGTGTGATGGGTGGCGACGGCCCACACGCTCTCATGGCTGACGTTTGTGGGGCGATTGCGCGTGGAGAGGCTGAGGTGGGTGTAGTCGCCGGAGCCGAGGCGCTGGCGACGCTCTCGCGCGCTATGAAGTCTGGAGAGATGCCCCAGTGGCCACTGCAAGAGTCATCGGTGAAGCCGACGCGGACGGTTGGGAGTGACCGCCCCAATACCTCTGCGGCCGAGCAGGCGGCGAGCCTGATCGCGCCGATCATGATCTACCCGCTATTTGAGAGCGCTCTGTGGGCGCGCAGTGGTCGCACGCTGGAAGAAGAGCGGCTGTATCTAGGTCGGCTTTGGGCACGGTTTGCCGCCGTTGGCCAAGGCAATCCTTACGCTTGGACGCAGCGGGCCTACAGCGCCGAGGAGATCGCTTTCGCCTCACCCGTGAACCGTCTGGTCAACCATCCCTACACCAAGCTTCTCAACTCCAACATCCAAGTTGACCAGGCCGCAGCGATCGTGGTCTGCTCGGTCTCAGTAGCTCGCTCGCTGGGGATATCGCCGCAACGATGGGTCTTTCCACACTCCTACGCGTCGGGCCACGATCACTGGTTTGTAAGTGAGCGCGCCGACCTCCACAGCTCACCCGCGTTAGCTGCCGCCGGGCGTGAGGCTTTGGCTGGGGCTGGGGTAGGGATCGATGAGATCGCCTACCTAGATCTCTACTCCTGCTTTCCATCCGCGGTTCAGATCGCTGCCATTGAGCTTGGTATCGACCTAGAGACCGATGCGCGCCCGCCAACTGTCACGGGTGGCCTGACCTTTGCCGGCGGCCCTGGCAATAACTACGTGACGCACTCACTGGCCACGATGGTAAAGCGCCTCCGCGAGGACCCCGGCAGCCTCGGGCTGGTCACCGGCGTCGGTTGGTATCTCACAAAACACGCTGTGGGTATCTACTCGACCGATCCGCCCAAACGTCCATTTTCGTCTACCTCGGTACAGGCCGAGGTAGATCTGCTCCCAGTCCGCCTAGTCGCCGAAGGGTACGCAGGCAAGGCAATCGCTGAGAGCTCATCGACCCTTTATGAGCGCGATGGCTCACCCTCGCTGGGGATGATCACAGCCCTGCTGCCCGACGGACGTCGGGCGCTGGGGTCGACTCGCGATCTCGACTCTCTCGCCATCCTGACCTCTGGGCCAGTTGCCGGGCGCCCGGTCGTCTTTAGTGGCAGTGGCGACATATCCTTTGAGCAGGGATGAATTCAGCAATGCAACATACGGCGACCGGGTGGTGGTTGCAGGAGGCTGGTGGGGCTAAGCCAACCGACCCGCTCGCCGTCGACCGCTTTGCTGATGTGCTGATCGTCGGTGGTGGATATCTCGGGATGTGGACGGCCTGGCATCTGATCCAAGGCGACCCCGCAATGAAGGTCGCGATCTTGGAGTCCGAGGTCTGCGGACATGGCCCCAGCGGGCGTAATGGTGGCATGGTCAATAGCGTCGCTGCGCTTGTCCCGGATTTGCGCGCCAAGCACGGTGATCTAGCTGCGCGAGCGCTTCTAGACGCCGCCAACGATTCAGTCCGCGCGATCGGCATCTGGTGCGAGGAGCAAGGGGTCGACGCTTGGTACCGCGCAGCAGCCCATCTGGATGTCGAGACTTCTGAGTTTCAAGACGCTGGCTGGGATGAGATAGCCGCGGCGTGTGCGGCGATCGGGGCAACCGACGAGGTCGCACTGCTCGACTCCACCGCAGTCGCCCAAATCTGTCGCAGCGACTGCTTCGCAGGCGGTGCGACGGTCAAGACGTCAGCGACAGTGCAGCCGGCTCGCTTGGCCTTAGGACTTCGAGCCAAGCTGATTGAGCACGGCGTGTCGATCTATGAGCACTCGCGCGTGGCGTCGATACGTGTTGATCGAGCGGCAGTTGTGGCCCGGACTTTTGACGGCGCTGGGATTACTGCACCGACCGTCATACTGGCGGTCGGTGGGCGAGCCTTGCGGATTCCAGCACTGGGTCGGCGCTTAAGTGTCGCTTCGAGCCATATCGTGATGACCGAACCCGTGCCGGATGTGATCGCGGCGGCGGGTTGGACCGGGGGAGAGGGAATCACCGACCAGCGCACCTTGCTGCACTACTTTCGCACCACGCGTGATGGGCGAATCGTGATGGGTTGGGGTGGCGGGCAGATGGCTTTTGCAAGCCGTATGGGCGGGCGCATCGAAGTAGATCCGAGCTGTGCTGAGCATGCTGTGGCGACGCTTAAAAGGTTTTTTCCGGAGCTGGCTAACCGCGCAGTGACTCACGCTTGGGGCGGACCGATCGATGTCTCTCCGACGCATCTGCCGTTCTTTGGCTCTCTGGGCCCGCGCGTGCACTATGGAGTTGGCTTTACAGGCAATGGGGTCGGGCCCTCACATCTTGGCGGTCGGATCCTGGCCTCGATAGCTTGCGATCGTCGCAACGATCTCACGCGTCTAGCAATCGTCGAGCCAGATCCCAAGACCTTCCCGCCGGAGCCGCTACGCTGGATCGGTGGCAGCGCGATTCGGGCCGCACTGATCCGCAAAGACAGTGTCGAAGACGGCGGCGGGCGCACGGACCCGATCACTGAGGCCATTACGATGCTTCCCAAGCTGCTGGGAATGAACCTGCCGCGCTGAGGTTTGTTGTGGGTAGGGCTTCGGCGCGCGCCAAACGCCCTAGCGCCAGCGCGAGGTGACGACTTTGGAGCGCGTATAGAAAGTCACGGCGTCGTCGCCGTTGGCATGAAGATCGCCGTCGATCGAGTCTTTCCAGCCTGAGAACGGAAACCAAGCGATTGGCGCCGCAACGCCGATGTTGACTCCGACCATCCCGGCCTGGACGCGGTTACGAAACTCGCGGGCATGACCACCATCGGCGGTAAAGATCATCGCCGCGTTGCCATAACGGCTCTTATTGAGCCACTCCAGCGCGGCGTCGAGGTCTGGTGCTCGTACGACTCCGAGAACTGGTCCAAAGATCTCATCACGGGTGACCGGATGGTCGCTATCGAGATCATCGACAATCGTCGGTCCCAGCTCAGCGCCGCCGGACCCGCCATCGCGGCGGCCGTCAAGGATCAGCTTCGCGCCGCCGGCAAGAGCATCGGCGACCGCGGCCTCAGCACTCTCGCGCGCGGCAGGGTTGACGAGTGGGCAGACGTCTGTTTCGGGGTCGCTGCCATCGCCGGTTCGCAGCTGCTTGGCAGCATCGACGACTACCCCCAGTGAGCGCTCTTGCTCTTCTGGAGTTCCCACAAGCAGTAGGACTGAGCCAGCCAGACAGCGCTGCCCTGCCGCTCCAAAGGCTGACGAGGTTACGCCAGCCGCAGTTAGCTCGGGATCGGCGTCAGGCATTACGACCAGCGAATTCTTGGCCCCGCCAAGCGCTTGCACACGCTTGCCTTTCTCAACCCCACGTTGGGCGACGTAACGGGCCGTAGAGGCTTTGCCGACGAAGGAGATGGCGTCGATCTCGGGGTGGTCGAGAAGCGCATTGACGGCGTCGTGGGCGCCGTGGACGAGGTTTACGACACCAGCCGGAATCTCATCGATCCCGTCAATGAGTTCGACGATGCGCCGCGAGGCCAAGGGATCCTGTTCAGAGGGCTTTAAGATGAAAGTGTTGCCACAGGCAAGGGCGAAGGGGAGAAACCAGAGCGGAATCATCGCCGGGAAGTTAAATGGCGTGATCGCTGCCACCACGCCCAGCGGCTGACGAAAGGATTCGACGTCAACGTTGCGCGCGACGCCTTCTAGGGTCTGGCCCTTAAGCGTGTGTGGGATCGCGCATGCGGCTTCGACTGACTCGATGCCTCGGCCGACCTCACCAAAGGCATCGTCGAAGGTCTTACCCATATCTAGAGTCACCAGGCGGGCGATCTCCTCACGCTGAGAGGTCAGTACTTCGCGCAGGGCAAAGAGTGCTCGCGCTCGTATGATCGGCGATGTCTGTGACCAAGACGGGAAGGCGGCCCGGGCTGCCGTTACCGCAGCGTCGATATCGTCGGCCGATGACAGCGGAATCAGGTTTAGTAGCTCGCCGGTCGCTGGGTTGCGGCTCTCGAGCGTCTCGCCGCCGAACTCAAGCCATTCGCCGCCGATGTAGTTGCGCAGCGTGATGGCTTTGGCGTCGGGCGCCGTCTCATTCATGCTTAGACAGATCAGATCTTGTGTCGGGCTAGGAGGGTCTTGCCGATCACCATTCGCTGGATCTCGGAGGTTCCTTCGCCGATCAGTAGCAGCGGTGCATCACGGTAGAGGCGTTCGATCTCATACTCCTTTGAGTAGCCATAGCCACCGTGGATGCGGAATGACTCCTCAACGCAGAAGCGGCCAGCTTCAGAGGCAAATAGCTTCGCCATCCCGGCCTCCATCTCCGAGCGCTGGCCAGAGTCCTTAAGTCGTGCAGCGCGGATCGTTAGGAGCCTCGCTGCCTCGACTTGAGTCGCCATATCGGCGAGCTTGAACTGGATCGCTTGGTGTTCGCAAATTGGCTTGCCGAAGCTCTTGCGCTCTTGGCTGTACTTCAGCGCCAGCTCAAGCGCGCGTTGAGCAATTCCGACTCCGCGAGCGGCCACGTTGGCGCGTCCAACTTCGAGTGCATCCATCATCTGTGAGAAGCCATTGTTGAGGCCGTCCTCTTCGCCGCCAAGTATGTTCGCAGCGGGGCAGCGGTAGCCGTCAAAAACCAACTCGGTCGACTCGACGCCCTTGTAGCCCATCTTTTTTAGTGGAGGCGGGACATTAAGGCCGGCGTAGTCGCCGGTGTTCTCGCTGACGCCGCCCTCCTTCTCGGCGATGAAACAGGTCATCCCCTGGTGGCGCTTGGCGGCGTCGGGGTTGGTCTTGACTAAGACGAAGACTAGGTCTGAGCGCAGCCCGTTGGTCACCCACATCTTCTGGCCGTCGATCACCCAGTGGTCGCCGTCCTTCTTGGCGCTGGTCTTAATCGCTTGTACATCTGAGCCCATCTCAGGCTCCGAGAGTGAGAAAGCGGCGCGAATCTCACCGGTGGCCATCCGCGGCAGGTAGTTCTGCTTCTGCTCGTCGGTGCCGTATTTCATCAACAGATAGGAGCCGATGAAGTGGGTGTTGATGATCCCCGAGATAGAGATCCAGCCGCGGCTAAGCTCCTCCACGATCATCACGTAGGTCGTTAGGTCAAGCCCCATTCCGCCGTACTCCTCAGGGATTGTGACCCCGAAGAGACCAAGTTCTTTCATCTGGGCGACGATCTCGGTCGGGAACTCGTCCTCGTGGTCGAAATGCTCGGCGTTTGGCAGGATCTGTTCGTCGGCAAACTGGCGCACCATCTCGGTGATCGCCTGCTGTTCGTCGGTCTTCTCTTCAAATGGGACAGCTACGGCCATGGTCATTCACCCTTCAATAGCGACGATTCTGTTGCACAGATAATACGCGTTTGAGCTGCCACAGGGATGACTAAGGATATGTCCTAGGCCCGCTAACGCCATACTGCGGCGATGAACTTTGCCCGTGACGTAGTTGGGGCGCTTGGGCCCGAGCGCCTAGCGGTAGTCGAACGCGCCCGAGACGGCTCAAGGAGGGAGTGGACTTTTGGCGACTGTACGCAGCGCTCGGCTGCGATAGCCGCAGCGCTGGCTGACGTCGGGGTTCGCCGTGGCGACGTCGTGCTCACGCTGATCGGCAATCGTCCTGAGTGGGTATGGGCGATGTTGGCGTGCTTTCGCTGCGGCTATGTGGTCCTTGCCTGCTCTGAACAGTTACGCGCCGACGATCTGCGACTGCGCTTTGAGATGACCAATCCTGCGGCGATACTCTGCGATCAACGCAACCGTGCACAGCTAGAGGCCGCGACCCCTAGCTGCCCTGTGATCTGGATTCCTGATGACGCAGTCACCGACCCAAGGCGAGCGGTCCACGCTCCGGAGTACGCCGAGATGCAGGGCGACGAGCCGTGCCTGATCACATTCACCAGTGGCACAAGCGGCGAGCCTAAAGGGGTAGTACACGGACAGCGTTATCTATCTGGTCAGATGTCCCAAGCAGAAAACTGGCTAGACGCTCAGCCCGGCGACCTCGTCTGGTGCACGGCAGCTAGTGGTTGGAGTAAGTCGGCCCGTAACGCATTCATAGCCCCGTGGATTCGCGGTGCGGCTGCCCTACTCCACGACGGCCGCTTTGATCCCGAGGAGCGTCTGGCAATCCTCGAAGAGGAGCAAGTTAACGTGCTTTGTATGGTGCCGACCGAGTTCCGTGTGATCGCCAAGCGTTCGGCGCCGCGCCCGGTGGCCTCGCTGCGTTCGATGGTGGCCGCCGGCGAGCCGTTAAATCCAGAGGTGCTGCGTGCCTACCACGAGGCAACTGGAGTTTGGATTCGCGACGGCTACGGACAGACAGAGACCGGCCAGTCGACCGGCCACTTACCTGGTCCCGGCCAGCCGCCAGCGGGATCGATGGGGCGCGCCTTGCCTGGCGTGAAGCTGTCGATTGAGGACGGAGAGCTGGTGCTTGACCCCTTGAGCGATCCGACATTCTTCCTGGGCTATATCGGCGAGGGCGTGCGACAAGTTGATGGCGCCTGGGAGATCAGCGACCGCCAAAAGGGCGGCCCGTGGCACTCCGGAGACCGTGCTTACGAGCAGGATGGCTACTTCTACTTCGAAGGCCGCGATGACGACGTGATTATCTCCGCCGGTTATCGGATCGGTCCATTCGAGGTTGAGTCGGCGCTGATCGCACATCCGGCGGTGGCTGAGGCCGCAGCAGTCGCAGCGCCAGACGAGGAGCGCGGATCGGTCGTGCGAGCGGTTGTGGTTCTGCGCGACGGCTACCAGCCGTCGCAGGAGCTTGTGAGTGAGCTTCAGGAGTTCGTCAAGCAGCAGACTGCCCCTTACAAGTATCCAAGGATCGTCGACTTCGTCAGCGATCTGCCAAAGACCGCAAGTGGAAAGATTAAGCGAGCCCAACTACGCGAGCAGTAGCTAGTCGTCTAATGCCACGACTGCGTCGATCTCGACTTGGGCGCCTTTGGGCAGCCCGCTGACCTCGATCGCAACGCGGGCCGGCGGGTCGTTAGGGAAGAACTCGGCGTAGGCAGCGTTTACTTCGGCGAAGGCGCCCAGGTCGGTGAGGTAAACGGTCACTTTCACAGCGTTGGCGAGGGTGACACCGGCCGCAGCGCAGACCAAAGCTAGATTCTCTAGGCAGCGTCGCGTCTGCTCGGCTGCTGTAGTCCCGCTCAATTCACCGCTCTTGGGGTCGACGGGGATCTGGCCGGAGCAGAACAGCAACCCGGCCGCGGCGACGGCGTGGGAGTAGGGCCCGATCGCCGCTGGGGCGCCCGGCGCGACAATAGTTTCGCGGTGGCTTGGCATGGATCTGATCTCTCCTAGATTTTTGGTGTGCGTGCGGCGAGGCGACCCTACCGATGACGTCAACCAAGAGTAGCCTGCTGGCAGATGCCCAACTTGCTCGCCCACGAGACCTCGCCCTATCTGCTCCAACACCGCGACAATCCGGTCGATTGGCAGCCGTGGGGTCCCGAGGCGCTGGCCGCCGCCCGCCGACGTGACGTTCCGTTGCTGATCTCAATCGGCTACTCGGCCTGTCACTGGTGTCACGTTATGGAGCGCGAGTCCTTTGAGGACCCCGAGATCGCCGAAGTTATGAACCGAGAGTTTGTCTGCATCAAGGTTGATCGTGAGGAGCGCCCCGATATCGATGCGATCTACATGGACGCCGTCCAAGCGATGACCGGTCGCGGCGGCTGGCCGCTCAACGCATTCGCTACCCCTGACCAGCTGCCCTTCTATGCCGGTACCTACTTTCCACCCGAGCCGCGACACGGGATGGCCAGCTGGCGTCAAGTGTTGGAGTCGATCGCGCAGGCGTGGCAGACGCGTCGGGAAGAGATTCTTGAGAGCGCTACGCAGATAGTCGGCAGGCTTCAGGGGGGAGCCGAAATCGAGCCCTCTACGACGGCTATTGACCCCGCTGGGCTAGACGCAGCCGTTGCGGTGCTAGCTGAGAGCTATGACCCGATCCACGCGGGCTTCGGTGGCGCGCCTAAGTTCCCAGCAGCGTCGGCGATTGAGTTCCTGCTGGCGCGTGGAGAGCAGGAGATGTCGATCTCGACTTTGAGGGCGATGGCAGCGGGCGGGATCTATGACCAGGTCGGCGGCGGCTTTGCGCGCTACTCCGTTGACGCTACTTGGACGGTTCCGCACTTCGAGAAGATGCTCTACGACAACGCGCTTTTGGCTCGCGCTTACCTACACGGCTTCTTGGTCAGCGGCGACGAGTATCTGCGTCAGATCTGCTGCGAGACACTCGACTGGGCTTTACGCGAAATGAGGGGGCCGGAGGGTGGCTTCTTCAGTGCCTTAGACGCCGACTCTGGCGGAGTTGAGGGAAGTTTCTACGTGTGGTCTGTTGAGGAACTGCGCGCAGTGCTTGGGGTTGATGGCGACGCGGCGATTGCACGCTTCGGTGCCACCGCGGCGGGAAACTTTGAGGGCTCCAACATTCTCGAGGGCCACGGCCCGCGGCCCGATAATCTCGACTCAATCCGGGCGCGCCTGCTCGCCGTGCGGGCCAAACGGGTCTGGCCCGGGCTAGACGACAAACGTCTGGCCTCGTGGAACGCGTTGATGATCGCCGCGCTCGCTGATGCGGGTGCGGTCCTCGAGCGCCCCGACTACCTAGAGGCAGCGGCCGCCTGCGCGGATTTCTTACTCACGCAGATGCGCGGTCCCGATGGCCGGTTGATGCGCAGTTGGAAGGACGGTCGCGCTCATATCTCTGGCTATCTAGAAGATCAGGCCTACGGAGTTGAAGCGCTGCTGGTGCTTTATGAGTCAACCTTTGATCCCCGTTGGTTGGTCGGCGCCCGTGACCTAGCCGATCTGATGGTTGCCCGCTTCGCCGACACTCAGCGTGGTGGATTCTTTTCGACCTCTGATGATCATGAGGTCCTAGCTGCGCGCCGCAAAGACCTCGAGGACATGCCGATCCCATCGGGTTCATCAAGCGCTGCGCTCGCTCTTCTGCGGCTTTCGGCGCTGACCGGTGAGTATGAGTACGAACGCCTAGCCCTAGGGGTGATGGCGCTCGTTCACGAAGTGGCCCCGCGACACCCGCAGGCCTTCGCCCATCTCTTGCGCGCGGTGGATTTTCATCTCGCGAGGGTCTTTGAGGTAGCTCTCGTTGGGGATGATGTCGAGGCGCTCGCTCGGGTCGTCCGGGGAGAGCTACGTCCTTACGTCGTGCTTGCCGGAGGGCCCCCAGATGGGATTGGGTTGCTGGCAGGCCGCTCGGCGGTAGACGGCCGCGCGACAGCCTATGTATGTGAGTCTTTTGCCTGCCAGGCGCCTGTGACGGACGCGGCAGAGCTGGCCGCGCTGCTGGCTAGATAGCCTCCAGCGCTCGTGCCACCCGAACGACAAAACTTCTACCAACGCGTCAAGCCATTGCTGGCTATCTCCCTACGATGATCGTCTGCGTCGCAGGGTCACCTTCGATCGATCGACTGTTCTTGGCTGAGCAGGTGGTAATTGGCGAGATACACCGCCCCCAACAGCTCTTCACCGTCGCAGGTGGCAAGGGATTTAACGTCGCTCGTGCGGCCTTCACGATCGGCGCCGAGGTTCATGCAACTGGGATGGTCGCTGGTCACGCAGGTCAGTGGGTTGCCGACGCGCTTGCCAACGCAGGAGTCCCTGCGAGCTTGGTATGGACTGCTGGAGAGACCCGAACGTCGCTCTCTGTGGCGACATCTTCAGAGCCGGGCGTACTAACAGAGTTCTACGAGGATGCCCCCCAAGTCACTGATGCAGAGTGGAGCCAGCTCTGCGATCTAACTGCTGGGCTCCTAGGACAGGCCGCTTGGATGACTCTGTCGGGGGCGCTGGCACCGGGGGCTCCAGTCGATGGCTACGCGCAGCTAATCAGCGCCGCCGCCGATGGCGCTATTCCTGTGGCTTTAGACGCAAGCGGCGAGGCGCTTCTACGTGGAGTCGCCGTCAGCCCCGCGATCGTCAAAGTCAACGTCAGCGAGGCCGCCGAGGTCGTCTCGGTCGATCCCAGCCTGCCGATTGTCCAACGGGCCCTAGAGGCGGCGCTAGCACTGCGGTCGTTGAGCGGCGGGGCGGTGGTAGTGACTTGTGGCGAAGACGGGCTAGTTGGATTGGACTCAGGTGGGACTGCCTGGCGCGGCAGTCTTGGCGTCCGCGGCCCTTACCCGGTCGGTTCAGGCGACGCTTGCCTAGCCGGTCTGATTACGGCATTAGACGGCGGCGGCGACTGGCCCGAGGCGCTCGCGCTTGCGCTCGGAGTAGCGGCCGCCAACGCTGAGCAGCCCGGTGCCGGCAGTGTCGACGGTGCGCGGGCTCGCGACCTTGGCCACGCTGCTGATGTTGCGATAATGATGCGACCGTGACGTGGACCCCCGGTCATCAGATTGCCGACTTGGAAAACTATCGACAGCCGATAGCCGTACTCAATCCGGCCACAACTTTCAGCTTCTCCCGAGCCCGTTGACTAGATGAACAAACTCTTCGCAATTCCAGCGGGTCGCCGCGCCAAGTGGGTGATTTTCATCACCTTTGTGGTCGCGTTGATCATTACCGCTGGCCCGGCCAACCTGCCCAAGAAGTTCTCCGACAACGAACAGAATGAGACGACATCGTTCCTGCCTGGAAGTGCTGAGTCAACAAAGGCGCTCAAGGCTGCGGATGAGATTCGCAAGGGGGAGAGGGTCACGGCGGTGATCGTCTACCGGCGACCAAGCGGCTTGACGAGTGCGGATCAGGCGACGATCTCAGACGACAAGGTCGCCCTGGATGAGTCAAGAGCAGTCAACGTATCGCCTTTTAGGGGGCCGATTTTCTCTACCGACGGGACGGCGGCACTCTTAACCGCCGAGATCAAGACCAACGGCGAAGGTAAGTCGATCCTTGACCCCGTAACCGCGATGCGCAAAGAGGTCTCTAATCCCGGAGGCGGCCTTGAGGTCAAGGTGACCGGCGGCGCAGGGTATTCCGCTGATGCGATCAAGATCTTTGAGGGGATCAACGGCACCCTGCTGCTGGCTGCCAGCGCACTTGTGTTTCTGCTGCTGATCTTGATCTACCGCAGCCCAATCTTTCTCTGGATTCCGCTTTTGGCGGTCGGTTTCGCCGAGATTGGCTCACGCGCGGTCGGCTACTTCCTCACAGAGATGGGGGTCACTGTAAACGGTCAGGCGTCGTCGATTCTCTCGATCCTTGTGCTTGGCGCGGGGACGGATTACGCCCTGCTGCTCGTAGCGCGATATCGCGAGGAGTTGCGCAAGCACGAGGATAAGCATGAGGCGCTCGCCCTGGCACTGCGCTCAGCCGGGCCGGCAATCTTCGCCTCGGGGATCACCGTCATCGCCAGCCTGCTCTGCCTCTCCCTAGCCCAGGTCAACGGCACGGCCGGGCTCGGTCCGATCGGCGCGATGGGCGTTGCGGTGGCGATGGTGTCGATGCTCACGGTCCTGCCGGCGATGCTCGTGATTACCGGGCGTTGGGCGTTTTGGCCGCGCGTCCCACGCTTTGGCGACAGTGGCGCAGATGAGACTCACGGTTCATGGCGCAGGGTCGGCGAGCGGGTTGCCGCACGCCCGCGGAGAGTCTGGGTTGGTTCGCTTGCAATCTTGATCGTCTTCGCGCTAGGCCTCCTCAACTACAACGACGGACTAACCCAAGGCAACAGCTTTCGCGGCGAAGTCGAGTCTGTTCAAGGCCAGCAGCTGCTGTCGAAGTCTTTCCCCAGCGGTACTAACGCACCAACCGACGTAATCGTTGGCCAAGCCGACAAGGTTGATGGCGTGATTGCTGCGGCCAAGAGTGTCCCTGGCGTCGCCGCGGTCGCCCCAGTCGGAAGCGGGGCATCTGGAGAGCTGCTTTCGGTGACACTGAAGCCCGCCCCGTATACAACCGAGGCCTTCGACGTGATACCGGACCTACGGGCTGCGGTTAAGCGGGCAGGAGGGAGTGATGTCTTAGTCGGCGGGCCGACGGCGGTCGAACGCGATCTGCGTGTTGCCTCAAACCACGACACCCTCTTGATCGTTCCGATCACGCTGTTGGTGGTCTTCTTAATCTTGATTTTGTTACTACGTTCTGTTTTGGCCCCGCTGCTGTTGATTGGAACCGTAATTCTCTCCTTCGCGGCATCACTCGGGGTTGGAGTAGTCGTCTTTGATCTCTTATTTGGTTTCCCCGGCAACGATCCCGGGTTGCCTCTCTTTGCCTTTGTGTTCCTTGTCGCCTTGGGCATTGACTACAACATCTTTTTGATGGCGCGTGTGCGCGAAGAGACGCTCAAGGTTGGAACGCGGTCGGGGATGTTGCGCGGACTGGCCGTAACGGGTGGAGTGATCACCTCTGCAGGAATCGTCCTGGCGGGCACCTTCGCCATACTGGCAGTGCTTCCGTTGGTCTTCCTCACCGAGCTAGGCTTTGTTATCGCCTTTGGCGTGCTGCTTGACACCTTCTTGGTGCGTTCGGTGCTCGTGCCTGCGTTGGTCTTTGACATCGGTCCGAAGGTTTGGTGGCCCTCTAGGCTCGCTCAGCGCGCCGGCGACAGCGAGCGCGATGCAACCTCAGAGGAGCAGTCGGCTAGCGCCACTTAAAACGAAGGTCAAAGGACAGGCAGGTAGCGTTCTAGCTCCCACGGCGTCACCTGCACGCGGTACTCATCCCACTCTTGACGCTTGATCTCGACAAAGCGGTTGAACATGTGTTCACCAAGAGTCCTTAGCACCAGCTCTGATTCGGCGGTCAGTTCGATCGCCTCACCGAGCGTCTCGGGGAGCTGCTCAATGCCCAGTCGCTTACGTTCGTCGGATGAGAGGTGGTAGAGGTTCTTCTCCATCGGCTCGGGGAGTTCGTAGCCCTTTTCGATGCCCTCAAGGCCCGCCTGAAGTAGCACGGCGAAGGTCAGATATGGATTGCACGCCGGGTCGGGGCAGCGTAGCTCCATCCGTGTCGCGTTTTCCTTGCCGGGGCGATAGAGCGGTACTCGTACCAGCGCCGAGCGGTTGCGGCGCGACCAGGCACAGTAAACCGGCGCCTCGTAGCCCGGCACAAGACGCTTGTAAGAGTTGACCCACTGGGCGAATACCGAGCAGATCTCGCGCGCATGTCGCAGCTGGCCTGCGATAAAGGCCTTACCTATGTCGGAGAGGAAGTACTGATCGTCGGCGTCGTAGAAGGCGTTGCGTCCGTTTTGGAACAGCGATTGGTGGGTGTGCATGCCTGAGCCGTTTTCCCCATACAGCGGCTTGGGCATGAAAGTCGCGTGGCAGCCGTACTTCATTGCGTACTCCTTGACCGTGATGCGATAGGTCATGCAGTCGTCTGCCATCTTCAGCGCAGGGGCGTAGCGCATATCGATCTCGTGCTGCGAGGGGCCGACCTCATGGTGGGTGTATTCGACGTGGATGCCCAGCTGCTCAAGCGCTAGGACGGTCTCTCGCCGAAGGTCTGATCCTGCATCGAGCGTTGTCAGGTCAAAGTAACCGCCGTTATCGAGCACTTTGGTTGACTTGGAGTCCTCGAAGTAGAAGTACTCAAGCTCAGGCCCCACGTTGAAGGTGTCAAATCCCATTGCACTGGCGCGCTCTAGGGCGCGCCGAAGAACATGTCGTGGATCTCCTTCGTAGGGCGTACGTTCAGGAGTCTGGATATCGCAGAAGACGCGAGCAACGCCGGATTCCGATGGCCTCCACGGCAAAACGGCAAAGGTAGATGGGTCAGGCATCGCGATCATGTCGGACTCTTCGATCGCGTTGAAGCCAGTTATCGACGAGCCATCAAAGCCCATGCCGCCCGCGAAGGCATCGTCGAGCTCTGCTGAATTAATCGAAAATGATTTCAGCTGGCCAAGGATGTCGGTAAACCAGAGTCGGATAAACCGGATATCGCGTTCAGCGACGATGGCCCTGACGTCATCTGCTGTCTTTGGTGTGTCGGCCATCGTGTGACTCTTTCTAGGATCGCCTGAAAGTCGCGAGCGACGCGCCCTAGCGCCGATTGGTGAACTGAACCCTATCGAGGCGCAGTTTATGCGAGTTGCACCGTCAGAGCGAGGTTGGTCTGGCGGTAGAGAGCCACTGCTGGGCCCAGCCGCGTAGGCCGCTAAGCATCGGCTCAAGCTCGTGGCCCATCTGGGTTAGCCGATATTCGACACGTACGGGAGGCCCAGAGAGGACCGTGCGGGCGACGACGCCTCGGGATTCGAGCTCCTTCATCCGCTCCGAGAGAAGGCGGTCAGATATCTGTGGCACGCAGGCAGCGACTTCGGAAAACCGCAGTGGGCCATTCAGTAGAACTAAGACGATCGAACCCGTCCAGCGTCTGCCGATGAGTTCGATCGCCTCGTGATAGCGGGGGCACAGGGGCGTGGCTGCGGCCGCCATCGGTCAGGCCGCAAGCAGCATCCGGGCCGACTCGACGGAGCCATCCACTGGCACTTCGCCTGCGACATTAATGATCGCGGTGAAGGACTCCAGCGAGAGGAAGGCGATCGCTTCGAGGATCTCCTCGTCACTCCAACCGGCTTCGCGTGCCTCTTCGTGAAGATACATCGGAGCTCGACCGCGCTCTTCTAGGATGGCCTTGAGATAGCGCAGGAGCGCGCCGTGGCGAGCATCTAGCGAACTGAACTCTCTTGCGAGGGCTACCTCATCGATGCCAAGTCCAGCCGAGCGAGAGCTGCGCGCGTGTGTCGCGATGCCGGGGTCGGAGTGGTAGTACTCAGCAACCGCCAACGCGATGCGTTCCAGCGTTGGAGCCTCCAGCTTGCCGTGGCGCAGCTCGGAGCGGTAGAGGGTGTAGGCCCGTAGCGCAGCAGGCGATCCAGCAAGTACGCCGAGGAAATTCGGCAGCTGACCAGCTCCAGCAACTGCGCTGTTTAGGACCGGAACCGCAGCGTCTGGGGCGGTTAGCTCATCGTGTATCTGAAATCTGCTCATCTGGGTTTTCATCTGGTTCTTCCCACGATCTCGACGGTTGATAGAAGCGTAAAGACTCACTTCAAAATGTAATGCTACTTACGTGTAGTAAGTGTACTGATGTGAACTAAGCTGATCAAGCCTGCGATGCCGACCTGACTACCGCAGCTTCTATTTGTACGCAGGCAGATCGATTCCAGCTCACTAAGGATCGTCGAAGTTTCCACCATGGCCAAGCGGCATGGTGGTCTTATGGAGTGGCTGGCGGCCGGCTTGGGTAGGTCTACTCTTGGCCGGCTACACGGGCGACGAAGGCGGCCACGTCTTTGGCATCTTGGCCGGTGACCAGCTGGGCTGGCATCGTGCCTGCGCCGCGTACGCGGCCGTTGATTAGTGCGTCGTAGACGAGAGGGGCTGGTGGGCGCATCTGATCGAGGTTGGGGCCAACCTCGCCGACAGCGTTTGCGCCCGCGAGCGTGTGGCACTGTTGGCACTTCTGTCCAAAGAGGGCCCGTCCGTGGTCTTGGGCCTTGGTTAAGACGAGGCCAGTGTGTTCATCGAGGCGATCGGTGCGGTCATTGGCGATGACGATCGCCGGGATGGCGATTCCTAGGCCGACGTATCCCAAGACAAAGAGGCCAGCGGCAACCTTACGGCCTGATTTGGATTGGTTCTGAAGGATCTGGTTGCGCGCGCCGCGTGGTCCACCGCTCGCGGCGAGGACAAGGACAGCTAGGCCCAGCAAGACCCAGATGCCGACAAAGATTAGAGCGCCCATACGCGGCACAATACCGGGCGCGCTGGCGGCGCGTTGGGCTGAGGTTGCAAGGGTGAGGTGGTGGTGGGTAGATAGCCCTCATTAAGGTCAGCGACGACGCCCCTGGGCGAAGTTCATTGCAGCGGGGGCGACGGCACGGAAGTCGCTGGCGCGCTCGCTTGGATTGGCGGCCTCAGGTGATAGCTGGCGGATCTCGGCGACGGTAGCGCTTGGAGCTTCGATCGTCAGCACGCGATCGACGAGAACATTGAGCGTTCCGGCTGCGGCGACAAAGCGTTGAAGGCGGCCTTCGGCCAGAAGTAGTGGTTCGGTTCGTATGGCCTGCCGATAGCGCTCATAGACGGCGGCAGGGACAACAAGGTTGATAGTTGAATGCTCGTCTTCAAGAAGGATGAAGACGACGCCCTTGGCCGTCGATGGCCGCTGGCGGGCAACGACCATGCCAGCGACAGTGACTGGGGCATCGTGGCTTAGCTCGTCGAGTTGATGGCTACAAACGGTCGCAGCCGGGAGTGTGTCGCGAAGTAGCTTAAGCGGGTGGATCTCGAGCGATAGACCGGTGCTCTCGTAGTCGGCAAGCATCTTCTCCCACGGTTTAAGGACGGGAAGTAGTGGCGCTGTTGGTGTTTGGAGTGGTAGCGCGAGCTGGTCGCCGCTATCTAGGCGCTGGGCGGTTGGTGTCACGCCGAGCGTCCAAAGTGCAGCACGACGGTTGCCGTCGGCTAGGGAGTCACATGCTCCCGACCAAGCGAGCAGTTCAAGTGATGTCCGAGCCGAGCCCGAGCGGGCAGAGAGATCTGCAAGGTTGATGAAGGGGCCGTCTTGGCTGCGAGTTGCGACGAGCGCGGCGATCTCTTTTGCCCGTACTCCATTCACATAGCCCAATCCGATCCGAACCTCTCCGTCTCCCTCTATACAACACTCGGCCTCGCTGGCGTTGACGTCTGGCGCTCGGATAGGAATGCCGCGCCGCTGGGCTTCGTGGGCTAGGGCGTCAGGTGGATAAAACCCCATTGGCTGCTCATTGAGCAGCGAGCAGAGAAATTCGGGGCCATGGTGCACGCGCAGCCAGGTCGACTGGTAGGCAAGTAGGCCAAATGCGGCGCCGTGGGCCTTAGGAAAGCCGAATCCCGAAAAGCCTTCGATCATGGCGAATACTCGTTGAGCCGTCTCACCGTCGACGCCACGAGCTAGCGCCCCCTCGAGAAAGCGCCGGTGGTAGGCATCGATAGCCGCACGCGAGCGCCGCCGGCTCATCGCTCGACGCAGGCCTTCGGCTTCGGCGGCAGTAAAGCCAGCGAAAGCGATCGCCACCTCAAGGACTTGGTCTTGGAAGATGATCGTCCCTAGTGTTTCGCCTAGCGGCCCCTCTAAGGAAGGGTGCTCGTACGGGATTTTGTAGTCAGGGTCGCTACGCAGACGTTGGAGGCGCCTGATGTAGGGGTTTACTGCGCCGCCTTGGATCGGTCCCGGGCGAACGATCGCGACTTGGATCGTCAGGTCATCCAATGACGCCGGTCGGGTTCGGCGCAGCGACTGCATCTGTGCGCGACTCTCAATCTGAAAGACCCCTGTAGTTTCGGCGTTTTCGATCGCCTCATAAGTGGCAGGGTCGTCGTAGGGGATTCGCGAAAGGTCGATCAACTCGCCGCGCGTGTGAGCGATCATCTCCACGCAGCGCTCGACCGCCGAGAGCATCCCAAGCCCAAGTAGGTCGATCTTAAGGAAGCCGGCATCGCCGCAGGAGTCTTTATCCCATCCAACTATCTGGCGACCAGCCATCGCGGCTGGAACGATCGGACAGCAGTCAACTAGGGGACGCGTACTTACAATCATGCCTCCGGGATGTTGGGAGAGATGGCGGGGAAGTCCGGCGGCCTCGGTGGCTAGACGTGCCAGCCACGGCCAGCGCCCATGCGCGGCGCGCTGTTCTCCCAACGCGGCGCTAATGTCGCGTGACACCCTCTCCGTGTAGGAGCCATCAGACCCTCGGGCAACTCGCTCTATCTCTGCCGGGGGGAGGCCGAGCGCTTTGCCCAGATCGCGGATCGCGCCGCGAGCACGGTAGGTGGAGAACGCCGCCACGAGTGCCGAGTGCTCATTTCCGTAGCGAGCATGTACTCGAGGGATTAGCTTCGCGCGGATATCGCGCGGAAAGTCGAGATCGATGTCGGGTAGTGCGGTGAGGCCGTCGTTGAGAAATCGCCCGAGAAATAAGCGGTTTGCGATCGGATCGATATGTGAAAGGCCCGTCAGATAGCAGACGATCGAAGAGACCGACGACCCACGGCCACGGCCGGGAGGGAGCAGCGATCGCGGCGAGACACCATCTATCGAGCGTCCTGTCGCCGATCGCCCGCGCACCTCAGCGGCGACCTCACGAGCAAGCTCGAGCATGTCGCGGTGTAGGAGGAAGAAGCCCGATAGTCCCAGGCAACGAATCACGCGCAGCTCCTCGTCGAGCCGAGGTAGGGCCTCGCTGCGGTAGCGGTGACCGGGCGGGTAGCGGTCTTCGAGGCGATCGCGACAGATCTGAGCCAGGGTGTGATCGGCGCTCTCGTCGTCGGATCCTGGATAGCGGTAGCCGAGGTCGGCCGTTAAGTCAAAGCGCAGGCGGTCTGTGAGCCGCGCCGTCTCGGCGACAGCGTCGGGGTGGTCGGCGAAACGGATCGCCATCGCCTCTGGCGTGGTTATAACGTGAGAGTGGTTGCCGCGACGCAATGGCTCGCAGGCGTCGAGCGTGGTGCGGTGGGCGATCGCTACAAAGGCATCTTGGAGGAGTGCGCGTGCTCGTGTATGGGCGTGAACATTGCCGGTGGCAACACATGTCAACTCGAGCCGATCGGCAAGCAAGGAGAGGCGCCGGTTGCGCGCGCGGTCGTCGCGTAGGAACGGTCGTTGGAGTTCGATGCGCAGTCGGTCACGGCCAAAGGCATCACGTAGGCGGCGTAAGGAGGCCTCGTCGCGAACCCCATGGCCAGCGCAGCCACTAAGACAGATCAGTCCTTCGGCGTGATCGAAGACGGCTTCGATTGGGACGGTGGGCTTACTGGCCGGCGCGCTGGGGCGCCCATCTCGCGTATGGGAGTGGGCGAGTGTCAGTAGCCGACTCAGACTTCGCCACCCCTTGGCGTCTTGAACTAAGAGGGTGAGGTGGCGGCCGTCTTGGAGAGAGATCTCGGCGCCATGGATTGCACGCACGCCCAGCGCCCGCGCGGACTGGGCGAACTCCATAGATCCCGAGACCGAGTCGTGGTCGGTCAAGGCGATGGCGTTGTAGCCGCGATCTACCGCGGCCGCGATGATCTCGTCGGGCATCGAGGCGCCGTCGAGTAACGAATAGGCGGAGTGACAGTGGAGTTCGACGTAGCCGTCCGACATACGAACATATGTTCGCATAGTACAGGTATAATCGCCAAAGTTTTCTTTTACACTTGAGCGCAGGCGGCGCGACCTCTACTCTTGCGGGCAAGATGAGTACGGCCAAGATTGCTAAGAACCTGCGGCGCTTCGCTGAGGCGATCGCGTCTCACGACCGCGAGAACCCGACCCACACCGCCTTCGGGATAGGCATGAGTCCATTCGACATGGAACGACTAGGCCTCGACGAAGGCGAGGAGATCCTTCCCGGGATTACGATTCAAGCCGACTCTGGCGTGACTGGCAACTTCCGCGTTCTCTGCGATGGCCTACATGAGCTCGAAGGGGAGGCGCAGGAGGCCGAGGTGGTCGAAGCCGTCTCTACGAAGACCATCGAAGTGCCACAACCGATCGAGATGAGTACGCCGGGGTTGAGGATTGCGGCGAAAGTGTCGGGGCGCTGACGGTCATACGGCGCGTAGGAACTGGCCTCGGCGACGGTCGACTTCGTTTCTGCGCCGTCAATCGGATGGCACAGTGGCGAGCCTAAGCCTCCAGCGGCTACCCTCGTAGTGATGTCGTTGCAACCTGGAATCCTCGCCCGCGGTCCCTGGACCCCAAGCCAAGTCGCCTATCGGTGGGGGGAAGAGTTCTTTGATCCTGGCCCGGCGCTCACGAGTGAGGCGGACGCGGCGATCGAAGCCCTGCGCGAACGCGGCTCGCCCAGTCACGATGGTGTCAGCGGGCGCCTCGTCGGTTTTAGTCATAGCGCCGCAGGCCTTGAGCTAGAGATTCAACCCGTCCGCTGGTCGTTGCGGCTGCTTGATGGTGCCTGCCAGAGCATGGCCGCACTGTGCATCACGCGCGACGCACAAGGTCGTTGGCTAGCCGGTCGGCGGGCGCCTTGGCTGGCCTCGTGGGCGGGGCGCTGGGCGCTGGGCGCTGGCGGTGCCGTGGACTTAGCTGAGTCACCAGTTCACACTCTCACTCGCGAGTTGGATGAGGAGTGGGGAGTTGCGCCGGAGAGTCTTAGCATCGAAGCGCTGGTGTGCTTGCCGACGGGATTGGTTCTCCTAGTCGGCCAAGCCCGTCTAGCCGAAGGCGTCGAAGTGGTCCGCGAAGATGAGCACGATGCTCACGCTTGGTGGCCGGCCGAGATCGCCGACTGGCCCGAGGAGGCCGACGAGCCACTTCGTCGTATGGCGTCGCTACTAATAGCTAGCGGCGGCAAGTAGTGCCCTCCTTTGCGTTGTTGCGCGCGATCTCGTACACAAACTCCGTGGCCTTCCTTGCGCTGCTTGTCTGCTGGGCGGCGCCCGGGATGCAACGCGTCACGACGGTGCTCGGGTGGTGTCACGGGCTGATGTGGATCGGCTTAACCGTCCTCTGCTTGATCGCACTTGGACGACGGATCATTCCCTTTTGGCTGGCGGTAGTGGTCACTGTAATCGGTGGCTTCGGACCGTTTATCGGGAGTATCGGGTTCTGGATAGAGACGCGCCGCCGGGGCCTAAGAGGCGACCACATGCAGGCCGCAAGCAAATCTCCCCAGGCTCCAACTCCGGTCTAAATAGATTCGATCCACCCAGATGGGGGTCTCTGACGACAATCCGGGGGCGTCGGTCGCTATGGTTATATCTCCATGGCAGTGAACACAACGGTCGCGGTTGTCATGCCCGAGATGGGTGAGTCGGTAACCGAAGGCACGATTCTCGAATGGCGCAAGGCCGAGGGTGATTCGATCTCCGCGGACGACATTCTCGTCGAGATTTCAACCGACAAGGTTGACGCAGAGGTTCCTTCCCCAACTACCGGCGTGGTCGTCAAGATTTATGCGGCCGAGGGCGACACCGTTGAGGTCGGCTCACTTCTAGCCGAGATTCAAGTCGACCCAGAAGCGGCGCAGGCTCCAACGGCTAGTGACGGAGACACCTCCGTAGCGCAGCCGGCTGCGGCCTCTGCCCAGCCAGTCTCCGATGTCGGTCCTAGCTCTGACTCAGTTAAGGCTTCGCCGGTCGCGCGCCGCACAGCCACAGCCCTTGGTGTTGATCTCGATCATGTAGCTGGCAGCGGTCGGGCGGGCAGGATCGATAAGGCTGATGTGGTTGCCGCAGCACAAGGCGGCGCCACGAACGGTTTGGCGCCCGCTGGGGCCAGTGCGGCCGGGAGCACAGTTATTAAGGGTGCCGCCGCGACGCTCGCCCGTTACATGGATGACAGTCGCCAGATCCCTACGGCGACCTCATTTCGCACGATCACCGTCACCACACTCGACGGGCGTCGCAAGGAGCTCAAGGCGGCTGGCCAGAAGGTCTCCTTCACCCATCTGATCGCCTATGCACTTGTCAGGGCAGCAACCGATATTCCCGTGATGGCTCACCACTTCGCTGAAGTTGATGGCAAGCCTCACCGCTTCGACGACGACGCGGTCAACTTGGGCCTTGCCGTCGACGTTGAGAAGAAGGACGGATCACGGACGCTGATGGTGCCGGTCATTGGTGACGCCGGGCGCTTGAGTTTCACTGACTTTCTTGGTGCCTATAACGCCCTCGTCGAGAAGGCCCGAACCAACACGCTCACCGCCGATGATCTCGCCTCCACCAACATCACGCTGACTAATCCCGGCGGCCTTGGAACCGTAGCGTCGGTTCCCCGACTGATGGTGGGGCAGGGAACGATCGTTGCGACTGGATCAATCGCCTACCCCGTAGGTCTTGGGGAGATCGGTGCATCGATCGGTGCCGAGAAGGTGATGACGATGACCTCTACCTACGACCATAGGATCATCCAAGGGGCCGAGTCGGGTCGCTTCCTCGCTCGCCTTGAAGAGCTGCTTCAAGGTCAAGACAGCTTCTACGAAGATATCTTCGCCTCACTTGGTGTCGCCGCCGGTCCACCGCCACCCAAACCTGTCGCTACTGGCGCAGCAGTTGCTTTAGGCCAGGCGGCTCACGCGCCCACCAGTGAAGACCTACTGCAAGCCGTTCAGGCAGCCACCTCGCTGCTTAAGGCTCACCGAATGCACGGTCACCATGCTGCGCAACTCGATCCGCTTCTGACTGCCGCCCAAGGTGATCCGGCGCTCGATCCCGAGCCGCTTGGCTTGACTCCGGCAGTGATGGCCCAGATTCCCGCGCGGATCCTGCGGATGTATGTGCCGGGGGAGACGTTGGCGGATGCACTGCCACGCCTACGCGAGGTTTACTGCGGGCCACTCGCCTATGAGTTAGAGCACATCGCAAGCCATCGTCAACGCGTCTGGCTGCGCGAGATGGTCGAGAGTGGTGCATTCCGCAAGCCGCTGACTTCCGATGAGCAGAGGGCGCTGGTCAAGCGTCTGATCGAGGTCGACGCCTTCGAACGCTTCATGCATAAGGCTTACCTTGGGCAGAAACAGTTCTCGGTAGAAGGCCTCGACATGTCAGTGGCGATAATCGACGAGCTGATCAAGCTCTCTGCTGGGATCGGGGCTCAAGAGGTGGTTATTGGGATGGCTCATCGCGGCCGCCTCAACGTCCTAGCACACAACTTCGGCCGAGCATACGAGACGATTTTTGCCGAGTTCGAGGGAGTGTCAACTCTTGAGGTTGTGACTTCAATCCCCCAGGGCGGTACCGGTGACGTGAAGTATCACCACGGTGCACAGACCTCATTTGCCCGCCCAGACGGCGGAGAGATGGTGCTTACTTTGGAGTCCAATCCGAGCCACCTCGAGTACGTTGCGCCAGTAGTGATGGGTGCTACGCGCGCAGTTCAAACAGATCGCAGCGGTCCTCATGCCCGACAAGACACCGATGCTTGCGTATCGGTCATGGTGCACGGCGACGCTGCATTCCCAGGACAGGGCGTTGTATCGGAGACTTTCAACTTACAAGCCCTCAAGGGCTATCAGGTCGGTGGAAGCGTCCATCTAATTCAAAACAATCAGGTCGGCTTCACGACCGACCCCGAAGATGGGCGTTCAACTCGATGGGCATCTGATCTCGCTAAGGGCTTTGACGTCCCGATCATCCACGTTAATGCCGACGACGTTGAGGCATGTATCAGCGCTGCGCGTCTAGCCTTTGCATTCCGTCAAGAGTTTGGTCACGACGTTGTGATCGACCTAATCGGCTATCGCCGCTACGGTCATAACGAGGCAGACGAGCCGGCATATACGCATCCGCAGATGTACCAGCGGATTAAGGATCATCCGCGTGTGCGCGAGATATTCGCTGCGGATCTCGTGAGCAAGGGTGTTGTCACCAACGACGAGGTCGAGTCGATGGACCAAGAGATTTGGCATCAGCTAGCCGATCTCCACAAGCAGCTCAAGGATCAGATAGCTGACGCCTCAGATGGAGTTGACGAGCGCACGGGGCAGTACGAGCTAGACCGCTCGGCTAGCCCGCAGGTAGAGACCTCCGTTGACGCCGATCGCCTTATCGCCCTCAACGAGGAGCTGTTACGGATCCCGGAGGGATTTAATGTCCATCCCAAGCTAGTTCGCCAACTCGAGCGCCGACGTGAAGCGATGGGCGCCGAAGGCGGAATCGATTGGGCTCAGGCTGAAGCCCTAGCATTCGCCTCACTACTCACCGTCGGTACGCCGATACGACTAACCGGCCAGGACTGCGAGCGAGGGACATTTAGTCAACGCCATCTGGTGCTCCACGACGCGGAGACCGGTGAGCCATATTGCCCACTGCAAAATATTTCGAATGCTCTTGTGCCGATGGAGCTCCACAACAGCTCTCTCTCTGAGATCGCCTGCCTAGGATTTGAGTACGGCTACAGCCAGAAAGCATCCGACGCGCTCGTGCTTTGGGAGGCGCAGTTTGGAGACTTCGCTAACGGCGCGCAGGTCATAATCGATCAGTTCATCGTCTCGGGCCTAGCCAAGTGGGGACAGACAACTAGGCTGACGTTGCTACTACCTCACGGGTATGAAGGGTCTGGTCCCGAGCACTCTTCGGCCCGTCTTGAACGGTTTCTTCAGCTCGCCGCCGAAGGCAACATTCGCGTCGCTAATGTCACCACTCCGGCGCAGTACTTCCACCTACTTCGACGCCAAGCACTAGTGACCAAGCAGCGGCCGCTCGTCGTTATGACCCCCAAGAGTCTGCTGCGACTGCCGGCCGCCACGAGCCGGATTGAACATCTCGCCGATTCGCAGTTCTTCCCGGTCTTAGCTGAGCCACGCGTCGACGTTGGCAAGGTCGAACGGCTAGTACTTTGCACCGGAAAGATCTACTACGAGTTGGTCGGGCACGCCAGCCATGGCGCTCAAGACCGGGTCGCAATCGGCCGCGTCGAGCAGCTCTATCCATTCCCAGAAGGTCCACTGCTTGAGCTGATCGACAGCTATCCCAACCTGCGCGAGGTTGTTTGGGTTCAGGAGGAGCCGCGCAACATGGGCGCCCGTGCGCACATGTCGCCACGGCTAGCCCAGATGATCGGTGACAAAATCCAGCTTGGCTACATTGGCCGCCCCGAGCGCGCCAGCACTGGCGAGGGCTATCCGGTTGCTCACGCTAAGGAGCAGAGCCGAATCGTCTCTACAGCGCTCAATCTTGAGACGGCTGTTTCGATGTATCCGAGACGGACGCCGGGCGAGCGCTAGTCCGCTGGGCTAGCCAGGCTGCGACTTCTTTCCAGCCGTCGCTAGTCGGATTAGTAATGTCGCTGTGGTCGATACCGGCTGGCTCTAATAAGGTGACGTCGGCCCCGCTGGCGAGGGCAGCTTGCGCGTAGGCTCGCGATCCTTTTACCGAAACCGTGCGGTCGTCGCGCGGGTGCGACAGTAAGACAGGAACCCCGAGTGGTGCCTGTTGGATTGGGTTGCTTTGGGTATAGCGGTCGGGAACTTCTTCGGGTGTTCCGCCGATCAGGGCATGGGCTGTATCCCCGGCCCGCCGCAAGTCGGTAACTGGAGCCAAGGCGATGACGCGAGTTGCGCTCAGGACTGGTTTAGAGCCGGGGGTGGTATCTAGGAGATCTGGCCGTGAGCCAGCCCAGAGAGCTAACTGACCGCCAGCCGAATGCCCGATCACGGTGAGATCGGCTAGGTCAAGGGTTAGGTCACCAACTGCTGCGAGGTGGTCGATGCCAGCGGCGACGTCGGCGAAAGTAGCCGGCCAGCCGCCGCCTTGACCTCGCCCGATCCGCCGATATTCAATGTTCCACGCAGCCCAGCCGCGACGAGCAAGGTCAATGCAGAGCGGCCTAGTGATCAGCTTTCCGTAGGAGGCCTGCCAGTAACCACCGTGGATGACCACCGCGACGGGGTGGGGGCCATCTCCTTTTGGACGGTGGAGGTCTGCGCATTGAGATGGCTCGGGTCCGTAGCTGTAGCGCTCGGGTCGCCTGAGCGCGGACAGAGCTATTCGGATCGAGAGCGACAGCTCAATCACCACCGTTGCAAACGACGATCTCATCCATGCGGTCAAGCCCTTCTGGACGGTGAGTTATGAGTAGTACGGTGCGCTTGTCAGCGATGTCTAGGAGGTCGTTCATCAGTGCTTGGGCGGTCAGTGGGTCTAGGTGTGCAGTTGGTTCGTCGAGGATAAGTATCGGTGCATCAGCCAGTAAGGCTCTGGCGAGTACAAGGCGCTGGCGCTGGCCGCCCGATAGTCGCCCGCCGCCTTCGCCTACGAGGGTGTCTAACCCATCGGGCAGCTGGTCAAGCCAAGGGCCAAGGCGGGCAAGCTCGAGGACCTCTGTCAGGGACTGGTCGCTGGCTTTTGGCTCTGCGATGAGGAGGTTTTCACGGATCGAGGAGTTAAAGATGTGGGCTTCCTGTCCAGCCAACGCAAAGACCTCGCGGACGTCGTGCTGGCGGTAACTGCTCAGCTCATGCCCATCTACCGTAATTCGGCCGGCCGATGGGTCCAAGAAGCGCAGCAAAAGGTTGGTGACGGTTGTCTTGCCCGCGCCACTTGGCCCTACCAGGCCAACCCTCTGGCCGGGCCTGAGCGTTAGATTGAAGTTGGATAGAGCGGGCGCCTGATCTGGCCCATAGCGCACTGTGACTGACTCTAGGACGACGGTTGGGGCCCGAGAGGGAGGCGCAATCGGGGAGAGCGGATCCTGCACGGCGCTGTCGTCGCCTGAGGGCCCTAGGACGCGACGTCCACTAGCAAGGGTCAGGCTCAGCTCTCGGGCCGCTGCGGGGAGCGTCACGACTGCATCGAAGGAGGCTAGGGCCAGAAGTGCGAGCGTGGCGATCATCACGCGATCGAGCACTCCGCTGTGGTGGGCATCTACTGCGAGCGCCAGTACGCCGACCGTAGTCGCTCCAGCCACAAAGATTGACAGCGCATCGGCGAGTCCAGCGGCATTGGCGTCTTTGCGCCCGAGCTGAGAGAGTTCTTCATCGAGTCTGTCAACACGATCGAGGGTGGCACTCTCGCGGCCGTAGGCAACAAGTTCAGGCGCGCCGCGCAGCAGTTCGACGAACTCGGCCGTTAGATCGCCGCGGCCAGCTGCCTGACGCTCTCCCGCGGCGGCGGTGATGCGTGCGCCAAGTACCGGAATAGCAATACCAGCGATAAGTAATCCCACTGCGAGGATCAGCGCCGCCCACGCTGCCACCAGCGCGATCGCCACGACAGCAGCCGCGCTGACAGTTAAAGCGATTATTGGTGGAGCGATGCCGCGCAGGTATAGCCCTTGCAGCGCGTCAACATCGCCGACCATGCGGTTGAGCAGATCGCCGTCGCGGAATCCTTGGAGTTGGGCGGGAGCGAGTGGTTCGATGCGTTGGTAGAACCCGGCGCGGATTCGTCCCAGTGCTCGCAGGGCGAGATCGTGGGAGGCGAGACGCTCGACGTAGCGGGTCACAGGGCGCGCGAGCGCAAAGAAGCGGACCAAGACAATCGTGACGGTTAGGGCGAGAATCGGCGGTTGCTCGGCGGCGCGCGATATTAAGTATCCAGCCGTCGTTATTAGCGCAACGCCAAAGCCCACAGCAAGCGCGCCCAATGCCACCGAGGTAGCGACCCTCCACCACGGCATACCGGCGATATCGATTAGGCGTCGTAGGGTCGAGATCACGGAGTACGCCTAGAGTCTTGGGTAATCCGTCCTGCGTCTAGAACCACGATACGATCAGCTCGAGCCGCCAGTTCGGGGCGGTGGGCGATCATCAGGACGGTACGACCTTCACAGAGGCGCTCGATGGCCTCACCGACTAGCTCCGCGTTGCTCTCGTCTAGGTCGGCCGTGGGCTCGTCGAGAATTACCAGCGAGGCGTCGCGCAGAAAGGCCCGAGCAAGGGCGATCCGCCGTCGCTGTCCTGCCGAGACAGGGCGCGCGCCGTCGCCCACGACGGTTTCATATCCGTCTGGAAGATCATCAATAAAGCCATCGGCACCTGCCAGCACGGCGGCAGCTCGCACGCTTGAGTCGTCGGCAGAGTCATCGCCCAGACGGATATTGTCGGCGACGCTGGCCCGAAACAGAGTCGGCTTTTGGGGCACCCAAGCGATCTGCGCGCGCCACGCTGAGCGATCACAGTTGGCGATATCAACCCCACCCACAGTCAGTCGACCCTCGGTTGGTTTGGCGAAGCCCAGCAGTAGTGCCGCGAGCGTACTCTTGCCGCCTCCACTGGGGCCGACTAAGGCGACGGTCTCGCGGGCCGAGAGTTCGAGGTCTAGGCGGTTGAGAACGGCAAGATCGCGCGTCGGATAGGTAAACGAGACGCCCTCTAGTCGCACGCTGGCCTTGCGCGGGTCAGGTACCGTGAGTGCGCCCGCCCTAACTTCGAGGTTTGCGTTGTCTAGCGGCGAATCCGGGTCGCTCTGATCGAGTAGATCCAGCAGCCGCTCAGCGACGGCCTGTCCCTCGGAGCTGGCATGAAATTGCGCGGCTACATTGCGTAGTGGAAGGTAGAGCTCAGGAGCTAGGAGCAAGACTGTCAGGGCGGATGCAAAGGCGATCTCTCCATCGACTAGGCGCACTCCAATCGTGACGGCGACAAGTGCGATTCCAAGCGTGGCGGCGAACTCAAGGATTGAGCCGGAGAGAAAGGCCACACGCAGCGTGCGCATTACGGCGACCCGGTACTCCTCACTCACCGCCGCGATCCGCTCTACTTGCGCCTCTCCGCGGTTGAAGGCACGCAGCGTAGGCAGCCCTCGCACCACATCTAGGAAGTGAGTTGCGAGAAGCGCCATCGATCTCCAGCGGTCGCGCGTGACACGCTCAGTGTGGCGACCAAGCAGCCACATGAAGACCGGCACCAAGGGCAGGGTAACGAGCATGATTATCGCCGAGAGCGGATCAATCACAGCCACCAGGATGAGAACTGCGAGCGGGACTACGAGCGCGAGGACGACCTGAGGCAGATAGCGGGCGAAGGTCACCTCTAAGGCATCAACCCCGGCCACTGCGGCGGTGGCGATCTCAGCACTTTCGGCGCTATCGAGCGACGCGGCATGGCTGTCGCGAAGGCGGCTCCTCACAACATCACGGCGCAGCTCAGAGAGAACTCCTATGGCGGCACGTCGGCCAACGACCTCAAATCCCCAAGCGCTACCGGCCCGGGCGATCACTACTGCCACCAAGACAACCAGTGCAAGCATGAGATCTGATAGTGATTCACCGTCAAAGGCACGCGCGGCGATTGTCGCGATCAGTACGGCCTGAGAGAGGATGAGCAGTGCCGCAACTACTCCGATTACTGCGTCGAGGCCGATTGCAACGCGTGCAGCGCGCGCTCGGCGCATGAGCCGCGGGTCGAGCACTCGCATCCGGGGTGGACTCCTAGGAGTCGCCGTCGGCAGCAGCCGGCTTGGTCTTGCGTGCGAGCAGGTCGATCGGATTACTGACCGGCGGGGTCCCCGTAATCCGTGCGCGAAAGACGTGGTACGTCCAGCCTTGGTAGAGCAGAACGACGGGCATGATCACCGCGGCAACGATTGTGATCACCGTCAGTGTGTAGCTGGCCGACGCAGAGTTGGCGATAGTTAGGCTGTTCTCAAAAGATGGCGCCGAGACCATCACTCGTGGATAGAGCGAGGTAAAGAGGGTCACGACGGTTAGGCCGATCGCTGATGTCGTTGCGATGAAGGCGATCCCTTCGCGGCGCGCGCGGATAGCTCCGAAGGCGGCGATTAAGGCGACGGCCGCCAAAGCTGCGAGTAGGACTCCGGGAAAGACTCCACGTTGGTTGTGCTCGGCGGCTACGCCAACGGTCCAGGCCAGGTAGCCGGCGGCAACAACGATTGTCACTGGGCCGATCAAGCCAGAGACGTGGCGGGAGCGTTCACGCAGAGGACCATCTGTTCGCAGCGTCAAGAAGACCGAACCGTGGAAGGCAAATAGCAAGACGAATGTGATCCCGCCAAGGACCGTGTAAGGGCTAAAGAGGTCGCCGAAGTTTCCGCCATAGGTGTGGTCGGCGTTGATCGGTACACCTTGAAGCAGATTAGAAAGGGCGATTCCCCAGACTAAAGGCGCGCCGATCGATCCAACCGTGTTGGTCCAGGTCCACAGCGACCGCCAGCGTGGGCTGGTGACTTTCGAGCGCCATTCGAAGGTCAGCACCCGGACAATCAACAAGATCAGAACTAAGACCAGTGCCAGGTAGAACCCTGAGAACATCGTTGAATACCAGAGCGGAAAGGCGCCAAAGGTGACCCCGCCAGCGACGATTAGCCAAACTTCATTGGCGTCCCAGACCGGCCCAATCGTGGCGAACATTGAACGCCGATCCTCTTCATTACGGGCAAGTACGGGCAGCAGAATTCCGACACCGAAGTCAAAGCCCTCGAGGACGAGGTATCCCATCCAAAAAAAGCAGACGAGGCAGAACCAGATGATCTCTAAGGTCATCTCAGTAGCTCGGGGTCGGAGGTTGGCTCGGAGGTTGGTTAACTGGGTTGACCTCGGGCGGATCGATTCGGGCGTAGCGACGCATGAGCCAGAAGTCCGTGAAGCCTAACGCCAAGTAGAGCAGCATGAAGGTGATGAAGCTGATTGCGACGCTCGTGGTAGAGACGCTAGGCGAAATCGCATCACGTGTCTTGAGTAGCCCGTAGACGACCCACGGTTGGCGTCCTGACTCGGTCAGTAGCCAGCCTGCGAGGCAGGTAATAAAGGGCAGTGCAATTCCAGCGACGGCGGCCTTCTGGAACCATTTGGACTCATCTAGGCGACGTCGACGCCACAGCAGCCAGCCTCCCCACAGTGCTAGGAAGACGGTCAGCGAGCCGAGATAGGCCATCGCCCGCATGCTCCAGTAGACGATTTTGACGTCAGGGATGTAGTTGCCGGGCCCGTATTTCTGTTCGGCCTGTTGTTGGAGTTCGTTGATGCCGACCACTTCGCCGGTGAAAGAGTTAGTTGAAAGGAATGAGAGCAGATAGGGGATCTCAATCGAAAACGACGGCGTTGGGTCGCTTTGTGAGAACCCGCCGATCTGGAACAGGGAGAAGGAGGCTGGCTTTTCGGTCTCCCACAGGGCCTCTGTAGCCGAGATCTTCATCGGCTGTACGTCAGTGATAGCGACGCCGAACTCACTTCCGAGAAGGAGGTTTAGGGAGCCGACCGGAATCAAAACGATGATCGCTAATTTAGCGACCATCTGAAACAGCTCACCATTGCGGCGGCGCCACATATGCCAGCAAGCGACGCCGAGCACGAGCGAAGATGCGGTGACAAGGCCGGCGAGGATCGCATGGCTCCAAGCGAAGATCGCGAATCCTTGGAATAGGATTTCGAAGACGTCACTCGCCTGCGCGTTGCCGGTCAAGCTATTGATCTCGTAGCCGATCGGGTGCTGCATCCATGAGTTGGCGGCAAGGATGAAGTAGGCCGACAGCCAAGTCCCAATCCACAACAGATAGAGGGTCGCCAAGTGCACTTTTGGCGAGAGGCGATCCCAGCCAAATATCCAGAGTCCGATGAAAGTCGATTCTAGGAAGAAGGCGCCGAGGCCCTCGAGGGCGATAGTTGAGCCGAAGACGTCGCCGACGTAGGTCGAGAAGCCCGACCAGTTCATGCCGAACTGGAACTCTTGGACGAGGCCGGTCGCCGCCCCGAGCGCGAAGTTGATCAGGAAGAGCGTTCCGAAGAACTTCGTCAATCGCAGCCACCGCTCATCGTGTGTCCGATACCAAAGCGTCTGCATCAAGACGAGGAACGGTGCAAGACCAAGCGTCAGAGGTACAAAAATGAAGTGGTACAGGGTGGTCAGCGCAAACTGCCAGCGCCCAAGCTCAAGTGCGGTTGCGGCGAGATGGGTCATCCTGCGATGACGCCCCTGACCGAGGCGCGACCGAGCCGACCCCCGATGCGATGAATCGATGGCACCAGCACGATATTACACCGGATCTGCGACGGGCCACGATCGTAGTCCGGGTAGGCGTGTACGGTGCGGCGCGACCGATGTGGCTCCAACGCGAAATCTCCCTGCCGCCACTGGAACGCGGCATTCACATCATCACTAGGAGTGTTGTATCTGCAATACCGGAGTTAAATGAACTGCGGGTTGGCCTACTCCATCTCTTTATCCACCACACCTCGGCGTCGCTGACGATCAACGAGAACGCAAGCCCAGAGGTGCGCGGCGATCTCGAGCGCTGGCTTGATGACGCCGTGCGCGAAGATGCGCCGTACTGGCGCCACACACTTGAAGGGCCCGACGACATGCCAGCCCACGTCAAAACATCGCTGATGGGCCCATCCCTGACAGTGCCGATCACCGAGGGGCGTCTGGGATTGGGCACTTGGCAAGGGATCTGCCTCTGTGAACATCGTGACCGCGCAGGATCTCGCCAGCTAACTCTCACCGCTTGCGGCGAGGCGTACTAGAGCTACTCCCGCGATCGCGGGCCAATCCGGTCTGAGTCTTATGGAGCCGGCGGCCCTTTAGGGAGCTCGGTCTCTTCGCTAGCGCGACCGTCGAGTTGGGTCTGCATTGCCGCGATCTGCACTGATAACTCCTCAAGTCTGGCCATTATTGGATCGTCGCCTGAAAGTGCACGATGTTCGCGTGCTCGGCTCACGAAAGCGCTTGTGATTGTCGCGGTCACCACCGCGAGCATCGAGAGTCCACCGAGCATCATGATCACCGCCATGACTTTGCCCGGGGTCGAGACCGGCACGACGTCGCCGTAGCCCACGGTAGTGACTGTCTCTACGGCCCACCACATCCCAAGCCAGACCGTGGGGAAGGTATCGCGGTCGGTGAAGCTCATAACAATCCCGAAAACGATTACGGCCAACAGCCAAAAGGTGATGATCATGGTTGCGGCGTAGCGCGTCTTTAGGCCATGCGTGGAGACCTTGTTCTCAAACCAGCGCACAGCAATGTGCTCCCCAGGCACGATGTTTTCCTTAGGGGCATTTGGGAGGTCGGGTTTTTCGGCCTCAGGACTCACGCGAGGGTCATCGATTCTTGTGAGAAGTCCTGGCGCTCGTGAAAGTCATCTTTGGCCACGCCGAGAACAGTAGCGCCCTCTACTTTTTTGAGAGTTCTTTGTGTGATCTAGGCACTATTTCGCTCACGGGCCGCCGTGCAAGTGGATGGCATGGGTCATTCGCCGTTAGGGTGTCAGACCATGCGCGACTGGCTTGAACGTGAGCTCGGCCCTCGACTGATCGTGGCTGCGTCAACGGTGACGCTTCCTGCGCTCGCCATGGCACGTGCGCGCCAGATTCTCGGTCGGTCCGGTCGGCTAGAGATGTACTTCGGCTTCGACGACCCCGCGAGCGCTTATGCAGTGAGCGACTTAGGCCGGCGACTTGTAGGGCGTAACGTGATCTTCGATCTACGGCCAGTAGTCCAGCGGGGAATTAAGGACGATCCAGCGCTCGAACCTAAGCGCGCCTACGCAATCACCGATGGCCGCCGACTTGGCCGCCGAATCGGCCTAACGCTCTCGCGCAGCGAAGCGATCGCCCCGCAGAAAACGGCATTCCTTGCGACTTGGGCCGCTGCTGCGCCGCCCGGGGCGTCGTTAACGCGCTTCTGTACGGAGGCTTGCCGCCGAATCTGGTTTGAGAGCGACGGCGAGATCGAAGCTGCCCAATACGAACCGCTCTGGCGCGAGTGTTTTGGAGCCTCTCCGATCGCCGACCCCGAGGCGGTTCGTCTCAACGAGAAGAAGATGAGCAGCCGCGGTCCCTATGAAACGCCAGCCGCTTGGGTTGGCGGTCGTTGGTTCTTCGCCCAGGATCGATCGGCACAGGTAGCCGATTGGCTCGATGAGCTTGGCTGGAAGGTGGAACGGTGATGGCTGCTCGGGTCGATTACTTCTACTCCTTCCGCAGTCCGTATTCATATCTATCGGCCCCGCGCGCCTTCGCGCTCGCCGACGACTACGAAATAGATCTGCGTTTTCGTGGCGTGATTCCGATGATGATGCGTGGCCAGTCGGTGCCGACGGCCAAGCGGATTCATACGTTGCGCGATGCCAAGCGCGAGGCGGACCGCCTAAAGATGCCCTTCGGCCATATTCACGATCCGCTTGGAGAGGGAGCTACGCGGTGCCTCGGCGTCAGTGAGCACGCGATCGATCTAGGTCGCCAACGCGAATTCGTACTGTCGGCTGGGCAAGGGATTTGGAGCGAGGCGACCGATCCGGCTACCGAGCCCGGGCTGCGCCTGATCTGCGAGCGGGCTGGGTTGGAGTGGGAGGGATGTCAGGCGGCGCTTAGCGACCCCGCGATTGCCGATCGGGTGGAGGCCAACACCCAGGAGCTGCTCGACATCGGCCACTGGGGTGTGCCAGTTTTTGTCTACGGAGGGGAGCAGTTTTGGGGGCAGGACCGCATCGATGACTTGGCGCTTGTCCTCAGTGACGCTGGCCTAGATCGCCGTCTTTGAGTTGCCGGTGACCGCACGCGGGAGTAGGCCCAGTGAGTCCCCAAGGCGGCCACTGCTCGTTACGAGGATTGGCAAACGCGACGCCAAGGCGGTAGGCTGCCCGCGAAATGGTCTGACCATTTACGACTGAAGTGGGAAGTGTTCGCGGTGACCGCCGACCTTGGATTGGCCACCTGGAACTGGGTATTCCCACTCACCGAGGCCGATATGAGACGTTTTTCCGTACTACGAGGAGAGGGAGCACCGTGTCGAGCGATCTGAGCGAGCAGGGGACATCAGCGAGCGGTGCGCCGCGCAGTAGGTCGGTTATGAAGTGGGTTCTGATGGTGGGCTTGGTCACCTTCTTCGCGGGCCTGCTCTTTGGCTACGACCAAGGGGTCATCGCCGGTGCGCTCGCGGGAGTCAAAGATAGCTTTAAAGTCAGTACGTTCGCCAGCGAGGTCATAACCTCGTGGGTCACGCTTGGTGCCCTGGTGGCGGCTTTGGTAGCTGGCATAGCTGCCGACCGATATGGCCGCCGTCCGATGCTGCTCGTTGCCGGGCTGCTGTTTATCGCCGGAGCCGTGATTCAAGGGGTCGCCCAAGGTGCCGAAGTCCTCGTCGTCGGACGTCTGATTACCGGCTTTGGAATCGGCTTTGCCTCGGTGGTTGCACCACTTTATGCGGCGGAGATGGCACCGCCGAGAATCCGTGGCAGGATCGTCTCCACCTATCAGCTGGCGATCACCTTTGGCATCTTCTGCGCTTATCTAATTAGCGATCTGCTCGAGTCGTCTGAATGGCGCACGATGTTCTTGGTGGCGGCCGTTCCCGGCGTGCTGCTGATCATCACAACGATGCTGATCCCCGAATCCTCGCGCTGGTACGTCAAGGTCGGGCGCGGCGCCGACGCGCGTCGGTCACTCGAGAAGGTCACCGAGCCAAGCGAGGTCGATCAAGCTCTCAGCACCGTTCAAGCCGAGGTTGCTGATGAAACGGCCGACGGTGAGGCCGGTTGGGCCGAGGTCTTTAGCCCCCGTATGCGCAAGGCGCTGATTGTGGGCATTGGGCTGGCTATCTTCCAGCAGATCACAGGCATCAACGCGATCATCTACTACGCCGACAAGATCTTCGAGAGTGCCGGGATTACGAGTACCGCCGCTCAAACCAAGGCGACGCTCTACTGCGTCGGGCTAACCAACGTGCTGGCGACCTTTGTCGCGGTTGCCTATATAGACCGCTTCGGCCGCAGGCCGCTGCTCTTTATGGGCCTGATTGGGATGTTTGTTTCGCTCTGTGCTGTGGCGATGGGGTTCGCGACTCAGTCGACTGTCGACCCTGGAGCCGGGACATCAATCGTCGGCATCATCACGATGGTCGGATTGGTCGTCTTCATCGCTTCATTTGCCTTCTCGCTCGGACCAGTCGTGTGGACCATAATCTCCGAGATCTATCCCGGTCGAGTGCGTGGGCGAGCGGTCTCACTAGCGACCGCGTTTAACTGGGGGGCCGCGTTCTTGGTCGCGCAATTCTTTCTCACCCTCACGGATGGAATCGGCGAGGCAGCAACCTTCTTTCTGTTCGCCGCCATGTGCGTGCTGGCATTCATCTTCGTCTGGCGATACGTGCCAGAGACTCGCGGGCGTTCGCTAGAAGAGATCCAAGAGATGTGGGAGCAGGACGGGGCGATCGCCGACTGGGAGAAGACTGCGCCGAGGCACTAGCGCGCCAGATTAGTGGCCGCCCGGCGATCCCCCGTCGGATTGCGGCGCCGATGTGAGGCAGGGGGTGATCGGCTCCGGCAGGTTTCCTGCGATGGCGCGAAAGAGTAATCTGACAGCTCGTGTTATCCGTATCGGCTCTGGTTCGCGCGCAGAAAGCGATCGAGATCGATTACGCATGGGCGCGAGCGTTTTGCTACATATCTAACAATTAAACTCGCCACGCGAGACATAACGAAAGAGAGACAATGGAGATGACAAGTGGTTTCAAGGCCATCGCTGATGCCAGCTTTGACTCGGTAATGATGACAAGCGCTGGTAGTAAGAATGAGATCATTTACGTCAACAAGGCATTTGAGAAGCTCACCGGCTACAAGGCCAAGGATGTGCTCGGCAAGGACCCGAAGTTGCTCCAAGGGCCAGCAACCGATCCTGCCACGATCCGGCAGCTCGTCAAAGACATGAAGGCAGGCAAGACCTTTGAGGGCCGCACGATCAACTATCGCGCCGACGGTAGTCCCTTCATCATGCACTGGCGCGTACTGCCTGTGAAGAGTGGTCGTGGCGCTTCGGCCAAGGTCGAAAGCTACGTCGCGATCCAGCGGGTTATCGCCGCCTAGCACTTCATCTTGTGAGGGTCGGGGGCTGGCCATCGGTCGCGGCGGCCAGCCTTCGATTCGCCATTTAGGCAGACCCACTAATCGTTGCAATCTAGGCGGCTAGCCGCCGCCAGCTACGACCGAGCCGAGGCCTTCGCTATGGTTGGCCACCGATGACACTCCCCAGCCCATTCATCAAGGAGTATCTGATGACCGCGGGGCCAACGCCTCTGCCTCCGCGGGTTCAGGCTGCCTTGGCCGAGCCGATCGTCTATCACCGTGCGCCGGCTTTTGATGCCCTCTTTGCACGAGTGCTGGCGCGTCTACCGATGGTATTTCAGACATCTAACGACGTGATCGTCTTGACTTGCAGCGGTTCTGGGGCGATGGACTCTGCCTTTGCAAACCTCGTTCGCCCAGGCCAGCCGGTACTTGCCTGCGCCGCAGGGAAGTTCGGCGAGCGCTGGATTGAGCTCGGCGAGGCCTACGGCGCCGATCTCGTCCGCTACGAGCCAGGCTGGGGAACGCGCCTAGATCCCGCAGTCATCGACGGCCTGCTCACCGATAGGCCCGAGATTAAGGTTGCCTTCGCCACACTTTCGGAGACCTCAACTGGCATCGTCCACGATATCGAAGCGATCGCTGCTGTCGCGAAACAACATGATGTGATCCTCGTCGTCGATGCGGTCTCTGGCTTGGGAGCTGCAGATCTGGCTCAGGATGCTTGGGGGGTTGACGTTGTCGTCACGGGCTCGCAGAAAGCACTGATGACGCCGCCCGGGCTAGGCCTGGTTTCTGCTTCACCGCGGGCGTTGGAGTTCGCAGCTGACCAGCCAGGCGGGCGCTACTACTTCGACTGGGCGATGGCGATGAAGGAGCAGCGCAAATCTTCTCCAGCCACACCGTTTACTCCAGCCGTGTCTCTGATCGCAGCTCTGGATGCTGCACTAGCGATGATCGAAGAGGAGGGATTTGCCCAGACGCTTGCTCGCCATGCGCTCCTAGCCCGAGCTACGCGTGCTGGGGTCCTCGCGATGGGGCTTGGGCTCTACGGAGATCCGGACGAGAGAGCAAACGTCGTGACAGCAGTTGCGCTACCGGAGACGATTGACGGTGGCAAAGTTCCAGGAATTCTGCGCGATACCTACGGTATTACCGCCAATGGCGGTCAAGGTGAGCTCAAAGGGCGAATCGTCAGGATCGCCCACTGTGGCTACTTTGGTGCCTTCGACATCATCACTTCGCTATCTGGGCTGGAAATGACGTTGGCCCAGCTGGGCGCTGAGATTGATCTCGGCGCCGGTGTCGGGGCCGCTTCGCAGATCTTTCTGGACGCTGGCGTGAACGCTACGGCTAGCGCGTGACCGATCGCTACCGCATTCTCGTTAGCGAAGAGATCGCCGATTCAGGCGTATCGCTACTGCGCGAACACTTTGATGTTGATCTCGGCGTCGGGTGGACCGAAGAGGAGCTTGGCGAGCGCATCGGTGACTACGACGGCATCATAATTCGGTCAGCCACACAGATCACTGCCGAGTTGATCGCCCGCGCCGACCGCATGAAGGTGATCGGTCGTGCCGGCATTGGGATCGATAACGTCGACGTCAGTGCTGCGACCAAACGCGGAATCGTAGTCGCCAACGCGCCTCAATCGAACATCATTGCGGCGGCCGAGCACACAATGGCGCTGATGCTCGCTCTCGCCCGAAATGTGCCCCAAGCCCACGGCTCACTAACCGCCGGTCGCTGGGAGAGGTCCAAGTTTGGGGGCGTTGAGATCTACGAGAAAACTTTGGGAGTCCTTGGCTTCGGTCGGATCGGGCAGCTAGTTGCTCAACGTGCCAAAGCATTCGGCATGCACGTGGTTGGCTTTGATCCGTTTGTCTCGGTCGAGCGCTATCGCGAACTAGGGGTGGCTCGAGCCGAGAGCGTCGAGGACCTCTATGGCAGCGCTGATTTCATAACAGTCCACCTGCCCAACACAGCCGACACTAAGGGTTGGCTCAACGCTGAGGCATTCGCAAAGATGCGCGATGGCGTGCGGATCATCAACTGCGCCCGTGGAGAGCTCATCGACGACGATGCGCTAAAGGCGGCTCTGGATTCCGGCAAGGTCGCCGGAGCAGCGCTTGACGTCTTCCCGGCCGAACCGATCACCGACTACCCGCTCTTCACCGGCTATGACAACGTCGTCGTGACGCCTCATCTCGGAGCATCAACCGCCGAGGCCCAAGATCGCGCCGGCATACAGACCGCCGAGCAAGTCGTCGCAGCTCTCACTGGAGGGGTCGTTTCGACCGCGGTAAATATCCCCGCGGTCAGTGCTGAGACGCGAGAGGTGCTCGCACCATTCTTGCCCCTCTGCGAGCAGCTCGGCCGTCTCGGCATGGGTCTTGCGGAGGCCTCTTCGGTTGACTGCATCGAGGTGCAGGTCTTAGGCCGCATCGCCGACCTCGATGTCCGCCTCCTCACGGTGGCGGTTCTAAACGGCGCACTTCAAGGTCACACGGAAGAGCCCGTCAACTACGTCAACGCACCTGCGATCGCGGAAGAGCGCGGGATTCGCATCGCCGAAACCAAGGACACTCACGCCGAAGATTTCACCGAGCTAATACGTGTTGCCGTTATCTCCAACGGCAGGCGCGTCGAGGTTGCTGGAACCGGGATCGGGCCGCGTCAAGTGCCTCATCTTGTCGAGGCTTGGGGTCAGCGGTTTACAGTTGAACTCGAGCGCAACATTACGCTGCTTCGATACCGCGACGTCCCAGGGATGATCGGTCAGATTGGCACGATGCTAGGTAGCCGTGAGATCAACATAGATTCAGCAGCCGTGGGACGCCAGCCAGCCGGCGACGACCACCGCGAAGGCGGGCTTGCCGCGATGGCGGTTACTACCGAGGCTCCGATTGCAGCTGACGTCCTGGCAGAGATCGTCGCCTCCGAGGGGTTTGTAGACGGCCGGACGATCACGCTGTAGGCTCCGGAGGCAGCCCAGCCTGTTGCGTGGATATCGCGATAAAGGAGAGCAATTGTCAGCGTTAAGTAGGCAATCGCCAGTGGCCGGATCCGCCCCGGGTGACAAAGGCCTAAAGACTGGTGCGATTGGGTTCGCAGCAGGTGTCGTGATCGGAGTGGCATCGACCGCGCCCGGCTACTCCTTAGCGGCGTCACTTGGGCTGGTCGTGGCCGTCGTTGGCATCGGTGTTTATGCGCCGGTGATCATGATCGTCTCCTTCATTCCGATGGTTCTGATCGCGGCCTCCTACTACTGGATGAACCGTGCTGATCCAGATTGCGGTACGACCTTCTCGTGGGCTACGCGAGCTATGGGTCCTTACGCTGGCTGGATTGGTGGCTGGGCGATCATCGTTGCCGACATAATCGTTATGGCGAACCTTGCCCAAATTTCAGGGCTCTACCTCTTTCTCCTATTAGGAATTAGCGCGCCATCAACCTTCGCTGTGACCGCCGTCGGCGTCGCTTTTATCGCCGCCATGACGTGGATCTGTGTAATCGGAATCGAGCTCAACGCCAAGACGCAGACGGGACTCTTGGCCGCCGAGCTAATCACGTTGGCGATATTTGCCGTTGTCGCTCTCGTTCGCGTCTACTCCGGCGATGCCCTCGCGGGGTCGATTGAGCCTTCGGCCGGGTGGTTTAACCCGGCGAATATAGGCTCAGTCAGCGCGCTAACTAGCGGGGTGCTCTTGGCAGTTTTCATCTACTGGGGCTGGGATTCAACGGTCTGTGTAAATGAAGAAACCGAAGACCCAACCGAGACGCCTGGAAGGGCAGCGGTTTTATCGACCGTGATTCTGGTCTTGATCTACGTGCTCGTGACGGTCGCCGCGGTCTCTTTTGGCGGCCCGGAGCTACTCACGAAGGAGGCTGGCTCAGGCGATGTCTTGGGCCTACTAGCTAATGATGTGTTCGGCAGCGACCTTTTGGGCAAGCTGGTGATTATTGCGGTGCTTACTTCGGCGGCGGCCTCCTGCCAGACGACGATCCTCCCGACAGCACGCACCGCCCTCTCGATGGCGCGGGCAAAGGCGTTGCCCGCCAAGATCGGAGAGGTCAGCCCGCAGTACATGACCCCTGCGTTTGCGACTTGGTTGATGGGGGCGCTCTCAATTATTTGGTACGTCGGGCTTACGCTGGTCTCGGAGAATCTGCTCTTTGATGCAATCGCCTCGCTGGGGCTGATGATCGCTTTCTACTACGCACTTACTGGCTATGCGTGCGTTATCTACTACCGAAACGAGCTGTTTAAGAGCGTTCGCAACTTGCTCCTTATAGGGGTTGCGCCGCTGCTCGGCGCGCTGATCCTAACTGCGATATTCATCAAGTCGTGTGTCGACATGTGGGATCCAGCCAACTCCGAATCAGGCACGGCTTGGCTTGGTATTGGACCGCCGCTGGTGATCGGGCTAGGCTCGTTGGCGATGGGCGTCGTCTTGGTAGTGCTCTGGCGGCTCGGCGGCCATCCCGAGTTCTTTGGCCGACGGCTCGAGACGGCCGACCCCGGACTGTTGTAAACCTCGACGACCGGCGCTTGCTACTCTGAGCATTCATGTTGAATGTGTCCGTGATCGGCCTTCTACTCCTTCCCCTTCGGGGGAGATAATGCGTGGCGGCCGCCTAGCCGCAAACTAAGCACCGAGAAGAAGCCAAGATCGAGCAGGAGGGAACAACATGAGTAGGCCAAAAGACCCGACTAAAGTATTAATTTTTGACACGACACTGCGCGACGGTGAGCAGTCTCCTGGCATCTCTCTAAACGCATCAGAAAAGCTTGAGATAGCTCAGCAGTTGGCGCGCTTGGGCGTTGACGTGATTGAGGCCGGCTTTCCAATTGCGTCGCCGGGCGATTTCGAGGCCGTCCAAACGATCGCCCGCGAAGTTGATGGCCCGATCATCACGGGGCTGTCGCGCACTCAGACGGCTGATATCGACGCCGCCTACGAGGCAGTCAAGGACTCTGCGCGGCCGCGTATCCATACCTTTATCTCCACTTCTGACATCCACATCGAGCACCAGCTCAAGACAACTCGAGAGGACGTCAAGGGCCAGGCCCGAGCCGCCGTAGCCCACGCTCGCTCCCTAGTTGAGGACGTTGAATTCTCCCCGATGGACGCAACGCGGGCCGACATAGAGTTCACCGCCGAGGTCTGTCAGATAGCGATCGATGAAGGTGCAACAACGATCAACATTCCCGACACGGTCGGATACACAATGCCCCACGAGTTCACGGCATATCTAGGCCAGCTTTTAGCTTTCGTCCCCGATCTTGCAGAGATCGTGTTGAGCGTGCACTGTCACGACGATCTTGGATTGGCCGTCGCTAACAGCTTTGCCGGGGTGCTGGCCGGGGCACGTCAAGTTGAATGCGCGATCAACGGGATCGGCGAGCGCGCCGGGAACGCCTCGCTGGAGGAGATTGTGATGCTGCTGCACACGCGCAGCGATGATCTAAACGGACTTCACTGCGATGTAGTGACGACCGAACTGGCACGTTCGAGTCGGTTGGTGTCACGGCTGACTGGATACGTAGTCCAGCCGAACAAGGCGATTGTCGGGCGCAATGCATTCGCCCACGAGTCAGGCATTCACCAAGATGGTGTTCTCAAGGAACGCACGACCTACGAGATCATGGATGCGACGACCGTGGGGTTGGAGGCCAACTCAATCGTGCTCGGCAAGCACTCTGGTCGCCATGCGCTGCAGAAGGCGCTAGAAGACCTTGGCTTCCAAGTCTCTGGACAGGTTCTAAATCAGGCCTTCAAGAGGTTCAAGCAGGTCGCTGATAAGAAGAAGCAGGTCACAGCTATGGACCTCGAGGCGCTGGTCACTGATGAGCTGCGCGATGAGATGGGCGCATATACGTTGGAGTGGTTCGACGTCGAGGCGTCGTCGCGCAGGCCCCCTCACGCAAAGGTCGGCGTTCGCACGCCCGATGGCCAAGAGGTCGAAGGATCCTTCGTTGGAGATGGTCCGATCGATGCGGTGTTCCAGGCCATTAATGCGGCTACGCAGACCGATGCCAAGCTGCGCGAGTTTCGAGTCGAAGCTGTTACTGGCGGGCAGGACGCGCTCGGCGAGGTCTCTGTCGTGCTCGAGCTCGGCGGGATTTCAGCCTCTGGGCAAGGGATGTCTACAGACATCATTGAGGCCGCCGGCCGGGCTTATGTCAGGGCGCTCTCAAACGCTCAACGCCGCGTTCTCAGCGACGAAGGCGACCGCCAAGACGGGGGCGATCCGCTGCTCTCTGGGACGCCTTAAGTATTCGTGCGCCCAGCCAATGACACTAAGCCTCGTCGATAGATGAGCCAACCCGAGCAAATTGCGTAACCTTCGATGCCAATCTTCTGCATAATCTCACCAACACTGGTTCAGCCGGGGCGCTCTTATCTGCCGTCGTGCCTACCGGCCTAAGAAGGAGCTAAGCACGTGCCAACGACACTTTTTGACAAGATCTGGGAAGCCCATGAGGTCTCTCCGGGCCTGCTCTATATTGACTTGCACCTAGTCCACGAGGTCACGAGCCCACAAGCCTTCGACGGGCTTCGGATGGCAGGGCGAACCGTTCGTCGCCCCGATCGAACACTCGCTAGCGCCGACCACAACGTCCCGACAGATGGAACGCCAACCACCGCACTGATCCGCGACGAACTATCGCGTGTACAGGTGCAGGCCCTTGAAGCCAACTGCGAAGAGTTCGGGATCCCGCTTTACTCGGTTGGATCTGAGCGTCAGGGAATCGTCCATGTGATCGGCCCCGAGCTGGGCGTCACGCAGCCGGGCATGACGATCGTCTGCGGCGACAGCCACACCGCGACGCACGGCGCCTTCGGGGCGCTTGCCTTCGGCATTGGAACCAGCGAGGTCGAGCACACGCTGGCTACCCAGTGCATGGTCCAGACGAAGGGCCGTTCGATGCGGATCACCTTCGAGGGCATGCCTGGATTCGGCGTAACAGCCAAGGATCTAATTCTCGGGGCAATTGGTCAGATGGGAGTCGATGGTGCAGCTGGATACGTCGTGGAGTACGCCGGAGAGGCGATCACAGCGCTCTCGATGGAGGGGCGAATGACGGTATGCAATATGACTATCGAGGGGGGTGGCCGGGCAGGGATGGTAGCCCCCGACCAGACGACCTTTGATTGGATGGCCAACCGCCCCGGAGCTCCAGCCGATCTCGATGCGGCGATCGAAAGCTGGCGCGGCCTGCGGACCGACGATGGGGCTACCTTCGACCATGAGATTGTCGTAGACGCTGCGGCGCTCTCCCCCCAAGTCACATGGGGAACTAACCCCGGGATGGTCGTCCCCGTGACAGCAAACGTGCCGACCCCAAGCGACTTCGCCGCGCCCATCGACCAGGAGGCAACCGAGCGAGCGCTCGTCTATATGGGACTCAAGGGTGGAGAAGCGATCCAAGATATCGCCATCGACCGCGTCTTTATCGGCTCGTGTACTAACTCCCGGATTGGCGATCTGCGGGCCGCTGCCGGGATTGCCAAGGGCAAGCATGTCGCTCGTACTGTCAGTGCGATGGTGGTTCCCGGCTCTGCACAGGTGAAGCTTCAAGCTGAGGCCGAGGGGCTTGACGTGATCTTCCGCGAGGCAGGCTTTGATTGGCGCGACGCAGGCTGCTCGATGTGTTTGGGGATGAACCCCGACACGCTTGCCCCCGGAGAACGCTGTGCATCGACCTCGAACCGTAACTTTGAAGGACGCCAGGGTCGTGGTGGACGGACTCACTTGGTCTCACCCGAAATGGCAGCCGCCGCAGCCGTTGCCGGTCACTTTGTCGACATCCGCACGTGGGAGTAGGAGCTAACACATGGAACCAATCACAATCATTCACGGCGCTGTCAGCGTGCTCGATCGCGCTGACGTCGATACGGATCAGATCATTCCCAAGCAGTTCCTCAAGCGGGTTGAGCGTACGGGCTTTGGGGAGTTTCTCTTCTACGATTGGGCCAAGGAGCCTGGCTGGGACCTTCCCCGCAACCCGATCTTGGTGACTGGGCGCAACTTCGGCTGCGGCTCATCACGCGAGCATGCACCTTGGGCGTTAGAGGACTACGGATTTAGAGCAGTTATCGCACCGAGTTTTGGCGATATCTTCTACTCCAACTCGACCAAGGTTGGTCTCCTGCCGATCGTCTTGAGCGAGGAAGAGGTTGCGGCTGTGATGGCCAGCGGCGAGGCCGCAGTTGACCTGCCTGCCCAAGAGGTCGAGTTCGGTGGACGTGTGGCACGCTTCGAGATCGATTCGGCGATTAAATACAGGCTGGTCAACGGTCTAGATGACATCGCGATGTCCCTAGAGAAGGCCTCTGACATCGACGCCTACGAACGCGATCGCGAACGTAGCGGCCCAGTTACGACCGCGCTCTAGAAAACAAACGTCAACTAAGGAGTTCTGAGTCATTACCCATAAAATCGTCACGCTCCCGGGAGATGGGATCGGCCCCGAGGTAATGGCCGCTGCGATCAGCGTTCTAGACGCCGTCGGTGACTTCAGTTTCGACGAGCAGCTGCTCGGTGGAGCATCTATCGACGCCACTGGCGAGGCGCTTACGCAGGAGACGCTGGCGGCCTGTCGTGGCGCTGACGCCGTGTTGCTTGCAGCCGTCGGTGGCCCCAAGTGGGACACCACTGACCCCAACGCCGTACGTCCAGAGCAAGGGTTGCTCGGGCTACGCAAGGAGCTCGGACTGTTTGCCAACATCCGCCCCGTACGGCCGACCGACGCGCTGCGCGACGCCAGCCCGCTGCGGCCCGAGATCCTCGCAGGCACAGACATGATCGTCGTGCGAGAGCTCACCGGGGGGATCTACTTTGGTGCAAAAGGCCGTGACGGTGACAACGCCTATGACAGATGCGAATACTCCGTAGCCGAGATCGAGCGCATCGCACGCCGTGGTTTTGAGACTGCACGCTCAAAGGTCACAAGCGTTGATAAAGCCAACGTGATGGAGACATCGCGGCTTTGGCGCGAGGTTGTCACGCGAGTACACGCTGAGGAGTACCCCCATATCGAGCTTGAGCATGCCCTAGTCGATAGCGTCGCTATGGCGCTGGTTGCGGCTCCTACGCGCTTTGATCTAATCCTCACAGAGAATCTTTTCGGGGACATACTCAGTGACCTAGCAGCGATGCTGACGGGGTCACTCGGGATGCTTCCAAGTGCATCACTAGGAGGCGACGGCCCCGGCGTCTTTGAGCCTGTTCACGGCACAGCCCCCGATATCGCCGGTCGCGGAATCGCCAATCCGTTGGCGATGTTTCTCTCTTGCGCGATGATGCTGCGACTTGGTCTGGACTCAGATGAACTCGCTACGGCAGTAGAATCAGCCGTCGATCGTGCGCTGGGCGCTGGACTTCGTACCGCCGACCTTGGTGGCACGGCCACTACTGCGGAGGCTACGGCCGCCGTCCTGTCCTACCTCTGAGGAGTTGTCAGTGAAGCAAGCCGATTTCATATGGATGAATGGCGAGTTTGTCGCGTGGGAGGACGCGCGTATTCATGTTCTCACGCACGGCCTGCACTACGGAACGGGCGTCTTTGAGGGTATTCGTGCCTACGACACCGAGCATGGAACGGCGATCTTCCGCCATACCGACCACCTCAACCGACTGGCGCAGTCAGCGAAGCTCTACTACATGGATCTTCCCTACTCCGTTGAACAGTTGCGGACGGCAACCTACGAGCTGATCCTCCGCAATCGCCTCGCCGCATGCTACATCCGGCCTATTGCTTACTGCGGATACGGACAGATGGGCCTCTTCCCGCTGGATTCGCCGGTGGATGTCAGCATCGCGGTGTGGGAGTGGGGCGCTTACCTAGGCGAGGAAGGAAAGCGCAAGGGCATTCGAGCAAAGATCTCTTCATGGCGAAGGATTAGCTCTGAATCATTGATACCGCACGCTAAGGCGTCGGGCCAATATCTCAATAGTGTGCTCGCCAAAATTGAGAGCCACAAGGCTGGCTACGAAGAGGCAATCCTGCTCGATAGCCGCGGACATGTCAGCGAGGGCTCGGGCGAAAACATCTTTGTCATTAAGAACGAGAAGATATTTACGCCGTCGCAAACGGCTGGGATTCTTAGCGGCATTAGCCGCGATTCTGTGATCACTCTCGCCCGCGAATTGGGTTACGAGGTCATAGAGCGCGACCTTGCGCGCTCAGAGTTATACCTAGCCGATGAGGTCTTCCTTACGGGTACGGCCGCCGAGCTGGTTCCTGTGCGCGAGATCGACGATCACGCGATTGGCACGGGTGAGCCAGGGCCGATAACGGTTGCCGTCCAGGGCGCCTTCGAAGACGCTCTTTATGGACGTAATCCAAATCACTTGGACTGGCTTGACGTTATACCGCTACCCTCTAACCCGGTATGACAGTCCTCCTTTCGTGCATGCGAATTATGGCCGCGACCCAGCGCTAACGCTGGTCGCTGACCAAATTCGCCCTCCCCGCCCGAAAGGACTCCCGTGACCCCCGTTCAGATACAGCTATATGACACCACTCTGCGTGACGGCATGCAGGGTGAAGGCATGTCGCTTTCAGCAGCCGAAAAGGTCCGTCTCGCACACCGCCTAGATGCGCTGGGCATCGACCTAATCGAAGCCGGCTTTCCCTCGAGCAATCCGAAGGAGGCCGAGCTCTTCTCGCTACTCGCTAATGAGCAGTTCAGCCACGCACAGATTGTTGCCTTTGGAATGACCAGGCGCCGCGACAAAACAGCTTCCCAAGACCCTGCTCTAAGGGTGATGGCTGACTGTTTCGCGCCGGTCTGCACCCTGGTCGGAAAGTCTTGGAAGCTGCACCTAGAGAAAGTCACTCGCGTCGATCCCGAAGAGAACCTCGCAATGATCGCCGAGTCGATCACCTTCCTAGTCGAGCAAGGAAAACGTGTGATCTATGATGCCGAGCACTTCTTTGATGGGTACGCCGACGACAGCGCATATGCGCTTCAGAGCCTTAGGGTCGCAGCAGAGGCCGGTGCCGAGACCGTTGTGGTCTGTGATACCAACGGGGGAACGCTTCCCGACGTAATAGCCGCCACGGTGCGTGATGTCAGTGGGGCTATGGCATCGAGCGCGGTCGCGATTGGGATCCACTGCCACGACGACGCTGGCTGCGCTGTGGCTAACTCCATCGCAGCCGTTCTCGCGGGAGCTACGCACGTCCAGGGAACTCTTAACGGTTATGGCGAACGCTGTGGCAACGCGAATCTAGTCACGATCATTCCTAACCTTCAGCTAAAGCTCGGGTATTCCTGTGTGCCTAAAGAGCAGATGGCGCGACTGACCGACACGGCTCATTTCGCCGATGAGCTGCTCAACTTCGCCCCTAATCCCAACCAACCATTCGTCGGACGCAACGCCTTCGCTCACAAGGGCGGGATGCATGTGGCCGGTGTCAACTCTGATCCTGCGACCTTCGAGCACCTTGATCCGGCAACCGTGGGCAACGCCCGCGAACTACTGATCTCTGAGTTGGCGGGGAAGGGGACCGTGGATGCGTTGGCCAAGAGCGCCGGGTTAGACCTTGATGAAGGTCAGTCGCGACGCGTGATCGACCGTGTCAAAGAGCTTGAACATGCGGGCTATCAATACGAAGCAGCAGACGGCTCGTTCGAGCTTTTGTTGCGCAAGGAGTCCGGTGATTATGAGCCGCTGTTCCGCCTGGAATCATGGCGGGTTATCGTCGGAAAAAGAGCCGACGGTGAGGTTGAAACCGAGGCTACAATCAAGATCTGGGTTGGCGACGACCGTTTTGTCGCTACCGCCGAAGGAAACGGCCCTGTGAACGCATTAGACCGCGCCTTGCGTTCGGCGATCACCGAGACCTATCCACACTTGTCAACGATCGAGCTCGTCAATTTCAAGGTTCGTATCCTCGACGAGAACAAGGGGACTGGTGCGGTCACTAGGGTTCTGATCGACGCCTCTGACGGCAGCCGGATCTGGGGTGCGATCGGGGTCTCAGAGAACGTCATTGAAGCCTCATGGGAGGCGCTGGTTGACTCCTTGGAGTATGGGATGCAGCCGGGCCAAAGTGGCGATGGCAGGGGCGGGGAGTAGGGAGGCGGCCTCAGATGAACGAGGAGATAATTCCACTCGCGCGGCCGTTTATTGGAGAGGCCGAAGAGGCCGCAGTGGTCGCGGTGCTTCGTTCTAGGCACCTCTCGCTCGGTCCACGGGTGCCAGCCTTCGAATCAGCATTTGCACAGCGCCTTGGAGTAGCACACGCTAGCGCCGTTTCGAGCGGGACCGCAGGTCTGCATCTCAGCCTAAGAGCAGTGGGAGTTAGCGACGGAGACGAAGTAGTCACAAGCCCCTTCTCGTTTGTCGCGTCGGCTAATGCGATCGTCTACGAGCGGGCAACACCGGTTTTTGCCGACATAGATCCAGTGACTTTAAACCTAGATCCCCAAGCAGCCGCAGCGGCTGTTACCGATGCCACCACAGCACTATTACCAGTACACATATTTGGATATCCAGCAGATATCCCAGCCTTTGAGAGATTTGGCCTGCCGATCGTCGAAGACGCCTGCGAGGCGCTTGGAGCCTTCCATGCTGACGGAGTCGCCGTCGGTGCTCGGGGCCATCCCGCTTCATTCGGTTTTTACGCCAATAAGCAGCTGACGACAGGCGAAGGCGGAATGATCACGACTTCGGACCCAGCGATAAAGGCTCGCATCGACTCCGAGCGTAATCAGGGTCGCGCGCCGGATATGGGATGGCTAGATCACGATCGCCTGGGCTTTAACTACCGGCTCAGCGACTTAGCCTCAGCAATTGGGATTGTCCAGCTAGAACGCCTCGATGCAATGTTGGAAGCAAGGACGCGGCTGGCGGCTCTTTACCGCGAGGCACTTGCTGGTATCGAGGGGTTGACCCTCCCCTGCGAGGACCAAGGTGGGGATCGTAGGGGATGGTTTGTATTCGTAGTGGGGGTTCCACCTCAGGCCGACCGAGACGAGACCGTCGGCAAGCTCGCGAAGTTGGGAATCCAGTCCAAGCCCTATCTCCCGGCGATCCACCTAATGAGCTATTACCGTGAACGCTACGGCCATCGGGAGGGAGAGTTTCCAGTCTGTGAGGCGGTTGCGGCCCGCTCTCTTGCGCTGCCCTTCTTCCCCGAGATGACCGAAGGTCAGGTGGATCGAGTCAGCGGTGCGCTCCGTGCGGTGTTCGAATAGCCTCGCGACGGTTATCTACGAGTTTGGGCCATATCTCAAAAGGGTCGTAGACTCTGGCCCATGTCGCGCTTCTCTGAGCCCCAAGATCCAATCTTTGCTCGCCTCAATGCCTCGATCGGCTACGACTGGCGCCTAGCGCCTTACGACATCGCTCAGTCGCGCGCTCACGCATCGATGCTCGCGGCTCAACAGATCATCAGCGTAAGTGATCGCGATCAGCTGATCGCCGGCCTTAACCAGGTTGAGGCCGAGCTCGACTCGGGGAGTTTTGTCTTTGAGCCAAGCGACGAAGACATCCACATGGCGATTGAGCGTCGCCTTACGGCAGTAGCCGGCCCAGTCGGGGGCAAGCTACACACTGCACGTTCACGTAACGATCAAGTCGCCACCGACGTTGCGATGTTCGTCCGTGCCCACGCGGGCCAGGCCGCCGCGCAGCTCCATCAGCTGATGGCCGTCGTCGTCGAGTTAGCCGAGGGTCACATCGACTGGCCGATGCCCGGATACACACATCTTCAGCGCGCCCAGCCGGTATATCTAGGCCACCACCTGCTCGCTTACTTCTGGATGTTTAGTCGTGACTTAGGGCGCTTTGGCAGCGTCGTCGCGGCGACCGATCACCTGCCACTTGGGGCTGGCGCGTTGGCTGGAGTCAACTTCGATACTGACCGCCGAGCAGTCGCTGCCGAGCTCGGATTCCCATCGATCGCCGAAAACTCAATAGACGCTGTCTCAAACCGCGACTTTGTGCTCGACTATCTAGCTGCCGCAGCGACCTGCGCTACCCATCTTTCACGGCTGGGAGCCGAGATCGTGCTGTGGTCGAGTGAGGAGTTCGGCTTCTGCGAGGTCGCCGATGGCTTCGCCTCTGGCTCCTCAATCATGCCGCAGAAGAAAAACCCTGATGCAGCCGAATTGCTCCGCGCGAAAGCGCCAAGGATCGCTGGACATCTTGTGGCACTACACGGCGTGATGCACGGGTTACCGCTGACTTACAACAAGGATATGCAGGAAGACAAAGAGCACCTCTTCGATACCGTCGACACGCTCGAGTTGTGTTTGGCGGCAGCCAAAGGAATGTTGGCTGGAATCGAGTTTCGCAGCGCGCGCTTAGCAGCAGCCGCTCAGGATGAGCTTCTCGCCGCGACCGACATTGCCGATCTGCTCGTGCGTCGGGGAGTTCCATTTCGTGAGGCTCACGGCGTAGTCGCTGGATTGGTTGCGCTTGCAGTCGGCCAAGGCCGAACCTTGTCGCAGCTGACTCCAGAGGAGATCGCCGCACAATCTACTCATCTAGATGCCGAGTACTACGAGGTTCTCTCTCAAGGTCGCTGGCTTGAATCAAAGGCTTCCGAAGGCGGAACTGCGCTCGCAAGGGTGCGCGAGCAACTAGAGCACGCACGCGCTCTACTTGCCGCTAGTGTCTGATTACAGCGCGCTAACCGGAGGGAGCGGCTAAGCCGCCGCTGCTGTCGCTCCCGGGGCCGCCACCGCCAGTGCCACCGCCCGTGGTGTCGCCGGTACCGCCACCTGTACCGCCACCAGTACCACCGCCCGTGGTGTCGCCAGTACCACCGCCAGTACCACCGCCCGTGGTGTCGCCAGTACCACCGCCAGTACCACCGCCCGTGGTGTCGCCAGTACCACCGCCAGTACCACCGCCCGTGGTGTCGCCA
>CANJIV010000012.1 GCA_947474595.1 Solirubrobacterales bacterium
CGCCCCGCGCCCCGCGCCCCGCGCCCCGCGCCCCGCGCCCCGCGCCCCGCGCCCCGCGCCCCGCGCCCCGCGCCGCGCGCCAAATCACCACCGTCAGGTGGGGTGGGAGCTTGACGCACTACGATGGCTTGGCTCATGACTGACCCCTCAAAGATGCGCTTGCGCTTCGCTCCCTCTCCGACTGGCTCGCTCCACATCGGCGGCGCTCGCACTGCTCTCTTTAACTGGCTGCTCGTGCGCGGCGCTGGCGCCACGTTGGTGCTGAGGATTGAAGACACCGACCGTGACCGCTCAACACCGGAGAACGTTGACCAGATACTTGACGCCCTTAAGTGGCTCGAGCTTGACTGGGATGAGGGCCCGATCTTCCAGAGCGACAACGCCGTCCGCCATCAAGAGGTGCTCGTTTCGCTGCTCGACGCTGGGCTCGCCTATCGGTCGCTGGCTACTGCCGACGACGTTCGCGCCTACAAGGATCAGCACGGATCCGAGCGTGGCTTCCGCGGCCAAGACGATGGCGAGGGGGCTGTCCGTCTGCGGGTCCCCGAAGGAGCTTCGATCGTCGATGATGCGATCCGAGGCGAGACGCGGTTTGAGCACGTTCATCTCGACGACCCGGTGATCGCCCGAGCCGACGGCTCGGTGCTCTACAACTTCGCAGTCGCCGTCGATGATCATGACGCTGGGATCACGCACGTCGTGCGCGGTGATGACCATCTCTCCAATACTCCTAAGCAGCTCCTAGTTTTTGCTGCGATGGGGGCTACTGCGCCAATCTACGCGCACCTACCGCTGCTTCACGGACCCGACGGGAAGAAGCTCTCCAAGCGCCACGGCGCGGCCTCGGTTCAAGAGTTGCGTGATGACGGCTATCTGCCCGAGGCAATTCGTAACTACATTGCCCTGCTCGGATGGGGGACCGACGACGATGAGACCTTGCTCAGCACCGACGAGCTAAAGCGCCGCTTTGGACTTGACCACGTCTCAAAATCACCAGCGATCTTTGACGAGAAGAAGTTGCGGTGGATGAACGGCCGCTACCTGCGCGAGCTGACCCTCGAAGATCTGACCGCTCGCTTGGAGCTGTTCACCGGTCGAACTGGGCTGGCTGGCGCAGTCGAAATCTCACGCGAGAAGATCCAGACACTTGCCGACTTCTGGCCCCTAGTTGGCTTTGTCTTCGACGGTCCAGCAGAGGATCAGGCGGCGTGGGATAAGACGATTGGCGCGCCAGGCGCAGTCGAGATTCTGGCTGAGGTTCGCAGCGCGCTGGCAGCCGTTGCGGAGTTTGACGTCGATACGGTCCAGAGCGCTCTGCGCGCAATCGTGGAGGAGCGCGGCGTGAAGCCAAACGCTGTATTCCAGCCGCTGAGAGTCGCAATGGCTGGAACGACGATCTCTCCGGGAATCTTTGAGACTGCAGTCTTGCTGGGGCGCGAGGAGACTCTCAGCCGAGTAGATCGCGCATTAGAACGCGGGGAGCCTCAGAGTTCAGCTAGCTGAACTCTGGCGAGGTTGTCGGCGAGCACGTTGGCGATTCCACCAGACGTGAATCAACCACGCGATCGCAATGCCAACAGCATCGATCAGAACATCGATAGGAGTGCCGACACGGCCCTCAACGTAGGTCTGGTGGAACTCATCACTACCGGCATAGATCAGCGCGATTGCGGCTGCTGCTAGCGGTGCTTTGAAGCCAAAAGCCCTTAGCCACAGCCAAAAGAGCAGTCCGTATTCGGCGGCATGAACCAGCTTGCGGCCGATCAGATCAGCCAACCCGAGGCCCGTATTGAGATCGGTCTGGGCCGACGCAAGATATATCAGTCCCATCAGGACAATCGGCGGAGCAAAGCGACCAAAAACACTGCGAGGACCGAAATGCTTAGTCATCGAAGAAGGCCGTAGTTGACCCGAGCGTTGGCCAAAGCAAGGAGCTTGGAGGGCGGTCGGGTTGGCGCAGATGTGGTCGGTGTCATACGATCGCGATGGTAGGTGCGTGACGGCGGTGTCGGAGCGCTCCTCAACTAGGACAGTAAATCCCATGATCTCAATTACCAGCAAATCACCCTACGCAGTCGCAGCACTGTGTGAATTGGGCCGCAGCGGCGGCGATCTACCTGTTCCGATTGGAGAACTCGCGCGAAGACGAGAGATCCCCGTGCAGTTTCTCGAACAGCTCTTTGCGATCCTGCGCCGCGCAGGGATCCTCAACTCTCAAAGAGGAGTCAAAGGCGGCTACTCATTCGCTCGCGAGCCTGCGACGATCACAGTGCTTGAGATCGTCGAGCTGCTCGACGGAGAAGTTGGGGCCGGTGCCGAGGGAATATTCGGCGAGGCCTCTGCGGCCGCTCGAGCGGTCCTGGCTAGCCAAAGCATTGCCGACCTAGTCGAGCGCGAGACGCGCGAGGGCGGCGCGTCGATGTACTACATCTAAAAAGGGGTCAGTGCCGTCCCTGGCTCAAACCAACTAGTAGCGAGTTAAGCCCCGGCTCTTTTACACGCCGTTGTGGGCCACGCGGCACGTGGCTAAAAACAGAACCAGCGATCAAGAATTATCTGGGAGGCGATTTGCTTCCTGCTCACGCTCGTAGCGCCCGTCTAGTACTGCGGCGTAGAAAAGCAGACCAACCACACCTATAACGATCAAGCTGATAAAAAATCCAACTATAAAGAGTGCGAGGTTGTTCATTAGGTCTTCTTGGGCAGGATTAGGGCACCAAGCGCGAGAATGCTCGGCACCCAAGTCCCGATAAAGATCCCCGCCAATTTGTCATCGGCAATAAACCAGATACACACCGAGAGGGCCATCGAGATTCCGGCCGCAAGGATAATCAGCCAGCGCGCGTATTTTGTTGTGTTGTCTGGTCTGCGCGCCGGTCTTGCTGTTTCAGTCATATCCGCGATACGAGGTGGCGCGTGCTTTAGATCAATGCTGACCCAGTGGTCTTTCGGCAGCTGTCACTACCTAGAGGCCGCCCGCATGGACTGATATTCAGGGGGGTTCACCCGATGATCTGATCCTGGCGTGTGGTCTCTGCCATCTTCAGACGAACTCAGAGCGCCAGCATCTGAGCCGAGCGCGAAGCTTTGGCCACGGCGACGAGTTCAGTTGTCCCCGGCCGACGAGCAGAATGAGCTCTGTTCGGCCATCTTGGCTATGTCGAACCGTGCCGCGATAGTTATCCGGCCGGGTCGTACGGGCGTCACTTCAGTCCAACCATCTGGCGCCCGTGCCAAGCAGGCGGAGCCCTCTATGGCGGTAAAAAAGCTCGTCCAGCGCACGCGTACGATCATCGGCTTTGCGCGATGAGCTTGAATTGTGAAGTCGTCGCGTCCCAACGCGAGTAAGTCGCCCGGACCGGTGAGCAGCGGCGCAGCGTCGGTTACCTTGAAGACCTTCCAGTGGGCGCTGCTCCAGATTGGACGTAGCCAAGGCGGGTTGCTAGCGATTACTGCGAGCTCCCGCTTGCTTGTGGGGTCCGGTGCAGCATCAGGCACGGCGATGTAGGCAACGGCGTTGTTGGTTAGCCAGCGGTGGTACTCAGTAGCGGAGAATGGGTCGTCTTTGCGATAGAAGAGGGCACCGTATTTGGTGTCTAGTTGGGTTGACCAGCCGCGAGCGAGCTTCAGGCTCGGAGCAAGATAGGCGGCCTCCCAGTGCGCTCGCGTGAACGGAACTTCGACTCGAAACGGAGCGCTCCCACGGGTTGCGAAGAAGTCGATTAGCGGCTGGTGATAAGCAGCGGTCGTCGAGGGATCGCCGGCACCCTTGGCGACCTCGCGTATAGGCCCCAGCAGCTGCCAGCAGGCCACCGCAGCCGCAATCACGACGACGACCCGCAGGTGCTTGATCGGCGTCGGGCGACTGAGTATCAGGGCGATCAGTAGCGGTCCTGCGAGGAGGATTCCGAGCCGAGCGACGTTCTCGCCAAGCGGGGAGGGGACAAGGGAGGCCAAGATGCAAACTGGCGCATAAATCCAAGCCCCGATCCGCAGTGCGCGCTGGTTAGGTCCCGCCAGCAGGGCGATCGCGACCGTAGCCACAACTGGAATGATCGTGCTGCGCAGTGGGTATGGCTGAACACCCCCTTCCGGAAACCCAAAAGCCATCACCAAGACCATCACGGTCGCCGCGACTGCGACCCCAGCCGCGGCGCGTGAGCGCTGTGCGATTGCGACCGAGATGGCTATCAGAACGATGAATGCTCCAGCCACTGGACTCGCTGCTGCACAAGCGATCGCGAAAAGCGCGCTTAGTGTCGGGCGCTTGCGGTCTAAGGCCAGCAGGCATGCCAGCCCGAAGCTGACGCCCAGAGCAAAGGTCAGTCGACCAATCATCAGATCCCCAACCGCCACGAAGGCAAACCAGACGGTCGCCCAGCGCGCAGCACGGCGGGGGAAGTGCGCTCCCATCAGGCGTTCGAATAGGACCACAGAGACAGTGACCGCCAGTGCCCCAAGCAGTCGTGGTCCGATCAGCGCCGCCATTGGCGGAAATAGCAGGCTGTAGCCAGGGAGGTTGTGGCCGCCGTACCACGAGGAGTCCCAGACTGCGAACCCTTCGCTGCGAAAAAGGGTCGCTCGAAAGACCTGCGCGGCGAGGTCTGGAGTGGGTGGAGCGATAAGCAGCCAGAGGGCTGCTAGCGCCGCTGCCAAAAGCCAAATTGGCGCGACGGCGCGGTCGCGGGAGAGCGCCAAGCCCATCTACGAAGCATAACTGGAGGTCCCGATTGCTCTTGCTTTGCCCGGTTGGGTGGCGAGCATCGGTACTCTTGGAGAGGTATGTCCCGAATCCCGATCAACATTTCCCAACACGTCGGTCGTACGCCGATGGTCCAGATGACCAAGATGGTCGACGACCACAGCGTTTCAATCTTCGCCAAGCTCGAACAGTTCAACCCAGGCGGCAGTGTCAAGGACCGCATCGGGGTAGCGATGATCGAGGCCGCCGAAGCCGAGGGGCGCATTGAGCCCGGGCGAACGACGGTCGTTGAGGCGACCAGCGGCAACACCGGCATCGCGCTGGCATTCGTCTGTGCAGCCAAGGGCTATCGACTGATAATCACGATGCCCCAAGGGATGAGCCGCGAGCGAGAAGGTCTCTTGCGCTTATACGGCGCCGAGGTCCACGTGGTCGAGTCGATGGGAGCGATGAACGAGGCAGTGGCAGCGGCGCGCGCAATCGCTGACGCTGATCCTGACGCATTTCTAACCGATCAGTTCGCCAATCCCGCTAACCCTGACGCTCATCGGCGCGGGACGGGGCCCGAGATCTGGGACGCACTCGACGGGAAGGTAGACGTTCTCGTGGCTGGCGTTGGAACCGGAGGGACGATAACCGGAGCAGGCCAGGCGCTGCGTGAGCGCAATCCAAATATTCAGATAGTCGCCGTGGAGCCTGCGGCATCGGCAGTTCTCTCTGGACGCCCAGCTGGCGCCCACAAGATCCAAGGCATCGGAGCGGGCTTCATCCCTGCCGTGCTCGATCGCTCCCTACTTAACGAAATCATCACCGTAGATGACGAGGATGCGATTGAGACTGCGCGGGTCGCCGCGCGTCGTGAAGGGGTGCTTGTGGGAATGTCGTGTGGCGCAGCGCTCTGGGGGGCGATGGAGGTGGCTCGACGCCCTGAATCTCGCGGCAAAAGGATTGCGGTTGTCTTACCGGACTCCGGCGAGCGCTATATCTCGACACCGTTCTTCGCGCCCCCCGCGCCTGCGAGCGCACGTGGGGCAGTTAGGTAAATTCCCTGCAAAACGACGGCGATCTTGACGACCATCTACGCTTGTGGTCATGTTTGGCCTTAATACGCTTGCCAAAGTAGCTGGCGAACTACGGCGCGATATCGCTGCTGTCCACGACCGTGATCCTGCCGCCCGCGGAGCCGGGTCGCTTGAGATCATCGCGACGTGGCCGGGAGTACACGCTCTTCTCTCCCACCGCGTTGCCCACGCCCTTGACGAGGTCGGCATTCCGATAGTGCCGCGGGTGATTGCCAACCTCTCGCGCACGATCACCGGAATTGAGATCCATCCGTCGGCGACGATTGGGGCTGGCTTCTTCATCGACCACGGCATGGGAGTGGTGATTGGAGAGACTGCGGAGATAGGCAATGACGTAACGCTCTACCAAGGCGTAACTCTCGGTGGCACGGGCTTTGCCACCGGCAAGCGCCACCCAACGGTGGAAGACAATGTCACGATTGGCTCGGGGGCCAACCTGCTCGGTCCGATCGTGATCGGCCATGGGGCAAAGATCGGTGCCAACAGTGTCGTGATTCACGATGTCCCGCCAAACTCCACGGTCGTCGGCAATCCCGGCCATCCTGTGCGAGTAGAAGGCCGCCGCCCCGAAGGCCCCGACGCCGACTGGATACACCTACCTGATCCGATCGCCGACGCGATCAAGGGGCTAGCTGGTCGTCTCGAAGCGCTTGAGAAGGCGGTCGCGGATCTGGGAGCAGCCGCTGGTGTAGAGACCAACGCCCCGCTTGGGCAAGTGCGCCCTCTGCGGGCCGTGCGCGGCCCCAATCCAGCCGGCGGTTGATACTCGGGCAACTGTTGGTGGGCCGCTTGGCGCTAGGCGCTCCAGAGCGACAGCAACCGCAGCGGTCGCTACCTTTGATCGTCGATGTCGCAGACTCCAATCGCGCCTGACCTTGAGGCACTACTAAACGGGCTCAATGAGCCTCAGCGTGAAGCCGTCACCGCTGGCGACGGCCCGCTGCTGATCCTCGCTGGGGCCGGTAGCGGAAAGACTCGCGTCCTAGCTCATCGCATCGCTTACCTAGTTCGCAGTGGGGCGATCCGTGCCGATGAGGTCTTGGCGATCACCTTCACCAACAAGGCTGCCCAGGAGATGCGCGAGCGCGTAGAGCTCCTAGTCGGGAGTCGAACGAGGGCGATGTGGGTGATGACTTTCCACGCTGCCTGCGCACGGATGCTGCGGGCCGACGCGCATCGATTGGGTTATACCCGCCAGTTCACAATCTACGATCAATCCGACGCGCGACGCCTAACTAAGCGCTGCCTAGATGCCCTTGATATTGATCCCAAGCGGTTCACTCCGGCGGCCGTTCATAACCAGATATCTGACGCCAAAAACAAGTTGCGCTCAGCCGCGGATTACCGTCAGATGGTCGGCTCCTTCTTCGAGCAGACCGTCGCTGATGCCTATGAGCAGTACGAGCGTGAGATTCACCGGATGAACGCAATGGATTTTGATGACCTGCTCGTGCGCTCGGTCGACATTCTCCAACTCTTCCCCGAGGTGCGCCAGCGCTACCAGACAGCCTTTCGCCACGTTCTTGTCGACGAGTACCAAGACACCAACGCCGCGCAGTACCGCTGGCTGCAGCTAATCGCCGGCGAACACAAGAACCTCGCGGTGGTCGGCGATGACGATCAGTGCCTGGTCGAGGGCACGCTAATAACGATGGCCGACGGTAGTAGGCGTCCAATCGAGCGGGTCTGCGAAGGAGATGAGGTTCACTCCTGTTATGGCAGCGGAGAGTTTCGCCCTGCTCGCGTGAGCGCCGTGTTTAGTTCTAGGCGTGAAGTTGGGGTTGCGATTACCACGGTCGCTGGCCGGCGCCTAGTGAGTACTCCTGAGCACGTGCATTTCGCGGGATATCGGGTGGAGGCAGGGGCGAGTGGCGACCGGGCCTCTAGGGAGGCTGGAGCAGCGGTCGCTGGCTCCGAGGCGCTTACGCTGACGATCTGCGCAGAGAACAGCGCCATTACCCCAATCCACCGGCTATCGCTTGCTGGACGCGATCACTACGAAGCCAACTTCGCGAGCGTCGCACAGGCTTTTGCGGTGGCAGGCCAGATCGGCCGTGAACTCGACGTTTCATTTGAGTGCGTCGGGCGGTTTGGGCGCCAAGGTAGGGGCAGTCAAGCCAACAACACCCTCCCGTGTCTAGCTGCCAGTGCCGTGCGCCCGGGTATGGCGATGTTCACTGCCGAGGGCTCTTACGACGTTGTCAAGACGGTCCAAAGCGTCGCTCTAGAGGCGCCCGTCTATGACCTCAATGTCGAACATACCCACAACTTCATCGCCGCTGGGTTGGTCACGCACAACTCGGTTTACTCATTTCGGGGAGCCGACATACGCAATATTCTCGACTTCGAGAAGGACTTCCCAGACGCCCGAGTGATCAAGCTCGAGCAGAACTACCGCTCGACTCAGACAATTCTCTCAGCCGCTAATGCGGTGGTTGCCAACAATCATGGTCGCAAGGAGAAGGCGCTGTGGACTGACCTTGGGGATGGTGACCTAATCAAGGTACGCGAGCTCGACGATGAGTACGCCGAGGCACGTTTCGTCGCCGGCGAGATCGCACGCCTGATAGACGAGGGAGTGTCGCGCACTGAGGTCGCAGTCTTCTATCGCACCAACGCCCAGTCACGAGTTCTAGAAGACACCCTTGTGCGCGCCGAGATCGGCTACCAGGTGATCGGCGGTACGAAGTTTTACGAACGGGCCGAGATCAAGGACGCGGTCGCTTATCTGACCGTGCTGACCAATCCCCAAGACCTCGTCTCGTTCATGCGAATCGCCAACTCTCCCCGGCGCGGACTGGGCCAAACGTCACTGTCGCGGGTTGCTTCCTATGCCAACACGATGGGCCTTTCGATCATGGAGGCAGCCGCCGATCCAGGCGCCATTGCGGGGCTAGGGACAGCAGCAGTTAAGTCTCTGAGTCGTTTTATGGCAACCATGGGAGTCCTAGCCGAGCGGATCGAAGGTGGCGCTGCGGTCGGCCAGATGCTCGAAGAGACGCTGCGTGAAACCGGCTACCTCGACGCCCTTGAAGCAGAGCGCACGATCGAGGCCCAAGGTCGATTGGAGAACCTCCAAGAGCTAATCGAAGTGGGACGTGAGTACGACGGTACGTCGGAGGAGCCGACCGTTGATGGCTTCCTGCAGCAGATCGCGTTGGTCGCTGACGTCGACTCGCTCGGTGACGATGAGGGTCTGGTCACGTTGATGACCCTCCACAACGCCAAGGGGCTTGAGTTTCCAATCGTCTTCATGATCGGATGCGAGGAGGGGGTCTTCCCGCACTCACGTGCTCTGGATGAGGGCGGCCTAGAGGAGGAGCGACGGTTGGCTTATGTCGGCATCACGCGAGCACAACGTGATCTCTATCTCACCAGTGCGCGTGCGCGCAACGTCTTCGGTGCGCGCACCTACGGCATCGCCAGTCGCTTTATCGCCGAGATTCCCGCTGACCTAACCGATCGTGAAGTGCACTCGATCGGCGGAGGAGGATGGCGGCCTTCGGGCCCAGCAAGCTGGGAGGGCGGATCGAGCGGGCAGGGTGGCGAGGGTAGCGGGAGTAGGCGCGTGCAGGCCGAGACGGGGGTGGGTGATTTCCGCATGGGACAGGATGTCTTTCACGCGGTTTTTGGTGACGGCGTAGTGACTGGCCTAGAGTCCGGCGGGATCGTTGTGGTGAGGTTTGCCAAGGACGCCACAGAGCGCAAGCTGATGGCTGGCTATGCGCCGCTGACTCCTCGTTGAGGCGATCGCTGCCGTCTAGCCCGACTGCCCGTTACTCTGAGTGTCATGGCGCCAACCATCATCGACGGCAAGGCCGTTGCCCAGCGCGTGCGTGCCGAGGTTGCGCAAGGTGTTGCAGAGTTCTTTAAGCGCACCGGTCAGCGACCTGGATTGGCGACCGTACTTGTCGGCGACGACCCCGCTTCAGCGGTCTACGTCGCTAACAAGCGCAAGGCTTGCGAGGAAGTTGGCATTGAAGGCTTCCACCGCGAGCTCAGCGCCGATGCCAGTCAAGGCGAAGTAGCCGAAGTCCTAGAAGAGCTCAACGCGATGGCTGAAGTCAGCGGGATTCTCTTGCAGCTGCCCGCCCCGCAGCAGATTGACGACGACGCGATGGTCGCCTTAATCGATCCCGCAAAGGATGTCGATGGGCTCAGCGCGATCAACGCCGGGCTCCTTGCACAAGGGCGCCCTGGGTTGCGTCCCTGCACGCCGTCGGGCGTGATCGAGTTGCTAGACGCATATGAGATAGCGATCGAAGGCGCCCAAGCGGTGGTTCTAGGGCGCTCTCAACTAGTAGGGCGTCCATTGGCGGCACTGCTGATCGAGCGCAACGCAACCGTCACCGTCTGTCACTCGCGCACTCGCGATCTGGCTGGAGTCTGTGCTGGCGCTGACATCTTGATCGCGGCTGTTGGTGTTCCAAAGATGGTCACTGCGGAGTTCATCAAGCCTGGGGCGACCGTGATCGATGTCGGGATCAACCGCACTGAAGCTGGCCTAGTCGGCGATGTCGACTTTCAAAGCGCCAAGACCCGGGCTGGAGCGATAACCCCGGTTCCCGGTGGCGTCGGACCGATGACGATCGCTTGTCTGCTGCGTAATACCCTCTTGGCGGCCCAGGAGGCCTCGGCAAGAGGCCTGCGCTGAGTTCGCGATACGGTGGCGTGATGGATCTCAAACGGCTGCGCGCAGGGGAGATGGTCATCGCCCTCGCCGGGATTGTCTTATTCGCTTCACTCTTCTTGGAGTGGTACGCCGTGGGGCCAACTAAACAGACGGCTTGGGAGGCCTTTGATCTACTTGATATCGGCCTCGTAATCACGGTCGTTTCAGCAGCAGCAACGGTCTTCTTTCAAACAACCCAGCGTGGCGTTGCAATACCAATCGGTGCGACCGTTATCACCACCTACCTAGCGATCATCGCAACGGCATGTGTTGTCTATCGCATGATCGACCTCCCGGGCGACGGCGCAACGACTCAACTCTGTCTTGGCGCATGGGTCGGACTGGGCGCATCCCTAGCGATGATGATTGGCGGCTATCTATCGATGCGCCAGGAGGAGTCGGGATTTCTGCGCAGCCGGTCTAATGCCACGATTCCAATCCTGCCTGCTCCACCGGTTGAGCCCTAGAATCTCCAATCATGATCGACCGTGACGCAGTCCTACACGTAGCTGCCCTTGCGCGGCTGGAGCTCAACAGTGAAGAGGTAGAGCGGATGGCCGCTGAGCTATCAGCGGTTCTTGGCCACATCGAGAAGATCTCCGAGCTAGACCTCGAAGGCGTCGAGCCAACTTCGCGCGTGGTTGAGCTTGAGAACGTCTTGCGTCCCGACATCCCACAGCCCTCGCTGCCAGTGGAAGTCGCTCTCGCTCAAGCCCCGGCGGTCTCCGGCGGCGGTTTCAGCGTGCCGGGTTCTGGGGCATGAGCGAGATTCTTGACCTCACAGCTGCCGCAGCTGGTGCCGCAGTGCGCTCTGGCGAGCTAGGCGCCTCAGAGCTCTTTGAGTTCTACCGTCAGCGCGCCCAAGACGACCAACTCAATGCCTTTACATGGGTAGCCGAAGCGACTCCTGGTGAAGCCGCGATAGACGGACCGCTCAGCGGCGTTCCGCTCGCGGTCAAGGATCTCTTCTGCACAAAGGGGATTGTCAGTCAGTCAGGCTCGCGCATCTTGGAGGGCTTTCGTCCTCCCTACAGCGCCACTGTGGTCGAGCAGCTCGAGAACGCCGGCGCGCCGCTCTTTGCAAAGACCAACCAAGACGAGTTCGCGATGGGCTCCTCGAATGAGAACTCAGCCTTCGGTCCGGTTTTCAATCCGTGGGACGTTACGCGGGTTCCTGGCGGCTCATCGGGCGGTAGCGCGGCCGCCGTGGCGGCTGGGTCGGCACCGTGGGCGCTGGGCACCGACACAGGAGGCTCGATCCGCCAGCCCGCTTCGTTCTGCGGCATCGTTGGGCTAAAGCCGACCTATGGAGCCGTCTCTCGCTACGGCATGATCGCCTTCGCCTCCTCCTTAGATCAAGCTGGCGTGCTGACCCGAGATGTCACCGATGCCGCGCTGCTCCTCTCTGAGATGGTCGGCCGCGATCCCCGTGACTCGACCTCTCTTGAGTATCCGGGGTCGCTGGTGCTGCCTACGGGGAGAGATCTCAGCGGCATACGGCTTGGCGTTCCGGAGGAGTTAACGGAGGGGGTCGAAGGAATCGAGCCTGGCGTGCGCGCCGTATTTGACGATGCTTTGCGCACGGCCGAGTCGATGGGCGCCACCGTTGAGACCTGCCGCCTGCCACACGCCCCGCACGCCTTGAGCGCCTACTACTTAATCGCACCTGCCGAAGCCTCAGCCAATCTATCGCGCTACGACGGAGTCCGATTTGGACTACGGGTTGAAGGCGATGGAGACCTAAAAGAGATGTATGAGCGAACTCGCTCGGCTGGATTTGGTCCGGAGGTCAAGCGCCGGATTATGCTCGGCACATACGCCCTTTCAAGCGGCTACTACGACGCCTACTATGGGCGCGCCCAACGCGTACGAACAAAGATCGCCGAGGACTTCAATACGGCCTTTGAGAGCTTTGACTTCATCGTCACCCCGACTAGCCCCAGCGTTGCTTTCAAGCTCGGTGCTAGGACCGCGGATCCGTTAGCGATGTACCTCAGCGACTACTTCACGGTTCCGATGTCGCTGGCGGGGATTCCTGCGATCTCTATCCCGGCCGGCTTAAGCGAGGGACTTCCAGTTGGCCTTCAGATCGCGGGGCCTGCTTTTAGTGAGCAACGGATCCTTGAGGCGGCATATGCCCTAGAGGGTGCATTTGCCTTTGACGCCAGTGGCGCTCGCAGGTCAGGCTCAAAATGACGACTTCCTACGAACCCGTTATTGGCCTCGAGATTCATGTGCAGCTGAGCACGAAGACCAAGATGTTCTGCGCCTGCGAACTCTCCTTCGGCGAGCAGCCCAATAGCCGGACCTGTCCGGTCTGCCTCGGCATGCCGGGAACCTTGCCCGTGGTTAACGCGCGCGCGATCGACTTCGGACTCTTGATCGGCCTAGCCTTGGGCTCTGAGATCGCTCCACGGTCGATCTTCCATCGCAAGAACTACTTCTACCCAGACCTGCCTAAGGGCTATCAGATCTCTCAGTTCGATATTCCGCTTTGCCTCGGCGGGCGCCTAGGGGAGGTCGCGATACACCGCGTACACCTCGAAGAGGACGCCGCCAAACTAACCCACCAAGGAACCTCTGGACGGATCAACGATGCCGACTCCAGCGTCGTTGACTTCAACCGTGGCGGGACCCCGCTGGTGGAGATCGTGACCGAGCCAGATATCTACTCAGCAGCACAAGCTCGTGAGTGGCTGACCCTACTTCGCACCACCCTGCGTCAACTGGGCGTCAGCGACGTCAACATGGAGGAGGGGTCTCTGCGCTGCGATGCAAACATCTCAATTCGCCCTGTTGGAGAGACGACGCTTGGCACCAAGACCGAGCTCAAGAACATGAACTCCTTCCGCTTCATTGAACGTGGCATCGACGCCGAGATAGCTCGCCAGGTGGCGCTTGTCGAGGCCGGCCAGACGGTTGCCCAAGAGACGCTGCACTTCGATCCGGCCAGTGGCACCTTGACCTCCCTGCGGTCAAAGGAGGACTCCCACGACTACCGCTACTTCCCTGAGCCCGACCTGGTCCCGATCGTGGTCACCCAGGCGATGCTCGCCCAAGCCCACGCTGCCCTCCCCGAGCTTCCGGCCCAGCGTGCCCAGCGCTTTGAGCTTGACTTCGCCCTAACTGCCGAGATCGCTCGCATGCTTGCCTTTCGCACCGAGCTGGGTGACTACTTCGAGGCCGCTGTTGGCAGCCGAGATTGTGACGATCCCGCGGCGATTGCCAGCTGGGTTACAGGTGAGCTGGTCGCCCGGCTTGGAGATGGTGATCCCGGTGACTCCAAAGTCACCCCGCAGGCGCTGTCGAAGCTGGTCGGACTCGTTAGCACCAAGCAGCTGACGTCTGGCGCAGGCAAGAGCGTGCTCGACCGTCTTGTCGCCGACGGCGGCGATCCGGCTGCAGTGATGGAGAGCGAGGGATTGGCGGCGATGGATTCAGGCGATGAGCTCGCCGAAGCGGTCGCAGATGCGATCGCAGCCAACCCTGATGCAGTGGCCAAGCTGCGCGACGGCAAAGAGCAAGCGATCGGTGCCTTGATCGGGCACGTCATGCGCGAGACCAAGGGTCGTGCCGATGGCGGCGAAGTAACCCGCTTGGTGCGCGAGCAGCTGGGGCTCTAAGAGGTAGGGAGATGCGTCAGCGCCAAAGGCCAGCAATCAGCGTCTCCGACACCATCTCCTGCTTGAATGTGGCAGATGAACAGGGTTATTGAACACCGTGGTTTTCTCAGATCACTTCTTCCATTTGCCATCGTGGCGAGCCTAGCGATAGCAGCCGCTCCTGCCCAAGCAGGCCTTAACGCTGACCCTCCAGCTGACAACACGATTGCAGCCGGCGTTCGCGTCGGAGGGGTAGCAATCGGCGGACTAACTCGTGAGGTCGCCCGAACGACCCTTTACAAAAAGCTCTACCTGCCGATGCGTGCTCCTGTGCGGGTGCGCTCTGTCGGTCGGGTTCGCTATGTCTACGCTGCTGACCTGGGCTGGGACCTAGACCTAGATGCCCTGATCGCCAAGGCCTACCTCGCAGGACGTAGCTTGGGAGCACTAACTCAAATCAAAGCTAAGCCCAAGATAGACCTATCTTCGGTGCGTGAGTTCGTCGGACGGGTGGCTGTCGCAGTTCGCATTCGTACGCGCAGCGCGAAGTTCCACTACACCGTTAAGCGCGTCTGGATCACCCCACACCGCTCGGGACGTAGATTGGCTGACCAAGGAGCGCTGGCGACGACGGTAGTAGCGAGATTCTCCTCGGCGCGCGCCTCACGGTTGATCTTTTGGGGCACTGATCCGGTTGGGCCAGCTCGGCGCACGGTCGACGTAAGGCAGGCCAACAAGGTTTTCATCACGGTCTCAAAATCAGAGCGCCGCGTGCGCCTGTTCCGCTGGCTTCACTTAGTCAAGCGCTACAGGGTGGCTATCGGACAGCCAGGCTACCCGACCCCCGAAGGCCTCTTTCACGTCTACAGCAAGCAGGTTGATCCAGCTTGGTCGGTCCCACGTGAGTCTTGGGCTGGAGACCTTGGCGGCAAGACTATCCCGGGGGGCAGCTTTGACAACCCGCTGAAGGCTCGCTGGATCGGCTTCGCTCCTGGGGTTGGCTTTCACGGCACCGCGGACGGCGGCTCGATCGGTAGCGCCGCATCGCATGGCTGTCTCCGTATGTGGATAGACGACGTAAAGGACCTCTATCGACGAGTGCCGATTGGCACGCCCGTCTACGTGACCTCTTAGGCCAGTGGCTATTTAACGGTGAGTGTTCCCACCATGCCGGCTGCTTCATGTCCTGGAACTTGGCAGTAGTAGGTGTAGGTGCCGGCCTTGAGCGTGCCGTTGGCGGTCGCCGTGGCGCTGGTCTCAATCTGGGTCTCGAACTCCGTGTCCTTGATCGCGACGTTATGGGGGACTCCCGATGTGTTGGCCAGTGATAGCTCGATCGGGCCAGCCGTGGCAGTGGCGGTCGACTCAACGAAACGCAGCTGACCGTCGGGATCAGCGGTCAAGGTGACCTTCGAGGCGCCTGCGACTGGCGGCGCGGTCGTTGTGGACATGGCCTCGTCGGCCTCTGAGGCGGCTGGGCTAGAGCTCGTCGAAGACGATGAACTGCCGCCACAGGCACTGACTCCTAAAGCGATCAGGATTAGTGCGGCTAGCGAGATGCGCGTAATTGTGGTCATCGATCAAGTACAGCACAGTCGCACAGTCGGCCAGTCGATCTCGATCAACGACTGCCGACAGCGGGCCGACCGTCTACGCTATTGGCAATGATGGACTTCCTATCTAGCGCCGGGCGCACTGTGATCGCCGTTGTCGTGCTGATCATCGTGGCGGTCGTGTTGCTTAAGTTTGCGATCGGCATCGTGGCGGGATTTTTCGCCCTGCTGCTCTATGTCGCAATCGGTGTTGTTTTGATTGCGGCGGTCATCTGGGCCGTGCGAGCCCTCTAGGACAGGAGTCCAGCGGTGGCCTATATCGTGATTGCCTTGTGCTTTGGGCTCGCAGGCGGGATCGTCGGGAAGGTCAAAGGAAGCTCGTTTTTGATCTGGTTCCTGATCGCAGCGCTGATCCCCGTGATTGGCCTATTAGCAGCGCTCTTTTACCGGTTTGAAACCAAAGAGCCGCGTCAGAGATGTCCGGGCTGCAAGCGTCTCTTGCCGATCTCTGACGCGATCTGTCACCACTGCGGCACCGAGCAGGTTTTTCCAGACCAACCGATCCCTTCACAAGAGAGTGTTCGGCGGGGGATGTCGTCGGGTTAGCCACCGGTAGCTTGGCTGGCTATCAAACTAATCGCCAGCGCTCGGGGAATCACCTAATCTCGCTGCTAGAATCAACAAATCTGTGATCGCGGCCGTCAGTGGCGCGCGTACATAGATATAACTACTAAAGAAGGAAGGAGGCGAGCGCATGCGAGCGGTTGACGCTTTGATGGAGTGCCTAAAGGCGGAGGGAGTAGACGTCGTATTTGGACTGCCCGGCGGCGCCAATCTCCCGACCTACGATGCTTTTTACGATGCCGGCATCAAACACGTGCTCGTTCGTCACGAGGCCGGCGGCGGCCATGCGGCCGAAGGCTACGCCAAGGCGACGGGAAAGGTCGGCGTTGCGCTGGGCACTTCTGGTCCCGGTGTCACCAACCTGATCACTCCTATCTGTGACGCGATGATGGATTCGGTTCCGGTCGTCTTCATCACCGGCCAGGTCCGCACGGACCTGCTGGGAACCGATGGCTTCCAAGAGGCCGACACGATGGGGATCACGATGCCCATCGTCAAACACTCGGTGATGATCGCCGATCCAACAGACCTCCCTCGCGTCATGCACGAGGCCTTCTACCTTGCTCGTACGGGCCGCCCGGGACCAGTCATCGTCGATATTCCCGTCGATCTCTCGCGGGCAGACATCCCCTATGAGCCGGTCACCGACGTAGACCTGCCGGGATACCAGCCGATAACCGAGGGCAATCAAAAGCAGATCCGACAGGCCGCCAAGGCGATGGCGAACGCTCGGCGCCCAGTGATCTATGCCGGCGGCGGCGTGATCAACGCCAATGCTTCTGAGGAGCTCACTAAGCTCGCACGCAGCGACCGCTTCCCCGTCACCTGCACGCTGATGGGGCTAGGCGGCTTCCCGGCGCCAGATCCTCAGTGGTTGGGGATGTTGGGCATGCATGGAACGCGCGCGGCCAACTACGCAATGGATGAGGCCGATCTGATCATCGGAATCGGTGTGCGCTTTGACGATCGCATCACCGGGAAGCTCTCAGAGTTTGCGCCGCATGCGAAGTTCATCCACATCGACGTCGATCCAGCTGAAATCTCCAAGAACGTTGCGGCCCATATCCCGATTGTCGGCGACGCTAAGAACATCATCGCGCGGCTAACCAGCGAGTACCGTGCGTTGGAGAGCGATCCGAGTCGTCTCGACGACTGGTGGAATCGCATCGAGGGGTGGCGCGACCAGTATCCACTGGGGTATGAGGACTCCACCGACTCTGAGATCAAGCCCCAGTACATGGTGCAGGCGCTTTACGAGGCTACGGGCGGAGATGCGATCGTTACTAGCGATGTCGGCCAGCATCAGATGTGGGCGGCTCAGTACTACGACTTTAATCGGCCAAGGCGATGGATCAACTCAGGTGGACTGGGAACAATGGGCTTTGGCGTACCCGCAGCGATGGGCGCCAAGGTCGGCTGCCCAGACGAGACTGTGATCTGCATCGCCGGTGACGGCTCGATCCAGATGAACGCCCAAGAGTTGGCGACCTGCTCGCAGGAGGGAATCGCGATCAAGGTCTTCATCATGAATAACGGCTACTTGGGCATGGTTCGTCAGTGGCAAGAACTGTTCTGGGATAAGCGCTACTCACAGGTTGATATGGGGCAATATCCAGACTTTGTCAAGCTCGCCGAGGCCTACGGTGCAACTGGCATGCGCTTGACGGATAAGTCGACCCTAGTCGACGGAATCCGCGATGCTCTGGCTACAGAGGGCCCCGTCGTAGTTGACGTGCGCGTTACTCGCGAAGAGAACACCTACCCGATGATCCCCGCCGGTCAGGCCGCGCGGGATATGGTGGGCTGAGCGACTATGGGCGAACCAGGAACTAACGAACTACTAAGCCTTGAGGATCTTGAGGCAGCGGTTGGTCACCGTACCGGGCGCAAACACATCCTCTCGATCCTTGTCGAAAATAAGCCGGGGGTCCTAGCTCGGATCGCTGGTCTCTTCGCGCGGCGTGGATTTAATATCGACACGCTGGCAGTCGGGCCGACCGAAGATCCGAAGGTCTCGCGGGTCACGATGACCGTTGACGGCGCACTGCATCCGATCGACCAGGTCACAAAACAGCTCCACAAGCTGATCAACGTACTCAAGATCCGCGACCTTGAGCCCGGCGATACGGTCGCTCGCGAGCTCGCTCTTTTTAAGGTCTCTGCTGACGGTGCGACGCGCGCCGAGCTAATGCAGGTGGTTGAGATCTTCCGTGCCAAGGTAGTCGACGTAAGTCGCCGTACTGTCACGGTTGAGGTCACTGGCACCGACGCAAAGATCGAGGCCTTTGAAGGGATGGTGCGGCCGTTCGGTCTGATTGAGATGGTCCGCACCGGCGAGATCGCGATCTCCCGCGGGCGCGCCGAAACCTAGCCACCAGCCACTACCCGATCGGTATCCATAGTCAGATGCCTCTGACAATCGCCTCAGAAAGTAACCAGCAGATCGACGAGTCGTCGCGGATTTTGTTCGCGCAGCGGTGTAGTGATGCGATCACTCGGGCCAGAGAGACGGGCGGAGAGGCGATCGCTTCGATAACTCTGCCTGTGGCTCCCCAGACCGATCCCAGCGCGGTCGTCTTTGCCTCTCGCAGAGCTGGTGAAGCTTGGTTTTGCTTCGAGCAGCCAGAGCGCGATGGCAGCGCATTGGCAACCTTGGGCTCGGTGCGAACGCTGGTGGGTGAGGGAGTAGATCGCTTTGGCGAGGTTGCTAAAGCGTGGCGAGCCCTAGCAGCGCAGGCCTTCTGCGATCCACCTGAGGGCCCTGCAGGCTCGGGCCTAGTGGCAGTTGGGGGCTTTGCATTCGCGCAAGCCGGAGGCGCTTCTCCCGGGTGGTCGGGATATCCGTCGGCTTGCTTGGATGTACCTGAGGTCGCGTTGGCCCGCAGCGGCTCAGACGTCCGTCTTACCCTGTCAGCGTTAGCCACGCCCGACGATACGGTCGAGGAGCTCACGGCCCGCATCGCTGCCCGCATTGCCGAGTTGCGCACGGCTACGCTCCCGCTAATTGATCCAGCCCCAGCCGGCGCCTACCGCGTGATCTCGGCGATGCCCCCCGAGCACTACGTGTCGGCAGTCGAAAGGGCTGTTGAACGGATCCGCGCGGGCGAGCTTGAAAAGGTCGTTCTTGCCCGCGAAGTACAGGTTCACGCTCCGATCGATCACGACCCGGCTGCCATATTCGGCGTTCTGCGCGAAGGCTTTTCCGGCTGCTATCTGTACTGCGTTGGACGGGGCGATACAACATTTCTGGGAGCTAGCCCCGAGCTACTCGTACGCCGGGAGGGGCAGCGAGCGAGCACCGTGGCCATTGCCGGTAGCGCTCGTCGCAGCGCCGACCCAGCCGTCGATGATCACCTCGGCGAGCAACTCATGCGATCGACCAAGGATCTGGAAGAGCAGGCGATCGTGGTGCGTCAGATAGTGCGTACGCTGCGTCCGCTTTCACTTTGGGTCACCTCTCCCGAGGAGCCCTCGGTTGTCAAGATCGCAAATATCCAACACCTCGCAACACCGATCCGTGCCCAACTAACGTCGCCCGTCGCTGCGATCGATCTAGCGGGCATGTTGCATCCAACCCCGGCCGTGGGAGCAGAGCCCGCCCAGCGCGCTAAAGACCTGATTCCCGCGCTGGAAGGTCTCGATCGTGGCTGGTACGCCGGACCTGTGGGGTGGAGTGATGTCCATCAAGACGGTGAGTTCTGCGTTGCGCTGCGCTGCGCCTTGCTGCGCGGCAAGATCGCTGCCTGTTATGCCGGAGTAGGGGTAGTGCGCGACTCTGATCCAGCGGCTGAACTCGCCGAGACGGAGCTCAAGTTAGCGGCGATCTTGCCTGTCGTCTGCGGCTAGGGCGCTTGGTGCAGGGCGCTAGAGACTGCACGCCATAGCTCGCCATGGATCGCCACGTTGGCCTCCCGCGAGGTGCGTATCTCGATTACATCTACTCCAGCTGCCGCAATCGATGCTGTGATCGCTGCGCCTAAGGCGCCTAAATCCTTGACCTCTTGATGGCGCGCACCGAGGCCGTGTGAGAGTGCTGCGAAGTCAACTCCGTGGGGGGTTGCGATCTGGCTCTCAAAGACGTCGGTCTCGCTAGCGATCGGCAGGAAGCTAAAGATGCCGCCGCCGTCGTTGTTGATCAAGACAATCGTCAAGTCGATTGCGAGTCGTCGGGCGGTGATCAGGGCCGTGGCGTCGTAGGCGAAGGCAACGTCTCCGATCAGCAGGACTACCGGCTCTGCGCCGATCGCTGCGACCCCCAAAGCGCAAGAGATAGTTCCATCGATTCCGTTGGCTCCACGGTTTGCCAAGACTCGCCGTGGCGATGGTGTCGCTGGAAAGAATGACTCAACGTCACGAATTGGCATCGATGAGGCGACAAAGAGAGTGAACGGCTCGGCTGTTAGCGATCCAAGCTCAACCGCCACGCGCGGTTCGCTAAGCCCCTCTTGGAGCGCTGACGAGATACCCAAAGCGGCCCGATCATCGCCCTCTCGCCAAGATTTTAGCCACTCGCTACTCGGCGATCTCAGCACTAGATCTCCAACTGCCGTCAGGGCGCTGACGTCTGCGGCCAGCGACTGTGTGACCACGCCGTCGGGGTCCTGCCAGCGGTCGTTGGGGTCTAGGGCGATCTGCTCTAGCGAGTCGAGCGCGGCTAGCCAGGTGCGCAGCGGCTTGGAGGTCGGCAGATCCCCGATGCGCAGCACGAGGTCGGGGCTGTGATCGCTGCAAAACGCCTGATCGCGCAGAAGCGCGTCGTAGTAGGCGATCGCTGGACCGGTTATGCGCGCGCCCGAGAGTGGGTCGGCCAGCAGTGGGTAGCCGACCTTGGTCGCGAACGCCGCGACCCTCTTTGCGCTCTCGGCTCCGTCTAGGCGGCCGCAGACGACAACTCCCCGCGGCGCCTGCTCGACCGCTTGGGCCAGCGAGGCCAACTCTCCATGGCCAGGATCTGGCCTAGCGGGCGCCTTAGACAAGCGCGGGCTGCCGTCGCTGCGTCCGCTGTGATCGTCGGGCAGCGGGAGGTCGGCAACGAGTGGTTCGCGTAGTGGAAAGTTGAGATGGACGGGCCCCGGCGCTCCTTGAGAGGCCGTCCAATAAGCCCGGCAGGCTAGGCCCCGGATCCAGTTGAGCGTTTGTGGAGTGACAGTGTCGACAGCCACCTCACAGAAGAGCTTTACCGCTGAGCCGTAGAGCTTGACTTGGTCGATCACTTGGCCAGCTCCGACTTCGCGCAGCTCTGCAGGACGGTCGGTAGTCAAGACGATCAGTGGAACTCCAGCGGTATGGGCCTCATAGACGGCAGGCGCGAGATTGGCAGCCGCAGTCCCCGATGTCGTGGTCACGACTGTGGGGGCCTCGATCGCCTTGGCCATCCCAATCGCAAAGAATCCAGAGACGCGCTCATCAAGATGAGACCAGCAATGGATGCGCTCCTGACGTGCCAGTGCAACCACAAGCGGCGCCGAACGTGAGCCCGGCGAAGTCGATGCGTGGCGCAGCCCGCAGCGGGCTAGCTCGTCGGCGAAGGCGCGTAGGAGGATGTGGCTGTCGTAGGGGGAGGTCATGATGGTTGGGTGTTATCGAGTGTGGTGCTGTTACATGGATTTACGCAGACGGGCCAGATCTGGGCTTCTGTGCGTGAGTTACTGGCTCCAACTTACCGCGTCGTCGCCCCCGACCTACGCGGCCACGGCCGTGCCAGCGACGATCGTCCGGTCACCGTCGAGGCGGTATTGGCTGACGTGATCGGTCACGCTCCGGCCCGCTTTGATCTCGTGGGCTACTCGATGGGCGCCCGAATCGCGCTGACACTAGCGTTGGAGTACCCAGAGATCGTAGAGAGGCTGTTCTTGATCTCTGGTACCGCGGGGATCAGCGATCCCCAGCAAAGGAGTGAGCGTCAGGCCCAAGATGAGGTCCTAGCCAATCACATTGAAGAGATCGCAATTGACGAGTTCGCCGATGAATGGGGAGCCCAAGAGATATTCGCCACCAAAAGCCCGGCAGCCATCGCAGCGAGTCGTCGGGAGTGCCTAGCCAGCAAGCCTTCGGGATTGGCCGCAGCTCTTCGCGGCCTCGGTCAGGGCGCCTTTGAGCCTGTCTGGGAGAGGGTTGGTGAACTTAAGATGCCCGTGACATTGATTGTCGGCTCTCGCGATCTCAAATATCTGGATCTAGCCCAAGAGTTCCTCGTTAGGCTCCCTCAAGCCAAGCTCGTCGTTGTCGGCGACGCTGGCCACTCGGTCCACTTAGAAGACCCCGCGAGCGTGGCGGGTGCAATCACTTCTGCGGCTGGGGTCAGCTCTGTGCGGTCGGGCCACTGAGACCCAGCCCAGGGCCAGTCGAGATCACGATCGCTCCATCGACTAGCGGCGCTGGCGCCTCGCCCTGCTCAAAGAGAGCCAAGGTTGCCAGTCCACATGGCACCAGCGGACCTAGGGCGGCGGCGACCTGAAGGCTCGCGGCGATCCCAGCCGGTCCGTCAAGCGTTGAGGCGAGATAGATCTGCGCGCCGCTTGCCCTGACCTCTGCGGCTGCATCGATTAGGCCGCTGATGCCGCCACAGCGGGTGAGTTTGAGGCAGACGAGATCCGTAGCTCCCGAACCCAATGCGCCAGCAGTTGCGGCGGTCTCGTCCATCGCGATCGGGATAGCGGGTGACCCTTCACGTACCTGGCGCAGCTGCTGGAGGCCGTGGACGGGTTCCTCGCAGAGCTCGATATCGAGGGGGGCCAGCAGCTCCAAGGCGGCGATCGCTTGATCTACGTTCCACGCTCCGTTGGCGTCGATTCTGATCGCGACTTCAGGGCCGACGGCGCTGCGCACTGCTTGGAGGCGCTCAAGGTCTCCACCATCGCCAACCTTGACCTTGAGACAGCTAAAGCCATCTCTAACCGCCGCAGTGGCGGCCTGAGCCGCCGCCGCCGGATCCCCGGCCCCGATCGTCGCGTTGAGAGATACCTTGCCACTGCCGGTCGCGCCGAGAAGATCGAAGACCGAGCGACCCGTTCGCTGTCCCTCTAAGTCCCAGGCCGCTGTGTCGATTGCGCTGCGCGCCTGAGGGAGGTCGCAGTGGCTACGAGCTAGCTCTACGAGGGTCTCTAGCGAGGCGCCGTCGCAGTCGGCTAGAGCCGACTCGAGGCCTCTTAGCTGCGCCTGAACCTCAGCCAGCGAGACGCCGTCGTAAGGCTCAAAAGGGGCGGCCTCTGCGACGCCGACCCTGCCGTCACTGTCGTGCAAGGCGACGACGAGCAGATCGCGAGTTGTGATCGTCGCAAACGAGGTGATCAACGGCTCTCTCAAGGTAAGCGTCAGTGGGCTTAGTGTGAGTCGCATCGCCGGGCTCCTCAGCTAAGTAGTAGGCCAAGCGAGAGCAGCGCGCAGAAGGCCAGCTGAAGCATTCCGGCTTTAGCAAGGGCGCCGTTAAGCGTCGGTCCGTCACTGTGAGAGCGAACGGTTCTTACTAAGGCGATCGCGGGCACGAGGGTAGCTAGGGGGAGCAGTATCCATGCCGTCAGCGAACCCGCAAGCCAGATAATCAAAACGGACAAAAATGCGCCATAAACCATCGCCGCATAGAGGTAGCGGGCGCCCGAAGGGCCGAACTTAACAGCGAGCGTGCGTTTGCCTGCGCGGCGGTCGGTCTCTAGGTCGCGAGTGTTGTTGACGACGAGGATCGCCGCTGCCAGTAGGCCGACGGGGACTGCGAGTGCAAAGGCCTCCCAGACCACCCGTTCGGTCTGAACGTAGTAGGAGCCTGCGACGGCGACGATGCCGAAGAAGGCAAAGACGAACAGCTCGCCGAGTCCCTCGTAGCCGTAAGGGCGCGGGCCACCGGTATAGCCAACTCCGGCAAGCATCGAGGCAGCTCCGATCGCTAAGACCTCCCAGCCAGCGACCGATATGAGATAGATCCCGACCAGTGCCGCGATTGCAAAGGAGACCCAGGTTGCGATCAGAACCTGACGCGGTGGAACTAGACCGCCAGCGGTTACGCGTACGGGCCCCAAGCGGTCGTCTGTATCGGCTCCACGGCGAGCATCTGAGTAGTCGTTTGAGAGGTTGGTCCCAACCTGAATAAAGGTCGCTCCGATCAGGGTGGCGATAAAGACCAACACCGAGAAGACCCCCTGCGATCCCGCCAACGCCGCGCCGACAAGCACGGGAGCAACGGCCGCCGGAAGAGTGCGTGGCCGCGCAGCCATCATCCAAATGCGCACGCTAGATGGGCGTGACTGGCCTGAGGAGGGCATCAGCCTAAGGGCGCTTTGGAAACTTGGAGAACTCCGGTGAGCGCTTCTGCTTGTAGGCATCGCGGCCCTCTTTGGCCTCGTCGGAGGCGTAGAAGAGCAAGTTGGCGTCGTGGGCAAGCGCTTGGATTCCCGCGTAGCCATCCTCATGGGCGTTAAAGCTTGACTTCACTAGGCGAAGGGCGAAGGGGGAGAGGGCCAGCATCTCGCGACACCAGGCGACCGTCTCATCTTCAAGACTCTCCAAGGCGACGACTTTGTTAACTAATCCCCACTGCTCGGCGGTCTGGGCGTCGTACTGGCGACAGAGCAGCCAGATCTCTTTGGCCCGCTTGGTGCCGACGAGGTCGCGCAGTAGCGAGACACCGTAGCCGCCATCCCAGGAGCCAACCTTTGGGCCGGTTTGGCCAAAGCGTGCGTTATCTGCGGCGATCGTCAGGTCGCAACAGAGATGTAGAACGTGGCCGCCGCCGATCGCATAGCCAGCGACCATCGCGACGATTGGCTTAGGCAGGCGACGCATCTGGACCTGGAGGTCGGTGACGTGGAAACGCCCTACGCCAGCGGAGGGGTCACCGGTCGGGTCGGTGAGATAGCCGCTGTCGCCGCGAACGCGTTGATCGCCGCCGGAGCAGAAGGCAAGTGGTCCCTCGCCAGTCAAGATAACCACGCCCACTTCAGTGTCTTCGCGCGCGATCTCGAGTGCCGCAGAGATCTCGATCAGCGTCTGAGGTCGAAACGCATTGCGCACATCCGGGCGGTCGATTGTGATCTTGGCGATGCCGTCACCTGAGAGCTCATAACGGATATCTGAATACTCAGCGCCAGCCTGCCACTGCACGGGCATGGTTCTCCTTGGGGTTGTTGCCCGCCTTACGGTAGATGCTCTGGGTTACTTTCGCGTGGCGCCGTAGTGGTGTTGGGGCATAAGATCGCTTTATGGACGGTCAAGATCAGCACCACTCCAGCTACGCCGGTGTGATTTCTACCTACTGCCGTAGCCGACTTGTGACCGATCCGACGCTACTGGCCGCAGCTGACCTGGTCGTCGTTGGAGCGCCTTTTGACGACGGTGTCTCTAATCGACCGGCACGCCCAGAGCGCCCGTGATGAACGCTTGGCTGCACCGAGCTGCTGCTGGCTCTCCTGATCTTTGCGCTGTGGAGACCGAGGACAAAGAGGTCGTCTCATACGCTCAGCTATACCGACGGGCCACTGAGGCCGCTGGACGTCTTGGCAGCCGTGGTGTCAGGCCCGGTGATCGCGTTGGGATCGTCTTAGATCCCGGGATTGAGTTCGTAGTGACCTTCCACGCCTGTCTTCTGCTTGGAGCGGTGGCGATGCCGATCAGCCCCCGACTGCCTGCGCCTGAGATCGCGACGCGAATCGCTACGGCGAAAGTCGTCGTCGACGAGCCACTGACAGGTCAGACGTCGGATCCTGCGCTGCACCCACAGCACGACTTAAGCGCCGTGGCGACCGTTATTCACACCTCTGGGTCGACCGGCGAGCCGCGCGCTGTGGAGCTCACCTACGCCAACTGGCTGTGGAGCGCCTTTGGCTCGGCCCTAGCGCTTGGTCTCGACCGCAACGAGAGGTGGCTGTGTGCGCTGCCCTTAGATCATGTCGGAGGACTCTCGATCGTCATTCGCAGTGCGATCTACGCCACTACCGCCGTGGTCCACAATGGCTTTGACGCCGAGCGCGTGGGCCTTGCTTGCAGTGCGGGAGAGGTCACGCTTGTCTCCTTGGTGCCAACGACGCTGCGCCGCGTCCTCGATGGCCTAGCTGGGCCACCCAAAGGGTTACGCTGCGCTCTGATCGGCGGAGCGCCCTTAGATCAGAAGTTGGCAGAGCACGCGCTCGATGCCGGCTTCGCTGTGGCTCAAACCTATGGGCTCACTGAGGCCTGCTCGCAGGTCACTACCTCTGAGATCGGGGAGACCAAAACGTCCGGCTTGCCGCTAGCGCCTACGGAGGTTGAGATCGCGCCCGACGGTGAGATCCTCGTCCGCGGGCCGACTGTCGCAGCAGGGGCGACGGCCGCCGACGGATGGCTCCACAGCGCAGACTTGGGCTCGCTCGACGACCGTGGTCGCTTGACCGTCGTTGGACGTAAGGGCGATCTGATCATCAGTGGTGGTGAGAATGTGATGCCGGGCGAGGTAGAGAGGATTCTCTGTGAGCACCCCGCGATCGCAGAGGCAGCGGTACACGCTAGGCCAGACGAGCAGTGGGGGCAGGCTGTTGTCGCAACGGTCGTCCTAGCGCCAGGAGCTAATGTCGATCTGCAGCAGCTGCGCACGTACTGCTCTGAGCTACTGGCAGCTGCGAAGGTTCCCAAGGAACTCTTCATCGTCTCTGACCTTCCGCGCACCGCCTCTGGCAAGTTGCGTCGCGACGCGCTCTAGGGCAGCCGTCACGAGTTGCTCGCGCGTCGCTAACGTGGGTGCATGGATCCAGATGCTTACCGGGCAGACTCTGCCCAGCGATGGGAGCGCGCCGCAGAGGGTTGGGGGCGCCATCGCACGGACTTTGATCGAGCGATGATGGGCGTGACTCAGGCGATGCTTGATGGCGCTCGCCTGCAACCTGGCCAGCATGTGCTCGAACTCGCTGCGGGTTTGGGCGAGACGGGGATGATGGCCGCCGAGCTAGTCACTCCAGGTGGCAGCGTCGTGATCTCTGATGGCTCTGAGGCGATGCTCGAACTCGCCCGCGCCCGGGGAGAGCAGGTCGGGGCTACCAACGTGGCATTCCAGCTTTTAGAGGCCGAGTGGATAGATCTCTCAGCGGCATCGGTAGACGTCGTCCTATGTCGGTTTGGACTGATGCTGGTGGCCGATCCTGGGACTGCCCTAGGAGAGGTGCGCCGCATCCTGCGCCCGGGCGGACGTGTTGTCTTGGCTGCGTGGGATATACCTGCAGAGAACCCGTGGACTGAGATCGCAGCTGAAGTTGGCGCCGAACTCGGATTAAGTGAGAGCAGGGATCCCGATGCTCCAGGCCTGTTCGCCTTCTCCGCCAGTGGCCGCATTGAAGAGCTGCTCGCCAGCGCAGGGTTCCTAGATTGGTCGGTTGAGTCAGTTGCGGCTGAGTTTGTCTACGACGATCTCGACGCGTGGTGGGAGCAGCGAGTCGACCTATCGCCGCCGTTCGCCGATCTTCTGGCCGGCCTCAGTGGAGATGATCGAGACAGCTTTCGTAGCGCAATAGATGCGCGCCTAGCGGCCTACGAAGTGCCCGACAGCGGGGGCCAGATCTCACTGCCGGCGAGAGTTCTAGTCGCAACAGCTGATGCCTAGTAGCCAGTTTGGGCTCTAATCGCGTACTCTGCCCCGCATGTTCTACGACAACGACGCTGACCTCACACTGCTGGACTCAAAGACCGTAGCGATCATCGGCTACGGCTCCCAAGGCCACGCTCACTCACTAAACCTCAAGGACTCCGGCGTTGACGTCGTAGTCGGGCTGCGGCCGACATCTAAGTCGGTTGAGCTAGCGCGCGCAAGCGGCCTCGAAGTGCTCTCACCGGCCGACGCGGCCAGCCGCGGCGACCTCGTGATGATGCTCGTCCCCGATGAGCTCCACCGCCAAGTGTGGGAAGAGGAAGTCCGCGACGGTATCTCCGCTGGGAACCTGCTTCTTTTCGGCCACGGATTCTCGATCCACTACAAAGAGGTCGAGCCTCCAGCCGAGGTCGACGTGGCACTCGTTGCCCCAAAGGGTCCCGGACATCTAGTCCGTCGCCAGTTCCTTGAAGGCGCTGGCGTACCGGGACTGATCGCAATCGAACAAGATGCAACCGGTAACGCTCAGGCCTTGACGCTGGCATACGCAAAGGGAATTGGCTGCACGCGCGGCGGAGTTATTGAGACCAGTTTCCGTGAGGAGACAGAGACCGATCTCTTCGGCGAGCAGGCCGTCCTCTGCGGCGGTGCATCAGAGCTGGTACAGGCTGGCTATGAGACGCTGGTCGAGGCCGGGTATGACCCTCGCCTCGCCTACTTCGAGTGCCTCCACGAGCTCAAACTGATCGTCGATCTGATGTATGAGAAGGGGATCGGCGGAATGCGCCACTCGATCTCGAACACTGCCGAATACGGCGATCTCACACGCGGCAAGAGAATCATCTCTGAGGAGACACGCGCCGCGATGCGCGCAATTCTCGGCGAGATTCAAGACGGTACGTTCGCTCGCGAGTGGATCGCAGAGAACCGCGCCGGGCAAGAGAACTTCCAGCGGATGCGTGCCGAGCAGGCCAGCAAGCAGATTGAGTCTGAAGGCAAGGAGCTGCGCTCGATGATGCCGTGGATCAACACCGAGTTCGATAAGTCGTGACCCAAGGGCCGGAGCGCCGGTGGCTAGCACCCCGAGCGCCCGGCGCGAGTGACCCGCCGCATTACGACTTTCCGGCCCATCAAGCTGAGTCCCACGACTCTCCGAGCGTCGATCCGGGTGGGGTTGACGCGCCCCCATCGGGAGAGCCGGTCGCTGGCGCGCCACCGCCCTCCTACAGCTTCCAGCAGCTAGCAGCCGTTCCAGGCGGCACGGCTAACGGCACCGCGTTGGCATCACTGCTCACAGGCATAGCGGGGCTAGTGCTGTTCGTCCTATCTGGGTTCGGCATGATCTTCATTCTCAACCTCCCGCCGTCGATCATTGCGTGGGTCTTGGGAGCACGGGCCAAGCAGAAGGTTGACCGTGGCGAGACCGATAGCCGCCGCGAGATGGCGCAGGTAGGAATGGTGCTCGGAATCGTCGGGACGGTGATCGGAGTCTTGGCGCTAATCGCGTGGATCATCGCGATCGTCTCCAGCCAAGAGCTACAAGACGAAATGCGCAAGCAGTTCAACGATGCATACAACCGCAAGTAACTCTTGCGGCCGGTCAAGATTGCGCGGGCGGAAGTTTTAGCTGTTTTTTGGGGGGGTCTGCGTACTTAGCCTGAGATATTCAGGTTTTGGTAGCTAACCCCCCTTGAAAGTGGCGAATAGTGATTGCAAGAGCGCGGGTTGAGGAGTTCTGGCGGCAGAGGCGACACGTCCACGCCAACGTCACCCCAGCTTCGCGCCAGCTTCACCCCAACGTCACCCCAGCTTCGCGCCAGCTTCGCGCCAGCACGGCGCGCTCACTCCTTCCATCGCATACGATGGCGGATATGAGTGAGCGCCCGCGCCTGATCTGCGCTGTGATCGTGGTAACAGCCTTCGCGGCGCTGGCCGGGAGTAGCGCCTTGGCGTCGGCTGCTGGCCACCAGTGGCGCAGTTCTCCTCCGATCAATATCGCTCACCAAGGCGGGGAGAGCGACTTTCCGGGCAACACGATGTATGCCTTTAAGGAGTCACTCAAGGCTGGGGCTGACATGCTCGAGCTTGATATCGGAGTAACTAAAGACAACCAAGTCATCGTCCAGCACAACACGACGGTTGACTCGCGTACTAACGGCGTAGGCGACGTACGCTCGTACACGCTCAAGCAGATTCGCAAGCTAGACAACGCCTATTGGTTCTCGGCCGCGCATGGCAAGGTGGCCTCAAGCTACGACCACGACAAGTCGACCTCTACGTACAAGTTCCGTGGGATCGCGACAGGCAAGAAGAAGCCACCAAAGGGCTACACGGCCGACGACTTCAAGATCGTCACGCTCAGAGATGTGATCGCTGCTTTTCCTCATACCCCGATCAATGTCGAGATCAAAGGTCGTACCAAAGCCGAAGATATCAGCGAATATCTCGCAAATGCACGAGTGCTCGCTGCGTTACTGCGGAGCTCCAAGCGCCGCGACATCATCGTCGTCTCCTTTAAGCAGCCAGCCGTTGACCTCTTTCATACTTTGGCCCCGAAGATCTCTGTTGCACCTGGGATCGAGGGGATCGCAGGCTTCTTGTTGCTCAAGCAGTCACCCGGTACGGGCGTCGTAGCGATTCAGGCTCCGATCACTTATCTCTACGCCGGCGCGATGATCGAGGTTTCAAGCCAGGCCTTTATCGATCAAGCGCACGCGGCCGGTTACGCATGGCAGAACTGGTTTGGCGACGACGACCCCGACTCGGCCGTCAGTTGGAAGAAGATGGTCGACCGCTGTGTTGACGGGATTATGAGTTCTTCGCCGATCGCTCTTGAGCGATTTCTAAAGAGCACCAAGTCGCCGCGTACTTGCAAATTGAGCAAGTAGCCGACCTCGGCTTCACGACCACGACCCACAGCTAAGTTCCTCATCTTGCGACCTAATCAAACAGACCACCTCATACCTTTACTGCGGTCCCTGCCGATCTTGGCCCAGATGTCGGACGAGACGCTGGCAGAGGTAGGACACGAAACAAACCGCGTTCATCTGGAAGCTGGCCAAAGGCTATGGTCGGCAGGCGATAGTGGCGATTCGATGTGTCTTGTCTGCGTCGGCAGGCTCGATCTCATCGTTGACGATGATGACGGCGAAGCGGCTGTCATCGATTCAGTCGGCCCGGGGGACCTAGTTGGGCAGTATGCGATGTTGGCACAGAAGGACCAGGCCTTTACGGTTCAGGCCGTACGCGACAGCGAACTAGTCCTGATTGATCAAGATCACTTCAACAAGCTCCTGCATCAGGAGCCGGAGTTCGTTTCGGCCCTGTTAGCGAATCTGGCCGAGCATCTAGTGCCAGACACCAGTCACTCCGGACACCTTCAGCGTGGTTCGCGTCTGCGCGACCGCGCAATCTCCCTAGTTTCCTGCGATCCGTCAGTCAACTTAGTAGAGATATCTCAAGCGATGCTTGCCGGACTGAGGCGGTTTGGCACTGCCGCCATCATCCACCGTCCCGGCCTTGATGCCAGCGACCACGCCGAGGCTCTGCGGCAGTGTGAGATTGACAACGACTGGGTTCTGATGGTCGCAGATGGTGGCGCTGCTCCCAAGGATGAATGGACAAAGGTCTGCCTAAGGCAGGCTGATCGCACGATGATCTTGGCTGGCCAAGAGGCTCCGCCGCCGTGGCTGGAGTCAACCCGCGAGGTCGCTCTCGGTATCTGCCTAGCCAATCCAACTGCCGCAAGATTGGCGCCTTGGTTGGATGCGTGCAATCCGACTGCGCTCCATCATCTGCGGCCTGGCTCCCAGCTAGCCGCCGACGCCGAACGTTGTACTCGGCGACTAACGGGCCACTCTGTCGGGGTTGTCTTGTCCGGTGGCGGGCCTCGCGGGACATCCCACATCGGGGTCCTCGCAGCGCTGGAGGAGTCGGGTGTGAAGATTGACCGTATAGCCGGCACCAGCATTGGCGCCTTTATGGCCTCGATCTATGCGATGGGGATGGATCCGGGGGCGATGCAGGAACTCTGTCGAACCGAGTTCGTCGAGGGCCGCCCATTCAATAGGTACTCGATCCCGCGCCAGTCGCTGCTGGCGCCTGGCCGGTTTATCGCGATGCTTGAGAGGGTATTCGGAGATCGTGCTTTTGAAGAGCTTGCCACGGACCTGTTTGTTAACAGCTCGGATCTCAAAAGCGCTGACGTCGTGGTCCATCGCAGAGGTCGGTTGGCTGTGGCGGTGCAGGCCAGTATGAGCGTGCCCGGGCTGCTACCGCCGGTTCGCGCTGGCGCCCAGCTTTTAGTCGATGGGGGCGTTCTAGACAACATGCCGATAGATGTCATGGCAGAGACCGCCGAAGGGCCGGTCATCGGCGTCGATGTGGAGGGGCAGCGGCTCTCTGCTGATGAGGTAGACGATGGCACCATTCCTGGAATTTTTGACACGATCGCACGCTCGGTGACGCTCTCAACTTGGCACGACTCGAAGACCGTTCGTCGGCTGGCCACTTTGATCATCACTCCCGCGCTAGGGCAATCGGGACGGCGCGAGTTCGATCGGCTCGACGAGTTTGTGGAGTCCGGGCGTCAGACCACAGTTGCCGCACTTGCAGCACTCGATCCGCAGAAGCTGAAGACCTTGCTGCCGTGACCAGCAATCGGTGGCGCAGCCCTTTTCCCCTAAACATCGCTCATCAAGGCGGGGAGAATGAGCTGCCAGGTAACACGTTGTACGCCCTCAAGGAGGCTCAGAAGGCCGGAGTTGACATGTTCAAGCTCGACCTCGGTGTCAGCAAAGACGACCAGCTAGTGCTCTTTCACGATCCGGTGCTCGACTTCCGAACCGAGTCAACTGGAGCGGTTAACTCATACACGCTTGAAGAGCTTCGCCGGTTCGATAACGCCTACTGGTTCTCACACGCCCAGCCCGGTCATCAGCATTTCTACAGTCGCGACAAGTCTCCAGAGAACTACATCCTGCGCGGCGTTGCTACTGGCCAGCAAGAGCCCCCCGAGGGATATCTGCCAGCTGACTTTGGGATCTGCACGCTCGCAGAGGTACTAGCCAGCTTCCCTGACATGCCCTTGGTCCTCGACATCAAAGCGCGCTCCGAGCAAGGCTTAGAGGAGGAGTACTTTGCCAGTGCGAGGTTGCTGGCCCAAGAGCTAGCCGAGGCGCCCCATGGGCAGATCATTGTCAGCTCGTTTAGCCAGCCGACGGTAGATCTGCTGCACTCGCTGATGCCGGATTTGGCGCTGGCCCCTGGCCCGGATGGGATCGTCGCCTTCCTCACTGCTGTCTCAGCCACGCCAGGCGATGGCGTAGCTGCTATCTCGGCGCCGATAACTTGGGACCTAAACGGCACAGTCATCGAGGTGGCCTGCTCGCAGTTCGTCGACCAGACGCACGACGCTGGCTACGCGTGGTACGCGTGGTTTGACGATCGTGACCCCGACAACCCGATCGGCTGGCAGAAGCTAGTGCAACTCGGAGTTGACGCCATTGTGACTTCGTCACCGATCGCTCTTGCTAGCTTCTTAAATGGCCTGAAGGGCGACCTGTAGCGGTGCACCCACACTGTCAAGCTTGAGCCTATGAACGCCAAGAAGGCCTCCCCACTACTGTTCACAGCGCTGATCTTGGCAGTCTCGATGTCCTACATTGACATCACGATCGTCTCGATCGCGGTACCAGATATTCAGAAGGATCTCCAGCTCACCGCGACTGGCGCTCAGTGGCTCTTTAACGCCTACCTTTTGGCCCTCTCGGCGTTCTTTTTGATCGGCGGAAGGTTGGGAGATACACTCGGCCACCGCAAGCTCATAACGGTCGGGATTGTTGTCTTTATCGTTGCCTCTGCTCTCTGTGGGCTGGCTCCAGAGTCGGGGATCGGTGAGGGCTGGATCATCTGCGCCCGAGCGATTCAAGGCGCTGGCGCGGCACTGATGCTTCCGTCGGCGCTCGCGATGGTGATCAACTCCTACGACATCTCGCAGCTGGGAACAAAGCTAGCGGTCTTCTTTGGGATCACAGGGGCGGTTACCTGTCTGGGACCACTCGCTGGCGGAATTCTGTTGGAGATCGACTGGCGCGCAATCTTCTGGGTCAACGTCCCGATCGGCCTAGGGGCCCTATGGCTACTCGCCATCTCGAAGCCAACCTCGCTGAAAGTATCGGCACCGTTCGACTGGCTGGGGGCAGTTCTCAGCGTAGCCGGGATGGCTTTACTAGTACTTGGCCTTCAGGAAGCTGGCAACTGGGGCTGGGGAGCTCCAGAAACATGGGGCTCTATCGTCGCCGGAGCTCTCCTGATCGCCGCGTTCGTCGTCGCCGAGTTGCGCTCACGCAGCCCACTGGCTCGTCTTGGAATCTTTAGCGATAGAACTTTCTCGGCCGAGTCGGCAGTTCAGTTTCTACTCTCGATCGCATTTGTCCCACTCCTCTTCTTTGCAAGCACCTACGCCCAGATGGCGCTAGGAGACACTCCTGGCCAAGCAGCCCTGTACATCACTTGGTTCTTCGTCGGCTTCGCGACGTCAAACCAGATAGGCGGGCGGATTCTCGACAAGATCGGTGCTCGTGCAACGATTTTGCCAGGAGCTTTGATCTGCGCTGCGGGCTTTTACTTCTGGTCGCGGGAGCTGACGGGGCTAGATGTCGATACCCAGAGATGGTTCATCCTCGTTGCTGGCATCGGCATGGGCCTAATGTATGGACCGGCTGGCTCTCATGCGATGACTCGTGCACCTGCGGGCAGTTACGCAGAAGTTAGCGCGCTCGGGCAGCTGATCCGGAATCTAGGAGGCTCCGTCGGGCTCGGCGTTCTCGGGTCAATCTTGGTCGTCAGCGCAGACGGTGGTCAGGGAGTATCTGCTCAGCTTGCCTATGCCCAAGCAACCCAGACGGTGTTCTACATCCTCGCGGCGTTGATGGTGGCGACCTTCGTCGTGGGCTTTCTCACGCTACGCCGCGGCCGAGTAGATGAGGTCGCATTCAGCTCGCCTCAAGACTCCCGCAGCCGGCCAAGTCAGTAGTCAGGCCGATAGTGACCCTTAGATCGGTTGCATCTCTGCGCACCCCCCGTGTTAGTCTGCCCCCATCAGCACGATGAAGAGCAAGAGTGGAACCCTAGTCCTCGTAGCGATGATCTTCGCGGTCGCGATGACGTTTATCGATCAGACGATCGTCGCGATTGCGATCCCCGAGATCCAAAAAGATCTCCACCTTTCTGCGACTGGCGTGCAGTGGCTCGTCAACGCTTATCTACTCGCGCTGGCCGCCTTCTTCTTAATCGGCGGAAGGCTTGGCGATACGCTGGGCCACCGCCAGATGGTCACACTGGGAGTCGTAGTGTTCACGGTCGCATCGGGGCTGTGCGGGCTGACTCCGAGCGGGGATATCGCCCAGACATGGCTGATCGTCTTTCGAGCGGCCCAAGGGATCGGAGCGGCGATCTTGTTGCCCGCGGCGCTGGCGATCGTGGTGGGCGCATTTCCCGTCAATGAGCGCGGACGTGCGCTGGCGATCTTCTTTGGCGTCGCCGGCGCGCTGACATCAGTCGGGCCAATCCTCGGCGGCTACCTAACAGACCTCGATTGGCGAGCGATCTTCTGGGTCAACATTCCTGTCGCGTTGATCGCATTGGTCCTGATCGTGCGCGCAAAGCCCGACAAGACAAAGACGCCATCACCCTTTGACCTGCGCGGCGCGATCTTGAGCGTGGCCGGGATGTCGCTAACGGTCCTCGGCTTGCAGCAAGCAAGCGTTTGGGGCTGGGGCAGCGCGGAGACCTTGGGGACCGTAATCGTCGGGCTTATCTTGATCGCGATCTTCATCATGGTCGAGTTGCGCGTGGCGAACCCGCTGACGAGGGTGCGGATCTTCACCGATCGCGCCTTTGCCGCAGAGAATGCAATTCTCTTTCTGATCATGATCGCGTTCTTGCCGCTGTTTTTCTTCTCAAGTACCTACGCCCAAATTTCTCTCGGCAAGACGCCCTCCGAGGCCGGTATCTACCTCTTGACCTTCTTCGCAGGGTTCGCTTTTGCCTCCCAGATCGGCGGGCGGATCCTCGACGAACGCGGAGCGCGGCATGCGATCTTGCCTGGAACGCTGATCTGCGCCCTGGGCTTCTATCTCTGGGGCGACTCGCTCACCAATCTCAACTTCGACGAGCAGTGGTACTACATCGTTATGACTGGCTTTGGCATGGGACTTATCGTCGCGCCCGCCAACACTGATGCGATCAATCGGGCACCAAAAGTTAACTACGCCGAGGCCAGTGCAATTACGCAGACGGTGCGTAACTTCGGCGCAAGTCTCGGGCTTGCGGTTCTGGGAACGATCCTGATCACGACTACTGAGTCAGAGATCGGTGTTTCACATCAGATCGCCTATGCGATGGGTACACGCACGGTCTTCTACATCCTCGCTGGCGTAATGGTCGCAAGCTTTTTTGTTGCTCTGCTGGCCCTTCCGGGCGGACGCACCCAGGAGCTGGTCTCCGAAGGCGCATACGCTGGTTCAGAGAATTCGACTGACGCCTGAAATTGCTCGCATCGCGCAACAATCCGTGCTAGGTTCGCAGCATGCGCTCTGAAGTCGTCGGCACAATTCTCCCCCGCCTCGAGGTCTACCTAGAGCCCGGCGAGTCAATCATCTCTGAAGCTGGTGAGGCCGCTTGGCTAGATCACCACATCACCGTACGCACCGCTGCCACAGGGATCGGCGGCGCTGGCGGAGGACTCTCAGGAGCGTTTAGCGTCGCTAAGCGCGCAGTAGGCGGTTCGAGCATCTTCATGAGCGAATACGGTGCTGAGGGCGGCACCGGACTGATCGCCTTTGGAACCCACGTCCCCGGCGAGATCCTGCCGATGACGGCCGTGGAAGGCCAATCGCACATGGTCCACTCCTACGGCTTCTTGGCCGGTGAGTCGTCGATCTCAGTAACCACCGGCTTTCAGAAGAAGATCGGTGCTGGAGTCTTGGGCGGCGCGGGATTGATTTTGCAAAAGATCGAAGGCTCAGGGCAGTGGTGGGTCGAACTCTCCGGTGAGATCAGAGAGCTTGATCTTCCAGCTGGATACAAGCTTCGTGTCCATCCCGGTCACCTGGGAATGTTTGAGTCAGGGGTGCAGTTCAACCTCGTCACGATCAAGGGCATCAAGAACAAGTTCTTTGGCCAAGGCCTCTTCTTCGCCGAGCTCACCGGACCAGGCAAGGTCTGGCTCCAGAGCCTTTCGATGTCCTCACTTGCGCAGTCGCTGCAGCCGTTTCTAAGC
>CANJIV010000013.1 GCA_947474595.1 Solirubrobacterales bacterium
AGCGTTCGGGTCCCAAGACCATCCCTCAAGTGCCGCAAGCCGCTCACTCTTAGTCTGGTCGAGCTTTCCATTGCCGTAGTTCTTACGATGCGTACCCACCCACCACCCGAGGGCAAAGTCGTTCTCCTTGTGGGTCTGAGGAACGAGCGCGTTGCCCACCCTTTCTACGTAGGACTCTAGGGCCGCAAAGCCCTTTTCCCACGCGTAAGCGTTCGGGTCCCAAGACCATCCCTTAAGTGCCGCAAGCCGTTCACTCTTAGTCTGGTCGAGCGTTTTCTTGCTGTAGGCAACGCGCTGATTATGCACCCACGTCCCGAGGGCAAAGCCGTTCTCCTTATGGAATCGGCGAACCTGGGAATCACCGTGCTGGTCTACGTAGGACTCTAGAACGCCAAACGAATATTCCCACGCCCAAGTTGTCATTTCAACTAGTCGAACCCGAAGCGCCTGGGCGAAATCGAGTCCTACCAGGGCCTCTGGGATGTCAATAATAAACTTGTCGCCGAGATCTCTAACGACGCCCCCACCCCCAAGCTTGCGCCGTGCGGCATCGAGCTCCTCGGCTAGTACTTCATCGTGGGTGCGCAGCGCTTTAACTACGTCCCAGACATGCTTGAACTCAGAGCTAGATAAGGTCTCCTCAGCGTCGTCGCTGGGGTCGATCACTACTGGAATCACGATCGTTCCAAGCTCTTTATCAGCGGCCTTGCGCATCGCGCGGCCAACGGCTTGGACGATGTCGGTCTGTGACTGGCGTGGATCTATAAAGGCGACACAGTCGATGGCCGGAAGGTCGACACCTTCGCCAAGGCAGCGTGCATTTGACAGCACTCCGCTTTGGCCGCCTCGAATATTGCGCAGCCGTTCGAGTTGGACCTGTCTTGTCCCGGCTGGCATCTCTCCCGAGACATAAGAGGCCCAAAGCTCTCCTTCAGGGCGGTCTTGCTCTGATGCCCATTCACGAACCTCGATCAGTTCGGCGCTGAAATCCTTAGCGCCTTTGACTCGTGAATGGAAACTAAGAACTCGGCGCAGGGCGTACTTGCGCATTGTTTGCAACAGCGTTAGCTCTCGTGCGAGTGTTCTGGCATCGGTCGGTGAGAGGTCTTTGCCTCTGACCCGTGCTGCTCTTTGGATTAGCTCTGAGTAGGTCGGGTGATCTATGGCAGCGATCACGACGCGGTAATCACAAAGTAGGTCATCCCTGACCGCCGCTCCGAAGGTCAGAGAGTGCAGCTGTGGGCCGTAGACCTTTTGATCGTCCATGCTCCTGACCTCGAGCTCCACCCCGTCGGCATCTTTCTTTTCCTTCCCTGTGAAAACCCGAGGAGTCGCGGTCATAAACAGGCGACGACTGGCTCGGATCTTGTCTGCGTGAAGGACCACGGAGAAGGCCCCATCACCGACGCCCGCGGTCCTATGGGCTTCGTCGCAGACCACTAGGTCAAAGCTGGGCACGCCTTTGAGTGCCTGAGCTTCTGCGATCGCAGGCGAGGACTGGTAGGTGGCAAAGACGACCCGCTTTGCTCCCCTGCGCAAGAAGGCTGCAATCTCTTCTGGGTCGGTGGCAACAGGCTCGCCAAGCTCCATTACCGAAGAGACCATCTCGTCGTCGCTGGGCTTGACGCTTTGATCTGAGCAGACAGCTTTAAAGGCGACGCTATCGGCGGTTTGGGCCGACCATTCAAGAAGTGTTTGGCGCAGCAGTGAAAGCGATGGGAGCAGGACTAAGGTGCGCTGGGCCTCTAGCTGTTCAGCGATCCATAGGGAGGTCAATGTCTTGCCAGTGCCGCAGGCCATGATCAGCTGCCCACGGTCGTGATCTTGGAATCCGGCGACTACGTCATCGATCGCTTTCTTCTGGTGAGGGCGCGGACCGACCTTTGTGTAGCTAGCTGGCTTGAGGGCCCTAAGCGACTGCGGCCAATCGATCGCCGAGCTGATTAGCCTGGCGCGGTCGACTATTCCGGTTGGCTTCTCTTGCCCATCCATCGCCTGGCGCGCGTTCTTAGAGAGCAGATCGGTGGTGCAGATCAGCAGACGAAACGAGAACTGCTCGCGCGCAGACTCACTTATCCAGCTGTCAATGGAGCTCTTTGTAACCCTGTTGTCTGGTGAGTAGGCCTTTGCTTGGATGGCCCAGAACTCATCGTCGTGAGTTTGGGCTACTAAGTCGATCCCTGAGTCAGGCCCCCACCGTCCATCCCACTGATCCCATAGCCAGACGTTCTTAAGCTGGCTGCGGTACTGCGGGTCGTTCTTAAGCCACCACTGGCACAGCAGTTCAAAGTCCTTGCCGTCGCTGGCTTGGCCTATCAGGTGATCCCATGGCGCCTTGACATCAACGGCGCACGGATCGCTAGGAAGGCTGCCTTGTTGTGAGCTAGGGATCACTCAGAGTCCTTACTAAGAGCGTCCCTGGCTGGTTAACTGGGCTCCTGAGGCAGTGAGGACGGTCGCGCTCATCATGGAACTTGGGTCACGTGGGATTCACAGCCGATCCTTTGAGCCTCAGAGACGGCACCTGAGCAGTAGGCGATGACGTCGTCGCTTGCGTTGTTAGCGCGATCGATGTCGTCGGGCTCGAAATTCTGTGAAGACGATCCGTCTAGCTTGGTGGGCGTCGGATCGTTAGCGCGACCGCAACCAGAGCCAAATACCGAAAGTGATCCAAGAACGGCGGCAATGGCGAGCGCGCGCTTCATAGGTCACTTTACTCCATCGTCGATGGGTCCTACTAGGGCACAGGTTCTCTTGGATGGGGTCAGTGTTGCCGGGTATCTCGGCTACTGCTTTTGGCTTTCTTGGGAGCCGCAGGGCTGGGCTACTTAGAACCGATAACTCTTACTGTTAGCCGTGCCCTTGGTGCTGGTCTTGGCTAGTGACCTTGGGACTAGGCAGGATCGCTTCGCATTCCCGATCGAGGCTAGGACGTCGAGGGCGGGCCAGAGTGCTCGGTCTGCCGTCCCGATCCGGCTACCACTCTGCTGCCAGCCGACCCCTTGTAGAACCGCGCAACGTAGAGCCGGAGAGGGATTCGACCCCCTGCCCTTTGTTCACAACTAGGGGCGTGTGTAAAGTGCCGCAAGCCCCATATTCACGATGGCGTTTTTTTCACCAAACTACCCCAACCGAGTGACGCCCCAAGCATCGCCCAGGGATGCCCGCCCCCCGTCCACAGATAGGCCTCCCTATCGCGTAAGGGAGTACGGTGAGGCTCATATGAATATCTGGGAAATAGATATCTGGGAAATAGGCACGGAGTGGAAGAAGTGGCCGCGAAGGGCGAAGGCGGTGGAGAAGGCTGCGCGTAAGAAGTGGGAGGCGGCGAAAGCTGAGGAGGCATATAAGGCGGAGAAGGCCTCGTATGCGAAGAAGGAGTGGGAGAGCGCGGCGTTCAGGTTGAGGGAGCTTCTGCGTAAGGAGGCGGCGTCGGCGATATGGGAGGCGGCGAGGGCGACGCCAGCGGAGGCGGAGAAGGCGTGGGCTAGGGCGAAGGCGCTGGCGAGAGCGGTGGCGGTGGATGAGTCGGGCACGAGAGCGAGAGCGAGAGAGGCCGAGGCGGATGTGGCGGGGGCCAAAGCGAGGAATGTGGCGTGGGTGAAGGCGTGGGAGAAGGCGTGCGCGAAGGCGGAGGCGGCGTGGGAGCCGTGGGAGGAGGCGTGGGAGGCGGACAAGGCGGAGGCGGTGGCGTGGGAGGCGGCGAGAGCGGAGGAGAGGTCGCCGAGAGCGGCGGTGGCGAGAGCGGCGGCGTGGAAGGCGGCGAGAGCGGAGGCGGAGAGAGAGGCGGAGGCGGGATGAGACGCCTACTAGTGGTCGCCATAGTCTTTGTGTCGCTTGCGGTCGTGGTCGTAGAGGGGGCGGTGACCTATGAATACGTAGCGGTGCCGTTAGCGCGGAGTGAGCAATGTGATGCGGCGCGGGCGGCGGCGGATGCGGCGTATGAGGCGGCGGATGCGGCGGCGGCGCGGGGGGCGGCGGCGGATGCGGCGTATGAGGCGGCGGATGCGGCGTATGAGGCGGCGGATGCGGCGGCGGCGCGGGGGGCGGCGTATGAGGAGGCGCGGGCGGAGGAGGAGGAGGCGTGCGTGACCCTAAGCGAGCGCCTATTACCGCAGAGCATTGAGGATCTATTAGATACCCCTCTTTCGTCAGGCTCTACTTCATCGAGTTCTAGGTCTAACGTCGTGCCCTACACCACCAATGACGGCCTTGGTGAATCTGGCATCGACGGGCTTGGCCGCCCTGACATCGACGGGCTTGGTGAATCTGGGGGTAATCTTGGTTCAGGAAACTTAAATCTTGGTTCAGGAAATTTAAGTGATGGGAACCTTTAGCGGCAGCTCTGGGAAGTGTAGATACGGGGTTCGGTCCCCCGTCACCGTTGCGACAGGTGTCGCAGGAACACCAAGCCCCCACAAATTTCCTACCTCATCACGTAAGGGAGTACGGTGAGACTCACGGGACGCGCACTAGTGCCCGCGATTGTCTTACCCAAGTACTAGCGCAGCAGATCGGGCCACGGGGCCCGTAACCACCCGCAGCCAACCTATATACGAGAGTTGTTGTCAGTTGGGGTAGAACCAAATATCCAAGGGGAGGTCAAGTGCTCAAGGATTTTAAGGGACTCAAGTGGTGGAGCTGGGCGCTCATGGGATTCGGCGTGCTCGTACTCATCGGGATTATTGGCGGAGGCGGGAACGACGCCAAAGACCAAGCGAGCACGCCAACCGAGAGCGTGCTGATAGCAGACACTAGGAAGCAGCCCGCCGAGCCGGTAGTAGAGCCGCCGAAGCCGACCGCGGCTGAGATTGCCGCGAAGAAGGCACTTGCCGCCAAGAATGAGCGCGCGCGGATCGAGCGCGCGCGGTTAGCGAACGCGAAGGCAGTGAGGGAACTGGCCGCCAAGAAGGAGCGCGCGAGGAAGCAGCACGCACTAGACAAGCAGGATTTCATCGCGGGCGCCAAAACAATCCCGTATGCCGAGCTTCAGAAGGATTCGGGCAGCTACGCGGGCAAGGAGATCAAGCTCTACGGCAAGGTATTCCAAATCCAACAAGACGGGGCTAATGGCGGGTTTATGCTTCTCTCCGTAACCGATATGGGCTACGACATCTGGAGTGACAACGTGTGGGTCAATTACGTTGGGCGTACTAAGGCCGTTGCGGATGACCTCGTCACCGTCTATGGCCTCGTCTTAGGCTCCAAGGACTACGACACACAGATCGGGGGCAGCACTACGGTCCCCGAGGTCCTCTCTGCGTACATCGAGGGGCCATAGCGGTTAACGCTGTCGGAGGCACCGCGTGAGCTTGAAGCTGAAAGGCTGCTGACTGGGGCGGAAAGGTATGACCGAATGATGAGGATTTCGCATCTATTAATGATGCTGTGGCTCGTCGCGGCGCTGTTCACCATTGCCTCTGTTGGATTTATTGGCGCTACCACCAATGAGTACTCCGAAACGGCCCTTGGGAGCTTTCGTTAGTAGTCGAACGGCGCCTCCAAGGGTGGCGTATCGCCTATGCGTTCTCGATGACCCACCGGCGTAAGGTCGATCGCAGCGACAAAGTCAGCATACTTGCCGCCTGGCTCAGATTCTCCACGCTCGATCCACGAGCCTATTGTCTCGATATCAGTGCCAGTCTCTGCACAAGCTTGGGCGATCGCCATGCCGGTCTTGAGCTTCTTGATCAACTCAGATCCGCGCTTCGGGGTAAAAGGCTTGGGGCGTGCCGGCATGCCCGCGGCATCAACCTTGCTTAGGGCCCCGTGCTTAATGCGCTCCACAGAGAGGGCCCAGGCACCGGTGCTAGGTGTGCATCTGAGATCTATGGCCCTGTAGTGAGGATCGACACCTAGGATCTTTTCGGCCGCCTTCTCGATCGTCCTGCGACGGCTACTGGCGTCAAGGTCGCGCAGGCACAGCGTCTCCCACATCGGCGCGCGTAGCCAGAGTTGATTGCGTCCGCGTTCGACGACCTTCTTGTCTGCTTCTAGATAGACCCATAACCGCAAAGCACTCCCGTCGAGCTTTCTTAAGATCTCAGGGTCGAGATAGGTGAAGTTTCTAGCCGTGAGCATCCTCACGAGAAAGCTAGAGAGATAGACGCTGTGATCTTCGGCTTTCCACGCCTGGGCTAGGGAGAAGGGGTCACTACTAGATGCGAACGTCTTGAGAAGGTGCTCCTCATCCGACCCCAGGGCATACCAATCGCAGTTACCAGACCTAAAGCTCCAAGATTTAGGGGATCGGCCTCTAGGTGTCACCGGCCACGCGATCGGGTCGCGAGCTTTTTCGGGATAGGAGTAGCCGGTAATCAATGGCGCCCGATCGATTAACCGTATGCCGCTTTGACGGCTGACAGGATCGTAGCCTTCCATCGAGATCGGGCAACACATAATCGAGACCATCGACGAGTCAAGCATCTGCTTCTCCCGTCCTCCGGGGCGTCGTCCGTAGATGAACTGCGAGGCCTGGGCTAGTGTGAAGTTCACTCGCGAAAGATCGCCGCTTGGCGGATCGGCTTGGGAGGCCGCTGCCTCATCGGTTTTGGCGTGGTTCTGATGAAACCATCGAGTGCAGAGAAACACCAGTGCCTTAAGGTCAGAGGCCCGCAGCTCGCCGTCGGTGTGAACTTCACCTAGGAGATCTGAGCGGCGGGCTGTTGGTGCTGTGCTCTTGCCCAAGGAGTAGATCCCCTTGCGAGCGAGATTGGTCTCTATGTATGCCCACTGCCTTGTGGCGGTCATAGCGCCACGATCGTCGCCAGTCCGAGCTCTCGTAAGGCAATAGGAATAAATGCCTGGGCAATTGGCCGCGCGTCGCAGGCGTCGTGCGAACTTAGGCCAAGCAGCACGGCCGCCATCGACGACGCGAGGCTCATCGCTGCGCCTCAAATCGTAAAAACGTGACCACTTTGTGACCACTTCGCCCGACGAACGACGACATGTGGCGACATGTGGCGACGCTCAAAATCGGCGCGATTGCCTCTAAAACACAGGGAATGCGGCGTGTTAGCGGGGCTTGCGAATAAGCGCCCGGATGACTTTGGGAGCAGGGGGTCGGAGGTTCAAATCCTCTCGCCCCGATTCTTGTAAACGGCTGGCGAACGGGTACTCAAGTAACGTGGAACCATGCAGTCGCCTGGACCATCGATCAACCCTGAGCCCGACCTAGAAGGCTCTCGAGACGACAGCCGCGGCGTGATCCGACGCTCGTTCGCCAACTGGAGGCGACTCGCAACGATCGCCTACCGTGATCCGACTCACGTCGCCGAGCGACTGACTCTTTACGGAGCTACCAATCTCAGCAAGCCAGCGTCCGCATGGGCCCAACGCAGCAGTACTCAACAAACTAACCAGTCGCGAGCCGTTCGGGCTGAAGGCCTTCGCAAGCAGAGCGCGCAGATCGCACGCATTGACGGGGCAATCTCCGGGACACCCTTCCTAATTGCGTTTGTCCCCGCTTACCTCGCCTATCTCTGGCAGGAGGGGCGCATGGTCCTCTATACGGCCGCGCTATACGGACGAGATCCGGCGGCGATTGAGACCTCTGCAGAGGTGCTGGTTCTGCGCGGCGTGCATCCAACCGTCGAAGCTGCGCACGCTGCCCTGGTTGCTGTAAAAAATACCCCTCTGCCCGAGCGCCCTACACACCGCAGGCCGCTCGCAGCGTGGGTTCACAGCATTCATCTGATCCTGATCTTTGGCGGTTTCTTAGCGGCCCCATCTGAGGGCGCACAGAAGGGGGCATACTCACGCCTCAAGGCGGGCATTGGTTTTGTTGTGGCGATGGTGATTTGGATCTCAACGTGGATCTTCCCGGTCACGTTCATGGTGGTGATGGCTTGGGGATGCGAGAGCCATGCACGCCAACTAGGGCGCCGGGCGCTGATTCTCTACTCAGGCCAGACCGATAGCGCTCAGGTGGCAATCGAGCAGGCCGACAGTCGCCAAGACCGGGGACACGGCAGACGCAACATCTTGCGGGCTGCCGCGTTGGCCCTCTCGGTCGCAGTACCAATCGCTATCGTCGCCACAGTCGTGCACTTCAGCCAGAACACGGCCGCGGGTCTGATGACTGCGATCGGGGCCTTGGTGGCCCTATCTCTGGTGATCGCGGTGAGCGCGACTGCTGGTCGTCGCTGATCAAGGGTAGGTGCGTGCCAGGTCCCCGCATGGCTTGCGCAAGCCGGGTGCTCAAGACCGATCAACGACCTCTCGGTTGCCTAAAGAGCGTTGGAGCTACGCGCCAATGAAACCTGCTGGCAAGCGGGGGTGTGGCCGGCCGACTAAAAGACCGGCCTCAAAGGCCCATTGAACGCCCAACGATCTCCTTCATGATCTCGTTGGCGCCGCCATAAATACGGGTAATGCGAGCGTCGGCGTAGGCGCGGGCGATCGGGTACTCAAGCATGTATCCGTAACCGCCGTAGAGCTGGAGGCACTTATCTACCACGCGTCCTTGCAGGTCTGTGCACCACCACTTGGCGCCCGCCGCATCTTCAGCGGTGAGTTGCCCCGCGTTGAGTGCCAAGACGCAGCGATCGACGTGGCTTTGGGCTACATCAATCTCCGTGCGACACTCGGCCAGAACGAAGCGGGAGTTCTGAAACGAGCCGATGGCCTGGCCAAAAACCTGGCGCTCCTTAACGTATTCCAGCGTCAGATCCAGCGCGGTGGAGGCAGCAGCCACACCGGCGATTGCGATCGAGAGCCGTTCCTGAGCGAGATTAGATACGAGATAGCGGAAGCCCTCACCCTCCTCTCCAAGCCGGTTTGCAACAGGGACCGCGACGTCGGAGAAGAAGAGCTCGGCGGTGTCTTGGGAGTGCTGTCCGATCTTCTCTAGGTTGCGACCGCGGTCAAATCCCTCCATGCCGCGTTCGAGGACCAGCAGGGTCATGCCACGGTGGCGTTCTGTCGGGTCGGTCTTGACCGCCGTGATGATGAGGTCTGAGTTGATCCCGCTGGTGATGAAGGTCTTTGTTCCGTTGACGATGTAGTGATCGCCTTGGAGAACGGCCGTGGTTTTCATCCCCGCGAGATCTGAGCCGTAATCAGGCTCGGTCATTGCGATCGCAGTGATCAACTCTCCAGCGGCGATACCTGGAAGCCAACGTTGGCGCTGCTGCTGGTTGCAGTACTCCAGGAAATATGGGGCGCAGATGTCGTTGTGGAGCGTGATGCCGAGCCCAAAGCCATTGCCACCAGCGCGTTGCACCTCTTCGCCAATGATCGCGTTGAAGCGGAAGTCGCTTGTCCCTGCTCCCCCGAACTCTTCATCGATCGCAATCCCCGTAAAACCATGGATTCCAGCCTTGGCGTAGAGCTCGCGGGGAACAATTCCGGCGCTGTCCCACTGCTCTTGGTTTGGGGTTACTTCTTTAGCGAGAAAGAGGCGAACGCTCTCCCTGAATGCCGCTTGCTCGTCGGTGTAGATATCGCGGCGCATATGGCGGCTATTATCGCCGATAGTGTCGCTGTTTGCTCCACGGTGCCGCGTGGGGTTTAGGCTTTCTAAGCCCGTTAGCCGGTGTTCGTCGAAAACACACGGCGCTAAGCCCCCGTAGCTCAGCTGGATAGAGCGCCGGCCTTCTAAGCCGGATGTCGCAGGTTCGAATCCTGCCGGGGGTATTTCGGGGCGGCCGTGTGGCTTGCCCGCAGCCAACTATCACGATACCTTTATATTCCAATCGGCATTCGAACTATTAAGAGGAAAAGTATGAGATCTCAACAACATCCCGCAACGGTCGCTCTCCACGGCGGTCAAGAGCCCGACAGCGCTACCAACTCGCTGGCTGTGCCGATCTATCAGACGGCCTCTTACGCTTTCGACGATACCCAGCACGCCGCCGATCTGTTCGCGCTTAAAGCGTCGGGGAACATCTATACGCGGATCATGAATCCGACTTGGAATGTTCTAGAGCAGCGCCTGACTGCTTTGGAGGGCGGGGTCGCGGCTGTAGTAACTGCATCTGGGCAGGCTGCGGTCACTTATGCGGTACTCAACATCGCGCGCGCCGGAGACAACATCATCTCTGTCTCTCAACTGTACGGCGGCACCTACAACCTCTTCGCTCACACACTGCCGCAGTACGGCATCGAGGTGCGCTGGGTAGACGCTGACGATCCAGGAGCCGTCGCTAGGCTCACTGACGAACACACACGGTTGGTCTTCGGAGAGACGATCGGCAATCCGAAGCTCAACGTTATGGACGTTGCGGCATGGTCGGCCGCGGCACATGAGCAGGGACTTCCGCTGATCCTTGACAACACGGTTGCGACACCGGTTGGAGCACACGTTTTCCAAGATGGCGCCGACATCGTCGTTCATTCATTGACGAAGTTCATCGGTGGACACGGCACGTCGATCGGCGGTGTGGTGATTGACAGCGGAAACTTTGACTGGGTTGCAAATGCCCAACGGTTTCCCGGACTGACCCAACCTGACCCCTCCTACCACGGGGTTGTCTGGGCTGACGCGTTGGGTCCGGCTGCCTACATCGGCCGTGTGCGAACCGTAATGTTGCGCAACACGGGCGCGGCACTTTCGCCCTTTAACGCCTTTCTCTTCTTGCAAGGGGTAGAGACTCTGCCGTTGCGGATGGAGCGCCATAACTCCAACGCGTTGGCTGTTGCCGAGCATCTCGAAGCTCACCCTGATGTCGATTGGGTGCACTACCCGGGCCTTAAGTCATCCCATCACTACGAAGTAGCCCAGCGCGTGCTCCATGGTGGCAGTGGGGCCCTAGTAACGTTTGGCGTCCGGGGAGGGATGGACGCCGGCCGTGCATTGATCGAAAATCTCAAGCTCTTTAGTCATGTCGCCAATATCGGAGACGCTAAATCACTTGCGATCCACAACGCCTCGACGACGCACTCGCAACTAAACGCCGAAGAGCTCGAGGCGGCCGGTGTAACTCAGGAGACAGTGCGTCTCTCTGTAGGTATCGAGCACATCGACGACATCGTGGCCGACCTTGATCAGGCGTTGGCGGCAACGCGGTCTCCCGCGAAGCCATGACAGCAGGCGGCCTCGGCCGCACCACTACACAGCGGGCTACTCTCTTCACGCAGGGTGAGCCCTTTGTGTTCGAGTCTGGCGCGAGCCTTGGCCCCGTTGAGGTGGCCTATGAGACTTATGGGGAGCTTGCCCCCGATCGCTCTAATGTTGTCGTTATCTGCCACGCACTGACCGGCGATGCGCACGCAGCCGGCCATCATGGCGATCCGAGCCGGGTCGGCTGGTGGGACAACCTGATCGGCCCAGGCCGGCCGGTCGACACCGACCGCTTTTTCGTTGTCTGTCCTAATCTGCTCGGTGGTTGCCAAGGGACGACCGGCCCCGCTTCGATCAACCCCCAGACGGGGAGCACATACGGATTGGAGTTCCCGCTGCTGACGGTGCGCGACCTCGTTGGCGTCCACCGCGCGCTGCTTGGGCACTTAGGCATTCAACGCGTTCATGGGATTGTTGGTGGCTCGCTCGGCGGGATGCAGGCGCTTCAGTGGGCGCTGGACTTCCCAACCGAGGTTGATCGCTGCGTCTTGGCTGGAGTTAGTGCACGGTTGAGCGCCCAGAACATTGGCTTTTCTGCGGTCGCGCGCACAGCAATCATGCGCGACCCGAACTTTCAAAATGGGGAGTACTCAGGCAGCGGTGTTTCACCTGACGTCGGCCTCGCGGTAGCCCGCATGATGGCCCACCTCACATATGTCTCAGAAGGGTCTCTGCGGGAGAAGTTTGATCGCCGACGGCAAGGGCCCGATGAGGCTGGCATGACCTTCGCAACAGACTTCGAGATTGAGAGTTATCTCGACCATCAAGGCAGGGCCTTCCTCGATCGCTTCGACGCGCTGACCTATATTTATTTGAGCAGGGTTATGGACTACTTTGAGCCCTTCGCTGACCCTTCACTCCAACTGGCGGCTGTGGCGACAGAGTTTCTCCTAGTCTCCTTCGATACCGACTGGCGGTTCCCGACTGAGCACTCGCTGTTCATCTTGGATTCACTCGTCGCAGGTGGAGCTAAGGCTCGCCACGAAGAGGTCGCCTCGCCTTGGGGCCATGACTCATTCTTGCTTGACGTGGCCCGCTATCACGAGATCGTCGGGGATTTTCTCGTCGCTTAGAGCGCTGCATTTCGCCGAACTGCGGCCCGCGACACGGTTCTAAGTGGGGCTCAAATCAAAGAGGGCGACAAAGTAGCGATGAAGCTCGGCTCCTCTCTGACAAGACTTCTGAAGGTGAGCGACGGGGCTCGAACCCGCGACCGCCGGAACCACAATCCGGAGCTCTACCAGCTGAGCTACGCCCACCAAGTGGTGACGGAATCTAGCAACGCAGCGCTAGATTGGGAGGGCGGCTCGCTGTTAGCGGTTGCACGGTGAGTCTCACTGATACCTAACACGCTTGAACAATCCCGCGCACACATCAGCCCAGTGCGGGTCAAAAGGGGTCTTCGCCTCGCATGCGACAGCGTGCAACGTGCACGATCAGAGCGCCCCAGTCCAGCGCTCCGGCGACTAGGTGTCCGATCGGCCCAGTTAGAAGCCACGCACGCAGTCGCAGGGGGGGAGTGGGAGTGAGCACGCGTTGAACGCTATCGTTCTGCGGCTAATGGCTACCACCGTAACGACAACTGTCCAAGAACTGCCCGAATCGCGCGTGCGCGTTGAGGCCCAAGTAGATGGCGCCGAAGTTGAGAAGCGACTCAACGAGATGGCCAAGCAGATGGGCCGCGAGATGAAGCTGGCTGGCTTTCGCAAAGGCAAGGTCCCACCGCCAGTGGTGATCGGGCGGATCGGTCGTGAGGCGGTCTTGGATGAGGCGATCCGTTCGTCACTGGGCAGCTGGTATGTAGAGGCGATCGATAGCTCTGGCATCGTGCCGGTTGGCGATCCCAACATCTCGCTAGGAGATCTACCTCCCGCCGGTGATCCGCTGACCTTCTCCATCGAAATTGGCGTTCGCCCTACCGCCATCCTCGGTGACTACAAAAAGGTTAAGGCTGGCCGCCGAGAGGCCTCTGTCAGCGAAGAGGCGATCGACGCCGAGGTCGATGGCCTGCGCGAGCAACTCGCTCGTCTAGAGACAGTCCAGCGGTCGGCAGAGCTCGGCGATTTTGTCGTGATCGACTACGTCGGTAGGCATGAAGGCGAAGTGCTCGAGGGCGCGGAAGGGCGCGACCAAGTAGCTGAGCTAGGCGCCGGACGTCTGCTGGAAGGGATGGACGAAGTTCTTATCGGAGCAAGCGCAGGAGACACTCGCGACTACGAGATCGCTCTGCCCGACGATCATCCCGATGAAGCGATGCGCGGCAAGCCAGTCTCCTTTGCTCTGACCGTTAAGGAAGTCAAATTTAAAGAGCTGCCTGAAGTGAGCGACGAATTCGCCTCTGAGGCAGCGGGGTTTGACACGCTAGACGAGCTTCGCGGGGACATCCGGGGACGTCTAGAAGAGGCACAGGAGAATCAAATCGCTGCAGAGTTCCGTGAGGCTGCGGTAGACGCAGCCGTAGAAAACGCGACAGTCGAGGTTCCAGAGGCGCTGATCGATGGCCGCTCAGCAGAGCTAGTTGAGCAGTTGACTCAGTCGCTGGCTCGCCAAGGAATCTCGCGCGAGCTCTACCTTCAGATCTCAGGAAGAGGCGAAGAGGAGCTGCTAGTAGAGGCCCGCCCAGACGCTGAGCGCAGCCTGAAGAGAGAGGCTGTTCTTGCGGCCGTGATTGCCGCCGAAGGCGAGAACCTTATGCCTAGCCAGGAAGAGCTGCTTGAGGCGCTAGAGCATCCCGCCGAACACGAGAAAACCACCGCAGCCAAACTGCTTGACAAACTTCAAAAGCGCGGACGCCTCGACGCACTGCGCACTGATTTGGCTAACCGCAAGGCGGTAGACCTAATCACCGAATCCGCCATCGCAGTTGCGATCGAAGAGCCTGAGAGCGCCGCAGCCGACGACTCAGCCGACGCGCCGAAGAAGTAGATACCGCTTAGTCGAGATCGGCGCCGCGGTCAGGCTAGGGCAGGCCGGTTCACGCTGATCGAATTGTGGCGATCGCTCTAGGCCAGCTACTGCGTGTTGGTAGACTCCAGCTTCTGCAGTGGCGGTAGTTTGTCGCCGCTTGAGCAGGATTCGAGCACGAGACACGAAAGTAGAGCCCCGACGATGAGCCCACTGGTACCTATGGTTGTTGAGCAGACCTCCCGAGGGGAGCGCGCTTTCGACATTTACAGCCGACTACTCAACGACCGCGTTGTCTTTCTGGGTACACCCGTTGACGACCAGATCGCCAATCTGATCGTTGCCCAGCTGCTGCATCTGGAGTCAGAAGATCCTGAGAAGGACATTTCGATCTACATCAATTCGCCGGGCGGTTCCGTTTACGCGGGGCTGGCGATCTACGACACGATGCAGTTCATCAAGCCTGACGTCCAGACAATCTGCGTTGGTATCGCGATGTCGATGGGCGCATTGTTGCTCAGCGGGGGCGCCAAGGGCAAGCGGATGGCGCTGCCCAACGCGAAGATTCTTATTCATCAGGTCTCCTCCTCGTTTCAAGGGCAAGCGACCGACATCGAAATCCACGCGCGAGAGATCCTCGACGTCCGCCGGCGCCTCGATGAGATCATCGCCAAGCACACCGGCAAGGACATCGAAGCAGTCAAGAACGACACTGATCGCGACTATTTCATGAGCAGCGAAGAGGCCGTCGAGTACGGAATCATTGACAAGGTGATCTCAAAGCACTGAGCCCATGGGCTCGGCTTAAAGAGATGAAACATGGCCAGGCCGACCGACTCCAACGAACAGCTGCTGTGCAGCTTCTGTGGTAAGTCTCAGCGCCAAGTCAAGAAGCTGATCGCTGGCCCGGGCGTTTATATCTGCGATGAATGTATTGATCTTTGTAATGAGATCATTGACGAAGAGCTCGCTGTTGCGCCCACCTTCGACATTGAGAATCTTCCCAAGCCGCGGGAGATCTACGATGTCCTAGGCGAGTACGTCGTTGGGCAGGAGAGTTCTAAGCGCACCCTTTCAGTCGCGGTCTACAACCACTACAAGCGCGTGCAGATGATGACGGCACAAGAGGGGGAGGCCGAGCTGCAGAAGTCAAACATCCTTCTCCTGGGGCCGACCGGATGTGGCAAGACCTTGTTAGCTCAAACTCTGGCCAAGATCCTCAACGTTCCTTTTGCTATCGCTGATGCCACGGCACTAACCGAGGCTGGGTATGTCGGTGAAGACGTCGAGAACATCCTGCTCAAGCTGATTCAGGCAGCCGACTTCGATGTAAAGAAGGCTGAGACGGGAATCATCTACATCGACGAGGTTGACAAGATCGCCCGCAAGGCCGACGGCCCGTCTATCACTCGTGACGTCTCCGGCGAGGGCGTACAGCAGGCACTACTGAAGATCCTCGAGGGAACAGAGGCGTCGGTTCCGCCCCAAGGCGGGCGCAAGCATCCCCATCAGGAGTTCCTCACGATTGACACCACCAACATTCTCTTCATCTGTGGTGGCGCTTTCGCTGGACTCGACAAGCTGATCGAGCGCCGCATTGGCCACAAGGGAGTTGGTTTTGGCGCTGCTATTGACTCAAAGTTCAACAAGGACACCGGAGAGGTCTTCGAGCACTGCCTACCCGAAGATCTCGTTAACTACGGACTGATCCCTGAGTTCATCGGCCGCCTGCCAGTTGTATCGGCGATACATCAGCTGGAGAGAGATGACCTAGTACAGATCCTCACCGAACCTCGCAACGCGCTGGTTAAGCAGTTCCAGAGGTTCTTCTCATTTGACGGGATCGAGCTTGTCTTTGCCGACGAATCGCTTAATTCGATTGCCGATAAGGCGCTAAAGCGAGGAACCGGTGCGCGTGGTCTGCGCTCGATCATCGAAGAGACCCTGTTAGAGGTTCAGTTTGAGCTACCTTCGCGCCGCGATGTTAAAAAGTGCGTAGTGACTAAAGAGACGATCGAAGGTGGCCGTCCGCCCACACTCGTCACCGAGGCTGTTTCCGAGCCAGTTGACGACCAAGGATTAGAAGAGCAGTCAGCGTAGTAGCCGCCGTAGGCGTGGCCGGTTGACTTGATAGTCGAGAGTGGGCGACGCTGTCGCGCTAGGCCAACGTAGACTGGGGAGTTATGGCGGACCTCTCCTCAACAACGCGCTTTGACTCAGGTGAAGTCGAGCCGCGGATTACTGCGGCGTGGATGGAGTCTGGAATCTTTCACCCCGAGGCTCAAGGGGAGTCGCCAGAGAACTATTCGATAGCGATCCCGCCGCCTAACGTGACCGGCGCGCTGCACATGGGCCACGCCCTTAACGGGACGGTCCAAGACGTATTGGCCCGTTGGCATCGGATGCGGGGTAGACCGACAAAGTGGATACTCGGAACCGATCACGCCGGTATTGCCACCCAGACTCAGGTCGAGAAGCGTTTGCGTAGCGAGGGAAGCAGCCGGGAAGAGCTGGGCCGCGATGCCTTCATAGAAAAGGTTTGGGAGTGGCGCCAAGAGCACGGCTCTCAGATCGTTAACCAGTTCCAACGGTTGGGTGCCTCCTGTGATTACAGCGACGAGCGGTTCACGCTCGACGATGCCTACGCTGGGGCGGTGCAGAAGGTTTTCATAGACCTCCACGCAAAGGGCTTTATCTACCGTGACAACTTCATGGTCAACTGGGATCCCGGTTCGGGTTCGGCGATCTCTGAACTAGAAGTTGAACAACGTGAGGTTCAAGACACCCTCTACAGCATCTCCTACGACCTCGCCGGGGAGCCGGGGGAGCCAGTCGAGACGATCACGATCGCTACCGTCCGTCCGGAGACGCTCCTGGGCGATAGTGCGATCGCTGTCAATCCAAGCGATGACCGCTACCGTCACTTGGTCGGGCGCCAAGCGATTCTGCCACTGACCGGACGCCGCCTGGTGATCATCGCCGACGAGTACGTCAAGGTGGACTTTGGAACAGGCGTGCTTAAGATCACGCCAGCCCACGATCCCAACGACTTTGAGATCGGTCGAGTCCATGGATTAGACGAGATCTCAGTCATAGGCGAGGACGGTCGCATGACATCTGAGGCAGGAGAGGCCTTCGCTGGGCTGACTGCCCTAGAGGCCCGAGAGGCCGTGGTTGCGGCCCTCGACCGAGAGGGGCGGATCGTCTCGCGCGACCCATACGTACACGAGGTGCCGTTTTCTCATCGCTCGGGAGAGCGCATCGAGCCACTTATTTCACTGCAGTGGTTCATGCGGATGGACGAGCTCGCCAAACCCGCGATGGAAGTAGTCAGGGATGGCAAGATTAGGTTCACACCTGAGCGGTGGGGCCGTGTCTATCTTGACTGGCTGGAGAACATCCGGCCATGGTGTATCTCAAGGCAGCTTTGGTGGGGCCATCAGCTTCCGGTTTGGTACCGCGAGGGGGAGACTTATGTCGGAATGGTTGAGCCCGAGGGGGAGGGCTGGGAGCGTGACCCCGACGTCCTAGACACGTGGTTCTCGTCAGCGCTGTGGCCGTTTGCGACCTTGGGCTGGCCTCAGGAGACGGCGGAGATGAAGGCCTTCTACCCCACAAATGCGCTTTCGACAGCGCGAGACATCATCTTCTTGTGGGTTGCTCGGATGGTAATGATGGGCCTTGAGTTCACAGGCAAAATTCCCTTCCAAGACGTCTATATCCACTCCGTCATTCAAGCTCCGGACGGGCGTCGCATGAGCAAATCTCTAGGTACAGGTATCGACCCCTTAGATGAGATTGATCGCCATGGAGCCGACGCGGTTCGGTTCGGGCTTATGGCAATGTCGTCGACCCAAGATGTGCGCTACTCGGTCGAGAAGGTAAATCAAGGCCAGCAGTTAGCCAACAAACTCTTTAATGCCTCACGGTTTATCTTGCTCGGGGTCCAGCAAGGAGTGACCCCTGAGGCTCGACCGCAGAGCGTCGAGGACCGCTGGATCCTGTCGCGCCTAGAGCAGGCAGGTAACCGGATTGACGAGCAGATCGCTAACTATGACTTTGCTCACGCCGCTCTGACGCTCTACGAGTTCGTATACAGCGATCTCTGTGATTGGTATCTCGAGCTGGTGAAGCCTCGGATCTACGACCTCGATAGCGATCGCGCCGACCTTAGCGCAACGCTGCTCTACCTCCTTGCCGAAACGTTGACGCTGGCTCATCCGTTGATTCCATTCGTCACCGAGGAGCTGTGGGGTCACCTTCCTGGAGGCCAAGGGATGCTCGCCGCCCACCAGGCCTCGCCAGCCAAGCCAGATCGCATCGATCAAGGAGCCGAGGCCGAGATCGCGCGCGTGATCGGCGCCGTGCAGGCGCTTCGCGGGTGGCGCGACAGCGTCGGGGTCCCGGTAGGCGAAGTGGTTGCCGCGCAGTTTGATGGCAAGGATTACGGGGAGTTGACTTCACAGGTGGCCAGGCTGGCTAGGCTTAATCTCGATCCGACCCCGGAGGAGGCACCAGAGCCCGTAGCAAGTGTTGGCATTCCAGATGGGGTCGTCCACATTCTCGCTGCTGGTGCGTTTGACCCAGGGGTCGTAGAGCGCAAGCGTGAGGCCCAGCGCACCAAGATTGAGGGCGAGATCACGCGTAGTCAGGCAAAGCTTGCAAATAAGGGTTTTGTGGCAAAGGCGCCAGCTGCAGTAGTGGAGGCTGAACAAGCCAAGCTCGACGCGCTGAGGGCTGATCTGGAGACGCTGTGAGCCAGCAGCAGTGGAGCTGGGACAAGGCCGAGGAGTACCTACTCTCGCGAGAGCTCTTCGGGATGAGTTTCGATCTCAATCGCATGAAGGCGGTAGCCGAAGCACTCGGCAGGCCCCAAGATCAGTTCGACACAATCCATCTGGTTGGTACCAATGGCAAGTCGTCGACAACACGAATGGCAGCTGCCATCCTCGAAGCTCACGGGGTCGCGAGCGGCCTGTACTGCTCACCCCATCTGACGACCTTCGCCGAGCGCATTTCGATCGCTGGCACTGTGATCGAGCCGGCCGCCTTCGGAGCGGCTGTGATGCGCGCAGCGCAGGCAGCCCAGATCGCAGATCTCAAAACCAGCAGTGGACCGATTACGCAGTTCGAGGCGCTAACTGTGGCCGCTTACGATGAGTTCAGTCTGCGCGGGGTGGAGGTGGCTGTTGTAGAAGCTGGCCTTGGTGGGAGGCTCGACGCAACCAATATCTTGGGCCCTGGGATTGTCGGGCTCACGAGCATAGGCCTAGAACACACCGCTCTACTGGGAACATCAATAGCCCAGATTGCATCTGAGAAGCTAGCCGTAGTAAAAGACGGTGGAACCTTAGTCGTGCGCCAAGACCTCGATCCTGACGTGATGGCCGAAGCCCAAAGGGTCGTCTGCGAGCGTGACGCAACGATCGTTGTGGTGGATGATCTTTGGCAGGGGCAACTAGCTGCTACCGGGGCTTATCAGCGCGGCAATTTCACTCTCGCAGTCGCCTGCTGCGAGGCGTACTTAGGAGAGCTGGATTCGCAGCTGGTTGCTGAAGTCGCATCTAAAGTGACAATCCCAGGCCGTTTTGAGATCTTTGGACACGCGCCTTTGCGGGTCCTTGACGGGGCCCACAATCCGGCGGCCATCGAAGTGACACTAGGGTCCTTTGACGGAGATATAGAGATCGTCGCTGTAGTCTCGCTGCTGGAAGACAAAGATGCTTTAGCAATGCTGGAGCTCCTACTCAATCGCTGCTCGACGGTGATCCTGACCTCAAACTCAAACCCACGCGCAGTTGACGCAGCGAGCTTGGGAGAGCTGGCGGCTCAGGTGGGAGCCGGCTTATCTGCCGTGATCGTGGAGTCTGATCCGATTAAGGCTCTAGAATCAGCGACAGTACTGGCCGGGCCTGAGCGTGCAGTGCTGGTAACCGGCTCGCTATCGCTCGTGGCAGACCTATCAGCGCAACCACTCCAACCCCGCAGGATCTCTAAATTTTGAACGACAACGGGCCACACTTTCTTTCGATGATCGGGCTCGTCGCCTTGGTGGTGGCGTTGGTTATCTTGATCTTCTTCGGAATTGGCTATCTGTTTGGTCGCCAGTTCTTATGAGATATCGGGGCAGGAATCGCACTGCGAGTAGCGAAATCCAGAGCCACCAGACGAGCGTCATAGGTCGCGCCGCGACTCCGCTCAAACCACACGAGAGATACACTTCCTTCTACTAATGACCGTGTTCAGCGTCTTTGGAATTCAGAACAGCGGCATCAGTCTTGCCGTTGATTTAGTGATCCTCTTTATTGTCGTCTTGTGGCTGGCTCTCATCTACTGGACCTATGCCGATGCAAGGCGTCGGATCGGCGATCCTGTACTCGTGGGGTGTAGCACCGCTGCCTCGCTTTTTCCATTTCTGGGCACGATCGTCTACATGATCGTCCGCCCGCCTGAATACCTCGACGACGTCCGCGAGCGCGAGCTTGAGATGCAAGCGGCGGAGGCGCGCCTTCATGCTGCTGGCTACTACCTATGCCCCCACTGCGACCACTCGATTGAGCGCGACTATCTGCGCTGCCCGACCTGCATGCGTCAGCTCAAACAGCCATGTCTGACCTGTCAGCGCCCGATCGACCCTACTTGGAACCTCTGCCCCTACTGCGAGGCGGAAGTCGGCGTGGAGCCAGCTTCCCGCCCACGGCGACGGCGACGCACCACCGCGGAGCAGGACGCACTGTCGGCCGAGGAGAGCGCCGCCTCGGGCGCCCCAGTCCCGCGTCGTCGCGTCTCTGAAGCGCCTCCGCAAACATCTTGACGCGGTCGTATATGTCTTCTGCAATCTTCCAACTGAAGGAGTAGTAAATACATGGACAGGACCCTAATCCTGGTGAAGCCCGACGCCTTTGCCCGAGGCCTCAGTGGCGAGATAATCGCCCGTTTTGAGCGCAAAGGTCTGCGGATCGTGGCGCTCAAGCACATGACGGTAAGCAAGGACCTCGCCCAACAGCACTACGCCGAACACTCCGAGCGCCCGTTCTTCGGTGAGCTCGTAGCGTTCATTACCTCTGGTCCGATCGTAGCGATGGTGCTTGAAGGCCATGAGGCGGTCCTAGCCGCTCGCCAGGTGATTGGCTCAACCAACCCACTTGAAGCAGCGACCGGCTCGATACGCGGTGATTTCGCACTGGAGATTGGCCAGAATATGGTTCACGGCTCGGATTCCAACGAATCAGGCGTGCGAGAAGCCTTGCTGTTTTTTGGCGCTTTGGAGCAGTGAGGTCAAAGCAGGACCAAGGTAGTTTCCTGACCCTGGCCTCTCGTTCGCCCCAGCGGCGAGCCATCCTTGAACAGCTCGGGGTTGGTTTCACAGTGGTACCGGCAGAGATCACAGAGATCAACCAAGGCGAGCCGGGGGAGATCGCGCTGCTTAATGCCACGGTTAAGGCTGGCGCGGTGAGCGGCAGCTGTGTCGTGGGTGCCGACACGGTCGTGGCGCTCGGTGAGGTAATTCTGCCTAAACCAAACGATCTAGCCGAGGCTCGACTTTGGCTAGAGTCGCTTTCGGGGGTGACTCACGAAGTCTTCGGTGGCTTGTGTGTCAACGATCGGGGCCAAGAGCGAGGATTGCTGGCGCGCACGTTGGTGACCTTTCGTACCCTCAGCAAAGACGATATCGAGTGGTACCTAGCTTCTGGTGAGTGGAGGGATAGGGCAGGGGGGTACGCAATTCAAGGTCGTGGCGCCGCCCTTGTGCAAGCGATAGAAGGCGAATATCTCAATGTGGTGGGGATCTCGGTGGTTAATCTGTTGACACTCATTCCTGACCTCCTGCAGCGTTTTTCTAACCACTGAAAATGCAGGGTTTTTATCGGTGCAAGGCTGCTGTCGCCCTGCTGTGGACGTCCGGGCATCCGCTACACTGGGTCCTATCGCTGGGAGATCTACGGGCCTATTTTGGGCCCGACACAACTCTCCCCGCGAACACTTACTGATCGATGGGCATGTTTAGCTCCCTTACAGGCTTTGGTGGCCGCGATATGGCGGTAGATCTCGGCACGGCCAATACGCTCGTTTACGTACGGGGTCGCGGGATCGTGCTGTCGGAGCCATCGGTGGTCGCAATCGACTCACGCACTGGTGAAGTTCACGCCGTCGGGGTCGAAGCTAAGCGGATGCTCGGACGTACGCCAGGGACGATTACTGCGATTCGGCCGCTTAAAGATGGGGTTATCGCCGACTTTGATGTGACAGAGCAGATGCTGCGTCACTTCATCCAGAAGGTCCACCAGAACCGCTGGGCTCATCCACGTGTTGTGGTTTGTGTCCCGTCAGGAGTGACGGGTGTGGAGAAAAGGGCCGTGGAAGAGGCCTGTCTCTCGGCAGGCGCGCGGCAGGCATACCTGATTGAGGAGCCGATGGCAGCAGCGATCGGTGCCGGCCTGCCTGTTGGCGAGCCGACCGGGAGCATGATCGTTGACATCGGCGGCGGCACCTCTGAGGTGGCGGTCATCTCGCTCGGCGGGATCGTTGTTTCACAGTCGATCCGTGTCGGTGGAGACGAACTCGACGAGGCGATCGTCAACTACGCCAAGCGCGAGTACAAGCTGCTGATCGGGCAGCAGACCGCAGAAGAGGTCAAGCTAGAGATCGGGTCTGCTTATCCACTAATCGAAGAGCTTCAGGCAGAAATTCGCGGCAGGGACATGGTTTCAGGGCTCCCAAAGACCGTTGTGCTCACGAGTGAAGAGATTCGCGGGGCCCTTGAGGAGCCGCTAGTTCAGATCATCGACGCGATCAAAGAGACTTTGGACCGGACCCCTCCGGAGCTGTCATCCGACATCATGGATCGTGGAATTATGTTGGCGGGCGGTGGATCCCTACTTCAGAGGCTTGATGAGCGTCTGAGGGAGGAGACCCAAATGCCAACCCACTTGGCCGAGTCACCACTGACCTGCGTGGCAGTTGGCAGCGGTCGCTCATTGGAGGAGTTCGAGGTTATACACCGCAGCAGCAAGAATTCGAAAGGCCGTCGCCGTCGCTACTAGTTCAGCGCGCGATGCATCTAGGACAAACAAGTTGAGGAAGCACCTTCCGTGTATAAACAGACAGTCCGTAGGCGTCGGGCAGTGTTGGCTGTACTTATCGCTCTCTGCCTGATTCTTCTAACTGCATATTTCGGCGAATCATCAGGCGGCGTCCTGCACTCCGTTCAGCGCGGTGCGTTGTCGGTGTTGGCTCCCATTCAAGAGGGCGCGAGCCGCGCCGTTAAGCCAGCCCGTGATCTAGTCGGTTGGGTGGGGGACGCGTTTGGCGCCAAGGGCGAGCGCGATTCACTTCGCAAGGAGAACGTAGTCCTGCGTCGCCAGGTAGCAGCACTGGACAACGCCGACCGGCAGAATCGCCAGCTGGCAGGCTTGTTGGCGATCGATAAAGCCGCCGAAATCGCTGATTTAGCCCCAGTCACCGCGCGGGTTATTGGTCGCTCGCCAACGATCTGGTATTCGACACTGAACATCGACAAGGGGTCGAGCGCTGGAATCGCTGTCAACCAAGCCGTTGTTAGCGCAGATGGTTTGGTCGGCAGGGTAAGCGCCGTCACGTCAGGGGCGTCACAGGTGACGCTACTAACCGACCAGTCCAGCGGCGTCTCGGCGAAGGTAATTGCGCGCCCAGACCGCCTAGCCCAAGATCGGATCGGCTCCTTGGGCCTTGTCAAACCGTCTATTGGTAAGCCGAGTGACCTCGTTGTGGACTTCTTGCCGCGCGGGATTAAGGTTGTCCTTGGCGATCGCGTAGTGACTGCCGGGACGCAGTCAGACGCGTTGGAGTCTCTGTTTCCACCCGGGATACCGATCGGGCTTGTCTCCGCCGTTGATGCAACCGAACTGGACCTCTACCAACGCGTCCACCTACGGCCGTTCGCAACGCTGCGCCAACTTGATTTTGTACAAGTCCTAACGGGCGGACCCAAAACCGCTCCAGGCAAACGGGCGCAGGTGGGGCCATGAAGCTTCCCGCGATGCTTCTCGTGCGCTTAGGTCTGTTGGCGCTCCTGTCGGTCATCATCGAGACGGCTGCGATTTCGGAGATATCGGTCTTTGGTACCAGCGCGGACATTACGCCACTGGTTGTGGTCGCCGTAGCGCTGCTTCTCGGTGCCGTCCCAGGCGCTCTGATGGGATTCGTGATGGGCCTGCTGGTAGACACGATGCTCTTGCAGACGATGGGGGTAAGCGCGCTCGTGCTGACGGCTATCGGCTATACGGTCGGGCGCTATCGTGAGGTAAGAGATCCCGCCAACACACTAACGCCAGTCGTTATTGGGGTAATCGCCACAGCAGCCTCGACGCTCGGCTTCGGGCTGGTTGAATTCCTGCTCGGAGTCGACGTCCCTTTCAATCTGCTCTTAGTGCGCGACGTTTTCATCATGATGGTTGTTAACGGGGTTCTGGCGCTACCGGTTTTCATCATCGTGCGCTGGGTCCTAGCCCCTTACCTTCCCGATGACCCACGCAGACGACGCAGACGGGCTTACACGACTGGCGGACTTAGTCCGCTCTCGCGCTCATGAAGTGCGGATAGAGAGTGCTTGAGCTTCCAAAAAACCGCCGCACGCCTGTGACTCCGCAGATGTCAGTCCGCGTGGCCATTCTTGGCGGGATCGCCTTGGTGCTGTTCGCGGTCGTCTTTTTTCGCCTTTGGTACCTGCAGATCCTCTCTGGCGATAAGTACCTCGCTCAAGCCAACGACAACCGCATTAGAGACGTCGCCGTGGCAGCTCCGCGCGGAGCGATTGTCGATCGCAACGGAACCACCTTGGTCGATAATCGCGTAGCGATTGCAGCGCAGATTGAGCCACGCAGACTTCCCGCCGAGGGCCCGGAAAGAGAGGCGCTCTACCGGCGCCTCGGTGCGGTGATCAAGATGACGCCAGCGAGAATAGCCGAGGAGGTCAAATCCCAAACGGCTGTGCTGCCCTACGCTAATGTCACGGTCAAAGCTGATGTGAGTCGCTCGATTTATCAGTATTTAGTTGAACGTCAGGCGCAGTTTCCAGGCGTCACTGTAGAGCGGGTTTTCTTGCGCTCTTACCCGTATCACGAGCTCGCTGCCCACCTCTTTGGGATGGTCGGCCAGCTAAGCGAAGCCGATCAAAAGAGCGCTGCCTTTCGCGGGGTAAAAGGAGGGACGATCGTTGGAAAAGACGGCCTCGAATACACCTACGACCGCTACCTGAGAGGCAAATCTGGAGCAAGTCGCATACAGGTGGATTCGATGGGCAACCCCAAAGGACAGGTCACGGTACGGCCACCGGTGCGCGGCCAACGACTCAAGCTTTCGATTGACCTTGGGCTCGAGCAAGCCGGCCAAGAGGCGATGGCCTCTGCTGGGGGAATACCGATCACCGATGGCGTAAAGAACCGTGGCGGCGCCTTTGTGGCGATGGACCCACGCAACGGTGAGATTCTCGCAATGGGCTCCTATCCCAGCTTCGATCCAAACCTTTTCGCAAAGCCGATCGAGACCTCTGTTTACAACCGACTAAACAGCGAAGAAGCAGGATCGCCGCTACTCAACCGCGCGATCGCAAGCGTCTATCCGAGTGGTTCTACTTTTAAGTTGGTGACGGCTACCGCCGCACTTGAATCTGGCGCGATTTCAGCCGCCGCTATCGTTAGCGATCCGGGTGCGATCCAGATCGGAAATATCACTTTCGAGAACTCAGGAAAGCTCGCCAACGGTCCGATCGACTTGAGAACTGCACTGAAGGTCTCTTCCGATGTGTATTTCTACCGTCTCGGCGCGCAGTTAGACGGCTACAAAGGAGAGCCGCTTCAGAGCTGGGCGAGCCGCTTTGGGCTAGGCAGCCGCACCGGAATTGACCTTCCTGGCGAAGCAGCGGGAACGGTCCCTAGTCCCCAGTGGCGAAACGATCTCTTCAAGCAGAAGCTGACCGATCGGCCATGGTCGATCGGTGACAACGTGAATATGTCAGTAGGGCAGGGAGATCTGCAGGTAACCCCGCTACAGATTGCAACTGCATATTCGGCTCTGGTTAATCACGGCAAGGTCGTCACGCCTCACGTTGGCCTTGAGGTTGAAGACAGCCTCGGCAGGTCACTTCAACGAATCGAACCCGGCGTCACACGTCGCATCGCAATCCAAGAGGGCACGCGCACCGCAATCCTTGAAGGCCTTAAGCGGGCCGCCGGGGAGGCCGGAGGGACATCTGCTGATGTCTTTCGTGGGTTCCCCTACACCGTCTACGGCAAGACCGGAACTGCCGAGCGTCCAGGACAGGCTGACCAATCCTGGTATGTGGCCTATGTTGACGACCCGAGCCGACCAATTGTTGTCGCAGTGACCGTCGAGCAAGGTGGCTTTGGGGCCGAAACAGCAGCCCCCGCGGTGCGCCTAATTCTCTCCCAGTGGTTTGGGGTCAAAGGCAAGCTGGTTCGGGGAAGCTCGGCCACGCGATGAGCGCCAAAAGGGCTGGCGGGGTGATCAGGCCAGTAAAAGACCTATCGGCGTTGGTGGCCCCAGGCCCGGGCTTCGGACAGCGGTTACGCCTCGATCCGCTACTGCTACTGGCAGTCATAGGGTTGGGGGTGTGCTCGGTGATCACAGTCGCTAGCGCGACCGTCGACGATATCCCCGGGCAACCTAACTACTACCTCTATCGCCAGCTCATCTATTTTGGGGTCGGGCTACTGTTGATGTTCGCAGTTTCCCGGATCGATTATTCGCGGTTACGCGAGCTCAAGTTTGGGCTCTACGGTTTGATGATCTTCTCGATCTTGGCCGTACTGGCACTCGGCGCTGCAAGTCGTGGTTCGCGACGCTGGATCGAACTTCCGCTGATGAACTTCCAGCCGTCCGAGCTGGGCAAGCTGCTGTTGGTGGTCGCACTTTCTGCTTTTGCTGTCGATAGGGCGCGCAGGATCGGCGACCGCGACACTACCGCCCGGATCATGCTGTTGGCACTGATACCGGCAGCCCTAGTCATGCTTCAGCCTGACCTCGGCACAGGATTGGTTTACCTAGTGATTGCGCTGGCGACCCTGTTTATCGCCGGCACGCCATGGACTCACTTTGCTGCTCTGGGAGCCCTCTTTGCGATCGCCGTGACGCTAACCCTTGTGGTCGCTCCTGCGGTTGGAGTCGAAGTTCTTAAGCCCTATCAAGTAAACCGACTCACGGCTTTTCTCAATCCATCGGATAACCCGGCCAACGAGAGCTACCAACTTAACCAATCACGAATCGCCATCGGATCCGGTGAAAGGACCGGTCGCGGCGATCAGGCCACCCAGACACGTCTGAACTTTTTGCCAGAACATCACACCGACTTTATCTTCGCGGTGGTAGGGGAGCAGTTCGGATTCGTCGGTACGGCACTAGTCTTACTGCTCTACGCTCTTCTGATCTGGAGATCACTACGCATCTTGACGCTCGCAAAAAACCTATATGGCGCACTAATCGCCGGCGGGCTGGTCGCGATGCTTATGTTTCAGGTCTTCGTCAACATCGGCATGACGATAGGAATCATGCCGATCACCGGGATCCCCTTGCCGTTGATGAGCTTCGGCGGATCCTCAGTACTCGTAACATTATTGGCCGTTGGCCTGCTGCAGTCGATCCACGCGCAAGGGCGCGACTCGGCTTCAGGCAAGGGCTTCGGCTCCACTTTCTGACTTAAGGAACATAAATCGTGAAGAAGCAAGTATTGGTCAGCGTCGACCGTGGCGAGACGCGCGTTGCGCTGCTGGAGGCAGATGGTACCCCAGCCTCAATCGGTGCCGTTAGAAAAAGAATCGACCCCACATCTGGGTTTCGGGTTGCCGAGCTCTACCTAGAGCGGCGTACCAGTCGCTCGATCGTCGGCAACATCTACAAAGGCAAGGTGGACAACGTTCTCGACGGACTCGAGGCTGCATTTGTCGACTTCGGGCTCGATAAGAACGGCTTTCTCCACGTCGACGAGATCATGCTCCCTGGCGTTGAAACTCCAAAGCGGGGCGCAGCTCACGGGAGCGGACGCAAGATCTCTGAGATTCTCAAGCCAGGCCAAGAGATCGTTGTCCAGGTGGTTAAGGATCCCCTCAAAAGCAAGGGCGCCCGCCTTTCGATGGAAGTCACTATCGCTGGGCGCTACATGGTTTATGTACCGGCCGGGGAGGGGGTTGGTGTCTCACGTCGCCTCGACGACAAGGAGCGCAGCCGTGTTCGTGCCGAAGTTAAGGGACTCGATTTAAGCGGGTCTGGGGCGATCATCCGCACAGCAGCCCAAGGGGCAGTGCGTGAGGACTTCGAGCGCGAGTTGCGTTATCTCGAAAAGCTAAACGAAGTTCTAGAGCGTCGCGTCGCCGACGCGACAGCGCCAGCGATGGTCTTTCAAGAGGCCGATCTCTCAGTGCGAGTCGTCCGCGATGTCTTTTCCGCAGATTTTGAGCGAGCGATAGTCGATGACCCTGCTCAGCACCAACGGCTGCTCTCGTTTTTCGCCCGAACCGCACCCGAACTAGTCTCGCGCGTAGAGCTTTACGAGGATCGCGAGCCGCTCTTTGATCGCTATAAGGTCACCCAAGCGATCGAGAGCACGCTCTCTGACCGTGTAGAGCTACCCAGCGGTGGTCATCTGCGCATTGATTACACAGAGGCATTGACCGTGGTTGACGTCAACACCGGCTCCTACATCGGGCGCGGCAAGAACGCCCGTCTCGAAGACACCATCACCAAGAACAACCTTGAGGCGGCAGAGGCGGTCGTTGACCAATTGCGCTTGCGTGACATCGGCGGAATCATCGTTATCGACTTTGTTGATATGGCCCGTGCGCGAAATCGCGACGCTGTTTTAAAGACCCTGCGTAAAGCCCTCGATGAGGATCGCACGAAGACATTCGTGGTCGAGATCTCTCCACTGGGGTTGATTGAGATGACGCGCCAGAATGTGACCGAAGGCGTGCGCGAGATCATGACCCGGCCGTGTCCAACCTGCGATGGTCAAGGAGTCATTCGCTCGGAAGAGACGATCGCGATTGAGTTTCAGCGAGTGCTGCGCGATCAGGTCAGCGAGAGCGCCGATCAGGCGTTCTTGGTGCAGATGCATCCGCGGGTGAGCGCCCAGATAACCGGTAGCGGAGGGCGAGTCCTTGGCGTGTTGGAGGAAGACACTGGCAAGAGGTTTCACTTCGAGGGTTCAGAGGGTCTGCCCTTGACACATATGGCAATTACCTTCAGTGGGAGCCGCGAGGAGGTCGAAGAGCGCGCGATTCCCTTTAGAGAGGGCGACGAGGTCCTCGTCGATATCGTCGAGCCCCATATGTACGACGTTGATGATGCTGTGGCCAAGATTGACGCCTACATTATTTCGGTCAAAGCCGCGGGCCCTTATGTGGGCTCTAAATGTTTGGTGCGGATCGAAAAAGCCGGTCGTACTGCGGCTACGGCGACGATGGTCGGCCAACCCGAAGTGAGGCCAAAGCTGGTGCGAGAGCCGGATGCGGCCCCGAGTACAGAGGTCGCTTCAACCGCGCACTCTGACTCCGAGCCTGAGTCGAGCTCGCGCGAGCAGTCGTCCGCGAGCGAGGATGACGTAGAATCAGCGCCAAGGCGTCGTGGCCGCAGAGGCGGACGGCGCCGTTCGCGTGATTCAGCCACAGTTGCGACTGACGGCGACAGCGCCGCGGATCAGTAAAAACTTCAAGGAAGTCACTATGTACGCAATCGTAAAAACAGGCGGGAAGCAGTACCGGGTCGAAACCGGCCAGCGCCTGCTGGTTGAACTGCTAAGCGCAGAAGAGGGCGAGACGGTCACCTTAGAGCCGCTGCTCTACCGCGGCGACGACGAGATCATCGATGGCAAAGATCTAGCCAAAGTAAAGGTCGAGGCAAAAGTCTTAGGCCACCAGCGCGGGCCTAAGTTGATCATCCTTAAGTTCAAGCCTAAGCGCGGATACAAGCGCCGGACCGGCCACCGCCAAGATCTAACCCGTATCGAGATCACCAACATCAAGTTTTCAGCGAGCAAGGCCTCCGCCAAGGAGCCCGTTGCCGCAGCGGCTACGACAACCGAACAGGGGGCAAGCGATGGCGCATAAGAAAGGCCTCGGCTCAAGCCGTAACGGCCGCGATTCCAACGCACAGCGTCTCGGTGTAAAGATCTTTGCTGGCCAGATCGTTTCAGGCGGAGAGATCATCGTCCGTCAACGAGGGACAGTGTTTCGCCCCGGTGATGGAGTTGGCATGGGCAAAGACCACACACTGTTCGCCTCAAGGGCGGGAGTTGTGGACTTTCGCACTGGCCGGCGCGGTCGCACCGTGACTGTCATAGAGTCCGCCCAGTAGAGTCCGCAGCCAGCGTTGGCGGGGGGTTAGAGGCTTTGGGCTGTCGGGCGAACTAGGATCTCGTTGACGTCCACGTGGGCAGGCTGGGAGACGGCGTACATGACAGCCCGAGCGATGTCATCGGCCTCAAGTGCATCTGTTGGTTTCTGGGAGAAGAACGGTGTGTCGACCATCCCCGGTTGAATGACCGTCACGCGAACCCCTGTCCCGTCGAGCTCCTGTCTCGCCGATTCACCCATCGCGGTTACCGCCCATTTCGTGCATGAGTACAGCGAGCCCGGCAGCGCGCGGCGACCGGCGACTGATCCGGTTAGCAGGAGATGCCCCTTTGCCTCGCGGAGGGAGTCTAGGCTGGCTCTAATCGTTAGAGCGGCACCGTAGACGTTAGTTAGAACCATGCTCTTCCAATGCTCTGGAGTCTCTGATTGAAACCCGCGTGCCGCACCAAAGCCAGCGTTAGCGTAGACAACGTCGAGCTGACCGAAGGCTTTATCGGCCGCAGCGACCATCGCCTGCTGTTGATCCCACTCAGTAACATCGCACTTAACCGCTATCGCTCTTTGGGGGCCACCCAACTCGGCGGCAAGTGCCTCGAGTTTGTCGATAGAGCGGGCAGCTAGAACCAGGCGGTAGCCAGCCGCGCAGGCCTGTCTTGCGGTGGCTGCCCCGATACCAGTCGATGCTCCGGTGATCAGAAAAACGCGGTCGGCCATAAGGGTCAGGTCCTTTCAAAAGGGGAGGGCGTGTCAGGATGATGACGCGCCCACACCCAGAGCGCACTAGAGAGTCTTCAAAATATGCTTTATGACAACGCGAAAATAACTGTCCAAGCCGGTCGCGGCGGAGATGGCTGCATTAGCTTCCGACGCGAGGCCCACGTCCCCAAAGGCGGTCCCGACGGCGGCGACGGTGGCCGCGGAGCAGACGTCGTGCTTATTTGTAGCGATTCGCTGCGCGATCTACAGGGTTTTCGTCGCCGCGGACAGTTCAAGGCCGATAGCGGTGGTCACGGGCAAGGTAACCAACGCCATGGAGCAAGTGGCGAGACATTAGAGATCGGGGTCCCGCCGGGGACGATTATCACCACCGAAGATGGGACGCGCTACGACCTCACGACAGCGGGACAGCGGGCAGTGGTTGCACAGGGCGGTTCTGGGGGTAGGGGCAACCGTCACTTCGCTACCTCGACCCGTCAGGCGCCACGCTTCGGTGAGCGCGGATTGGCTGGCGATGAAGGATTGGTCACGCTTCAGCTCAAGCTGCTCGCCGATGTTGGGCTGGTTGGCCTTCCCAACGCAGGGAAGTCGTCGCTGTTGGCTCGCCTTACGCGGGCCCAACCAAAAGTTGCCAACTATCCCTTCACGACGCTTGAACCGGTCTTGGGCACCTTGGAGCTCGACGATCGCCAGCTCGTGATCGCTGATATCCCTGGCTTGATTGAGGGAGCCAGCGAGGGGGCGGGCCTTGGTCACGACTTTCTAGCCCACATTGAGCGTACGCGGCTCTTAGTCCACGTATTAGATCTTGCTCCCTTAGACGGCTCTGATCCACTTGAGAACTACCGAGTTATTGAGGCCGAACTAGAGTCTCATGACCCGCGCCTCGCTGCGCTGCCGCGGATCCTCGTCCTATCCAAAGCAGATCTAGTCTCTCCCGAAGAGGCCAACCAAGGCGCCGCTGCTTGGCGACAGCGTCTAGCGGCCAACGTCGAAGAGGTCCCGGAGTGGGAGACCCAAGAGGAGATGGTCCCAGTCGTAGTTACATCGAGCGCTACGGGCCAGGCGATGGAGGACCTTGCTCGTGAGCTCGTCCACCGAGTTCCAGTCGTGACGACCTCGGGAGAGGTTCTTGTGGGACCTGGAGCCAATCAAGCGCTGCCAGAACATCAGACCTTTCGCCCGGGCTCTGACCGCGGCTTTAAGGTCAACGCCAACGATGACGGTGGTTGGACAGTAAGTGGCGAAGGGGTCGAGCGTCTAGTGGCTCGCTATGACCTTGAGAACGAAGAAGCATTGGCGCATCTAGAAGGCCGGTTGCGCAGAATCGGCGTCGTTCGCGCGCTCGAATCTGCTGGCTTTAAGCCCGGCGATGACGTCGAAATCGGCGGCGTGCTCTTCGAGCTAGATCCCGGCGGACCTATCTAAGCGGCCCGATCCGCCTATCCTGCGCAGTTGTGGCACGAATCGTTATCAAACTTGGGTCAAGCATTGTCGCCGACGACGGCGGAAATATACGCGCCCAGACACTCGCTGAGGTCTGCGACCAAGCGGTGGCACTGCACGCCCGCGGTGACGAGGTCGTAATCGTGACCAGTGGCGCGATTGCATGTGGGATGCGGATGATGGAGCTGGCCGAGCGGCCACGTGCGATCGACGAGTTGCAGGCCGCCAGCGCGGTTGGCCAAGGGCAGCTCTATAGAACCTACGAAGAACTCTTAAGTAGGCACGGTGTAAAGGCTGCCCAAGTCCTGTTGACCTTCTTTGACATGAGCGCACGCACGCACTACCTAAACGCCCGCCAGACACTCGAGAGGCTCCTAGAGTGGCGCGTCATGGCGATCATTAACGAGAACGACACGACCACGACCGACGAGATCTCTTTTGGAGATAACGACTTCTTGGCCGCACAGGTCGCGATCTTGATCGGGGCCGACCTACTGGTGTTACTGACTGATACTGACGGTCTCTACAGCGCCGATCCAGACTCTAATCCTGACGCTGTCCTAATCGAAGAAGTAAACGACTTCGAGCTGCTCTCCCAGCTCGAGATCGGCCACGCGACGTCGGCCCTAGGATCAGGGGGCATGAAGTCAAAGGTCGTCGCCGCCGAGATGGCCACGGCAGCGGGCATCGCCACGGTCATTACCAATGGACGGCGCAGCGGTTCTGTCACTGACGCCGTTGGGGGCAACAGCGGAGGCACTCGTTTTGCACCCCAGGAGGTTCGCTACTCCAGCTTCAAGCTCTGGCTGAAGTACGCCAAACCGAGTCACGGCCGAATAACGGTTGATGCTGGGGCGGCACGGGCCCTACGTGACGGTGGCACTAGCCTGCTGCCCGTGGGAGTGCTGGATGTCAGCGGACGCTTTGACGCCGGTGACGGCGTTGACATCTTTGATGGTGATGGCCCCGTAGGTAAGGGGATCTGTAACTACTCGGTCGCCGAACTGCGCCAAGTCAAAGGGATGAAGTCCTCCCAAGTGCGGGAGTTGCTGCCGCGTGCGACCGACGAGGCAGTGCACCGCGACTACTTCGTGTTGGCCTAGTCGGTCGGCGCGCTACCCTCTCTGAGATGACCACAGCGACTCTTTCGGTATCTGAGATTTGTCTGGCAGCGCGAGAGGCATCTCGCGGGCTAGCGACGGTTGATAGGGCTGCCAAAGACGCCGCCCTTGAGGCGATTGCTGTGGCATTAATCAATCGCACGCCTGAGATCTTGGCCCAGAACGCGATCGACATGGAGGCCGGGCATCAGGCGGGCCTATCCACAGCCCTGTTGGATCGACTAGAGCTCAACCCTCAACGGATAGCTGCGATGGCCGACGGCGTCAGAGAGGTGATCGCACTCAAGGATCCAGTCGGCGAGTGCATCGAGGAGATCAGTCGACCTAACGGACTTCGAATTCGCAAGGTGACCGTCGCACTTGGCGTAGTCGCCGTCGTTTACGAAGCTCGCCCGAACGTAACGATCGATGCGGCTGCGTTGGCAGTGAAGTCGGGCAATGCGATCGTGCTGCGGGGATCCTCAGCGGCCGCACACTCCAACGCGATTCTCGCGGCAGTAGCCTCAGAGGCTATTGCCAGCGCTGGCCTCCCAGAGGCGGCGATATCGCTGGTCGCAGGAGGCGGCCGTGATGAGCTCAAAGAGCTTGCTACCCAAGACTCGATAGTCGACATCATCATCCCCCGCGGCGGAGAGAGCCTAAAGGCAGCGCTGAGCGCGGTCGCCACGGTTCCCGTCATCTACGCGGCCTCTGGGAACTGTCATATCTACGTCCACAGCGACGCCGACCTAAGCGCCGCCAAGGCGATCATCCTCAACGCCAAAACCCAGCGTCCGGGCGTCTGCAACGCCGCCGAGACCCTGCTCGTGCACCGCGATATAGCAGCTGAGTTTTTGCCCCAAACACTAGGGGCCTTAGCTGAGGCTGGCGTTGAGCTACGTGTCGATTCGCGTGCACGCGCACTCGCGCCAGATCTCGCGAACTCGACAGTCGAAGCCATTGACGAGGACTGGGAAAGAGAGTTTCTAGATCTCATACTCGCCGTGGCAGTCGTCGATAGCGAGCAGGAGGCAATCAACCACATCAACCGCCACGGTAGTGGGCACTCCGAAGCGATTATCACCACCGATCCCGAAGTTGGTCAGAGATTCCAGCTTGGCGTTGATGCAGCGTGCGTCTATGTCAACGCTTCAACTCGATTCACCGATGGTTTTGAGTTCGGCATGGGCGCCGAGATCGGAATCTCAACGCAGAAGCTGCACGCTCGCGGCCCGATCGGCCTAAGCGAGTTATGCACGTATAAGTATCTCGTTGACGGCGACGGCCAAGTGCGACCGTAGATGGGTCATTGACGTGGCTCGAATCGGGATTCTCGGGGGTACCTTCAATCCGCCCCATCTTGGCCATCTAATCTGCGCACAAGCTGCCCAAACGGCACTCGGGCTCGACGCTGTTGTGTTTGTGCCGGTTGGCCAGCCGCCACACAAGGAGATCACAGGCGATCCAGGGCACGAACTACGCTTTGAGCTCTGCTGTCGGGCCACAGAGAGTAACGACCGATTTGAGGTCTCAAGGGCCGAGATAGATCGTCCGGGAAAGTCCTACACCGTCGACACTCTTAATGCCTTGCACCTAGAACATCCACAAGATCAACTGACTTTCATCATTGGGGCCGATATGGCAGCCAGCCTGCCGAGCTGGCGCGAGCCCGAGCGGCTGCTGTCAGTGGCGAGTTTCGCTGTTGGGCAGCGCGCAGGACACGGGGCAACTCCCGAGAAAATCGCCGCGGCGGTTGCCGAGATTCCCGGCGCCGGTGAAAGAATGGAGTTCTTCAAGATGGGCCGAATCGATATCTCCTCCAGTGAGATCCGCGACCGTGTTGCGCGAGGTCTGCCCATCCGCTATCTGGTGCCCGATGGAGTCTGCGATCTGATCAGCGAGAAGGGCCTGTATCGTGAGGGCATAACCAGATGAGTAAGAACAAGCCTGTAACGACCCAGCTGAGCGCTGCGCAGATCACCGACATCATCGCTGGCTATGCGAGTGATAAGAAGGCGATCGATTTAGTTGACGTAGATCTGACCGGGATCTCTGGCTACACCGACCACTTCGTTATCTGTTCTGGTAATACAGCCCGTCAAGTCAAGGCAATCCATGACGGTATCTACATCGGGGTCAAGAATGACCACGGGCTACTCCCCCGGCGCGTGGAGGGGCTCCCAGAGGGCCACTGGGTGCTGATGGATTACTTTGACGTCGTCGTCCACATCTTCACGCCCGATACCCGTGAGTACTACCGGCTCGAGCAGCTGTGGGGCGAGGCTCCCAGGCGCAGCATTGAGTCGACGACTGACGAAGCTGACGTCGTTTAGCCCTACGTAAAAGAAGCTCAACGTCGAGGTTAAGGCGAGCAGCAGGACCAGCCTGCACTTCCCAACCTACCGACACACACCAACCCCCAAACCGGCTACGATCGCCAAATGAGCTCACACCCTCGCCTCCAGACGCCCAAAGCCCTACTGCTACGGACGCTAACTATCGCCACAGCCGCTCTGTGCCTAGGCGGTACTACAGGCGCCCTGTCTGCCTCAAGCGCCCAAGCTGCTGTGAGCTCTTGGCCGGTGGCGGCCGGTGAGCTGCAAATGGCCAGCTGGAGCGGCGGCACCATGTCGATAGCTGTCGACCAAAAAGGCAACATCTACACCACTAATACTAACCAGGTACCAAATCAGGGCTC
>CANJIV010000014.1 GCA_947474595.1 Solirubrobacterales bacterium
GCACGTCAACGATCCTTGCCGCCACCGGCAGCCTCCCGCGCGGCATTGCGGTGGATTCGGCCGGCAACATCTACACCGCCAACTACGGCTCGAACAATGTGTCGAAGATCACGCCGGGCGGCACGTCAACGATCCTTGCCGCCACCCGCAGCCTCCCGTTCGCGATCGCGGTGGATTCGGCCGGAAACGTCTACACCGCCAACTGGGGCTCGAGCAATGTTTCGAAGATCACGCCGGGCGGCACGTCAACGATCCTGGGCAATGCCGGCAGCCTCCCATTCGGGATCACGGTCGATTCGAACGGCAACATCTACACCGCCAACTACTACTCGAACGATGTGTCGAAGATCACGCCGGGCGGCACGTCAACGATCCTTGCCGCCACCGGCAGCGAACCGTCCGCGATCACGGTGGATTCGGCCGGCAACGTCTACACCGCCAACGCGGGCTCGAACGATGTGTCGAAGATCACGCGGGGCGGCACGTCAACGATCCTGGGCAATGCCGGCAGCAACCCGGTCGCGATCGCGGTGGATTCGGCCGGCAACATCTACACCGCCAACGAGGACTCGAACGATGTGTCGAAGATCACGCCGGGCGGCACGTCAACGATCCTGGGCAATGCCGGCAGCAACCCGGTCGCGATCGCGGTGGATTCGGCCGGCAACGTCTACACCGCCAACTACGGCTCGAACGATGTGTCGAAGATCACGCCGGACGGCACGTCAACGATCCTTGCCGCCACCGGCAGCCTCCCGCGCGGCATTGCGGTGGATTCGGCCGGCAACATCTACACCGCCAACTACGGCTCGAACAATGTGTCGAAGATCACGCCAAGCTCGTACCCAGCTCCACCGGCCAGGCCCGCAGCGCCTTCAGCAGCCCTCGGCAGCGCCGGGAGCGGGACGGTAACGGTCACAGTTGCAGCCAATGCGGCCTCGGCGGCTTTCGGTGCGCCGTCGTCCTATGTCCTCACCGCGGTCCAGGACGCTTCGAAGAACTGCACCGTCAGCTTCCTTCAGTCCTCCTGTGTGGTGAGCGGGCTGACCATCGGAACCGCTTACACGTTCACCACGACAGCGAAGCTTGCGACCTGGCAGACAGCGGCGTCAGCTGCATCCAACAGCGTCACACACGCCGCGGTGCCTGATGCCCCAACGTCGCTGTCCGCTACCGCCGGCAACGCCAGCGCTTCGATTGAGTTCACTCCCGGCTCTGATAATGGGAGCGCGATCACGAACTATGAGTACTCCACAGATAACGGCTCAACGTGGACTGCACGCAGCCCGGCCTCAGTGAGCTACCCGATCAGTATCAGCGGCCTCACCAACGGCACCACCCACCAGATCAAACTCCGTGCGATCAACGGCGTTGGAGCCGGCGCTGCATCCGACACGGTGAGCGTCAACCCCGCTGCCCCAACACCAACACCAACCCCCAGTCCTGCGAAGCCTACGGTCGCCTGGTCCTCATCGGCGCAGGCCAGGACCGTCACGGCGGTGATCACCCCGGTCGCGGGCGTTACCTACACGCTCACCGCAACAAGCGGGCGGGTAACAAAGACCGGCTCCTGCAAGAACGTCACGATCACCCAAGGAAAGACCAAGGTCGCGCGCCGCTCCTGCACGATCAAGCTCGCCAAGGGCACCTGGCTTGCGGCGGTAACACCAAAGAAGGGCTCCGTTAGCGGCACTGCCAACAGGAAGAGCTACAGCTTCAAGTAAGCAAACCCGAACCGTAACGCTGAAGAACACCAGCGGCGGCGCAACCGGCTAGGGGCGGATACGCCAGCGCGCTAAGACACCGCTGCCAGACGGCTGTAGGATCACATCGTGCGTAATCCCATTCCCATCTTCGGTGCCTTAACCGTTACGATCCTTATCGCCACGGGAGCTGGCGGCTGCGCCGAGGCGGATTCCGGCACGCCGTCCCGTGTCTCCGACGAGTCCAATAGCCGACTCGACGGTTTCATCAAGGACATCGGTGACGAGCTCAACGAATTCTGGCGCGACAACTGGGGGGAAGGCTGGAGGCCGGCGAAGGTCAAGGTGCCCGAGCGGGCGACAGACACCACCTGCGGCACGATCGACGCCGACAAGACCGGCCCCGCCTACTGCGGAGATGACCGCAACCTGGTCCTGCCGGTTAGGTTCTTCCGCGATGAGATCATCGGCGCCGACAACAAAGGTCGCAACGACGCCGCCGTTGCCGCCGTCGTCGGCCATGAGTTCGGTCACCACCTGCAGACCCTTGGCGGGCTCCAGGACGTACTCGGCCAGGCCGCGGAGGAAAATCCGGAGATCGCCAACCTGATCTCGGTCGCCAAAGAGCTGAACGCCGACTGCCTGATGGGCATCTGGATGTCGTCGGTCGATGATGAGAAGCGCCTCGAGCCCGGTGACATCGAAGAGGTGCTCGGCGCGCTTGAGAAGATCGGCGACGACAATCTCTCAGCCGACGCCGGAGTCGAGGCCGACCCATCGGAGTTCGACCACGGCACCTCGCTGCAGCGCATCACCTGGTTTGCCAAGGGCTTCGAAAGCCAGGACATCGACGCCTGCAGCAAGGTCTTCGACGACCTTCTCGACGGCACGCTCGAAAAGGACACGAGCTCCTCAAGCTCGGGTTGAGTTTCCTGATCTGGTAGTCGCTGAGGACGAGCCAAGCGTAGACTTCAAGCAGATGCCTACCGTCGCCGCCATCGCCATCGGCGTGATCGCCGTGATCAAGGTCGCGAGCTTCAGCTTGGTCGTGCGCAGCGCCCTTCTCCCCCCGCCCATTGGGCGAACCGACATGGACGACCCGGACGACAACTGGCGCTGGTGGGAGGAGTTTGGCCCCGAGCCCCAGCGCCCGGGCGGGGCCGACCGCTCCGTCACCCACACCATCACGCTAAAAAGAACCAACAGCGGCGTAACCGGCTAGGGGCGGATACGCCAGCGCGCCCAGCCAACGCGCCCACACGCCCGCAAGCCTCAATGGCCTTAAGCCAGTTGAGCCCAATATCGTCGAGACTCCCCCAGCTGTGATCTTGGAGACATTGTCAGTAGCCAGATTGGCAACCGTCGACCGTTAGGCTCGATCCGCGTGTCCGTCGACGTTTCGCACCGTATAGGTGCGGTTTGTCGACGCCCAGGCGTGAGCCCGCGTGGCCGTCGACGTTTTGCACCGCATAGGTGCTCTTTGTCGACGCTAACGCTTCGAGAGGTTGGCGGTGGACGTGCTGTGCCCTCGGCCTTTGACTCTTCCTCCCACCGGACCCTCCGCCTAGAAGGCCGACTCGGGCTTCAGCCGGGGCGGCTCGCACGGAGGGTTGTGACTGCTTAGGCTCGCAGGCGTTGTCACACGCGGCACGGAGGCATTCGCTGCGAGCGAAGTCGTGCTTTAGTTTCGAGCCATGTCTTGCACAGCTCTAACCATCGGCATCGACCTAGCGTCACAACCAACCAAAACAGGTTTCTGCGCGATCCGCTGGGGCGGGCCGGCACCTCTCCTGACCCACCTCGACCGTGGGTCTGTCGCAGAAGCCAAGCTCGACGATAAGTTCCTCGCCACCACGATCAGAGGTCTTGGTGATGTCAGCCCCGATGGCGTTCCAATCGCAAAGGTTGGGATCGACGCACCATTTGGGTGGCCCAACCCGTTTGTTGAGGCCGTTGGAATCCACCAAGACGGTGGTAACTGGCCCTTAGCCATCGACCAGCCCCGAGCACCGTTTGAACGACGAGAGACCGACAGGTTCATCAAGAAGGCAACCGCGAAAACCCCGCTGTCTGTAAGCACCGACCGCATTGCCTACCCGGCGATGCGATGCGCCGTGATCTTGGGCGACGTCGCCAACCACCTCGGCTGCGAAGTTGTGGCGCGAGATGGGTCAGGACTTGTCTGCGAGGTCTATCCGGATCCAGCGCTGAGATTTTGGACCGCAGGAGACCCAGACAGCCTCGCCCAGCGCGAGAGTTACAAGGGGCCCGCAGCATCCCAGCGACGAGGTCAGCTAGCGAAGATCGTCGCTTCGCGCGTTGGATTAGACGATCCAAGACGGCTACTAGATCGCTGCTCAGAAGAGGACGACTTTCTTGACGCTCTGCTCTGCGCACTCGTCGCCCGCGCCGCCCAACTCAACCTCACGCTCGCACCTCCAAACCAAAGGTCAGCGCAATTGGCGCGACGCGAAGGATGGATCCACCATCCAAACTCACCGCTCGACCGGCTTGGTGGTTGCTGAGGTTGGGTGGGTGGTGGGTGCTACTTCTTGTTACCACCCCTACTGACTACCCATCACTAGCCGCGATACGTCCCCGCCAATGCGCCTCAGTCTCACTATCGATGAAGTGCACGTAGCAGCCCTTCATACCCCGGGTCATCAGCACTCGGTATGTGTTCTTGACCAGCTCAGCAAAGGCCTCGTCACTGTCGGCGCGCTTGACCATTGAGTCGTGTGATTGAGGCTTTTGGCCAACCCAGCCTCGGCCTTCGCGCCAGACAATGTCGGGGCCGAAGATGATTCCTGCGTAGTCAAACTCGAAACCTTGGGCTGTGTAGACGCATCCGATCTGCTCGATTCCGAATGGGTCACGGGCCCAATCGTGTTCGGCTGGGATCCCTTTCGCCAGCCGCCCCTTGCCAGAGCGCGCGTTCCACGGCCGTGAGAAGTCGCCAATAACCACATCGTCGACCAGCGTCCCATCCGGCAGAGGATTTGACCAAGGCCAGCAAAAGCCAGCCATAACGCGCGCAGTCACTCCCTCCCCCACCTTGGATGAGATCGTCTCCATCAACGCTTCTGGCGAACTAATGATCTGGAAGTCGAACTCCTCGTCTTGACTCCAGATCCGGTTAGCCGTTTCACGGATCTCCAAAACGTCGGTCACCCAGTTAATAAACCCCTCCGAGCCAGCACAACGAAACTGTGCTGTTAGTTCGTACTCAAAGAGTGGTCGGCCGGCTTCCTTAGAAGCATCGCGCACGAGATCGGCCGACCCAACTTCACCCGGCCGCACTACTTGAAGATCGTCAACGAAGAAGACGCTTACCTTTGATGCGTCGAGTAGTTCCTGTATCTGCAGTTTTCCTGAGCGCTCGGCCTTCGGCGTGTACCGACTGACGCTCGTCTCCCTAATCCGATGAGCCTCATCGCAGATCAGAACGTCGAGGCCGCCCTCGGGCGCAACCGCGTATTGGTTGAAGTACTTGAACTGCTGTCCTGCACGGCTTCCTGCGATCTTGCGAAGGGCGGTCGTAAATGCCTTGGAGCCGGTTGCGTAGTGGGTCTCGTGCCCTAGCGCGGAGAGTCCAGTAATGAGGTTAAGCGCGATCACCGATTTCCCTGTTCCAGGACCTCCGCGGATCAGAACACTCGCGCATTGGTCGTCAGCGAGCGCCTTTTTAGCCTCGGTCATGACTCGGTCGTAGGCAACGAGCTGCTCATCAAGTAGGACGTACTCATCACGCCCTTCGAGCATCGTGCCAACGTGCTCGAGCAGCTTGCGGCTCGCCCGGTGTTCACCCTCTACGACTCGCCTGAGAACGTCGTTACCAGCGCCACCTCCAACGCGGATCTCTAGCTGAGATGTAAGCGCGCCCCTGTCATCTTTTACGAAGAGTGGAGACTGCTGGCGGTCGCTCTCAAACTTGGAGTCCAAGAGAGGGTCTGCGTCGATATATCGATAGTTGTGGAGGAATGCGCATGCGCTAAGTCCGATTGGCACTTCGCCCTCGTGGAATGCGGTGTGCCCATCTGCCATATACATCCGATACTGGCCTACCTGGACCGAGGGATGAAGTACATCGCGACGTCCACCGCCTACCCAAGTGAGGACCTTGTCGCCGTTTGAGGACTCGCAAGCCTCCCACTGCTTAAGCTCGACGATTAGGGCCGAATCAGCCCCCGCCTGATCCGCTCCACAGAACATCACATCAAGGCGTTTTGAGGTGTAGGGAAGCTCATATTCAAGAATCACACCCTGCTGGCTTAGGCCAGCCTGCTTGGCTACGAAGTGCAGCGATGTGAGTGAGTTCTGCCACGAACGCTGCTCGGGCTTGCCTGGCATGTGCCCGAAGTGTCGCTTGAAGGAGTCGGTGAGAACGTCGGCTATGCGTTCGTTCTCGATGTCGGTGTAGAACTCTTGGCAGGTCGAAGAGTAGAGGCGCATTAGCTGTTAGCGCGAGGATCAGAGTTACCCGGCGGATACCGCTGGCGATTGATCTCGATCTTGCGCTCGATCTCATCTCCAAGGTCGAGATCAAGGCTGTTGGCAAGGTTAAGTAGGAAGAGGGCGACATCAGCCATCTCTTGCCCGACCTCGCCCCGCACATCACTAGGGAGATGGCGCGACTCTTCACTTGTTAGCCAGAGGAAGTGCTCGGCTAACTCCCCAAGTTCAGCAGTAATGGCGATCACCAGACTCTTTGGGTCGTGGTACTGATCCCAGTCGCGCTCGTCACGAAAAGCGGCGACCTTCAGTTGGATCTCCGACAGAGATGACGCCACGAGTGCAGGTTAGCCGGTGCGGCTGACTGTGGGGAACCTTTTGGTGTGGGGCAATGGTGCGATGCCGTAGTCGACGCCCGCTAGTTCCGTGAGCCGCGTCAAAAAGATTTAGCCTTGGCCGCCGCCCTCGTGGGCCGGGTAGGGTGCCTCTGAAGCCGGGGGTTCACCGCTGCGAGCGCCTTCGTTGTCCAGCTCCTCGGAGCCTGCTCCTACGTACTTAGAGATGGCGAAGTCGATGAATTCCATTTGGCTAGGGGAAAGCTCTTCGACGAGGGTTAGGCGGGACACGTCGGCGCGTTTGGCTCGGGTGACTGGCGGATTCGCGAATGCGACGTATTCGAGAACGTCGGCGGCGGGCCGCGTAACACTGGTGATTGGCCGCTGCCCCCACTGCTACGCCACGATGCACAGCCGGGCTAATCCAACCGAATACTGCGACGTGTGCGATCTGGAAGTGATCGACGTCGGGCCGTGGCCGTTCGGCTGCCAGTGCAATCGGCCAGCGGATTAGATGCCGAGGACTACCTCGGGGGCTAAGCCGGCGAGTTTTTGGCGACGTCACTAGACACCCCCCAACCAACCATGGAAGGCTCCACAAAATGACTGACACATTTGACCGCAAGCTCGTCTGCGACACCGACCAGCACCCGAAGCCAATGCGAGATCAGACGGCCCGATAGAGTCAGATGGATGTGGAGTATCGTCGACGATTCGCCAATCGCGTTGCCCAGCGGTCTTGAGGTAGGCATGCCAGCGCTTCTAGCGGCCGTCGAAGCTGTAAACCTGAGCCTCTCGCGGGTCGCTAGAAATACCAGCCAGATGGCGATTAACCTCTTTGAGGTTCTGGATTTTAGAGTTCTGAGTGGCCTCGTAGGAGAATTCCTAGTGGCCGAGTTGGCATCCCTCGAACAGAGCTTGTTGAAGAACCCCAACATCGATGGGTACCCCGATCTCCTCGATGTCTCGCGGCCAATCTATCTCGAAGATGTGGCCGCATGGATCGATCACGACCGTGCGCAATTCATCGCTTATCGCCATGGAGGAATTGAGGTCAAGAACACCTTTGGGGTCAAGAGACCGGGTGAAGATCTCCTACAGGGTGAACGACGAATTGGGCAGATATTGGATGCGCTTGATTGGAAGGCCCACCACACCGAGACGAACTTTCTGCTCGCCACGTTTAGCGACTTTGTGGACGGAGCCCCCCAGATAGTGGCCGCCATGTACTCCGACTCCCTTAGCGAAACGGATTGGCGGGCGAAAAGTAACCCGAGCCCAGGGAGCACGATGACATCGTTCTCCGTGATCGCAGCGTCAGGTCGCAATAAACTCATGGCGGGATTAAGGATCTGCGCTGATGATCCGATCTATAAGGCCTTTTTTGGTATTGGCCAGTGATGTCGTTAGACGTAGCCATGAGCTTTAACGCCTGCGGCCCGATTCAGTACAGCAGCAGGGTAACGAGCGAATCGCGGGCGATCGAGCCGTCCGCTGTCATCCGAGCGATCGAGCGCACCAACGACTATCTGGTGGCGCTGCCTGATTACCTCGCAGACGCAGACATGGATCTCTTCGGAGCAATGGGGCAGAGGAATATCAGCGGATTCATCGGAGAGGTCTTCGCAAGGGCATTTGCAGCCGCGGTCCCTGGCTACGTGGTTAACCCACACGGTGATGGTCGGCCCGACCTCCTAGACGTCGTGTCAACAACCTCCCGCGACTACCTTCATCAAGAATGCTCTCATCAGGTTCGCAATCGCTCGATACCAGCCAAAGAGAAGCTTGCGCCATTCAAATATGGCGGGATTGAGATCAAAACGACTGTAGGCACACCATCAAGGACTTACGACCGCGAAGCGCTAAAAAGTCAATCGGGCGTAACCGAGTTTGATGTTGGAATCCCGCGGATTGACTACCTTAGCTCGCTGAAATACTGGGGCCACCACAAGGACTGTGAAAGCCTGCTGGGCCTCTATTACGATTATCTCCCTGCCAGGAGATACCTACCCCAAGTCGTCCTCGCAATGTATGCCGAGATTGACCCAAGCTCGGATTGGGCTGATGTGAGCACCGGTCGGCCTGGGTCTAAGAAGACAAGTAACACGAGCCTCAAAAGCTCGGGAACGCAGAAGCTGTACTCAAATCCAATAGCCGTCATTAACGACGCCCAATACCTAGCGGGTCTCAAGAAGATCGGCGTAAATGTCTAGCTACATGACGACCGGCGTGCCTCCTCCTACCTGACCGCGAATGGGCATCGTCCGCCCCTCCTGTCCACTAACAAGGGTGAGCTCGGTCAACCTCCTAACGAGCTTCTCTATAAGTAACGGGGGAACGCTCTCGCCGATGGCCTGAGCGATAAGCGACCTCGGTGAAGGTCGTCCATCGACTACCCAGTCGTATTCATAACGCGTAACCGTCTGCAACACCAACGCTTCATAGACTGAGAGAACCCTGTTCTGAGTGGGGTGGATTTTGTTATCGGAAGCCTCGAACGGGAAGTTCCTAGTCAATGTTCTGGCTGGTTTGTTGCTCTCCATTCGCCTGTAGGCGGAATGAAATCCACTTATTAAGCGCCTCTCGCCAGTCGACCTATCGATCATAGTTGGCCTCGGCAACAGCTCTCCGCAGGCGCTGCAGTGAAGCGGAGTGGTCTTACTCGACACCGCGCGGCCATCGCGAGTCTCATCTTCATGGCGGCGGTTGCCCTGAAACAAACAAATCGGGTTGACGCACTGGTTGTTGAATGCCGTATCCCCTTCCGGCGTGTTACTAACCCACCAGTATTTCTCTCTGCTCATTACTCCTACCTCATGAAGTGGGTGAAATTCAGGTGCTGCATTTTGCCCCTCCGACGCGTCAAGCGGAGGCAGGGCACCGATCGCGTCCCAGATACTCAAGCTTGGTTCGCGGTCGTCTCCAATCAGAACTGAGCCGCAATGTTCTCTCAGATGCCGCTTACCATTGTCGTCGCGTGTGAACACGGTGATCAATCGCCGGCGTAGCTGGGGAATTCCGAAATCTGAGCAAGCGACGACTTCGCATCCACCCGAGTACTCGGGACCCAAGCGCGATGCTATGTAATCAACAATCGAGCACGGAGCGCCGTCAACCTCGATAATCGTATCCTTCATGCCGGGCACGTTCTCGAACAAGACCCACCGCGGCCTGAATCCCGCAATGATGTCCATCGCTGGAATTACAAGGCGGTTGCGCTCGTCGACTACCGGGCGACGGCCCGCAGCAATCTCAGACTTAATCTTCCCAGCCCCGTTCGTCGACATACCCTGGCAAGGCGGCGTTGCGTAGGCGAGAAATAATTCATCGCCATTTAACTTTTCCTGGCAGGCCTTACGAATCTCGTCGCGCTGTTCCCAAATGTCGCCTTCAACGAGATGCGTATCAGGGTGGTTATGACGGTACAGGCCGCAGCGGTCTTGGATGATTTCGTTCGCGACGAGAATCTCAACACCGGCGGCTCGGACACCTAATTCGCCGATTCCAGCCGAGGCAAAGAGGCTAAGGCAGTTAAGTGGCTGTGTTCGCTCGGCAGCATTCATGACATCAACGGCGTTATTGCGCTCGAGATCGCCCGGCCTAGCAGTGGGGGAACTGCGTTACCAAGTTGGCTCGCAACATGAGTCATCGGGCCGCAGAAGATGTACCGGTCGTCAAACGATTGGAGTCGAGCGGCCTCACGCGGCGTGATCGTCCGTGCCTGATGTGGATGGATGCATTTGCTCGATGCTGGGCTCTGAAACTTCACGGTGATGGTATTCGCGGGCTCGTCGGGCCTCATACGTGAGTAACTCGAGCTGAACCCACTCGTTACTAGGCCTTCCGGGATACTCGCGATGCTGTCACCAGCATGCTGGATAACTTCCAGCATCTTGTCGGAGTGTTTGCTGGCAGAATGGAGCGTGAGCGTGTCGGCTCCAGCGCGACGCTGCCGCTGGTACTCGTTGCGGGGACTGGAGTCATATGAGTCGGCTGTCTCGCCTCGTTCCAGCGGGGGAAGATCGCTCACTGCATCCTCAAATGTCACAGCGGGGCGCAACTGCGAGCACGGCGACTGAAGACGGTCGCGGTCACGATGGCCGATTACTTTACTGTCCGAATAGTGGGTTGGTTGAGGGAACGAGATTGGCCCGTACCCGTTCGAACCGACCAACACGAATCGCTCGCGCTTCTGAGGGACTCCGAAGTGCGCTGCATTGATTATCTTCCATTCGACGGAATACCCCAGAGCAGAGAACCTCTCGAGCACCATCTCGAGGGTCAAACCTTTTGAATGTGTGACAATTCCGACTACGTTCTCTAGAACGAACAGCTTCGGGCGAAACACATCGACGAAGTCGATGAAGTTAATAAGCAGGCTATTCCGCGGATCGTTGGTGTTGGATGCGCGGTTGGGCCTGAGAGACGAGAACCCTTGGCACGGAGGGCCGCCGACTATCAAGTCGACGCCCTCTCCCGCTACCTCGGATTTCAGATCTCGCGCATCTACCGCCCTGATGTCTTCGAGGTCGATTCTGCTTGACGGATGGTTTGCTCGTGCGGTTGCGACCGCGTGTGGATCCGCATCAATCGCGTAGACAAGCTGGTAATTCGTGTCTGCAGTGCTGAACCCATCAGCGAATCCGCCAGTGCCACAGAAGAGATCGATCATTCTTAGTCGGGTTGCCATCTGTCTCAATGATGCCAACCGATTCGGCTGGTGTTGCGGAATCGTAAATTCGGGTTGCCAACCATCTGCCAAGTCTTCGGCGACCAGGCTCACTCATCTCAGATCACCGGTCCCTCGGGACCGCGCACAGGGCTGCTGAAGTGTGGCCCCTGAGCGCCAAGCGTCTAATGAAGCCTTAGCGTTCAAGTTGTACCCACCCACCGCGAGACTTTCTGCGACCGAACCACCAAGCGCATCGGCTTTCTTCTTGAGCGTAGTTCCCTAGAGCACCGAGAAGGGCATCACTACGCGCATAACCTGCCTGATACCTCCTCCATCAAACCATCGAAGATAGTGCCTGTTCCTCAGTTCCCCTAGCCCCTACTCGATGGCTCGGAGCCTTCGGGCTACTGAGCAGAAACCGCCTCACGACCTAATCGCAGCTAAATACAAATAGTCCGAGAAGACCGCTGCCCTAAGGCGCGCTGGCGTAACCGCCAATCCAGCCCCGCTCCTGTCAAAACAAGTCCAAAACCACCAAAACCCGGCGCGTCCATCACTCGGCCTTGCTATAACGAGAAGATGCAAAACCCCAACAGCCCTAACACCAACCAACAGCCCCTTCCCTCCCTCTCTGAGAGTGAAGCTGCGATCCTCACTCGGCGGCAGCTGATGGCTCGTGGGGTAGTTGCGGGCGCTACGGTCGCGGGCCTTAGTGCGCTGGAGTTCCCGGCGGTCGCCGGTGCTGCGACAGGGGCTCCTTCCTACCTGCCGCCACTTCGTAACATTCCGGCTGCGCCGTTGCCGATCTTCGAAGACGAAGGCCTGACCTTCCAGGTGCTCTTTGCGATCGGCAACATCTCGGCTGGATCGGGTGAGTACGGCGAGATCGCGACCGTCGTCAAGCGGATCCGTGACCGTGGTGAGACCTACATCGCCTTCTATGAGGAGTTTGTCGCCGAGGCCTACAGCGTCTTTAAGTACGCCGACTACGCCGCTGCGCGAGGCAGGCGCATCACGGCTCGAAACGCCTACCTGCGTGCCGCCGCCTACTACGCCCAGGCGCTCTATTTCGTGCTTGCCCGCTCCAGCAAGACCCAGCTAACCGCGATGGCTGGTGGCGCGCCGGTTCCGGCCGAGGCTCGCAACCGTGAGCGCAAGGTCTACCGGGCGATGCGTGCGGCCTGGGAGAAGGCTGGCGCTCAGATGCGTCCGGAGATGGAGGTCGTCGCTCTCCCCTGGCGCGGACCGAAGGGCCCGATGCCGGGCTGGTTCTTGCGTCCTTCAAGTGACGCAAAGCCGCGTCCGACGCTGTTGATGAACAACGGCTCTGACGCACAAGCGATCGATCTCTGGGGCGCCGGTGGCTTCGCTGCGCTTGAGCGCGATTGGAACGTGCTGATCTTTGACGGTCCCGGCGAGGGCGGAATGCTCTTTGAGAGGAACCAGACCTTCATTCCTGAGTGGGAGAGAGTGATCACCCCAATCGTCGACTGGCTGCGGCGACGCCCAGACGTCGACCGCGACCGCATCGTGCTCAGCGGCTCTAGCTTCGGCGGCGAGCTCGTACCTCGCGCGGCGGCCTTCGAGCCGCGCTTGGCAGCGATCAGCGTTGACCCTGGGATCGTCTATGCGGGCAGCACCTGGACAACGGGAATTGGCCGCTTCCCGGGCATGCTCGAGGCGTTCGCAGCTGGCGATAAGGCGAAGTTCAACTCAGACTGGAGCGAGTACACCTCGGGCGAAACCACCAACGGCCTCTTCGGCATCTCAAAGCGACTTGAGATCTACCCCGGCTCGACGTTCTTTGACAAGTACACCCAGATCGTTCAGTACACCAACCGTTCAGTTGTCTCAAAGGTCCGCCAGCCTGCGCTGGTCATCAACAACTCGATCGAGCAGTTCTTCCCCGGCCAGGCCGAGACTCTCTTTAGCCTCATGCGCAACAGTCGCGACAAGAGATACGTCACCTTCACAACGTCCCACGGCGCTCAATATCACTGTGAACCGATGGCCCCACAGCGCCGTAATGACACCGTGATGGACTTCTTTAGCGACGCGGTCAGGCGCTGAAAGTTTGCGCCTACTATTGTCTAGAAATCAAACGCAGCATTACCCGGAGCGTCGCGTGCTTAGAATTTTGAAATCGTCGGTAAGCCTGTCGCTCACAGCAGCGGCGGCAACGATCACGATCGCGGCCGGACTGTCGCTAGCGGCGGCCCCGGCGCAAGCCAACGGCTGCATCACGAACACGGCCGGCGTCTCCGACGGAACCGCTGCGCACCCATTCCTGATCGCCACAGTTGGCAACCTTCAGTGCATGCGGGACAACGCCGAATACTTGGCTGCTGACCAGTACTTCAAGCAGACCGCCGACATTGACCTAAGCGCCCAGCCGACGTGGACGACAACGATCGGCACGGCGGCCACGCCCTTCGCCGGCAGCTACGATGGCGGCGGCAAGAAGATCATCGGACTCAACGTCATGCACGCCGAAGCTAACAACAGCGGCCTCTTTGGAGTGACCAGCGGCGCGACTCTCGCAAATCTTTACCTCGAAGACGCCATAGCCTCGCTCACAACAGGCAACAACACGAATTGGTGGAGCGTTGGCGCGTTGGTCGGACTTGCCGACAACGAAACGCAGATCTCCAACGTCCACTCCAGCGGGATAATCACAGGCCAAGTTGCTGGCGGACTCGTTGGGACCCTGAATGGAGGATCGGATATTTCATCGTCCTCGTCCGCCGCTGTGATCGTCGGGTACCTCTGGTGCGCCGGCGGCCTCGTGGGCAGCGTCGAGGGGGGCGGGACGCTCAGCAGTGAGATCTCAGATTCGTCGGCGACCGGTGCGGTGAGCGGACATATTTTTATCGGCGGGCTGATTGGGGGGATCTGGTCTCAAGCAGCGCCGGTGACAGTCACAAGGTCATTCGCGAGCGGAAACGTCACTGTCACTGCGCTCGGCGAGGGATACGCCGGAGGACTGGTGGGGCTGCTCGACCACCAGCCAAACAGTGGAACCGCGATCTCAGAATCATTTGCCACGGGAGACGTCACGTACTCTGACCCGCGGCCCGATAGAACGGACACTCCTATCGGAGGACTCGTCGGCGGTTCAAACGTGAGCGGCAGCGTGGCGGAGGCAGGCAACTCGATAACTGATTCTTACTCGACTGGAACCCTGACGGGAGTAGGGCCGGCAGGCGGCGTGGTCGGGAAGAACTATGCGGGTAACTTGACGATCAGCAATACCTACTCGCGAAGCGCGGTGCACGGGGAAGCCAGCGCCGTAGGAGGGATCCTGGGAGCTTTCGATCCAAATGCTCCTACGATCATGGCGTCATTCTGGAACCCGACCGACGCCGATAACACGCACGCAAATTCCTACGGCACGCAGGCAACGCAGGCCGAGATGACAACGGCCGCGTTTTACTCAGCCGCAAACTGGGACATCTCCGAGACGTGGCCAACGACGCAGAAGTGGGTTAGCTGCGCCGCCAACAACGACGGCTACCCGTTCCTGCAGTGGTACGGGACGCTGCAGGGTTGGACTTGCGGCGCTCCAGCTCCACCGGAGCCAACACCAGTCTCAACACCAGACACACCAACACCGAGACCAAAATCCAAGCCCGCAAAGCCCGCTGTGACTTGGTCGTCATCAGCGAAAGCGAAGACCGTTACCGCGGTGATCACGCCGGTGACCGGCGTTACCTACAGGCTCACCGCAACAAGCGGCCGTGTGACGAAGACCGGCTCCTGCAAGAACGTCACGATCAAGCAAGGCAAGAAGAGGGTCGCGCGCCGCTCCTGCACGATCAAGCTCACCAAGGGCAAGTGGCTTGTATCGGTAACACCAAAGAAGGGCTCCGTTAGCGGCACCGTGAACCGCAAGAGCTACAGCTTCAAGTAGCCACAACCGCGGCCTTCATCAGCGCGGAGAGCGAGACGAGCAGGGCGAGCTAGGCGAGCTAGGCCTAAGCCTTCTTCTCACCCTTCCCCGGCAAATCAAACGCCTTGCGCTTGCCCGCGTCCTGAACCTTCGCTGGTAGCTTCCCAACCGCTGCCATCAGGTGGGCCTTGGAGCCGGTTAGGTAGTGGGCTTTGGGGTGCTTTGTTGTGAGCGCTTCGAGGATCACTGCGGCTACGTCTTCTGGCGGACTGCCGGCCTCTTGAGTCTTGTAGCCGCCGGCTGTGAACTGCTTGAAGGTCTCTGCGTAGAGCGTGGCCTGCTCAGGGGTAAAGCTCTCTGGCACCTTGTCGATCAGCGCCTTGGAGGTCTTATTAGCACCTGTCTTGATGAATCCCGGTTCTACGAGAATCACTTCAATCCCCCATGGCGCGAGCTCCTGGCGCAGCGTGTCATTAAGGGAGGCGATCGCCGACTTGGCGGCCGTCAGCGCACCCATAAACGGGATCGTCACGCGGTCGCCGATCGAGCCGATGAAGATGATCCTGCCCGTTGCTTTGCGGATCAGCGGCAGCAGCGGCTGCGTGAGAGCGATCTGGCCAAAGACATCAACTGCGAATGATGCGCGCAGGGAATCGATCGGCAGCGTCTCGAGCGGGCCAGGGATGCCGACGCCGGCGATGTTTGCCAGCCCGTCGAGGCCGGCGTCGCCGACGTGGGCTGAGATCGCTGCGACGGTGGCTGCGATGTCGTCGTCGTTTGTGATGTCGAGGTGGAGGCGGGTTAGCGCGTCGTGATCGTTTGGAAGCTCGTTTATCTTGACCGAGCGGTCGCCGGCGAAGACGTGGTAGCCGGCCTCAAGCGCGGCGTCCATCGTCGCCTTGCCGATCCCTGATGAGGTTCCTGTGATTAGTAGATGTTTACGAGAACAGGTCATCGGGGCTCCTCTAGTCGGTTCTAAGTCGTGGGGCTCGTCGTGGGCAAGCTATCAAAGTGCCAAACCGATCGCCACAGCTAGGCGAGGCACATAGTAGGCTGCTCGCCATGAACACACCACGCCTTGCCCGCGCACTGCTAATCACGGCCGCACTGCTGGCCGCAGCTCCAGCCGTGGCGAGCGCCGATGGGGTCTTTGCCAGCTCGAGCGCCGCCAGTAAGGGAAGCCCTGTTGGGACAGCTTCGTCCAGCCACCGGCTGAGCATTCTGCTCACGCTGCGCGGCGACGACGCGGGGCTTAAGGCCTACGCCAGCGCGGTCTCAGATCCCTCCTCCCCGCTATACGGCAAGTACTTAACCCCTGCCCAGATCGGCCAGCGCTTTGGCTCGTCTGCTTCTGACCGCGCTCGGGTAGTAGAAGTCCTGCGAGCAGCTGGCCTTAAATACAGCGCCGGCCTCGGCAACTTCTGGATAAATACCGAAGCGACTGTCGCTCAGGCCAGCGCACTCTTCTCGACCGGCTTTGCCTCCTACCGCGCCCGTAACAGCGCCAAGCGCTACGTCGCACCTACGGCTAAGCCGCAACTTCCAGCCTCACTTGCGGGCACTGTTACCGGCGTCGTTGGCCTCGACGACTCCCCTGCGGTGACGCCCGCCATAGCCATGCCACTGACCCGGCAGCAGGGCCTCAAGCTCAACGCTAAGCAGCGTTTAAAGGGGAGCTCTGTGAGGGCTAACCTTGGAACGCAATCCGGCTGCGCAGCTGGCCGAGAGGCTGGATTTAACCTAGATCCTACGCTCTATATCCCCGCTTACACGCCAAATCAGATAAGCAGTGCCTATGGCCTCAGCGACCTGCACAAAAAGGGATTTAAAGGCCAGGGGCAACGGGTTACGCTACTTGAAGTTGATGGCTTCGATCGCTCTGATCTCGAAACAGCAGGCGCCTGCTTTGGCTACAAGCCGCCGCCCACGACCCTCGGATTGATCGGGCTCAAGAGCCCACTCCCACCAGGCGGCGAGACTACTCTGGACCTGCAGGTGCTGGCTGCCGCGGCCCCCGGCCTGAGCTCGATCCATGTTCTCGAATCCGCCAATAATTACTCCGACCTTGTCAAAATGTTCGCTGTCGCAGTTGAGCACCCACACCGGCCACGTCCATCGGTCATCTCGGCCTCTGTTGGTACCTGCGAGCCCACCCTGTCGGGACAGATGCCCGTCATTGTGGCATGGGAACGGGTCCTGCAAGCGGCCGCGACGGCTGGCATCACCGTCGTGGCCTCCACAGGCGACACCGGGTCAAGCGGCTGCGATCTAGATAACAACAGTTCAGCACTGCCACTCTTGACAGTGTGGTATCCGGCTAGTTCGGAGTGGGTAACCGGCGTTGGCGGCACCAACTTCTCGCTTAACTCAGCCAACAAGATCACCGAAGAAGTCGTGTGGAACGATTCCCCGAGTGAGTTCGGCGGTAGCGTCGGCGGTTACAGCCTGTTGTTCGAGAAGCCTCTTTGGCAGGTCGGCCTGGGCGTCGACCCGGGCAACCTTGTTCGCACCGTGCCCGATGTCACGCTGCTTGGAGACGGTATTCCGGGCTATGCGATCTACGCCGCCAACGTCCCTGGCTTAAATGGCTGGAAAAACGTCGGCGGCACCAGCGCGGCTACCCCTCTGTTCGCCGCTGGCGTTGCGATAGCCAACCAACAGGCCAAGGCCGCTGGGCAATCCAGGCTCGGCTTCCTCAACCCGACGATCTACAAGTTGGCGGCCAAGGCGTCGACACGAAATAAGGTCTTCCGCGACGTAACGAAGGTCGGAAACGATCTCGGCAAGCTTCTCTCCCCAGCGTTCACCAATCTGGGCTGCTGTAGCGCTACGAAATACTATGACGTCGCTTCGGGCTGGGGATCGGTCAACTTCCCCCACTTCTCCTATGAGGCTCGTAAGCTTGGGGCACGGACGCCAAGCGCTGTCACCGGCAGCTACCGACCGTAGGTTTGCTTGGTTGGTAGTTGATCTGCGACATCGATCCCCCGCGACTCTTACAATCTAAGTTGTGGGATCTTCGACTCGTCGTAACTTCATCCACTCGGCAATCGGCGCTGGAGCAACTGTTGGTGTTGGCTCGCTGATTGCCGCCTGCGCTGACGCGGGTGCCAGTGGTGCAACCGCCACCACGTCTGCTGCGCTGGCCGGCGCGGCGGGCAAAGTCAACACCGCGGCGATGCCCTACCGCCAAGACGATCCCCGTTGGGGTAGGCAGCTGATGTGGGATCGCAAGCTGGTGATCAAAGCCGACATGACCCTCAACCATCAGTCGCGCGCCGACGCCTCGTCGCTTCTCTACCCCTACGCCGACGGGAACACGATCGCCAACGAGGGCTGCATGTTGAGCTGCCTAGCGATGGTGATGAAGATGCTCGCGCCACCCGCAAAGCCTGCGTGGACCCCAGGCACGCTCAACCGTAGCGCCCATGACGCCTACTACTACACGCTCTCGGGCCTCTCGATGGTCACGCTCTATCCAGACCTTGTCAGCGAGATGACCGAAGGGGCAGTCCAGCTAGCGATCTCTGAGGATTACCTGCCGGGGGTCTCCCCTTGGAAGCCAACTTTTGCCAACAGTTCGCCGCTGGTGCGCGCCTATCGCTCTCTGACCCCGGCCCAGCGTTCTAACTTCCTTGTGATGATCAAGACCGGCACTTACGACGACACCGCGGCCTCCCACTACTCCTTACTTCACCCCAACGCCTCCCAGTCGCCAGATAGCAGTGACGCCCAGATTCTTGACCCAGCTCAGCCGATCGATGACAGGGGGCCTTGGAAGCTGACCGACTCGGCCAAGTGGATTAATCAAGACCCTCAGATTGAGGCCGCCTGGCGTGAGGGCGACATTAAGTTTGATCAGATCGCTGGGGCCTGGGTGTTTGCTCGCTGGAATAGATCTGGCGGGCGCCCGCTGATCGCTCCTTTGGTGCGCGCCTGGGCCGATCAGTTAAGTTGATCGTCGGCGTATAACGATGGGCCAACTACAGATCACCAAGCCACGGGCCGCCGCGACTCTTTGGGCTACCTTGGCAGTGGCCGCGGCGATCTCTCTCTCGGCTGGCGAGGCGACCGCATCAGCGCTCACACCCCCAACCGGCGGGACGCCTGGGAGCGAGCCGACGCCAAAGCCCGCCCCAACGCCGAAGCCTGTGCGGCCTACAGGGCCCGTACGAGCCGGCCAGATCGCTAAGCCGACCTGGCTGACAAACGTGAAGATCACCGAGTACTTCCCTGCTCCAGAAGCTTGGTTTAAGGGCCGTAAAATCGCGGTTCCGGGGCTAAACACACGCCACCGCGTCGACTGGCTTTACTCGGCTCGCGGAGTCTCGATGCAAGGAGAAGGCAAGGGGCTCGACGGCCGGATGTACCACATCAACGGCATGGGAGTGGGCGGCTGGGTCAACAACTTCGGGACTCCTTGGTGTGTCTGCGCGGGCGTCTACTGGCGCGCTGGCGGCTACTGGCTAAACGCTAAGGGGCAGTTCACTTGGCCCTACGATTTAGGCGGCTGGTACCGCGGTGTCGGGGTGCGCTTTAAGCCGTTGGCCGAAGTTAACTTCCAAGACGGTCCGGCTCGGGCGCTAGTCCCGAATGAGAGCGTTGCCGTAGACACTGACCTAATCGCACTTGGCAGCAGGATCTACATCCCCGCCTATAAGAAGCTGACCGGAGGCTCCGGCTGGTACTACGCCGATGACACTGGCGGCGCGATCATCGGTCGCCACCTAGATATCTACCGCGTAGCGCCGACCTCCTCTGACGATCCGGGGCGGACTACCGATGACGCGCGCATCTACGTCATACCCCCCAAGTTGCGCTAAGCACTTACCCGAGTAAGCACCGCCGGCGCGCTCTTGGCAAGATGGGGTCCACATATGACCGATCATCCAGACAGCTTCGGCACTCGCACCTCACTCTCCAGCGGCGGCCGCGAATACGAGATCTTTGAACTCAACGCACTGCAGTCGCGCTTTGACGTTGAGCGCCTACCGTTTGCTCTGAAGATCCTGCTGGAAAACCTCCTACGCACTGAAGACGGCGTAAGCGTCACAGCGACTGACATTGCCGCGCTTGCCGGCTGGGACGCAGATGCCCAGCCATCTAAAGAGATCGCCTTCACGCCCGCCCGCGTGTTGATGCAGGACTTCACCGGTGTTCCAAGCGTCGTAGACCTCGCCGCTATGCGTGACGCGATGGCAGCGATGGGCGGCGACCCCGCCAAGATCAACCCGCTCGTTCCGGCCGAACTTGTGATCGACCACTCCGTTCAAGTTGACCGTTTCGGAACAGCAGACTCCTTTGAGATCAACGCCGAGCTTGAGTTCGAGCGCAACCAAGAGCGCTACGCCTTCCTGCGTTGGGGACAGGGCGCCTTTGACGGCTTCAAGGTCGTTCCGCCCGACACCGGCATCGTTCACCAAGTTAATTTGGAGTACCTAGCCCGGGTTGTCTTTGTCGACGAGGAGAGTTCTCGCGCATACCCCGACACGCTCGTTGGAACCGACTCTCACACAACGATGATCAACGGCTTAGGCGTGCTCGGTTGGGGCGTCGGAGGGATCGAGGCCGAGGCAGCAATGCTCGGTCAGCCGATGTCGATGCTTATCCCACAAGTCGTCGGCTTCCGTCTCTCTGGAGAGCTACCTGAGGGATCCACAGCAACAGACCTCGTGCTGACCATAACCGAGATGCTTCGCGCCCATGGCGTAGTCGGCAAGTTCGTTGAGTTCTTCGGGCCCGGACTGGCCAAACTGCCGCTAGCTGACCGCGCGACGATCGCGAATATGTCGCCTGAGTTTGGCTCGACTTGTGCGATCTTCCCGATCGACGCCGAGACGCTGCGCTACCTAGAGTTCACCGGCCGCCCAGCCGCCCAGATCGACCTCGTTGAGGCCTACGCCCGCGCACAAGGGCTCTTCCACGATGCCGGCACCCAAGAGGCGACCTACTCTGAGAGCGTGGCCCTTGACCTTGGCGATGTCGTTGCAAGCATCGCCGGACCTCGACGACCTCAAGAGCGGGTTCCACTGACAGAGTCAAAGGCGATGTTTGCGGACTCGCTTGCCACTTTCACAGATCGAAGCGGTAGCGCCGTTGAGCTAACGCTTGGCGACGGCACTCCCACGACGCTTGACCACGGTCACGTCGTGATCGCAGCGATCACTAGCTGCACCAACACCTCTAACCCTTCGGTGATGATCTCGGCTGGCATCTTGGCTCGCAACGCCGTTCAGCGCGGACTTGAAGTTAAGCCGTGGGTCAAGCCCTCGCTCGCACCGGGCTCCAAGGTAGTCACTGCCTACCTAGACCAGGCTGGCCTAAGCGAGTATCTCGACGCCTTGAAGTTCAACCTCGTCGGCTACGGATGTACGACCTGCATCGGTAACTCCGGCCCTCTGGCTAATGAGATCTCTGCCGCGATTGACTCCGGCGACCTCGCCGTCTGTTCGGTGCTCTCTGGAAACCGTAACTTTGAGGGCCGCATCAACCAAGACGTGAAGATGAACTACCTCGCCTCCCCGCCTTTGGTCGTCGCCTACGCCCTCGCCGGGACGATGGATATCGACCTTTACTCAGAGCCCCTGGGCCAAGACCGCCACGGTGAGCCGGTCTTTCTGGCAGATCTCTGGCCCAGTGAAGCTGAGATTCACAGCGTGATGGAAGAGGCAGTTGCATCCGACATGTTCCGCGCCTCCTATGCCGAGGTCTTCGACGGTGATCAGCGGTGGCAGTCACTGCAGACCCCGACGGGCGACCTCTTTGAGTGGGACGACAGCTCCACCTACGTACGCAATCCGCCTTACTTTGAGGCTATGCCGCGCGATCCCGTAGCGGTAAGTGACATCGGCGGCGCCCGCGTTCTGGCAATGCTTGGTGACAGCGTCACGACCGACCACATCTCGCCCGCAGGGGCGATCAAGCCAGGCTCACCAGCAGGTCGCTACTTAGAGGAGCACGGCGTCACGCCTAAGGATTTCAACTCCTACGGCTCTCGCCGAGGCAACCACGAAGTGATGATGCGCGGCACGTTTGCCAACATCCGACTGCGCAATCTCCTTGCGCCGGGGACCGAGGGTGGAGTCACGATCCATCTTCCCTCCGGTGACGAGATGGCGATCTATGACGCCGCAATCGCCTACCAACGCGACGAGACTCCTCTGATCGTGCTGGCCGGCAAGGAGTACGGCTCGGGATCGTCGCGCGACTGGGCAGCTAAGGGCACGATGCTGCTGGGCGTGCGAGCAGTAATCGCAGAGAGCTTTGAACGCATCCACCGTTCCAACCTCGTCGGAATGGGTGTCGTGCCGCTTGAGTTCGTCGATGGCCAAAACGCTAGCTCTTTAGGGCTAACCGGAGCTGAGACCTTTGAGATCATCGGTCTTGAAGGCGGCGAGGCCAAGCAGGTGACCGTTCGCGCCGCTGAGATCGAGTTCACTGCTCGGGTCCGGATCGACACGCCTAAGGAAGTTGAATACTTCCGCAATGGTGGGATCCTGCCCTACGTTCTGCGCCAGCTTCTGGCTAACTGAGCCCGCTTTGTCCTTAGCCCCTTGGCGACCTAGGCGTGTTATCACGGTAACCTGCTCGCCATGACCACTCCCCCGCTCCTACAGAGACTTCTGACAGCTCCTGGGCCATCTGGCTATGAGACAGCCCCTGCGCTGGTCTGGCGCGAGGCCGCTAGCGCCTTCGCAGAGGTCACCAGCGACACGTTGGGTTCATCTGTGGCGCGTGTGAAGGGCACCTCTGACGGGCCGTTGCTTGCGATCATCGGCCACATCGACGAGATCGGCTTGGTCGTAACCCACATTGACGATTCAGGCTTTCTCTACTTTGCTGGGATCGGCGGCTGGGATCCACAGATCCTCGTTGGCCAACGAGTTGAGGTAATCACGCGGGAGGGATCGATAGCTGGCGTTATCGGCAAGAAGCCGATCCACCTGCTCAAAGAGGAGGACCGCAAGCAGGTCGCCAAGATCAAGGACCTCCACATCGACATCGGCGCAAACGACAGCGACGATGCGGGCGCTCTCGTACGAGTTGGCGACGTAGCGGTGATCAGCGGCGAGCCGGTGGCACTGCCCAACGGGCGCCTTGCCTCGCGGTCGATGGACAACCGCCTTGGCGCATACATCGCCTGCGAGGCGGCTCGTTTGGTTGCCCAAGCTGGCGGCGCTCCAGGTGATGTCGCTGCGGTCGCTGCAGTTCAAGAGGAGATCACCTTTGGTGGCTCTCAGACCAGCGCCTACTCGCTGGACCCAGCCGTCGCGATCATCGTCGACGTCACACACGCCACCGACGCTCCCGGGATCGACGTCAAGGAGATCGGTAAGCACGAGTTTGGCTCCGGAGCGGTAATCGACCGCGGCTCGACGATTAATCCGATGGTCTTTGAGATGCTCCACGCGGCGGCCGAGGCTGAGGGGATCGCTTTTACAGTCGAGGCCCACGCCGGGCGTACTGGTACCGATGCCGACGCAGTCCATCTAAGCCGAGGCGGCGTCCCCACAGGCGTTGTGTCGATTCCGCTGCGCTACATGCACTCACCCGTTGAGATGGTTCAGCTCTCCGACGTCGAGGCGTGCGCGAAGCTGATCGCAGCGTTTGCGATGCGACTGCCCTGCGACGTTAGCTTTGAGCGTTGATCATGCTCGGCTGGTAGCTGAGATCACTAGATGCTTCTCCTCTTTGACATCGACGGGACGCTGCTCCAACGCGCCAGCAGAGAGCACGCTGTTGCGATCCATCAAGCCCTAGCCGACGTCCACGGCATCACGGCGCCGCCTAAAGTCGAGTCGGCTGGCCGTACCGATGGAGAGATCGCGCGGAGCATCCTGCGGGCCTGCGGAGTCCCTGATGAGCAGACCACCGAGCGCGCCGACGAGTTTAGAGCCGCGGCTTGCGAGGCCTACGCTTCGCTCTGCCCACCTGACCTGAGCTCAACGGTGGCACCCGGCATCTCTGATCTACTCGAGCAGCTCTCTCTGCGCGAAGAGGTGACTCTTGCACTGGTCACCGGCAACTATGAGCCGATCGCTCGTCTCAAGCTTGCCCGCGCTGGGATCGGCGAGTATTTCACTGAGTGCCCGGGAGGATTTGGCTCTGACAGTGAGGACCGCGACCAGCTCCCTGCGATAGCGCGCGCGAGGGCCGGTAGCGATCGGATGCCCTTCCCGCGTGACCGTACGGTTGTGATCGGCGACACGCCACGTGACATCGCTTGTGCGCGCGCCGACGGTGTCCGGGTCTTGGCTGTGGCGACCGGCCCTTTTGGCGCCTCCGATCTAGGTGAGGCTGACGGTGTTGCCGCCGACGGCGCCGCTCTCACTCCGCTGCTACTGGCGATTCTTGACGGCGGCCACAGCGCTGCTTAGCTAGCGCTCTAGCCAGCTAAGCCGACAACTCCTCCTATCGGGGCGTCCAATAGCCGTCTTCGCCGACGCTCTCTAGGGTTGCCACCTTGGCAAGCTCCTGGTGAGCCTCGTCGAAGCCGATTGCACAGAGTGCTGCGACCTCTGCAGTGGCCAGTGGCGCAGCGGCCCACTCAAGCACCTCGCTGACATCGGTGGGCTTCTCGCGTGGGACGAGCTTCGGAGCGAGGTTCGCTAAGGCCAAGTCATAGACCTCCGGTGGCCAAAAGCCAGGGATCTCAAGGCTCGAACTATCGGTTTGGAAGCGGTAGGAGGGGCAGGTATAGCGCCAGCCCTGATCTGTGGCAGCAAGCTTGTTCTTTAGCTGCAGCGCCGCCTCTGACGGCGCCCGTGCGGCTGCCATATCGGACTTAAGCTCGGCCTCGACCTGAGGGGTCTTCATCCATCCCTGCAGCTCTTGCGCCGAAATCCCAGAGGAGTCGGCGGCTTGGTCGATCGTCTCTTGATCGTCGAGAAAGTGCCCGCTCATCGTGAGTACACGCAGAGCGCGGAGGATCGTGGACTCCAAGACTGGGGCGTAGAGACGTGTGGCCACAACTGCTCTACATGCTGGCTTGCTGATCGCCAGGCGTGAGCGCTCGGTGGGATCGATCGGCATGCGGTGCAGGCGCCCCAGGTTCGCCATTGCCCCGGCCAGTATGGCGGTCGTGAGACCTCGCTTGGTGATCTCTTCCAGATTCTGGGAGAGGACCACCATCTGGCGAGACCAGTCGAGGTGGTCGCCATAGCGCCACAACATCCGCAAGCGAGCCGGCTCTGCGCAGAACGCAAAGGGGCAGGCGGGGTCTGTGAACTCGACTACTTTGATTTGCGTCATGCCTTGCATTCTCGCACGCAAGCGTAATGGCGCACGCGCGGGGTGCGCGGGGGGCGCGGGCGTCCCGCAGGGCGCGGGCGTCCTCAGCGCGCGGCGAGCGGTTCTTTTTTTGGGGGGGTCAGCTCCCGAACCCTGAATATGTCAGGACAACTGCGCTGACCCCCCAAGAAGCGGTCGTCTCACGGCCTTTTGTAGGGGAGAGGGACTGTAAGTTGCGCAGATCCCGCGCGGGTTTACGCAAGGACTCGCGCATCACGGCTAAGAGATGCCCGGCGCCTCCCGTGACCTTCGCGCGCCCGCATTGCAGAGCACCCACACGCTGCGTCCACCTACCCACACGCTCCCGCCGCCGTCGTCGGCCCGCTACCGCCTACCCACACGCTGCGTCCACCTACCCACACGCTGCGTCCACCTACCCACACGCCCGCTACCGCCTACCCGCCCGCCGCCGCGCACCAGCTACCGCCGAACCGCCCGCCGCCGTCGGCCTGCTACCGCCTACCCACACGCCCGCTACCGCCTACCCAACACCGCCACCTACCCGCTGCGCTTAACCCTTGACTAGCCGCTTGTAGGTAATCCTGTGTGGGCGGTCGGCATCGGCGCCTAGCTTCTCGCGCCGGTTCTCCTCGTAAGCCTCGAAGTTGCCCTCAAACCAGACGACTTGAGAGTCGCCCTCGAAGGCTAGGACGTGGGTCGCGACGCGATCTAGGAACCAGCGATCGTGGGAGATCACAACTGCGCAGCCGCCGAAGGCTAGGAGTGCCTCTTCTAGGGCGCGTAGGGTGTCGACGTCTAGATCGTTGGTCGGCTCATCGAGCAGCAGCAGGTTGCCGCCAGACCTCAGCAACTTCGCCATATGAAGTCGGTTGCGTTCGCCGCCGGAGAGCTTGCCGACCTTCTTCTGTTGATCAGATCCCTTGAAGTTGAACCCTGCGACGTAAGCCCGAGAGTTCATCTCTTGGTCGCCGACCTTGATGTGGTCGGCGCCGCCGGAGATCTCTTCCCAGACGTTCTTGTCAGCGTCGAGCGCGTCGCGGGACTGGTCGACGTAGGCGAGCTCGACCGTATCACCGATACGCAGCTCTCCCCCATCTGGCTTCTCTTGCCCGGTAATCATCCTAAAGAGCGTCGTCTTGCCCGCGCCGTTTGGACCGATCACACCGACGATCCCCCCGCGCGGGAGATCAAAGGAGAGATCCTCGATCAGCAGACGATCTCCGTAGCCTTTACGAAGCCCGTTCGCCTGGACGACTAGGTCACCGAGTCGCGGCCCAGCTGGGATATGGATCTGAACTTGATCGAGCTTGACGTTGCGGTCCTCGGCTAGAAGGGCCTCGTAGTTGCTCAGACGGGCCTTGGACTTCGTGCGCCGACCCTTGGGGTTAGTACGCACCCATTCAAGCTCAGCGGCGATTGTGCGCGCGCGGTTGGCGTCTTTGCGGTCTTCTAGGGCCAAGCGCGCTTGCTTCTGCTCAAGCCAGGACGAGTAGTTACCCTGAAATGGCAGCCCTTGGCCACGATCTAGCTCGAGAATCCAACCGGCAACGTTGTCAAGGAAGTAGCGGTCGTGGGTGACCGCAACGACCGTGCCCTTGTACTCCTCTAAGTGTCGCTCAAGCCATCCCACCGATTCGGCGTCGAGGTGGTTAGTCGGCTCGTCGAGCAGGAGTAGGTCGGGGGCATCTAGGAGCAGTCGACAGAGAGCAACCCGGCGGCGCTCGCCGCCAGAGAGTGTGGTCACATCTGCGTCCCCGGGAGGAAGACGCAGAGCGTCCATCGCGGTGTCGAGCATTGTGTCGAGGTTCCACGCGTCGGCGGCGTCGATCTTCTCCTGAAGGCGACCGAACTCATCGGCTGTCTCTTCTGAGTAGTTGGCGGCCAGTTCGTTAAAGCGATCGAGCAGCGCCCGTGTCTCTTTGACCCCCTCTTCAACATTGCCGCGGACGTCCTTGGTCTCGTCAAGGTGGGGCTCCTGTTCGAGCAGACCGACCGTGGCGCCGGGGGCTAGCTGTGCCTCGCCGCGAAACTCTGTGTCGATCCCAGCCATGATCCTCAAGAGCGTCGATTTACCCGAACCGTTTAGCCCCAGCACCCCGATCTTGGCGCCCGGCATGAAGGAGAGCGAGACGTCTTTGAGCACCTCTTTGTCTGGCGGATGGATCCGAGAGAGGCGGTACATCGTGAATATGTATTGACTCGACATGGACGCGCGAGGATAGCGACAGAGGGCCATCGAAGCTCGTCTGGTCCCATCTATGGGGCCACCAGCGACCCCCGAACGCCATCTCGATACCGTTAGTGGTTATGTCCGCGATCCTCGATGTCGAGCAGGCCCTGCTGATTTTGGAGCTTGAGCCACCGTTTAACCAACGTCAGGTTCAGCTCGCGCGGCGCAAGATGGCCAAACGGTGGCATCCCGACATCGCGCCGGTAGGCAAGCAGATCGAACACGAGCGCCATCTTCAGGCCATCAACCGCGCCGCCGACCAGCTAGAGCGCCTCGCCGGCCAGTCGCGAGGCGGAAAAGTCTCGACCAACGCCGTGCGCGCGAGCGCCGCAGCCGCTCGCGCAGCTCGCGCCGAGGCGGGTCGGCGCGCCTATGAAGAGGAGCAGGCCGCTCGCGAACGCTCGGTCGATCGTGCCGCCAACGATCCCTTCGGTGATCGCACGCCTGACCACTCGGTTGTCCACCGATATGCGCGCTGTATCGCATACCCCGAGTGGGGCGTGGGCAACGTGACCGGTATCTACTTCTCGGGCGAAGGCGACGACGCCCAACAGTGGGCACGAGTTAAGTTCCAAGTCGGAGTACGCACGATACCCGCCGGGACACTGCAGTTCGTCGACTTCTCAAGACCTGACCCCGCCCACGAGCGCGTTCAGCGCTTTATGACCGCAGCCCAACACGCCGTCGCAGAGGGAGATCATGCCCTGGCAGCCCAGCGACTGGTCTACGCGCGCGACTCTGCGCCAGATGATCCCGCCGTGCTGAGGCTGATGACGCTCGCCTTCTGGCAGTCGGGCAACCTCCCCGCGGCCGCGCGCTCGGTGCGTGATTGGGCGCGCGTGGAAGGCAAGCGTGCTGCTGTCCACCGCTTCGCCGCTCGTATTTATGAAGATATGGGCTCACTCACACAGGCAGCCGACTCGGCCACGCGAACGGTTGCGATAGTCCCACGTGAGGCGGCTGCGTGGGCGCGCCTCGGACGACTGCGCTTACGTATGGGAGACCGTCAGGCAGCGATCACCGCGCTTGAACGAGCCCGCTCACTGGAGCCAACCGTTTCGTCTCTGCTTGATCTGGCGCTCGCACTGAGCCTCAGTGGTGACCTCGATGGAGAGGTTTCGGCCTGCCAGCAAGCGACCCTCTTAAGGCCAGACTCCCAGGCGGCATGGAGCCGCTATGCACACGCATTGGCCCGCAGCGACAGAGTCGAGGAGTGCCTAGAGGCCTGTAATCAAGCCTTGAAGCTTGCAGATGACCCAGAGGTCGTTGACCTGCGGGCGCGGATGTCTAAAACATCGCGGCGCACGCTAGCGGCCTGAATGCGAGCCGCTAGTTGCCGCTTAGAAACGGCTGCAGCGACTGCGCAAGTGAGGACATCGAAAGGCTCTGGAGCCAGACCTTGCCTGGTCCGGTGAGCTCGGCGAAGAAGAGGCCTTGGCCAAAGAACTTGTTCTTGATGCCCTTGATCGTGACGAGGTTGAACTGCA